>NZ_BAVQ01000071.1 GCF_000524475.1 Tomitella biformata AHU 1821 | reverse complement strand
GCTCCTACGGCGGCCGGTCATGCCCGAAACCGCAGTTCAAGACGGGTCTTGACAATCATTAGGGAATCTCTTCGCGTTCACCATCGTGATCACCTGGCTCGCGTTCGTCCTCGTCGGGCTGACCGACTGGGCGTGGGGCCCGAGCATCGCCGGGTACGAGTCGCAGCCGGCCCAGCTGGGCCTCGGCGGGGCGGCGGAGATCGCCGCCTCCGTCGCGATCGGCATGGTCGCCCTGGTGCTGCTGCCCGTCGTGCTGCGGGCGCTGGCCCTGGGGGACGCAGCCCTCGCGCGCGCCCTGCTCACCAACGAGAACGCCTCCCTGCGGGCCCGCGGCGACAAGCTCACCGCGCAGCGCGCCCAGGTCGGCGCGGAGGAGGCGAGCACCCTGCGGAAGGTGGAGCGGGATCTGCACGACGGTCCCCAGCAGCGGCTGATCCGCCTCCAGATGGATCTACAGGGTGCCCAGCGCCGCATCGACAGCGATCCCGCCGCCGCCCGGGTGCTGATGGGCGAGGCCCTCGAGCAGTCCAACCAGGCGCTGGCCGAGCTGCGGGCGCTCTCCCGCGGCATCGCACCGCCGATCCTGGCGGACCGCGGCTTCGTCGCCGCCGTCGACGGGCTCGCCGCGCGGGCGACCGTTCCCGTCCGCGTGCACAGCGACCTGCCGGCCGGCGAGCGGCTGCCCGAGGCCGCGGAGAACGCCGCCTATTTCGTCGTCTCGGAAGCCCTTGCGAACATCGCCAAGCACGCCGAGGCGTCGGCCGTGGCCGTGACCATCACGGCCACGGCCGACGCGCTGGTGCTGCAGATCGACGACGACGGCGTCGGCGGGGCCCACCCGGGGAAGGGCCACGGGCTCGCCGGGCTCATCGACCGCCTCGCCGGAGTGGACGGCCAGCTCCATGTGGACAGCCCGGTGGGTGGGCCGACGCGCATTCAGGCCACCATCGATCTCGCCGGAGAACCCTCGCCCACACGCCTGGCCTGAGCGCCCGGCACCTACTGTTGGGCCATGCGCATAGTGCTCGCCGAGGACTCGACCCTGCTCCGGGAGGGCCTGATCCGGCTGATCGAGGAGACCGGGGCGGAGGTGTCCGCGGCGGTCGGCGACGGCGAGGCGCTCACGGCGGCTGTCGCCGAGCACCTCCCAGACCTGGTGATCACCGATATCCGGATGCCGCCGTCCTTCCGCGACGAGGGACTGCGCGCCGCCATCGCGATCCGCGCCCGCCACCCCCAGATCGCGGTGCTCGTCCTCTCTCAATATGTCGAGGCGAGCTACGCCTCCGAGTTGCTGGGCGCCGGGGCGGGCGCGGGGGTCGGCTACCTGCTCAAGGACCGCATCACGCGGTTCGAGGACTTCCAGGACGCGATGACGCGCGTGCAAGCGGGCGGCACGGTCATCGACCCGGACGTGATCACCCATCTCCTCGCCGCCCGCCGCCGCGACGCGCCCTTGGCCGCGCTCTCCCCGCGGGAGCTCGACGTCCTGGCCCTGATGGCGCAGGGCCGGACGAACGCCGCGATCGCCGAGGCGCTGAGCATCAGCGCCGGCGGGGTGGAGAAGCACATCAGCTCGATCTTCGCCCGGCTGGACCTGCCGCCGTCGGGCCAGGATCATCGGCGGGTGCTGGCGGTGCTGAGCTATCTCAGGGACCGCCCGGCCTGACGCGTCAGCCGTTGAACTCTGCCGGGTGCGGCCCCATGCGGCCATCGCGCTCGAGCGCGTCGATGGCACCGAGCTCGGCGCCGGCCAGCTCGAAACCGAGGAGGTCGAGGTTCTCGCGGATCCGGGCCAGCGTCACCGACTTCGGGATGATGATCCGCCCCTGCTGCAGGTGCCAACGCAGGATGACCTGGGCGGGGGTGCGCCCGTGCGCCGCGGCGATGGCCGCGATCGCCGGGTCGTCCAACACCGTGCCCTGGGCCAGCGGGCTCCACGCTTCGGTGGCGACTCCGTGGCGCTGGTTGAACTCGGCGAGGCCCCGCTGCTGCAGCGCGGGATGCAGCTCGACCTGGTTGACGGCGGGAACCACGCTGCCGACGTCGAGCAGCCGCTGGAGGTGCTCGGGCAGGAAGTTGGAGACGCCGATCGCGCGGACCCGGCTGTCGGCGTACAGCTTCTCGAGCGCCCGCCACGAGTCGACATACTTGTCGGTGGCCGGCGCTGGCCAGTGGATCAGGTACAGGTCCAAGTAGTCGAGGCCGAGCTTGTCCAGGCTGGCGTCGAACCCGGCGAGCGCGGCGTCGTGGCCTAGGTCGGCGGTCCACAGCTTCGAGGTGACGAACAGGTCCTCGCGGGCGATGCCGGACTCGGCCAGCGCGCGGCCGGTCCCAACCTCGTTGCCGTAGATGGCCGCCGTATCGACGGAGCGGTAGCCGGCCTCGAGGGCGGTGGCGACCGCGGCGGTGGTCTGCGCGTCGGGCACCTGGAAGACGCCGAAGCCGATCTGCGGCATCTCGACGCCGTTGTTCAGGGTGATGGTGGTCATGGGAGCTCCTTTTAGACGGTGGTGAGTTCTTGGGCGGCCGGCTGGGCGATGGCCGTGCGGGCTTGGCGTGCGGCGGCAGCCATCACGAGCACGGCCAGCACGGTGATGGCGGCGCCGGCCCAGATCGGCGAGGTGTAGCCGAGGCCGGCGGTGATCGTGACGCCGCCGAGCCACGCGCCGAGCGCGTTGCCGACGTTGAACGCGCCGATGTTGGCGCCGGACGCGAGGGTGGGGGCGTCGCTGGCGAACCTCATCACCCGCATCTGCAGTCCGGGGACGGTGGCGAAGCCGAAGACGCCCATCAGCAGCAGGGACAGTACCGCCATCGCCGGGCTGTGCGCGGTCATTGCGAACACGGCGAGGACCACCGCCAGGGCGGACAGGGCCACGAGCAGGGTGGCGTCGACGTTCCGGTCGGCCGCCTTGCCTCCCAAGGTGTTCCCGATGAACAGGCCGACGCCGAAGATCATCAGCAGCCACGGCACCGCCGCGCTGTCGAAGCCGCTGACGGAGGTCAGGGTGTAGGCGATGTAGGTGAACGCGCCGAACATGCCGCCGTAGCCGAGGACCGTGACGAGGATCGAGAGCCACACCTGGCCGGACTTGAAGGCGCGCAGCTCCCCGCGCAGGCCGCCGGGGCCCGCAGCGCGATGGCCGATGTTCGGGACGAGCGCGAGGATGCCGATGAACGCCAGCACCCCGATCGCGGAGATCGCCCAGAACGTGGATCGCCAGCCCGCGCTCTGCCCCAGCAGGGTGCCGAAGGGCACGCCGAGGACGTTCGCGGCGGTCAGGCCGGTGAACATGATGGCAATGGCCCCGGCCTTCTTGTGCGGGGCGACCATGTCCGCTGCGACGACGGCGCCGATGCCGAAGAACGCGCCGTGGCAGAGCGCCGCGATCACGCGGCCGAGCATCATCACGGAGTACGTGGGCGCCAGCGCCGAGAGCGTGTTGCCCGCGATGAACAGGACCATCAGCGTGGCGAGCACCGGTTTGCGGGGCAGGCGGGTGACGGCCGCGGTCAGGACGAGGGCCCCGACGACGACGCTCAGCGCGTAGCCGGAGATCAGCCAGCCGGCGGTGGCCTCGCTGACGTCGAAGTCCGCGGCGACCTCCGGCAGCAGGCCCATGATGACGAATTCGGTCAACCCGATGCCGAACCCGCCGAGGGCGAGGGCGATCAGACCAATGGGCATGTGCGGTGCTCCTTCGAGGGGTATGTGCGTAAGCTATTAGTTGCAGGCGCGGCATTGATTGTTGCATGAGCGGATAGGCCGCGCAAGCAACTAAATGTCGGCGGCGCTGTGGCGTTCGACACCGGAAGGGGCAAGCGAGTGGGTATCAGGGACGACGCGGTCGAGATCAGGTCGCAGGGCTGGCGGACTCTGGCCGCGCTGCACGGGCTGATCGAGTCCGAGCTCGAGCGCGCGCTGCAGGCCCAGGCGAAGCTCTCCGTGGTCGAGTACACCGTCATGGACGCGCTGAGCCGCCAGGACGGCTGGCACATGCGCATGCAGCAGCTCGCCCGCGCGACGGCGCTCAGCGCCAGCGCCACCACGCGGCTGGTGAACCGCCTCGAGGACCGCGGCCTGCTCACGCGGATCTTGTGCGCGGACGACCGCCGCGGCATCTACACCGAGCTCACCCCCGCCGGCCGGGAGCTGCTGGAGGAGGCCCGGCCCGTGCACGACGCGACGCTCGAGCGCGCGCTATCAGGTGCCCAGCAGGTACCGGAGCTGGCCCCGCTGGTGGCGGCGCTGCCCCTGCTGCACGTCAAGGCGTAGGCGGCTAAAGGGCCGTCACGCCCAGGACCCGGGCGGCCTGCACGGGCTTGGGGCTCGCCCCGCAGCTCACGGCCCGCGCCGGCAGCGTCTCCAACGCCACGTCGACGGACCAGCGCCGGCCATCCGCGTGCCCGACGGTCCGGGTATCGCCGTCGCCCGTGACATCCAAGTCGTTGAGTTGCGCGTCGGGCACGAGCCCTCTCACCGCGATCTCCGCGGCCTGGCCTGCGGCGTCCCAGCAGCCGCGTCCGCGCAGCCCGTGGAGGGGCAGCCGCCCCGCGGCGAGCTCGGTCACGGCGTGGACGGACTCTAGGGCGTCGAGGCGGCCCCAGCTATAACCGGTGGGCAGGCTAATCATCGACGGCGCGAAGCGGTGCCCACCGGTGTGTGAGCACTCCCACACGTCCTGGCCGGCAGCGGCCAGGGACGCGGCGATCGGCCGGCCCCACAGCGCGCAGCAGACGTCCCGCTTGCCATGCGTGCACACGAGCGTGACGGGATCGAGGACCGGCGTGCCCAGGCCGGGGGCATCGCCCGCGAGCAGCGTGAGGTCCAGGTCCAGCAGGTCCGACGGCCCGGAGACGGTCAGGGTCTCGCACCAGGATTGCTCGGGAGTCGAGTTCGCCAACAGCACAGTGCTTTTAGGCGCTTCATTGCCGGATCGGCCGGGGCGGTGCATCAGCATCAGGCGCACGCCGGCCGCCTCGGTGGCCGCGCGCAACATGGCCGTGAGCTCAGGTCCGAACGCGGTGCCGTCGAGCACGTCTCGACCCCAGGCCCCGCGATGCTCCAGGCACAGCCAGCGCTGCACGGCGGCCGTGGTGCCGGGCAGCGGCTCGTCCAGCGCGGATATCTCGGCGCAGCGCAGATCCAGATCGATGGAGCCCATGGGGCCCATCCTCTCAGACGAAGCAGCGGCCCTCGCCGCGATAGGTCGGGACCGTGGCCTCCAGGTTGCCGGCGCGCACCAGGTGCACCTCGTTGAACCGCTCGAACAGCTCGCCGGACTTCGCGTGGCGCAGCCACACCCGGTCGCCGATGTGCAGTCCCGCGGCTCCGTGCAGTGGGGACTGGACCTCGCCGGCCCCTTCGTCGCGATCGAAGGTGAGCCCCGTCGGGAGGGCTGGGGTGGGTGCGCGATCGGGGCCGGGCACGCCCGACGCGGGATAGCCGCCGCCGAGCAGCGTGGCCATGTTCGCCATCGGCTTGCGGACCACCGGCATGGCGTATGCGACGGCCGGTTGCAACGCCAGCGAGCGGTAGCTGTCGAATAACACCGGATTGAAAAGGCCTGATCCGGCGGCCAATTCGGTGACCGCGCCGACCTCGGCGGTGCGCTGCAAGCTGCCGGACCCGCCGCCGTTGACGAGTTCGAGCGGGGGCGCGCCGCGGCGGGCGAGGGTCTGCTCGACGGCGTCGATCACGGCCGGCAGCCGTGCCGCGATCTCCTTGAGGGACGCGGCCTGCATCTGCCTGATGACCAGCTGGCGCAGCGGCCGGCCGGGGATGATGTCGCCGACGCCGGCGATGTGGCCCTCATAGGCCAGCAGCGAGTTCAACTCCACGTGCTCCGTCGCGCAGATCTGTGCGGCCAGCGCCGCGGCCTGCTCGGGGGTGCGGATCGGGGAGCGCTTGGGGCCGACCTTCAGGAGCCCGCCCAACGGCCGCCAGCCGAGGTCGATCTCCATGCACAACGGGATGGACCGCCCGGTGCCCGCGAGCGCACCCGCGCTGGCAGAGATCAATGCGACGTGCGCGGGGTCGTCCACGACGAGGCGGATCGTCGCCCCGGTGGTGGCCATGGCCTCGGCGACATTGCGGATGCCTGCCACGTCGACGCTCGGATACGCCACCAGTAGATCGTCGAAGCCCGCGCGCGCGAGATGGACAGCCTCATCGGGCGTGAACGCCATGACCCCGCGGAATCCGGGATGGTGGTCCAAGACGTGACGGATGATCGAGGTGCAGCGGATCGACTTGCTGGCCACGCGGATCGGATAGCCGCCCGCCGCCGCGGTCAGAAACCGGGCGTTCGCGTCGAGCGCGTCCAAGTCGATGGCAGCCACCGGGGCCCCGTCATTGGGCACGGCGGTGTTGAGCCGATGCAGGCTGTCGGTCACTGGATCACTCCTCGCGCACGACGATGCCGTCGTCATCGCTGTAGAGGATATGGCCGGGCGTGAACTCGACCCCGCCGAAGCTCACCGGAGCATCGCGCTCGCCCGCGCCGGTCTTGCTGCTCTTGCGCGGATTGGTGCCCAGCGCCTTGCAGCCGATCTCGAGCGTCCTGATGATGGCGGAGTCGCGGACCGCGCCATTGATGACGAGCCCGTTCCAGCCGTTGGTGACGCCGAGGCCCGCGATGAGGTCGCCGACCAGCGCGGTGTGCACTGACGCGTCGCCGTCGACCACGAGCACGCCGCCGTTGCCGGGGGTGCCGAGGATCGACTTGAGGAGGGCGTTGTCCTGGAAGCATTTGACGGTGGTGATGGGGCCGGAGAATGTGGCATGCCCGCCGAACTGGAGGAACTGAGTATCGCAGCTGCGGACGCCGGGGCCGATCTCGTCGACCAGGTCTGCGGTGGCGGGAATATCGTTCTGTGCGACATCGCTCATGGTGGGTCTCCCAAGGTCTTCTCGGTTGTATGGCCGACGCGGTGGCGTGGCAAGGCAACATTAGCGAAAAGCATACCTGGACGACCGTCTATGCGAGGGCCGATCTCTAGGACAGGTCGCGGAGCGTGAGCGCGCCGCCGATGATCGCCACCAGGGCGCCCACCACGTAGACGGCGATGCGAACCCCCGTTGGGGCCTCGGCCATGGTGACGACGGTCGCTGCGACCATCACCCCGATGAGCAGCGCGATCCCATAGAGCGGGGTGCGCTGTGGATGTTCGCCGATGGCCATGACTCCAGTGTGCGCTGATTGGCCTTTCGCGGCTATTGTCGGCGGGTGCGGCCAGGGTTAGTCTTGAGAAATCCTCCCCGAAAAGGCGGCTGAACATGGGTTTCTTCGATCTCGCCTACCGTGTCGGCTTCACTCCCTGGGAAAGGGCGGGCGAAAACTTCCCCGTCGAACTCGACGACTATCTCGCCCGCACGGGCCTCGCTCCCGGCCGGGCCCTGGACATGGGCTGCGGCACCGGCGATCACGCGATCGCGCTGGCGGCTAGGGGCTGGCGCGTTATCGGGGTGGACTACGTGGCCCGGGCGGTGCTCCGGGCGCGTAAGAAGGCCCGCGCGGCCGGGCTGCAGATGCGTTTTGTGGTGGGCGATGTGGTGGAGCTGTGCGAGGTCTTCGAGGACAACGGGGTCGGTATGGGCGAACCGTTCGGCCTCGTCCTGGACTTCGGTTGCTTCCATGGTCTGAACGATCCGGAGCGGCGCGCGTATGCCCGCGAGCTGAGCTGCCTGGTGGAGCCCGGGTCGCGATTGCTGATGCTGGCGTTCACCCCCGGCCGGCGGGGACAGCTGCTGCGCGGTGCCGACTGGGAGCGCATGCGCGGGGACTTCGCTGGGTGGGAACTGGAGTCGGAGCGCCGGATGGAGGCCTTCGGCGGCAGGCTCGCCGAGGCCGCTGAACTCCACTGGATAGAGCTCGTGCGCACCGGGCTCCGCGCCACGAGGTGACGCCACGGCCAATGTGTGCCATACTTACCTTTGGTCGTAGCATTTGTTTGTGTGTTTCCACGCTCGCAAATTCTTAGTTGGGCGTGATGGACCTCTCTGCAGAACCAGTCGAGAACCGCCGCAAGACGAAGGCCCGGGAGTCCGAGGATCGGAATCCTGTTCGACACTGTTAGAGGAGTTAAAAAATGACTGAAGGCACCGTGAAGTGGTTCAACGCCGAAAAGGGCTTCGGCTTCATTGCACCTGACGACGGCTCCGCCGACGTCTTCGTGCACTACTCGGAGATCCAGAGCGGCGGCTTCCGCAGCCTCGAGGAGAACCAGCGCGTGAGCTTCGAGGTTGGCCAGGGCCAGAAGGGCCCCCAGGCGACCGGCGTTACGCCGCTCTAATTTCTGACGCATCTGACTCGTCCTTGACGAGCTAGCTGTATCGCGAGAACCCCGTCTCCTTATGGAGGCGGGGTTCTTTGCTGTCTGGAGTGCCGCGGCCTCGCGAACCGTGTTGTTCCTGGCCCACGCTGTGTGAGCGAGGAACAACACGGTCCGCGAACGCGAACGCGACGCGAATGGCGGGAGGGGGTTACGCCCAGCTGACGGTATCCGCGGCGTCCAGGCGGGGGAGGCGGTCGAACCACGCGTTCTCGGCGGGGTGGCCGATGTTGACCACCATCAGCGAGCGCAGGCGGCCCACCGGGAAGAAGTCGGCGTCCAGTCCGGCGTTGTCGAAGCCCGTCATGGGGCCCGCGGCCAGGCCCAGCGCGCGGACGGCGAGGATGAAGTAGCCGGCCTGCAGCGCGGAGTTCATCTGCGCCATCTGGCCGCGGACCTCGTCGTTGCCGGCCAGGAAGTCCTTCATGCCCGGGTTGATCGGGAAGACCTGGGGAATGAACTCGTGGAACTCGGTGTCCACGGCCAGCACCGCGACGGCGGGGGCGCCGGCGGTTTTGGCCTGGTTGCCCTCGGACATGTGCGAGACGAGACGATCGCGGCCTGCGCCCGGCCGGACATAGAGCACGCGCAGCGGCTGGGTGTTTGCGGCGGTGGGTGCCCACTTCGCGTGTGCCCAAATCGCTTCCAGCAGTTCATCGCTCACGGGCGTGTCGGCGAAGCTGTTCGCGGTGCGGGCGCCGCCGAACAGGGTGGCGAGGGCGGACTCGTCGAGCTGCGGCAGGCGGGCGGCGGAGGTGGTGGTGTCCAGGACTTCGGTCATGGGGCTACTCGATTCATCGATGCTACTGAAAACATGTGGACTTCTAAAAACATAGTTGCAGACGAAATCGTAGCAGCTTGCTAGTGTGGTGTCATGATTGTCGACGGTGAAGTGGCGCGCGAGCCCAGGGTGTGCGACGTGGCGCTGGCCCGCGCCTTCGGTTTCCTCGGCAAACGCTGGAACGGTGTCATCCTCGGCACCCTGCTCGACGGCCCCGCGGGTTTCGCGGAGCTCAAGCGGGCCGTCGGCGGGATCAGCGATTCAGTGCTGTCGGCACGGCTGGCGGACCTGGCGGCGGCGGGCCTGGTGCATCGGCAGGTGGAGCCGGGGCCGCCGGTCTCCGTGAGCTACCGGCTCAGCGAGTCCGGCCAGGGGCTGCTGCCAGCGCTGACCGAACTCGCGGCGTGGGCCGAGGCGAACCTGACCGGGCAGTGCCCGGGAGAGGCTGGATAGAAAAAACGGCCCCCACCTGGACGGGGAGGCCGTTCCTGCGCGCTTCTAGTCCTCGCGGCTGAAGTACTCGAGCACGATGCGGTCGAACGCGACCCGCTGCTCGATCATCGCCCAGTGGCCGCACTTGCTGAACACGTGCAGCTCGGCGTTGGGCAGGTGGCGGAAGGCGAAGTGCGCGCCCTCGTACGGGAGCATCCGGTCGTCGCGGCCCCAGATGAGCAGGGTCTCCTGCTTGATGGACTCGGCGCGCGTCCACAGCGGGGCGGTGCGGAACTCGGGGTTGAAGATGGAGCCGAAGATGTCCATGGTCCGCTTGATGGCGCCCGGCTCGAGGGCGGCGGCCAGACGGGTGTCGATCAACTCGTCGCTGGCCACCTTGCGGTTGCCGACCATCGTGTCCACCCAGGCGACCATGCCCTCGCGGGTGGGCTTCTGCAGGAACTCGAACAGTCGGCGCGAGCCCTCGCTGGGGTTGGGCGCGAAGAGGTTCTCGGCCAGGCCGCCCGGGCCCATCAGGGCCATTTTGCGCACGCGGGTGGGGTAGGCCAGCGCGGTCTCGCAGGCCACGTTGCCGCCCATCGAGTTGCCGACGATGTCGACCTGGTCGATGCCCAGGGCGTCGAGCAGCGCGTTGACCGACTCGGCCGCCACCACGGGATAGGACGCATCCCACTTCAGCTCCGGGCTGCGGCCGAAGCCGGGCATGTCCAGGATGATGGTGCGACGCTCGGCCGCGAACGCCGCGAAGTTGCCGGCGAAGTTGGACCAGCCGCTGACGCCGGGGCCGGAGCCGTGCAGGAACAGCACGGGCGTGCCGGGCTTATCGGCGCCAGCCTCGTTGTAGTGCAACTCGAAGCGCCCCGCGGTGACGGTGTGGGACGTGGCGTCGAAATCTAGGGTCTCGCTCACGGGGTGGCCTCTCGGAAGTGTCGATGGAAGTAATCCATTAGAACACGTTCCAGTTTTGCGGGAGTGGGCCTAGCGGTTGAAGCGGCTCTCGTACTCGTTGCGCTCCGCGTAGTCGCGCTCATGCACCCACGTGTCCGCGAGGTCCGGATCCAGGCCGTGCTTGACCAGGCGGTGCCGGCGATAGACGCGGTTGAGCGCCACCGAGAAGTACACGAACGGTACGAAGATGGGCAGCGTCGCGCCGAATTTGGTGAACAGGTCACTCGGGATCAGCCACAGCAGGCTCAGTCCCAGGAAGCATGGGATGACGAAGCGGATGGTCATGCGCACAGCCGCGCCGCGTCCGCCGAGGTCCTGGAGGACCCAGTTGTTCATCGACTTCGGCAGTACCTTGCCGTAGCAATAGCCCAGGTACTGGAAGATGTTCGGCTTATCGCCGGTCATAGCGCGTGTCCCGTGTTCGGATTCTGGCGCGGGCCGCGCTGCGGTCCGCTGGTGGGTGGGCGTCCCCACGTGGGCACGCCCACCCCCAGACTATCGGATCGCAGCGTTGGCGACGATGGCGTCATGCACGTACTGCGCCAAGCCTGGGGCCACGTCCTCATAATGCCGGCGGAACCGCTTGTCCGCCAGATACATCTGCCCGAGGCACACGTGCATCTCGTAGTTGCAGTCGTAGAACCGCTCGATGCCCGCGCGGTGGCGCTCCGCGAGCTGGGCCGCGATGGGGCCGTCGGCGGGCACGCCCTTGCGCAGGGCCGTGGCGAACTCCGCCTCGAGGGCGTCCGTCTCGTCCTTGACCTGCCGCCAGTCGTCCTTCGTGAACGACGCGGTGCGGGCAGCGGACTGCTTCCACTCCTCGCCGTCGCCCCAGCGCTGCTGCGCCTCCTCCGTATACTCCTCACCCAGCCAGTTCGGCCCGAAAATCTCGCGCTGTTCCGCAGGGGTCAATTGAATGCCCATGGTCTTCGCCTCCATCATCTTCTCCACGGCCGCAGCCATCTGATGCAAACGATCGATCTGCTCGGTCAGCAGGTCCCGCTGCCTGCGCAGGTGGGCCATCGCGTCCACGTCGGGATCATCGAGCAGGCGCTGGACCTCCTGAAGTGGAAAACCCAGCCCCCGATACGTCAGCACCGAGTGGATGCGCTCGACGTCCGCGGGGCCATAGATGCGGTAATCGCCGCTGGTGCGCAACTCCGGCGTCACCAGCCCGATGCTGTCCCAATGATGCAGGGTCCGCACGCTCACCCCGACCAACCTCGCGATGGAGCCGACCGTCAGTTCTTCGTTCACAGCTCTGACCTTTCAGCCTGCCGCCGCGTCAGGGTCAAGCCCACTGCTCGAGGCTTGAGGAGTGCCCGCAAGAATATCCTCAATCGGGGTTCGCGGGGTCAGAAACTTGTCTGTGACTCAGAGTAGTATGAACTAAGACTCGTCAATCCGGACGTCCTTCGAGGGGGATCCATGCCCGCGCCGACCACCGAGACCTTTGCGCGTCTCAAGAAGCTTGTCGCCATCACTGATGCGGACCAGCGCCCGACCAAGCCGATCACCGAGGTCTTCACCGGCCGTGAGCTTGCGACCATCCCCGTGGGCACCGCCGATGACGCGCTCGCCGCCATCGCCCGCGCCCGCACGGCCCAGAAGCAGTGGGCCAAGCGCACGCCGGAGCAGCGTGCGGAGATCTTCTTCCGCTACCACGACTTGGTGCTGTCCAACCGGGATGCGCTGCTGGACCTCGCGCAGGCCGAGACGGGCAAGTCCCGCTCCGCCGCGCTCGAGGAGATCCTCGACATCGCGATGACCGCCCGCTACTACGCCCGCACCGGGCCCAAGGCGCTCAAGCCGCAGCGCGTCGCCGGCATGATCCCCGGCGCGACCAAGACCGTGGTGCACCAGCAGCCCAAGGGCGTCGTCGGCGTCGTCTCGCCGTGGAACTACCCGATGACCCTGGCCGTGTCCGACGCCATCGCCGCGCTAATGGCCGGCAACGCCGTCGTCATCAAGCCCGACAGCCAGACGCCCTACTGCGCGCTCGCGTGCGCCGAGCTGCTCTACCGTGCGGGGCTGCCCAAGGAGCTCTTCGCCGTTGTGCCCGGACCCGGCGCCGTCGTCGGCACCGCGCTGGTGGAGAACACCGAGTACCTCATGTTCACCGGCTCCACCGCCACCGGACGGGTGCTCGGCGAGCAGGCCGGCCGCCGCCTCATCGGCTACTCCGCCGAGCTGGGCGGCAAGAACGCCATGATCGTCACCAAGGGCGCGAAGCTGTCCCGCGTGGTCGACGCGGCGACCCGCGCCTGCTTCTCCAACTCCGGGCAGCTGTGCATCTCCATCGAGCGCATCTACGTCGAGCGGGCGATCGCCGAGGAGTTCACGGCCGCCTTCGCCAAGCGCGTCCAGCAGATGACGATCAGCGGCAAGTACGACTTCGGCATCGAGATGGGCAGCCTCATCTCCGTCGCGCAGATCGAGGCCATCACCAAGCACGTGAACGACGCGGTGGGCAAGGGCGCGACGATCGTCGCCGGCGGCAAGGCCCGCCCAGATCTCGGCCCGCTGTTCTTCGAGCCCACCGTCCTGACCGGGGTCACCGACGAGATGGAGTGTGCGGCGGCGGAGACTTTCGGCCCGCTGGTCTCGATCTACCCGGTCGACAGCGTCGACGAGGCCATCGAGAGGGCCAACGACACCGAGTACGGGCTCAACTCCAGCGTGTGGGCCGCGACCCCGGCGGCCGGCGAGCGCATCGCCGCCCGCCTGCGGTCCGGCACCGTCAACGTCAACGAGGGCTACGCGCCCGCCTGGGGCAGCACCGCGGCCCCGATGGGCGGCATGGGCATCTCCGGCGTGGGCCGCCGCCACGGCTCGGACGGGCTGCTCAAGTACACGGAGTCGCAGACCATCGCGACCCAGCGGCTCACCGGCATGGCTGGCCCGCCCTGGATGCCGGCCAAGCCGTGGTCGAAGGCGCTGCCCATCGCCATCAAGGCGATGAAGTACCTGCCCGGCCGCTAGACATCGGAAACGCGCTCGGCGCTCGCCTCCCCGCTATGGGGAGACGAGCGCCGAGCGCGTTCTAGGAGCTAGTCGGCC
The DNA here is from genome assembly GCF_000524475.1 of Tomitella biformata AHU 1821. Classification (GTDB taxonomy): domain Bacteria; phylum Actinomycetota; class Actinomycetes; order Mycobacteriales; family Mycobacteriaceae; genus Tomitella; species Tomitella biformata. The sequence continues at coordinate 134,075 of NZ_BAVQ01000071.1, read as the reverse complement.
TTGCGGCACCGGCGGCAGCGGCGCACCAGCACGACGGCGACCAGGCCCGCGAGGACCCCGGCCGCGATCTTCGGCACTGCGCTCGAGCGCGGCGGGGTCGGCAGGGACTCCGTGGCCACGAGCCGGGGCGCTGCGGGCGGCTGGGGCGCGGCCTGCGGGGCTTCCGCCTTGGCGGCCGTCGGAGTCGGGGCAGTGGCCGGAACCGGGGCAGCGGCCGGCGCCGGTGTGGGGGCCTTCACTGCGGCGGGCTTCGCCTCGGGGACCACTGCCTTGGCAGCAGCGGGCTTCTCGGCAGCAGGCTTAGGCTCGGCGGGCTTGTCAGCCGCGTGCTTGGGCGCAGCAGGCTTGGCCGGCTCGGGCTTCGCCGCTGCGGGCTCCGGAGTGGCGGCCTTGGGGGCGGGCGCTGGAGTCTTGGGCGCTGGAGCTTTGGGGGCAGGTGCCTTGGGCGCCGTGCTCTTCGGCGCGGCGGGCTTGGGCGCTGCCGGCTTGGCCTTGTTGGGCTCGCTCGGCTTGTCGGACGGCGTTACCTGTTCGGCCATGGATGACACTCCCTTGTCATTACTTCTCGATCACGCAGGCACGCCGCTGTCCCGCCGTCGGGAAACAAGGTGGTCTCCCGGGACAGAAAACAGCGCGACGCCACACGACCGAGAACTGTGTGGTGCAGAACTGTGCTGCCAACATCATGCCTTGGTTTAGGTCAGAATGCCGCCGACAGGCGCATCAGCCGCCCGGGACGGGATCGGGCAGGGATTCGATTCAGGGTGCCCGGCAAGCGTTGAATGAACCTCGGTCTGGCCACGCGCGGCACGGCATGCCACGATGCTTACGAGGTTGGCAGCCCGCCACGGCGTATTATGACAGCGGCACAAGCCACCAAGATAACAGCAATACGAACTCTCGAGCGCGTCGACGATAGCGCCACCGCGTCCGAGACTCGCCGCGGTCGCAGGTCAACGTCCGCGGGTCTTTCCCGCACTGAACTGCGCCGCGACCGCAGCGCACCACACGAACGGAAGTCCTACATGTCGGTCTCGATCACACCCTCGGTCGGAACGCACTCGAAGATCATTGCCATCGGTGCTTACCGCCCGGAGCGGATCGTCACGAATGACGAGATTTGCGAGACGATCGACTCCACGGACGAGTGGATCCAGACCCGCTCAGGCATCAAGAGCCGGCACTTCGCCGCCGAAGACGAGAATGTGGTCGACATGTGCGTGGAGGCCGCGAAGAAGGCCATCGCTGTGTCCGGCCTTGCCGTCGACCAGATCGACTGCATCATCATCGCCACCAACTCGCACTATAACCAGACGCCGCAGGCCGCGACCCTGGTCGCGCACCGCCTGGGCCTGAACAAGCCCGGCTCGTTCGACCTGGCCGCGGGTTGCGCAGGGTTCAGCCACGGACTGGCCGTCGCGTCGGACCTCATCCGCGGCGGCAGCGCCAAGCATGTGCTGCTCGTCGGCGCGGACCACATGAGTGTGGGCCTGGACATGACCGACCGGTCCACCGCCTTCATCTTCGGCGACGGCGCCGGCGCCGTGATCGTGGGGCCGTCGGACGTTCCCGAGATCGGGCCGGTGGTGTGGGGTTCCGACGGCGAGCAGTCCGTCGCCATCCGCCAGGAGCCGACGTGGATGGAGATCGTGCGCAGCGGGGACTACTCCCGCCCGGCCCTGCACATGGAGGGTCAGGCGGTGTTCCGCTGGGCCGCGTTCAGCATGGGCAAGGTCGCGCGGCAGACCCTAGAGGTCTCCGGCGTGACCATCGAGGACCTCGACGCGTTCATCCCGCACCAGGCCAACCAACGCATCACCGAGGTCCTGTGCCACAGCCTCAAGCTGCCGGAGACCCTCCCCGTGGCGGACGACATCGTCACCACCGCGAACACGTCCTCCGGCTCGATCCCACTGGCCATGGAGGCGATGCTGCGCGACGGCAAGGCCAAGCCGGGCGGCCTCGCGCTGCTGGTGGGCTTCGGCGCGGGCCTCGCGTTCGCCGGCCAGGTCGTGCGCCTGCCCAAGTTCGTGGGCTAAACCTGCTTCCCGCTGGCTCTTTACGCCTGTTGTGTGCCCTTACGCATCCCGCAACGGGCGTAAGGGCACACAACAGGCGTAAGGCGTCTCTGGGGCATGCGCAGGGGCATGGCGCAGGGCGGGGTCAGGCGGTGGTGGCCAGGGCCGCGGCCAGCCCGAGCACGACGGCCATCACGGCGATCTCGCCGCAGGCCCGGCGCAGGGAGACGTCCGCGTCGAGGCGGTGCCCGCGGGCGGCCGGCACCCAATTGCGCCGCGACCACCAGCCGGCGGCGATGAGCAGGGCCAGCAGCACCGTCTTCGCCAGCAGGATCCGGCCGTAGCCGGTCTCGACCAACGCGGTGAGGATCGCGGCGGGGTTGGAGCCCTCCCGGCGCAATCGGCCGGTGGGCTGGAGCAGCGCGCCGAGGACCCCGGTGGCCAGCAGCACCCACACGGAGAAGAACGCAGCGACGGAGAAGCGGGGCAGCATCCGCGACCACTCGCCGCGACGGCGCAGGGTCACGGCCATCGCGCCGAGGAGCCCGCACCAGATCGCGGCGCACAGCACATGCGCCAGGATCACCATCGCGCCGATGCTCTGCTGGGACAGGTGCCCGCCCAGGGGCAGGCCCGCAAGCCCCAGGACAGACAGCGCCAGCAGGGGCAGGGTGCTGTGCTGGCGGCCGAAGTTGTGCTCGAGCCCGGCCAGCACCGCGCACACCGTCGCGCAGCCGAACTCCAGCACCAGCAGCCTGCCGGTGCTGACAGAGTCGAGGTATTCGCCCCACATCGGTAGGGACACGTCGGGCAGGGGCACGTTGGCGCTGTCAGCGGTGAGCGCGACGGACAGGGCCAACGCGGCCATCGCCCAGATGCCCGCCGCGGCGGCGAGGGGCTGCCACACTCGGCTGCGCAGCGCGGGCCGCAGCTTCGGCTCCTCCAACAGATCTAGTGCGGCGAGGCCGAACGTGAGGATTCCGGCCACCCCGGTCGCGATCCGCAGGACGCTGGAGAACGGGGCGGCCGCGGCGCCGGCGAGCGCCACCGCGAGACCGAATCCCAGCAGTGCCGCGGGCACGACGATGGCCGGCCGTAACAGCCGATCCGCCACCGTGCCCCCGGCCACCGGCTAGTCCTTCTTCGGCCGACGCAGGGCGACGGCCAGCGCCACGGCGAAGGCGACGACGGCCGCGCCGACGATCCACCAGACACTCGTGCTGGCGGAGTCGGAGTCGTCGGCGACCACCGACTTGCCCGGGGTGCCGCTGCCCTCCTGCGTGAGGGTGAACGTGCGGATGCCGTCGACCACATGCCCGTCGGCGGAGGTGACGCGGTACGCGATCTTGTACTCGCCGACCGGGCCCAGATCACCCACCTTGATGCCCACGGTGGAGCCGTCGACAAGCACGTCGCCAGTGGACCACAGGTTGTTGTCGGGCCCCACCACGGTGATGGTCGCGAAATTCGGCGAGATCGCCTCATTGAACGTCAACTGCACCTCATCGGGGCCCTGCGCGATCTCGGACTGATCCGCCGGATCAACGGAGGTCAGAGAGGCGTGCGCCGATGCGGAGCCGGCACCGAGCACTAGCGCGGCCCCGGTCAGCAGGCCGAGGGCCACAGCCTTGAAGCGCATCAGGGCCTCCTGCGGACGGTGTTGCCGATGGACAGCGCAAGCGCGATCGCACCGAGCACCAGGCCCGCGCCGCCGAGCCAGCGGGCGGTCGAGTCGGACTCGGCGGGGCTCTCAGCGGCAGTTGCGGTGGATTCGGGTGTGGCGGTCACAGTGCCGTGCGCCTCGCCCGTGCTGGGGCTCAGCGAGAGCACCGGGGCCGGGTGCTCGGGCTCCGTGCCGTCGGCCCCGGCCTGCTGGTCCCAGTTCACTACGGTGCCGTCGGAGTAGGTCTGGCTGGTGGGGAACTCGACGGTGCCGGACTCGGGCAGCGGGCCGGCAGAGATCCGGAACTCGCTGAACTGGCCGGGCCCCACCTGCACGCCGGGATCGGCGGTCCAGGTGACCTCGGTGGCGAGGTTCGACGTCGGGTCCTTCGTGACCACGGACTGCCAGCCCGGTAGCGGCTCGGTGCGGGCGGAACGCAGCCCGGGCAACTGCACGGTCAGCCCGGTGGTGCCCGCAGTCTCGGACTCGGTGGGCACGCGGAACGTCAGGACGTCGTAGCCGCCCTGGGTGGCGCCGGGCGCGTTGACAGAGACGTGGGCGGAGGCGAAGCCGGTGCCGGCGACCATCACGGCGCCGACCAGCGATGCCGTGCACAGTGCGCGGGAAGTGAATGTCTTCATGGAGTTTTCTCTCATCTCGAATGGGTGTGGTGGGTGCTCACGCGGGCACCGGCGGGCCACGCCTGGAGATGGAGTGCAGAGCCACCACGCGGTCACGGGGACGGGCGGCGTCGCGGCGGGGGAGGACGCGCCGAAGCGCAGACAGGGGCTGCGGCGAAGTCGGCGCGACCGCCGCACGAATCACGGTGGTCAGCGGCCCGTAGAGGCGCTCGACCAGTTCGATCAGCACCGCGCCCCCTGCGGCGGCGGCCAGGTGGGCCAGGAGCATCGGCGCGGTGAGGGCGGCCGCGTGGTCCAGCGAATGCCCGGAGCTCGACGTTGCGAGGACGAGGTGCCCGATGGCCTGCCCGCTCAGCAGGGCCGCGAACAGCGGCAGCCGCCCGCGCCTGAGCCACGACGTCTCCGCCACCGCCGCGCCTACAACGGTCGCGGTGGCCAGCAGCAGCACGACGTCCGTCGCCGATGGCAACCCGCCGCCGCCAGAGCCGTGCGCGGCCACGGCCAGGGCAGCGGTCGATGCGCCCACAGCCATGCCGCGCACGCGAGAGACCGGCCCCTGGCTCATCTAGTGGGGCCGATCAGACGACGCCGAGGTATGCCAGGACATCGGCCTCGATACCGTCGAGCTCGCGGGCGATCGCGCTGTGGGCGCGGCGGCGGCGCTCCGCCGACATCGACTCCGCCGCGTCGGTGGCGGCCGCGAGCTCGGCCAAGCGTTGCTTCATGGTGGAGACGAACTTGGCGACCTCGGCGTCGCGAGGCTTCTCCAAGCTCAGCTTGGTGAGCGTGCGCTCGGCGCCGGCGATGCGCGCGCTGAGCTTCGCCCCGGACCCGCTGAACTGCCCGAGCTGATCGACTGGCACGCCGAGCTTTTGGGCCCGGCGCTGATCCAGCTGGGCACGCAGCAGCGTCGCGCCGCGGTAGGCGAGCGGCAGCACGACGGGCGCGACCACGCGGGCCACCCCGAGGTAGCGGCCGACCTTCTTGGCATTGAATTTTCCCGCCTCGATGGCGGCGCGCTGCTCCTGGGCAATCCGGAGCTCGTTCTTGTGCGTGGCGCGGTCCGACTTGAGGCCGGACTTGGTGGCCTTCTTATCGGTCCTGGCAGCAGCCTTATCGCGCTTGCGGACATTGCGCGCGCCTAGCTTCGCCTCGAGCCCAGCCTTGTGCTTGAGAGCGGCTGCTTCGGCCTTGCGCTGCGCGCGGCGTGAACCGCGCTTCTTCCTGAACAGACCCATACGATGGCCTTCCGTGTGTCGGCGCTCGATCGCGGGGATGCCGCTACCGGCGGGCATGCGTGGCTCTCACCTTATGGGAGGGCCTAGGCTGATGCTTCGTGACCACCCCCTCCGCTGCCCCGCCGACCCGTCCCGTCGTGCTGGGCGCAGCGGAGTTGACCCGCTGCCGACATCGCATCTTCAAGCAATCCACCGCGCCGGTCGACCTCCCGATGCCCGAATTGGCCACCGGGGTGAAGCAGCGCCAGGACGCGGCCCGCGAGCATCGCGCGCAGATCGGGGAGACGCTGCGCCGCCAGCACCCGGGCAGCTGGGTGGACGCGTCGCGGCCCGAGCGCGATGGCCCCCGACACCGCTCGCGCCGGGAGATCACCGAGGACGCCATGCTCGACGGCGTGGACCGGATCTGGCAGGCCGCCTTCGTCACGCAGGCGGACACGGGCCGACGTGGCCACGCCGAGCTGCTCATCCGAGACGCCGAGAACGGCGGGTACATCCCGGTGCTCGTGGTCAACCACAAGGTCACCGATCCCGGTAGTGGCGCCGTCACCTCCACCGTCGACAAGTGGGCCCCGGCCGTGGACGAGCGCCGCAAGGTCCGCAGCCAAGCCCGCGACCAGGTGCGCCTGGCCCACCTGACCCGGATGCTCGAGAACCTCGGCATGGCCACCCCTGCGCAGGTAGGCGGTACAATCGGCTACGATGCGGACTGCATGCTCACCTACGAGCTCGGCGGGGAGAACGGCATCCTCGCCAGCTACGACGGCCGCTGGGCTGATCGCCAAGGCGTGGCCCAGGGTCTCATCGAGACCGTGCCGGCCCGCATCTCCGAGTGCTCCACCTGCCCGTGGTGGGCGGACCTCGGCCCGGTCCGCGGCTGCTCCGAGGTGTTGCGCGAGATGCGGGACGTCAGCCTCGTGGTCCGCGGCGAGCAGGCGGTGCGGCTGCGCGAGATGGGCATCGGCACCATCGACCAGCTTGCCGCGTGGGACGGGCCCGAGCCCGAGGAGTGGCGGGGCAACGGCTTCGCCGACGCCATCATCGGGGCCCAGGCCTGGCTGGCGGACGTGCTGCTGGTGCGCCGCCACGACGAGGTCGCCGTGCCGCGGGCGGACGTCGAGGTGGACGTCGACATGGAGAGCTACCAGGAGTTCGGCGCGTACCTGTGGGGCACCTTCACCACGTCCGACGGCGTCGACGCGGGTTATCGGCCGTTCGTCACCTGGGACCCGCTGCCCACCGAGGACGAGGCGCGCTCGTTCGCCGAGTTCTGGACCTGGCTCATGCGCATGCTCGAGGACACCGTCGGGCGCGGAAGGACCTTCGCCGCCTACTGCTACTCGCAGAACGCGGAGAACAAGTGGCTGCTGGGCTCAGCACGGCGCTTCGAGGGCCGGCCCGGGATCCCGCCCCTGCGCGAGGTTCAGGACTTCATCGAGTCCGAGCACTGGGTGGACGTCTTCCAGTATGTCGGCGAGCACTTCGTCAGCCCCCATGGCAAAGGCCTGAAGGTCCTGGCCCGCTATGCCGGATTCGACTGGCGCGACGCGGAGGCCAGCGGCGAGGCGTCCATGACCTGGTACCGCGCGGCCGTGGGCTACGACGGGCCCGTCGACGACACGCAGCGCGCCCGGTTGCTGGAATACAACGAGGACGATGTGCGGGCCACCAAGATCCTCCGCGAGTGGATGAGCGAGGTCGCCACCGGCGCCGTGCTCTCGGTCGCGGACCTGCGCGAGAGGCAGTTCGGCCCCGGCTCCGTGTGAGGGCCAGGAGTGTGCGGGCCAGGATGCTGTGTCAGCCGCGCCGCTGGACGAGCCCACGGATATAAGCGGCCTGGCCGAGATGCTGATTGCAGTCGCCGATGACGCTGACCAGGCGAACCGCGGCGGTCACCGGCGGATCCCAGGAGTCGTCGACGACGCGGGCCAGTTCCTCATCATCGACCCGCGCCAGATAGCGCATCGTCGCGTCGTGCACATCCGCGTGATAGCCGTCCAACTGCTCGCCGCTCACGCGGACCAGGCCCACCTCATGGCTGGACTGCCCGTAGCCGGTGGCGAACACGTCGAAGGGCAACCCGAACCGCCGATGCCAGCCCTCCTCCGACCACACCTGGCGGATGCCGGCGGCACCGGCCAGGTGATCGTCCTGGATGCGGGACAGGTGCCAGAGGAGCCAGGCGATGCTGTTCGCATCCGCGTCCGGCCGGTACTCGGCGACATCGAGCGTCAGGCCCGTCGTCAGATCCACCACCTGCTTCCGGATCCGATTGAATGAATCAACCAATAGTGCCTGGACCTGGGAGTTGATGCGGATTTCACTCATGCCTCGACGCTACTCCGCTAACGGTCGTCCCACGCGCCGATGACAGGATGGACCACGCGGGGGAGCGGGCCGATCAGTTTGTCGCCGTTGTCGATGGTGGTCAGGAACTCCGCCGGGCTGTACGCCTCGTCCTCCTGGCCGCCGCCGCGGCCGCCACCGCCCATCATGCCGCCGCCCATGCCACGGCGCCCGGCCATCGTGTTGTTCGTGCCGCCTTCCCCGGCGGCGCCCATACCGGCGCCGCGGGGCAGTCCGCCTTTGCCCGGCGCCGCTGGACTGCCGCCGAGGGATCCGAGCGCGGGACTACCCGAGGACCTGCCACCGATGCCGCCGCCCCCGCTGATCCCACGCCCGCCCGACGACCCAGCAGCAGATCGGCCGGTGGACCCGCCGGTAGACCCGCCGCCCATCGGGCCGGCCATCGGGACCGCGCCGGCCCCTGTGCCGCCAGGCCCGCCGACGGCCCCGCCGCGGCCGGACTGGCCGCTAGCGCCCGCAGTCTGTGCGCCGTCGGTGCTGGGCGAGAGTCCGGCCTGACTGATCGCGGCATCATTCGCGGACCGTCCGTCCACGGGGCCGCCGCCTGCCGGATCGGTGCCGCCGTCGGCATCTGGGTTGGCGGGATCGGCAAGTTGGTCACCGTCTGCGCCGCCAGTGGCGGCACCGTCCGACGTCCCGGCGTCGGAGCCTGTCGCCAGGCCCTGCGGGGAGCCCGCGTCAGTCCCGGAGGGGTACCCGCCGCCCCCGGCCGCGGATCCTGGTCCGCCGCCAGCACCTCTGCTTGGCTCGAAGGTGATCGGACCCGGCAATGTCGGCAGGCCTTTGCCGGCGTCGAGGACGGCTGGGGAGTACTTCGTCTCCATCAGGGCGATCGCTTGGGGATTTGGCTTTGAGAAGTCACGGTCGAAAATGGTCTTGCGGAACACCCCGCTATCGAGTGACGATAGGAAAGCGAAGGTGCCCTGCACTTCGGTCAGTGTGATGCCAAATCCGTCGAGCTTTCCGGATGGGGTCGAAGTTAGAGTCGAGAACTTATCGGAGTTGTCGATGAAGGACTTGCTTTTATCGCGAACTTTGTCCGGAAGCTGCCCTTCAAATTCGCTGTTATCGGCTGAATTAATGTCAGCGTGCAAGGCCTCAGTGGCAGTGCAAATGGATTTGCTGAATTGCTGCCATGCGATAGAGAATTCGCTGGCCATGGCGGGGGTGAAGGACGTGACGCGAGCCTTCATCTCTGTGTCCGCCATTGCCTCGAAGTTTTCCACATCGGTCACGATAAAGCCGTTATGGGGGAGCCCGGAAATGGTGGGTGCTACGCCTAATGCGTCTGGGAGGGGATCTATTTCTCCCCAGTTTCCCAAGGGCGTGAGGAGGGACTGGCTGTCGATTGGTCCGCTCATGTCAATTCTCCAAGGCTTTAACTGTCGAAAAGTATTTGGGGAGGGCAGCTCGGCGCGCTGGGGGGCGATTCCTCGAGTGCGCGCAGGTCAGGAGCCTGCGGCAGTGGATTCGGATGGCCAACCATGACGGATATATGGCGGTCGCGGGGATCTGCCAGGTGGGCGCTTCCAGGTCGATGTCGTGCGCAAATGAATGGTCAGGCCCCGCCATAGCTTCCCCCCGGATGCGGCCGTCCCCCTGACGGCCCTGCTGCTTCGCTGTGACAGAGGGTACAGCAGCTTTGGCAGTTCCGGCGGTGCTATAGAAAATGCCCTGCCCCGGCCATCGCGGCCGGGGCAGGGCATTGATTTAATGTGAAACTAGCGGGCCGCGCGCGGGGGCCTCTCCGCGGTGGCGGCGACGCGGCCGCGCACGGGCGGGACCACGGCATTCACGGCCAGCTTGGCGCCGCGCGAGAGCAGGCGCTTGTCCTGCTTGCGTGAACGCGGCAGGTTGTTGGCCAGGAAGTACTCGGCGCTGTCGTCCAGGATGCTGAGCCAGTCCTCGTGCAGCGGCGGGGCGATGGAGCCGGTCAGCGTAGAGCGGTAGCTGCGGTTGCGGTAGCCCATGATGTCGTCGCGCTTGTCGATCAGCCATTCCTTGAACAGCTCGCCCTGCGCCTCCACGTGGAACTCGGGGTAGTCCGTCGCGTCGACGAGGTCGCGGATGTACGCGGCCTGGAACTCGATCTCATCGTCGGTGCTGGCCAGTGCGATCTCGCGCTCGGACCAGTGGTTGATGTCGGCGGCCTGCGCGTCCGCGTCGGGCAGAGTGATGGCGCCCATGATGACGTCACGGGCGTACCAGGCCTGCGCGTCGAACATGTTGAACGTGAAGTACTGGTCTTGCATCCCCAGGAACATGAGCTTGGGGTTGTGCTCGGAGACGATGCCCTTGTACATCCCGCGCGGGTACAGGCGGTTGCTGGTGCGCAGCCGGAGCTCGTCCGGCAGGAACGGGAAGTAGTGCTTATAGCCGGTGCACAGCACGATCGCGTCGACGTCCTCGCTGGTGCCGTCGGCGAAGTGCGCGGTATTGCCCTCGAGGCGCTGCAGCAGCGGGACCTCGTTGAAGCGGTCCGGCCAGGTGTAGCCGGTGGGCCCGGAGCGGTAGCTGATCAGCACGCGGGCGGCACCGTACTTATAGCACTGGCTGCCGATGTCCTCGGCGGAGTACGAGCTGCCGACGAGGAGGACGCGCTTGTCGGTGAACTCGCGGGCGTCGCGGAAGTCGTGGGCGTGCAGGACGCGGCCGGGGAAGTGGTCGATCCCCTTGAAGTGCGGCACGTTGGGGGTGGAGAAGTGGCCGGTGGCGACGATGACGTGGTCGAACTCGTCGGTCTCGACCCGGTCCGCGGTGTGGTTCATGACCGTGACGGTGAACTTCTCGGTCTGCTCCGAGTACTCGACCTGGTGGACAGCGTGGTTGAACTTGATGTGCTTGCGGGCGTGGCTCTTCTCGACGCGGCCCATGATGTAGTCCTGCAATACCGCGCGGGGCGGGTACGAGGGGATCGGCTGGCCGAAGTGCTCTTCGAAGGAGTAGTCCGCGAACTCGAGGCACTCCTTGGGGCCGTTCGACCACAGGTACCGGTACATGCTGCCGTGGACGGGCTCGCCGTTCTCATCGATACCGGTGCGCCAGGTGTAATTCCACATTCCACCGAGATCTGCCTGCTTCTCGTAGCAGACGATTTCCGGAATTGGCCCCAGTCCGGCTTGCCGAGCCGACTCGAAGGCTCGCAGCTGTGCGAGACCACTGGGACCTGCTCCTAAAATCGCGATCTTTGGCGTCAACGGGTATCTCCTTTTACAATTGGCAACTCCACATGTTTAGCATAAATACGAATGTTTCGCTCTTCGTGTATAATGGTGGGATTGCCTGATAAATAGTTTGGCCCGTCCTTTAATTAAAGGACGGGCCACACTGCTTGTTGGGGTTCTGGAGGCCGGGGCCCTCGCTATCTTGGGGCCATCCGTAGCGCGCCGTCCATCCGGATGGTCTCGCCGTTGAGGTAGTCATGCTCGATGATCATCCCCACGAGCTGCGCATACTCGTCGGGTCGGGCGAGGCGCCGCGGGAACGGCACCCCCGCCGAGAGGCTCTCCCGGAACTCGTCGGTGACACCTGCGAGCATGGGAGTGTCGACGATCCCGGGGGCGATCGTATTAACGCGGATCCCGAACTGGCCGAGGTCCCGCGCGGCGGGCACGGTCATGCCGTGCACCCCGCCTTTGGACGCGGAATAGGCAATCTGGCCGATCTGGCCCTCGAACGCGGCCACCGACGCGGTGTTGATGACCACGCCGCGCTGGCCGGACTCGTCGGAGGTGTCGGTCTTGGCGATCGCGTCGGCGGCCAAGCGCATCACGTTGAACGTGCCCAGCAGGTTGACGGTGATGACTGTGCGGAACAGCTCTAGATCATGGGGGCCGTGCTTGGAGAGGATGCGCCCGGCCCAGCCGACACCCGCGCAGTTGACGACGATCCGCAGCGGGGCGCCCGAGGCGACCACCTGGTCGACGGCCGATTGCACCTCCTCGGCGCTGGTCACATCGGCGGGGATGAGCGTGACGCCGGCGGGGCCCTGGCCGCCCGCCCGGTCGATCGAGGTCTGGAGGTCGATGCCAAAGACGGTGGCACCCTTGTCCGCGAGAAGCTTGGCGGTTGCGGCGCCGAGGCCGGACGCGCCTCCGGTGACGAGGGCGGCAGATCCTGCGATTTCCACGATGGCTCTCCTGTCGTAGCGGCCGCGTGAGAGGACTGAGGCGGCCAGGGTGTCTGGGCTCCGAGCGCAGTACTCCCAATTCTCTCAGGAATAGGGCCGCCACCGTGGGGATTTGGTTCAGTCGGAGGGGCGAGCCGGGGCTTGGGGTCCGGGGGCCGAGAGCCTGGTGTCGAACCGCGTGCTCGCGAGCCGTCGTTCAGCGAGGCCGATCAGGTTCAATACGTCCCGGGCCAGGTAGCCGGTGGTTCCTCGGTCGACGCTCCTCCTGGACAAAATTCCGGCGTCCGCCAACTCCTCAAGCGCAGCACGAGCCGGCGGGAAGGAGATTTTCAGCATCCGCTGAGCCGTGCTGGTCGTCATCACGGGGGCCTCGGGCAGGATCCGCAGGATCTTGGACACCGCGGACCCCGCTCGGGGCTCCTCCCTCAGTCCCTGGCTGATGCGGTGCATGCCGAGCCTCGTGTCCCACGAATCGTGCAACTCGGCGATGTCTGCGGCCAATTTCGCGGCTTGCTCCGCGGCGATGGCGGTGGCGTCGATGAAGGTGGCGAGCCAGGCGTTGACGCCGCGAGTCGAGGTGGTTGCGAGGGGGTCGCCGACGTAGCGGTACTCGGTGAGCCCGTCGACGTACCGCTCGCTGAGCGTCGACAGGACGAGGCTGACCGGCAGAATCGCGCCTGGGGCGAGGCCCCGGCGGGCTAACACGGTGTGGATGAGTGCGCGGCCGACCCGGCCGTTGCCATCGGTGAATGGATGAATGGTCTCGAACTGGGCATGCATAATGCCCGCCTGGAGCAGGGCCCCGTGCGTTGAGCCATTGAGGTAGGAGGCGAGATCGGCCACCAGTGGGGGGACGAGATCGGCGGGCGGTGGCACGAATTCGGCCTCCAGCGGATTCCAGTTGGAACCGCCGATCCAGTTCTGCACCTGCCGCAGCCCGTGGTGGCGTTCGTCCGGTAGTAGCGCCGCGTGCAACTCGACGATGTCCTCCGGAGTGACAGCGTCGGCATCCACGAGTTCTTGCGAGGCTCGGCGCAGGATGGTGATGTTGTTGGCCACCAGCCGTGCCTGGTCGCTGAACCCGAGGATGGTCTCGTCCTGAGAGAGTTCGGCCAATGCCACCTGCTGCGGTGAGGGCGCGATGCCCTCGATCATCGAACTGGCGATGGCCTCGGAACGCAGCAGGAAGCGGCTGATCGTCGCGAGTCCTGAGGCTCCGGGGCCGGAGCTGAGGTTGCGGATTGCGCGTTCGGCCTGTGCTGCCTGTTGCGAGAGGACCGGGGGGACGGTCAGCGGGCGGTCCACGATTGAGTCGGGGATGTAGGTGCGGTAGCGGCCGCCGCGGCGATGCTTGGCGACGAGTCCGGAGGACAGGTCGGGCTCCCAGTACGCCTCTAACAGTTCCGCCATGCTTAACCCTTAGTACTCGATGCGCTCATCAAGGTTTAGGGTATCAACCCTTAATGGCGAGGTGGTCTATTAAGGGTTGCGCGTCCTACTCGAACTCCGCGTGCATCTCCCAGATCAGCACCTCCGCGGGCTCTAGGGCGGTGAGCCGCTGGCCGCCGTCGGCGGTGAGCCGGACGGCGTCCCCCGCCTCGAGCGGCCCGGCGCCCTCCATTGTGGCCGTCCCGCGGGCGAGGAAGACATGGCCGAATGGCGCGTCGGGCACCGTGACCTTCTGGCCGGGTGCGAGGCGGGCCGCGTGCAGCGTCGCGAAGCGGTTCCGGATCCCGATGGCCGCGTCGGGCAGGTGCCGGCGCATGCCCGACGCGACGGGGACCAGCTCGCCGGTCGAGAGGGCGGCCGCGACATCGAGCTCCTGGTAGTTGGGCGTGATGCCAGCGGTATCGGGCGGGATCCACATCTGCACCACCTCGACGCGGTCGCCGGAATAGCTGGTGGAGCCGTTCTTCTCCGAGTGCAGGATGCCGGTGCCCGCGCTCATCCGCTGCGCCAGGCCGGGGTAGATGAGGCCGGAGTTGCCGGCGGAATCCTGGTGGAGGACGGAGCCTTCGAGCACCCAGGTGATGATCTCGACGTCGCGGTGCCGGTGGGTGTCGAAGCCCTCGCCGGGCCCGACGGTGTCCTGGTTGTGCACCATCAACAGCCCGTGCGCATGCGCGGCGAGGTCGAAGTTGCCGGTGACCGGGAAGGACTGTCGCGAGTCGAGCCAATCGACCCGCCAGCGGGACCGGTCCTCGGAGCGGATGACGTGCACGGTCATGGGATACCTCCTGCCCGGGCGGTTACAGGATCCAGACCAGGATGGGCGCGGCCACGAGGACGATCGCGACCAACGAGACGGCCGCGACGACGCGGGTGCGGGCTTGGGCGCGATCGCGTGCGGCCTGGTCCGCGGAGGTCTCCTCGGCGGGCTCTTCGCCGGCGGGCCATTCGATGTGCTCAGTCATGGTGGCCAGGATAGGCGAACGCCGCCCCGGCCAGAATGCTGGCGGGGACGGCGTCGGTGTTTCCTGGCTGCGTACTACGCGGGGAGGATGAGCCCGGCGGTCTGGGTGCGCGCGCGCTCGAAGCGTGCGGACGCGTCGGCCCAGTTGACGATGTTCCACCAGTTCTTGACGTAATCGCCCTTGACGTTCTTGTACTGCAGGTAGAAGGCGTGCTCCCACATGTCCAGCATCACGATGGGGATGATGCCGACGGAGATGCCGTTGCTCTGGTCTTCCATCTGCTCGATGATCAGCTGCTGGCCGATCTGGTCCCAGGCGAGAACGGCCCAGCCGGAGCCCTGGATGGTCATCGCGGTGCCGGTGAAGTGCGCCTGGAACTTGTCGAACGAGCCGAACGTGTCGGTGATCGCCGCGAGCAGCTCGCCCTCGGGCTTGTCGCCGCCGTCCGGGGACATGTTGTTCCAGAAGATGGAGTGGTTGGTGTGGCCACCCAGGTGGAACGAGAGGTTGCGCGAGAGCACGAGGGCCTTCGTGCCGATGGTGCCGTCCTCGCGGGCCTCGGCCATTGCGGCCAGGGCGGCGTTGGCACCGGCGACGTAGGCGGCATGGTGCTTGCTGTGGTGCAGCTCCATGATCTCCGCCGAGATGTGGGGTGCCAGCGCGTCGTACGCGTAGGGCAGTTCCGGAAGCGTGTAATCAGCCACGGTCATCCTTCCATTGTGAACGGCTCATCCAGACCGTGCGGTCTTGACCAAGCCGCCCTCATAAGCGATAGTTTGTCCGCTCACCACCTTTGTGTATTCCGATCATTTGTGCAATACGGTCAGACTGTGCCGAATTCCACCCGGCCGCTAGCAGCGGTGTTGGCGCAGGTCCGCGTGCTTTCGGCCGTCGGGCCTGGGGTTTTCGCAGAATATCGGCTCGTGCCCGGTGCGGGTAACGGGTAGGGTAAGGCGCTGATCTCCGCGCGGAGTGACGTGTGTGCGACGGAATCGACCCTGAAGAAATGGATTCCGCCTCGAAATGACAGCAACTCCGACGACACAGCCGTTCGCCTTGGTGGCGCACAAAGCTGACGGTCGTCGGGTGGAGCTGTTCGGAGCGAACTCCCTGCGTGCCATCGCCGCCATCGCTGTGATCTACACGCACATCGCCTTCTTTTTCAAAGACACCCTGGACATCAACTGGTGGTTGATGGACGTCGTCGAGGAGACCCTGGTCTACAGCGGTGGGCTGAACCTCTACCTGTCCTTCTTCGGCGTCGCGATCTTCATGATGCTCACCGGGCTGCTGCTCACGGGCTCTGCGATACGCCAACACAAGGGCAAATTCCTCGCGAATCGCATCGGCCGGCTGCTGCCCGGAGCCTGGGTCGCGACCGCCATTGCCGTGGTGCTGATCAAGGCCGGCTTCATGGGCACCTTCAGCGGCCAGACCGAGATCTCGAACGGGGAGGCGGCGCTGAGCTTCGTGCTTGGCGGCTTCTTCCTCAAGCCACAGCCGGTGGAGGTCCTCGGCGTCACATGGACCCTGCTGGTGCAAATCCTGTTCTTCCTGCTGGTCATGAGCATGCAGGGGCTGCTGCGACGCTGGCCGATCCTCATGCCGATCGCCGGCGCGCTGGTCAGCATGGGGATCCTCGCCTACAACCACTGGGTTCCATTCGAGTACGCGGTGCCGATGCTGAGCAAGCTCGCCGCGACCCTGCCCGCGCTGTTCATGGGCCAGATCATCTACCTGGCGGGGGTGCGCGCGTCGGGCTGGGTGTGGATCGTCGTCGCGACCGTGATGCAGGTGCTGACCGTGCAGATGGCCACCGAGTTGGGCGTCTACTGGGCGGGCACGCGGTACCTGTGGACGATGGTCGTTGTCACCGGGCTGGTGATGGTGGTGGGCAAGTATCGGGGCCGGCTCAACGATTGGGGCCCGGTGCACTGGCTCTCCAGCCGCAGCTTCGGCATCTACCTTCTGCACACGTTGATGCTGTACTCCATCTTCAACTTCACCGAGCCGTACCTGGGCACGACGGGTGCGGTGCTCGCCTTCCTGCTCGTGCTGTTCGTCTTGGTGGAGGCGTTCTACCGCTGGATCGAGCAGCCCGCCGGCCGGTGGATCGGGCGCAGGACCAAGAATATCGGGGAGAAGAAGGCCGCCGAGGCGAAGACGGCGGCTACGCCGACCCTTTGACGAAGGAGCCCGCCATGTCCACAGGATCCGCGCCAGTGACCGGGCTCAGTGCCTTTCCCCTCACCCCGCTAGTCGATGACAGCGTGGACGAGGCGGCGTTCGCGCGACTTATCGGCCGGCTCGCGGACGCGCGGGTGGACTCCATCACCGCGCTCGGCTCGACCGGTTCCTATGCCTACCTCAGTGCCGACGAGCGCTTCCGAGTTGCCCAACTGGCAGTCGAGCATGCCCGCGGCCTGCCCGTGTTCGTCGGCATCGGGGCGCTCCGGACCGCCCACGTGCTCGCCAACGCCGCTAACGCGGAGAAGGCGGGCGCATCGGGAGTCCTGCTGTCCGCGATGACCTACCAGCCGTTGACCGACAACGATGTCTTCGAGTTGTTTCGGGCTGTCACCGAGCACTCGTCGCTTCCCGTCATCGTCTACGACAACCCCGGCACCACCCACTTCGCGTTCACGGTGGACCTTTACGGGCGCATCGCGGAATTGCCCGGCATCACCTCGATCAAGATCCCCGGTGTGCCGGCCGATCCCGGACTGGCCCGTGCCAGAGTCAGCGAGATCCGCGCGGTGCTCCCCGAGCACGTCACCATCGGAGTCTCCGGAGACGCGGCGGCGGCCAACGGGCTGATTGCGGGTTGCGACGCCTGGTACTCGGTGCTCGGCGGAACCTTGCCGCAGCCCGCCCTGGACCTCACCCGCGCGGCGCTGGCCGGACGCGACGCGGCGGCGACAGCCGAGTCTGACCGACTGAGTCCGCTATGGGAGCTGTACACCGATTTTGGCGGCAGCATCAGAGTGATCGCGGCGATCGCCGAACACCTCGGTCTGGTGTCCGAGGGGTCGCTGCCGCTGCCGATCCAAGGCCTGGACCAGAGCCAGCGCGCGCGAGTTCAACGGGTCTGCGCCGACCTCCACTTCCGCGCGTAGCCCGCGGCCGGCGCGACCGCTCCGCAGAGCGGCGCCCGCCGCGTAGAGTCGGGGCATGTCGTGGTTGGAAGAGCTCTCATCGATGGTCAATCGTCCCGTGAATCTGGTGGACAAGTCCGCGGCGCTGCCGGGGCGGGAGGCCTCGATGCCCGTCCCTGAGACCCATCATGTGCTGGGCACGCCCATGCAGCCGCCGTTCCCCGAGGGCCTGGAGACCGCGGTGCTGGGCCTCGGCTGCTTCTGGGGCGTCGAGCGCGAGTACTGGGAGCAGGATGGCGTCTATGTGACGGCGTCGGGCTATGCGGGCGGGTACACGCCGAACCCCACCTACGAGGAGGTGTGTGGCGGGCAGACCGGGCACGCCGAGGTGGTGCAGGTGGTGTTCGACCCCGCCAAGATCAGCTACCGCGACCTGCTGCGGCACTTCTGGGAGAACCACGATCCGACGCAGGGCATGCGCCAGGGCAACGACCGCGGCACCCAGTACCGCTCGATGATCCTGACGATCGGCGAGGAGCAGGCGCGGCTCGCGGCGGAGAGCGCCGAGACGTTCGCGACGGCGCTCGCCGAGCAGGGCTACGGGGCGATCACCACGGAGATCGCGCCCCTGTCACCTGGTGGGTTCTACTACGCGGAGCCGGTGCACCAGCAGTACCTGGCAAAAAACCCCAACGGATACTGCCCCATCCACTCGACCGGCGTGAAATGTGGCTAGCCGTGAGCGGATAACGATCACCGGCTCGACCGACGCGCGGCTCGCGGGGATCATCGACTGGCCCGCCGATCCGCCGCGCGCGATTGCGCTGCTCGCGCACTGCTTCACCTGCAGCAAGGACACTATCGCCGCCGCCCGGATCGCCGGCGGCCTGGCCACGGCGGGCATCGCGGTGCTGCGCATCGATTTCACGGGGCTCGGGGAGTCCGAGGGCGAGTTCGCGGACACGACCTTCAGCTCCAACATCGAGGACCTGGTGCTGGCCGCGGACTATTTGCGGGAGCGGGGGCACGCGCCGTCGCTGCTGATCGGGCACTCCCTTGGGGGCGCGGCCGTGCTGGCGGCGGCCGAGTTCATCCCGGAACTCCGCGCCGTGGCGACCATCGCCGCGCCAGCCGAGCTCGCGCCGGTGCGGGAGCTGTTCGGGGCGCAGGCCGAGGTCATGGCCCGCGAGGGCGAGGCGGTCGTGACGCTGGCCGGGCGGCCGATCTTGGTGCGGCAGAGCTTCGTCGAGGACCTCGCCGAGCACTCGATCGCCGAGCGCGTGGCCGAGCTAGCCCGGCCCCTGCTCCTGCTGCACGCGCCGGAGGACAACCAGGTGGCCTTCGTCGACGCCGAGCGGCTGTATGCGGCCGCCCGCCAGCCGAAATCGCTGATCTCGCTCGACGGGGCTGACCACCTGCTGCTCCGCGACGGCGCAGCGACGCGGGTGGCGGACCTGATCGCGGCGTGGGCGGAGCCTTACCTGGACGCCGGAGCCGTCGAGTCGCTGGACCCGGGGCTGGTCGTCGTGGAGTCGAACGGCCGCGGCAAATTCGGCCACACCGCCCGCGCGGGCCAGCATTCCTGGCTGCTCGACGAGCCGGTGAACGTGCCCGGGGCGATCGACAGCGGCCCCAACCCCTACGACCTGCTGCTGGCCTCGCTCGGCGGCTGCACCGCGATGACCATGCGGATGTACGCCGATCGCAAGGGCCTGAGGCTCGAGGACGTGTCGGTATCGCTGCGGCACAAGCGGATCCACGCACGGGACTGCGAGGACTGCGAGAGCGTCGACGGCCACATCACCCGCATCGACCGCGAGATCACCATGACCGGAGATCTGACGGCGGACGAGCGCGCGGCGCTGCTGCGGATCGCGGACAAGTGCCCGGTGCACCGCACCCTCGAGGCGGAGATCACGATCCATACCGCCGAGAGCTAGCCACTCGCCGGAACTTACGCACACGCACGCAGAAAAAACGTGCGCGATGTCTGCGTGAGCGCGCGTACGTTTCTGTGGGCACGGGTGTTGAGTCAGCCCAGCACCGTCGAAGCGCATAGGGCCGGGTTGTCCGAGAACGGCAGGTGCCCGCAGCCGGGGAGCGGGACGTGGCGGGCGCCTGGCAGCAGCTTGCGGGCAGCGGCGCTCTGGCGGCGGGCGGGCAGGATCGCGTCGCGGCTGCCCCACGCGATGGTGACCGGGATCCGGGCGAGGCCGTCGGCGGGGCGGGGGGCGGCGCGGAGATCGTAGGCGTTGAACCCGGCGCGTGCCTGAGGGAAGGCGGTGGCCCGGATCAGCCCGTCGACGGCGAGCAGGGCGTCCTCCGGCTCAATGAGCCACGGCTTGCCGAAGAACAGGGAGAACAGCGCGATGCGGCCCACGCGGGTGCGGCTGGCCAGGTCCACGAGGGGGCGGGCGACGGTGGAGATCGCGCGCATCGCGGTGATGACGCCTTGGGCCCAGCGGCGCTCGAGGGGAGTCCAGAAGCCGACGGGCGAGAACGCTGTGACCTGCCCGGCGACGCCCCGACGGCCGAGCTCCAGGGCGATGCCGCCGCCCATGGAATTGCCGACGACGTGGGGACGCTCGAGGCCCAATTCCGTGATCAGCTGCGCCACCCGCGTCGCATAACCGTCGACGGTGAGGTCGAGGCCGGGCTCGGCGGGGGAGAGGCCGAAGCCGGGTAGGTCGACGGCGACGACGTCGTGGGCGCCAGCGAGGCGGTCGAGGATCGGCTCGAACACCTGCCAGCGGCTGCCGATGCCGTGGAGCAGCACGATGGCCGGCGCGCCGGCGGGTCCCCTGCGATTGATCTCCATTCCCGAACCGTACAAGCCGAACCCCTGACAGCGCGGGAAGCGCTGGAGTTGCGCCAAGTTTTCGGCCAACTATTGACATCAGCTGATGTCAGAAATACGGTTGCATGAAATCTTCGTGAAGCGATGAGGAGTCGGCAGATGGTTGAGACAGTCAGGTGTCACCGCGTGGCGATCATCGGTGCGGGCTTCGGCGGCTTGGGCACCGCGATCCAGCTCAAGCGCGCCGGGATCGATGATTTCGTGGTGCTGGAGCGCGCCACCGAGGTCGGCGGCACCTGGCAGGCCAACACCTATCCGGGCGCGCAGTGCGACATCCCCGCGGTGCTCTACTCGTTCTCCTTCGCCCCCAACTCGGAGTGGTCGCGGCTCTACCCGCTGCAGGGCGAGCTGCAAAAGTACCTCGCGGACTGCGCCGACGCGTTCGGCGTCACGGAGAACCTGCGCCTGGGCGTCGAGGTTCTCGACGCGAGCTGGCAGGAGGCCGAGCAGCTGTGGCGCGTCACCACCTCCGACGGCGTGTACGACGCGCAGCTCCTCGTGGGCGCCATCGGCCCGTTCAGCGCGCCGTCGGTGCCTCGGCTGCCGGGCCTGGATAGTTTCACCGGCGAGGTCTTCCACACCGCCGACTGGAACCACGACTACGACTTGGCCGGCAAGCGCGTCGCCGTCATCGGGACCGGCGCGTCCGCGGTGCAGATCGTCCCGCAGATCCAGCCCACCGTGGCGCACCTGACCGTCTTCCAGCGCACGGCCACCTGGATCCTCCCGCACCCCGACCAGCCGCTGACCGGCCTGCCCGGCAAGGTCTTCACCGCCGTCCCCGGCCTGCAGTGGCTGGCCAGGCAGGGCGTGGACCTGGTGCAAGAGCTCATGGTCTCCGGCATGGTCTACCGGCCCGCGCTGCTCAAGGGCCTCGAGGCGCTCGGCCGCGGCCATCTGTTCCGGCAGGTGCGCGATGGCACTATGCGCGCGCAACTGACCCCCGGCTACACCTTCGGCTGCAAGCGGCCCACGTTCTCCAATCGCTACTACCCGGCGCTGGCCCAGCCCAACGTGGACCTGGTCACCGAGGGGATCGACCGGATCTGCCCCGAGGGCGTCCGCACCGCCGACGGCACGCTGCACACGCTCGACGCGATCGTGATGAGCACCGGCTTCAACCTCACCGACCACCCGGGCTTCGGGCTCATCCACGGCCGCGACGGGCGCTCGATGGCGCAGGTGTGGCAGGGCGACGCGAAGGCGTACCTCGGCATCACCGTCGCCGGCTTCCCCAACCACTTCCAGCTGCTGGGGCCGAACTCGTCGAGTTACACCTCGGCCGTGGTGACGCTCGAGGCGCAGATTGACTACATCGTCAGCTGCCTCAAGGAGATGGACAAGCTGGGCCTGGCCAGCGTCGACGTGCGCCCGGAGGTCCAAGACGCGTTCGTGGCGGAGGTGGACCGGGGCCTGCAGGGCTCCGTCTGGAACTCCGGCGGCTGCAGCAGCTACTACCTCAACGACGCGGGCCGGAACTTCACGTTCTACCCCGGATTCACATTCGCCTACCGCAACCGCACGCACAAGTTCGATGCGCGCGACTACCTGACCGAGACACTCGATTCGGCTGTGAGGACATCATCATGCTGAAACAACTTAACCCCCTCCCACGCATCAAGGCCATCGGCCGCAACCCGCGGATCGACCCCAAGGGATCCCGACGCCACCCTGACCACCGCTACACCGACCAGGAGCACGCGATCCACGCGCGCGATGTGCACTTCGACTGGAGCAACGTCCCGCTGCACTACATCCCGGGCGAGCCGATGGCGACGCACGTCATCGACTTTATGCACCTGGTGCTCCCCGAGGGCGAGCGCGCGATGTCGAACACCCTCGCCGAGGCGCTGTCGCTGATCGAGGACAAGCGCCTGCACGAGGAGGTCGTCGGCTTCGTCGGCCAAGAGGCCACGCACGCGTCGTCCCACCGGGGCGCCCGCGAGCGGCTCGCCGAACTGGGCCTGGACGTCGAGCCCATGGCCCAGAAGCTCGAGTGGGCCGTGGACAACATCCTCACCGACCGCGGGCTCACCGGCCGCGCGCGGCACGAGTGGCTGTGCGAGCGGCTGGGACTGTTCGCCGCGCTCGAGCACTTCACCGCCGTCATCGGCGAGTGGCTGCTGGAGTCGGAGACTCTCGAGGCCGCCGGCATGGACCCGATGATGCTGGACCTGGTGCGCTGGCATGGGGCCGAGGAGGTGGAGCACCGCAACGTCGCGTTCGACGCGTACATGTACGTCGACGGCAGCTATGCCCGCCGCGTCCGCACCGCGTTCATCGCGACCGCCGCGCTGCTCGGCATCTTCTTCGCCTCCGAGTCCTACCTGTTCCGCAACGACCCGTCCGAGGACAAGGGCCGGTTCTGGCCGCTGCAGCTGGCCTCCACGATCAACCGCGGCCTCGCGCCGAGCCTGTGGTTCTGGGTCCGCGAGATCCCGCGCTACCTGGACCCGCGCTTCCACCCGTCGCAGCTGGGCGATATCGACAAGGCCGTGCGCTACCTGGCGCAGTCCCCGGCGGTGAACGGCGAGAACGTTCCCGCTGCGGAGAAGGCCGAGGCATAACGATGATGACGACCGAGAACGCCAGCCCCACGGCCACCCTCAAGCTGATCTCCGCCGGTATCACGGCCTACCAGTCCGTGTTCGTCAAGAGCCGACTCGCGCCTCTGCTCTCGCGGCCGAAACCGGTGCGCAACAGTGGTTTTGAGATGGCCCTGACGATCGAGTCGGTCACGGCGCAGGGCCCCGACGTCATCAGCCTCGAGCTGGTGGACCCCGACGGCGGCCAGCTGCCGTCGTGGATCCCGGGTGCGCACCTGGACATCCTGCTGCCCTCCGGCAAGCAGCGTCAGTACTCGCTGTGCGGGGACCCGGCCGACCGCACGCGGTATCGCATCGCGGTGCGCCGCATCGCCGACGGACTGGGCGGCTCCCGCGAGATGCATGAGCTGACGGCGGGCAGGACGATCGACGTGGTCGGCCCCCGCAACGCGTTCCCGCTGATCGCCGCGGAGAGCTACCTCTTCATCGCGGGCGGCATCGGCATCACGCCGATCCTGCCGATGGTCCGGCAGTGCCATGAGCGCGGGATCCCGTGGAAGTTGGTGTACCTCGGGCGTTCCCGCGAGACCATGCCATTCCTCGACGAGCTGGCGCAGTACCCCAGCGGGCAGGTCGAGATCCGGCCCGACGATGAGTTCGGGCTGCCCGACGTCACCCACATCATTCCGACCGCGGCCCAGGGCTCGGCCATCTATATGTGCGGGCCCACCCCGCTGATGGCCACTGCGCGCGGGCTCATGCGCGAGATCAACCCGTCGGGCTCCCTGCACACCGAGCGCTTCTCCGCGCTGCCGGTCGTGGGCGGCAAGGCCTTCGAGGTGCGGCTGGCGGCCAGCGGGATCACGGTGCAGGTGGCGGCCGACGAGACGGCGCTCGCCGCGATCCGCCGCGAGGTGCCGGGCGTCGCGTACTCCTGCCAGCAGGGCTTCTGCGGCACCTGTCGGGTGCGGGTGTGCGGCGGCAAGGTCGACCACCGGGACAGGCTGCTCACCCCTGGCGAGCGCGCGGAGACCATGCTGACCTGCGTCTCCCGTTCCGCTGGCGGTCCACTAGTTGTGGACCTGTGATGGGTTTCCAATCGGCCGCAGGCATCCTGCGTGATCTGGGGTTGCCGATCCCCGGCGGCAGGCGCCTGGATGTGGCCGGCAAGGTCGTGCTCATCACCGGCGGTGCGGACGGTATCGGCCTGGCACTCGCGCGCCGGCTGCACCGCCAGGGCGCGACGGTCGCTCTGATCGACGTCAGCGCGTCCGGGCTCAAGGCCGCCGACTCGGCTCTGGGCGGGGACCGCGTGGTCACCGTGACCGCGGACATCCGCGACCGCGCCGCGATGGCCGACGCGGTGGCCGAGATCGTCCGGCGCGTCGGCGGCATCGACGTCGTCATCGCGAACGCCGGCGTCACGCCCTCCCCTGCGACGCTGCGCACCATCGACCCGGCGGACTTCGACCGCGTCATGGACATCAACATCACAGGCACATTCAACACCGTGCACGCCACCGTCGACGAGGTGATCGCGCGCGCGGGCCACCTGGTCGTCATCTCCTCCGGGGCGGCGTTCACCCCGGGCCCTGGCGGCGCGCCGTACATGATCAGCAAGGCCGCCGTGGAGCAGTTGGGCCGCGCGCTGCGCCTCGAGGTCGCCGCGAACGGAGCCACCGCCGGGGTCGTGTACTTCGGCATGGTCGATACCGCGCTGGCCTCGGCGACCCTCGACGACGACCAGTTCGGCCGCGCTCTCGACGCCCGGCTGCCGGGTGTGCTCAGCCGTCGCATGTCCGCGGACAAGGCTGCCGAGGTCATCGGCCGGGCTATCGAACGCCGCGCCGGCCGCGTCATGGCACCCGCAGCGTGGGAGCCCTGGGCCCTGGGCCGCGGCTTCGTCAACGTGCTCGCCGACGGCGTCCTCGCCGCCGACGCGAAGTTGCACCACCTGATCCGCGACCTCGAAAGCCGCAGCAGGACAGCGCGGCCCGCATCTCAACCACAACCCGACAAGCGAGTGAACCGATGACTGATACAACCCTGTGCGAGGCTTTCCAACGCGTCGCCGCCATCGACCCCGACGCGACCGCTGTGCGCACCGTCGGCGCCGCGCAGTCGCTGACCTGGCGCGAGTACGGCGAGCAGGTCCGCCAGATCGCCGCCGGTCTGAGCGCGTTGGGCGTGCGCCGCGGGGACACCGTCGCGCTGATGATGACCAACCGCATCGACTTCTACCCCGTGGACGTCGGCGCGCTGCACGCCGGCGCGACGTCGTTCTCGATCTATAACTCCTTGGCCCCCAGCGCTATCGCGTACGTGCTGGGCAATGCCGGCGCGAAGGTCGTGGTCTGTGAGGCGCAGTACGTCACCCGGATTCAGGAGGCCGGGCTGGCGCTCGACAAGATCGTCGTGGTTGATGTGGAGCCGTCCGAGGCTCCGGCAGGCACGATCGCCCTGGCCGAGCTGAAGACGCTGGGCCAGGCTGATTTCGACTTCGAGGCCAGTTGGCGCGCCGTCGAGGCGGACGACATCGCGACCCTGATCTACACCTCTGGGACCACCGGCAACCCCAAGGGCGTCGAGACCACCCACCGGGCGCTGCTATTCGAGACGGACGCCGTCGGCCAGGTCCTGCCCGTCGAGTTCGGGGACCGCATCACCTCCTACATGCCGTCCGCGCACATCGCGGACCGCCTGACCTGCCTGTACTTCCAGATCGTGTACGGCGTGCAGGTCACCGTGGTCGCCGATCCGAGCCTGATCGCCGCGGGTCTCGCCGACTGCAAGCCGACCATCTGGGGCTCCGTGCCGCGCGTGTGGGAGAAGCTCAAGTACGCCGTGGAGATGGCGATTGAGGGCGAGCCGGAGCCGGCCCGCAAGCAGGCTCTGCAGTGGGCGATGGGCGTGGCCGCCAAGCGTTTTGCGCTGCTGCGCGCCGAGCAGGCTGTGCCCGCCGAGCTCGAGGAGGAGTTCGCCAAGGCGGACGGCATGGTGCTCGCCGCGCTGCGTGCCAAGCTGGGCTTCGGCGAGCTGAAGTGGGCCATCTCCGGCGCCGCGCCCATCCCGATCGAGACACTGACGTTCTTCGCGGCGCTGGGCCTGAACATCTCCGAGATCTGGGGCATGTCCGAGCTCACCTGCATCGCCTCGGCCGCGCAGGTGCCGCCCGCCAAGCTGGGCACCGTCGGAAAGCCCGTGCCCGGCATGGAGTTCAAGGTTGCCGCCGACGGCGAACTGTTGGTCCGCGGCCCGCTGGTGATGCGCGGCTACCGCGGCGCGCCCGAGCAGACCGCGGAGACTATCGACGCCGACGGCTGGCTGCACAGCGGCGACGTCGTGACGATCGACGCGGACGGCTACGTGCGGGTGGTGGACCGCAAGAAGGAGCTGATCATCAACGCCGCGGGCAAGAACATGTCCCCCTCCGCCATCGAGAATGCGATGAAGGCGGAGTCCGCGCTCATCGGCGAGGTCGCCACCATCGGCGACGGCCGCCGCTTCAACGCCGCGCTGGTGTCGCTCAACAGTGACGCGGGGGCCGCTTATTCCGCGCAGAGCGGCCTGGCGCACGACGCCGCGGTGCTCGCCGCGGACGCCGGCATCATCGCGCAGGTCCAGGCGGCCATCGCGGCCGGCAACGCGGGGCTCTCGAGGCCCGAGCAGCTCAAGCGCTTCCGCATCCTGCCCATCTTCTGGGAGCCGGGCGGCGACGAGCTGACGCTGACGATGAAGCTGCGTCGGAAGCCGATCGCCGAGAAGTACGCGGCCGAGATCGAGGAGATGTTCGGCCCCGACGTCGTGGGCGGGGTTCTCGAGCCGAGTGCCCTTGAGCCTGCCGACGCCTGACTGCGGACTAGAGCGACGTGAGATCGCCGCATACGGCCAGGTGATTCCCTCAGTGAATCAACAGACTCGGCCGGTAGCCTCGGTGCCTTGGGCCGGGGTGCTCGGTGGCATTGAGGGAGAGGTTGGCGATGAGGCGGGTGGCGGCGGGCGTTTTGAGGTTGGCCGTCGTGCTCGGCGTCATTGGGGCCGTGTTCCTGTGGGCCGCCGGCGTCTTCGCCCTGTTCATCGGGGTCTGGCAGTACGCGGGCCTGGCGCTGATCCTGGCGACGGGGATGGGCGTGGCCGCGTATACGGCACAGCGGATCCGGCGGGGCCTGGTCTAGAGCTCAGAACTCTAGATCGGCGTGCTGTCGACCCTCGCGAAGGCCTCAATGATCTGGGAGACGTGCTCCACGATGCGGCGCTGCGAGATGCGGGCCGAGCCGGTCAGCCAGTCCTGGTAGAGGAAGGCGAGCGCGCCGAAGATCGCGATGGAGTTGAACTGCACCGTGACGGCGTCGGGTTCTTCCTCCGCCCCGCTGAGGACGGCCAGCACGGGGCCCAGGGGGGCGGTGAAAAGCTCGATGAGCTCTTTGCCACGGTCCTGCAACTCCGGCACGGACTGGGCCTCGACGAACATGATCCGGCCACGACGCCGATCCCTCGCGACATAGCTGGTGAAGGCCTTGATGACGTGTCGGACCAGCAGTTCCGGGTCCTCGGGCCCATCCGCCAACGCGCCCAAGAGGGTGTCGCGGGCGCCGAGCACGACGGCGTCGAGCACCGCCACCACGAGGTCGTCACGGGTCTCGAAGCTCTCGTAGAAGTACCGCTCGGTCAGCCCGGCCTGGCGGCAGGTGGCGCGCATGGTGGCGGCGGCGGCGCCCTCCGTGCCCATCAGCTGGAGGCCGGCCTCCAGGAGCATCGCGCGGCGGGCGGCGCGGCGGTCCTCCGGTTCCTGGCCGACCCAGCGCCCAGGCTGGCGGCGGGTGCGGGGTGCGGGCATGGCCCCATCCTGTCACCGATCGGTGACACCGAATCAGCTAGTCCCGCCAATTACTTTCAATCTGCCAACGAAGATGAGATGGAGATAGGCGATGGCCCCCAAGACCTCGGCTAGGACCGCACGCTGGATGGACGACGAGCTGTCGGCGGTGGCCGACCTCGCGCGCCACTTCTTCGCCAAGGAGGTCACGCCGAACCAGGGGAAGTACGCGAAGCAGGGCTTCCCGGATAAATCCGTCTATCGCGCGCTGGGCGACCTGGGTCTGGCGAGCATGTCGATCCCCACCGAATATGGCGGCGGCGGAGGCACTTTCGCGCACGACGCGGTCCTGTTCCACGAGCAGGTCATGGCTGGGGACCACGCGCTGCAGCTGGGCGTGCACTCCGGCATCGTGCCGCACTACCTCAACGCGTACGCCAGCCACGAGCAGAAGCTGGACTGGCTGCCCAAGCTCGCCAGCGGCGAGTGGGTCGGCGCGATCGCCATGACCGAGCCCGGCACCGGCTCCGACCTGCAGAACATCGCGACCAAGGCTATCCGCGACGGCGACGAGTACGTGATCAGCGGCTCGAAGACCTTCATCTCCAACGGCCACAACTGCGACGTCGTGATAATCGCCGCCAAGACCGACCCGTCGCTGGGCGCGCGCGGCGTCTCGCTGATCGTGGCGGAAGTGGGCCAGAAAGACGGGGCCACCCCCGGCTTCGAGCGCGGCCGCATCCTCGACAAGGTCGGACAGAAGGGCCAGGACACGACCGAGCTGAACTTCGACGGGCTCCGCGTGCCGGTCGCGAACCTGCTCGGCGAGGTGGAGGGCCGGGGCTTCATCCAGCTCATGGAGCAACTGCGGACCGAGCGGTTGATCTGCGGCGTCGCGGCCGTCGCCGCCATGGAGCGCGCGGTGGCGATCACCGTCGAGTACACCAAGTCCCGCACCATGTTCGGCGGGACGCTGTTCGACTTGCAGAACACCCGCTTCGAGCTGGCCGAGTGCGCCACGCTGGCCGCCGTCGGGCGCACGTTCATCGACGACTGCATCGCCTCGCACCTGAACGGGGAGCTCGACGCGACCACCGCGGCCATGGCCAAGTACTGGCTGACGGACCAGCAGTGCGCCGTGATCGACCGGTGCGTGCAGCTGCACGGCGGATACGGCTACGTCCTGGAGTACCCCATCGCCCAGATGTATGCCGACGCGCGGATCCAGCGCATCTACGCTGGCTCCAACGAGGTCATGAAGGACCTCATCTCCCGGACCCTCTAACCCGCCATGAGCGGATCGCCGTGGCGGGGTTCCAGACCCCGCCACGGCCGCGCGTGAGCGGATAGCAGGCCAGGCCCAAGAATAAGGACGCGAAATGCCCGATGGCAGTGAAGTTCAGGTCAACGAGTAGCGGCACCGTCATCAGCGTCGTCAGCGCGGCCAGATAGTAGTACCGCCACGGCGTGGCGATCCGGTAGACGAGCACGGCGGCGACGCCGACGAGGGCGTAGCTGACGCCGACGTCAAGGGCGAACTCCGACTGCTCCGACGCCTCCCCGTGGTTGATGGCCCAGTACAGGACGCCCTCACTGATGTAGGTGGCGCTCACATGGACGAACACGCAGACGAACAGCCAGCGCCAGGTTCGCAGCCACCGCTCGGCCGGCACGTGGATCAGGTTGAAGATGAGCAGGTAGAGGAGCCAGCCGCCACCGTCGAGCCAGAAGGCGCTACTGATCAGCACCCGCCACGGGTCCTCTGCCAGGTGGTGCAGGTTTGTCGAGCGGTTGCCCAGGACGTGCTCCGCCACCGTCGATGGCAGGCGATGCAGGAAGACGGTCGTCGCCAGCAGGATCGCCAGCCAGATGAAAGTGCCGGGCGCGCGCCGCAGGTAGTCCCACACGAGGCGGGGCAGCGCGGCGGGCCGGGGCATCGCCTCAGGCTAGTGGAGCGCCGGCCCCGGCCGCCGCGATCTTGGTGGAGCTGGCCGCCGTGACACGCGCCTGGCTACTAATTGACGTACCGTCAGCGTGTAGTTGACCACCGGTATCAACCGCATCGAACACGAGGTAAGAGCATGGGCCTGATTCAGATCTCTGCCGTCGCACAGGTGCCGGTCAGTGTCGCGTTCGCGTTCGTCGACGATCACCGCAACGTCCCCGACTGGATGTTCGGCGTCACCAAGTTCGAGCCCATCGGGGCCCAGGACAGCGGGCTCGGTGCGGAGTTCGACGTGGTGATGCAGCTCGGGCCGAAGGCGATGAAGTCCAAGATCCGCTGCACGGAGTGGGGGCAGGACGAGGTCATCACCCTCACGTCCTACGAGGGGATGAGAAACAACTCCAGCTGGCGGTTCCGCGCCGTCGACGCCGAGAAGACCGAGCTCTCCGTGGATTTCGGCTACGAGTTCCCTGGCGGGTTCGCCGGTAAGGCGCTCGCCAAAATCGTGGAGCCGGCCATTCAGATCGCGATCCGGCAGACCGAGCAGAATCTGCGCAAGGCCATCGAAGAGCACCACCGGGCGAACCCGCAAGACTGATCTCTAGGCTGGTCGGGTACTGCAGTACCTGGCCAGCCCGCCACATCGGCTCTGGCCACCTGCTCGGCAACAGGACGAAAAATGAGCATGGATTCGATCGCCCGCTCGGCGATGTACCAGGCGATGATGGCGGAGACCGACAAGCGGCCGTTCTCGAAGAAGACACTGCGGCGCATCGGTGGGTTCGCGCGGCCGCACCGGACACAACTGCTGTGGTTCCTACTGTTGTCGGTGATCACGGCCGTGCTGGCCGTCGCGACGCCGATCCTCGCCGGCCGGGTCGTCGACGCGATCGTCAAGGCCGACGCCGTCAGCGTCGTCGTGTGGCTCGCGGTGGTGATCGCCGTGATCGCGGTGGTCGAGGCAGCGCTGTCGATCGTCTCGCGCTGGCTCTCCTCCAACATCGGCGAGAACCTGATCCTGGACATGCGCAGCGCCGTGTTCAACCACGTGCAGAAGATGCCCATCGCGTTCTTCACCCGCACCCGCACCGGCGCACTTGTCAGCCGACTGAACAATGATGTGATCGGGGCGCAGCGCGCGTTCAGCACGACGCTGTCCGGGGTCGCGTCGAACATCGTGATGCTCGTCGTCACGCTCGTCGTGATGGTCTCGATCTCCTGGCAGATCACGGTGCTGGCGCTGATCCTCCTGCCAATCTTCGTGCTGCCCGCGCGCCGGATGGGCACCAGGCTGGCCACCTACAGCCGCGCGGCTGCCGAGTACAACGCGGTGATGGGCAACCAGATGACCGAGCGCTTCTCCGCGCCCGGCGCCATGCTGGTCAAGCTGTTCGGCCGCCCCGACCAGGAGTCCGAGGAGTTCGCCGCCCGCGCACGGAGCGTCCGCGATATCGGCGTGAAGTCCGCGATGGTGCAGACCGTGTTCATCACGGCACTCACCCTCGTCTCCGCCCTCGCCCTGGCGCTGGTCTATGGACTCGGCGGCTTTTACGCGCTGCGCGGGGAACTCGAGGCCGGCGCCGTCGTCTCGATGGCTCTGCTGCTGACCCGCCTCTACGCGCCGCTCACCGCCCTGGCCAGCGCGCGCGTCGACGTGATGAGCGCGCTCGTCAGCTTCGAGCGGGTCTTCGAGATCCTGGACCTCAAGCCGCTGATCACCGACCGTCCCGGCGCCGGCACCGTGCCCGACGGCCCCGTGTCTATCGAGTTCGACACGGTCGGCTTCGCCTACCCGTCCGCGGACAAGGTCTCCCTGGCCTCGCTCGAATCCGTCGCGGTGCTGGACTCGCGCGGCGGCGTCGAGGTGCTGCACGACGTGTCCTTCCGCGCCGAGCCCGGCCAGCTCATCGCCCTTGTCGGCACGTCCGGCGCGGGCAAATCCACCATCGCGCAGCTGCTGCCCCGTCTCTATGACGTGGACACCGGCGCGGTGCGCATCGGCGGTACGGACGTGCGGGACCTCACTGCCGAGTCCATCCGCGCCACCGTCGGCATGGTCACCCAAGACGGGCACCTGTTCCACGACTCCGTGCGCGGCAACCTGCAGCTCGCCCGGCCCGAGGCCACCGACGACGAGCTGTGGCACGCCCTCGAGCGGGCCCGCATCGCCGAGCTGGTCCGGGCACTGCCCGACGGTCTGGGCACCGTGATCGGCGAGCGCGGCTACCGGCTCTCCGGCGGCGAGCGCCAGCGCCTGACCATCGCCCGGCTCCTGCTGGCGCACCCCCGCGTGGTGATTCTCGATGAGGCCACCGCGCACCTCGACTCCACCTCCGAGGCCGCCGTGCAGGAGGCCCTCGCCGAGGCACTCGCAGGGCGGACGTCGCTGGTGATCGCGCACCGCCTGTCCACCGTGCGGGCAGCGGACATGATCCTCGTGCTCGAGGCCGGCCGGATCATCGAGCGGGGCACCCACGCCGAGCTGCTCGCGGCGGGCGGGCGGTACACGGAGCTGCACAACACGCAGTTCGCGGACGCGCCCTCGGCTTGAGGGTCTCCGGCGATCCGCTCCACCTATTCGAGTCTGCTGCCCGTGCAAGGTCGGCGGACTTGAATAGGTGGAGCGAACCGAGTGGCGGTGGGCTGACGGGGGGCGGTCAGCCCAGCTTGGGCATGACCTGTTCCGCAACCAGCTGCAGGTGCTCGAGGTCCGTCAGGTCCAGGGTCTGCAGGTAGACGCGCTGCGAGCCAAGCGCGGCGTAGCGCCCGAGCTTGTCCACTAGTTCCTGGGGCGTGCCGGCGAGCCCGTTCGCGCGGAGCTCGTCCACGTCTCGGCCGATGACTGCGGCCCGGCGCGCGATGTCCGCCTCGTTCTCGCCGCAGCACAGCACCAAGGCGTTCGACAGGGCGAGGCTTGCGGGGGTGCGGCCAGCGCTCTCGCACGCCCGGCGCACGACGTCGAACTGCGCCTGGGTCGTGGCCTCGTCGGCGAACGGCAGGTTGAACTCGTCGGCGTAGCGGGCGGCCAACGCGGGGGTGCGGCGCTTGCCCATCCCGCCAATCACGATCGGCGGGTGCGGACGCTGACGAGGCTTCGGCAGCGCGGGGGAGTCGGTGATCGGGTAGTGGACGCCGTCATGGTTGAACTGTTCTCCGTCGGGCGTGGTCCACAGCCCGGTGATCACGGCTAGGGACTCCTCGAGGCGGTCAAAGCGCTCGCCGAGGGCGGGGAAAGGGATTCCGTAGGCGGCGTGCTCCTCGGCGAACCAGCCGGCGCCGATACCGAGCTCCACCCGGCCGTCGCTCATGGCGTCGACCTGTGCCACGGAGATGGCTAGGGGGCCCGGGTAGCGGAAGGTCGCCGACGTGACGAGGGTGCCCAGGCGGATCGTTGAGGTGTCCCGAGCCAGGCCGGCCAAAGTGATCCACGCGTCGGTGGGGCCGGGCAGCCCGGCGGCGTTCATGGCCAGGTAGTGGTCGGAGCGGAAGAATGCGCCGTAGCCGCACTCCTCTGCGGTGCGGGCGACGGCGAGGAGATCGTCGTACGTCGCGCCCTGCTGGGGTTCGGTGAAAATGCGTAATTCCATGTGCCCCAGGGTGCCAGTTCGCTGGCGGCGGACACCGTCTGCGGGTTGTGGACAAGTTACCCGTGAGTTTTCACAAGGCTGTGAGAACTCGAGCCAATAGGCAGGTCAGAGGCGGCAATCAATCCCCAGCTTGGGGATAACCCTGTGCAAACTGTGGGTAACCATGAGCCAAATGTGTTCTGTATCACAGTATTACGATCATTTGATTGTAAATAGCGAACAATTCGGTCGAGAGTGATCGACTCTTGCCTGCTCAGTTGCTCGGGGCCGTGGGAGGATTGCGCTGTGATCCACGAGCACGCGGTACTCAATATCGACGTCAGTCGAGCCGAGGAGTTCGAGGCGGCCTTCGAAGAGGCGGCCCCGCTGATTTCCGCATCGGCAGGCTTCCAGCGCATGACCGTGTCCCGGTGCGTCGAGACCCCCGGCCGCTACCTGCTTCTCGTCGCGTGGGAGTCCGTGGCGGCGCACAACGAGGGCTTCCGCGGCTCGCCCGCCTATCAACAGTGGCGGGAACTGTTGCACCAGTTCTACGACCCGATGCCCCTTGTGGAGCACTACGAGGTGGTTCTCGAGGCGGACCCGGCCTGATGGCGGGGATTCAGAGTTCGGTTGTCCGGGTTGGTGCGGCATGAAAAGATCGGCCCCATGACGGAATGGTGGCGAGGGCAACGTTGACTGAAGTGGGCCCCACCCGGCGGCAGGCGGATGAGCGATGACCGCCCCCGGGATCCTGCAGGCCTGCAGCCGCTGCGGCAGTCGCTGGCCCGTGGCCCTCGGTGCCAACGGGCCGGTGCCCGCGCGGTGGTGCCCGCGCTGCCGAGGCACGCTCCTCGCGCCGGTCAGCGCCGGGCCGGCCCCCGCCCATGTCGCACCGCAACCCCAGTCCCCGCAGCCCGTCGCCCAGCACTCTGCACCGGCGCGCACGCGTTCCGGATTGCCCAGGGGCTATCGCTGGATCGCCCGCATGCCCGCGCCGCCCGTCGACGAGAGCGCAGCGGGCCGGGGCTCGCAGCCACTCGGCCCGACGCCCCGCTATCGCGAGATCCCCCGCTGGGGATTGCCTGTCGGCCCCGCCCCCGCTGCCCCCTCGGGCACACCCACGCCGAAGTACCAATCATGGGCATCCTCGGCGCGGTCGACGATGCGAATCCTCGTGTGGGCGCTGATCCTCGGCGTCATCGCGGAGGCCTTCCGATACGGACTGCTGCTGTGGAATCAATCCCACCTGGTTGGGCGGTTCACCGTCGCGATCTCGGACGCCCTGAGCCTGGTGATCGGCGTGCTGACCCCCGTCGTGGTGATCCTGTCCGCCATCGGCTGCGCGGCGTGGCTGGTGCGGACCCGCGCGGAACGTTATGCCCGGTCGGGGTGGCGGGATCCGCGGTCTGTGCGCTCGATCTTCCTTGGCGCACTGATTCCGGGCTGGAACCTCCTCATGCCCGGGGTCTTACTCACCGAATTGGCGCTGCTGGATGAGGCCGACGGTGTGGCCGCGGGCGGGCCTGGTCTGCCGCCCACCGGAACCGCCCGTGCGCCGGCGGGCCGAACGCGCCTGGGCTGGCTGCGCGGCGTCGGCGACAAATTTCAACGGACCTTCGCGGACCTGTCAGCGCTGTGGCTGATCGGGTTCTGGTGGGGCATGTGGGTGCTGACGAACGTGACGGTCGTGGGTGTGCTGATGGCCCGCTTCGACACGTCGTCGCAGGGCCGCGCCGACGGGGTGCTGTTCACGCTGTACGCGTACGTGCTGGCGCTGGCGGTCGCCGGGCTCACGATCAAGGTCATGGCGCGATTCGACGAGACCCCCACCGCTGCGCGAGCCGTGCCGGCCCGATGGCTGATCGCGACATGATGACGCCGCGCTGGGAGGGCCGCGATCCGCACGTGGTGGCGCACCGTGGGGCGTCGGCCGCGCTCGCCGAACACACCCTCGCCGCCTACGAGTTGGCCATCGCGGAGGGCGCCGACGGGCTGGAATGCGACGTGCGGCTGACCCGCGACGAGCACCTGGTGTGCGTCCACGATCGCTCCATCGACCGCACCTCCTCGGGCTCCGGCATCGTCAGCGAGATGAGCCTGGCCGAGCTCGCCGAGCACGATTTTGCCAGCTGGCACGGCGACCCCGCCCCGGCCTCCGTCCTCGAACTCGACACACTGCTGGAGTTGGTGCTGGACCAGGAGCGGCCGATCAAGCTGTTCATCGAGACCAAGCACCCGGTGCGATTCGGGGCGCAGGTCGAGAGCCAGGTCCTCGCCACGCTGAGCCGCTACGGGCTCGGGACCCCCGCGTCGGCGTCGCACTCGCGGGTCGTGGTGATCTCCTTCTCGGCCAGCGCGGTCTGGCGCGTCCGCCGGGCCGCGCCCATGCTGCCGACAGTCCTCCTCGGCGATGCGGCCCGTTACCTGGGCGGGGGCGCGGCCACGACGGTTGGGGCCACTGCGATCGGCCCCTCCATCGAGGCGCTGCGGGCGAACCCCGGAATGGTGGACCGCGCCGCGGCGTCGGGGCGCAGCACCTACTGCTGGACCGTCGACGAGCCCGCGGATGTGGCGCTGTGCCGCGATCTGGGCGTCGGCTGGGTCGCCACGAACTACCCGGGGCGGACGAAGCAGCTGCTGGCCCGCGGCTAGCCTGCCGTCGCTCGGTGCCGTAGGTTTGACCACCGTGGCTAAGAAGAGCAAACGCAACAGTGGTCCCCGCGCCGATGGCAACCGCGCCGAGCTGATGGAGAAGCGCGCCGCAGAGCGGGCCGCCGTGCAACAGGTGCCGACGCGCCCGTTCGCCGGCCTGGCCGCCGAGTGCGACCTCGTGGCGATGCGGGAATTCGTCCCGTCCGCGAGCGCGACGCTGCCGGTGACCGCGCAGATCTCGGCTGATCGGCCCCTGACTGTCGCCACCGTGCTGCCGGGCGCGGTCGCGGCGATCGTGCGCCCGGACGAGTCCGACGAAACGCCCGGCCAGGGCCTGATCGGCATGCAGGTGCAGGCCTTCTCCACCAACCTGGGCGCCGACTTCGCCGCCTCGATCCTCTGGGCCGCCGGCGCCTCCGCCGGAGAGTCGCTGCCCGCGGCCAACCCGTCTGACATGGTCCCCGCCCTCACCGACGTGGTCCAGGCCGACGCGCCCCTGGAGATCACCGTCTACAAGAACTTCGACTGGTGGCTGGCCGAGGGCGTCGAGCCGACCCCCGAGGTGCAGCAGGCGATCTCCCAAGCCAACGAGCTGATGATGCCGTCCGCACGCATCGACGGCGTCTCCGCCGCGTGGTGGGTCGACGCTGGTGAGCGTGCGCACCTGCGCTGGGTCCGCCCCGAGGACGAGGACGAGCTGATGAAGGCGCTCGCCCGCGTGCACGCCGACGGCGGCCTGACCCTTGGCGAAGGCTCGAAGTTCGCGGGCTCCTTCCGCGCGCACGGACTCCTGGTGCCGGTGTTCGACCTGGACATCGAGATGCACCCCGCCGAGTGGACCGATGCGACGATCGAGCTCGGCCGTCGCATCGACGAGGCGCTGGCCGTGGACACCCCGCTGACCGGCGAGCAGCTGCGCTCGCGTGATGGCATCCGCGGACGCCAGGTCACCATTCGCTGATCCCGAGCGCTGTGGCTCGAATGTTGTGGCTCGAACGCTGTGGCTCGAACGCGACGAAGTTGACGTGATTTCCTCGGAAACACGTCAACTTCGTCGTTTTCGGGGACAAGAGTAAGGGACGGGCCGGGAGTCAGACATCTGCGCCAGCCTCGCGCAGGAGAGCACGGACTTCGGCGACGACCTCCCCCGAACACCGCCGAAGCAGTTCGGAGTTCACCCGCACTACCCGCCACCCGAGCCGGGCCAGCAGCGCGTAGCGCCGGATGTCCCTGGTCCGCGCCCGCTCGTCCGCCCAATGCTGGGCGCCGTCGTACTCGACGAGCACCCTCCAGCGCCGCCAGCCCAGGTCAGCGCGGGCGACAATCCGATTGACTTCATCGGTGATCTGCACCTGGGTGCTCGGCGGAGGTAGCCCGGCGCGGACGAGCAGCAGCCGGATTCGAGTCTCGGGAGGGGACTCCGCGCCGCCGTCCACGAGCTTGAGCACCCGCCGAAGTTGCCGAATGCGACGGGCGCCCGGATGCCGGTCTGCGAGGGCTGCGACGGTCTTCGGCTCGATCCGGGTGGCGTTGCAGAGGGCATCGAGCATCGCGACCGCCTCATCGAATGGCAACCATCTGCCCAGGTCGAAGGCTGTTCGTGGGACGGTCGTCACAGGAAGGCCGTGGACCGACTCCACCTCGTCGGGCAGCGGGGAATCAGTGTGGACCCTGATACCGGGCGCTGATCTGCGGCTGCCCGCCCGGCGGATGAGCTCGGCAGGATGGTCGGCGTCGACCCACTTCGAGCCGTGCACCGCAGCCGCGGACAGCCCGGCGAGGACCCCGTTGTCGCCGGCCCACAGCAGGGCTGCCCGCGCCCGAGACAGTGGGGTTGGGGCGGCCCGCGGGTCCACATAGACATTGCGATGTAGCTTGCGATGGTTACGCAGTTGGTGCGTGGTCAAACCGCTGATGCTCGCCAGAAATGGCCCTCCCTGATCCCCCATGCAGACCATCGTGGACCGCGGGCGTGAGCAGCTTCGGCGCAAAGGGCTCCAGGCGCCTAGTTATCCACAGGCGGGGCTGAGCTCACAGGCATCGAGAACGACGAAGTTGACGTGTTTTGCCTGGAAACAGGTCAACTTTGTCGTTCTCGGCGAGGGAATTGGGGGCTGGCGAGGAAATTAGGGCTGGCGAGGGGATGATCACAGGCCGACCGTAATCAGCTCGGGCGGCAACTGCTGGTCCCGCGCCAGGTAGTCGAAGAATTGGCTCGCGCGGTCGCGGTCCCACAGCAGTACATTGCCGGAGCTTTCAGTGTCCTCGAAGCCGCCGATCGGCACCGTCGTGGTGATGAGATCGCCCCGCATGGCCCAGGCGAGGCCGGCGAGGTTCCAGATGTGATCGCCATTGTCGATGGTCAGCGACTTCGCGGCGTTCGAGGCCAGGCCCCACAGGCGGAAGGGGTTGAGGAACGTGGACGGGCTGGTGGCGCCGTTGACCAGCGCGGAGAGGAACTGGCGCTGGTTGTTCATGCGATCGATGTCGCTGTTGTCCAGTCCGTAGCGCTCGCGGACGAAGTCCAGGGCCTTCGCGCCGTCGTACTCGTTGCAGCCGCCGGGCAGGAAGATGTTGTGGTCGGGGTCGTCGACGGGCGCGTCCAGGCAGAGGTCGATGCCGCCGATACCGTCGACGATGTTGGAGAAGCCGCCGAAGCCGATCTCCGCGTAGTGGTCCATCCGCAGGCCGGTGGCCTCCTCGACCGTCTGCGCTAGCAGCGGCGCGCCGCCGATCGCGAACGCGGCGTTGATCTTGTCGCGGCCATTGCCGGGGATCGGGACATAGGAGTCGCGCGGCAGGCTGACCAGCGTTGCCGGGCCGGACTTGGCGATGTGCAGGATCATGATCGTGTCGGAGTGCCCCGCGCCGGTATCGCCGCCGGTGTTGAGGGCCTGCTCCTCCTCGGGGGACATCCCAGTGCGGCTGTCGGAGCCGACGATCAACCAGTTCGTGCCGGGGGTGTCGGCGATGCGGCCGGGATAGTTCGGCAGCGCGTCGATGCGGGTGATGGACTGGTCCAGGTAGAACACAACGCCGCCGAGGCCGAGAAGCAGCACCAGCAACAGCAGGGCGATCCGCCGGCCCCAATGGCGGCGCTTGCGGCGGCGCGGCGGCGCGGGCGGTCGGCCCCCGGGCGGGCGGTTGACCTGCTGGGGCGTTGGACGTTGGGGTGCGGG
Organism: Tomitella biformata AHU 1821; assembly: GCF_000524475.1. Lineage (GTDB taxonomy): Bacteria > Actinomycetota > Actinomycetes > Mycobacteriales > Mycobacteriaceae > Tomitella > Tomitella biformata. The sequence goes on along the minus strand of NZ_BAVQ01000071.1, from coordinate 94,946 downwards.
GCGCTGGGGTGCTGGGCGCTGGCCGGGATAGCGGGGATCCTCGAACCGCTCGGGCACCTGCCGCGGGGCATAGCGGATGCCGTCATCGCCCGGCCGCTGCGGGGATTGCTGCCTAGGGTGGCGCTGCGGGGGTTGTTGAGACCATGCCTGGTTCTGGTCCGGCGGCCGCTGCCGAGGCGTCGGGGCCCGGCGGGTGCCGTCCGGGTCTCGGCTGGGTTGCGGGGGCTCGGCGTTCACGATTTCCAACAGTACGCAATTAGGGCCCCGATCAGTGCAGCCACGACACATGCTCGGACAAGAGCGCGTATCCGACGAACGCGATGACGTCGATGAGGGCGTGCGCGATGATCAGCGGCCACAGCCGTCCGGTGCGCTGCCAGTACCGGCCGAAGATCAGGCCCATCGCGAGGTTGCCGAGCCCCGGTCCGACACCCTGGTACAGGTGGTAGCCGGCGCGTAGCAGGCTTGAGTACGCCAGGGCTGCGTTGGGGGAGAAGCCGAGCCGGCGCAGCCGCGTGAGCAGGTACGCCACGACGAGGGTCTCCTCGGCGGCGGAGTTCGCGATGGCGGCCAGAATCAGGGTGGGGATGCGCCACCAGTGATCGTCCAGGGCGCTCGGCTGCACCTCCGAGGTCCAGCCGAGGACGCGGCCGGCCAGATAGAAGGCCAGCCCGGGGATGCCGATCAGCGCGGCCAGAGCCAGGCCATGCAGCACGTCCGGCCGCCACTTTGCGCGCATGAGTCCGATGGCCTTGGGCCCGATTCCGCTGCGCCAGAGCAGATAGAGCGCCAGGCCCGCGATCGCCAGCAGCTTGGAGATCCCGATGAGTTGGAAGGCGAGGTCGATGAGGCTGTTCGCGGCGCGGGAGGTGTTCAGTGCGACGGTCTGCCCGCCGATACCGCCCTCCGCGACGGCGCTGCGGGCGAGCTGCAATATCGAGGACAGGGCGCTATAGCCGTAGGTGATCATCAGGACCACGGCGATCTCAAGCCACAGCATCCGGCGGGCGCGGGGATTGAGCTCCTCGGGCACGTCGACGGCTTGAGAGCGGGGGCGCAACCAGTCGCGAATCACCACGTCACGGTAGCTGGGTTCAGGGCGCGTCGTGCCGTGCGTGCAATCCTCGATGGAAGACGCAGCTGGCGAGGGCGCGCACGGCCCGCCCGAGCTCGAGCGGGGATTGCGCGGGGGTGGCGAAGGGCAGGCGGACATCGGTGGTGGCGTCCTCCGTCGTCTGCACCCGCAGGCTCAGCCCGTGGCGATCGATGGCGAGCGGGTGGGCGCGGTGGCCGCGCAGGGCCGGGGGCAGCCGGCGGCACAAGATCTGCAGGATCTCGTCGTGCGCGTCCTCGAGGTGGGCGAGCCAGACGTCCTCGAGCATGCAGAACGGGTCGGGGCGGGCGGCGATCAGCTCCTCGATGGACACAGACGTGGCGGCCTCGGCGTCGACTACTACCGCGGTGAGCGGGCGCAGGAGCACCAGTGACGCGCTATGTCCTACCTCCAGCAGCTCGGGGTGCGGGCGGTCCTCGGCGATGTCGAGGGCGATGGCGGCTTGTTCCGCGTCGCACAGGGTCTCGAGGAGGCCGGTGATCCAGGTGAGCGAGCGGATGGGCTGGCGCTGCGGCAGGTTCAGCTGGTCGGGGAGCTCCAGCATGGCCGGCTGCGGATCCGCGGACCAGTCGGTGACCAGCAGCGCGATGGAGCCGTCGGGCAGCAGGTGCTGGAGAACAGGGCGCACGGTTGCGGCGGTGTCGAGAGTGAGTGTGGGGCTGCCGGGGCGCAGGAGTGTGCTGCGAATGCGCTCGGCGGCGGACAGGGCTGCGGACATTACGGTCCCTTCGACGGGGGCGATGAAGTAAAGATAGGCAACCCTAACTTAGGAGAGCGGTCTGCGCGAGGGGTTTGCCCAATTGGGGCCCCGGGCCGCGTCGGGCCTACGGTGTGGGGGTGTCGATTCCCCTGACTTTGCGCCCGCCCACACCCCGGAACGAGCACCCGCTGACCGTCGGTCTGCTGCTGGTGGATCGGCCGGGGACGATCTCGGCGGCGCCGTCCGGGCCGGACGACGAGGCCATCGCCCGGATGCTGGGGCCGGCGAGGGTCGCGGCGTCGGCGGCCGGGGCGGACCAGTCTGGTCTGTTCATCGACCTGGATCTGGACCCGGCCGAGTTGGGCGCGGTCACGGCCCCGCGGCGCTATCTCCTGGACTGCGCCGCCGCCGATCTCGCACAGGCACTGGACTTGCAGACGCCTGCCCCGCTCGTGTTGTTCGTCGAGCCCGACGCCACGCACGGGTTGGCGGACCTTGCGGCGCTCGTGGTGGCGGCGGGCCAGTCGGTGGGGCTGGTCGCCGGTCGCTCGAACGAGGAGATCGCGGATTTCTTCGCGGTGCTCACACACTCGATGGTCGGCTTCGTGCTGCGTGCCGCGGACGCCGAGGACGTGGTGCGCTTGCTGGCGGCCACCGTCGCCTCGATGCGCGGCGACGATGTGCGGGCCGCCCTGGCGCAGCCCAATCTGCGGGGGCTGCTCGGCCTGGGCGACGAGGCTGCCGCGACGGTGCGGGAGATCCTGCTCGGCATCGAGGTTGCGGACCCGGTGGGCGTCGCCGCGGAGCTGCTGGCGAGAGGCTTGGGCGCGGGTCTTTAGTTAGGCGGCCTGCGGCTGGAGTTCGGGCTTCGCCGCGTTCAAGTAGAGGGCCGAGGCGGCGAAGAAGCACAGGGCGCCGATGAAGGTGCCCGTGTTGGCCAGCAGTGCGTCCGCTGTCGCGCCGGACTCAGACACATATGCGCCGACGGCTGAGGCGCCGAACGCCACGCAACCGACGAAGTTGAACATCGTGCTGATCCAGTCCCGCGACCGCGGCTTGTTGAGCTTGCCGATGCGATAGAGCCCGACGATGGCCACCGTCCCGCTGATGAGGAAGGCGACCGAACCGGTCGAGTCGGGCACCCACACATAGTGGCGCTCGGTGGAGACGACGTGCGCGTGGATTGCCGCGCCGGTGCTCACATTGAATAGGAGCGTGCCGAAGAACTGCGTCGAAGCCGTGAGCCAATCCGCGCGGAGCATGCGACGGCCGCGCACGTCCACCGTCATCGGCCCGGCGAGGATTAATTGGACGAGCGCCGCCCCGGTGAAGAACCATGATCCGATAAAGAACACGGTGTTCGTGCCGGTGGACCCCGCCCAGGATGCGAAGCCGGGAACGGCGCCAAGCGCAAAGAGGAATGAGCCTATGCAAAATCCCCACGATTGGCCGCGAAGGGTCGGCTGTAGCAGCATGGAGGCAGCATAACAAGGCGCCCGTGGGCGCAGGCCGTTCGCCATGACTGAACGTCAGGGGCGGTTACCGCATTATGCGGGGGAGATTGTCAATTAGCACGGCGTTGGCAGGGTCTGTTCTACGCAGACTGGTTGAATTGCGATCAAAATTCGAGTTCTGGGAGTGCGCACGCGCCGGACGTCGCGATGGCGCCTCGGCCGGGTGCCGGACAAGGGCTATATCGCCGGTGTCCGACGGGTCGTCGAACGGTTCGCCCACCTCCTCGGCAGCTTGGTTGATGAAGGCCCGGATCGCGTAGTGGCTTAGTAGGTGTCCCCAGATCTCCTGGTGGACCAGATCCGGTTTGCGAGAACGCAGGGGCCGGGCGTCAGGGACGCTCTGGGCGTTGAATTTGGTGAACACCACCGAGTCGTCAGTGCGCCCCGCATACACCGCGAGGAGTTGCTCCGCGGATGCTTCGTCGGGTGCCAGCAGCGAGCTGATCAGTGAGAACTGGGCAGAGTCCCCGTCGGGCGAGGCTCTCAGGCAGGTGAGCACTCGCACGGTTCGGGCCCGCGCTGGGCCTACTGGGCCCCGGCCGAGGGGCAGCGTGGAGAGGTAGGTGCCGTCCGGGAGCACGGTAATCACGGGCAGGGGCAGGGAGTTCTCGACGGCCGAGAGCAGGTCCGCGCCATTGGAGAGGGTCTCGACCCACATGGCCGGCGAGTAGAGCTGCTGGCCCGTGATGAGCAGCATCCCGGGCCGCAGGTAGGTCTTCACCATGTCGACGGCCAACTCCTGGACGTCGCTGCTAGAGGGGCCGAGAGTCGCGCCGATCGTGGCCTGGGTTCCCGCTTCGGCCAGGGTGCTGACTCTGATCTGCGGCAGCGTGGACCGGAATGGGGCGGTGGAGCTAGGGCTGTAGCCGAAGGCGCGGGCGTTGGCCGGGCTGTCCGCCACATTGAGGACCGCGCTGGAGGCCTCTACGACGAGCAGATCCTCAAGGAAGGAATGGGTCCGATTGCGCTTAGCTAGGGGCAGCGCCGCCCGATTGAACAGCGCAATCAGCGGGGCCGAGCCGAGGCGGGTGCGCGCCGCGGTGATCGCGCCGCCGGTGGGAATGGTCAGGGTTCCGCGCCCGCCCCTGATCTGATGCGCGGCATGGGCGAGCCGATCGATGACCTCTGCGTACGACTTGTCCGCGTGCAAGGCCAGGCCCAGTACGAGGTGCACCACAACATAGGCGGGGAGCAACCGAACGCGTTGCTCGCGGCGGCCGGTCTCCTGCAAGACGGAATCGATGAGGGTGCGGTCGAATGCTTGGGCAAACAGCCCGATCCCCAAAATATCGGCGGTGACGACGTCGCTGTCTGCGGGGAGCACTCTTCGAGTCACGCTATTTAATTTAGGGCGCCAGATCAAGATATGGAAGCTGAAATGGAGAATCAGAGGCCGTCCATCGGGCAGCTTCCAGTGTGCTGGGACTACGGACTTCCTTAACTAAACAGAACTGAAATCCGCGAGTGGCGGCATCATTTCAGTTTGGCGGCCGGTTGCGGGTCTGGTATTTTCGTCCAATTTTGGAGGTAAATCGCATTGTTGAGAGTTAGTTGGTATTTTGTGGCCATGAACTCAGACGCGGCCGAGGTGCTGGTGGACGGGCACCATACCGACCTGCGCCTGCCTGGCGCCCCGAGAAAGCCTATCTCGGTGATCAGCAAGGACGGCCGAAGCTACCAAGACGCCCATTGACAAACGCAGAATCACCCCGCCCTGGAAACCCATCCAGGGCGGTGGCCTGCGCTCCATCGACCACCTGCTCGCAAGACCCCGCCACAAGGATAAAACGGAGGAAACGTGTCCGATAACAAGAACCAGAGCTCGTTCAGCGACGAGGTGCTCGCGCCGGCCTACACCGGCCGCCTAGGGACGAACCCGGTCCCGGCGCTGCGCCTGCCGGACTCGGAGATGCAGCCGGAGGCCGCCTACCGCTTCATCCACGACGAGCTGATGCTCGACGGCAACTCGCGGCTCAACCTCGCGACGTTCGTCAGCACCTGGATGGACCCCGAGGCCGAGAAGCTCATGGCCGAGACGTTTGACAAGAACATGATCGACAAGGACGAGTACCCCTCGACCGCCGCGATTGAGTCGCGTTGCGTCTCGATGGTCGCCGACCTGTTCAACGCCCCGGGCCTGGACCCGGCGGATCCCGCCTCGGCGACCGGCGTCTCCACGATCGGCTCCTCCGAGGCCGTCATGCTGGCCGGCCTGGCCATGAAGTGGCGCTGGCGCGCGCGTCGTGAGGCCGCTGGCCTGGACGGGTCCAAGCCGAACCTGATCCTCGGCAGCAACGTTCAGGTCGTCTGGGAGAAGTTCTGCCGCTACTTCGACGTCGAGGCCAAGTACCTGCCGATGGAGAAGGGCCGCTACGTCATCACGCCCGAGCAGGTGCGGGACGCCGCGGATGAGAACACGATTGGCGTGTGCGCGATCCTCGGCACCACGTTCACCGGCGAGTTCGAGCCCATCGAGGAGATCTCGGCAGTGCTCGACGAGCTGGCCGCCAACGGTGGCCCGGACATTCCGCTCCACATCGACGCGGCCAGCGGCGGCTTCGTGGCGCCGTTCCTCCACCCGGATCTGGTGTGGGACTTCCGCAACCCGCGCGTCGTCTCCATCAACGTCTCCGGCCACAAGTACGGCCTGACGTACCCGGGCATCGGCTTCGTGGTCTGGCGCGACAAGGAGCAGCTCCCGGAGGAGCTCGTCTTCCGCGTGAACTACCTCGGTGGCGACATGCCCACCTTCACGCTGAACTTCTCGCGCCCGGGCAACCAGGTTGTGGGCCAGTACTACAACTTCATCCGCCTGGGCCGCGACGGTTACCGCGCCATTATGGAGGCGCTGCGCGACACCGCGGTGTGGCTGAGCCAGCAGATCGAGAAGATCGACGGGCTCTCCATCATCAGCGACGGCTCGGCGATCCCGGTGCTGGCGTTCGAGCTGGAGGAGGGCCGCGGCTACACGGTCTTCGACATCTCGCATGAGCTGCGCTCGCTCGGCTGGCAGGTGCCCGCATACACGATGCCGGCCGACGCCGAAGAGGTCGCGGTGCTGCGCATCGTCGTCCGCGAGGGCTTCTCCGGCGACCTCGCCGGCAAGCTCATGGATGACATGCGGAGCGTGTGCGCCAAGCTCGAGGCCGGGGCCCGCCCGAACTCGCACTCGCAGCACTTCGCGCACTAGGGAACTGGGCTAGTCCCACCCGAACTGCCACTCTCACGCCCGATCCGTGCGTGCGCCCCCAATCCAGGGGACGCAGGCGCACGGATCGGGCGTGAGCCGTTTCTAGCGGTTGTGGAATCCGTCGGTGGCGTCGACGCGCAGGCGGGTGAGGTTCCGGTAGGAGATCAGCCAGCGGCCCTCAACATTGCGGTATTCCTCGTGGTAGTGCCCGTAGCCGTGCAGGTGCTCCTCAGCGTCGGTGGCGGCGTTGGTCCACCACAGCTTGTCCTCCATCGCCCACACGCCGCGCGCGGTGGTGTCGGAGGTCAGCTCGATCTCTGGAGTGTGGCCATGGTGCACGCTGACGACCTTGACCGGGCCATCGAGCGTGCCGCGGATCGCGTCCGCCAGTGCTCGGCCGCCGGTGACCGACCCGGCCGCGGTGCCATCGGCCTGTGGCGCGGCGTCGGTGCTGGCCCAGGAGTCGCTGACGACGTCGTCAGTGTGGAAGGAGGCGTAGCGGTCCCACTCCTTGTTGTCCATGCACCGCAGGCGCCCCGCGAACACGCGCTTGATCTCCTCGATGGCCAGTAGTTGCTCGGGGATGGATAGGGTCACGGCTTGCTGTGTTGCGCTCATAGACAGGACGTTGCCAGCGTCGGGGCGGCGGGACGGGCGAATAGTCCGCCAGCTGGGACAGTCGCTGGGGGGTAGCTGGCTACCGGACCGTGAGGATGATTTTGCCGAGCGCGCCGCGGCCGTCCATTAGTTCGAGGGCCTGAGCTGCTTCTTCCAGCGGGTAGGTGGCGCCGATCACGGGGTCCAGCTGTCCGGCCTCGAGCAGCGGCAGCAGATCCGCCCACTGCTCTTGCAGGTAGGCGATGTTCTTCATCCAGAACTCGCCCCACGCCACGCCCAGCACGGAGACATTGCCCAGCAGCAGGCGGTTGACCTTGACGGTGGGGATCTCGCCGGCGGTGAAGCCGATGACCAGCAGCCGGCCCTCGGGGGCGAGGCTGCGCAGCGAGTCGGTGAAGCGGTCGCCGCCCACCGGGTCCACCACCAGATCCACGCCGCGGCCGTCGGTGAGCGCTCGGACCGCGTCCTTGAAGCCCTCGACCGCCACGACGTCGTCGGCCCCCGCGCGGCGCGCAATCTCGGCCTTCTCGTCCGTGGACGTCACCGCGATCACCCGCGCGCCCAATGCCTTGGCGAGCTGGATCGCGGCTGTGCCGACGCCGCCGGCCGCGCCTTGCACCAGCATCGTCTCGCCAGCCTGCAGCTTGCCGCGGCGAGTGAGGGCGAAGTGCACGGTCAGCACGTTCATGGGGATGCCAGCGCCCTGCGCGAAGCTGAGCCGGTCCGGCAGGGGGAACACCATGGCGGGCGGGACTACGACGGTCTCCGCGAAGGTCCCGAGGCCTGGGAATGCGGCGACCCGATCGCCCGGGGCGAAGCCACTGCCCTCGGGCGCGGAGCGGACGACGCCGGCGACCTCGGATCCCGGCGTGTACGGCAGCGCCGGCTTCATTTGGTATAGCCCGCGGGTCTGCAGCACATCGGGGAACGTCAGCCCGGCCGCATGCACGTCGATCACCACCTGGCCGTGCGACTCTGGCTCTGCCACCTCGAGGAATTCCACGGCGGAGGGTCCGTCCAGGCTGGTGATCCGTACTGCGCGCATGCGGGGTCCTTTCACGGTGGGCTATGTCACTGCCGAGTATGCCGGTTGCCTCTGACGCCGGGCCGGCGAGTCCTCGGCCAGGCGTCCGCGGCGCCGGCCGGGATCGCGGCTCAAGGGCAGATGTCAGGGGCACCACGTAGGGTGCATAGCGTGCAGCGCATCGCCTATTTCGGACCATCTGGGACCTTCACCGAGGCGGCCCTTCGTCGCCTAGAGCAGAATGGCGGCGTCGCCACGCTCCTTGGGGACGGCCCGGTGGAGCGGGTGGCGGCGGACTCTCCGTCTGCCTCGCTGGCCATGGTGGAATCGGGCGCGGCGGATTACGCCTGCGTGCCTATCGAGAGCTCCATCGACGGGCCGGTGCTGCCCACGCTCGACCCCCTGGCCAAGGGGCGTCGGCTGCAGATCTTCGCCGAGACCGAGCTCGACATCAGTTTCTCTATCCTCGTGCGGCCGGGGGTGACGCCGGCCCAGGTCCGCACCGTAGGGGCGTACCCCGTGGCCGCCGCGCAGGTGCGGGAGTGGTTGGCCGCGCAGTTGCCGCACGCCACCGTCGTGCCAGCGTCCTCGAACGCGGGGGCCGCGGAGGACGTGGCCGGCGGCCAGGTCGACGCCGCGGTGTCCACCGACATCGCAGGCCAGCGGCTGGGCCTGGAGTCCCTCGCGGACGGCGTCGTTGACGTCGCGGGCGCGCGCACCCGCTTCGTGTTGGTGGGCCGGCCGGGGCCAACGCCCAAGCGCACCGGCTCGGACCGCACCGGGCTGTATCTGTATCTCGACAACAATCCAGGATCGCTCTCGCAGGCGCTGCTGCAGTTCTCGATTCGGGGTATCGACCTCACACGCATCGCGTCGCGGCCCACCCGCTCGGGCCTGGGCAACTACTACTTCCAATTGGACTGTGCGGGCCATATCGAGGACACCGCGGTCGCGGAGGCGCTCAAGGAGCTGCACCGCACGTGCAGGCAGGTGCGGTACCTCGGCTCGTGGCCGGTGGCGCACAGCGAGGGCTCCGCGCCGCCGCAGGATGTGGACTCGGTGCAGTGGCTCGACGATATGAAGAACGGACGTGATCACCAGTGACCGGCAGGCTGATTTTGGTGCGGCACGGGCAAACAGTTGCCAATGTCGCTCATCAACTGGACACGCTGCCTCCGGGCGCGCCGCTGACCGAGGAGGGGGAGCGGCAGGCCGAGGTGCTGGGCCTGGGCCTGGCAGATCGGAGCCTGGCCGCGCTGGTCAGCTCCACGGCGCTGCGCGCGCGGCAGACGGCGAATCCCGTCTCGCGCACCACCGACAGCGGCATCGAGATTGTCGATGGGCTGTATGAGATCCAGGCGGGCGATCTGGAGGGGCGCTCGGACGAGGAGGCCCACCGCCAGTTCGTCGAGGTCTACACGCAATGGCATCGGGGCAACTTGGCCGAGCGGCTGCCGGGCGGGGAGAGCGGCCACGACGCGCTGGGCCGCTACCTCCCGCAGCTGGACGAGCTCCGGGCTGGCTACCTGCAGGAGGGGACGGACCAGGACGTCGTCGTGGTCAGCCACGGCGCGATCATCCGGCTGGCTGTCGCCGCGATGAGCGGCATCGACCGCGCCTTTGCCGACAGCCGCTACCTCGCCAACACGGAGGCGGTCACGTTGGCCCCCACCGCGGACGGCGGCTGGGAATGCGTGCAGTGGGGCGAGGACCGGCCGCCCTTCACCGTCCGGGTGGACGCGAATGCGGACGATCCCAGCCGGGCCAACTAACCCCAGCCGAGCTCGTGGAGCTGCTCGTCGTCGATGCCGAAGTGGTGGGCGAACTCGTGGATGACCGTGATGCGGACCTCGTCCACCACCTCCGCCTCGGACTCGCACATGTCGAGCAGAGCGTCGCGGTAGATGGTGATGGCGTCCGGCAGGGCGCCGGCATACCAGCTATCCCGCTCGGTGAGCGCGATCCCCTCGTAGAGGCCCAGCAGGTCCGGCTCGTCCTCATTGCGGGACTCGACGAGGACGACGACGTTGTCGATGGCCGCGATCAGCTTCTCCGGCAAGAGGTCTAGGGCGTCTGAGACCAGCTCCTCGAAGCGGTCCGCTGGCATAATCACGGGCATTTAGGCTCCAGGCTCGGTGCCGGGCGGTGGGCCCTCTTCGATCATCGGATTGGCCGGTGCGGGCAGGGGCACGGGCACCGCGCGGCCGGCGGGGGGCTGGGGGGCCGGGGCTGGAGCCTTGCCTCCGATGGTGATCTGGCCGCGCGCGGCGCCGACGATCGGCGCGTAGTCGCCCGCCGCCGATCGGCTGCCGACGGTGCAGTTCACTAGCCGGCTGCCGGCCTGCCAACTGGGCAGGCTCAGATTGCCCCACAGGACGGTCAGCGTCTGGTTGTGCAGGGCGTCCGGGGAGCCGAGGAAGGCCTCCGTCGCCGCCAAGCACGCCTCCTGGAGGAACTGGTCCTGCTGCTCGGCGCTCGGGGGTCCGTCGGGGAATTGCTCGGCGAGATTGAGGATCGCGGTGGCCTCGACGGCATGCTCCTCGCCGCAGTCGACTGGGTCCGTGGGGACACCGCCCTTGATCCCGCGGCATTCCCCGGGCTGGAGGACCTTCGACTGGTCCTGGCTCGCGACCGTGCCGCTGATCGTGTGGAACACGGTGCCGTCGACGCTGGTCTCCTGGAGCCCGCAGCGGATGCTGCGCTCGCCCTGGGACCAGCCCTTGGAGCTCGGGTGGATCAGGCCCACCGTGAACCGACCGCTGGGGTCGAGCTTGCCGCCGAGGTACTGCTCGGTGGCGGGGACGCACACCTGGTCACGTAGCTCGATGTACCGGGCGGGGGTCGCGAGGACGGCGTGTGTGCCGAACTCCGAGTTGGGGAACACGCTCAGGTCGACGGACGCGGACACCTCGAAGAGGTGCTCGGCGGCGCAATCGGCCGTCGTCAAGTCTGGCTCGACGGGGTCGGTCCAGGTCAGGCAATCGCCAGGCTGCGCGTCGGCAAAGGCGGGGCCCTCCGCGGAACCGGTATGCGTGGGGATCGCGGTCGGCGTGCTCGAGCCCTCGGTGACCTTGCCCAGGTTGCCGGTGGTCATGAGAGTGATCGCGGCGGCGGCCAACGAACCCACCGCGACCAAGACCAGTGCCCGGCGGACATTGTGGGCGGATTGGGGACGGGTGGCGTCGCCGGTAGGCCCCTCGGGCTCTGCAGCGGTGGGCTCTGGAGAGTCGGGGGTGGGCTCGGGTTGCGCGCGTCGAATGCGGAACATCGTCACCAATGATGCCTGTTGTCTGTCGACGGTGGACATCGGATCGCGGATTAGCGCCACCCGACGCCTCCGCGGAGCCGGGCAAGTAAGGTCTAACACTGTGATTGACCTGAAGTTTCTTCGTGAGAACCCCGATGTCGTCCGTGAGTCCCAGCGCACCCGGGGCGAGGACCCGGCGCTGGTCGACGCTCTGCTGTCGGCGGACACCGCCCGCCGCGGTGCGATCGCCTCCGCGGACAGCCTCCGCGCAGAGCAGAAGCTGTTGGGAAAGCAGGTGGGCAAGGCCACAGCCGATGAGCGCCCCACGCTGTTGGTCCAGGGTAAGGAGCTCGCCGCCAGGGTCAAGGCGACTGAGGCCATCGAGAACGAGGCGAAGGCCAAGCTCGACGCCGCGCATCAGGCGATCTCCAACGTCGTGCAGGACGGGGCCCCGGCGGGCGGCGAGGACGATTACATCGTGCTCGAGCATATTGGCGAGATCCCCCAGATCGAGAACCCGCGTGACCACCTCGAGCTCGGTGAGGCGCTGAGCCTGCTGGACATGGAGCGCGGCGCGAAGGTTTCTGGCTCCCGCTTCTACTTCCTCACCGGCGCCGGCGCGATGCTGCAGCTGGGCCTGCTCCAACTGGCCGCGCAGAAGGCCACCGCCAACGGCTTCACGATGATGATCCCGCCGGTGCTCGTGCGTCCGGAGATCATGCAGGGCACCGGCTTCCTCGGCCAGCACTCCGATGAGATCTACCACCTCGCCGACGACGACCTCTATCTGGTCGGCACCTCCGAGGTCCCCCTCGCGGGCTATCACTCCGGCGAGATCCTCGAGCTGAACGACGGCCCCAAGCGCTACGCCGGCTGGTCCTCCTGCTTCCGCCGCGAGGCTGGCAGCTACGGCAAGGACACCCGCGGCATCATCCGCGTGCACCAGTTCGACAAGGTGGAGATGTTCACCTACTGCCGTCCCGAGGACGCCGACGCCGAGCACCAGCGCCTGCTGGGCTGGGAGAAGGAGATGCTCGCCGCGGTCGAGGTGCCCTACCGGGTCATCGATGTCGCTGGCGGGGACCTCGGCAGCTCTGCCGCGCGCAAGTTCGACTGCGAGGCGTGGGTGCCCAGCCAGCAGGCCTACCGCGAGCTGACCTCCACCTCGAACTGCACCACCTTCCAGGCGCGCCGGCTGTCCGTGCGCTATCGCGACGAGGACGGCAAGCCGCAGACCGCCGCCACGCTCAATGGCACCCTCGCGACCACCCGCTGGATCGTCGCGATCCTCGAGAACCACCAGCAGCCCGACGGTTCCGTGCGAGTGCCGCTGGCTCTGCAGCCGTTCGTCGGCACCGACGTTCTCAGGGCGAAGTAGCCTCCAATGGTGGTCGGGCTCATCGCCGCGATTCTGGCGAGCCTCGCGTATGGCACCTCCTCGGTGCTGCAGGCGTATGGTGCCCGACAGTCCGCTGGAGCCGCGCTCGGAGACCTTGAGCTTGGCGGCGGTGGTCCGGCCCGGGTCACCGCCTCCGGCGCGCCCACGCTGCGCTCGACCTGGGCGGCGGTGCTGACGCTCGCGTTCATCGTGGGCACGGTGCTCGACGTCCTGGGGTTCGTCGGCGGCGCGATCTCCGCCCGCCTGGCCCCGCTGTTCCTCTCCCAGACTGTGATCAGCGCGAACCTCGTGGTCACCGCGGTCCTGGGCATCTTCGTGCTCAAGATCCGGCTGCACATGCGGGATTGGCTCGCCATCGGCACAGTGCTGCTCGCGCTGGGCGCCCTGGGTCTCGCGTCGGAGTCCTCCGGCGGCGGCAGCTCGGATCCACTGATCCACTGGGGCTTGCTGGTCGGCACTCTCGCGATCCTCGGGGTCTCGCTGGGAGTGGTGCGGCTGCTCGGCTCGCGCGCCGCGATCGCCGCCGGTCTCAGCGCGGGCGTGCTGTTCGGCGTCGTCGCGATGTCCGTGCGGGTGATGCACGGCGTGGAGCCCTTCAACCTCGGCGACCTGCTCCGGGACCCCGCGACATGGGCGCTGGCGATCGCCGGCGTCGGCGGTTTTTACCTGCACACCGTGGCGCTGCAGCTCGGGTCCGTGAACGGCGCCACCGCGGCCCTGGTGGTCGGGGAAACGGTGATTCCGGGGGCCATCGGAGTTTGGCTGCTGGGGGACTCCGCGGTGCCGGGCCTGGAATGGCTCGCGGTGCTCGGCTTCATCCTGGCCATCGGCGGCGCAGTGTGCGTCGCGGTGTTCGGCGCCGCGGAGGCGGTGTCGGCGGACGAGCATGCGGCCTCGGCGAAGCCGAACCCGGTGCCCGACCCCGCCTGAGCTCCGGACAGCAGGACTACGGAGCGTCGAACATGATGCCCGTCGTCGTGGCGGAGGCCAACAGCTTGCCGCGGTCGTCGCGGAGCTCGCCCTGGGCTGTGCTGGTGCGGCGGCCGCGGTGCTCGACTAGGCCTGTGACGAGCACGATCCCCGTCTCCGCGGTGACCGGTCGGATGAAGCGCACGTTCAGGTCCAGCGTGGTGAACCGCTCACCGAGAGCCAGCGTGGTCTGGATCGCGTAGCCCATCGCGGAGTCCAGCCACGTGCTGACGACGCCGCCATGGACGGAGCCGAACGCGTTGTACTGATACTCGGCGGGTGTCGCCGACAACGTCATCGATCCCTCGGAGAACTCGGTTATCTGGAACTCGAGAGTGCCGCAGGAGGGCGGGTAGTCCACCGTGCCGTCTCGCAGTGCAGCCATGAACTCCAAGCCGGTCAGGCCGGCTCTTCCCTCCGCAAGAGAGCGGGGATCCGACCACGTGTGGGTGCGAGAGTTGATTTTAGGGTCCATCGAGGCTCCTGGCTGGGTGGAAGTGGGACTCTTCGCAGCGTACGGGGTTGTGCGCAGGTCGAAAAGTTATCCACCGGTTGGCAAAAAACTCTCCACTCACACCACCCACATTGCCGATTATCGGCAATCCAGGGGTCAAGAGTGGAGAGTTTTCACACCCCGAGACGCTTCGGAGACGACCTAGCTTTTCTCAGCGCTTAGCGTCGCGGTCTCGGCGTCCGCGCCCGGCCCACAACGCAGCTCGTGGCCCTTGGAGGTCAGGCAGCGGCCGCTGGTCAGGTCCCACTGCCAGCCGTGCAGGTTGCAGGTGAGCTTGCCGTCCTCGATCACGCCGAACTTGGTCAGATCCGCCTTCAGGTGGGGGCAGCGCCGCTGCATCGTCCAGCCGTCGAGCGTGATCGTGGCGCTGTCGTCATGCGTCTCCGCGAACCAGCCGTCCGCGTACGCGATCCGCTCATCCGTGAGGCACTTGAAGAAGGTGTAGAGGTACTCGTTGTAGCCGCCGACGCGCCAGGTGCGGAAGCGGGTGGACAGGAAGATGGTGTTGACCCAGTCCGGCTCGTCATCGCGGAGGACCGTGCGCACAATCCCGCGGTCGATCGTGAAGCCGTAGCGGAACTTCTTCTCGTCGAGAGCGGCCGGGCGGACGGTGCGCTCCGGGAAGTCGAGCACCACGGTTTCGACGACGACGGGCTCGCCCGAGGTGCCGGGCACGGTCAGCTCGAGCGCCACGGGGTAGCCGATGCCGTCGCAGATCTGGTTGCTCTGCCGCATGATCGGCTCGAACAGCGCGCGCAGCGGCTCGAGCAGCGCAGATCCCTCGGCCGGCGCCCACGTGGCCTTCTCCGCGGCGATGACCGGGGCCATCCGCTGCGCCATATCCTCGATGTAGGCGGCCTTCTCGGTGAAGATCTTGTCGACCTCCGCGTCAGTGGCCGGATGCGTGAGGTTGCGCAACTCGGTGCCGCTGAAGTCCGCGGTGGTGCCGGGGATCATCAGGATGCCGCCAGTGCGGCCGTTCTTCTCCAGCTCGGACAGGAAGACCTTCTGGTCCGGGAAGATGTTCGCGGGGTTGCCGCAGTCGTCGTTGAGGTAGCGCAGCTCGTCGTCGAGGAACATGGGCGGTCCGGCGGACGGGATGACGTGCGTGGCCCCGACCTGCTCGATGTAGCTGCGGGAGCGGTCCATCTGCCGCTGGCGCTTCTGGGTGCCGAAGGCGTTCTTGGCGCGCTCGGGCATGTCGTAGACCCAGGGGTACCAGATGGCGCCGGAGTACTGCAGCATGTGCACGTCGATGTGCCCAAACTCGCGCTCCATCGCCTCCAGGTCCACCGGGCGGGCGTCGTTCATGTTGAACACGGTGGTCGTGCCGTCGGTAACCACGAGGCCGGAGTCGCCGATGGGGCCGTCCGCCGGGGCGCGCAGCGCGATGACCATGATGTCGAGCTCGCCCTTCGGCCCGGTCAGCGTGTGCTTGACAGAGTCGCGGGTCTCGAAGAACTTGTGGAAGCCGAGCGCCTCGAGTGCACGCTGCAGGTCCGGCACCGGGAAGTCCGGCAAGATCACGACGGCGTCCTTGTTGACGTGTCGGCGCAGGATCTCCGGGTCGAAATGGTCCTTGTGCAGGTGGGAGACGTACAGGTAGTCGCAGTTGCCGAGCGCGTCCCAGTCCAGCCGGGTGTTGTCCGGGAAGGGGAACCATGACGCGAAATATGCGGGGTTGACCCAGGGATCGCAGAGGATCGAGCCGGCTTCGGTGTTGATGTGGAAGCCGGCATGTCCGACGCTGGTGACCTGCACGGTGGGGGACCTCCGAGTTGGGGTTCTGGTTGCCACTCAGGATACGGGCACCTGCTCGCGTGACGTGCGCCGCTGCTGGCAGCTAGGGTTGGCGGCGTGGAACCTGTCTACAGCTCGGTCATCCTTGTCGCTAAAGCGCTGTTCAAACTCGAGGGATTGAAGTTCACCCGGACCGGCTCGGAGAATTTGCCGCGCGTCGGCGGGGCCGTCGTGGTGATCAACCACACCGGATACATGGACTTCACCTACGCGGATTACTCGGCGTTCGACAGGAAGCGGTTCATCCGCTTCATGGCGAAGAAGGAGGTCTTCGACCATAAGATCTCTGGCCCGCTGATGCGCGGTATGAAGCACATCCCCGTGGACCGAGGCAATGGCGCCGGCTCGTACCAGATGGCCATCGACTACCTGCGGGACGGCGAGCTGGTGGGCGTCTTCCCCGAGGCCACGATCAGCCGCAGCTTCGAGCTCAAGGACTTCAAGTCCGGCGCGGCGCGGATGGCCCTTGAAGCGCAGGTCCCGATCGTGCCCGTGATGATCTGGGGCTCGCAGCGTGTCTGGACGAAGGGGCATCCGAAGCGGCTCGGCCGCACGAGGACGCCGATCCTCATCCGCACCGGCGCGCCGATTGAGCCGGTCGGCACTGCCGACGAGTTGACGGCCACGATCAAGGCGGCCATGTCCAAGCAGTTGGACCAGATGCGCTTGGACTACGGACCCCACCCGGCCGGCGAGTTCTGGGTGCCCGCCTCGATGGGCGGCTCCGCCCCGACCTTGGCGGAGGCCAACAAGATGGACGCCGACGAGGCCGCGGCGAAGGCTGCCCGCAGGGCCGAAAGGGACAGTTGAGAAAACCTCTGCTCATCGCCAGCGATGTGGACGGCACGCTGATCGATGACGAGTACCAGGTCGGTGCGCGCAACATCGCGGCGATCACCGCGGCTGTCGCGGACGGGGTGCCGTTCGTCCTATGCACGGGCCGCCCGCCGCGGTGGATCGCGCAGGTCACCGATCAGCTGGGACACGCGCCGATCGCCGTGTGCGCCAACGGCGCCGTGGTCTTCGACAGCGCAACGGACCGCGTGCTCTCGGCCCACACTTTGAACCCGGACGACCTCGGCCACCTCGCGGAGCTCATCCGCTCGGCGATTCCTGGCGCGGCGCTGGCCGCGGAGCGGATCGACCTCGGCGCGGAGGGTGGCCTGGCGATGCAGTTCGCCACCGCGCCCGGCTATGAGCACGCATGGGAGAACCCGCAGAATATCGAGGTCTCCGTCGCGGACTTGGTGACCATGCCGGCCGTGAAATTGCTGGTGCGGATGCCCGGCGCGCGCAGCGCCGATATGCGTGATGCGCTGACGCCGCTGATCGGCGACCGCGCGGACCTGACCTTCTCCACCGACAACGGGCTGATCGAGATCGCCGCGCACGGCGTCACGAAGGCGACGGGCCTGGCTGGCGTGGCCCGGGAGCTTGGGATGCTCGAGGACGACGTGATCGCCTTTGGCGACATGCCCAACGACATTCCGATGCTGGGCTGGGCCTGGCACGGGGTGGCGATGGCGAACGCGCACGCGGAGCTTGCGGCGGTGGCGGACGAGGTCACAGGGTCCAATAACGACAGCGGCGTGGCACTGGTCCTCGAACGCTGGTGGGGCTAGCTACCTGCGCTTAAAGTTACATTGATGTAGTTCACGACTCCCATTGCGCAACTCCAGTCACTCCAGTCACACTGGCAACACATGGCTGTTTCATTCGCCTGCCACCCGACCCAGGAGCTGTCGTTTATGCGCAAGTCCATTGCCGCCCGTCTAGGTCTCACCACCACGGTTGGGCCGGGGCGGGAGCGGCGACGGTCCCGCGGGTTGAGCGTGGCCCCGGCGCTGTTGCTCCTCGCAGGTGGCGGGCTGGTCGGGGTCCATACCGCGGGCGGCATATCGCCGGTGGCCGAGGACCAGACGCTGTTCACCCTGCACGGGCACGGCCACGGGCACGGCCGGGGCATGGGCCAGTGGGGGGCTCTCGGTTACGCGCAGCAGGGCTGGAGCGCGGAGCAGATCCTCGGCCACTACTACGGCGACACCGAGCTGGCGATGCTGGAGCCGACTGAGATCACGGTCCGCCTGATGTTCCGCGACGGCAAGCCCCTGGAGGTTGCCTCGGCAGGCCCGCTCACCGTCGCCGGGCAGAGCGTCGCGCCCGGGCAGTCCGCGCGACTGACCCCGACCGCCGGCGGTGCGCACGTGCAGATCGCGGACTCCTGTGGCGGGCAGGTGCTATGGGAGGGGGAGACAACTGACCCCTGGGTGTATCCGGAGAGCGAGAGCCCGTCGAGC
The DNA here is from genome assembly GCF_000524475.1 of Tomitella biformata AHU 1821. Classification (GTDB taxonomy): domain Bacteria; phylum Actinomycetota; class Actinomycetes; order Mycobacteriales; family Mycobacteriaceae; genus Tomitella; species Tomitella biformata. The sequence continues at coordinate 76,560 of NZ_BAVQ01000071.1, read as the reverse complement.
CTGTGCGGTGAGGACGCCACCTATCGCGGGGCGCTGGGGGTCGCGCTCGCCGGTGGCGAGGCGCGGACCATCAGCAAGCTCGACCTCGAGGACTACCTGCGCGGGGTCGTGCCGGCGGAGTCCCCGGCTAGCTGGGCCGACCAGGGCGGCGCGGAGGCGCTCAAGGCACAGGCCGTCGCGGCTCGCTCGTATGCCGCCGCCGAGAGCCGCACGGGCTATGCGAAAACCTGCGACACCCAGGCCTGCCAGGTGTACCGCGGCGCCGATAAGAACGACCCGCGCACGGACGCCGCGATCGAGGGGACCCGCGGGCAGGTCCTTACCCGCGGCGGCGTCGTGGTCCCGGCGGAATTCTCGGCGTCCACCGGCGGCTTCAGTGCGGGCGGCAACTTTCCCGCGATGCCTGACGATGGTGACGCCGTCTCCCCGACGCATGACTGGACGCACCGGCTGACCGCCCGCGAGATCTCCGACGCGTTCGAGGTGGGCGAGCTCGTCTCGATGACGGTCGTCGAGGCGAACGGTCTCGGCCCGGACGGCGGCCGGGTGCTGCGGCTGCGAGTCGAGGGCGCGGACCGCACGGTGGAGGTAAGCGGGGACGACGCGCGTGTGCAGCTCTCGCTGAAGTCGGACTGGTTCTATATCGAGGGCCAGGAGCCCGTGGTCGAGGGTCTCCCCGAAGAGAAGATCCCGCACCCGGAGTAGCAGTGTTATCGGTCACCCGTCAGCGCGCTGGCGGTACCCAGGTCACGGTTCCGTTACTGTGGGATTCTGTGTCGACAGAAAATGCAGCAAACCAAGCTCACGTGACCAAATCAGGCGAGTATGACCTGATCATCGTGGGCTCTGGTTTCTACGGTTTGACCATCGCGGAGCGCGCCGCGTCGGAGCTCGGCAAGCGGGTACTGGTGCTGGACCGCCGCCATCACATCGGCGGCAACGCCTACTCGGAGGCGGAGCCGGAGACGGGCATCGAGGTGCACCGCTACGGCGCGCACCTGTTCCACACCTCGAATCAGCGGGTCTGGGACTACGTGAACCGCTTCACGACCTTCACCGGCTACCGCCACAAGGTGGTCACGATCCACAACGGGCAGGTCTACCAGTTCCCGATGGGCCTGGGCATGATCTCGGAGTTCTTCGGCCGCTACTACACCCCCGACGAGGCGCGCGCGCTGATCGCGGAGCAATCTGCCGAGATCGACAGCAAGGACGTGCAGAACCTCGAGGACAAGGCCATCTCGCTGATCGGCCGCCCCCTCTATGAGGCGTTCGTCAAGAACTACACCGCCAAGCAGTGGCAGACGGACCCGAAGGAGCTGCCGGCCGGCATCATCACCCGCCTGCCCGTGCGCTACAACTTCGACAGCGGCTACTTCACGGACACCTATGAGGGCCTGCCCACCGACGGCTACACCGCGTGGCTGGAGAATATGGCCGCCCACGAGAACATCGAGGTCCGGCTCAACACGGACTGGTTCGACGTCCGCGACGAGTTGCGGGCGGCGAGCCCCGACGCGCCCGTGGTGTACACCGGCCCGCTGGACCGCTACTTCGACAACAGCGAGGGCGAGCTCGGCTGGCGCACCCTGGACTTCGAGGAGGAGGTCGTCGCCACCGGCGATTATCAGGGCACCCCCGTGATGAACTACGCCGACGCCGACGTGCCGTTCACGCGCATCCACGAGTTCCGCCACTTCCACCCGGAGCGGGACTACCCCAAGGACAAGACCGTCATCATGCGGGAGTTCTCGCGGGCCGCGGAGGCCGGCGACGAGCCGTATTACCCGATCAACACCGCCGAGGACCGCGCCAAGCTCGAGGCGTATCGCGAGCTGGCCAAGGCGGAGACAGCGAACCACGGGGTGCACTTCGGCGGCCGCCTGGGCACCTACCAGTACCTGGACATGCACATGGCGATCGCCAGCGCGATGAACCTGTTCGACAATGAGCTGGCTGCCGACCTGCAAGGCACCGACAAGTGACCGCCGCGACCCGGGGCCCCGCCGACAAGGCACGGGCCCTGCTGCAGCGAGTCATCCTGCCGCGCCCGGGCGAGCCCCTCGACGTGCGGACGCTGTACTTGGAGGAGGCGCCGACGAACTCGCGTCGCGCCCACGCCCCGACCCGCACCTCGCTCATGGTGGGCGCGGAGTCCGAGGTGTCGTTCGCGACGTACTTCAACGGCTTCCCCGCGAGCTACTGGCGACGCTGGACCATCCTGGAGTCCGTCGTGCTGCAGGTGGAGGTCCGCGGGTCCTGCCGCGTCGACGTCTACCGCTCGAAGGCCGACGGCAGCCGCATCCACGTCGAGGGGGACGTCACTGCCCAAGACGGCACCCCCCATGACAGCGCCCACGTCTTCGAGTTCGAGGTCACCCTCGCCCCGTTCGAGGACGGCGGCTGGATCTGGTTCGACATCACCTCGGACACCGAGGTGGAGGTTCTGCGCGCGGGCTGGTTCGCGCCCATCGAGGCCCCCGGCCGCGCGGCCGTCACCCTGGGCATCCCCACGTTCAACCGCCCCGTCGACGCCGTCAAGGCGTTGCGGGCGATCTGCTCGGATCCGTTGGTCCTGGACGTCATCGAGGCTGTGATCATGCCCGACCAGGGCACGGACAAGGCCAAGGACCAGCCGGACTTCGCGGAGGCCTCGGGGCCCTTGGGCGACAAGCTGCGGATGTATGACCAGCCGAACCTCGGTGGCTCCGGCGGCTACAGCCGCATCATGCTCGAGGCCGTCACCGCGACGGACTGCGAGCAGATCCTGTTCATGGACGACGATATCGAGATCGAGCCGGACTCGATCCTGCGTGCGCTCGCGATGAGCCGGTTCGCGAAGGTCCCGACGCTGATCGGCGGCCAGATGCTGAACCTGCAGGAGCGCAGCCACCTGCACACGATGGGTGAGGTCGTCCGGCGCGACATCTTCATGTGGGGCGCCGCGCCGCACGTGGAGTACGACCACGACTTCTCGGCCAAGCCGCTGCGTGACCGGGACGAGTCCAAGGACCTGCACCGGCGCATCGACGTCGACTTCAACGGCTGGTGGATGTGCATGATCCCGCGCGTCGTCGCGGAGGAGATCGGCCAGCCGCTGCCGCTGTTCATCAAGTGGGACGACGCGGAGTACGGCCTGCGGGCCCGCGCCGCGGGCTACCCGACGGTGACGATGCCGGGTGCCGCGATCTGGCATATGGCCTGGTCCGACAAGGACGATGCCATTGACTGGCAGGCGTACTTCCACCTGCGCAACCGCCTGGTGGTCGCCGCGCTGCACATGCCGGGCCCCGCCCGGGGGCTGATCCAGAACTCGCTGAAGGCCACGGCGAAGCACCTGCTGTGCCTGGAATACTCGACGGTGGCCATCCAGAATCAGGCCATCAAGGATTTCCTGGCTGGCCCGGAGCACATCACGAGCATTCTCGAGTCGGCGCTGCCGATGGTCCGGGAGATGCGCACGCACTTCCCCGACGCGGTGGTGCTGCCGTCGTCGACCGACCTGCCGCTGCCCTCCGGGTCCGGCGTGGGCGCGGTGGCCGAGCCCACGAATCCGCTCTCCAAGGTGGTCCGCCTGGTCAAGGGGCTGCGCCACAGCGTCAGGCCTGCGAACACGGCGACGCACGCGGTGCCACAACTGAACGTGCCGACGCTCGACGCGCGCTGGTACCTGCTCTCGCAGGTGGACGGCGTCACGGTGACCACGGCCGACGGGCGCGGTGTCGTGTACCGCCAGCGGGACCGGGCCAAGGCCGCGGCGCTGGGGCGCGAGTCCATCCGCCTACACCGCGAGCTGGCCAGCCAGTTCCCGGCTCTTAAACAGATCTATCGGGACGCAGTGCCCGAGATGACAAGCAGGGACAGGTGGGCACGTGTCTTCAATAAATAGCCTGGCCATCAAGTACGAGGTGCCTGCCCTGGCGACGGTGCAGTACGCGGTGGCCCAGCGCCCCGGAGTGCTGCCCGCTGCCCGCGGCCTCTCGCACTTCGGCGAGCACGCGCTCGGCTGGATGGCTCTCTCCGTGCTGGGCGCGGCGATCGACCGCGACCGCAGCCGGGAGTGGTTCGGCGTGGGCGTGGGCGCGGTCGCCGCGCACGCGGCCTCGATTGTGATCAAGCGCGTCGTGCGCAGGCCGCGGCCGGACAGCCCCGCCGTGATGGTGGGGGTGTCGACGCCGAGCCAACTCAGCTTCCCGTCCTCGCACGCGACGTCGTCTACGGCCGCCGCGGTGCTGATCGGCAAGCTGACGGGGCTGCCGGTGGCAGCCGTTGTGGTTCCGCCGATGCTGCTCTCGCGCCTGGTTCTCGGCGTGCACTACCCCTCGGATGTGCTGGTGGGCGCGGGGGTAGGCGCGGCCACCGCCGCGGCTCTCGGCCGTGCGCAGCGCCGTTACCCGGCACTGCGTGGGAGGCTCTTCGCTGCGGGCAATACTGTGGCCCAGGCGGAAGGAACAGCATGACTGAACCGAACTTGGAGCGGCTCCCTGGCTTGGAGGCGGTGGATGAGCCCACCATCTCCGACGCGGCGGTGGCGGCCGCGAAGGTGCCCAAGACTGTGCTTGGCGGCCTGCTGAAGGCCATGCGCCCGTGGCAGTGGGTAAAGAACGTGCTGGTCCTGGCGGCGCCCGTCGCCGCAGGATCGCTGTTCGACACCAACGTGCTGGGCCCTGTCGCGCTGGCCTTTGTGGTCTTCTGCCTCGCCGCCTCGTCGATCTACCTCGTCAACGACGCGCGCGATGTCGCGGCCGACCAGGCGCACCCGGTCAAGCGCTACCGGCCGATCGCGGCCGGCGTCCTGCCTGTCGGACTCGCGTACGCGGCCGCAGCGATCTTGATGGCCGCCGCTATCGGGCTGTCCTTCATCGCGACCTACCAGCTGGCGATTGTCGTCGCGGTGTACATCGCCGTGCAGCTGGCGTACTGCTTCGGACTCAAGCATCAGCCGGTGCTGGACATTTGCATCGTGTCCTCGGGCTTCCTACTGCGGGCGATGGCCGGCGGTGTGGCTGCCGGCATCGCGCTCTCGCAGTGGTTCCTGCTGATCATGGCGTTCGGCTCCCTGTTCATGGCGGCGGGCAAGCGCTACGCGGAGCTGCAGCTGGCCGAGCGCACCGGCGCGAAGATCCGCAAGTCCCTCGAGGGCTATACCAGCACCTACCTGCGGTTCGTCTGGACGCTGTCCGCGACGGCCGTCGTGATTTGCTACGGGCTCTGGGCCTTCGAGCAGGACCGGATCCACGGCGGCGCCTGGTACGCGGTCTCGATGGTGCCCTTCGTCATCGCCATCCTGCGCTACGCGGTGGATGTCGATGGCGGTGTCGCGGGCGCGCCCGAGGACATCGCCCGTCGCGACCGCGTGCTCCAGGTCTTGGCCGTCTCGTGGATCGTCGTGGTCGGGATCGCCGCCTATGTCGTCCCCAATATCTGACACGTCGCCCGAGGGGGGCGTGAGCAGCAAGGACCGCCCGCTAGGCCTGGCCCGGAGGCTATTGACGCCGGCCGGGCTGACGGCGCTGTCGATCACCGTCGCCGCGGCCCTGTTCGCGTGGGGCGCGTGGCAGCGCCGGTGGATCGCCGACGACGGCCTGATCGTCCTGCGGACAGTGCGGAACCTCCTTGCCGGCAACGGCCCGGTGTTCAACAAGGGCGAGCGGGTCGAGGTCAACACCAGCGCGGCCTGGACCTATGTCGTCTGGTTCTTCAGCTGGCTCAGCCGTGCCCAGATGGAATACGTGGTGCTGGGCATCACGCTCGTGCTGAGCGTGCTGGCGATCGTCTTCGTCATGCTGGGCTCCGGGCGCCTGCACCGCCACCGCGCGCAGGCTGCCGGAGTGTCGGGCATGATCCTGCTCCCGGCCGGCGTGTTCGGCTATATGGCGCTGCCGCCGGCCCGCGACTTCGCGACCAGCGGGCTCGAGACCAGCTTGGTGATCTGCTGGATCGGGCTCGTCTTCTGGCTGCTGATGCGCTGGGCCACCACCGCGACCCCCTCCCGCGCACAGATCCTCACCCTCGGCTTCATCGCCGGCCTGTGCTGGCTGGTGCGGCCGGAGACGGTGCTGGTGGCCGCGCCGATCCTGCTGCTGCTGTTCTGCGTGAAGCAGGGCTGGCGCTCGCGCGTGTTGCTGGTGGTCGTCTCAGGCCTGCTGCCCGTCGGCTACCAGATCTGGCGGATGGGGTACTACGGGCTGCCGTACCCGAACACCGCCGTCGCGAAGGACGCGACGGAGGCCAAGTGGGGGGTCGGCCTCACCTATCTCGGCGACCTGGCCGGGCCGTATCGGATGTGGGTGCCGCTGGCGCTGCTGCTGTTGATCGCCGCGGTGGTCCTCGTCAACAGGGCCACGGCGGCACCGGCGGCGGCGTACCGGCCGCCTAACAGCCTGCGGGCGCGGTGGGCCAAGTTTCAACGGTGGCTGCACTCTCCGGCCGCGGCGGTGACCCTGATCCTGGCCGTCGGCCTGATCTGGTTGATCTACGAGATCCGCGTCGGCGGCGACTTCATGCACGGCCGCGTCCTGCTGCCCGTGGTGTTCATCCTGATGGCGCCGCTGGCGATGATCCCGGTCCGGCTCCCGACGCGCGAGCAGTGGCGCAGCACCGTTGTGCGGCCCACCGGCCCGCGCGCGGCCGCGGTGGTCACGCTGGCCGCATGGATCGGGATGATCGCGTGGGCGCTCGCGGTGGTCAACACCGGGCCAGAGGCGCGGGCTGGCACGCTCACTCGCAATGGGATCGTGGATGAGCGGGGGTTCTACTCGGTGCAGACCGGCAACGCCCATCCGCTGACGGCCGCGGATTATCTGGCGTTTCCGCGGATCGGGTCAATGGTGGATGCGATTCGGCGAACTCCGGAAGGCGGGTTGCTTGTGCAGGCAGCCGCGATGGACGACTGGGTGGCGATCCCGCCGCTGGGCCCGATCCCAGAGGGCGGCGCCGGACACACCATCTACTTCATCAACCTGGGCATGCCGAGCATGAACACGGACCTCGACACCAAGGTCTACGACATGGTGGGCTTGGCGTATCCGCTGGCGGCGCATTCGCCGCGCATCGAGCACGCGCGCATCGGCCATGACAAGAGCCTGCCCGTCGACTGGATGATCGCGGAGAAGGGCTTCGTCCCCGAGCATGACTGGGGCTTGCCGGGGTGGATCGACGAGGATTGGGTGGCGGAGGCCAAGGTGGCGCTCACCTGCGAGGACACCCGGATGCTGTTGGAGTCCTACCAGGGCGAACTGACGGTGCGGAAGTTTCTCTCGAACATCCGGAACGCCTGGAGCTACGGCCAGTATGAGATCGACAGGGTGCCCGAGTATGAGATCCAGCGTTGCGATCTGGTGGCGCCGGCACTCCAGAATCCGCGGTAATGTGCACGGAGGCGCCAGTGTGATTACGGGCACACACACGCCGCGGCGGGGTTCTGGCGCGGCAGATCCAGCGGGTTCCGAGTGGGACCAGGGGAACGACGCTTGGCCAGTGGGTATGTCACAGCGACGTAACGGTCGCGCGACTTTCCTCGATAAGCAGTCCGTATAGACCAGGTTGTGGGCGCACGGGTAAATGCGCCAACGGCTTGCGGTGCCAGCGGGTTAGGGCCTAGGTTTGGACCTCGGTATGTAAACCCGGGGAGAAGATCGGCAGAGCCGGACGGCTCGATCGGTTGCGCCTGCGGGGGATCACGGTCCCCACAGCAGAAGTGGCCGAGAACATGCGTCGCAGATGGTGTCGCAGACAGAAAGAGGATTTAGTCCATGGCAACAACGAACCCACGAAAGCCAGGCGGCTTCAAGCGCCGGCTGATCGGATTCGGGGCGGCGCTCTTCTCGCTCACCATGCTCACCGGTCTCGTCAACGCAGGCACTGCGAACGCCTGGTCCAACCCGGATCGCATCGAGCGGCTCAACGTGTGGTCGCCCTCGATGGGCCGGAACATTCCCGTGCAGTTCCAGAGCGCCACCGGCGGCAGCGGTGGCAACCCCGCCGTGTACATGCTCGACGGATTGCGCGCCCCCGACACGGCCAACGGCTGGGACATCGAGACCAACGCCTTCGACCAGTTCAAGAACGACAACGTGAACGTGGTCATGCCGATCGGCGGCGCGGCCAGTTTCTACTCCGACTGGATTGCCCCCAGCAACTTCAACGGCCAGGACTTCACCTACATGTGGGAGACGTTCCTGTCGAGCGAGCTCCCCAACTTCTTGGCCGACGTCAAGGGTGTGAACCGCAGCGGCAACGCCGTGCTGGGCATCTCCATGGGCGGCAGCGCCGCGCTGTACCTCGCGGCCAAGCACAAGCCGCAGTTCGCCTTCGCCGGCTCCATGTCCGGTTACCTGAACCTCTCGACGCCTGGCATGCCGACGAGCATCCGCGTCGCGATGCTGGACGCAGGCCTGTTCAACGCCGACTCCATGTGGGGCCCGCCGTGGTCGCCCATGTGGGCGCAGCATGACCCGTTCGTCTTCGCCGAAGAGCTCCGCGGCCTGTCGCTGTTCATCTCCGCGGCCTCCGCTATCCCGGACCCGGGCCCGAATGGCGATCACCCCACCAGGCCGGTCGATTTCTGGAACACCGGCATGGGCATGGGCCTCGAGGCGCTCTCGCTCGCGTCGGCCAAGATCTTCCAGGTGCGCCTCGCGACCATGAACATCCCCGCCACGTTCTCGTTCCCGAACTATGGCATCCACGCGTGGAACAACTGGGAGAACCAGCTCTGGACCGCTCGCCCGCAGATCCTGCAGGCTGTCGGCCGCTAGTTGCGACCCTGAGTCGAATTGCCGAGCGGCCCGGGCCGCACACCGAATACCTCGGTGTGCGGCCCGGGCCCTTTTGCGCATCCACCCTATGGGTATCGGGAAAATGTGGCTAGAGTGACGCGTGTTCGGCGTGTGATCCGTGGGATCTCACCGGGTCGGGCTTATTGTGTCGGTAATCGAGAAACGGATGATTGAGTCGTTTCTGTTGCTCGGAATGAAGCGAGGGATATCTTGGCACTCACACCGATGTCGGGGCGTGCAGTCGCGCCGGCCAGCCGAAGGTCCGGCGTCCGCTGGCAGCGCGCGCTCGTGGCCGCCGCGGTGTTCCCGCTGGCCGCAGCGTTGATCAGCCCGGTCGCGGCGCAGGCTGCCCCGGCTGTCAGTGCTCCAGCCCAGACCGCCCCCGTTCACACGGCGCCGGTCCTGGACGGTGTGAAGGTCACCAAGGTCGAGTGGATCACCGCCCGTCGAGTGGCACTCTGGGTCCACTCCCCGGCGATGAACGAGGACATCCAGGTCCAGATCTATGTGGGCCGGGACTGGAACATTGATCCCGCCAAGACCTACCCCCAACTGCTGATGCTCGACGGCCTCCGAGCCCGGGACGACGTCAACGGCTGGACGTTGGAGACCAATATCGAGGAGTTCTTCGCGGACAAGAACGTGAACGTCGTCCTGCCCGTTGGTGGGGAGTCCAGCTTCTACACCAACTGGAACGAGCCCGACAACGGGCACAACTACCAGTGGGAGACGTTCCTGACGCGGGAACTGCCCCCCATCCTGGAGAACGACTGGCGCAGCACGAACGTGCGCGGCGTCGCCGGGCTGTCCATGGGCGGCACCGCCGCGATGATGCTCGCGGAGCGCCATCCGGACATGTTCAATTTCGTCGGCTCCTACTCCGGCATCCTGAACACCACCTCGCTGGGCATGCCGCAGGCGCTGCAGTTCGCGATGCAAGACGCGGGCCAGTTCAACTCGCAGAAGATGTGGGGCGCGCCGTCCGACCCGCGGTGGGCCGAGCAGGACCCGCTGCTGCACGTGGACAAGCTCCAGGGCAAGAGCATCTACATCTCCAGCGGCAACGGCTTCGCCGGCCCGTATGACCAGGTTGGCGGCATTCCCGGCATCTCCACGAACATCGCCGGCATGGGCCTGGAGATCCTCTCCCGGCTGACGTCGCAGAACTTCGCCAGCGCGCTGGCCCGCGAAGGTATCCCCGCGAACGTGGTCTACCGCCCGTCGGGGACGCACTCCTGGCCGTACTGGCAGTTCGAGCTGCACCAGTCCTGGCCGCAGATCGCCCAGGCGCTGGGCGTGAACACCGAGCCGGTCAACTGCGCACCCAATGGCGCCATCGGCGGGTTGGTGGCCGGGAGCGGCTGGATGGGCGACTGCGTGACCCCCGAGTACGCGGTGCCAGGCGGCGTCGCGCAGGACTACACCAACGGCCGCGCCTTCTGGTCGGGCGCCACCGGCGCGAACCTCGTGTCCGGTCTCATCGGTGGCCGCTACCAGCAGTCCGGCGGTCCGGGCGGCTTCCTCGGCCTGCCGACGTCCAGTGAGCTCCCGACGCTCGAGAACGTGGGCCGGTTCAACACCTTCCAGCACGGCGCCGTCTACTGGTCGCCGCCCACCGGGGCGCACTCGATCTCCGGCGACATTCAGCGTGCCTGGAACGACCTCGGCTGGGAGCACCTGAACGGGCTGGGCTTCCCGCTGGACGAGCCCATCACCACCCCCAACGGGCAGGGCCAGTCGCAGGTCTTCGAGCGCGGCATCCTGTTCCAGAAGAACGGGGCGGACGCGTACGAGGTCCGCGGCCTGATCTTGGACAAGTACAAGGAGCTCGGCTACGAGGCCAGCGTGCTCGGCTTTCCCCAGACCAGCGAGCTCGACGCGGTCGGCGGCAAGTTCAACCGCTTCGACAAGGGCAACCTGTACTGGTCCCCGGCCTCCGGCGCCTGGTCGGTGCTGAACGGCTCCGTCATGGACGCCTGGGCGGCCAAGGGCTACGAGGGCGGGGAGCTGGGCTTCCCGATCAGCGACCAGCGCATCGAGGGGACCGCAGTGGTCCAGGACTTCCAGCACGGCCAGGTCGGGGTGGGCGACTAGCACCCAAACCACGCCGCCCGAGCCAGCTCGCCGAACACTCCCCGGGGGGGAATGATCAGTACGCTGGCTCGGGACGGCGTGGTTTTGTCTCTTCCCAGTTCTGCCAAACGAAGTAAGGATTTTCACGATGCGCACTGCATTCGGACGAGGCCTGGTGGCCGCTGCTCTCGCGGTCGGCGTTGCCGGGTTGACCGCGGCTTGCGGCGGCGACGGCTCAACGGTGAGCTCGACCCCGAGCGTCAGTGCCAGCCAGTCCGCGGGCAGTAGCCCCACGACGCCGTCGTCGACGGTGGACCCTAGCCCCACCGCGGTGCCGCCCACGGCTCCCGCTGAGGCCCCGGAGCCGGTGCCGGAGGGCTACCCCGGCCCGGCCGCGCCGGAGCGGTCTACGCGCGACCAGGCTTTCCTGGACGGGCTCGGGGAGAAGGGCATCGACTACAGCCAGGGCGGCGACGTCGCGCTGAGCGCCGCGCAGTACATCTGCGCGTCCGAGGCCGACGCGGTGCCCCAGGTGCAGATGCGCCAGTACGTGCTGGCGTTCGTCGCGTCGGACGCGCAGCTGCTCAATAAGGAGATCGACGCCGAAGCGGTCACCGACGCCTACATCGCCACCGCCCAGGCGACCTTCTGCAACGCATGAGCAGGGGCAAGAAGCGTGGCGGCGGCGGGAAACTGGTGCTTGGCGGATTGGTGCTGGCCGCGATTGTCATCGCGATCATCGCCCTTGTGTTTGGTTTGACCCGCACCCAGACGCCGCCCGTGCCGGGCGGCCCGACCCCCACCCCCGGTCCCGAGGAGCCGCAGGCGCAGCCCGCGAGCTGCCCGGACGTGCAGGTCATCTCCGTGCCGGGCACGTGGGAGAGCTCGCCGACCGACGACCCGCACCATCCGACCGCCAATCCGGCGGCGCTGCTGCTCAACGTCACCGGGCCGCTGCAGGAGCAGTTCCCGGAGTCGCGGGTGGATGTGATGACGGTGCCGTACGTGGCGCAGTTCGCTCGGCCGATGGCGCCGCCGGAGGCCACCTATGACGACAGCCGCGCGCAGGGCAAGGCGGCGGCCGAGAACATGATTCGCGACCGCACCGCGGAGTGCCCGCTCACGAACTTCGTGCTGATGGGCTTCTCCCAGGGCGCCGTGATCGCCGGCGATATCGCGTCGGACATCGGTAACGGCGTGGCCACCGCGCCGATCTCCGCGGACCGCGTGCTGGGCGTCGGCCTTATCGCGGACGGGCGCCGGGACACCACCGCGCCCGCGGCGGGCCTGAATCTGGGGGTGCCGGGCGGCAAGGGCGCCGAGGTGCTGCTGGCCGGGCTCAACCTGGGCCCGCTGATGCCGGGCACCACGATGACGGGCCCGCGCCCCGGCGGTTTCGGAGTGCTCGCGGACCGGGCGGTGCAGATCTGCGCGCCGGGCGATCTCATCTGCGATGCCCCCGCAGAGGTCCTCACCAACCTGGTGGGGACCATCGCGCAGCTGTCCACCGCGGCCAGTGCGCCGATCCACGCGATCTACCACACCAACCCGATTATCGACGGGACTACGGCCACGGCGTACCTGACTGATTGGGCCGCGGGACTGATCCAGAACGCGCCCACACCTGCGCACAACTAGGCGGAGTGGGACGGTCGTCCGATACGCGCGGGCAGGTCGGGGTGGCAAGGTGCATGTTGCGCGAAAGGGCGCTCCGGTGTGTCTGTAACATGTTTGTGATCTGAGTGGGCGATCTGATCGTCGGCGTTCGTACGCCCGACGAAGGATTGTGTCTGTCCCGTCAAGCCTGGGATGCTGCATCGGAGCCCATCGGCACAGACACTTAGCGCCACACGAGAAGTACTGACAGGAGTAGGGATGCAACCGATCGTCGACCATTTGGCTGAATACCTGGACGACCAGGGGCAAGTAAGCCTGAGGGACGGCCGGACCCTGGTGGACCACGTCGAGGCGAACACGCACGACGCCCCGGCAGAGCTCGCCTATCGGTTCATGGACTACTCCGCGGCCCGTGACGGCGTCGCCGAGGAACTCACCTGGGGCCAGTTCGGCATCCGCATCCGTGCGGTGGCAGCGCGGCTGCAGCAGGTGACCAAGCCGGGCGACCGCGTCGCGATCCTCGCGCCGCAGGGCCTGGACTACGTGATCTCGTTCTTCGCCGCGATCCACGCCGGCAATATTGCGGTGCCGCTGTTCGACCCGGACGAGCCCGGCCACCTGGACCGCCTCGAGTCGGTCCTCGCGGATTGCACCCCCGCCGCGATCCTGACGGCGACGAACTCGGCCGCCGGCGTGCGCCAGCTGTTCCGCGCGCTGCCCGCCAAGGAGCGCCCGCGCATCATCGCCGTCGACGGCATCCCGGACGAGGTCGGCGCCACGTGGGTCAAGCCGGAGTCGGACCTCGAGGCGATCGCATACCTGCAGTACACGTCCGGTTCCACACGCACCCCGGCCGGCGTGAAGATCACGCACCGCGCCGTGCTCACGAACGCGCTGCAGATGGCGTTCGGCATCGGACTGGACCTGGAGTCCCGCGGCGTCACCTGGCTGCCGCTGTTCCATGACATGGGCCTGCTCACGGTGATTCTCCCCGCGTTCGGCGGCCGGTACATCACGATCATGTCCCCGCGCGCGTTCGTGCAGCGCCCGGGCCGCTGGATCCGCGAGCTCGCCGCCGCCTCGGACGGCGCGAACACGTTCGCCGCCGCGCCGAACTTCGCGTTCGAGCACGCCGCCGCGCGAGGTCTGCCCAAGGAGGGCGAGACCCTCGACCTGAGCAACGTCATCGGCCTGATCAACGGCTCTGAGCCGGTCACGACGTCGTCGATCCGGAAATTCAACGAGGCCTTCGGCCCCTATGGGCTGCCGGACACGGCGATCAAGCCGAGCTACGGCATGGCGGAGGCGACGCTGTTCGTCTCGACCACCGGGCCCGACGCCGAGCCCGTCGTGATCTACGTCGACCGCGATGCGCTCAACCAGGGCCGCATCGAGCGCCTCACCGAGGACCACCCGAGCGCGGTGCCGCAGGTGGCCTGCGGCTACGTGGCCCGCAGCCAGTGGGCGACCATCGTGGAGTCGGAGACGGGCACCGAGCTGGCCGACGAAGAGGTCGGCGAGATCTGGCTGCACGGCGAGAACATGGGTACCGGCTACTGGAACCGTCCCCAGGAGACCGTCGAGACGTTCCAGAACAAGCTCACGCAGCGGATCCCCGCGGGCAGCCACGCAAACGGCACCCCCGAGGACGCGCACTGGATGCGCACCGGTGACTACGGCGTGTACATCGACGGCCAGCTGTTCATCACGGGCCGCGTCAAGGACCTGATCATCGTGGACGGGCGCAACCACTACCCCCAGGATGTGGAGTACTCCGTGCAGGAGGCCTCCAAGGCCATCCGGCCCGGCTTCGCTGCCGCGTTCGCGGTGCCGCTCAACCAGATGCCCGCGGGCGTCTTCGAGCACTCGGGCTCCGGCCTGGTCCATGATCGCGACGATTCCTCGGAGCAGCTCGTCGTCGTCGCCGAGCGTGCGCCCGGCGCCGGCAAGGCCGACCCCGGCCCCATCGCCGACGCGGTGCGCGCCGCCGTCTCCGCCCGCCACGGCGTCACCGTGCGCGACGTGCTGATGGTCCCCGCCGGTTCCATCCCGCGCACCTCCAGTGGCAAGATCGCCCGGCGGGCGTGCAAAGCCGCGTACATCGAGGGCACGCTGCGTGGCGGTTACACGCAGCAAGCCTTCCCCGACAGCCCCAACGAATAGTCGAAGCAGGTCGCATGACTGATCTACCGTCTGACGGACAGCAGCCGGATCTCCCCAACACGGAGACCGCCGCAATCGCTGTCGGAGAGTCCGCAAGCGCGGACTCCACAGCAGTGGAGTCCGCAGGGCTGGGATCCTCAGGGCTGGAGCGCCCCGAGCTGACCGTGGCGGGGCTGCGCGAGTGGCTGACCGACTGGATCGTCGCCACCACGGGCCTGGCCCGCGGCGAGGTCGATCCGAACCGTCCGATGGAGGAGTTCGGCCTGTCCTCGCGGGACGCGGTGGCGCTCAGCGGCGAGATCGAGGACCTCTGCGGGATCACGCTCGACGCGACCATCGTCTACCAGCACCCCACGATCGCCTCGCTGGCGCAGCGCATCGTGGAGGGCCCGCCGGAGTCGGCGGACGTGCCGGTGGACGAGAACTTCTACACCCGTCCGTCCGGCCCGGGCGCGCACGATGTCGCGATCATCGGCATGGCCTCGCGCTTCCCCGGCTCCGGCAGCACCCCCGCCCAGATGTGGGAGATGCTGGCCGCCGGGCACGACGGCATCACCGACCTGCCCGCGGGCCGCTGGGACGAGTACCGCTCGGACCCCGTGATCGCCGCCGCCATCGAGCGCGCGAACACCAAGGGCGGCTACCTCGAGGACGTCAAGGGTTTCGACGCGGAGTTCTTCGCGATGTCCCCGCGCGAGGTCGAGATGGTGGACCCGCAGCAACGCCTGGCGCTGGAGCTCACCTGGGAGGCGCTCGAGCACGCGCATCTGCCCGCGAACACCCTCAAGGGGCAGTCGGTCGGGGTCTTCATGGGCTCCTCCGCCAACGACTACCAGCTGCTGACTGTCGCGGACCCGTCCACCGCGCACCCGTACGCGATCACCGGCAACTCGACCGCGATCATCGCGAACCGCATTTCCTACTTCTACGACTTCCGCGGCCCGTCCGTCACCCTGGACACCGCCTGCTCGTCCTCGCTGGTGGCCGTACACCAGGCGGTGCGCGCGCTCCGTGAGGGCGACGCCGACCTGGCCGTCGCCGGCGGCACCAACATGCTGGTCGCCCCCGCCGCCACCCTCGGCTTCTCCGAGCTGGGCGTCATGGCGCCGGACGGTCGCATCAAGGCCTTCTCCTCCGACGCCGACGGCATGATCCGCTCCGAGGGCGGCGGCCTGCTGGTGCTCAAGCGGCTCGAGGACGCCGAGCGCGACGGCGACACCGTGCTGGCCGTCATCGCGGGCACCGCTGTCAACCAGGACGGCCGTTCCAACGGTCTCACCGCGCCGAGCCCCGACGCGCAGGTGGACGTGCTGCGCCGCGCCTACCGCGACGCCGGCATCGTGCCGACGCAGGTGGACTACATCGAGGCGCACGGCACCGGCACCACCCTGGGCGATCCCATCGAGGCCGGCGCCCTGGGCCGCGTCGTGGGCCTGGGCCGCGAGGACGACAAGCCCGCGCTGCTCGGCTCCGCCAAGACCAACTTCGGGCACCTTGAGGCCGCCGCCGGCGCTGCGGGCATGATCAAGGTCGTGCTGTCGATGCAGGCCGACGCGCTGCCGCCGACGCTCAACTACGCGGGCCCGAACCCGCTGATCGACTTCGACGCGGCGCACCTGCGCGTCATCGACGAGGGCGCGCAGTGGCCCCGCTACAGCGGCCAGGCCATCGCCGGCGTGTCCGGCTTCGGCTTCGGCGGCACCAACGCGCACGTGGTCCTGCGGGAGTACACGCCGGCTGCCGTGGAGGTGCCCGCCGTCGAGGCCCCTGTCGCCGATGAGGCCGCCGAGCCCCCCGCGGTCCTGCTCGTCGTCTCCGCCCCGATGCCGTCGCGCCGTCGCCGCGTCGCCGCGGACCTGGCCGACTGGCTCGAGACCGAGGCCGGCAGCGTCACCTCGCTCGAGGACCTCGGCCGGGCGCTGGCCCGCCGCAACCACGGCCGCTCCCGCGGTGCCGTGCTCGCGCGCACCCGGGCCGAGGCCATCGCCGGCCTCCACGCCCTAGCCGCGGGCAAGCCATCGCCGCACGTGCTCTCCGCGGACTCGCCCGCCACGTCCGGCCCGGTCTGGGTGTTCTCGGGCTTCGGTTCGCAGCACCGCAAGATGGGCAAGAGCCTCTACCAGACCAACTCCGTGTTCCACGCCGCCGTAGACGAGATCGACGAGTTCATCGACATCGAAGCGGGCTATCGCGTGGCCGAGATGTTCCTCGACGACTCCGTCGACTACGACACCGAGCGCGCGCAGGTCGGCATCTTCACCATCCAGGTTGCCCTCGCGAAGCTGCTGCGTCACCACGGCGCGGAGCCCACCGCGGCGCTCGGCCACTCGATGGGCGAGGCCGCCGCCGCGTACGTCTCCGGTGGGCTCTCCCTGGAGGACGCGGTCCGCGTGATCTGCGTCCGCTCACGCCTGATGGGCGAGGGCGAGGCGACCCTGGAGGGCCAGGACATCCGCCGCATGGCGATCGTCGAGTACAGCGCCGCGGAGATCACCGACGTGCTGGTCGACTTCCCGGACCTCGAGGTGTGCGTCTACGCCGCCCCGAACCAGACCGTCATCGGCGGACCGGACCCGCAGGTGCAGGCGATCGTCGCCCGAGCCGAGGCCGCCGGCAAGTTCGCCCGCGTCATGCAGGTCAAGGGGGCCAGCCACACCTCCCAGGTCGACCCGATCCTCGGCGAGTTTCAGGCGGAGCTGGCGGGTATCGAGAACTTCCCGCTGGCCACCGGCCTGTTCTCCTCGGTCCACGAGGGGAACAGCTTCCCCGCGGGGCACGACCCGCTCCACGCCGAGGACTACTGGATCAAGGGCATGCGCCACAGCGTCTTCTTCGACCAGGCCGTCAAGGCGGCCCTATCCGCCGGGCACACCACCTTCGTGGAGCTCGCCCCGAACCCCGTCACGCTGATGTCGATCGCGATGACCTGCTACGACCAGGGTGTCCTGGAGCCGCAGCTGGTGCAGACCCTCAAGCGCAAGGAGGACGAGGAGCTCACCGTCCTCACCGCGCTGGCCACCCTGTACGTGCACGGCCACCAGGTCGACCTGGACTCGCTGCTGCCCGCCGGGCCCTTCGCCGAGATTCCGCGCACCGCCTTCCAGCGCAAGCAGCTGTGGGTCAACTCGCGCATCTCCACCGGCGGCAACGCCCGCATCCCCGGCGCGCACGTGGCGCTCCCGGACGGGCGCCACGTGTGGGAGGTCGTCGCGGACGCGGTGACCGACCCCGCGCAGCTGATCGTCGCCGCCGCCGGCGAGGTGCTCTCCGACGTCACGCTGGGCGCGGTGCTTCTCGGCGCCGCCGCAGTCCCGATGTCCGGCACCATCACCACCTCGCTGGTTCCGCACCTGGGCGGCGGGTCCGTGCAGGTGCACGCCCGCGGCGCCGACGGCGCGTTCACGCTCCTCGCGGAGGCCGTCGTCCACTCCGGCGCGCCATTGGCCGAGCGGGTCGTCCTCGCTCCGGTGCTGGCCGAGCAGGTAGTGGCCGAGGATGCGGACGATGACTTCGGCGCGGCCTCTCGCTGGGACCCCGAGGGCAAGATCAGCCTGGATGACCGGCTGCGCGAGATCGTCGCCGAGTCGATGGGCTTTGCCGCCGAGGACCTGCCCATGGAGATCCCGCTCATGGAGCTGGGCCTGGACTCACTCATGGCTGTGCGCATCAAGAACCGCGTCGAGTACGACTTCGACATCCCGCAACTGCAGCTGCAGGCTGTGCGGGACGCGAACCTTGTCGAGGTCGCCAAGTACGTGCATTACGCCGTGGAGAACCGCGAGGAGGTCGCGGCGCTCGCCGAACAGCAGAGGCGCGAGGCGGAGACAGGGGGAGTGGCGGGCGAGACCGTCACCGCGATCCCGACCGATTTGCCCGCCGACGTGCCGGAGGCTGCGGCCGAGACGGCTGCGGCTCCTGCCGAGAAGCAGGCCGCGGACGTGCCGCCGCGCGATGCCGCCGAGCGCCTGACCTTCGGCACCTGGGCGGTCGTCATCGGACGCTCCGCACGGGGCATCTTCAACCCACTCACCCCGCTGGACGACGCGCAGACCGCGGCGCTGGCCGAGCGGCTCACCGAGCGCGCGGGCGGCGACATCACAGCCGAGCAGGTCCGCGGTGCCACCACCATCGAGCAGCTCTCGGACCTGGTCCGCGAGCACCTCGAGGGGGATGTGGGCATCGTCCGCACCCTGCGTGCCAAGGTCGAGGGCGTCGACCGCGTCCCGGTGTTCGTCTTCCACCCGGCCGGCGGCTCCACCGTCGCCTACGAGCCGCTGCTCAAGCGCCTGCCCGCCGACACCCCGATGTACGGGTTCGAACGCGTCGAGGGCGAGATCGCGGAGCGTGCCACGCAGTATCTCGAGCCGATTCGTGAGATCCAGGCGCACGGGCCCTACGTGCTCGCGGGCTGGTCATTCGGCGGGATCCTGGCGTACGCGGTGGCGAAATTGCTGCGCGCCGCCGGTGAGGAGGTCGCGTTGGTCGGCCTCATCGACGTGGTCATGCCGGGCGAGGAGATCGTCGACAACGAGGACGAGCGCCGCGCCCGCTGGAACCGCTACATCGCGTTCGCCGAGAAGACCTACGGCGTCGAGGTGCCGCTACCCGTCGACCTGCTCGCGCAGACCGATGATGAGGGCGCCGTCGACATCCTGATGGGCCTGCTCAAGGGCGTGGACCTGCCGATTCCCGGCGGTGTGATCGAGCACCAGCGGACCTCGTTCCTAGAGAACCGGGCGCTGGCCCGTGCGGCCGCGCAACTGACCCCGTACGACGGTCCTACTGTGCTGTACATGGCCGACACCTACCACGACGGCGCCATCGAGTTGGAGCCCGCGTATGCGACGCGGGCGGCCGACGGCGGCTGGGGTGGGGTGCTCACCGATCTGGAGGTGGTGCAGATCGGTGGTGACCACGTGGCCATCGTCGACGAGCCGTACATCGCCAAGGTCGGGGCGCACCTGAGCCGCAAATTGGCCGAGATCGAGTCCGCACGCGGGTAGTTTCCCCCGCCGACAAGGAGTTTGACTGTGAGCACCACTGCCGAGAAGCTGGCTGAGCTCCGCGCGAAGCTGGAGCTTGCCCGCGAGCCGGGCAGCGCCCGGGCGATCGCCAAGCGCGATGCCGCGGGCCAGGCCAGCGCCCGGGACCGCATCAACACGCTGCTCGACGCCGGCTCGTTCCAGGAGTTGGGCGCACTGGCCAAGACGCCGGGCAGCGCCAGCAACCCGTATGGCGACGGCGTCGTCACCGGCTACGGCTCCATTGAGGGCCGGCCTGTGGTGGTGTTCTCGCACGACCAGACGGTCTTCGGCGGCACTATCGGCGAGGCCTTCGGCCGCAAGGTGGTCTCCGCGATGGAGTACGCGGCCAAGATCGGTGCCCCGATGATCGGCATCAACGACTCCGGCGGCGCGCGCGTGCAGGACGCGGTGACGTCCCTGGCCTGGTACGCCAAGCTGGGGCCGGCGCACGAGAAGCTGACGGGCATCGTCCCGCAGGTCTCGATCATGCTCGGCAAGTGTGCGGGCGGCGCGGTCTACTCACCGATCAGCACCGACGTTGTGGTCGCCACCGAAGAGTCCTATATGTTCGTCACCGGCCCGGACGTCATCAAGTCCGTCACCGGCGAGGAGATCACGCTCGAGGAGCTCGGCGGCGCCAAGAAGCAGATGGCGTACGGCAACGTGCACCACGTCGCGACGGACGAGGCGGCCGCATTTGAGTGGGTCCGCGAGTACCTGAGTTACCTGCCCAGCAACGCGTTCGAGCCCGCCCCGGTGATCAACCCCGGCCTGGAGCCCACGCTGACGGACTCGGACCTGGAGATGAACTCCCTGGTGCCGGACTCCGACAACGCCGGCTACGACATGCACGAGGTCATCCTGCGCGCGTTCGACGACGGTTCCTTCCTGGAGTTGGCGGAGGGCACCGCGAACAACGTCATCACCGGCTTCGCCCGCATCGACGGCCGCTCGGTGGGCGTCGTCGCCAACCAGCCCTTCCACCTCAGTGGGGCGCTCGACGCGGCCGCGGCGGACAAGGCGTCGCGTTTCGTCCGCATGTGCAACGCGTACAGCGTGCCGTTGGTGTTCCTGGTGGACACCCCCGGCTTCATGCCCGGCGCGGAGCAGGAGCGGATGGGTGTGATCCACAAGGGCGGACGGTTCCTGTTCTCCTACGTGGAGGCCACCGTGCCGAAGGTGACGATCGTGATCCGCAAGGCCTACGGCGGCGGTTACGCCGTGATGGGCTGCAAGCAGCTCGGCGCGGACCTGAACTTCGCTTGGCCCACCGCCCGCATCGCCGTGATGGGCGCGGAGGGTGCGGTGACGCTGCTGCGCCGCCGTGAGCTCGAGGCGGCCGGCGACGGCGCGGAGGCGCTCAAGAAACAGCTCGTGGACATGTACAACGAGTTTGTGGCGACGCCGTACACGGCTGCCGAGCGCGGGTACATCGATGGCGTGATCGAGCCGTCGGCGACCCGCCTGGAGTTGCGTAAGGCGATGCGGATGCTGCAGGACAAGATGGTCGAGGACCGTCCCCGCAAGTCGAAGCAGATCCCGATCTAATTCTCAGACCAACGCGGTGGGGCCGGCCGGGATAATCCCGGCCGGCCCCACTGTCTATTGGAGTGTCTACGCGGAGGCCAGCGCCCGCGGCGCCAGCCAGGACACGCGCTTGCCCAGCAGGCCGTCCACGCTGATCCGGCCGGCGCCGACCACTGCGAGCATCAGGGCCGCGAGGCCGAGCACCAGCACCAGCTCGTAGCCGCCGTCGCCGACCCACAGGCCGTTCTCGAAGTGTGTGAAGACGATGGCCCCGGCCATGTCCAGCACGAACAGCGCGCCGATGACCGGTGTGAGCAGCCCGATGATCAGCGCGATCCCACCGAGGACCTCCAGCCACATGACGAGGAATGCGGTTACGCCCGCGGCGGGCACACCCATCGATTCGAAGGCCGCGGTGGTGCCGTCGAGGCCCCACACGTTGAGCTTTTGCAAGCCATGGGCCAGGAATACCGCGCCGAGCCCGACGCGGGCGAGCAACAGGCCGAGGTCGCGGTACAGGGGGTAGCTCATGGTCAGTCCAATCGATTGAGTGGGCAATGCTTGATGCGTCAACTCATAACTTATGGGACGTGTTGTTGATGTGTCAACATATGGGCCGTATTCTTCGGTCATGACTGGTGAAGGCGCATCGACGCGGTGGCTGGACGGACAAGAGCTCGACGCGTGGCTGCAGGTGGCCCGGATTTTGTCGTGGGTGCCCGCGGAGTTGGATGCCCGGCTGCTGCGCGAGGACGGCATCACGCACTTCGAGTACGAGGTCCTCGCGTCGCTGTCCGAGAGCGCCGACCGGCGTCTCCGGATGAGCGTGCTCGCCGGCCTGGCCAACGGCTCGCTGTCCCGGCTCTCCCACGTGGTGCGGCGGCTGGAGCAGCGTGGCTGGGTCACCCGTGAGCGCTGCCCCGACGACCGGCGTGCCACCTACGCGGTGCTCACCGACGACGGCTACGCCAAGGTGGTCGCGACCGCCCCCGGCTATGTGGAGCACGTGCGCTCGCTGACGATCGATCCCCTCGATCGCGAGCAGATCGTGCTCCTGGCCCAAATCGGCCAGCGCCTCAATGACGCTGCGGGCCGGGGTGGGCTGGCGGGCCTGGCGGGGGAGGGCCGCGCAGCCAGCACGGGTGCCGCTGATCCGACCGACTAGCCAACCACCAGCCACCGCTGCTGGTCAACCGCCAGCGGCGTGCCTGCCGGCGGTGTTGTCCACATCCTTTGAGGGTTTGGAGAAGCTGCGTGCGACCCCCGGGGTTGCTGTCGCCGCGACCACAGCGATGAGGATGATGATCAGGGTGACCAACGCAGCGAGGTCGCCCCAGGGAAGCGCGAGTCCTGCGAGATAGCCGGGGGTGCCGACGCTCTC
Source organism: Tomitella biformata AHU 1821 (assembly GCF_000524475.1). Classification (GTDB taxonomy): domain Bacteria; phylum Actinomycetota; class Actinomycetes; order Mycobacteriales; family Mycobacteriaceae; genus Tomitella; species Tomitella biformata. Next base: position 53,995 of record NZ_BAVQ01000071.1, on the reverse strand, counting down.
GTTGAGCGGCGAATACAGGAACAGAGCGGCGGCAGCGCAGAACACGGTGACGACTGCTCTCGCAGGCGCGGGTAGCCGCTGGGCCAAAACAATGATGCCGATGACCAGTGGGATGCACACCAGCATGTAGTGGGACCAGAGAATCCCTGAAGCGGCCGTGGCGATCGCGTAGGCCCCCACAAGTACTGCAGGTGCGGCAACAGCTCGATTGTGCCAGGCAGCCGCGGCGAGGCACACGAAAAGCAGGCAGGCGACTAGCACCGGCGCCATGGTGACAATCGTTGGCGCGTCGGTGACTACCGGGGCTACCGAGCCGTCCGGCGGTGTGTCCTGGAGGACCATCGCAGCGAATGATCTGTTCGCCGAAGTGACGACCACACTCGACGAGACCCTGCTAAGGGTGGCTAACCATGTGCTGAACAGCTCTCGTCCCCCGAGGATCAGGGAAGCCAAGGCCGCAGCTCCCGCGGTTATGGTCGCGATGATGCCGCTGCGGCGGTACCGGGGGAAAAACAGCATGAGCGGAATGAGTCCGAGTGGAGTCAGCTTCACTGCTCCGACGATTCCGAGCAGTATGCCGCCTGTGATGGGACGATAACTGGCGCATGCAACAGCGCATATTGTGATGCAGACGATGATGGGGGTGGTTTGTCCAAGCCAGGAGGCGGATTGAAACGCGTTGGAATACCACCCGGCAATTGTCGCGATGACCAGGAATGTGAAGGGGATGGATTGCCGTGACCAGAGGACCCACGAGGCGCTGATGAGTACCGGGAGGCAAAATCCACTCACCACTGTCAGAACGATAGCGGAGCTGTCGAAGCTAAGCAGGTCGGTAAGTGGCGCAACGGCGTAGGCCACCCCTGGAATGTGGACAAAGGGATGGGGCGCTGCCGAGGCTGTGCCAGCGGTGACGAGCTCGTCCCATGCCGGTCCCGCCCATGCGGCGAAGTCCACGGGATCATGATCGTAGAGATGTCCAGTCTTCCCCTGGCGTACCAGCAAGCCGGCGATCCACAGAGAAGACCAGTCATCAGGTTGCTGGCGGCTGGTCCAGTACAGCGCGTTCAGCAACCCGGTGGCCAGGCCCACGATGAAGACAGGCCAGGTCAGTATGCGGCACATCATCCTGGGCTTTGTCATGGTTGAGTCGATTATATTGCCACGGGTCGGGTATGCATTGCCTCGGGTCGCGTTCGACTGCGGTGCAAAATCGGAAAGTCAGTCCGCGGCTTCGTTTTTGCGTCAACGGACAGTGGGGAATGACCGCGAATGGTCAACAAAAACTGGCGGCTTATATCGCTATACCGGCAATTAATCCGCCCTCATTGAAATTCGTGCCCTGGGGGTAGAAATAGCCGATGAATACGTTGGCATTCTCGTTGGTGCCGCGCTACTACGGCGAATGCGGTCGCAAAAATATGCGGGTCAGGTTCTGTGGCGCGCGGATCGGCCGTGTGCCAGCCCTCGGTATACCGAGGGCTGGCACACCCTCTGGTGTGCTACTTGCTATACGCGTGCTTGATCGAACCCGGCGACCAGAGCCCGGAGCGGGTCTGGTCACCAAGCTCCAGCTGCGCGAGCTCGCTGTCCGGCACCTGCGGGCTGTACCGCTCGATGGAGCCCCAGTCGCGGTCCCAGTCGTTGAGCTGGTAGCTCGGGACGGTCTCGGCGCGCAGCAACAGCGAGGTCCAGCCCAGCGGGCCGCCGCCGATATCGTCCTGCCAGGTGTTCGTGGAGCTGACGGCGAGCCCGCGGTCCGGCAGGATGCGGAACTCGGGGATCTCCGCGACTCCGTTGACATGCCCGAAGGGACGCTGGCACGGGAACGCCAGGGACACTGCCCAGTCGAGCAGCACGGGCGCGTCGGAGCCGATGTACTCCTGCACCGTCTGCAGCTGCGCCACTCGGGGGGGCGTGAACGCCAGCCACTCGTTGAGGCCGGGGTCATCGTCCCAGGCGTGGATACGCACGGCGGTGGCGTCGGCGGGCGCCTCGGAGAGCGGCAGGCGCAGGTTTCGCCAGGACGGGAACGGTCCGATGTCGACGAGCCCCGAGCTGGACAGCGGCACGAAGTCGCCGGCCTCCTCGCGGCCGAACTCCACCCGCAGGGTGCCGTCGTTGATCCGGCCGGCGGCGGTGACGACCAAGAGCTGGTCGTTGGCCGCGGTGCGCTCTGGCAGCTGGTACCAGGACGAGATCGAGCTGGCGGTGAGCTGTTCGCCGGACTGGAAGCTGCCGACCACCGGGGTGGTCGCTGGGTCCAGGCCGAAGGGGAGCTTGGCGTGGGAGCCGTTGAGGCCCGGCTCCGCGATGGTGCCGCCGCCCGTGCCCGCACTGTTGGAGCGGGTGTTGGATGAGGCGCCGGTGCCGACGACGCCGGGCTCGACGTACGACTGCTCGGAGCTCAGGTCGACGGGGATGCCGCCGGGGCCGAAATTGCTGCCGACGGTGCTGGTGAGCGCGTCCGCCGGGGTGGCGCCAATGGGCGTGAGCATGCCGAGGTTGGCGTTGGGCTCGAGCACGATCTCATCCCCCTGGGCGCAGGGCTGCCCGATGAGGGCCTTGAGGTTGCCCTTGCCCACCGAGTAGGCGGGCCACTGGTTGGCCATGCCCATCGCCATGGTGGAGACCTCGATGACCACCATCATTCCGGCCATGATCGTCAGCGGCGCGGCGACGAACCCGGTGATGCGCTTACCGAGGGCGGACTGCTTGACCCCGTTGCTGTCTGTGTACGGCTCGCGGTAATGGAGGTACAGCGCCAAGGCCAGGGACAGCAGCATGAGGCCGAGGAATACGTTCGCCACTGCGATGCCGGCGAACTCCGGCCTCTTGCCACCGAACGGGATGCCGTAGTTGGAGACATACCACCAGCTGTTGGAGGACTCGAACGAGAGCGCCATCACGAACATCAACGCGGCGGTGAATAGCGCACGGTTGCGCCCGGCCCGCAGCGCCGACGAGGTCACCGCTATCGCTGTCAATGCGGCCAGCGCGCCCGCCAGCCCGGCGTAGACACCGAAGTGGTGGCTCCACTTGGTGGGGTTGAACATCATGAGCGCCATCGACATGGCGGTAATGCCCACAATGCGGCGGCTGGGCCCGAGCGCGACGCCGGGGATACGGCCCTTGCGGTAGAGCATGGCGGCACACGTGAGCAGGCACAGGATCATGGAGAAGACGGCGAAGCGTCGGGCATTGGAGCCGTCGGGCGAGAACGCCATCAGCGTCTCGTAGCGCAGGTACTCCATGTACCACTCCTCGGACGGGCCGAGGTCGGTCTTCATGGTCGTCGCCTGCAGGACCGACTTTAGGGTGCTGTCGCCGAAGACGAGGACCAGCACCAGGGTGCCGGACGCCAGCAGCGGCGCGAGCGTCGCCGCCCAACCGATCTGCTTGGCGCGCGCGATGATCACCTGCAGCATCGGGCGCGAGCCGGCGATGATCGCGGCCACACAGATGGTGCCCGTGGGGCCCACTGACAGGGTGAACCCGGCGATCATGAAGGCGGCCGCGATGGGCAGCAGCCGTCGGGTCGCGATCGCGCGCTCGACGGAGCACCAGGTGAGCAGCGCGCCGAGGGCAATATAGGGCTCGGGTCGCAGACCGTTGTTGAACGGCAGCCAGAACGCCAGGAACACCAGTCCGGCGGTCCAGCCAATGAGGCTCTTGCTGCGGGCGAGGCGGCCGAAGCGGGGGATGACCTCGCGGCTGATGACCATCCAGGTCAAGATGCCGGCGATCAGGGCCGGTAGGCGCAGCAGTGGGCTGGCGGTGCTGATGTGCGAGAGGCCCGTGAACATGTAGTACGACATGCCGAACGGCGCCTCGGGGGCGGCAAACCAGCGGTAGTAGTTCGATAGATATCCGCTGCCCTCGGCAGTGCGGGCCATGGTCATGATGTAGCCGTCGTCGGCGGTGTTCGCGCCGATGAAGTGCCAAATCGTCAACACGCCGATGACGACGCCGTCCTTGAGCCCAAACGTCCACCAGCGCTGCGGCAGGAACCTGCGGTGCTTGCGGGTGTCGGTGCGGTCGAGCCGGCTGAGCGTGATCAGCGAGCTGAGCGTGAGGATGACCGCGAAGATCATCGCCAGGCCCTTGATCAGGGTCGGCGAGGTGGAGTAGCGGGAGTCGACCTCAGCGGTGAAGGAGAGGCCGGCCGGGGCCGCGTCGGTGCCGCTTACGCCGGTGATGTCGGTGTAGACGCCGACGATCTGCGGACGTTGGTCGTTCTCATTCCAGCCGCCGATGACGTTGCCGTCGCCGTTGAGCAAGCCGTTGAACACGGCCGACGTCATCTCCGGCGTCGACGAGATGTCCAAGCTGCTGCACGCGCCGGGCGCGGTCACATCGGCCAGGGCCACGCGGGCGATCAGCGAGTTGCGGGAGCGGACCTCGACGTGGCCGTCCTGGATGGTCGCGAACAGCCCGCGCTGGTGGGCGGCCTCGCCCGCGGAATCCGGGGCCGTGGACAGCAGCACCGAGCCGCCGGTGTCTGCGAGCGACGCGATCGCCGAGCACGGAATCGACGCCTGCAGGCTCGTCGGCTGGTAGCCGACGAACGGGGCGCTGACCGCGTTCAGTGTGCCGTCCTGCGGCCAGTTCAGCTGGGCCGTCGTCTGCGTGACCGGCAGGATCGGCGTCAGGATGGCCAGGAGGAACCCGAGCAGGCCAGTGACCACGGCGATGATGCGGGCGTTGCGGAGGTGGCCTGGCCCAGTGGGCTTCGTTGCAGGCTTCTCGGCTGGAGGCGGCGAAGTTGTATCAGTCACGGCTGGGGGCACGTCCTGTGATGCTAGTCGGCTCGAATGGGAAGGGCGTCTTCCGGTCGAATGGAGGTCCGGTCACGTCACTTTCGGACGATCACTGTAAACGGTCCAATATTCTCGGTCGAGAATTCTGGACTATCGAATAGTTTCTTCGGGAAGGCTACCGTGTACAACTTCACGTTCGGGTTGTTCGGGTAGACGTCGGCGGACAGTCGCAGCGTGTACGCGTCGTCCGTGGTGCGGAAGACGAAGGCCTGCGGGGCCCGCCACGGGGAGGCGTCGAGTTGGCGGATCAGATCCGCGGCGTCAGTCGACTTGCTCCAGTCGTTGATGGCGGCGGAGCGGGCGTTGAACAGGCCGAGCGGGTTCGCATAATGGGAGGTCAGCGCCTGGAAGCCGAGGTAGGGGTTGAAGCTGAGGAAGCTGAAGTCCGTCGTCAGGACCACGGTGTCCGAGACGGGGGTGGCCACCTGCGTGCGGATGGCCTCGTCGACCTCCGCGAAGTAGCTGGCCGCGCCCGGCGCGTAGCGGTCCGCACGCTGGCCGTTGCCATCGGTGTCGCTGTAGGCGGTGGAGATCTCGGTGGCCAGCACGCGCGGGATGCCCTGGATGAACGAGAGCGCGGCGATGACGCCGATGGCGATCACGGTGACGCGCACCTGCCGCGAGCGGACCCGGGCGACGTCGGCCACCTGGTAGAGCTGGGCGCGGCGCACCGCCCAGGAGGCGACGTCGAACACCCCGAACACGCCGGCGACACCGAGGAGCAGCAGCAGCACCGGCTCCAAGCGGAAGCCCAGCAGGGTGGTGCCAATCACCGTGAACGCCATCGACAGCAGGCTCCACAGATAGATGGACACGACGCCGACGCCGAACGCCTGTGCTCGGACGGAGTTGCGGGCGCGGGTCAGGATCCACAGGAAGCCGATGGCGCAGAGGATGCCGATGAGGTTCAGGTGCAGCATCGGCAGGGGCAGCGCTGAACCGGACTCCGGTAGGTAGCGCATCGCGGTGGCGGCCTCGCTGGGCTTGCTGGCTGCGGCGATCAGGTACGGGGACCACACGACGAGCGCGATCGCGCACGCGATCACGGTGATCACGGCCAGGCGGATCAGGGGGACGACCGCGGCGCGCAGGGTGGCGGCGCTCAAGCGGCGGTCGCCGGTCTCCTGCACGTGCGACCGCATCGCGAGGATGATCACGGTCGCGGCCATCAGCACCACGGTGAACGCGGCCAGTCCCGTGTACAGGGTGTAGATGGTCGCGGACAGGCCAAGGAAGATGCCGACGCCGACGATGGCGGGCCAGCGGCCCTCGGCGCGCTCGATGGGATGGCCCGCGGCGAGCAGTGACAGGTGGCTGGTGGGGTCCTGAGTGGCGCCCGGCCCGGAGCGCGATTGGGCGGCGCTGCGGCGCAGCCCGGACCAGGCTAGGACCAGCACTGGCGGCAGCAGGAGCGCGACGATGGCCCCGTACGGCTCGGGGGAGCCGTAGGCCAGCGCGATCGCGCCCTGCGCCAGGCCGACGACGACGGCCAAGTCGGCGCGCACGAGCCTTGACCACAGCACGGTCGAGGCGACGATGGCGAGCGCGAGGGTCGCGATCGCGTACGGCTTGTACATCTCCCAGCCCGGCATGCCGAGCAGGTCGGCGGAGCGGCCGCCGAACCAGAACCAGCCGGCGGGATAGTACGAGGGGAGATCCGCGTAGTTCATGTCCTGCAGACGTGGGGTGGCCGTCATGCGGGTGAAGAACTGGGTGCGGAACTCTTGGTCCACGGAGATCCCGAAGAGGTAGAGCTTGGTGGCGGATAGGGGCATCGCGAGGGTGACGGTGGCGAAGCCGGACAGGCCCGCCCAGGAGAGTGTCTTGCCCCAGCGGCTGTCCTTATCCCTGCGCAGCAGGGCGATGGCGGCGATGATCACCGCGACGGCGACGACCTGGCCGACCGTGGTCAGCGAGCGCGCCACATGGGAGGTGGTGAAGGCCGGCAGGCTGGTGCGATCGATCAGCGCCAACCCGGCGACAGCCACGACCCCCGACACGATGAGCGCGGCGACCAGCTCCAGCAGCGTCCCCCGCATGGCGCGGACGGGCCCGGGCGTCAGGTGCTGGGCCGCGACATCCCCTGCCACCGTTATACCGGCAGCTTGCGGAAGATCTTTCGCGGCACGTGGCGCAGCACCATCATCACGTAGCGGAAGGGACCGGGCGCCCACACGATCTCTTTGCCCTTGGCGGAGGCGGCGACGGCCATGCGGGCCACGTCCTCCTTGTTCACGGTCAGCGGCGCCTCGTCGACGTGCGCGCTGAACTGGGTGCGGACCATGCCGGGGCGCACCACGGTGATCTGGACGCCGAACGGGTTGAGGGCTTCGCCCAAGCCAAGGTAGAAGCCATCGAGGCCCGCCTTGGTGGAGCCGTAGACGAAGTTGGCGCGCTTGACGCGCTCGCCGGCGACCGACGACATCGCGATGATGCGGCCGTGGCCCTGCGCGCGCATGTGCTCGCCGAGCAGGACGCCGACGGAGACGGACGCGGTGTAGTTGACCTGCGCGACGCGGACGGCCTTGCCCTGGTCCTGCCAGAGCGCCTCGGCATCGTCGTCGAGGGCGAAGGCCACGACGGCCACATCGACGTCGCCCTGGGAGAACGCCTCGGCCATCATCTTCGGGTGCGAGTCGAAGTCCAGGGCGTCGAAGTCGACGATCTGCACATCGAGGGCGCCCTTGGCGCGCAGCGCGGCGGCCGTCTCCTCGCGCGGCTCAGCCGGGCGGGCGGCGAGCACCACGCGCAGCGGGGCGCTGGCGAGGTAGCGCTCGGCGATCGCGAGCGCGATCTCGGAGCAGCCGCCCAGCAGCAGCAGCGACTTGGGGTTTCCCACGGCATCGATCACTTGAGTTCCAACCTTCTGGCCATATCGGACATAAAGACCCCGGTGGGGTCCACTTCGCGCCGCACCGAGATCCACTCGTCGATGCGTGGGTACATGGCGTGGAAGGTCTCCGCGGAGGTGCGGGACTCCTTCGCCAGGTAGAGCCGGCCGCCGAACTCGAGCACGCGGCGGTCCAGTTCGGTGACGAACTCGTGCAGCCCCGGCTTGATGGCGAAGTCCACGCAGATGTTCCAGCCCGGGATCGGGAAGCTCAGCGGGCCCTTGTTGCCCTCGCCGAACAGCTTGAACACGTTGAGGAACGAGTAGTGCCCCGACGCCTGGATATCCCGGATGATCTGCTTGAACTCCTCGACGGCCTCGACCGGCACGATGAACTGGTACTGCAGGAAGCCCTTGGAGCCGTAGGCGCGGTTCCACTCCCCGAACAGGTCGAGGGGGTGGTAGAACTGCGTCAGGTTCTGGACCTTGTTGCGGTAGTTGCCGGACTTCTGGAACCACAGCTCGCCCAGCGCGCCGAAGGTCAGCTTGTTGGCCAGGCCGTTCGGGAACACGTCGGGCAGCGTCAGCAACGTCGGCGCGTCGAACTTGAGCGGATCCTTCTGCAGCTTCTTGGGCAGCTGGTCCAGCTTGGCGAGGGAGCCGCGGGAGACGGCGGCGCGGCCGAGCTTCGGCGCGGGCGCGATGGCGTCGAACCAGGCCGATGAATAGTCGTAGTGGTTCTCGCTGCCGTCGCTGTGCAGGGCGATGGTCTCGTCGAGGCTGTTGGTGCGGTCGCCGTCGGCGATGAAGTACGCGGTCTCGGTGGGCGTCATCTTGATCGTCGCGCGCAGGATGATGCCGGTCAGGCCCATGCCGCCGACGGTGGCCCAGAACAGCGCGCCCTTCGGGTCGTTCTTGCCGCCGCGCGGGGTCAGTTTGCGGACCGTGCCGTCGGCGGTGAGCAGGTCTAGGGACGTCACGTGGTTGCCGAAGCTGCCAGCGCTGTGGTGGTTCTTGCCGTGGATGTCGGAGCCGATGGCCCCGCCGATGGTGACCTGGCGGGTGCCGGGCAGCACGGGGACCCACAGGCCGAACGGCAGCGCGGCCTTCATCAGCTGATCGAGGGTGACGCCGGCGTCGACCTCGACCAGGGCGGAGTCGCGGTCGGTGCGGTGGATGCGGTTCAGCGCCGTCATGTCGATGACGAGCCCGCCGGCGTTCTGGGAGGGGTCGCCATAGGAGCGGCCCAGGCCGCGGGCGATGACGCCGCGGCGCAGGTGCGCCGGCTTGGCGTCGTTGCGCTCGGCGACCTCGGCGACGGCCCGGGCGATCAGCTCGACGTCGGGGGTGCGCAGGACCTGTGCCACAGACGGCGCGGTGCGGCCCCAGCCGGTCAGAGTCTGGGCCGTGGTCGGCAGGGTTGTCGCCGGCGCCGGGCGTGTCTCGTTGGTGCTGCTGTCAGCGGAGTTAGACATCGAGGGAAAGGTTACCGCGAAGTTAGATGTCGGACACTCGACGAGGGTGTGATCTGGCCCGAATCAGCAGGTTCCGGCAGGCAGTTGTTCCAGATGCGCGACGATCCACTTCGCGATCTCGTCCAGCATCGCGTTCCCGTCCTCGAGGCTGCCGGAGGTGGCCACCGCGGTGATCGCGACCGCGGTCTGCCCGTTCGGCGTGTCGATGATGCCGAACTGCCGGGTCAGGAAGTCCGGTTCACCGGGGCCCCAACCGCCCTTGAATCGTGCGCCCTCGATGGTGCCCAGGCCCCACCGCTGCTCCTCGTCGATCTGGCCCATGAACTCGAGAACCGGACCGGCGTCGGCCAGGCACGGCAGGCCGGCGGCGAACCGGACCTGGTCCGCGTCGTCCCACAGGCTCTCCCCGTAGCTGGGGCCGCCCGAGTGTAGGCGGTCCGTCTCGAACACGGTGACCTCGTCCCCGCCGTCGCGAAGCGCCTGGTCGAACTTGTCGATCCAGGTGTCCATGTCGTCGCCGAGCAGTGTCCAGAGCGTCCAGGTGGCGTCGTTGTCGGAATAGACGATGGCGCTCTCGACCAGGTCCAGCACCGAGTCGCCGTTCTCGCGCAGCGCGGCGATGGACAGCGGCACCTTCATGGTCGACCAGGCGACGTCCTCGATGTCGTCGCCGAAGGAGAGGACCTCGCCGCCGTGGCCCACCGGCGCGATGGCGATCGAGACCTCGCCATCGAGGCCCGACCGGAGCGCGTCGAAGTCCGCGGACAGTGCGGACACCTGGGCCGGATTGATCGCGCCGTCAACCTGTGCGATGGACGTCGCCTTGGCGGCCGGGACCTCGGGATTGTGGCAGCCGGACAGCAGCAGCACGCCCGCCAACAGTCCGCAGCCCAGCAGCAGGGCCGGCCGCTGTGACCGGGTGTGTACGGGGAGAGTCCGCAGGCGGCGGGCAATCCTGCCGCGATGCTGGGGGGTCATGGAGGTCCTCATCTGAAGGCGCCAGGTGCTGGCGGTAGTTCGGTGTGGCGGGGTGCTGCGCGGCATTCATTGTGCGCTGTGCGCGCCGATCATGGGTGCCGAGCGGGGTTGGGGTCAGCGGGGGTAGATGGCGAAGGGGGCCATGGACTCGGAATTCCCTGTTCAGGCCAGCGTGAGACTATATCGCGGTGCTAATTTTTGGTGTGCCGGCCGTGCTCGTGGCGGTGTGCGTGCTCTTCCTGCCCGGTGCGGCGCTGGGCTGGTCGTTGGGGTTGCGTGGCCGCCTGCTGTGGGGGGTCGCTCCCGCGCTGACGCTGGGGTTCACCGGATTGGCCGCGATCAGCTACTCGGGACTCGGCATCACCTGGGCGCCGATCCCCGTCCTCGCCGGCGTCGCAGCGGTGTGCGCGGTGCTCGCGGGCAGCACGTGGCTGCTCCGTTGGCGCTGGCCGGGGCTATATCCCCACGAGCCCGCACATGTGGGCCGCGTGCCGGTAGCCCTCGCGATCGCGGCCGCGTCGGCCATCGCCGTGACGATCATGCTCACCGCCACGCGCGGCCTGACCAGGATCCCGCAGGGCTGGGACGCCCTGCTGCACGGCACGGCTTCGCGGCTGATCGAGCAAAGCGGCGACGCGAGCCCGTTCGCGTTGGCCGACGCGGCGGCGCCGGGCAACGCCGCCTTCTACTATCCGGACGCCTTCCACGCGCTGACAGCGCTGGTGCTGCACGTGCCCGGCCAGTCGATGCCCGGGGCGCTCAACGCTATGGTCACGGCCACGGCCATCGTCTTCATCTTCGCCACGGTGGCGCTGGTCTCGCGCATCGACCCGCGACCCCTCGCGTTGTCCGCCGCGGCGGTGCTCGCCGCCAGCTTCTCCGCGTTCCCGGTGCTGCAGGCTGCGCATGGCCCGCTCTCGCCGTTCGCGCTGGGGGCCGCGGCTATGCCGGGCGTCCTCGCGGTGGTGTTCGCGCTGCTGCGGCGGCCGTCCGCGCCGCTGGTCCTCGCCGCGGCGCTGGGCATGTCGGGCCTCTATGTGACACACCCGTCGATCGCGGCGATGGCACTGATCCTGATCGCGATCATCGGGGTGTGCTGGCTGCTGTGGGGCGGTCGGACCCGGACCCCGCGCAGTCTGGTCACGGTGCTCCTGGCCGGGCTGGGGGCGGTGGCGCTCACCCTGCCCAGCGTCGACACCGCGTCGAAGTCCGTGATGAACAACTTCGACTGGCCGGCCGAGGCGACATTCGGGGAGGCGGCGGCCCAACTGCTCGGCATGCGCACGTATGTGGCGCCGCAATGGCTGCTGTTCGCGCTGGCAGTGGCGGGTCTGTGGGCGCTCGGGCGGCGGCGAGAGCTGCGGCCGCTGGTTATCGGCGCGGCGGCGATCGGCTGGCTATTCGTGATCGCGGCCGCCTCGGACGCGCCATATGTGCAAACCCTGACCTCGCTGTGGTGGAACGATGCCATGCGGTTCCTTGGCCTGTACGCCGTCATGCTGGCGCCGATTGTCGCCTGCGGAGTGGTGGTCCTGGTGAAGGTGGTGGCGCGTCTGGGCCGGAACCTTCTGGGCCGGGGCAGGCTCGACGTGCGCTGGGTCGGCGTCGTCGCGGTGGTGGCCCTCGCCGCGATCTCCGCGGCCTTCTACGCGCCCCGCGGGGTCCAGATGCTGGCACGGAACTTCCAGGAGGGCGTCACCGTCTACCCCGAGGAGGCGGCGGCCTACGCGCAACTCGCGGAGCTGTACGACGGCGGCGCCATCATGAACGATCCCTATGACGGCTCCCCGTGGATGTACACCCTCGAGACGCTGCCGATCCTGGTGCCCGGGCCGTTGGGGGAGGACCCGGTGGGCACCCTCGGCCAAGACCGGATGGACCTGTACGCGGACATCCACTCCTATGGGCACAACCCCTACATGGCGGATATCGTCGAGCGTCTCGACGTGCGCTGGCTCGTGGTGGGCGAGGGCAGCGTCGGCGGGATGCCCAAACCCCCGGGCTTCGCCGGAATCGCGGAGAACCCCGCCTTCGAGCCGGTGATCGTCAACGACAGGACGGTCATCTACCGCCTGGTGCGGTAGCGGCGCCTGTGCTGGCCGTGCGATACCCAGCTACCCTTCCACGGTGTCTGTATCCAGCCCCGACGGCGAGCGCGTAGAGCCGCATGAGTACCCGCTGCCGGTTGAGATACCCGTGACGGAGAACGTGGGCTCCCCGGATCTGGGGCTGAAGACGCAGATCATCCGCTTCTTGGTGACCGGCGGACTGTCGGCCGTCGTGGACTTCGGGCTCTACATCCTGCTGCTCTCCAACGGGATGGACGTGCGGCTGGCGAAGTCCATCGGCTTCATCGCCGGCACCACCACCGCCTACCTGATCAATCGCCGCTGGACGTTCCAGGCGCCGCCAAGCCGGACCCGCTTCGCCGCCGTCGTCGCGCTCTACGCGGTGACCTTCGGGGTGCAGGTGGGCATCAACACCGTGCTCTACGAGGTGCTGCCGGACACGGACCTGAACGTGCTGGTCGCCTTCGTCATCGCGCAGGGGGCTGCCACCGTAATTAACTTCGTGGTCCAGCGCAGGATTATCTTCAAACTTGATTAACCCGGTCGTGGTCAAAATAATGCAGGGAGTCGATCAAAGGTGAATTCGCGTCTAGGCCGCAGCCTGATCCAGCGCACGCTGTTCGCGGGACCCGCCAGCTGGGCCAGCGAGGATCTGTACTGCAAGATCGAGACGGGCGTGGTGCTGCGTCGCCGCGGGTCCATCGCGCTGCAGGCCGGGGCGATCGTGCACACCAACGCCTACTTCGGGCGCTTCGAGGCGTCCTACTGGCAGCGCTGGTCGACCGTCGGCTCGGTGCAGGTCAGCGTGCGGGTGAGCGGGCCAGAGGGAGTGGGACTTGCGGAGGGCGTGATCCGCGTGCGGGCCTCCGATATCGGCAGCCATGTGCGCACCATCGCCGTCGCGCATGTCGGCGGCGGCGATGGTGACAGCGGCCCCCAGACCGTCACTCTCGACGCGCCCATCGACAAGTTCCTCGACGGCGGCGCGATGTGGCTCGAGTTCCGGGCCATCGACGGCCCGCTGACCTTCGACGAGGTCCGCTGGAGCGCCGACGGCGCCGGCGCCGGCCGGCCGACCGCGATCGCCATCTGCACCTACAATCGCGCCGACGACTGCGCCAACACCGTCGCCGCGCTGGCCTCGGACTCCGAGGTGCTCGGCATCATCGACACGGTCTACGTCACCGACCAGGGCACGGACCTGGTGCAGACCCGCCCGGTGTACCAGGACGCGGCGGACTCGCTGGGTGCGAAGTTGCACTATCTGCGGCAGGCCAACCTGGGCGGGGCGGGCGGCTTCAGCCGCGGCATGTTCGAGGTCACCGCGGGCACAGCCGACGCGAACGTGCTCCTGATGGACGACGACGTGCGCGTGGAGCCCGAGACGATCCTGCGTATGACGGCCCTCGCGAACCACGCCATGACGCCCACCCTTATCGGCGCGCAGATGCTGTATCTCTACAACCCGGACTACCTGCTGGTCTCGGCGGAGTCCGTGGACCTGCCGGAGTTGCAGGCCGGACTGCCTGCCGACGAGTGGTGCCTGCAGGATCAGAGCGTTATCGACAACATCCAGGAGCGGCGCATCGACGCCCCCTATAACGCCTGGTGGTCCTGCCTGATTCCGGCCTCGGTGGTGCGGGAGATCGGCCTGCCGATGCCATATTTTTTCCAGTGGGACGACATCGAGTACGGCATCCGCGCGGGCTCGCGCGGTTTCCCGACGGTGACCCTGCCGGGCGCCGCCGTGTGGCATGCGGACTTCTACTGGAAGGACGGCGACGATTTCGGGCAGTTCTTCGGGCAGCGCAACTCCCTGATCACCGCGGCGATCCACAGCGACTTCGAGGTGCGTGCGTTGGCGAAGGTGCTCTCGCGGCGGGTCTCGCAGGCGATCGTCGCCATGCAGTACGGCTACGCCCGCACGCTCCTGTCCGCGATCACCGCGTTCCTGGAAGGGCCGGCGACCCTGGCCGATGGCGGCCAGGCCGCCCTCTCGAAGGTACGGGCCGAGCGCGAGCACCACCCCGAGACCAAGATGAGCCCGATCTCCGAGCTGCCCACCACGATCCCGGTCCGGCGGGCCGTCGGCCAGCTCAAGGAGGGTCGGGAGGACCTGGTGCTGGCAAAGCGCGCTCTGGGGCAGCTGAGCGGGCGCGTGCAGCGCGGACCCGTCGCCATCGCCTACGAGGACGCCCACTGGTGGCACGTCTCGCTGTTCGACGAGGCCTACGTGACCGACGCGTCCCAGACCGGGGTGCGGCTGCGCCGCCGGGACCCCGCGCTGGCGAAGTCGCTGTCCGTGGAGCTGGCTAAGACCATCAAGCGCTTCCACGCGGATGCGGCGGGCGTGCGCGCACAGTTCCGCGCGGCCGTCCCGGAGCTGACGAGCCGGGGGAACTGGGCCCGCCTGTACGGCAGCGACTGAACCCCGCCACCTTCCGATAGTGTGATGATGATCACGCGGACGTGGGGGCGGAGGTGGAGTCGACGGTATGCAGGATGATATTTCGCAGGCTGGCGGATTGGCGCTGCGCACGGAGATCGCGATGTCGTGGAAGCGCTCGCGGCTGAGCGGCGTGGATCCAGGTCTCCGGCTTGCCGTGCCGACTCTGGTGGATGTCGCGGCGCCGGCTGCGGTGCTGCTCTCCGACGCGGCCCGGCCGGTGTTGAGCGAGTTGGCCGACCGTGTCCGCGGATCCGGGGTCTCGATGGTGCTGGCGGATAGGGATTGCCGCATCATCGACCGCTACTTCGACCCGGGCCGGGTGGAGCGGGTCTTCGACCGGACCGGCCTGGTGCCCGGTACCGAGCTGTCCGAGGACCGGGTGGGCACCAATGCGCTGGGCACCGCCCTGGAACTGGGCCGGGGGCTCGCGATCCACGGGGCCGAGCACTTCGCGGAGGACCTCAAGGACTTCAGCTGTTACGGGCATCCGATCCGGCATCCGATCACCCGCCGGATCGAGGGGGTCCTGGACATCACTGTCTCCGCCTCGATGGCGAACCCGCTGTTCGAGCCCCTGGTGGTGCGGGCGGTTGCCGATATCGAGCAGCGGCTGCTTGACGGGGCGCAGGTCTCGGATCGGCGGCTCATGGTGGCGTTCCAGGCCATCGCCCGCCAGCCGGGGGTCGCGGTGGCGGCGCTGGGCGTGGACCTGGTGCTGAGCAATCCCCTCGCCATGGACGTGCTCGAGGCCGCGGACCACACGATGCTGCGCCGCCTCGCCGAGACCCTGGGTCCGGGCGGCGTGCGGCTGCCGCTGGTGCTCGCCTCCGGCGAGCAGATGCTGGTCGACGCGCAGCGGGTCGAGGGCTCGGGCCGCGGGGCACTGTTCCAATTGCGCCCGGTGGCCCGCACCGCGACGCCGATCCGTCGCGGCGGCGGATCCGTCCGCCCGGCCCGCGATCCGGTGGGGGCGGAGCTGACCCGGCTGCGCGCCGCCGCCGGCTCGGTCGTGCTGCTGGGGGAGTCGGGCAGCGGCCTGACCAGTGCCGCCCGGGCCATCGCCGACGGCCAAGACTCCGCCGGGCTCGCAGTGCGGATCATCGAGCAGGCGCACCTGCTCGACGCGCAGGCCGCGCGGGCGCTCGAGCGGGAGCTGTCCGACGACGGGCCGCGCCACGTGCTCACGGTCGCCGCCGGCGTCGAGCTGAGCGCGGAGGTGGCGATGCTCGTGGCCGCCTGCGCGCACCGTTACGAGCTGCCGCCGCTGCGCGCCAGGGGCGGCGAGTTGGCGCAGATCGTGCGGGGGCTCGTGACTGAGCTGGACCGCGAGGCCTCACTGCGCTTCCCGGAGAGCGTGCTGGGCATGCTGGCGGCGCAGCCGTGGCCGGGCAACCTCACCGAGCTCAAGGCGATGCTGGCCCGAGTGCTCGCCAAGCGGACCATGGGACTCGTGGGCCCGGAGGACGTGCCCGCGGAGTACCGCGTCAGCGCGCGGGCCGCGCGCCTGAGCGACCTGGAGCGGGCTGAGCGGCACACCATCATCGGCGCGTTGGCGCGCCACGGCGGCAATAAGAGCCACGCCGCGGCGGCGCTGGGCATCAGCCGCACCACGCTCTATGCGCGGCTGCGCGCCCTTGACATCTCGGGCTGAGGGATCTCGGGGCACTGTTCAGTTCTTGAACAGTTAGCCTCTCGGATCGCGGGCAGTATGGCGTGTGTCACATCAAGCGCCGTAGTATCAACGCCGAGTAGGAGACCGCGATGACCGCAGTAGCCGAGCACCGCCTGCAGCCCGCAGTACAGAGCTTTTTATCTGGGACGAAGCAGCTCTACATCGATGGGCAGTGGGTCGACGCCGCCTCGGGCCGCACCTTCACCACCTACAACCCGGCCGACGGCCAGCCTCTCGCCGAGGTTGCGCACGGCGAGGCCGAGGACATCGACCGTGCGGTGCGGGCCGCCCGCCGCGCCTTCGACGCCGGGCACTGGGCCAACATGAAGCCCAATGCCCGGGAGCGCATGCTCTGGCGCGTCGGCGACCTCCTCAACGAGCGCGCCGAGGAATTCGGACAGCTCGAGGCGCTCGACAACGGCAAGTCCGCCGGCATCGCCACCGCCGTCGACGTCGCCTGGGCCGCGGACGTCTTCCGCTACTACGCCGGCTGGGCCACCAAGCTCGAGGGCACCACGGTCCCTGTCTCGATGCCCTTCGCCCCCGATAAGCAGTTCCACGCCTACACCACGCGAGAGCCGGTCGGCGTGTGCGGGCTCATCGTGCCCTGGAACTTCCCGCTGCTGATGGCCAGCTGGAAGCTTGCCCCGGCCCTGGCCGCCGGCAACACCGTCATTCTCAAGCCCGCCGAGCAGACGCCGCTGACCGCCCTGCTGCTCGCAGAGATCTTCGAGGAGGCTGGGCTGCCGCCGGGCGTGGTCAACATCGTGCCCGGCTTCGGCGACGCTGGCGCGGCGCTCTCCGGCCACCTGGATGTGGACAAGATCGCCTTCACCGGCTCCACCGAGGTCGGCAAGAAGATCGTCGACGCGTCGAAGGGCAATCTGAAGAGGGTCTCCCTCGAGCTCGGCGGCAAGAGCCCCAACATCGTGTTCGCGGATGCCGATTTCGACGCCGCCGTCGAGGGCTCGCTTAACGCCTGGCTGTTCAACCACGGCCAGAGCTGCGTCGCCGGCACGCGCCTGTTCGTCGAGGACACGATTTTCGAGAAGTTCACCCAGGCTGTCGCGGACGCGGCGTCGCAGGTCAAGATCGGCCCCGGCCTGGATCCCACCACACAGCTGGGCCCGCTGGTCTCCCAGGAGCAGTTCGACAAGGTCACCGGGTACATGGCGGCGGGTATTGCCGACGGCGCCCGCGCGCTGACCGGCGGCGGCCGCTGGGGGGAGGTCGGCTACTTCGTTGAGCCCACGGTGTTCGTCGACGTCAAGCCGGAGTTCAGCATCGTGCAGGAGGAGATCTTCGGCCCCGTCGTCGTCGCAATGCCGTTCAACGCAGAAGAGGGGGTGGTGGCCGCCGCCAACGACTCGATCTACGGGCTCGCCGCCGGCATCTGGACCAAGGACATCTCCAAGGCCCACCGCACCGCTCGCGAGATCAAGGCCGGTTCCGTGTGGATCAACCAGTACAACGGCTTTGACACCGCGATGCCGTTCGGCGGCTATAAGCAGTCCGGCTGGGGCCGTGAACTCGGCGCCAACGGCCTCGACGCCTACACCACCACTAAGTCCGTCAACGTCGCACTCTAGATCAACCGAGAAACTAGGAGACCGCCATGAAGACTAAAGCCGCAGTGTTGTTCGAGGCCCACAAGCCCTTCGAGATCATGGAGTTGGACCTGGACGGCCCCGGCGTGGGCGAAGTGCTGATCAAGTACACCGCCGCCGGCCTGTGCCACTCCGACCTGCACCTGATCGACGGCGACCTGCCACCGCGCTACCCGATCGTCGGCGGCCACGAGGGCTCCGGCATCATCGAGGAGGTGGGCCCCGGCGTCACGAAGGTCAAGCCCGGCGACCACGTGGTGTGCAGCTTCATCCCGAACTGCGGCACCTGCCGCTACTGCTCCACCGGCCGGCAGAACCTGTGCGACATGGGCGCCACCATCCTTGAGGGCCTCATGCCCGACGGCACCGCCCGCTTCCACGGCAACGGCCTGGACTTCGGCGCCATGTGCATGCTCGGCACGTTCTCCGAGCGGGCCACCATCTCCCAGCACTCGGTCGTCAAGGTCGACGACTGGCTGCCGCTGGAGACCGCGGTCCTCGTCGGCTGCGGCGTCCCGTCGGGCTGGGGCACGGCGACCAACGCCGGCGACCTGCGCCCCGGCGACACCGCCGTGATCTACGGCATCGGCGGCCTTGGCATCAACGCGGTGCAGGGTGCCGTCGCCGCGGGCTGCAAGTACGTTGTCGCGGTGGACCCGGTCCAGATGAAGCGCGAGCAGGCCCTGAAGTTCGGCGCCACGCACGCCTTCGCCACGGCGGCGGAGGCGGCGGAGAAGGTCAACGAGCTCACCTGGGGCCAGGGCGCCGACGCGGCCCTGATCCTGGTCGGCACCGTCGATGAGGACGTGGTCTCGGCCGCGACCGCCATCATCGGCAAGGGCGGCACCGTGGTGATCACGGGCCTGGCCGACCCGGCGAAGCTCACCGTCCACGTCTCCGGAGCGGACCTGACGCTGAACCAGAAGACCATTAAGGGCAGCCTGTTCGGCTCGATGAACCCGCAGTGGGACATCCTGCGGCTGCTGCGCATGTACAACGACGGCAAGCTCAAGCTCGACGAGCTGGTCACCACCCAGTACACGCTCGAGGACATCAACCAGGGCTACCAGGACCTGCGTGATGGCAAGAACGTCCGCGGCGTGATCATCCACGACGCGAACTAGAGACCACGGCCCGTGAGGGCCGACCTGGCATTGACGCCGCGCGAACCCCCCGTCGCGCGGCGCCAATGTGATGTGGCGCCCTATGCACGGGGCGCCTCGCCCAACTTGTCAGAGGGGCATGCCACGATTGGGGCCATGTCCGCGACGAGAACTTCCGCAGCCCCGGCCCCGGCAGGGATAGTCGATGGGCCGATAGCGGTCGCCGAGTTCTTTGCCGGGATCGGGCTGATGGCCGCGGGGCTCGAGCCGCTGGGCTTTCACGTGGCGTGGGCCAACGATATTGAGCAGGCCAAACAAGACTTGTATGTGGCGAACCGTCCGCGGTCCGCCGAGGCGTTCCACCTCGGAGATGTCCGCAACGCGCAGGGCTCGGACCTGCCCGCGGCCGTGGAGCTGGCGACGGCGTCGTTCCCCTGCATCGACCTGAGCCTGGCCGGCAACCGCAAGGGCCTCGCCGGCGAGCAGAGCGGGATGTTCTGGGAGTTCGCGCGGGTGCTGCGGGAGATGGGCCCGGCCCGCCCACGCGTGGTGCTGCTGGAGAACGTGCATGGCTTCGCCACCAGTCACGGCGGCAAGGACCTGCGCGAGGCGCTCGAGACGATGGGCGAGCTGGGCTACAGCTGCGATGTGATCGCCGTCAACGCCCGCCACTTCGTGCCGCAGAGCCGCCCGCGAATGTTCGTCATCGGGATCGCTGGGGACCTGCCGAAGGGTGCGCACCTGGGCGTGCCGCCGATCTCCAGCGCCCGCCCGGAGTGGGTGCGCGGCGTGCATGAGGCGAACGCCGACTTGCGGATGCACCACATGGAGCTGCCGGAGCTGCCCGACGGGCCCGCCGATTTGGGTGCCGTGGTGCAGAAGATGGCGCCCGACGATGACCGCTGGTGGGACGCCGAGCGCCTGGAACGGTTCACCGCGAGCCTGCGCCCGCTGCACGTCGAGCGGCTGCAACAGCTGCGCGACGCGGGGGCGACGGCCTGGCGCACCGCCTATCGCCGCACCCGCGACGGCGCCACCACCTGGGAGATCCGGGCCGACGGCATCGCGGGCTGCCTGCGGACCACGGGCGGGGGCTCGTCGAAGCAGGCGCTGGTGGAGGTCAAGCGGGGACGCGCGCGAGTGCGGTGGATGACGGCGCTCGAGTACGCGCGGCTGATGGGGGCTGGCGACTACCGCACAAAGGCGCGCACCGATAACCAGGCGATGTTCGGTTTCGGGGACGCCGTGGTGGTGGATGTCATCGGTTGGATCGGCCAGCACTACCTGGTGCCCGCGCTGCGCCCCAGCGTGAGCTGACGGGCCGCAGAGATGGGTGCTCCTGTATTGAGGCAGGTCAGCAAGAAGGACCAGCCGCCGCGCGCGGTGCAGATGATCCGGGCCAAGCTCGCGGAGGTGATGGCGCGTCCAGACCCCGAAAGCCCAGGCCAGCCGATCGGCGAGGCCGTGGGGATCTATGCGTATTTCGACTACGACGGCGAGCCGATTTACGTGGGCCAAACCTCGTCCAAGTTTCGGGACCGGGTGGGCCGGCACCTGACCGGCCAGCGCTCGGATGCCGTCGCGAAGTTCATCCTGGACCCCTTCGAAGTGGCCGATATCGCGATGTGGAGCATCCCGCAGGTGGCTGCGCTGCGGGATCCGGTGAATTCCGCGAAGGCCGCGTCGATCGCCCAGAAGCGCGCTGTGCTCGAGGCCTATGAGTACACCGTCTATAAGCGGCTCGAGGCGGAGAGCCGCTTCGGCGCCGTCCTCAATGAGGCCGCGATCCGGCCGCACAAGCTGATGGCGCTGCCGCAGTCGGTGCGTGGGCGGATCATCCCCGACGAGCTGTGGGACGACCGCGCGCACTCCGATATCCGCATCGCCCGCCGCGCCGCCACCATCTCCCGGCTCTCGCAGATGATCTCCGAGCGCGCCGTCTCCGCCGGCATGCGCAGAACCCTCTTGTTGCAGGCCAAGCGGCTGGCGTGGCTGGCGGATCAGCGCATTGAGGACCTCGGTGCTCGATACCCCGAACTGGAGTCCGGTGCGGACGAGCCGGGCCTGTTCGAGGTGGCCGGCGAGACCGATCTATCTGACACCTGGGCACTATTCGATGAGCACGACGACTGATCCCGGCGCAATCCCTCTCACCACCGGCGCCGGTCTCGTGCAGTCGTAGTGTTGTGGGATGTCGCCCGATCGGCAACCCGCCCACTTCGCGTCTTCCGGCGAGGAGGACCATGCGGTGGCGAAGCCAGGTTTTTCGCCCGGCACTCGAAAGTCCATGCAGGGCAACCGCAGCCGCGACACCAAGCCAGAGTTGGCGATCCGCTCGCTGCTGCATCGCCGCGGCCTGCGCTATCGCGTCGTGGCCCGGCCCATCCCGGGTGTGCGCCGCACCGCGGACGTGGTCTTCACCCGGGCCAAGGTGGCGGTGTTCATCGATGGCTGCTTCTGGCATTGCTGCCCGCAGCATTACCGCCAGCCCGCCAGCAATGTCGAATATTGGCGGGCGAAGGCGCAGCGCAATGTCCAGCGAGACCGTGAGACCGATGCGCTGCTGGCCTCGGCTGGGTGGACGGTGGTGCGGGTCTGGGAGCACGAGGACGCGGGGAGGGCGGCGGAGCGCGTCGCCGGTGTTGTGGCGCGGGCCGCGAGTTTGTGACGATTGCGTGCGAGACGCGCCCTAGGCGGATATCTGGCGGAGTTCCTGGCGAGTCGTCCGGTAAATCTCGACCAGATCGGCGGCGTCGCCCGCCTCGACGCGCTCCACCCAGGAGTCGAAGGCGATTCGAATGGCCACCCCGGCGACCTCGACGAGGAGTTTGGCGTAGGACGAGGACCGGACTCCCCCCACCCTTTCCGCGACATTATGCGTCAGGCGGCACATCGCGAGGGCGTCGGCTGCGAAGGCGGCCGCGCGGAGGTTCTCGTCCGAGGCGATGAGGCGGCGGGTCCTGAGCAACTGATCCCACGTGTCGTCAGTGGACGCCATGAGGCGGCGCAGAAACTGCTCATAGACGCTCTCGATGCCCGCGAGGTCGACCTCCTCTGGCGCTGTCGACCCGAGCCAGTCGAGCAGGGCGGCCTCGAACTCCGGGTCCGTGCCGCACACCGATTCCTCCTTGGTGGCGAAGCATCGGAAATAGGTGCTAGGTGACACGCCGGCTCGGCGGGCGATCTCCTCGACGGTGGTGGCGGCCGATCCTTGCAGCTCAAAGAGCTCCAATGCGGCTTGGGTGATCTCGCGGCGCGTCTCCTGCCGTCTGCGTTCGCGCAGGTCGGGGGTACGTGCATGTGAGGTCGATTCGATCTGGGCAACCATCGGCAGCTCCTTTCGCTCCGGCAGGCAACGCGCGTGGGGCGTTTGCCCGGCAACTCTAGCAGTCAAGTTCAACTTGACAGTCACTGTCATCTTGCTTCAAACTATCCTTTTTGCCGCAGTCGTGTGGGCCACGATCCACACCCCTCAGCCAGAAAGCACCTCGTAATGCAGACGCACCAGGCACAGGATCAACCGGACGTCATCGCCGAGGAGAATCTTGAGCCCGGCAGCAGGCTGCTGATTGGCGTGCTCGTGGTGGCGGCCTTCGTCATGATTCTCAACGAGACGATCATGAGCGTGGCGTTGCCGCCCTTGATGGTGGACCTCGATATCACCGCCAGCACGGCACAGTGGCTGACCACCGGCTTCCTTCTGACGATGGCCATCGTTATCCCGGTGACTGGCTATCTGTTCGAGCGATTCACGCTGCGCCAGGTGTTTATCGCGTCCATGGGGGTCTTCAGTCTCGGCACGCTGCTCGCGGCCATCGCACCCGGATTCGAACTGCTACTGGTCGGGCGGGTGGTTCAGGCCGGCGGCACGGCCATCATGCTCCCGCTGCTGATCACGACGGTGCTGCGAGTGGTGCCCGCGCATAAGCGGGGCAGCATGATGGGGGTCATCTCGATTGTCATCGCCGTTGCCCCCGCCATCGGCCCCACCATCTCCGGCCTTGTCCTCAATACGCTCGACTGGCGCTGGATGTTCTGGATAGTCCTGCCCATCGCACTCGTCACCTTCGCCATCGGGACGGCCTTGGTGAAGAATGTGACCACCCCGAGTCGGACTCCTCTCGACGTGATGTCGGTCGTGCTGTCCGTGTTCGCGTTCGGCGGCATCGTTTATGGGCTGGCCAGCATTGGGCAATCCTCCGACGGTGCGGGCGTGCCAGCGTGGATCCCGCTCAGCGTCGGCATGGTCGCGTTGGTCGTGTTCGTCCTGCGGCAGATCTCCCGGCAGAAGGCCGGACGCGCACTGCTCGACCTGCGCCCGTTCGCGACCCCGACGTTCAGCATCGGGCTGGGGATGCTGTCGATCAGCATGATGGCATTGTTCGGCGCGTTGATCTTGCTGCCGCTGTACCTGCAGAACATCCGTGGGCTCGACACCCTCACCACGGGACTCTTGATGCTGCCCGGCGGCCTGTTTATGGGCCTCCTGTCACCCTTCGTCGGCCGGATCTTCGACCGCACCGGCCCCCGCGTGCTCGTGATCCCCGGCGCAGTGGTGGTCAGCGCGGCCCTGTGGCTGATGACGCTGCTCGACGCCGAGTCAGCGCTTCCGATGGTGGTGGGCATCCACTCCCTGCTCATGGCGGGCCTGGCGATGGTGATGACACCGTTGATGACGTCCGCTCTCGGGTCGCTGTCGAGCGAGCTCTATTCACACGGCAGCGCCATCTTCAACACGGTTCAGCAGTTGGCGGGCGCCGCGGGCACTGCGCTGTTCATCACCGTCATGTCGACCACGGCGGCCGCGCGCGTGGCCGGGGGTGCGACCGGCGCGGCCGCGAGCCAGGACGGCATCCACATGGCATTCCTCTGGGGCGGCGCGGTGTCCCTGATCGCCGTCGCCGCGTCGTTTTTCATTCGGAAGTCGACAGCGGCGGAGCCGGCGCAGGTGTGATTGTTAGGGCTTGCCGCCGAAGCGTTCCTGGCGACCGAGTTTGCGCAGGCGCATCCACTCCCGGAAGCCCGCGAGGTCGCGGCGCTGGATCAGGAAGAACCAGCCGAAGCGGGCGTACTCCTGCGGCAGGAGTTTGCGCATGCCGGGCTGGGCGAGCAGGTAGCCGCGATTGCGGTACGTGAAGTAGCGCTTGCCCGCGTTGTCCGGGAACTGCGTGTGCATGCGCCCGCCGAGGATCGGTTTGAACTCGTCCGCGCCGTTGGGGTGCAGGTAGGCGGTCTCCAAGCAAGTGCCGAAGGGCAGCCCGGAGCGGACCAGGCGGCGGTGCAGCTCCACCTCGTCGCCGCGCACGAACAGCCGCAGGTCCGGCACGCCGACGGCGTCGAGCGCGTCGGCGGTGAACAGCGCGCCGTTGAACAGGGACGCGATGCCGGGCAGCAGATCGGACTCGGCCGCGCCGCCAGTGGAATCAGCGGAGGCCTGCAGTTCTGAGCGGCGCCGACGCCACACCACGCCTCGGCGCAGCGGGAAGGCCAGGACGTCGGGGTCCTCGATATCGCAGACCACGGGGGAGACCTCGGCCAGGCCGTGCCGCTGGGCGCAGGCCAGCAGGATCGCGAGGACGTCGGGCCCCTCGGGGCGGCCGTCGTCGTCGGCGAGCCACACCCGGTCCGCGCCCTGGGCGAGTGCGTGCAGCATGCCAAGGGCGAAGCCGCCGGCGCCGCCGAGGTTGTGCTGCGAGCCGATGTAGGTGACCGACATGGGGGTGGACTCGACCAGCGCCTTGACGTCGTCCTCGCAGGCGTTGTCGATGACGATCAGGTGGTCCAGCGGGCGGGTCTGCGCGGCAAGTACTTTGAGGGACTCGGCGAGGAGCTCCCGGCGCTTGTGGGTCACGACGACGCCGATGATGCGCTCGGACTGCGACGGGTTAGCCACGCGCGCGCTCGTCGCGCTCGAGTTCAGCGAGAACCCGGCGCACATGGGCTGCCGCGTCGGGGCCCTCGTAGGCGCCCACGACCTCCTCGATACTGCCGCGCTGGCGGATGTGGCCGTGGTCGATCCACATCGCGGAGGTGCACAGCTGCGCCAGGAACTCGTTGGAGTGGCTGGCGAACACGAGGATGCCGGCGCGCGAGACCAGTTCCTGGAGCCGGATCCGGGCCTTCTTCATGAACTCCGCGTCGACGGCGCCGATGCCCTCGTCGAGGAGCAGGATCTCGGGGTCGATGCTGGTCACCACACCCATTGCGAGGCGCACGCGCATGCCCGTCGAGTAGGTGCGCAGCGGCATGTTGAGGTACTCGCCCAGCTCGGTGAAGTCGGCGATGTCGTCCATCCGCTCCATCATCTGCTTGCGCGTCATGCCGAGGAAGAGACCGCGGATGATGATGTTCTCGTAGCCGGAGATCTCGGGGTCCATGCCGACGCCAAGATCGAAGACGGGGGCCACCCGGCCGCGGATGGTGGCGCTGCCACGGGTGGGCTCGTAGATCCCGGCGAGCAGTCGGAGCAGGGTGGACTTGCCGGCGCCGTTGTGGCCGACGAGGCCGATGCGGTCGCCGTCGCGCAGGGAAAGCGTGATGTCCCGCAGCGCCTCGATGGTCACCAGGTTCGAGTCGTTGAGCCCAATGGTGCCGCCGGCCTTGCCGAGGAAGGCCTTCTTCAGGGACCGCGATTTCGCGTCGAAGATGGGGAAGTCCACGCACGCGTCATGCGTGTCGATGCTGATGGCCTTGTTGAGCCCGCGCGCGTTGGCGCCGTTGTCAATCGATGTCATTGCCGTCTCTCCGTCAGACCCAGTAGGGCACGCGGGCCCGGAATTGGCGCAGGGCCAGGAGCGCGAGTCCCCAGCCGATGACCGTGATGCCCAGGACGATGTACCAGTGGTACGCCTGCTGCTGCTCGCCAAGCATGGGCGCGCGGATGATGTCGAGGTAGTGGTACAGGGGGTTGATCTCCGCGATCTTGGCGCGGTCCTCCTGACCTGGCCGGTCGGTGATGACCTTGGTGGACCAGACGATGGGCGTGACGTAGAACAGCAGCTGCACCAGGCTCGCGAGCAACGGTGCGACATCGCGGAAGCGGGTGGCGAAGATGCCGAACAGGATCGAGACCCACACGCCGTTGATCACCAGCAGCGCCAGCGCCGGGAACGCCATCAGCGAGGCCCAGCTCAAGTCGTGCGAGCTCCAGAACACGGCGATCATGATCACGTAGATGATCATGTTGTGCATCAGCAGGAGGAATTGGCGCCAGACCAGGCGATATACGTGCACGCTCAGCGCCGACGGCAGCTGTTTGATCAGGCCCTCATTGGTGATGAAGACCTCGGAGCCGTCGATGATGCAGCCCTGGATCAAGCCCCAGATGATGAGGCCCACGGTGAGGAACGGCAGGAAGTACGCGAGGTCCTGGTCGAGGATCACCGAATACAAGAGGCCGAGGGCCAGCGCCATGACGCCGGTGGCGATGGTGATCCAGAACGGGCCGAGCACCGAGCGGCGGTACTTCTGCTTGATGTCCTGCCAGCCGAGGTGCAGCCACAGCTCTCGCTGTGACCAGCCCAGACGCAGGTCCGCGAATGCTCGGGCAAACGTGCGAGAGTCCGAGACCGGGTTCGGGGGGATCTGCTCGTCGGGGACGGCAGCGCTTATGTCGGACACGGTCGCCAAGACTACTAGGGCCGCCTCGTCACAGGTATTGGCCGGTGCCCGGCAGCTGCCCGTGCCCGGAGTTGTCCCGCTGCCCCGGGGCGTCGGGCTGATGGGGCCGACCGCCCGGCGGCAGGGCGTGCTGGAGCTGTTGCAGCTGCGCCTGCGCGGCCATCTGCTGCGCCATGATCGCGGTCTGGATCCCGTGGAAGAGGCCCTCGAGCCAGCCGACGAGCTGGGCCTGCGCCACGCGGAGCTCCGCGTCCGACGGCACGGAGGCGGCATCGAAGGGCAGGGTGAGCCGGGACAGCTCGTCGCGGAGATCGCCGGATAGCCCCTCCTCGAGCTCGCTGATGGACTTCGCGTAGATCTCGCGCATGCGGGTGCGGCTGGCGTCGTCCAGCGGGGCGGAGCGGACCTCGTCGAGCAGCTGCTTGATCATCGTGCCGATCCGCATCACCTTCGCGGGCTGCGAGACCATGTCGGTCAACGAATCTCCGTCGTCCTCAACGAGTTCGACGTTGTCGTCCCTGTCGGGGCTCTCGGATGGGGGTGCCGCGTCGGGGCCCGGTGAGCTCTGAGTGTCGGTCATAATCATTCATTCTGCCTGCTTGGGCTGATCACTGGGAATCGATTCCGTTTCGGACGCGTACCGGTGGGTAGGTGTGGCGACGCTTACGGGTCCCCGCATAGGGTGGACGCATGGCTTATGACGTTTGGGGGGTCCGAGGACTGTTCCCATCTTTGGGTGACGGTTGGATCCATCTGGACGCACAGGCGGGAATGCAGATTCCGGATTCGGTGGCGAGCACGGTCTCGGCCGCGTTTCGGACCTCTGTCTCCGACCCGTCCGGCCCGTACCCGTCGGCTCAGCGCAGCGCCGGGATCCTGGAGACGACGCGGTCCGCGATCGCCGATCTCGTGGGCGGCCAGCCGGAGGGCGTGGTGCTCGGACCGAACCGGGCGACGCTGTTGGCCCGGCTGTCCTGGGCCTGCACGCGGCGCCTCGGCATCGGCACCGAGGTGGTGCTCTCGCGACTCGACGACGAGGCGAATATCGCGCCTTGGCTGCAGGCGGCCCACCTCTACGGCTCCTACGTCAAGTGGGCCGAGGTCGATATCGAGAACTTCGAGTTGCCGGCCTGGCAGTACAGCGAGCTGATCACGGAGGCCACCACGCTTGTCGCGGTCACCGCGGCCTCGTCCAGGCTTGGCGTGATGCCCGATGTGGCCTCGATCAGCAAGCTGGCGCACGCGGTCGACGCGATGATGGTGGTCGACGCGGCCTCCCTGGCCCCGTACCGCTCCATCGACATCGACGCGCTGGGCGCGGACGTGATCGCGGTCGACGCCGCAGGGTGGGGCGGGCCTCCTGTGGGTGCACTGGTGTTCCGGGATCCGGCGCAACTGGAGCGCTTGGAGTCGCTCTCGTTCGACCCGACTGCGACGGGCGTCGCGCGGCTGGAGGTGGGGGACCACCAGTTCGCGATGCTCGCGGGCGTTGTCGCCTCGGTGGAATCGCTGGCCAAGCTGGGCGGCCGCACCACGGGTTCGCGTCGGAACCGGCTGGTCAAGGCGATGGGCGAGCTCAGCGAATTCCAGAGCGGACTGTTCGAGCATCTGCACACGTCGCTTCGGTCCTTGCCGCTGGTGATGGTGCTGGGCACGGACGGGCATGACGGCGTCCCGATGCTCAGCTTCACCGTCGCCGGCATCCCCGCCACCAAGGTCACGCAGCGGATGGCGGACAACGGGATCTGTGCGTTGGCCACGCGCGGCGGCTCCCGCGTGCTCGACGCCATCGGAGTCGCCGAGATCGGCGGTGCCGTGACTATCGGTCTGGGGCACTACACGACAGCGCACGAGGTCGACCAGTTGGTGCGCGTCATCGCGTCGCTTGGATAACAATTGCTGGAGAGTGTGAGTGTCGTAACAATTCTGCTTTCTGCGGGCTGGTAACGTGCCATTTTTGACGGAACTGGATGGCATCCCGGCTGTCGGCGGTATGCAGGAGGCGAATCGTGCTTAAGCGGTCATTGCTATTTGCGGCAATTGGGCTAATGGTGGCAAGTTGCTCGATCGCCATCGGTGGTGAGTCTGGGCAGGATTCGGATGACGGGAACGAGACGGTGCTGGCCGACGTGGAGCCGGCCGCCCCGCCGCCCCCGGTGCGCAAGGAGTCGAATGTGCCGATGCGCGCGTTGCTGCCGGGCGAGACGCCCCCGCAGTTCATCCTGTTCTCCTTTGACGGCGTCGGATTGACGCCCAACTGGGACATGTTTTTGGAGACGGCCGACGAGGTCGACGCCCGCTTCACCGCGCTGATGACCGGCCTCTACTTCGTGGCCGACGAGAACCGCGAGGTGTACCACGCGCCGGGCCACCCACCGGGCGCGAGCGCCATTGCTTTCGGCGGCACCAACGAGGACGTCGTCGAACAGGTGAAATTCCTGAATAAGACCTGGTATGGCGGCCATGAGATGGGCACGCACTATGTTGGCCACTTCTGTGCCGGCAGCGGCTCGCACGGCAACCAGTGGACCACCGCGGACTGGAACCAGGAGCTCGGCCAGTTCTTCAACATGATGACCAACTGGCAGGATATCAACGGACTCCAGGGCGCCGAGCCGCTCGCCTTCGGCCCGGACGTGGTCAAGGGTGGCCGCACCCAGTGCCTGGAGGGGCAGCTTGATCAGCTCATCCCCGCCTGGCACGACAATGGGATGACGTGGGACTCCTCGATGCCCTCGAAGGTGACCGGACTGATCTGGCCCGAGATGATCGACGGCATTTGGGAATTTGCGGTGCCCTATGTCTATTCGCCGGCGATCGGCGGCGGGCAGACCGCGCTGGACTACAACTTCTGGTATTCGTTCAATGGCGCCGCGGACCAGCCGGAGACCGCGCCGGAGATGGGCCGGATTGTGCGTGAGACCTACCAGTACATGTACGACCGCGCGTATTACGGCAATCGCGCGCCGCTGGTGATCGCCAACCATTTCAATGACTGGAACGGCAACTCGTTCAACCCCGCCACCGCCGAGTTTATGGGCGACGTGTGCGGGGACCCGGAGACCATTTGCGCCACCTACGCCGACGTGGTGGCGTGGATGGAGCTGCAGGACCCCGCGCTCCTCGCGGAGTGGCAGGCGCTGCCACCGGTCGCGGGCACCGCGGAGTCCTGAGCGGGGTTCCCCGCGGGGGCCGGGGTTACCGCACCCGCAGGATGACCTTGCCGACGACCTCGCCGGAGTCGAGCAGGCGGTGGGCTTGCGCGGCCTCCGCGATCGGCAGCTCCGCGTGCACCACGGGCAGCACTCGGCCGTCCCTGATCATCGGCCAGACATGCTCGACCACCGCGGTCACGATCGCCGCCTTTCCCGCCGCGCCGCCCGTCGGCCGTCCGCGTAGTCCGGTGGCGGTGATCCGGGCGCGCTTGGCCATCACGTGAGCGATATTGAGCTCGGCCTTCACCCCGCCCTGCATGCCGATGATCGAGAGCCAGCCGTCCGGGGCCAGTGCGGCGATGTTGCGGGCGAGGTATTTGGCGCCCATGTTGTCGAGGATGACGTCCGCGCCGATCGGCTCCGCCATCTTCAGGCGCTCGACGAAGTCCTCCTCGCGGTAGTTGATCGCGATGTCCGCGCCGAGCTCTCGGCACCGTTCGAGCTTGTCCGCGGATCCCGCGGTGACCGCGACGCGCGCGCCGAGGGCCTTGGCGACCTGGATTGCGTGGGTGCCGATGCCGCCCGCGCCGCCGTGGATGAGAACGGTCTGCCCGTGGTGCAATCCGGCCCGGGAAACCATGTTGGACCACACCGTGCAGGCCACCTCGGGCAGCGCGGCGGCAACATGGATATCCATGCCGTCGGGCACCGGCATGAGTTGTGTGGCGGGAACCACTACCTGCTCGGCGTATCCGCCGCCGACGAGCAGCGCGCACACCTGCTGGCCGACTTTCCACCGGGCCACGTCCGGCCCGACAGCGGAAATCACGCCGGAGCACTCCAGGCCCAGGATTTCCGAAGCGCCGGGTGGGGGTGGGTAGTTGCCCTGCCGTTGTAGCAGGTCCGCGCGGTTTACGGCGGTGGCGGCAATGTCGATGAGGACTTCGCCGCGACTCGGTTCGGGGGTGGCAGCGGAGCCCCACACCATGTTTTCGGGACTACCGTGCTGATCAAGGCATATTGCGCGCATGGCTACGACCGTAGCGGCTGTGGAGGCTCGTTGTCGCAGGTCTGGTCTTGACATATCGGTGATCTAGAGTAGAAATATATCCTACTGACAAGTAGCTTTTGGTCTCGAGGCCAGAAATTTCGCGGGGGGCCCGCAATTGTGGAGGGAATCTGAACCATATGGCGGAACTTGCGGGCACTGAGATGGTCGGCGCGGATGGTGTGATCGGCATGGAGCCGGAAGGCCCCGCCGTCGAGGCAGACTGGCTGGAGCCGGAGGAGATGCGGGCGTGGCGCACCTATATTGAGGCCAGCGACCGCCTGCAGGCGGTGCTGAACCGCTCGCTCCAAACCAAGCATGGAATGACGATGGACGACTACCGCATCCTGGTGTTCCTGTCAGAGGCGCCGGAGCGGTCGCTGCGGATGAGTGATATCGCGGACGGCATCGTCGCCTCCCGCAGCAAGCTGACACACCAGGTCCGACGCCTGGAGGCCGCTGGCATGGTTGCGCGGGCAGGATGCGCGTCTGATAAGCGGGGAGTCCTGGCGACTTTGACCGACGAGGGGCTGCGCCGACTCGAGCGCGCCGCGCCGGATCATGTGGCCGACGTCCGCCAATTCATGATCGACGCGATGACCGCGCGGCAGCTCCGTGCGCTCGGGGACGCTTTCGTCAAGGTGGGCAGCCTGTGCCAGGACGTCGAGCAGGCGGACGCCACGTTGGCGAAGGTCCGGGGCCGGGGCGGGAGATCGGCGAGACGCTCGTCGCTGTAGGCTCTGCGGCGAGGAAGCGTGGCAGAGCGGCCGAATGCACTCGCCTTGAAAGCGAGCATGGGTGAAACCATCGGGGGTTCAAATCCCTCCGCTTCCGCAACGTGAAAAGGCTCTGATTCTGGCTGCGAAGCCAGGTCAGGGCTTTTTTGCGCTTGCGGTGGGCCGGGTCGACGCCCAGTGCGCGAGAATGTCCCCATGCGGGCGCGCCAGAAGATCCTCATTGCCACCATCGGGCTGATCGAGCAGGCAGGCTTCCAGGCGGTCAATATCGCCGCGGTGGCGACTGCGGCGGGGGTCTCGCGGCAGACTGTCTACTCCAATTTCGGCACGCTGGAACAGGTGATTTCGCAGTCGATTTCCGACGTTGTGCGGGAGGCGTTGGGCGAGGTCCAGGCCTCGGTGGCGACCGCGGCGACCGCCTATGAGTACGTGGTGGAGTTGATCGTGGCGGGGCGGCTGGTGCTGCGCACGCACCCGGCCCTGGCGACGCTCGTCCTCGCGGAGCGGGGGAATCCGTTGTTCGACGACGAGATGATGGCGTACGCCAAGCCTTTCGGGGTCGAACTCCTGCAGCCGATGGTGGAGCGAAACCTGTTGGGGCCAAAGTATATTGATGACGTGGTCGAGATCGCGGTCCGACTTGGGCTGTCGGCGATCATGTTCGACAGTGACGCGGTTCGCCGCGACGACGACCTTCGGCAGTTTCTCGCCCGCTGGCTGCAGCCAGCGATGACGGCAATCATGTGACCGCCCCCACTTGACACTATGAATCTCGAGTGTCTAGTTTTGTGTTCGCAAGGTCACAGCCCCAGTGGGCCGGCCAGCATCTGGCCGGGGGTCTCCGACTCGTCGCCGCCGCAATTCCTCGAGGAAGTGATAGAGCCATGCCCGCAGTTATCAACCGTCGCTCCTTTCTAGCCGGCGCCGCCGCGGTGGGGGCCGCGCTCACCCTGCCCAGCGTGGTCCCCGCGGGCCTGGCCCAGGCGCGCCCCGGCTCGGTGCCGCTGACCCGGGAGGAGCATCGGGTGGTTGTCGTCGGCTCCGGTTTCGGCGGCGGCATCACAGCGCTGCGCCTGGCCGAGGCTGGCGTGCCGGTGACGGTGCTCGAGCGCGGGATCCGCTGGCCGTCGGGCCCCAACGCGGAGACTTTCCCGCACCCGACCCGGCCGGACAAGCGGATCCTCTGGCACCAGTCCAACCCCGAGTTGTTCGGCCGCAAGCTCGCGTTCGAGCCGTACACGGGCCTGCTCGAGGCCATTACCGGCGAGAATATGACGGCGCTGTGCGCGGCGGGTGTCGGCGGCGGATCGCTGGTGTACCAGGGCATGACGCTGCAGCCGACGCCCGCGGTGTTCAACGCGCATCTCCCCGAGGCGCTGGATTATGCGCGGATGGACGCCGTCCACTATCCGCGGGTCGCGCGGATGCTGCGCCTGTCCACCGCGCCCGACGAGCTGATCGCGAGCCCCGCCTATGAGGCGGCCCGCGTGTTCGCCCGCAACGCGGAGCGCGCGGGGCTGCCGGTGGAGAAGATTCCGATGCCCATCGACTGGGACTACGCGCTGGCCGAGTTGCGCGGGGAGATGAAGCCGTCCTACACCAACGGCGACGGCGCGTTCGGCGTCAACAACGGCGGCAAGCACTCCGTCGACGTCACCTATCTGGCAGCCGCGGAGGCGACGGGACGGGTACGGCTCGAGACGCTGCACCAGGTCACGGACGTGGAGCGGGCGCCGGATGGGCGCTGGACCGTGTACGTCGACCGCACGGACACCACCGGCCGGGTGCTGGAGACCAAGATCCTGACCACCGGCGCGCTGGTGATGGCCGCGGGCAGCGCCAACACGACCAAGCTCCTCGTGCGCGCCGCGGCGACGGGCCGGATCACCGACATGCCCGACGCGCTGGGCGGCGGCTGGGGCACCAACGCCGACCGCATCTACGTCTGGAGCGACCCAACCGAGAACTTCGGCGCGGAGCAGGGCGGACCGGTGGTCTACGGCAGCAAGAACTGGCAGGATCCCGACGCCGCGTTCACCGTGATCCAGGCGTCGATCCCCCCGCTGGGGATAGGTATGGACCCGCACAGCACGATGCTCGTCGGCTACGGCGTCAGCGCGGACCGCGGCCGGTTCACCTACGACCACGCCCGCGGCGAGGCCGTCCTGCAGTGGCCCCGCGGGGGCGACGCCGCGATCCAGCGCCACATCGACCCCGCAGTGCGCGCGATCGCCGGCCCGTCCGCGCTGGTCACCGACACCAACGCGCTGATGCCCACGACCTGGCATCCGCTCGGCGGCGCGTGCATGGAGACCGTCTGCGATCTCGAGGGCCGCGTGCACGGCCAGCGTGGGCTCTATGTGCTCGACGGCGCGCTGTTGCCCGGCAACACCGCGGCCTGCAACCCGTCGATGACGATCGCGGCCATTGTTGAGCGGGCGCTGGAGGACATCGTCGCCAAGGACGTCGGCACGGTCATCTAGACGGCCGGGCTGATGAAGTTGCCCTCGGCCTCCACCGTCACCCCGCCGGCGTCGGACAGGGTGCCGACGACGATGGTCTTGCGGCCCTCGACCCGGTCGACGCGGGCCTCGGCGCGGAGCAGGCCCAGCGGCGTGCCACGGCGATAGCGCAGGGTCAGGGTGCCGGTGAAGCTGAAGGTCACGGAGCTGGCGGTGGCGCCGAGGACATGGTCGAGCACTAGTGCGCAGACCCCGCCGTGCACCAGCCCCGGCGGCCCCTCGTAGGCGGCGCCGAGCGTGAACTCGGCCCAGCGCCGGCCGTCGGCGTCGGCCTTGACGACGAGGGGCGGCGCGATCGCGTTGCGGAGCCCCATGGCGGCATTGCCCCAGGACATGTGCTCGCCAGCGGTCGTCTTTCGTGCGCCGTAGGCGCCGTCGAGCTGCCGTGCGCGGAGTTTGGCGGTGGCGGCGGCGATGTCTGCGTGGACCTGCCGGACGACGTCGTCGTCCACCTCGGTGCGGATGGTGGCATCGATCAGCTCGCGGACCGCCTCGGTGAGGGGGCCGTACAGGGCTCGGCGGCGGGCGAGCTCGGCGGTGTCGATGTCCTCGGTGATGATCTGCATACCGGAATCAGTCCTCTTCCTCTTCCGCGTCGAAGTCGGCGTCGAAGATCTCGGGCAGCCGCTGCAGCGTGAAGGGCTGGGTGAGCCTGGCGACGACGTTCTGGTTGGCGAACATCCCGGACTCCCAGTGCGCCTCGCTGCGGGGGCGGCTGTCGATCCATCGGACCCGGACCACGTATTCGCTGAGGTCCTCGTCGTGAGATTCCGCGCCCATCGCCTCCGCGCGCAGAGGCAATCCCAGGATAGGGACGTCGCCGGCGTCGGCGGCCACGATGAAGTCCCGGACCGCGACTGCCGGCGCGAGGACCTTGCCGACTCCGACGTATCCGGTGCCGGGGATCATCGCCCAGACGCGGGCCCCCTCGAAGAGCCTGGCCATGGCTTTGCGGTACTTCGGGCCATGGCCGGCTGAGACAAAGCCGTACTGGCGCATGTCATCCCAGTTCCGATGCTCGCTCTCGCCGACCGCGACGGCGAAGTCCACGCCGTTCCAGTGTGGTTGGCGCCGGGTGGTCGCCGAGGGTGCGGGCTCCACGTCGGGGTCGCTGAGCCACGAGCGGGCGAGGAACTCGCGGCCGTCGTCGAGCAGGTATTCAAAGAATAGGACGTTGATCGGCACGCCGTATCCGCGGAGGTAGTCCACGATCTGCTCGGTGCTGGTGGTCATCTCGGTGGCGACGATCGCCAGATGGTGGTCCGTGTTGATCTGCTCCGGGAAGTTGACGCCGAAGTGATTGCTGAACGCGGTCTCCAACCGCTTGCCCTCATGGTGGCGCGCATACAGGCCCACGACGTCCTCGGTGGACAGGCCGCGAATCCAGAAGCCGTACTCGAGGGCCTGCGCCACGACATCCCTCGGGGTCTTGTCGCGCTTCAACTCGATGAGATGCAGGTCCCCCTGCTCATCGATGGCCAGCAGGTCGATGCGCTTGCCGAACTCGGTGATCACCTGCCGGCCGATCGATAGCAGATCCCCCAAGCCCAGGATGTCCAGGTGCGATTCGAGGATGCGCTCTAGGCGCTCCTCCGAGTCGATTACCCGGGGTGGCAGCCGCTGCGCGCGATCCCCGTCGATCCGCCAAATGCCGAGCTTCACCGTCATAGGCGGAGCATAGCGTCCGGCACGTGAGGCATGGCTCGCCGCCGATCAGGGCCGGTGGGGGCAGGTTCCAGTACGTTGGGAGAGGTGAATGGGGACCAGGATCAGCTCAGTTTCGCTTCGGCCGACGGCGTCCATCGCTGTCATGTCCAGGAGTGGCTGCCGGACGGACCGCCGCGCGGGGTGGTGCAGATCGTGCACGGCATGGCGGACCATATCGGCCGGTACAGGGAGTTCGCGCGATTCCTCACGGCGGCCGGCTACGCGGTGCTTGGGGAGGATCACCTCGGGCACGGATTGACGGCCGGACCCGGGGAGTGGGGCTATTTCGCCGAGCACGACGGCTGGAATACCGTTGTCCGCGATGTGCGGACCGCGAGGTCGCTTGCGATGCAACGCCATCCCGATGTCCCGCACTTTCTACTCGGCCACAGCTTGGGCTCGCTGCTGACCCGTCAATATCTCATCGACTATCCGGGCACGGTGGCCGGCGCACTGCTCTCCGGCACCGGCCATGTGCCGACGCTGGCCGCGGGGGCAGGCGCGGCGGCGCTGAGCGGGTTGGCGCGGGTGCGCGGCGCGAACGTGGTGAGCGCGCTGCTGCAGAAGCCCTTCGGCTCGTACAACCGCCGGTTCGCGCCCACCCGGACGGAGGCGGACTGGTTCTCGCGGGATCCGGCGATGGTCGACGCGAACCTTGCGGACCCGCTGTGCGGATTCCCCGCGACGATTGGCCTCTCGCGGGACCTGCTCGTGGGCGCGCGGGGCATCGGCAACCGCAAGAATCTGCGCCGCATGGACCCGTCGACCCCGGTCCTGCTGTTCTCCGGAGGTGAGGATCCGGTCGGCGGTCGAGGGACCGGGGTGCGGCGGGTCGCGGCCGGGTTCCTGCGTGCGGGGAGCGGGGACGTGACGGTGCGGATCTACCCGGGCGGTCGGCACGAGATGCTGGCCGAGGTCAACCGCGAGCAGGTGTACGCCGACATCCTCCGGTGGCTGGAGCGGCTTCACTCCGCGTCGCGCGTCCGGATCTCCGAGTAAAGTTTCGCCCCATCGACCGGGAGGAAGGCTGCTGAGGGCGGGGTTAGTTGACCGACCCGATGCGATTGCGGGCGGGCGCGGCGACTGGCGACGCGGCGCTGAGATAGTCGGCGAACGCGCCGAGGTCGGTCGGCCCGCCGACCACGTCGACGCCCTTCGCCAGCTCCGTGAAGCCGTCGCCGCCCTCTGCGAGGAACTTGTTGACCGTCACGCGGACCAGGGCGTCACGCGCGACCTCCACCCCCGCAATGCGCAGGTTGCGGACCTTCTGCCCGGCGGGCGCGGCGGCGGACACGTCGTAGGCGAGGTTCGCGGAGGGGGCCAGCACGACGTCGCCATCTGACCGGAACTGTTGCTCCAGAACGGCATTCAACTGGGCCCCGGTCAAGGTCAGGGTACGCAATTGGTTGCGGAATGGCTGCACGTTGTGGGCGCTGGCGTAGTTGACGGGCCCCTTCTCGAGGCTCGCGCGCAGGCCGCCGGGGTTCGTCAGCGCCACCTGCGCGCCGCTGGCGGTCGTCGCGGCCAACTGCGCGTCGGCCACCAGGTTGCCCAGCGCGGACTGCCCGGTCTCGTCCCGGTGGCGATCGATCTTCTCACTGACCTCGCCGATGGGGCGCTGCGACGTCTCCGCGGACAGCTCCTCGGCGCGCGCCACGAGGGCGGCCGCTGTTGGATTCGGCGTGATGTCGCGGGTGACAACCTGATTGAACGTCGCGACACGATCGCGGAGCACCTCGCCGGTGGCGAGGTCCACGGTGACGTCGGCGACGGACACGCCGCGTCCGCGGCCGTTGGACTGCAGCACCGAGCGCGGTCTGCCGTCAGGATCCGGCAGGACGCAGTTGTACTGGCCGGAGTTCTGCCCGGTGAAGATCACGTCGACCTTGGGGGAGGCGGCGCTGGCCACCTCATGCACCCGGCCAGCGGCGTCGCAGCCCTCGGTGGGGATGCCCTCGTGCAGAAGCAGCACGATTGTCTTGACGCCGAGAAAGTCCAAAAGGTCTGCGGTGCGATTGATCTCGGTGATCTCATCCGTGAACCGGAGCCCCGCGACACCGTCGGGCGTTACGCGGGACGGGGTGTCTGCGGGGGTGATCGCGATGGTCCCGACGGGGATTGTGCCCGCGAAGTTGACGGTGAACGGCAGGGTCGCCGGGCGGCCGTTGTCGAAGACTATGTTCGACGCGACAATGGGGAATCTCGCCCCGCTGAAGCCCTCGCCGAATTGGCAGCCGTCCACCGGGTGGCAGCCGCCGTTCTTGAGCCGCAGGAGCTCGGTGAAGCCCGCGTCGAGCTCGTGGTTGCCGATTGCCGAGGTCGCGATGTTCAGCGAGTTGAGGAACTCGATGGTCGGCTCGTCGTGGAACAGCGAGGACTCGAGTGGGGTGGACCCCACATTGTCGCCGACGGTGAACAACAGCGAGTTCGGCGACGTCGCCCGCAACTGCTCCAAGTAGGCCGACAAATAGGCGGCGCCGCCCGCGGGGGCCGTGGTCCCGTCCGGGCGTGTGATCGTGGACTGCGGCCCCTCGGGCGGCGACAGCGCGCCGCCGAAGCTGTTGATCGCCAGCAGCCGGATATCGGCCGTCTGCTGGGCTGCAACCTGTTGGCCGGGGCCCGCAAGCGGGTTGGCCTGCGCCGGGGCGACGGTGAGAGCGGTGGTCAACGCGAGCGACAGGGCGGCGGCAAGAGAGCCCAGTGAGGCGACGCGTCGGCGCACTGAGCTCCTTCCACGGTGATAGGCGACCGCAGTGAGCGGTCGCCGCAAGACTTGAACCACCTTGCCCTGCGAAGGTCACAGATTGGTGAACTTACGCCCCCAGGTTGGCATCAGTTATTGGCTGGCAGCCTGTGCCGCGAAGGCGAGGAACGCGTCGTTCTCGTGGGGCGCGCCCACCGTCACCCGCACACCGTCGTCGCCGTAGGGACGCACCAGCACGCCGGCCTCGGCGCTGCGGGCGGCGAAGTCCTGCGAGCCGGCGCCGAGCGGCAGCCACAGGAAGTTCGCGCCACTGGGGGCCACGTCGTACCCGGCGGCGGTCAGCGCCGCGCGCATCCGGGCGCGCTCGGCCACCACGGCGTCGGTGCGCGCCAGCAGTTCGTCCTGCGCCTCGAGGCTCGCGATCGCCGCGGCCTGCGCAACCGAGCTCACGCTGAACGGGATGAACACCTTGCGCAGCGCCGCGATCACCGTGGGGGCGCCGACGGCGTAGCCCACGCGGAGCCCCGCCAGCCCGTAGGCCTTCGAGAACGTGCGGAGGATGACGACGTTGCTGTGGCGCTTCGCGATGGCCAGGGAGTCGGGGACCTGCCCGTTCGGGTCGTTGTCGGTGCGGCCGTCGCCGGCGCGCATGTACTCGATGTACGCCTCGTCGAGCACCACCACGACGTGCTTCGGGACGGCGGCGATGAACCGCTCGATCGCGGCCTCGCCGACCACAGTGCCCGTCGGGTTGTTGGGGTTGCAGATGAACACGATGCGGGTGCGCTCGGTGACGGCGGCGGCCATCGCGTCGAGGTCATGCGTCGCGTTCGCGTCCAGGGGCACGGGCACGGGCGTCGCGCCCGCGACCTGCGCCACGATGGGATACGCCTCGAAGGAGCGCCATGCGAACAGGGCCTCGTCGCTGCCGACGCATGTCGCCTGCACGATTTGCTGGCACAAGGCGACGGAGCCGCAACCCACCGCGACCTCGTCGGGCCGGACGCCGAGCTTGGTCGCGAGGGCCTCCGTCAGTGCGACCGCGCCGATGTCCGGATAACGGTTGGCGTTGGCCGCGGCGTCCGCGATCGCCTTCGCGACGGTGGGCAGCGGCCCGAATGTGGTCTCGTTGCTCGCGAGCTTGATGAGGTTGGGTGCGGAGCGGCCAGGCACGTAGGCGGGCAGCGATTCGAGGTCGGGGCGAGTTCGTGGTTCCACGAGAGCTAAGTATGGTCTACCTGGTTGGCAAGGGCGAGAGTGCTGGTCATAACCAGCCGTTTTGCCTTCCAAGCTCCAGCATGTGTAATCTGTCTCCCGTTGGCCTGCGAGGGCCGAGGAGGCGTGCCAGAGCGG
The DNA here is from genome assembly GCF_000524475.1 of Tomitella biformata AHU 1821. Lineage (GTDB taxonomy): Bacteria > Actinomycetota > Actinomycetes > Mycobacteriales > Mycobacteriaceae > Tomitella > Tomitella biformata. The sequence goes on along the minus strand of NZ_BAVQ01000071.1, from coordinate 14,146 downwards.
CCGAATGGGATTCACTGCTAATGAATTGTCCCCCTTAAAGGGGACCGGAGGTTCAAATCCTCTCGCCTCCGCAACGTCGTGTATGGTTCACGACGGAGCCAGAGTGAAAGCCCTGGCACAACTAAAGATGCGCCCGTAGCTCAACGGATAGAGCACCTGACTACGGATCAGGAGGTTAGGGGTTCGAATCCCTTCGGGCGCACAGATAGCCCCAGGTCAGACGGTGTTTTCACGAGCCGTAAGACCTGGGGCATTTTCGTGTTTCACCCCTAAACCACCCCTAAACTCTGGCTACTGGGGCGCGAGCACCCCGAGAGCCTCTGCGACGTCCGGCCCCACGTCCGGCCTGTCGACGTAATGGCGCTCTGTGACCGCAGTGCCCGAGTGCCCCAACTGACGGGATGCAGCCTCGAGCCCGAGCGCCTGGTCGACGGTCGTGGCCGCCAATCTGCGCAGTGCTCGCAGGGTGATGTGAACGAGATCATCGGGCCGAGCTTCGCGCAGTTGACGGTCGAGGTTGGCCCGGCTGCGCACAGTCCCGGTGGACGAGGGGAACAGCATCCCGGTCAGGTCGACGAGGGGATCGTCTAGACGCTGCTGTAGTGCCTTGAGCGCGAACGCTGGCAGGCGCACAGTCCGGTGACCCTTGCGCGTCTTTGGCGTCGGCTGACGCTGATTGCCCACGACCGTGCCCGCCACCGTGAGGGTGCCGGCCTTGATATCGAGATCCTCGACGCGCAGCGCCAGCACCTCGCCAGGCCGCAGCCCGGTTCCGAGCACGACGTCCACCACCTCGAGGAGACCATTCCCTCGAGGTGGCCCAGTCTTGTTGCCGCCGCACCACTCTGCGATGGCCGCTCGGTAGCGGTGGGCGTCGGCGATGGTGGGCACCTCGACGCCGGCGGATTGCTTGCGGACGGTCGAGGTGTCGCGCACAGGGTTGGTGTCGACGAGGTCGAGCCGGGCCGCGTAGGCGAACGCGAGCATCAGAACCGTGCGCGTGCGCTTGCGGATACCGTCGCCGGCCATGCCGCGCAGGAACCTGTCGAGGTTGCCGACGGTCGCCTCTCGGATGCGCACCTCGCCGATGCCTGGCCGGATATGGCCCTCGATGGACGAGCGGTAGTCGTCGAGGGTCTGCGGGCGCCGGGTGCCGTCGTCGGCGTTGTCGATCCAGTTGTCGAGCAGCTGCGCGACGGTGGACTCCGCGGTGAGCGTGTCGCCGCCGGATTGCTTGCGCCTGTCCCTCGCCGCCTGGACGAGGGACCGCTCTGCCTTCGCCGCAGAGGTGTCGAACCGCTCGAGCCTGCGGGTGATTCCGTCGAGGTCGCGGTACTTCGCCCGAGCCCGCCAGCGCCCCTCGGATATTTCCTTGCGGGTGACGGTGCCCCAGGTGCCAAGGGGGAGCGGCGGCCTAGCCATCGGATTGCTCGTCGCGTTGAATCCGAGCCTCGAGGTCGCGACGGATGGAGGCCAGGTCCTCGAGGCGGAAACACGCTAATTCGTAAGCCGCGGCGGCGTCCTCTATTTCCTGTGGGGTTATCTCGCCGCCAGGGAAGTTCTGGAGGTGTTGGGCGTGCCTCGCTGCCTCTTCAACGAGAATGCTGGCGTCCTCGATGGAATTATTGATTTTGAGCCAGGTCCAAGTCTGCCCAAGTGGCCCAGGAGCCGCTTCTTTCCAGGCTAAGTGCCCTGACTCTAGGTAGAAGGGGGCGCGGTGACCCGATACCCATTGAATTGCTTCGTAGGTGGGCATTTGTGCGCCCGGCCATGGCTCTACGGGTCCGTCAGGCAGGCGCGGGAAGAGTAGCTGCAGGGGAGGAACCTCAAGCGCAAGAGCGAGGATGAGGAGCTCGGCAACAGTGACGCTCTTCCTCTTGCCGGTCTCGAGCTCCGAGATGGTTGTTCGTGAGACGCCGTGCCCCAACTCCGCGGTTCGATCCGCTAGCCACTTTCCACTGCGCTTGCCCCTCTGTGCCTTTATTTCTGCTGCAATACGCGCCGTCTGCTCGTCGGCCCAAGATTTCGACATGTCGTAAGGATACGCAGAGATTGCGGGAATCGCGAAGCTCTGATAGAACTATCCGTGAACACGTTCAAATAATCGGATCTGAACGAGATCACGAAATTGGAGGCAACGATGGACCGCACAGAAGCACTCGGACTCGGAGTGACCACCGACCTGCAGACGGCAGCCCGCGCGCTAGGCATCGGCAAATCGACCGCCTACGCGCTCGCCCAGAAGGGGGAGTTCCCAGTCCGCGTTATCCGGATGGGTTCGCGCTACGTGATCCCCACCCGGGAGCTGCTCGACCTGCTCGGCGTCGAGGCCGCGTAGCCATGCGCGGCGCAACACCAGTGCAGTACATCCCAGGGATTCAAGAGCCTGGAGTCCACAGGACAGACCAAAACGCCCCCGACGCCGGCCAGGGCATCGAGGGCAACGAGACCACCACCAGCATTCACGAAGGAAGTAGTTCCATGACTACCGTACCGAACCGCCACCCGCACCCGCCGCTCGCCGATTGGGACGCCACCTCACTCATCATGCAGGCGACCGACGAGGGCCGCACAGTCTCCGAGCTGCTCGCCGAGATCCTCGCCGACGACGCAGCAGCCAAGCGCGCCGCCCGCTGGGAGCTGGCCGGCAACCTCGCACTGACCGTCCTGGCCCTGATCGTCACCTACTGCACGGTCATCGGCGCTGTGGAGATCCTGGTCTCGCTGGGGGTGTCCGCATGATGCCCAGCTACCTGCCCCACGTCGAGGTCGACGGCGCGCGCGCCACGCTCACCGTCCGCAACGTCGAGGGGGAGCTCGTCGAGATCACCGTCGACACCTGGTCGGCGCGCAAGCTCGCGCTGGCCCTGGGCGAGAACCTCACCTGATCCATCCACCAACGGCGCTGCACCGCCATCGAGAAGGGGCCGACCATAGTCCGGCCGGCCCCGCGAGCTCAAGAGAGAGACAGCACCATGGTAGCTAAATTGCAGCACCGCCCGCTCGCCCCTCGCCAGCGCGTAGCGCGGCAACACCCCTGGCCCATCGACTACGACGCACCTAGTCCTCGTGGCCGCGCGGAGGCCTGCCTGCACCTGCTCTCTGCCGGCCTCTGCCCGGGCTATTCCCTCGAGGAAGTCCGCGAGGCATGGCAGGGCGCTGGCGAGCTCGAGCGCGAGGCGCTGGCCATTGTGGCCGGAAGGGTGGCGGCGTGAGCTACGGAAGCTATGGCCCCGAGACCGACCTCGACGCCCTGCTCGACGAGGCCCGCGAACGGGACCAGATCACCGAGGATTCAATTCTTCCAGAAAGGAAGAATAGCCCGACGGAACCGCGGCGCGCGGTGACGTTGTCCGCGTTCTCCCAGGAGCGCGACGACGTCCCCGTGTGGGCGTGGAACTACGGAGAGAAAGGGCGCGTCCCCGTCGGCGCGCTGGCCCTCTTCGCAGGGCGTCCCGGCGCCGGAAAGTCCACCGCCGGACGCTGGTTCGCCGCCAGCGCCTCAACCGGCACCCTCGCCGGATGCTGGGAAGGCAGGCCCGTCGGCGTCGCCTACATCGCCGCAGAGGAGTCCGCCAAGTACGTCGTCAAGCCCGGCCTGCGCGCGGCCGGCGCGGACCTCGACAAGGTCTACATGCCGCGGGTGAACCTCGACGGCGAAGAGGTCCGGTTCCTGTCCTCACACGACATGGAGGAACTCACCGAGCAGCTGCTCGCCGCGAACGTGAAGCTCGTTGTCGTCGACCCGCTCATGTCCACCATCGGATCCAAGACCGACGTCAACCGCAACAACGAAGTGCGCTCGCTCATCGAGCCGTGGTCCAAGCTCGCCGAGAAGATCGACGGCGTAGTGCTCGGCATCGCGCACCTGAACAAGTCCGGCAACGGCGACGTGGTGGCCGGCATCAACGGCTCGTCCGCGTTCGGCGAAGTAGCGCGCGCCGTGTTCGGGTTCGCGAAGGACACCGAGGGCGACGAGGGCGACCGGATCCTCTCGCAAGAGAAGAACAGCATCGGGGAGGAGGACCTCGCGCTGACGTACCGGATCGAGTCCCACACCGTCACCACCGACAGCGGCAAATCAGCGGACGTAGGCCGGTTCGTCATCATCGGCGAATCCGACCGCACTGTCGGCGACGTCCTCCGCTCGCAGGCGGCCGGCCCCGCGAGGGAGTCCGGCGCGCATGACGCGCTCGACGCGTGGTTACTCGATCTGCTCGCCGACGGCCCGGTGCTCGCGAAGGAGGTCTACAGCTCCGCGGGGGATGCCGGCTACTCCGCAGACAAGGCCCGCCGTGCCAAGGAGCGCATCAACAAGGAGGAGGAGATCATCGAGGCGTACCGGCCGGAGATCCCCGGCGTGTGGTGGTGGCGGCGAACCGACGCCAAGGCGGCAACATCGCAGCCAACATTACCGACACCTGTAGAGCCTGCCGCCTTGCAATCTTCTGCCACCTTGCAGGTCAGCGGGGGTGGCCAAGGTAGTGAAGAGGCCCAAGGCGGCAAGGCGGCAACGTCGCAGGGTGTAGCGAATCCCGCCGCCTCCTTGCCCTGTCCGACCTGTTCCAAGCCGCTTGGCACCACGGGCAAGTGTGTCGCGTGCATCGTCGGCAAGGCCAACGAGGAGGCCGTCGCATGACCCCGAAGAAGCGGATGCCCCCGCGGTATCAGCCCGGCGACCTGTCCCTGCTCGCCGAGATTCTCACGGACCGGCCCAACCTCACCGACGCCGCCTGCCGTGGCGCTTGGCGGCTCGTCGACGAGGCCCTCCACCCCCAGCCGAACGCCGACCCCAGCGCCGCCCGCGCACGCCTGACCGCGCTGTGCCGCACCTGTCCGGCACGCGCAGCTTGTTCTGAATCGCTCGTCAACCATTAGGAGAAGAACATGACCATCTACCGCACCACCTACACCGCCGGCGACGTCCTCGTCTGGGCCGCCTGCATCGTCGCCGAGGTCACCGGCTGGGCCACCGAGGCGATCATGAGTCACCCCGATCTGCCCGCCGACCTCGCCGACGAGCTCGAGCTCCCCGCCGACGCCATCACCATGCTGGGCCACCAGCTGAGCCAGGTCGCCGAGGAGTACGGGCACACGCCCAACGTTTACTCTGACGGCCGCCCGGTGGTCTCACACGTCGAGCTCGGTCCCGGTTATGGCTATACCCACCAGTGGCATTTCGACCCCACCCGCGACGAGCCGCACACCATCGAGCCCGCACCGCACAAGGGCACGCACGTCGTGGTCCACGTCGTGCCCCCGTCCAAGCTGATCGTCGAGAAGGTCGTCGCACTGGCCGTCGTGCCGGGTGGAGGCGATGCAGCATGAGCACCCTCCACTTCGCCGTCGGCAAGGCACGCACCAAGCGGCCGGCACTCCGCTGCAAGCACGGCGGCTGTGCGCATCTGACCCGCCACCACAGCCAGGTCTGCCCGACCCACCGGGGGAAATGATGGACACCGCCGATCCAAGGCCGGGCCCGCTGCGCCGCGTGGTCGCCAAGTTCGTCGACGGCCGCGAGGAGGAGGTCGTCGAGACCCGCGACCCCGTCGCCGCTGACCACTGGGACGCCACCCGCTGGGGCACCTTGAGCCGCAAGGGAACTCACCGATGAAGGAGCACAACATGACCCACCCCCAGCAAGCCGCCCGCATGATCGTCGCCGCCATCGACGGAGACCAGTACGTCCAGGAGCTCGTCGCCGTCGAGGTCGCGCAGTCGGAGAACTGGCCGCAATTCGCGGCAGCGCTCGCAGCTCTCGCCGCTGCAGTGTGTCGCGAGACCGACGACCCCGATGGTGCCCGCGCGCTGTGGCTGCACGGACTTGCCGCAAGCCTGTAGGGTCGAACACGAGCACTAGGGAAAGTTCTCACTAGCAGTTGGCTGGCGGCGCGGCGCACACCGTCCCCGAGGTACCGATTGATCGGTACGCCCGGTAAGACCACAGCGACCCCGCCGGCCAACCGCAACAGCACGACCGCAAGACCAGATTGAGACCATCGGTACACGGGCCCGTCCCCCTGGCGAAAGCGCAGGGTGTGGCCATCCCAACCCGCCCGTCTCCCTGGCACCCCACCCACACACTTCGTTTGAGCTGCCAGGAGGCAGAAACATGACCATCAAAAACACCCGAGCCGCCGCGCTCAAGTCCGCTGAAGCAATCCTCGACGGAGCCAAGGCCGAGGGCCGCGAGCTCACCCCCGAGGAGCAGTCCGCCATCGAGGGCATAGTCGAGCAGGTCAAGGAGCTCGATATCCAATCCCAGAAGCTGGTCGACATCTTCGGCGTCGGAGCCAGCCAGGAGTCGACCGAAAAGCACTTCGGCCCCGGCACTGGCACGAAGAGCCTCGGAGCCCTCAACCACATGACAGGCCGATACGAGAGCACGGTCGAGCGCACCGGCCGCGGCTACATGGACACCTCCGCAAAGTCGTTCTCCGGCCTCGCCAACCGCGCCATCAGGGGCATGGTTGGCGGATCTCCCACCGGCGCCAAGGCGCTGCTCCCCGCCGGACAGACCGCAGTGTCCGTGACGATGAGCCCCAATATCGTCACCGACGCCAAGCCGCTCTCGGAGCTGCTCGCCGCGCTCCCGGTGGTCACCCAGTCCAGCCCCGTGTTCCGTTGGCTTCAGCAGACCGCACGCACCAACGCCGCCGCAGTCGTCGCGGCCGGCGCGGCGAAGCCGACGAGCGCATACGGCCTTACCCCGGTCGAGGGAGAGCTCAAGGTCATTGCCCACATCTCCGAGGCCATCGACAAGTACGTCCTCGGAGACGTGGCGAACCTCGAGCAGTTCATCACCGATGAGCTACTGCACGGCCTGCACCTCGCCCTCGAGGACCAGCTGCTCAACGGCACAGGCACAGGCCAGCTGACCGGGCTGCTCAACACCGTCGGCATCCAGACGCAGGCGTTCGCCACTGATCTGCTGACGACCACGCGCAAGTCGGTCACCGCGGTGGAGTCCATCGGACACCGGGCAGGTCTGTTCGTCCTGAGCCCGACCGACTGGGAATCCCTCGAGCTCGCACGCACCACGACCGCGGGCAGCCTCGAGCTCGGTGGACCGGTGGACCGCGCCAAGCGCACCCTGTGGAGCGTGCCTGTCGCGATCTGCACCGCACTGCCCGCCAACACAGGGATGCTGCTCGACCCGAGCACGGTCGCTGTCGACACCGACGGACAGATCGAGGTGCTCTGGTCCGACAGCGTCGGCGACGACTTCTCCAAGAACCAGCTGCGCGCCCGCTGCGAGAGCCGCTACCACGTCAGCGTCTACCAGCCCCTCGGCGTCGTGAAGATGACCACAGCCAGCGCGTAGGCCCACAGCCTCGGCGTCAACGTCGCCACCACGCCCTGAATCAGCGTCGGTGGAGCGATGGACAGCGAGTAGCCCGCTCAGGCCGCAGTGACCTGACCAGCGCCGAACAGCAGCACCCCGGTCTCACTACGAGGCCGGGGTGCTCTGCTACCGAGAGGAAAAGATGCGCAAGACGAAATCTGACCGCGAGCGCGGCCTCGGCTGGGACCACCGCCACCAGCGTGAGCGGCTGCTCCGAGCGCACCGAGATGGCACAAAGTGCTGGTGGTGCGGAGAGCCGATGTACAAGTCGCAGAAGCTCGACGCTGACCACAGCATCGCTCGATCCAAGGGCGGCACCAAGGCCGACAGGCTTCTTCACATGCACTGCAATAGAAGCCGTCAGGACGGCAGCCGAGACCACCTACGCCCCGCACTGGGCCCGCAGCCCACCGCGACGCTGACCACCCGCCAGTGGTGGTGACGGGGCACCCGAGATCACGACTGATCGCCATCGCCCGCCACCCTTACGGTGGGCAGTGGCAGCGAATCTCTCCAGCATTTTCCACGAGGGATGGCCCCTGTAGATCACGGTCGGTCGCCATCGCCCGCCACCCCAGGGGTTGACGATGGCGCGATATCCCCCCGCAGCCAGGAGCTACGAGCAAACAGGCTCTGACGTGCCGATACAGGCGTTTCGGGCCGCTGCTGCACTGTGAGTTTCAGGCCCGCGTAAAAAGCCCGCCATTGCCGACCAACGGTGTGGCGGGAGACGAGCCGAGCCCGCGATCTCGAGGGCCCTAGGGGCAACCGTAGTCATATCCCCACGGTTGCCCGCGGACCATGTGAGACTTTCCCGCATGATCAAGAATGTAAGCGAGATTGTTCAGGCGGCTGCCGTCACCCAAGTTCGTGCGGACGAGCTCAACGAGATTGCGCCGGATGGGCTCTACGTGGCGTTCAGCTCGATTGGCGATGGCTCTGGTTCGGCCGGCTCGACCGAGAGCTTCCAGATCTGTCGGCATGGCGAGGACGGGGAAGAAGCCACGATCCTGCACGCAGCCGTCACCTACGATGAGGCCCGCCGGATACTGCTGAGCTGAGTAGGCCGGGCAAGTTGTACCCCGTCGGCAACCGAGCTTGCGAGGGCGGCAGTGCTCTTGTCACCCCTTTACCACCCCGAAACTCTAGGAATCGGCGTGAAGTCGTGGGAGTGTCCAGCATCGATACCGCACTGACCAGCATGTACAGGACCAGCGGGGATGCCGGCGAAAGCTCTTGTCTTTCAGGAGGTTAGGGGTTCGAATCCCTTCGGGCGCACAGATAGCCCCAGGTCAGACGATTTTCGCAAATCGGATGATCTGGGGCTTTTTCGTGTCTCACCCTTTTACCCATCTCTTTGCGGATCGAGAGCCTCGAGGATATGGGAGACGTCCGGCACCGGCTATGGACTGAGGTCATCGATCCGAGCCGCACGCAAATGACACGGTGAACCTCGCGCCGTGGCCCTGGCCGTCGCTGTGGACGTGGATGGTGCCCCCGTGCGCTTCGACGAGGGCGCGGGTGATTGTGAGCCCGATCCCGCTGCCGCCGTGCTGGCGATCGCGAGCGGTGTCGGCGCGGTAGAACCGGTCAAACAGGTGCTCCAGATGCTCCGGCGCGATGCCCTCGCCGGTGTCCGCGACGATGATCTCGACGTGTCCGCGTCCGGCCATCTGGCTGGTGACGGTGACCGTGCCGCCGGCGGGCGTGTGGCGCAGGGCGTTTTCGAGCAGGTTCCCGAGCACCTGGCCCATCCGGTCGGGGTCTCCGGTCACTGTAGCCGCGCACCGCACCTGCCCGATTAGGGTGACGGCCTTGTCGTCGTAGCGCTCCTGAACGCTGCGGATCGCGGTGTCGATCAGGTCTGCCGTCGGAACTGAGACCGCGGCGATGCGGTCGCGGCCCTCCTCCGCGCGGGAGACGGCGGTGATGTCGCGGGCGAGGCGGCCCAGGCGGTGGGTGCTCAGGCGCAGGATCTCCATGGTGTCGGTGTCGAGTTCACGGATGCCGTCTTCGAGGGCCTCGAGATGCGAGTCAATGGTGGCCAGGGGAGTGCGCATCTCATGGGCGAGGTCGGACAGCATCTGCCTGCGGGTGCACTCGGTCTCTTCCAGCCGGTGGGCGAGCTCATTGAAGGCTGCGGTGAGCTGGTCGAACTCGCGGCCCAACCCGGGGCCGGCGACGCGGACCCCGTAGCGGCCGCCCGTGATCTGCGCCGCGGACGCGGTCACTGCGGCGATGGAGTGTTGGACCCGGCGCGCGATGAACCAGCTGACCGCCAGGGCGAGCAGCACCGCGACCGACAGAGCGATTGACCAGGTCAGTGTCATGGACCAGGTGTAGGCCTCCTCGATGTGGGCAGCCTCCTCGGAGAGCTGGTCGATGCCCGCCTGGCCGAGGTGGTCCTGAAATATGCCGGGCGCGACGGCGGCCGCGACGAGCCACGCGCTGACGGCGCAGCCGATGACCACCGCCGTCACCGCGACGAGTAGCCGGGTGCCGAAACTGGTCGCGGCGAGTTTTCCTGGTGAGGTCACCGCGTCATCCCCCTCTGGCCCGTCCGCATCTGGTAGCCGACGCCGCGGACGGTGCGCACGTAACGGCCGCGGCTGGCGTCGTCGCCGAGCTTGCGGCGCAGGTGGCCGATGTGCACGTCGACCAGGTGCTCGTCGCCGACCCACGACGGCCCCCATACCGCGGCGATCAGCTGGGAGCGGGAGAGCACGAATCCGGGGTCCCTTGACAGTGCCGCCAGGACGTCGAACTCCGTGCGGGTCAACGACACAGGGGTGTCCTCGACGGTCACCTCGCGGGCGTCGATGTCGACGGACAGAGCTCCGATCATCCGCACCTCCCGCGCTCGGATCACGCCAACTGCTAACCGCGTGCGGGGGCGGCGCATCATGGCCTGGATGCGGGCCATCAGTTCCCGGGGGCTGAAGGGCTTCGTCTGGTAGTCGTCGGCGCCGACGGACAACCCGATGACGGTGTCGATCTCCTCAGCGCGCGCGGTGAGCATGACGACGTACGCGTCGGAGAACGTGCGTAGCCGCCGGCACACCTCGACGCCGTCGAGCCGGGGTAGGCCCAGGTCGAGGACCACGACGTCGGGGTCGAATTGCCGTGCGAGTTCCAGCGCGTCGTGCCCGTCGCCGGCGATGATCACCTCGAACCCGTCGCGCTCCAAATATGATGCGATGAGTACTGCCAGCGCCGCCTCGTCCTCAACGACCATCGCCCGCAGCCCGGTCGGCGGGCGCGGCGCCGGGGCCTGGCGGCTGGTTGTAGCGACAGTGTCCGGGTGTGGGGCCATGGCTCCATCATCGCCAGCGCTGCCCGCCCGCGACGCCCCGGCCGTACTTCTTGACCAAACCTTCATGAAACGAACACCCGAATCACGGGGTCCACGCGTCACGCTGTGTGAGGCACAGCGGCGGAGAATGCAAGACATGACAGGCAGGGGTTCGATGAACTGGATCGGATGGCAGCTATCGCCGGCGTGCTCGCATTGTGGGCGTTGGTGATCTCCCTGATCACCACTCTCTTCCGTGGCTCGGACCCGGTAGCCAGGTCCGAGCCCGAGGCGCCCCTCCGCCCTCCGAATAAAGGACACCGTGACATGAGCAAGAAATCTCTCGCAGTAGGCGCCGCCGCTATCGTCTTGGTTCTGGGGCTGACCGCGTGTGGGAGCGGCGACTCCGCCGTCTCGGACGCGACTGCCACTACGACGACCAGCGCGAGCGCCGCACAGACTCCAGCCTCCGCGGCGGCGCACAACGATGCGGACGTGATGTTCGCGCAGATGATGATCCCGCACCACGCCCAAGCCGTGGAAATGAGCGATATCTTGCTGGCCAAGGAGGGGATCTCCGAGCCGATGGTGACGCTGGCCGAGGAGATCAAGGCCGCGCAGGCCCCGGAATTGACGGAGCTGACCGGCTGGCTCGGGCAGTGGGGCGAGCCGACGGAGATGCCCGGCATGGGCCACGACATGTCCACAATGGAGGGCATGCTCAGCGAGCAGGATCTGCAGGACCTGACCGACGCCCAGGGAGACGACGCGTCGAAGCTGTTCCTCACGCAGATGATCGGCCACCACGAGGGCGCGATCGGCATGGCAGAGGACGAGCTGGCCGACGGCCAATTCCCCGACGCGCTCGAGATGGCGCAGGTCATCATCGATACGCAGCAGCAGGAGATCGACGTCATGCGGCAACTGCTGACCACGCTGTAACAGCCAGTCCCACCACCGTCAGGAATCCCGCCCATGGCCAGCCCTGAGCATCCCCTCGGGCCTGGCCGAGGGGAGCCATACCGAGCACGCCGGGCACGGGGCGCACGGCGAGATCCGGTCCTTGTGCGCCTCGACGGCGGCGCGATCGCTGGGCCGCTGGACCAGCATCTCCTGGGGCTGCGTATTCGAGCAGATCGCCGCGAGGGCCTACCGATCCTGGTTTACCCGCCGGCACCCGCAAGTTCGCCGCGGAGGGCTCTATGGGCGGCGGAAGATGGTGGCCTAGCTGCGGTGCGGCTGCCCGCACGACCATTCCGAACACAAACGGCAACCGTGTCGGTGACCTGCTGAACCGTGATGTCACGGCAGTAGAGCCGAATTGGTTGTGGGGCACCGACTTTCCCTCAAGTACTTCATGTAGGGAGGGGCCGTCCTACTGTCGGACTAGTCGCTGTCGAAGAGGGGCTCGGCGTCGGGTTGGCTCACGCTCCACGCGACATGCGTGACCAGGGGCTCGAGGCTGAGGCGGCTGACGGCGTCCTCTAGGAGGGCGTCGTCGCGCTCGGTCGCGGTGAGTTCCGCGAGGACGGTGACTGTGCCTTTTTCGGTTCGGGAGGAGCGGACCGATCGCAGTTGGAACTCGGGCCTGCTGATCGCCTGGACCGTCAGCCGGCGCACGTGGGGTTCGGCCTCTTTGCGGCAGGTCACCTCGAAAACGTAGTCGGCGGAGGGCATCTCGCGGCCCACGCGTACCGGCTGCCGATCCATTGCCCGGCTGAGGGGGCGCAGCAGGGTGTTCGCGGCCATGATCGCGACCGTGCCGATGACCGCTGCCCAGTACATGCCGCTGCCGGCGAGCGCGCCGACCGCGGCCGCGGCCCACAGCGTCGCCGCGGTGTTGATGCCGGTCACCGTGGCACCCTGCTTCATGATCACGCCGGCGCCGAGGAAACCGATGCCGGAGACGATCTGCGCGGCGACCCGGGTGGGGTCCGCATCGGGGCCGTCGAAGCTGTACGCGCCCATGACCACGAAGAGGGCGGAACCGAGGCTCACGAGGGCGTTGGTGCGCAGGCCCGCCATCCGCGCGCGCCATTGCCGTTCGATGCCGACCATCGCGCCGAGGCCAAGCCCCAGTGCGACGCGGGCGATGATGATCGTGTTGTCCATCAACGCTCCTTCGTCGGTTTGGGGTTCAAAGAGCCTCTGTCCTGGCATCAGCGTGCAGAGCGCCGACGAAGCCCCCGAGATCCGGCGGAACCCTGCACGGCCCCAGGCTAATTGCTGAGCAGTGCCCTTCTGATCGACTCGATCTCCGTAGCAGATAGTTTCAAGCACTCTAGGGCGAAGGCGTCCCAATCGCCGTACTGCTCACGGATGGCGGCCAGCACCGCTTCGATCTGGCTCGGCCGCTGTTCCATCAGCGGTCGGACCAGCTCGATGTCCACCCCACGCGCGGCCAGAGCGGCGAATCGCTGATTGTTGCGGTGTTTGTTGAAATGGTTGGACAACACGAAATCGTCGACGATCGCCTGGTCTGGCACACCCAGGATCCCCAGCAACAGCGCGGTCATCATGCTCGTGCGATCTTTGCCGCCCGCGCAGTGGTACAGCAGCGGCTCGTCCGGTGCGTCGGCGATCCTGCGCAGCGTGTCGGCATATCCAGCCATGGTCGTGGGCCTACCGAGTTGTCGTACAAATCCGTGCTCGCTGAGCTCCTCCGCCTTGCCGCCGCCGAGCATCTCGATCACGGCGTCCCTGTCGCCCTCGGCCAACGCCGTCGACATGACGGCGGCAAACGCGTTGGTGCTGTCATCCATCAGCGGCGTCTGGATGTGGGTGGTGCCAGCTGACACCCGATCGGGTCCAGCCGCGGCAACTTCCTGGGGGCCCCGGAAATCGACGACGGTGCGGATCCTCGATCTGTCCAGGTAGTCGACGTCCTCGTCGGTGAGGGCACTGAGGCTGTCGGCGCGAAACACCTTGCCCCACCGCACGGATCGGCCGTCCACAGTGGGATACCCCCCGATGTCCCTGGCATTCTGCGCGCCGCGCAACGCCACCTGGCGGGTGCCGGACGTGACGGCCCGGCCCGTCGGTCCGGCGACGGTGAAATACCAGCGCCGGTCCGGGGCCAGCCCGGTGATCTCGGCGCTGCCGCCGGCGGCAAAAGCCAGCTCCACCGTCGCGGCATCGGGGTCGTTGGGGTCCTCGGAGGCGGACAGCGTCAACTCGCTCACCTCGTCCAGCGCCCAGGACAGGGTGAATTCTCCCCCATCGGACATTGCCACCTGGAATCCGGCGGAATCCCCGGAGTGCGCCTCGGTCACGCTGCCAACCATGCATTCTCGAACAGCAAGATCCCGTCCAGGGTGGGCTGGACCCCGTGCACGTTGTCGCTCCACGCGACGAGGGTGGTCAGCGCGCTCAGAGCGACAAAGGGGCTCGTCTGATTCACCAGCTCTTGGACCTCGCCGAGAGCCGCTCTTTTCTCTGAGGTTCCCCAGGGTTGGTGGACATCGAGATAGCGGGATCATAGGTCCTGCTGGAAGGATGTTTCCATGTCA
>NZ_BAVQ01000072.1 GCF_000524475.1 Tomitella biformata AHU 1821 | reverse complement strand
CGCCCCCCGCCGCAATTCGGTACCTCTTAGTGCTGGTGACCGGCGTGCGCGTCGAACGCGGGCGCGTCGACCGGCTTGTCGACGACGGCGCTCTCCGTGGTGAGGACCATCCGCGCGACCGAGGCCGCATTGACAACCGCCGACCGCGTCACCTTGACCGGGTCCACGACACCGTCGGCGATGAGGTCGCCGTAGGCGAGCGTCGCCGCGTTGAAGCCGTGGCCCACTGCCATCTCGGACACCTTGCTGACCACGACCGACCCGTCCTGGCCCGCGTTGGCCGCGATCCAGAACAGCGGGGCGTTCAGCGCGGCGCGAACCACGGCGATGCCGACGGCCTCGTCACCGGTGGCCTCGAGCTCGTCGAGCCCACGGGCCGCCGCGATAAGGGCGGAGCCGCCACCGGCGACGATGCCCTCCTCGACCGCGGCCTTGGCCGCTGCGACCGCGTCCTCGACCCGGTGCTTGCGCTCCTTGAGCTCGGTCTCGGTGGCCGCGCCGACCTTGATGACGGCCACGCCGCCGCCGAGCTTGGCGAGCCGCTCCTGCAGCTTCTCGCGATCCCAGTCGGAGTCGCTCTTCTCGATCTCACCGCGCAGTTGTGCGATGCGCTTGGCGATGTCCTCCGTGCTGCCCGCGCCTTCCACAATGGTCGTGTCGGACTTCGAGACCACGATGCGGCGAACCCGGCCGAGCTGCTCGAGCTCGGTGGTGGCCAGTGACAGGCCCACGTCGGCCGTGATGACCTGGCCGGCGGTGACGATCGCGAGATCGTCGAGGAACGCCTTGCGGCGGTCGCCGAAGAACGGCGCCTTCACGGCGACGGCCTTCAGGGTCTTGCGGAGCGCGTTGACCGCCAGGGTCGAGAGCGCCTCGCCCTCGACGTCCTCGGCGATGATCAGCAGCGGCTTGCCGGACTCGGCAATCTTCTCCAGCAGCGGCAGAATGTCCGCGAGCGCGCTGATCTTCTCGCGGAAGAGCAGGACGTACGCGTCCTCGAGGATCGCCTTCTGCTCGTCGAAGTCCGTGACGAAGTACGGCGACAGGTAGCCCTTGTCGAACTGGACGCCCTCGGTGACCTCGAGCTCGGTGTCCATGGTGGAGGACTCCTCGACGGTGACGACGCCGTCGACGCCGACCACCGTCATGGCCTGGCCGACCATCTCGCCGACCTCGGAGTCCCGGGAGGACACGGTGGCGACCTGCGCGATGGCGGCCTTGCCCTCGACAGGCACGGCCGCGGCGAGCAGCGCGTCCGACACGGTCGCGGCGGCGCGGTCGATGCCGCGACCCAGGGCCATGGGGTTCGCGCCGGCCGCGAGGTTGCGCATGCCGCCGGCGATGATCGCCTGTGCCAGGACGGTCGCGGTGGTGGTGCCGTCGCCGGCCACATCATTGGTCTTGGTCGCGACGCTCTTGACGAGCTGCGCGCCGAGGTTCTCGAAGGGGTCCTCGAGGTCGATCTCGCGGGCGATGGACACGCCGTCGTTGGTGACCGTGGGGCCGCCGAACGCCTTGGCGAGCACCACGTAACGGCCGCGCGGGCCGAGCGTGACCTTCACCGCGTCGGTCAACTGGTCGACGCCGCGCCCAATTGCCTGGCGGGCCTTCTCATTGAACTCAATCTGCTTGGCCATGTTCTCCTCTATCTACTGGCCTCGGCGGGTGATAGCACGCCGCCCCGGGACCGTCGAAGACGACGGGAGCCCGGGGCGGCGTGAAAAACCTTTGGCTACTTGCCAACGACCGCGAGGACGTCGCGCGCCGACAGGATCAGGTAGTCCTGGCCCTGGTGGCTGATCTCGGTGCCGCCGTACTTGCTGTAGACGACAACGTCGCCCTCGCTGACGTCGACGGGGATGCGCTTGTCGCCATCCTCGTCCCAGCGACCCGGTCCAACTGCGACGACGGTGCCCTCTTGGGGCTTTTCCTTCGCCGTGTCGGGGATGACGAGGCCGGAGGCGGTGGTCGTCTCAGCTTCGTTTGCCTTGACGAGGATCCGGTCCTCGAGCGGCTTAATGTTCACGCTCGCCACGATTAGCCCTCAACTTTCAGGGGTCTGTGCGCCCGGAACCTAAGTTCCAGGGCTGGATGTATGAAGCAGTGTGGTGGTGCCTAGCTCAGTGGCCCATGGCGCAGTATCGTCGTCGCGGGAGCCGAGACTGCATCAGTGCCAACTAGCACTCTATACATGCGAGTGCCAGCTCTCAACCCTTAGCCGCAAGCCCGGCCAAACTGCCTATCGGCATGACCTGCCCCACAAAGTCGGACGGGTCACCTACTCTTTGGCTTGTGACTGGAATCAATCGCAGGAAGTTCCTCGGCGCCGCGGGCATCGGTATCGGCGGCGCCATCGGCCTCAACGCGGTGGGCGCGATGGCCTCTGGCCAGCTCGGCGGCGGCTTCTGGGCCCCCGCCGTCGCCTCCGCGGACACGGTCGCCGGGACCATCGCCGGCACCACCCTGGAACAGGTCGCGGTGCCACTGGGGAGCACCGGCTACCGCAAGCTCACCGCCGGCGCGGGCTGGCCCGTGATCGTGCGCACCGAGCTCGCCGCGGCGAAGCCTGGGCGCGCCAACACCCGTCGGTGCTTGTCGTCGATTGTGCAGATGACAGACATGCACATCCTCGATGCCCAGTCCCCCGTGCGCGTGGAGTTCGTGCACCCGCTGATCGGCTCCGCGTCGCGCCCCCAGGACACGCTCACGACGCAGGGCCTGGTCTCGCTCGTCAACCGGATCAACCAGCTCCGCCGCGGCCCCATCACCGGGCGGGCGTTCGACGCCGTGGTCACCACCGGCGACAACACCGACAACCACGAGCACATCGAGCTCGAGTGGCTGCTCACCACCATGAATGGCGGCGCGCTCACGCCCAACACCGGCGATCCCGACCGCTACGAGGGGACCCAGGACTCCGGAGTAGGCCTGTACTGGAACCCAGAGCAGCGCACCCCTGGCATGTTCGACGACGCCGGCTTCCCCGTGATCGAGGGCTTCCTCAGGGCGGCCCTGGCCCCGATCTCGAGCCCCGGCCTCGACATCCCGTGGTACTCGGTGTTCGGCAACCACGACGACAGCGTGCTCGGCACCGCACCCAGCGGCATCGGCCCCATCACCGCGCTGTACACCAGCAACCTCAAGCTCGGCATCCCATCCACCCAGGCCGACGCCGACGCGATCGCCCAGGCGATGCGCAACGACCCCGCCGCGGTCCCCGCGCTGCTCACGGGCCTGACGGACTTCGGTTGGATCGTCACCCCCGATGCCCGACGCGCGCCGTTCACCCCGCGCGAGTTCATGGCCGCGCACCTGCAGGACGGCGCCACCGGCCCCGGGCCGCACGGGCACGGCTTCACCGCCGAGTCGGTCGAGACCGGCGCCGGCTACTACAGCTTCGACATCTCCCCCGGCGTCGTCGGCATCAGCATGGACTCGACCAATCGCGCGGGCTTCGTCGACGGCTCGTTGGGCGCGGCGCAGCTCCGGTGGATCGAGGACACCCTCGTCGCCGGCAGCAGCCGCTACTACGGAACCGATGGCGGGATGACCTCCCAGCAGCGCGAGGACACCCTCTTCGTGCTGTTCAGCCACCACACTTCCGACACCATGGACACGCTGCTCCCGGACCCCGAGAATCCCCTCGAGTCCCGCCACTCCGGCGCGGAGCTCATCGCCCTGCTCAAGCGCTTCCCCAACGTGTGCGCCTGGGTCAACGGGCACACGCATGACAACCGGATCTTCCCGCACGCCGGCCCCACCCCGGAGCAGGGCTTCTGGGAGATCAACACGGCCTCCCACATCGACTTCCCGCAGCAGGCCCGCATCATCGAGATCGCCGACAACAACGACGGCACCCTCTCGCTGCTGGCCACGCTCATCGAGGCCGACGCCCCGTACGCGAGCGACTACTCGGACCTCTCCCAGCACGGGCTGGCCTCGCTGTACCGGGAGCTGGCGTTCAACGACGTCAACACGGACCCCGACCGCCTCGGCACGCCGGAGGCCCAGAACGTCGAGCTGCTGCTCGCGTCCCCGCTGCGCTAGGCGTTCAGGGCTGGCTGACGCTCACAGACAGGCCCGGGTTTGTCGACACCGTCAGCGGCGAGGGCTGCGCGCCAGCGTGGATCAGGTGCGCGCCCAGCGCGGCGACCATCACGCCGTTGTCCGTGCACAGCCGCGGGCTGGGCACCCGCAGCGTGATGCCGGCGGCGGCGCAGCGCTGTTCGGCGAGGGCCCGCAACCGCGAGTTCGCGGCCACGCCCCCACCGATGACGAGCGTCGTCACCCCGGCGTCCTGGCAGGCTCGGACGGCCTTCATCGTGAGCACGTCCGCGACGGCCTCCTGGAAGCTGGCGGCCACATCGGCGGGCGAGTAGGCCACGCCGTCCCGCTCGCACTTCTCCACGTGCCGGGCCACCGCGGTCTTCAGGCCCGAGAACGAGAACGCGTGGCGGGCGTCGCGGCTGCCGGTCATGCCGCGCGGGAACTTGATCGCCTTGGGGTCGCCGGTCTGCGCCAGCTTGTCCAGCACGGGGCCGCCCGGGTAGCCGATGTCGAGGAGGCGGGCGACCTTGTCATAGGCCTCGCCGGCGGCGTCGTCGACGGTGGAGCCGAGCTCGATGATCGGCTCCCCCAGCGTGGACACCTGCAGCAGTTGGGTGTGCCCGCCGGAGACCAGGAGCACGACGCACGGCGGCATCGGCCCGTTCTCCAGGGTGTCGACGGCGACGTGCGAGCCCAGGTGGTTGATCCCATAGAACGGCACTCCCCAGGCCGCCGAATACGCCTTCGCCGCCGAGGCGCCCACCAGCAGCGCGCCCGCGAGCCCTGGTCCGATGGTGGCCGCGATCGCGTCGGGCTTGTCGATGCCGGCGGCGGCCAGGGCGCGGCGCATGGTCGGGACCATCGCCTCGAGGTGCGCGCGCGACGCGATCTCGGGGACGACACCGCCGAAGCGCGCGTGCTCGTCGACGCTGGAGGCGACCTCGTCGGCAAGCAGGTCCAGCTCGCCGGCGCGGGGGCCGTCGGTGTGCAGGCGCACGACGCCGACCCCGGTCTCATCGCAGGAGCTCTCGATGCCCATGACGATCATGACGGGTTCTCCTCTAGATTCGCGTTCAATGCCTCGCGGCGCATGACATACGCGTCCGCGCCGGCCGGCTGGTAATAGTTCTTACGCACGCCCACGCGGGTGAACCCCGCGCTCTCGTACAGCCCGATCGCCGGGAGGTTGTCCCAGCGCACGTCCAGGAACACGGGCCCGCCGCGGGCGTCGGCCACCGTGAGCATCGCGGCCAAGAGCAACCGGCCGATGCCGCGGCCCTGTGCGCGCGGGTCGACGCCGATGGTGTGGACCTCGGCCTCGGGATAGTCGGCGCCGCCGAGCGCGGAGATGCCGGCATAGCCGAGCAACTCGCCATCCTCGCGCGCCGCGAAGTAGTGGTTGTGCGAGGCCCGCAGCTCCTCGCGGAACGCGGCCGCCGGCCAGGGGCTCTCGCCGGGGAAGAGCTCGACCTCCAGCTGCGCGCACCGGTCCGAGTCGGTGCGCAGCAGCGGCCCCAACTCCACCGTCATCCGGCGGCCTGCGCGGCGGGCTTGGCTTCAGCCTTGGGCTTTCGGGGTTGGGGCTCGGTGGCGTCGGGCCGGCGCAGATACAGCGGAATCAGCGGCTCGGGGTCCGAGCCGGACAGCAGCGCGGCGGCCGCGACGGCGACCATCGCGGCGGGTTCGGGGCTCGGGGCGTCGTGGACTGGCAGGGCGAACAGCGCGGCGTGCTCGGGTGATCCGGCGACGGTGTCCGCGCTGGCCGGGTCGAGCTCGGCGGGGGCGATGACGGCCGGCCCGTCGACGCGCACGCCAGCGCGGTAGCGCGCCCAGTAGATCTCGCGTCGGCGCGCGTCGGTGACCACCAGCAGCTCGCCCGGCTCCACGCCCTCCTGGGCGAATACCTGCTGCGCGATCGCGTCGAGGCTGCAGATGCCGTGCACGGGGATGCCGAGGGCGTCGCCGAAGGACGCCGCGGTGACCATGCCCACGCGCAGCCCGGTGAACGGGCCGGGACCTGCGCCGACCACCACCGCGGCGAGGTCCGCGGCGACGGCACCGGCCTCTGCGAGGCACGCCATGATCTGTGGGGTCAGCACCTCGGCGTGCGCGCGGGAGTCCACGGTGCGGCGCACGGCCAGGGTGTGCGCGGCGCCGTCCGCGCCGAGGCGGACGAGGCCGGCGGTGACGGCGGGGGTCGAGGTATCCACTGCGAGTACGAGCACGATCGCCGATTCTACTGGCGAATTAGTGCCAGCCCCATTCGGCGGTGCGGATATCGGTGTCGGGGTCGCGTCGCAGGCGGATCAGCAGGTGCCGGTCCGCAAGCCGTTCCACCAAGCCCTCGCCCCACTCGACGACCACGACGGCCTCGGTGAGCTCGGTGTCGAGGTCCAGTGCGTCCAGCTCGTCCAGTGCATGCGGCCCCGCGCCCAGCCGGTACGCGTCCATATGCACCATCGCCAGCTGGCCGTCGCCGGCCGGGTGCTCGCGGGCGATGACGTAGGTGGGCGAGGTCACCGGCCCCTGCACGCCCAAGCCGGCCGCGATCCCCCGCGCCAAGACAGTCTTGCCCGCGCCCAACGGCCCGTCCAGGATGACCAGGTCCCCGCGCGTGAGCTCCGCGGCGAGCGCGCGGCCGAAGTCCTCGGTGTCCTCGGCGCTCGCCAAGGATCGGCTGCTCGTCACAGTTCTGGCCCTCCAAGGTAGTGGCGCTCGACCCGGCCCTTGATGCCGGTGACCACCTCGTAGTGGATGGTCCCCAGCTGGTCCGCCCACGCTTGCGCGTGCGGCTCGCCGCGGCGCGGGTCGCCGAAGAGGACGGCCTCGTCACCCGGCGCCGCCGTCGTCTCGAGCCCCAGGTCCACCACGAACTGGTCCATGCAGACCCGGCCCACCGCGGGGCGCAGCTCCCCGTTGATGAGGACGTCGAACTTGCCGCTCAGCACCCGCGGCACCCCGTCCGCATAGCCGAGGGGCACGATGCCCACGACGGTGTCCTGCGGCGTCGTCCATGTGTGCCCATAGGACACGCCCTCGCCTGCGGCGACCTTTTTGACCCGGACCAGGCGCCCGGAGACCCGCATCACGGGCCGCAGTCCGAAATCGCCCACCTCGGGCATGGGCGAGAGGCCGTAGAGCGCGATGCCGGGTCGCACCATGTCGAAGGCGAGGTCGGGCCGGGTCAACGAGGCCGCGGAGTTGGCCGCGTGGACCACCGCGGGCGCCAGCCCCGCCGCGCGGGCTTCCGCCGCGATCTTGCGCAGCCGCTCGGCCTGGAGCTCGATCACGGGGTGGTCGGGCTCGTCCGCCCGGGCGAAGTGGGTGAAGATACCGCGCACCCGCACGGTGCCCTCGGCCTCGGCCTCCACGAGCCGCGCCAGCAACTCGGGCCACTCCTGCACGGTGACCCCGTTGCGGTTGAGGCCGGTGTCCACCTTGACCGAGACGACGGCGACGGTGCCGACAGCCTGCGCCGCCGCGACGATCCCCGCCAGGTGTGCGGGGGTCGGGATGGCCAGCTCGATGCCCGCGGCCAGGGCGGGGCCGAAATCGGCGCCCGCGGAGTGCAGCCAGGACAAGATGGGCGCTGCGATGCCCGCACCGCGCAGCTCGAGGGCCTCTTCGAGGGTGCAGACGCCGAACTCGCGCACGCCCGCGGCCAGCATCGCCCGCGCCACCCGCACCGCGCCGTGCCCGTAGCCGTCGGCCTTGACCACGGCCATGATCGGCACGCCGGGCGAGCACTCGCGCACCACCCCCACGTTGTGGGCGATGGCCTCGAGGTCGATTGTCGCTAGCGCTTGCTGGTCGGCGGACGTCATGGCTACCAATTCTGCCACTGCGCGCTGGCCGCCGCCCGAACGGCCCGCACCGCCGGACGCACCTGTGCGAGCATGGCCGACGCGGAGATGGGGGCGCCGACGGCCGTGCCGCCCAGCGCCGCCAGTTCCGCCGCCCGCGAGTGCACGCGCGCTCCCGCCGCGGCCGCCCGGAGCGGGTCCAGTCCCGCCGCGAGCAGCGCGCCGATAAGTCCCGCCAGGATGTCCCCCGAGCCCGCCGTGGACTCCCACGAGCCGCCAGCCTCGTTGACGCGGACCTGACCATCCGGGTCCGCGATGACGGTGGCGCGGCCCTTCAACAGAACGCTCACGCCAAGGTCCGCGGCCAGCGCCCGCGCCGCGCCCACCCGGTCCGCGACGGGGCTGGGCACCTCGGGATGGGGCCGGGCGAGCCGCGCGAACTCCCCGGCGTGCGGGGTGAGCAGCGTCGGGGCCCGTCGTGCCCGCGCCCACTGGGGGTTCGCCGCCAACAGGGTCAGCCCGTCCGCGTCCACCAGCACCGGCAGGTCCGTGGCCAGCACCGTCCGCAGCAGCTCCCCAGCAGCGGCGTCGACCCCCATACCGGGCCCGACCACCCAGGCCTGCACCCGGGCCGCGTCCGCGAGCCGCTCCGTCGCCACGATCTCCGGCCAGGCCGTCAGGACTTCCGTGCGGCCGGTGCCGACGTAGCGGACCATGCCCGACGTGGCGGCCACCGCCGCGCCCGCGCACAGGATCGCGGCGCCCGGATAGGTGTGCGAGCCGGCGATGATCCCCGTGACGCCCTGCGAGTACTTATCGTCGTCCGGCCCGGGTACCGGCCAGAGCGCGCCGGCATCGGCCGCCCCGAGCGCGGTGAGCTCCGGCGCGGGCAGGGCCAGCCCGATGTCGATCAACTCCACCCGGCCGCAGCGGTCCGCGGCAAGCGCGTGCACGGGCTTGAGCGCGCCGAAGGCGACGGTGACCGCGGCGCGCACCGCCGGCCCCGATGTGGTGCCGGTGTCCGGGTCCACACCGCTGGGCAGGTCCACCGCGATGATCGGCGCGCGCACCTGGGAGACCAGCTCCGCCGCGGCCGGGCGTAGCGGCCCTCGGCCGGAGATGCCCACGATGCCGTCGAGGACGAGGTCCACCGCCGGCAGCCGGTCCACTATGCGGCCGCCCGCGGCGAGCAGCGCCGTCAGGCCCGCGTGATGGGCCCGCGCGGGGTCGAGCAGCACCGCGGTGACGGCGACGCCGCGGCCGCGCAGCATGGCGCCCGCCCACAGCGCGTCGCCGCCGTTGTCGCCGGAGCCGACGAGCAGTCCGACCGCCCGGCCGGCTACCCCGCCGACGCGTCCCTTGAGCTCGGCCGCGACCACGCGCGCGAGCCCATGCGCCGCGCGGCGCATGAGGACGCCGTCGGGCAGGGCCGCCAGCAGCGGGGCCTCAGACGCGCGGACGGCCGCCACGGAGTGAAATTCACGCATCGCGCGGGTCCTACTCGACCACAACGGCTTTCGCGAGGTTGCGGGGCTTGTCCACGTCGTAGCCCTTGGCCTCCGCCAGCTCCGCCGCGAACGCCTGCAGCGGCACCGTGGAGAGCAGCGGCTGCAGCAGTGTGGGGCAGGCCGGGATCTCGATCAAGTGATCCGCGAACGGCCGCACCAACTCGTCGCCCTCCTCGGCGATGACGATGGTGCGCGCGCCACGGGCCTGGATCTCCCGGATGTTGCTGAGCATCTTCGAGTGCAGCACCGCGCGGCCCTTCGGCGACGGCATCACCACGAAGACGGGCAGCCCGTCCTCGAGCAGCGCGATCGGGCCGTGCTTGAGCTCGCCGGCGGCGAAGCCCTCGGCGTGCATGTACGCGAGCTCCTTGAGCTTGAGCGCGCCTTCCAGGGCCACCGGGTAGCCCACGTGGCGGCCGACGAACAGCACAGCCGGGGAGTCCTTGAGCTCGCGGGCCAGCGCGCGCACCGGATCAAGGGTCCCGAGGACCTTCTCGATCAGCTCGGGCATCGCCTCGAGCTCGGCGAACTCACGCATGATCTCGTCCTGGTACTTGGTGCCGCGCGCCTGCGCCAGGGCGAGCCCGACGAGGTAGTTCGCTGTGACCTGTGCCAGGAAGCACTTGGTCGAGGCGACGCCAATCTCCGGTCCCGCCCGGGTGTAGAGGACCGCGTCGGCCTCGCGCGGGATCTGAGCGCCGTTGGTGTTGCACACCGCGAGGACCCGCGCCCCCTGGTCCTTGGCGTGCCGGACGGCCTCGAGGGTGTCGGCGGTCTCGCCGGACTGGGAGATCGCGACGACCAGCGTGTTCTGGCCGAGGACCGGGTCGCGGTAGCGGAACTCGCTGGCGAGCTCGACCTCGACGGGCAGGCGGGTCCAGTGCTCGATGGCGTATTTCGCGACGAGGCCGGAGTGATAGGCCGTGCCACAGGCGACGACGAAGACCTTGTCGATATCGCGCAGATCCTGCGCGGACAGGCGTTGCTCGTCCAGGATGATCTCGCCGTCGACGAGGTGGCCCATCAGCGTCTCCGCGACGGCCTGGGGCTGCTCCTGGATCTCCTTGAGCATGAAGTAGTTGTAGCCGCCCTTCTCCGCGGCCTTGAGGTCCCAGTCGATGGTGAACGGGCGGATCTCCACGTCCTCGCCGCCGAAGAAGTCGGTGACCTTATAGCCGTCGGCCGTGATCACGACGACCTGGTCCTGGCCCAGCTCGACGGCCTCGCGGGTGTGCTCGATGAACGCCGCCACGTCCGAGCCGAGGAACATCTCGCCCTCGCCGACGCCGATCACCAGCGGGGTAGAGCGGCGGGCCGCGACGATGGTGTCGGGGTGGCCGGCGTGCGCGAAGACCAGGGTGAACGCGCCCTCTAGGCGCTGCAGCACCGAGCGCACGCTGGCGACGAAGTCGCCGGCCGTCGGCCCCTCGGCGTAGGCCAGGGCCACCAGGTGCGCCGCGACCTCGCTGTCGGTGTCGCTCTCCAGCTCGATGCCAGCGGCCTCGAGCTCCGCGCGCAGCGGGATGAAGTTCTCGATGATGCCGTTGTGGACCACGGCGAACTCGCCGGTGGCGTCCCGATGCGGATGCGCATTGCGATCCGTGGGCCGGCCGTGGGTGGCCCAGCGGGTATGGCCGATGCCCGCGGTGCCGGCGAACTCCGCCGGGTCATGGTCCGCCAACGCGTCCACCAAGACCTGCGGGCTACCCGCGCGGCGCTCTACCGCAAGCTTTCCGTCCTCGCCCAAGATGGCCACACCGGCCGAGTCATATCCCCGATATTCCATCCGTCGCAGGGCCTCCACCACAACGCCGAGCGCTGGACGGTGGCCGACGTATCCCACAATTCCACACATAGCCTCCAAGAGTACTTGCTCACTCCGGCCCGCCCCCTGGCAGACAACCCAAGGCGGGTCCCCGCGGCGGGGGTCGGCACCGGCTATCGTTCACGTGTGGCACCAAAACCCAAGAACCTGGTCCGGAATCTGTCCCGACGCGGCCCCCACCGGGTGTTGCGCGGCGATCTAGCCTTCGCGGGCCTGCCCGGCGTCGTCTGCACCCCGGAGTCCGGCCTCGGCCTACCGGCCGTCGCCTTCGGGCACGGCTGGCTCAATGGACCCCAGCACTACCTCGAGACGCTGGCGCACCTCGCCTCCTGGGGCATTGTCGCGGCCGCCCCCGCCACCCAACGCGGGCTCCTGCCGTCAGCGCGCGAGCTCGCCGCGGATCTGACGGCCACCCTCGACATCTGCGCCAGCGTGCGCCTGGGCCGCGACGGCAATATCAGCGTCCATCCCAGCCGCCTGGCCCTGGCCGGGCACGGTTTCGGGGCCGGTGCCGCGGTGCTGGCCGCCAGCGAGCGGACAGCCGCGGGGGGCACGCTCGCCGCCGTCGCCGCACTGTTCCCCGCGCCCGTCGACCCGCCGGCCGAGGGCATCGCCCCCGGCATCACCGCGCCCGCGCTCATCGTGGCCGCGCCCGGCACCGACACCCTCGCCGCCGCAGACGCCGTCGCGCTCGCGCAGAGCTGGGGCGGCGAGGCCCGAACCCGGGTCCTGCCCGCCGCCACCGAGGAGGGCCTGGTCGAGGGCCGCCGCTGGGCCGGGTTCCTCGGGCTCCCCGCCAGCGAGCGCAAGACCCAGCTGGCCGTGCGCGCGCTGCTGACCGGCTACCTGCTGCACCAGCTCACGGGCGATAAGGCCTACGCCGTGTTCGCCGATGCCGAGACCGAGCTCGCCGGCAGCCTGCCCGTGGCCCAGGAATCCCTGGCAGAGCCGCTGGAGCAGAAGCCCACGGGCCTGGTGCGCACCGTGCTCTCGCTGCGCTGACCGCTCGGGTCCGCGCTACCAGCCCTCGGAGGTCCACCGGCCGTCGAGGAACTCTAAGTCCTCATCCGGGTCCGGTGCTGCCAACGGCTGGGACATGGGTCGCTTGATGACCGATCGCACGGGCGCTGGCGCCGAAGTCGGCGGCGCCGGCACGCTCCCTGGACGGGCTTGCCGTCCGGGCTCGCCGAAAGCCCCGTTGGCGATAAGCCGCCTCGCCCGGTCATAGATCGCGGCGCCGGCATGCCCGTGTTCCCGCCCTATATGCGCATTGTCCGTGGTCATCCCCCACCCCCGTTGTCTGGCCTGGCTACCTGGCCCCGGCGACCACCGCGGCCAGCGACTCCGCGATCCGCTGCGCCGTCGCCGTGTCCGCGGCCTCCACCATCACCCGGACCACCGGCTCGGTGCCCGACGGGCGCAGCAGCACCCGGCCCGCGGCGCCGAGCTCCCCCTCCGCGCCGACGACCGCGTCCGCGACCGCGACCGAATCCGCGACGGCATTCTTGTCCACCCCGCCCACGTTGATCAGCACCTGCGGCAGCACCGTCAGCACGGAGCCCAGCTCCGCGAGCGTGGACCCCGTCTGCGCCATCCGCGCCATCAGCCGCAGACCGGTCAGGACGCCGTCGCCCGTTGTGCCGAAGGCAGGCAGCACCACGTGCCCGGATTGCTCGCCGCCAAGGCTGAACTCCCCGGCCCGCAGCTCCTCCAGCACGTAGCGATCCCCGACACCGGTGGTGCGGACCTCGATGCCGGCCGCCCGCATCGCGATGTGCAGGCCGAGATTGCTCATCACGGTGGCCACGAGGGTGTTCTCCGCGAGCTCGCCCGCCTCGTTCATCGCGATCGCGAGGATAGCCATGATCACGTCGCCGTCGATCACGTTGCCCGCCGCGTCGACTGCGAGGCAGCGGTCCGCGTCGCCGTCGTGTGCCAGGCCCAGGTCTGCCCCCTGCTCGACCACCGCGCGCTGCAGGTCCTCCAGGTGCGTGGACCCGCACTTGTCGTTGATGTTGAGCCCGTCCGGCTCGTCATGGATCGAGATAACGGTGGCGCCGGCCGCGCGGTAGGCCAGGGGCCCGGCGCGATGCGCGGCCCCGTTGGCGCAGTCGACCACGACGGTCACGCCGGCGAGAGACCGCGTCGACGAGGTCGCCAGGTGCTCCAGGTACCGGCCAAGCGCCTCGTGCGCGTGGCGCACCCGCCCGATCTGCGCGCCGACGGGACGCCGTGCGCGCCGGGCGTCCGCGCCGTCCGGGTGCAGCAGTTCCTCGATCTGGTCCTCGACGCCGTCGCCGAGCTTGTGGCCGCCGGGGCCGAAGATCTTGATGCCGTTATCGGGCATCGCATTGTGGGAGGCGGAGATCATCACGCCCAGGTCTGCCTCGTACACGGCGGTCAGATAGGCGACAGCCGGCGTCGGCACCACGCCCACGAGGAGCACGTCGACTCCGCACGCTGCCAACCCCGCGCTGACCGCGGCCTCCAGCATCTCGCCGCTAGCGCGGGGGTCCCGACCGACCACGGCGACGGGCTTGTGCCCGGCCGACCTGCCAGCGGCGGGCTTGGCCAGAACCAACGCGGCCGCCTCGGCGATCAACAGCGCGAGCTCGGCCGTCAAGTACGAATTCGCCTCGCCTCGCACCCCATCGGTACCAAAGAGTCGTGACATGTCGACCGGCCTTCCCCTGTGCTCATCCTGCTATCTGCCCGTGCAGAGAATGCCGCAAGCGGGCGTCCGGTGTCGCTGGACGCCCGCTTGCGGGTAGTGCAAACACGCCGCCGCCCAGGCACAAGCCCGGGCGGGGACGCTACATCAGCGCTTCGAGTACTGCGAAGCCTTACGTGCCTTCTTCAGGCCGTACTTCTTACGCTCGACCGCACGCGCGTCACGCGTCAGGAAGCCAGCGGCCTTGAGCACGCCGCGCTCCTCGGCCGAGACCTCGAGCAGCGCACGGGCGATGCCCAGACGCAGCGCGCCGGCCTGGCCGGACGGGCCGCCGCCGTGCAGGCGCACGAACACGTCGAACTGCTCCGCGCGGTCAACGAGGACCAGCGGCGCCTTGATCAGCTGCTGGTGCACCTTGTTGGGGAAGTAATCCTCCATGGTGCGGCCGTTCAGCGTGAACACGCCGGTGCCGGGCATGAGGCGGACGCGAGCGACAGCCTCCTTGCGGCGGCCGACGGTCTGAATCGGGCGATCGAAGACGATCGGCGCGGGGCGGGCCGCTTCCGGCTCCTCCGCTGCGATCTCGAGGGTCTCCTCGACGACCTCGACAGCCTCCACGGCCGCGGCCGCCTCGACGCTCTCGCCGATGGAAACTTCCAAGTTCTCGGTCACGTTCTGCTCTTCCGGCGTGGTCACTGTGCCACCTGCTTGATCTCGAAAGGCACCGGCTGCTGCGCGGTGTGGGGATGGTTCGGGCCTGCGTACACCTTGAGCTTGGACGCCATCGCGTTGCCGAGCTTGGTGTGCGGGAGCATGCCCTTGATCGCGGTCTCAACGAGGCGATCGGCGGTCTTCGCCAGGATCTCGCCTGCGGTGCGCGAGCTCAGGCCGCCGGGGTAGCCGGAGTGGCGGTAGGTGCGCTTGTCCGCCAGCTTGTTGCCGGAGAGGTGAACCTTCTCGGCGTTGATGATGACGACGTAGTCGCCGCCATCCATGTGCGGGGCGTAGGTGGGCTTGTGCTTGCCGCGCAGCAGCGTGGCTGCCTGCACGGCTAGGCGGCCGAGCACCACATCAGTGGCGTCGATGACATACCACTCATGGGTCAGGTCACCGGCCTTCGGGGTGTACGTAGACACAGAGATTCCTCGTCTAAATCAATCGTGCTGCCGGCCAAACGATGTGCGAACTTCTTAACCCCCGGCGGCCGGTTGAGACCCGAGGCCTTCCCCGCGATAGGACCGGCAGAACCGGACTTCGCACGGAAGCACACACCAACGATGCAGCTTACCGATTCCAACGCCCCCTAGTCAAAGCGAAGCCCAGACCGGCCGCCCCAACGCGAAGATGGCGCGGACGCTGGATCCTCCCATCCAGTGTCCGCGCCATCTGTTGCCGAGCGCCCCTGCAGTCGCCGGTCCCTCCAACCCGGCGACAACCGCGCCCGGCCGCCCCCCTCTTTTCTTGCCCCCCCTGTCCCCCACTGTGTTCGGACCACCCCCCCCGGGGTCGCTGCCCGAACTTCCCCCCACAACTACTACGACGCCCCGATCACGCGGACGGTTCCCCTGAGTTCACACTTAGTTTTCGGCAGCTGCGCAGCGGGCCTAGACCAGGCCTGATACTCGCTGCGCGAGCACCACCGCACCGCGCAGAGCACAGTCCCCGTCGACTATCCGCACCTGCGCGGGCGCCTTCCGCCAGAGCTCTGCGGGCAGCTCCCGGACACCGCGCGGCGCGATCACGACCGTGCTCGCCGCCAGCCCCTGCCCCGCGGCTCTGCCCACCAGGCTCCACAGGGCCGCCACGCCGGCGGCGTCGTCGCTGGGCGGGCCGTCATGGACCACGAGCGGCAGGGCCGAGCCCTCCCGCTCAGCGGGCAGCAGCTGGGTGGGGTTGGCCACCACATAGGCCACCGCCCGTTCGCGCTCCTGCTCCGCGACGACAACCTTCCGGAGGTCGGAGTCGGGGAAGTCCGCGAGGGCGCCAGCCAGGATCGCGGTTGACGAGGAGACGAGCTCCACCCGGTGGGCCAGGCCAGCCGCGCCCCGCTCGAGGACGCCGCGCCGCGGCCCGCCCCAGTACTCGGGGACAGTCACCACCAGCAAGTCCGGCGTCGGCGCCCCGCCAACCAGTCCGCCCAGCCCACGCACCGCGTGCTCCAGCAGCGCTCGGAGAAGGTGCTCGACCTCGTACAGCCGCGCGCCCAGCGCCAGGTGTTGATCGTCCACCCAATCCAGCAGGCAGGTCTCGACGCCTGCGGGCGCGGCGTGTCCGCGGCTCAGCGCCGCATCCCCGAACGCGAGGCCCCCTGAGTCGTCGCCGAACACCGCGGCGGGCATTCTGCGGACCGCGCCGTCCCGATAGCCGCGCAGGTCCGCGCGGGTCAGGTCGAGGGCGACGAAGCTCGGGCCGCCTATGGGGCCCTCACCCGGCACAGCAGTCCCCACCCGGGACCAGCCCGGGCCCGGCGCCCCCCGGATCAATCGCGGCGCGCCGGTCCATCGTCCGCAGGTTGCGCTGCGCGAGCTCGGAGTCCGGAGGGTAGTCGACACCTACCAGGCTCAGGCCCTTCGCGGGCGCGACGGAGATCGAGCTGGTCCGCTCGCGCTCAGCCAGTAGGCCGCTCAACCAGCTGACCGGGCGCTTGCCCTGCCCGACGGCCATCGCGGCGCCCACCAGACTGCGCACCATGGACCAGCAGAACGCGTCGGCGCTGACGTGGGCGGTGAGCACGGAGGGGTCGCCGTCGTCTGGGACCCAGTCGAAGCGCTGCAGCTCGCGGACCGTCGTCGCACCCTCGCGGCGGCGGCAGAACGCGGCGAAATCATGGAGTCCCAGCAACGCCTGGGAGCCCGCCCGCATCTTGTTGAGGTCGACCGCCCCGGGGAACGACGCCGTGTCACGGGTCCGCGCCGGCATCGCGCCATAGGCGGCGGTGGCGACGCGGTACGCGTAGTGGCGGCGGTAGGCGGAGAATCGAGCGTCGAAATCAGGGTGCGCCCACGAGATGGCGAGGACCCGGACGTCGAGGGGCAGAAAGCGGGCCATCCGCCGCACGAGCCGGCCGGGGTCCCCGTCGGGCACCGCGTCGATCGGCACGTCGACGTGCGCCGCCTGCGCCGTCGCGTGGACTCCGGCGTCGGTGCGGCCGGCGACCGTCAGGCGCACGGGGGTGCGCAGCACGGTGGAGAAGCCCTCCTCGAGGACCCCGCACACGGTGCGCAGGCCCGGCTGGGTGGCCCAGCCGGAGAAGTCGGTGCCGTCATAGGCAATATCGAGACGCAAGCGAGCGAGCCCGCCATCCCCTTGCGGGGAGACGGGCTCGCTCGACAAATCGTGCGCAGGCGCCAAGGAAGACTAGTCCTTCTTGGCGTCTTCGCCCTCAGCCGCGTCCGCGGCTGTGGCGTTCTCTTCTTCGATGGCGTCGACCACGGCGTCGGCGTTCTCGACCTCGTCGGCGGTGGCCTCGGCCACCACCTCCTCGACCGGGTTGTCCGCCTGCGACGCGGCCACGCGACGTGCGCGGTCCGCCTCGGAGGACACGGTCTGCTCCTGCACCAGCTCGATAACCGCCATCGGGGCGTTATCGCCCTTGCGCGGCACCGTCTTGATGATGCGGAGGTATCCACCGTCACGCTCCGCGAAGTGCGGACCGATCTCGGCGAACAGCTTGTGGACAACGTCCTTGTCGTTCAGGTGCTTCATGACCTCGCGACGGCTGGCCAGCGTGCCAGCCTTAGCGTGCGTGACCAGCTTTTCCGCGTAGGGACGCAGACGCTTGGCCTTCGACTCGGTCGTCTTGATACGACCGTGCTCGAAGAGTGCACTGGCCAGATTGGCCAGAATGGCCTTCTGGTGCGAAGCCGACCCGCCGAGACGGGCACCCTTGGTGGGCTTTGGCATTTGAGTGCTCCTTGTATGGACCCCGAACCGCCGCGCGGACGCTCCGGGTGAAGACTAATTACAGCTGTTCAGTTTCGGCGAAGTCCTGCTCGTCACCGGTGCCGTCGTCGGCGTCGGTGTCGGTCCAGGTGCCGGTCTCGGGGTCATAGCCGGCGATGGAGGCCGGATCGAACCCGGGGGGGCTGTCCTTCAGCGCCAAGCCCAGCGCGGCAAGGGCGACCTTGACCTCGTTGATGGACTTCTGACCGAAGTTGCGAATGTCCAGCAGGTCGGATTCACTCCGGCCAACCAGCTCGCCGACGGTGAACACACCCTCGCGCTTGAAGCAGTTGTACGAGCGCACCGCGAGGTTCAGCTCCTCGATCGGCAGCGAGTACGCGGCAATGTGATCCGCCTCGACGGGGGAGGGCCCGATCTCAATGCCCTCGGCCTCGAAGTTGAGCTCCTGCGCCAAACCGAACAGTTCGACCAGCGTCTTGCCGGCCGAGGCGAGTGCATCACGGGGAACGATCGAGTTCTTCGTCTCGACGTCCAGGATCAGGCGGTCGAAGTCCGTGCGCTGTTCCACACGAGTGGCCTCGACCTTGTAGGTCACCTTGAGCACCGGCGAGTAGATGGAGTCGACCGGGATACGGCCGATCTCCGCGCCAGCGTCCTTGTTCTGAATCGCAGGCACATAGCCACGACCGCGCTCGACGACCAGCTCGATCTCGAGCTTGCCCTTGTCGTTCAGGGTCGCGATGTGCAGATCCGGGTTGTGCACGGCAACGCCACTGGGAGGAACAATGTCCCCCGCGGTGACAACGCCCGGGCCCTGCATGCGGACATACATGGTGACCGGCTCGTCCTCTTCGGAGCTCACGACGAGGCCCTTGAGGTTGAGGATGATCTCGGTGACGTCTTCCTTCACACCGGGGATGGTGGTGAATTCGTGCAGCACGCCGTCAATACGGATGCTGGTCACCGCCGCGCCCGGAATGGACGACAGCAGCGTGCGACGAAGCGAGTTGCCAAGCGTGTACCCGAAACCGGGCTCCAACGGCTCGATGACGAACTTCGAGCGGTCGTCAGCGATGACCTCTTCGGTCAATACGGGTCGCTGCGAGATAAGCATTAGGTGTTCCTCCTGTTTGGACGTCCACTATTTGACGTCCTCGTGATGCCTCCACCGTTCGGCGCCGCCGCACTGGGGCGTCGGCGCCGAACGGTGGACGGGTGCTACTACTTCGAGTAGAACTCGACGATGAGCTGTTCCTGCATCGGAACGTCGATCTGCGAGCGCTCGGGCAGCTGGTGGACCAGCACCCGGAGACGCGAACCGACGACCTGCAGCCAGCTCGGGACCGGGCGGTCGCCCTGGGTCTCGCGAGCGACCTGGAACGGCAGCGTGGTCAGCGACTTCTCCTTGACATCAATGATGTCGTACTGGGAGACGCGGTAGCTGGGGATGTTCACCTTCTGGTTGTTCACCAGGAAGTGCCCGTGGCTAACGAGCTGACGTGCCTGTCGACGCGTGCGGGCCAGGCCCGAACGGTAGACAACGTTGTCGAGACGGCTCTCGAGCAGGATCAGCAGGACTTCACCGGTCTTGCCGGGGCGGCTTGCGGCCTCGGCGTAGTAGCGGCGGAACTGCTTCTCCATGACGCCGTAGGTGAAGCGAGCCTTCTGCTTCTCCTGCAGCTGGAGCAGGTACTCGCTCTCCTTGATCCGCGCGCGGCCGTGCTGGCCGGGCGGATACGGACGACGCTCAAAAGCCTGGTCGCCTCCGACGAGGTCGACGCGCAGACGACGCGACTTGCGGGTAATGGGGCCGGTATAACGTGCCATTGTTTATGCTTTCCTTTCCCGCTAGACCCGACGCCGCTTGGGCGGACGGCAGCCATTGTGCGGCTGGGGGGTGACATCGGAGATGGTGCCGACCTCCAGGCCAGCGGCCTGGAGCGAACGGATCGCGGTCTCACGACCGGAGCCGGGTCCCTTGACGAAGACGTCGACCTTCTTGACGCCGTGCTCCTGCGCCTTGCGGGCAGCGCTCTCGGCGGCGAGCTGGGCGGCGAACGGGGTCGACTTGCGCGAGCCCTTGAAGCCGACATGTCCCGAGGACGCCCAGGCGACGACGTTGCCCTGGGGATCGGTGATCGAGACGATCGTGTTGCTGAACGTGCTCTTGATATGCGCGTGGCCGTGCGGGACGTTCTTCTTTTCCCTGCGACGGGTGGCCTTCTTGGGGCCAGTGCTGCGTGACTTGGGTGGCATTGCTTACCTGGCCTTCTTCTTGCCGGCGATGGTCTTCTTCGGGCCCTTGCGGGTGCGCGCGTTGGTCTTGGTGCGCTGGCCACGCACGGGCAGACCACGGCGGTGCCGCAGGCCCTGGTAGCAGCCAATCTCCATCTTCCGGCGGATGTCGGCCTGCACCTCACGGCGCAGGTCGCCCTCAACCTTCAGGGAGGTCTCAATGTATTCACGGAGCTTGACGATGTCCTCGTCGGTGAGATCCTTGCTACGCAGGTCCGGGCTCACGCCGGTTGCATCGAGGATCTCTTTGGATCGGGTACGCCCGATGCCGTAGATGTAAGTAAGTGCAATCTCCATTCGCTTCTCGCGAGGAAGATCTACACCTGAGAGACGTGCCATGTGGCATTCCTATTCGGTGTGCGGAGGTCTGCTCCCAGCCCGTCCCCCATATGGGGCCCCGGCCTCCGGTCCGGGGGTGCACCACTCGCGTATCGAGTGGATGGCGCTGGGAGGTCTTCTTTGTAAATGCCTATCGCTGGCAAGCCGATCGCGTTAGTGCGGTGGCCGGTGCGCTCTGGTTAACCCTGACGCTGCTTGTGACGCTGGTTCTCGCAGATCACCATGACCCGGCCATGACGCCGAATCACCTTGCACTTCTCGCAGATCTTCTTGACGCTCGGTTGCACCTTCACGTCTGTCTAATCTCCTGAAGTCGCGTCCCCTCCTTGTGGCGCAGCTAGCTGCGCTCAACGGAGTGGAACTGTTTCCCTCGACCGGGATCGGTCGAGGAAGTCTCTACTTGTAGCGGTAGACAATCCGCCCACGTGTGAGGTCGTAGGGCGAAAGTTCCACCACCACGCGGTCCTCGGGCAGAATGCGGATGTAGTGCTGCCGCATTTTGCCACTGATGTGGGCGAGAACCTTGTGTCCGTTTTCCAGCTCAACGCGAAACATTGCGTTGGGCAGTGGCTCGACCACACGTCCCTCGACCTCGATGGCGCCTTCCTTCTTGGCCATGTCCTCCGCGATCCTGGCGTAGGTCCGCGCCCAGACCTCACGGTCCGGGGAGCTGGCACCTGACGCCTACTCGTCTACCTGGTTGGTGGCGCACACTGCTGTGTCTATCGTGTCGGCGAGCGACCGTAGACGGCCTCCAACCGGCGCTCAGTACGCACCAATCGACCAGCATACACCGCATATGGCCAGAGACGAAAACAGTGCTGCAGCTTGCCGGACCGGAGGGGATCGGCTGAGATGGAGTCCCATTCGGACCGCTGGCCGCCATGCCCGACGGCCGGCTTGAGATTGTGGAGTCACCTTGCCCCAACGTTATGGAGATCTTGCCACCTGGACTGGCTCGATCGGCACCGTCGCCGCGTTCGGCATCGGCTTCCTCCAGATACACAAGGAACGTCGCCACCGCCTGGCCAGGGAGCTGGAGGACCGCCACCGCGCCAGACGTGAGCATGTCGACCGGGTCACCGCCTGGTTCACAGGCGGCGAGCTGATCGTGGCCAATGGCTCCGGCCATCCCATCCACGACGTCGACATCATCTACCACTCGGCGCCGCCGGGCCCCTCCCCCACCGCAGAGCCGGTCACCGAGACCCTCCAGGCACCCTTCGTGGTGCCGGGCGAGACGCGGCTGCCCGCCGCCCACGGCGATTCCGCCCAGATCCCCACCGTGCTCTTCACCGACGTCCGCGGGGACCGCTGGCGACGCGAGCCAGGCAAGCCAGCCACCCGGCTCGACACGCAAGCGGTCCCCGGCGTGCAGCGATGAGGGCGGTGCTCCAACGCGTCACCGCCGCGTCCGTGAGCGTGGCCGGCGAGGTGCTGGGAGCCATCTCCCCCGCCCCTGGGCAGGGCCTTGTGGTGCTGGTCGGCGTCACGCACGGCGACGACGCTGCGACGGCCAAGGCACTGGCCGAGAAGGTGTGGCGCCTGCGCATCCTCGACGGCGAGCGCTCTGCCTCGGACTGTGCCGCGCCGTTGTTGGTGATCAGCCAGTTCACGCTGTACGCCAACACGGCCAAGGGCCGGCGCCCATCCTGGAACCAGGCGGCGCCCGGGGCCGTGGCAGAGGCCCTGGTGCAGGCGGTGATCGATCGGCTGCGGGAGCTTGGCGCGCAGGTGGAGACGGGACGCTTTGGCGCGGACATGAGCGTCAGCCTGGTCAACGACGGGCCCGTGACGGTCATCGTGGACGTCTAGCAGCCGCGCCAGGCCCCGGGGACGACGATGCCGTCCCCGGCATGCGGGGGACGGCATCGACGAGCTCAGGTGTGGCTGCTACGGCCGCACGGTCAAGATCCTGGGGCCGTCTGCGGTGACCGCCACGGTGTGCTCCCAATGGGACGCCTTGGTCTTGTCGTCCGTGATGACGGTCCAGCCGTCATCGAGCACGGTTGTCTGGTCCGTGCCCAGCGTGAGCATCGGCTCGATCGCCAGCACTGAGCCGACCACCAGCCGTGGCCCCTTGCCGGGCGCGCCCTCGTTGGATAGGAACGGGTCCATGTGCATCTCGCGGCCGATGCCGTGCCCGCCGTAGCCGTCGACGATGCCGTACGTGCGCTTGTGGCGCTTGCCGGCCGCGAGGGTGCCCAGCTCGATGGCATGTGAGATGTCGGTGAGCCGGCTGCCGTCGAGCATCGCCTCGATGCCGGCAAGCAGAGAAAGCTCTGTCGCCTCGTTCAATTCCTTCTCGGCCGCGGTGATCTCGCCGATCCCGAAGGTCCAGGCGGAGTCGCCGTGCCAGCCATCGAGGATCGCGCCGCAGTCGATCGAGAGCAGGTCGCCCTCCCCCAGCACGTCGGTGGCGGACGGAATGCCATGCACCACGACGTCGTTGATGGACGAGCAGATCGAGCCGGTGAACCCGTGGTAGCCGAGGAACGAGGGCACAGCCGCCGCGTCCCTAATGACGGCCTCGGCGATCGCGTCCAGCTCCAGCGTGCTCACGCCGGGCTTGGCCGCGTCGCGCACCGCTACGAGGGCGGCGCCGACAATCGCGCCGGCGGCCGCCATCGCGTCGAGCTCGCCCGCGGAGCGGAACGGCACGACCTTCTTCTTGATAAAGCCCATGACCTACGCCTCTACTTGCCGAGCGCGGCCAGGGCGCGGGCGTTGACTTCGTCGACCTCGCCGACGGCGTCGACGCTGACCTCGAGGCCCTTGTAGTGGTCCAGCAGCGGCTGGGTCTCCTCGCGGTAGACGCGGAGGCGGTTGCGGATGACGTCTTCCTTGTCATCGTCGCGGCCGCGGGCGAGCATGCGCTCAACCACCACGTCCTCGTCGACCTGGAACTCCAGGACCGCGTCGAGCGCGGCGCCGAGCCGGCCCAGGATCTCCGAGAGCGCCTCGGCCTGGCCGATCGTGCGCGGGAAACCGTCGAGCAGGAAGCCGCCGGCGGCGTCGGCCTCCGACAGGCGCGCCTCGACCATGCGGTTAGTCAGGTCGCTCGGGACCAGGTTGCCGGCGTCGAGGTACTGCTTCGCCTCGATGCCCAGCGGGGTGCCCTGGCCGATGTTGGCGCGGAACAGATCTCCAGTGGAGATGTGCGGAACGCCAAGCTTCTCGGACAGGATCGTGGCCTGCGTGCCTTTGCCAGCTCCGGGCGGGCCAAGCAAAACAATTCTCATCGGAGGAACCCTTCGTAATTTCTCTGCAACAACTGGCTTTCGATCTGCTTCGACGTGTCCAATGCGACAACGACGAGGATCAGGATCGAGGTGCCGCCGAAGGCCATACCGGCCGTGGCAGCGGCGCCAAGGAAGAAGTTGGGCAAGATCGTGATCCCGCCGAGGTACAGCGCGCCCACCAGGGTGATCCGGTTGAGCACGAACTGCAGGTACTTCACTGTGGGGCCACCCGGGCGGATGCCGGGAATGAAGCCGCCGTACTTCTTCATCTCGTCGGCGCGTTCCTCCGGGTTGAAGGTGATCGCGACGTAGAAGTACGTGAAGAACAGGATCAGCAGGAAGTAGATGACGATATAGCCGGTGCTCTGCGGGTTGGCGAAGTACTTGTCGAGGAACGTGTTCCACCAGTGCGGATCGGCGCCATCGCCGCGGGTGAGCTGAGAGATCAATGTCGGCAGGTAGAGCAGCGAGGACGCGAAGATCACGGGGATCACGCCAGCCTGGTTCACCTTCAACGGCAGGTACGTGGACGAGCCGCCGTACATGCGTCGGCCGACCATCCGCTTGGCGTACTGCACCGGGATCCGGCGCTGGCCCTGCTCGATGAAGACCACGCCGACGAGGATCGCGAGCACCGCGAACATCACCAGGGTGAAGCGGAGGCCGCCCTCGTCCAGGATGGCCTTGCCCATGCCGGGCAGGCCCGCGCCGATGCTGATGAAGATCAGGATCGACATGCCGTTGCCGACGCCCTTCTCGGTGATCAGCTCGCCCATCCACATCAGCAGGATGCCGCCGGAGGACATGACCAGCACGATCACCAGGAGCCCGAACATCGACTCGTCCGCGAGAATGGGCTTGTCACAGCCTTGCAGCAGGTTGCCGCTCTTGGCGAGCGCAACGAAGCCGGTGGACTGGAGCAGCGCCAATGCGACGGTGATGTAGCGGGTGTACTGCGTCATCTTCGCCTGGCCCGATTGGCCCTCCTTGCGGAGGTCCTCGAACTTGGGGATGACGACGGTGAGCAGCTGCACGATGATGCTCGCGGTGATGTACGGCATGATGCCGATCGCAAAGACCGAGAGCTGTAGCAGCGCACCACCGGAGAACAGGTTGATCAGGGAGTACACACCTGACGTGTCCGAGTCCAGCACACCTGCGGAGCACTCTTGGATGTTCTTGAAGTTGACGCCGGGGGACGGCATCATCGCGCCCACCCGGTACAGGACGATGAGCGCGAGCGTGAAGAGGATCTTTCGCCGCAGGTCGGGTGTCCTGAAGGCTGATCCGAAGGCCGAAAGCAAGTGTCCTCCTGGATGGGTGCTGAATGGCCCTGTCGCCAGCGGCCGCACTGCTGCCCTGCGGTATGCGCGGACAACGGGTGAAACTGTAACAGTGTCCGCTGCACACAAGAATGTCCACTGTTGAGAATGGCCGTGGACGGAACCCTAACGGTCCCGTCCACGGCCATCTCATGTCATTCACGACAGCCTCGCCGATCGCTCGGCCAGGCGTCGAGAACTACTACTACGGAGAGGAGAACTTAGACGAGCACGGTGATGGTGCCACCGGCTGCCTCGATCTTCTCCTTGGCGGCGCCGGAGAACTTGTTGGCGGTCACATCGACCTTGCCCTTCAGTTCGCCCTGCGCCAGCACCTTGACGAGCTGGTTCTTACGGACGGCGCCGGCGGCGACGAGCTCGTCGACGCCAATGACACCACCCTCCGGGAACAGCCGGCCGATGTCACCAAGGTTGACAACCTGGTATTCGGTGCGGAACCGGTTCTTGAATCCCTTGAGCTTGGGCAGCCGCATGTGCAGCGGCATCTGCCCGCCCTCGAAGGCGGCAGGCACATTCTTACGTGCCTTGGTGCCCTTGGTACCGCGACCCGCGGTCTTGCCGCGCTTGCCGCCTTCACCACGACCGACGCGAATCTTGTCGGACTTGGATCCCGGCGCCGGGCGCAGGTGATGCAGTTTGATGGTCATGGTTAGACCTCCTCAACAGTGACGAGGTGGCGCACCACGTTGATCAGCCCGAGGTTCTCAGGGGTGTCCTCGCGGACAACCGTCTGGCGAATCTTCCTCAAGCCGAGCGTACGCAGGCTTTCCCGCTGGTTGTGCTTGCTACCGATCGAGCTTCGGATCTGGGTTACCTTCAGCTGAGCCATGGTTATGCTCCCTGTCCGGCGCGTGCCCGGAGCATGGCTGCGGGTGCGACGTCCTCGATCGGCAGACCGCGCGCGGCGGCAACCTCTTCGGGACGACGCAGAGCCTTCAGGCCCGCCACAGTGGCATGCACCACGTTGATCGCGTTGTCGCTACCCAGCGACTTCGACAGGATGTCCGCGATGCCGGCGCACTCAAGCACCGCACGAACCGCGCCACCGGCGATAACACCGGTACCGGGGCTCGCCGGACGCAGCATGACCACGCCCGCCGCCGCCTCACCCTGAACGGGGTGCGTGATGGTGGTGCCGATCATCGGAACGCGGAAGAAGCTCTTACGAGCCTCCTCGACACCCTTCTGAATGGCCGCGGGAACTTCCTTGGCCTTGCCGTAGCCGACGCCGACCAATCCGTTGCCGTCGCCCACGATCACCAGCGCGGTGAAGCTGAAGCGACGACCACCCTTGACGACCTTCGAGACGCGGTTGATAGCAACCACGCGCTCGATGAACTGCGACTTCTCAGGCTCGCGACCACGACCGCCATCGCGACCGCCTCGGCCACCGCCACGGTTGTCACGGCCCTGGCCGCCTGCCTGGCCGCCTGCCTGGGGCTCATTGCTTGGGCCATTCGGCCCGGCGGGACCCCGTCCGCCGTCACGACGCTGACGTCCCGGCATCAGACAGTCCTTCCATTTGTGGAGATCATCATCAGAACTTCAACCCGCCTTCGCGAGCTGCGTCGGCGAGCGCCGCAATCCGGCCGTGGTAGTTGTTGCCACCGCGGTCGAACACGACCGTGTCGACACCGGCTGCAAGGGCGCGCGCTGCAATGAGCTCGCCCACCTTGGCACCATGTGCCTTCTTGTCCCCGTCGATTGCACGAACGTCGGCCTCGATGCTGGACGCTGAAGCCAGCGTCCGGCCCGCGAGGTCGTCGATCAGCTGCACGTGGATGTGCCGCGAGGAGCGGTTCACCACGAGACGCGGACGGGCAGGGGTGCCCGAGATCTTCTTGCGAAGACGGAAGTGACGACGGGTGCGGGAGATACGACGCTTGGTCGAGGCATCCTTACCGAGCTGGACGCGCTTTCCCTCTGTGTTTGCTGTCTTTTGGCTCATTTACTTACCCGTCTTTCCGACCTTGCGACGGACCTGCTCGCCTTCGTAGCGGATGCCCTTGCCCTTGTAGGGGTCATGCTTGCGCAACCGCTTGATGTTGGCTCCGACCTGGCCGACCTTCTGCTTGTCGATACCGATGATCGTGAACCGGGTGGGGTTCTCCACAGTGAAGGTGACGCCCTCGGGCGCCTCCATGATGACCGGGTGGCTGTAGCCCAGCGCGAACTCGAGGGTGTTGCCCTTGAGCGCGACGCGGTAGCCGACGCCGTGGATCTCCATCTTGATGGTGTAGCCGGCGGTGACGCCGATAACCATGTTGTCCACCAGTGTGCGCGACAGGCCGTGCAGGGCACGGCTCTCTCGCGCGTCGTTGGCACGGGTGACCTGCAGGGAGCCGTCCTCGGCCTTCTCGACGCCGACGGCGTCGTTCAGGGTGAGGTCCAGGGCGCCCTTGGGGCCCTTGACGGTGATCTGCTGGCCGTTGATGCTGACGTCAACGCCCGATGGGACGCCGACTGGATGCTTTCCAATACGCGACATATCTCGACCCCCTACCAGACGTAGGCGAGGACTTCCCCGCCTACCCGCTGCTGTGCTGCCTGGCGGTCGGTGAGCAGGCCAGTGGACGTGGAGATGATCGCCACGCCGAGGCCGCCGAGAACCTTGGGCAGGTTGGTGGAATTGGCATAAACACGGAGGCCGGGCTTCGACACGCGTCGAAGACCCGCGATGCTGCGCTCACGTGAGGGGCCGAATTTGAGGTCAAGCGTGAGGGACTCGCCGACACGGGCTGCTTCAACCTTGAAGCCGCCGATGTAGCCCTCGCGCTTGAGAATTTCTGCGATCCTGACCTTCAGCTTCGATGAGGGCATCGAAACCGTGTCGTGATACGCAGAGTTTGCGTTACGCAGACGCGTGAGCATGTCTGCGATGGGGTCTGTCATGGTCATTTAGTCGACCTGTGCACCTTTCTCGCAGCGGTTCCCTCTTGCCCGGCTCAAGAGCCAAGCAGCAGGCCTACCGCGAAGTGGTATGGAGGTTTTTACCAGGAGCTCTTGTGAACGCCCGGCAGCTCGCCAGCGTGTGCCATCTCGCGAAGGCAGATGCGGCAAAGTCCGAATTTGCGGTAGACCGAGTGCGGGCGGCCGCACTTGTTGCACCGCGTGTATCCGCGAACCGCGAATTTAGGCTTGCGGTTGGCCTTGTTGATCAGGGCCTTCTTAGCCATGGTCAGTTCTCCTTGAACGGGAAGCCGAGCTGCTTGAGCAGCTCGCGGCCCTCGACGTTGTTGGTGGCCGTCGTGACAACCGTGATGTCCATGCCGCGGGGGCGGTCGATCGAATCAATATCGATCTCGTGGAACATCGACTGCTCGTTCAGGCCGAACGTGTAGTTGCCGTTGCCGTCGAACTGAGTGCCCGACAGGCCACGGAAGTCGCGGATACGGGGCAGCGCGATCGACAGCAGTCGATCGAGGAACTCCCACATCCGGTCGCCGCGCAGGGTGACCCGCGCGCCAATGGGCATGCCCTCGCGCAGCTTGAACTGTGCGATGGACTTGCGCGCCAGCCGGATCTCGGGCTTCTGGCCCGTGATCAGCGACAGGTCGCGCACGGCGCCGTTGATCAGCTTCGCGTCACGGGCGGCGTCGCCGACACCCATGTTGACGACGATCTTGACGAGGCCGGGAATCTGCATGACGTTCTCGTACGCGAACTTCTCGTTCATCGCGTCGCGAACCTCTGCGCGGTACCGGAGCTTGAGCCGCGGCTGGATCTTGTTCTCAGTCGTAGTCATCTCAGATGTCCTTCCCGCTGCGACGGGAGATTCGCACGCGCTTGCCGTTGTCACCGGTGCGGTAACCGACACGGGTGGGATTCCCCTCGGAGTCGACAACCATCACGTTGGAGACCTGGATGGGCGCCTCCTGGGTGACAATGCCGCCAACCTGCGCGCCGGCCTGGTTCGCCGAGACTGCAGTGTGCTTCTTGATGCGGTTAACGCCCTCGACCAGGACCTTGCCCGTTTCAGGCATGGCCTTGATGACCTTGCCCTTCGCGCCCTTGTCCTTGCCCGAGATGATGATGACCGTATCGCCCTTATGCACCTTCATTACAGCACCTCCGGCGCAAGCGAGATGATCTTCATGTACTTCTTGTCACGCAGCTCGCGGCCAACCGGGCCGAAGATGCGGGTTCCACGGGGATCATTGTCCGGCTTGATCAGCACCGCGGCGTTCTCGTCAAAACGGATGTACGAGCCATCCGGACGGCGACGCTCCTTCGCGGTGCGGACGATAACAGCCTTGACAAGCTCGCCCTTCTTGATGTTTCCACCGGGGATGGCGTCCTTCACCGTTGCAACGATGACATCGCCAATCCCGGCATAGCGACGGCCCGAGCCACCGAGCACGCGGATGCACAAGATTTCCTTGGCACCCGTGTTGTCGGCGACGCGAACTCGCGACTCCTGCTGGATCACTGAATTCTCCTTGACCTGGACTCTAAATATGTGCCGGATTTCCGTCCCGACACACGCGGTCTCGCGCGCCTAGGGCGAAAATCGCCTAAGGCAACCCCCCTAGTGTAGGGAACCCCTTAGCAGATACCAAATCGGGGTTCCAAGCGCCGCGGGCTCAGTCACGCGGCGCTACACCGGGCCGGGCGCTGAGGTTGTTGCCTGACGATCCTCGAGCGTGTAGATAAACGTGCCGATTTTCGTAAAAACCCGCACGTTTGTCTACGCGCTCGCCGTCGCGAGGGCTGTGCCGTGCGCAAAATGGCGTAGGCGGCCCACACCCGAGGGTGCGGACCGCCTATGTCAGTAAAACTGTTCTTACTTGGCCTTCTCCAGGATCTCAACCAGGCGCCAGCGCTTGGTCGCCGACAGGGGTCGGGTCTCCATGAGCTGGACCAGGTCGCCGACGCCGGCGAGAGAGTTCTCGTCGTGCGCCTTCACCTTGGTGGTGCGTCGGATGATCTTGCCGTACAGAGGATGCTTGACGCGATCCTCGAGCTCGACGACGATCGTCTTCTCCATCTTGTCGGAGACGACGTAACCGGTGCGCAGCTTGCGCTTTGCCCGATCCTCGGCTCCGGTCTCGTTCTTCGTGCTCACAGTCTTGTCCTCACTCATGCGGCGCCATCCTCATCGGGACCGACCGCCAGGCCGAGCTCGCGCTCGCGCATCACGGTGTAGATCTTGGCGATGTTGCGCCGGACCGTCCGCAGTCGACGGTTGTTGTCCAACTGGCCGGTAGCCATCTGGAAACGAAGGTTGAAAAGCTCTTCCTTCGCCTCACGAAGACCGGTGACCAACTCTTCCTCGGTGAGCTCACGGAGCTCGGAGGCTTGCGTTCCGGTTGCCATCAGAACTGCCCCTCCCTTGTTACGATACGAGTCTTGCAGGGGAGCTTGTGCTGCGCGCGGCGCAGGGCCTCGCGAGCAGTCTCTTCGTTCGGG
Organism: Tomitella biformata AHU 1821; assembly: GCF_000524475.1. Classification (GTDB taxonomy): domain Bacteria; phylum Actinomycetota; class Actinomycetes; order Mycobacteriales; family Mycobacteriaceae; genus Tomitella; species Tomitella biformata. The sequence goes on along the minus strand of NZ_BAVQ01000072.1, from coordinate 232,530 downwards.
TAGCTCATCTCGAACATGATCCGACCCGGCTTGACATTCGCGATCCACCACTCGGGAGAACCCTTACCGGAACCCATGCGGGTCTCGGCAGGCTTCTTGGTGAGGGGACGGTCCGGGAAGATGTTGATCCAGATCTTGCCGCCACGCTTGATGTGGCGGGTCATGGCAATACGAGCTGCCTCGATCTGCCGGTTGGTGATGTAGGCGGGCTCGAGAGCCTGAATGCCGTAGTCACCGAACGAGACCTGGTTGCCACCCTTGGACATGCCACTGCGGCTGGGGTGGTGCTGCTTGCGGTGCTTGACGCGGCGAGGCATCAACATCGTCAGCCCTCCTGATTCTTAGCCACGGGCGCTTCCGCCGGCGCTGCGGCGCCGGCGACAGCCGGACGACGCGTGCGGGTCGGTCGCTCTTGACGACGCGGGCGATCGCGATCCGCGGCGGCAGCAGCTGCTGCGTTCGCGGCGATCTCCTTGCGCCCACCGACGACGTCACCCTTGTAAATCCAGACCTTCACACCGATGCGGCCGAAGGTGGTCTTCGCCTCGAAGAACCCGTAGTCGATGTCCGCACGCAAGGTGTGCAGCGGGACACGGCCTTCGCGGTAGAACTCCGAGCGGGACATCTCGGCGCCGCCGAGACGACCGGAGCACTGCACGCGAATGCCCTGGACCGAAGGCTGACGCATGGCCGACTGAATGGCCTTACGCATGGCGCGACGGAATGCGACACGGTTCGAGAGCTGCTCGGCAACGCCCTGCGCGACCAGCTGAGCGTCAGCCTCGGGGTTCTTGACCTCGAGGATGTTCAGCTGGACCTGCTTGGCGGTGAGCTTCTCCAGCTTGCCGCGGATGCGGTCGGCCTCGGTGCCGCGGCGACCGATGACGATGCCCGGGCGAGCGGTGAAGATGTCGACGCGAACCCGATCACGGGTGCGCTCGATCTCCACCTTGGAGATGCCGGCCCGCTCCATGCCAGTGGCGAGGAGCTTGCGGATCGCGACGTCTTCCTTCACGTACTCCGCATACTGCTTGTCCGCGAACCAGCGCGAGCGCCAGTCGGTCGTGATGCCGAGGCGGAAGCCGTGCGGGTTAATTTTCTGGCCCACTACTGAGCTCCCTTCCGACGGCCACGTGCGTTGCCCTCGCTGGGCACCGACTGGACCTCGATGGTGATGTGGCTGGTGCGCTTGCGAATGCGGAACGCACGACCCTGTGCACGCGGCTGGAACCGCTTCATGGTCGGGCCCTCATCGACGTAGGCAGCCGTCACGACGAGCGTGCGGGCGTCCAGATCGTGGTTGTTGGTCGCGTTGGCTGCGGCGCTGGCCACAACCTTCCCGACGGGCTCGCTGGCAGCCTGCGGTGCGAACCGCAGGATGTTCAGCGCGTCCTCAACGCTCCGACCGCGGACCAGGTCCACGACGCGGCGCGCCTTCATTGGCGTCACTCGCACAAACCGAGCGGTCGCCTTTACCGTCTGCGAAGAAGTCGCAGCACTTGTCTGATTACTCATCGACGCTTATTCTTCCGGTCGTCCTTGATGTGGCCCTTGAACGTCCTAGTCGGCGCGAACTCGCCGAGCTTATGACCAACCATGTTGTCCGAGACGAAGACCGGGATGTGCTTGCGTCCGTCGTGGACGGCAAACGTGTGACCGATGAAGTCAGGGATAATGGTTGAGCGGCGGGACCAGGTCTTGATGACCTGCTTGGTCCCCTTCTCGTTCTGGCGATCAACCTTCGCGAGGAGGTGATCATCGACGAACGGGCCCTTCTTAAGGCTGCGTGGCATCCTTCACTCCCTCCTAGCGCTTGTTCTTGCCGGTGCGGCGACGGCGGACAATCATGCTGTCGCTCGCCTTCTTGGGCTTGCGGGTGCGGCCCTCGAGCTGACCCCACGGGCTGACCGGGTGGCGACCACCGGAGGTCTTGCCCTCGCCACCACCATGCGGGTGGTCGACGGGGTTCATCACGACACCGCGGACGCTGGGACGCTTGCCCTTCCAGCGCATACGGCCGGCCTTGCCCCAGTTGATGTTCGACTGCTCGGCGTTGCCGACCTCGCCGATGGATGCGCGGCAGCGCACATCGACGCGGCGGATCTCGCCGGAGGGCATACGCAGTGTGGCGTGCGCGCCTTCCTTGCCCAGCAGCTGAATGCTGGTGCCAGCCGAACGCGCCATCTTGGCGCCGCCACCGGGACGCAGCTCCACCGCATGCACGACGGTGCCCGCGGGGATGTTGCGCAGCGGCAGGTTGTTGCCGGGCTTGATGTCAGCGCCGACGCCGGACTCGACCTTGTCGCCCTGCTTCAGGTTCTTGGGGGCGATGATGTAGCGCTTCTCGCCGTCCAAGTAGTGCAGCAGTGCGATCCGCGAGGTGCGGTTCGGGTCGTACTCGATGTGCGCAACCTTGGCCGGCACACCGTCCTTGTCGTTGCGACGGAAATCGATCAGGCGGTAGGCACGCTTGTGCCCGCCACCCTGGTGACGGGTGGTGATGCGGCCATGCGCATTTCGACCACCCTTGCTGTGGAGCGGACGAACCAGGGACTTCTCGGGGGTGGAGCGCGTGATCTCAGCGAAATCAGCGACGCTCGCGCCACGACGGCCCGGGGTTGTCGGCTTATACTTGCGGATTGCCATGAGTCTTCTCGTCCTTACCTTCTACGAGTTCCGATTGGTTAGCCCTGAGGGCTAACCGACCGGACCTCCGAAGAGCTCGATGGGCTTGCTGTCACTGGACAGCGTCACGATCGCGCGCTTCGTATTCTTGCGCTTGCCGAAGCCCGCGCGGGTGCGCTTACGCTTGCCCTGCCGGTTGGCCGTATTGACGCTGGTGACAGTCACGCCGAAGACACTCTCCACGGCGATCTTGATCTGCGTCTTATTTGAGTCCGGGTGCACGATGAAGGTGTACGAGTTCTGCTCCATGAGCGCGTACGACTTCTCCGAGATAACCGGCGCGATCAGAATGTCGCGCGGATCGGACTTGATCTCAGCGATACTCATGCCGAAACCTCCTTCGCTGCAACGAAGCTGTTCAGTGCGGCAACGCTGAAGATCACGTCATCGCTGTTCAGCACGTCGTAGGTGTTGAGCTGGTCCGGCGCGATCGGGTGCACACCCTCAAGGTTGCGCACGCTCTGCCAGGCAGCGGTGTCCTCGCGGTCGATGACCAGGAGGACCTTCTTGCGATCGCTGAGCTGCGCGAGGAACGTCTTGGCGCCCTTGGTGGAGGGATCCTGTCCCGGCACGAGCTCGCTGATCAGGTGGATGCGCTCGTTGCGGATCCGGTCGGTGAGTGCTCCGCGCAGGGCGGCGGCAATCATCTTCTTGGGGGTGCGCTGCGAGTAGTCGCGCGGCTTCGGTCCGTGGACCACGCCACCGCCGACGAACTGAGGCGCACGCGTCGAACCCTGACGCGCACGGCCGGTGCCCTTCTGACGGTAAGGCTTACGGCCACCGCCACGCACCTCCCCGCGGGTCTTGGTCGAGTGCGTGCCCTGACGTGCTGCTGCAAGCTGGGCCGTGACGACCTGGTGCATCAGCGCGATGTTCGGCTCGATATCGAAGATCCCTGCCGGCAGGTCAACGGAACCCTTGGTCCCGCCGCCGGGCAGATGAACGTCCAGCGAGAGGTTCACGGTCTTGTCGTTGCTCATGCGGATGCACCACCCTTCACTGCAGTCCGGACGATCACAAGGCCGCCCTTACGGCCGGGGATCGCACCCTTGATCAGCAGAATGCCGGCCTCGGTGTCCACCTTGTGGACGGTCAGGTTCTGCGTGGTAACGCGATCGCTACCCATGCGGCCTGCCATGCGCTTGCCCTTGAAGACACGGCCGGGGGTGGACGCGCCGCCAATGGAACCGGGGCGACGGTGCACAGCCTGCGTGCCGTGGCTTGCGCCCTGGCCCTTGAAGCCGTGACGCTTCATGACGCCGGCGTAGCCCTTGCCCTTGCTGGTGCCGGTGACGTCGACGAAGTTTCCGTCGGCGAACACATCGACACCCAGCTCCTGGCCAACCTTGTAAGAGGAGGCGTTCGGGACGCGAAGCTCGACGATGTGGCGACGGGGGGTAACGCCCGCCTTTGCGTAATGCCCGGCGGTCGGCATGTCGACCTTCCGCGGGTCGATGGCTCCGAATGCGAGCTGGACGGCGCTGTAGCCGTCGAGCTCCTCGGTACGCACCTGGGTGACGACACAAGGCCCGGCCTTGACGACGGTCACCGGGACAACCCGGTTGTTCTCGTCGAAGACCTGGGTCATGCCGAGCTTGCTGCCCAGAATGCCTTTGATCTCGGTGTTAGTCATTGAATGTCTCCGCTGCGTCTTCCAAGGCTCACTGAATGTTGACGTCGACGCTGGCCGGCAGATCAATGCGCATGAGCGCGTCTACCGTCTTCGGCGTCGGGTCCAGGATGTCGATGAGACGCTTGTGGGTGCGCATCTCAAAGTGCTCGCGCGAATCCTTGTACTTGTGCGGTGAGCGGATGACGCAGTACACGTTCTTCTCAGTGGGCAACGGCACCGGTCCGACGACGCGAGCGCCGGTACGGGTGACCGTCTCGACGATTTTGCGCGCAGACGCGTCAATCGCCTCATGGTCATAGGCCTTGAGCCTGATGCGGATCTTCTGTCCCGCCACGCTTGTTGTCCTTACCTTTCGGGGGTCATGACGCCTTACGGCGTCACGAGATTTCTTTCCCGGACCACAAACAGTGGATACATCGAACCCGCACGGGGCTCTGCCCGTCCGTCGCCGCTGTTCAACTGTCATGGTCCTGCGGTACACGCGGTCGGGCGTGTCGCCCGGCTGCTTCCCCCACGCTCGCAGCTTTTCCTTCCAGCCAGATTACTCTGACGGGGTGGAATGCCCTCGAACATGGGAGACGTACCGCTTCTAGCTCGCAGTCGAGCACCAAATAGGTACGTCGTGTACTTGCCTCGGTGCCGACCAGTCGACCACAGTAATGCAGCGACTCATACAACTCGCGGCGGGGGCGGCCCCTTTGAAGCCAGCTTTAGAACTACTGGCTCCTCATGACACCGATCCGTCGCGCAAGGCAACCCCAACAGTATGCCCGACGGTGCGCCACACTCCAAATCGAATGCGTCACATCGTAGGGCGCGCCCACGGGCCGGGGCCACTACGCTGCCTCCATGACTTCTGCGCAGAATCTATCCACCGCCAGCCCCACCTACCGCAGCCGACTCCGCCTGCCCGCGAATAGTCTTGGCGCGCGGCTCTTCTCGGTCGCGATGTGCGTGCGTGTGCCCTACTTCGCGACCGTGCTGCCGGTGGTGCGCGTGATGGAGCCGGGCCGCTGCGAGGTCACCGCGCCGAAGTGGTGGGGCGTGCACAACCACCTGGGCACCTTCCACGCTATCGCCGCCTGCAACCTCGCTGAGACCGCGATGGGCATGCTGTGCGAGGCCACTGTGCCGAACACCCACCGGTGGATCCCGAAGGCCATGTCGGTGGAGTACGTGACGAAGGCCAACACCGGTCTGCGCGCGATCGCCAAGCTCGACGAGGTGCCCGATTTCGCGGCGATCACCGAGGGCGCGGAGCTGATGGTGCCGATCTCGATCATGGACAAGCAGGGCGTGGAGGTAGTGCGCGCGCAGATCACCACGTGGGTCACGCCGAAGAGCTAAGCCCAGCCGCCCCGTCGGCGTAGGTCTGACCATCGGTGGCGATGGTCCGGCGCACGTCCGCGGTGAGGCGTCGGCTCGGCTGCAGGGCGACCCGGGCCTTGCGTCGGACAGCGAAGCGCCGGATCGCCGCCTGGTCGCCGAAGCGCGCGGACAGCGGCCGGATGAACCGGTTGACCATCGTGACCAGGGAGTCCACGTAGGTGGCGTGGACAAAGAAGAACAACTCCGGATTTAGCGCGTGGTAGCGCTCGCCGTGGTCGTCGACGCCCTTCACATGCCGATGGCCCGCGCGGATGACGGTGGACAGATCGCGGGTCGAGTAGGCCATATTGACCAGCTGCGGCACGCTGGCGGACTTGTGCAGCCAGAGCCTGGTGGGGGTCTGCGAGTGCGCCAGCGTCGCCGCGCCCACCCCGGGGTGCAGCATCTGCAGGCTCACTGCCCGGGGCAGCACCAGCTCATAGCGGCGGTCCCCCAGATAGCGCCAGACAAACGAGTCCGCGGTGAGCATTTCCCGCATGGCCTCAGACCAGGTTCTTGCCGGCGTTCAGCCGCCGCCGCACGTCCGCCATCATCCCGTAGGTGCCCCCGCCCCGGATGAACTTCGGGATGAAGCGGTTGACGAAGGAGACGAACACGAAGAGGTTCTCGAACCGTCGCCGGTCCGTCTCCGTCCACTCGATGTCCAGCTCCTCGCGGAAGAGCGGGGGCAGGAATCCGGCGGTGAGGAATTGGAGCAGCGGGCCGAACATGATCCGCAGCGGCCAGGCGATCATCCGCAGGTGCACCAGGTCCATCAGGTAGGCGCGGGTGCGCTCGTCCATGGTGATCCGCTCGCAGGCGATGTTCCAGTACCGGTCGAACTCCACGCGGGTGGCGGGCCACTGGTCCGCCTGGACCTGCAGCGTGGTGCCCAGGGGCGACGCGGACTGATAGAAGTGCTCCGCCTGCTCGGGGGTGAACTTGCCGTAGAGGAGCTGGTGGCTGTCCTCGAACCCGATGAACAAGCAGGCGGCGACATACATCTGCAGTTCCCGGTTGAAGGCGTTGTACTTGACGGGACTGTTCGCGTCGGACTGCACGTGCCGGTGCACGCTGTTGACGGCCTCGCGGAAGGCTGCCCTCTCCTCGTCGGTGCCCAGGATCGCGACGGCCAGGTACTGGAAGGTGGTGCGCGCGCGCTTCCACGGGTGGAACATCAGCCCGCCGGTGGTCACCTTGGACTCCATCACGCCATACGCGACCTCGGGCCAGCCGAGCTGCTGGATGACGTTGGCGGCGCCGCCGGCGAAGGACCAGAAGTCCAGGGCGTCCGTGAGGTCGACCTTGCTCTTGTTCCAGCGCCGGGTCGTCTGCGTGATCTGAATGCGAGTCTGCGCGGTGGTCAACCGCGGCTGCGCGGTCTGATCCCCGAGAAGTCGTGCTGCCATGCCCATCCCCTTGCCTCGCCCAACCTTTGTTAACGAGTATTCCAGGTTTTCGCGGGCCTGGCTAGGCCCCTGCCTACTTGAACTCCGCCCCATTGACCAGCCATTGGCCGCCATCGCGCACCAGTTCCACCCGCAGCCGGTGGCCCTGCACCGCCCCCTCCGGATTGGTGAGATTGACGGACCGCTGATTGAGGAACACCAGCGCCACCGCCGAGTCGTCATCGATGCTGGCGATGCCCACCTCGTCGGCGGTCGCCGTGGAGACGGACTCCGCGTCGGTGAGCGTGGTCGCGAACAGATCGAAGATCTCACTCGTCGGGCCTCTGAAGGACTCCGTCGTCAGCGCCGCGGCCTGGTCCCGGTTCTGATCCAGGGTCCGGTAATCCACCTGCGCCAGCGCCAACCCATAGTCACGGGCCACCGACTGGGCCTGCTCCGCACGCTGGTCCGCGTCGCCGGCCCCCCTTAGGGCCAAGACGAGTGCGACCGCCGTGCCGACCAGCGCGAGCAGCAGGACCACCGCGACCCAGGCCAGCGGCTGCCGCAGGATCCCGCGGGCTCTGGGCGTGTCAGGGCTGGTGGCGTCGGGGTTGGGGGTGTCGGTTGTCATGCTCAATTCCCATTCTGGACATCGTGTAGAAGGGCTTCCCAGGACTGGAGCGCCTCCACTCCCGTCGGCAGCAGGATCGGATCCTTGACCACGGGCGGCCCGATCACCGTGCCCGGGCTCGTGGCCAGCTCTAGCCCGAGGCCGTTGGGCCGCGGCGCGTTCCGGGCGCCGCGGGTGGCGAGATTCGGCTCGGGCGGGCAATAGTTCGTCAGTTGCGGCTCGGCCGGGGCCATATCCCCCACGGCGCGACGAGGCGCATCGTAATTGCACACTTGGCCCTGGGTCGCGATCAGGGAGAAGTCCGCCCGCTCGCCCTTGACGATCATCGCGAGCCGGCCGAGCCCGAAGGGGATGTCCACCAGGCCCGACCGCAGCGCCAGCTCCCGGTCCGAGATGATCGGCAGCACCGTGGACAGGTCGCCGAACAGCACGCCGAAGTCCGACTCATACCGCTGGAACAACTCGGTGGCCGTCGTGATGGTGGCGGGCGCCGAGCCCGCGATCGCGGTCAGCGTCGGGCCGGCGGCCACCAGCTGCTCCGTGACATCGCGCGCCGCGAGCATGCCCCGCGGGAAGGACTCGCGCTCCCCCGCCATGGTCGTGACCAGCGAGGTCGTGCGCCCGAGCAGCTCGGCGATCGTCGGCGCCTGCTCGCTGACCTGTGCGGAGAGCACGGCGCCATTGTCGATCAGGCTGGCCAGGCTCGGCCCCAGCCCGTCGAACGACGCGCCGAGCTCCGTGCCCAGCACCTGGATCGCCTGCGGGTCCACATTCTCGAGCAGCCGGGAGGCCTGCAGCATCAGCTCGCTCATCTGCGGCGGCTGCTGGTCCTGCGGCGCCGCCAGCCGGTCCCCCGACTGCAGGTACGGTTCGGCGTCGCTCATCGGGTAGATGTCGACGTTCTGAATGCCGGCGGCGGTGCCCATGCCGACCTTCGCGACGCTGTCGACGGGCACCCGCACGCCGGGGTCGAGCGTGAAGTCCACGCGCGCCCCACCGTTGTCCAGGTCCAGCCGGACGGCGGACACCTCACCGATGGACACCCCGCGGTAGGTGACCGCGGTGCCCACAGTCAGCCCCAGCGCGTCGTCCATCTGCGCGTACACGGCGGTGGTCTCGCCGAACGCCTGTGGTCCGATGACGTAGTTGATGCCGAACGGGATCACCACCGCCGCCGTGATCGCGAACAAGATCAGCTGGATCAGCGCCAGCCGCCTCATCGCCCGCCGCCCGGCAGTAGGTTCTCGATGCTCAGCAGCGGCTCCGGTGACGGCGTTGCCGGGGCGGCCGGGCCGAGCCACAGCGTCCGCAGCGTCTCGGGGATGTCCAGCGCACCGTCGAACATCAGGTAGTCGCCGCGGGCCGCGGTCTCGAAATTGTCGATGAACGTGTTCATGTTGCCCAGGGCCTCCCCGATGCGGTCGTTGAATGCGCCGAGCGCGCCGATCACCGAGGTGGCGTCGCCCAGCATCTGGTCCAGCCCGTGCGGGGAGCCCGCCAGGATCGTGTTGGCGTTCGCGGCGAGCTGGGTGCTCGAGTCCAGCAGCGACGAGATGGTGTCGCGTTGGCGGCCCAGCGCCTCGACCGCGGCGGGGACGGTGTCCAGGAAGCCGTCGAGCACCTGTTGCTGGTTGACGAACTGCTCGGAGATGCGCGCCGCCAACACGATGGCCTCGTCGAAGTCGTCCTGGTTCGCCGCGGCCTGGCCGAACAACTCCCGCATCGTCGTGGTGAGTCCGCGCACCTCCCCGGAGCGGCCCCCGAACGCGGTGTTGAGCTCCTCCACCACCACCTGCATCTGGCTCATGCCGCTGCCGTTGACGACCATCCCGAGGGCCGCGAGGGTGCTCTCGATCTGCGGGCCGATGTCGGTGCGGCGCTGCTCGATCACATCCCCGGCACGTAGGACCTGTGCCTGCTCCCCCGCGCCCGGGTCGGGATCGACGAGCCGGATGAACGGGTTGCCCAGCGCCGACGGCAGTTCCAGGGAGGCGTGCACGTCCCGGGCCAGGGGCACGGCCGAGTTCAGACTCAGCGTGACCTTCGCGCCGACCGCGTCGGTCTCCATGGCGGCGACCCGGCCGATCACCTGCTGCCCGGCCCGCACCTCCGCGCCCAGCACCAGCCCGGCCGCGGTGGCCAACTGCAGCTGCACGGCATAGGAGTCCCCGCCGACGGAGCGTCCGACGGGCAGATCCTGCATGCCCAGGCCGCAGCCCGAGAGCAGCACTGCGCCGAGCACGACCGCGATCCCGGCCGAGCGGGCCATCAGTTGCCCCCCTGCGCAGGTTTCCCGGTGAGCACCGAGACGATCCCCAGCGGGTCCGACGCGCTGATCGGGAAGGAGATCGGGTTGGTCAGTCCGGCCCCGGTGCACAGCGGCATCGGGTAGTCCTTGCACAACTGGTCCGCGACGGTGAACTGCGTGAGCGCGGTCGAGATGTTGAGCCGGATCCGGCCGCGCTCGTCGTCGCCCACCGAGTTGCCGAGGTTTTGCATCAGCAGCGGGACCACGTCCATGAACTCCGCCAATCCCGCCTGGTGCTGGGTCAGCACCGTGCCCAGCGCGTTCACGTTCTGGGTGATGGCGCCGACGTCGTCGCCGTGCTCGGCCATGAAGCTGTCCACCTCGTCGAGGACCACTTGCAGGTCCCGCAGCGGGGTGGCGATATCAATCCGCTCGGCCGACCACTGGTCCCCCAGGTCGCCGAGGCCGGTCACCATGTCGTCCAGGCTGACCTGCCGCGCGTCGAGGGCCTGCATCAGCGAGCCCATGTTGGCGACCAGCGCGCCGATATCCTCGGCGCGAGCGCCCACCACCCCCGTCGCCGCACTCAGGTTGACGATGGCGGAGTTGAAGGCCTCGCCCTGCCCGCGCCAGCCGTCGGCGGACTGGGTCAGCAGGTCGCCCACCTGCCCGTCCCCGCCCAGCGCGTCCGTGAGCGTGCTGATGCTGCCCATCAGCCCGTCGAAGTCGATGGGCGCGTGGGAGCGCTCCGGCGGGATCTCCGCGCCGTCCTCGAGTCGCGGGCCGCCCTGGTAGACCGGCCCCAGCTCCACATGCCGGTCCGAGATCACCGAGGGGTTGAGCACGTAGGCGCTGGCATCGGCGGCCAGCAACACGTCGTCGGGCATGGTCATCCGCACTTGGACAGTCGCGCCCTGCGGGGTCACGTCGGTGACCGTGCCGACCGGCACGCCGAGGATGGTGACCTTGCTGCCGACGTAGATGCCGTTGACATAGCTGAAGTTCGCGGTGACGGACCGGGAGTTGTCCGTGCCGCCGAAGACATACCAGCCGGCCGCGACCACTGCGGCGACGAGCACCGCGGCGGAGACGATCTTTCCCCACGGGCGCGTTTTGGTCTGCGGAGTTCTCATTTGCACCCCTGCATAACGCCGACGAAGCAGAGCAGGTTGTCGGGGATGATCGCCGACGGCGCCGTGACATCCGTCCACGGGCCGTTGCCCGTGGCGTCCGTCGCGGACCGCAGCGCCGATGGCAACCGAGCCAGCACCCCGTCGATGCTCGCCGCGCTGTCCTTGAGGGTGCCGGTGACGGCGGTCAGGTTCGTGACCAGCTGGCTGAACTTCTCGTCGTTCTCGGTGAAGGACGCGGCCAGCGTGGCCAGGATGGCACTGAGCCGATCCGCCATGTCCGTCAGCGCCTGCTTGCGCACCGCCAGGATCGAGACGACGGTCTGCGCGCTGCCGAGTGTGCCAACCAACGAGTCCTCCTGCTTGGCGACCATGTCCGAGAGTTGCCGCGACATCACCAGCAGGTGGTCGACCTGCTCGCCGTTCTGCGCGAATGCCTCGGAGGCGCCGCTGATGCCGGCGAGTGCCTTGCCCAGTTCCTCGGAGTCCGCCGGCAGCACCTGGGTCAGGGTCGTCATCATCTCCTGCATCGCGTCGACGTCAATGCCCTGCGCCGTGGTGGTCGCGTCGCGGCTGACATCGTCGAGGCTGTAGGGCACGGTGGTGCGCGCCAGCGGAATCAGGTTCTCGCCCTCGCCTGCGACCCCGCCGGGCACCACCTCGAGGTACCGCTTGCCGAGCACGGTCTTGAGCCGGACGGTGGCCGTTGTGCGGTTGCCGAGCGGTTGGCCCTTGTCGAGGCGGAAGTCCACCACCACGTGGTCCTCGACCAGCCGCACCGCCTCCACGCGGCCGGCCGGGACGCCGGCGACATATACCGGGTCCCCGCCGCTCAGGCCGCTGGCGTTCACCATCTCGGCCGAATAAGAGTGGGTGTTGGACGTGTACCAGATCCGCGGGATGGCAAGGGCCCCGAACAGGCCCACCAGCAGCACGACGATGCCGAGCGCACCCAGCGCGAGCGGGGTGCCGCTATTGTTGCGCCGGTCGCCGGTGAACAAGAATCGGATAATCCCGACGAAGACGTCGATCAGTTTGACTAGGAACATCTGGGTCCTGCACCTCCCGCGCTCATCGGCAGGTCGGGGAGTGTGTGGCGCCGAAGATGTTGGCCTCCAGGTCCCCCGCCTTGAGTGTCATGTTGCACAGATACAGGCTCACGAAGCCGCCGTACCCGGAGATCCTGTTGATGGCGTTCGCGAAGCCGGGCATCCGCCCGAGGAACCCCGTGAACTGCTCGGTCTGGGAGACCCAGACGTCGGTCATCGTGGTCAGCTCGGTGATCGACCGGCTGAGATCGCCGTTGGACCGTTCCATCGCGCCGGCGAGGGTGGCGACGGCGGTGTTGCCCTGGTCCAGCAGTGAGACCAGGCGGTCGCTATCGCCGGCGACTGAGTCGGTGAGCTGCCCCAGCCCGACGACGAGCTCCTCCAGCTGCGGGGCCCGGGCATCGACCGAGGCGAGTAGCGCGCCCATGTTCTCCACGAGCTGGCGCACCACCTCCTGGCGGTCCGCCAGGCCCGAGCTGACGTCCCCGATCTGCACGAGCAGGTCGTTGACCGCCTGCCCCTGCCCGTTGAAGGTGTCGACGAACGCCCGCGCCAGGGTGTTGACCTGGTCCGGGTCGAGTGCCTGGAACAGCGGCTTGAAGCCGTTCATCAGCGCGGTCAGGTCGACAGGCGGCGTGGTCCGCGATAGCGGGATCGTGCCGCCGGGCTCGAGCTCCGGACCCGCGGCGCCCGTCCAGCCGGCGGGCTGCTCGAGCGCGATGTACCGCGCGCCGAGCATGTCGCCGTAGCGGACCGTGGCGGTCGCCGTGGCCGCGAGGGCATGGGCGGACTCGACCTCGATGCCCACCACCGCCTTGCTGGTCCCGCCGCCGGCGTCGGCGAACGCGATGGAGTCCACCCGGCCCACCCGGACGCCGGCCAGGGTCACCGCGTTGCCCGCGCCGAGGCCTTCGACGTCGGTGAACTCCACCGTGTACCCGTCTGTGGCACCGCGGACCGGCACCGTCAACGTGTTGGCGACCAGCACCGCGCACGCCGCCCCCGCCGCGACGAAGGCCACGGCCTTGGCCACGGGATACCAGCCGAGTTTCATCGGACCTCCACCTCGTTACCTCGCACCAGCGGGCCCAGCAGCGTGACGGTGGCCGGGTTCGGCGCCGTGTCCGCGTCCGGGCCCGCGGCCTGACCACGCACGCTGTCCTCCAGAGCCCTGAGCACCGGGGCTTCCCCGCGGGCGTCCACCACCGGGATCGACACGGTCAGGTCCGTGGCCTGCTCGAGCGTCGGAGCCAGGCCCACCGGATGGCTGCTGCCCGGGGCGGCGGCGTGGGCCGCGCAGCCCGGATTGGCGGTCCCCACATACACCGGGCAGTCCGCGGCCGAATACGGCAGCGGGTCCTGGAAGGTGGCGACGGTGGTGATGTTGAACTTGCCTGTCGCGAACACCTTGCCGCCCTTCAGGCCGAACTCGTGGGCCGCCGTCAACGTCTCGGTGAGCCCAGCCGAGTTCGCCCCCGTGGTCGCCAGGATGATGCCCGCAGAGTTCAGGACGGTGGTGATCTCGCCGCGCTTGGCGTCGATGAACGGGCTCGCCGCGTCCGCGTAGCCGGCCGCGGCGGCCAGGGTGTTCGCGATGCCGTCCTGGTTGTCGACGATGTTCTGGGACACCGTCGTCGCCGCGGCCAGCAGGCCCAGGACGTCAGGGGCGGCCTCCTCCAGCCCGGCGAGGACGGTCGTGAACTCGGGGGTGGCCTCGACGAACTCGCGCAGCGCCGGCGTCACCGTGCCCGCGGCGTCCGACAGGTTGTCGATGGTCTCCCCGATGGCCGCGCCGCGGCCGTCGAGCGCCTGGCTCAGCGCGGTGAGCGCGGTCTGCATCTTCTCCGGCTGCATCGCCGCGAGGGTGTTCGCGACCTTCTCGAAGACCCCGTACAGCGCGACGGATTCCGGACCCGTGTCGACCATGATGTGGTCGCCGCTCCGCAGGCCGACGGGCGAGGGCGAGTCCGCGGAGTCCACGAGCTGGATGTAGATGTCGCCGAAGAAGGTGCGGGGCACGACGCGGGCCTGCACGTTGGCGGGGATGTTCGCGATATCGGCGGAGTTGACCTCAAGGCGGACGATGGACGCCTGCGCGCCGGACTCGATTCCGCCGATCCGGCCCACGTTCACGCCCGCATACCGGACTGGGGCCTCCCCACTGATCAGGCCCGCGCTGGCGGGGATCGACACGAGGACCTCCGGGTTGTTGTGCAGGCCGCCGCCGCCCTTGAGGACCAGCAAGCCGCTGACGACGACGATCACAATTGCGGCGAGCAACCCGCGCAAAGCGAGGGCGAGGCGGCTGGCGCCCGTCATCTCGTCCCGCGACCCGGACCGCACGTCAGAACCCCATGCCCGGGATCGTGGGGACCAGGCCCCACATTGCGAACGTCAGCACCACGTCGAGGATGCCGATGGCCAGGATCGAGGTGCGCAGCGCGCGGCCCGCCGCCTGGCCCACCCCGGACGGCCCGCCCGAGGCGAAGTACCCGTAGGAGCAATGCACCAGGGACACGACGGCCGCGAAGACCATGGCCTTGATGGCGGAGTACAGCAGGTCCGTCGGCGAGAGCGCCAAGTGGAAGAAGTAGTCGTAGGTGCCGGCCGAGGCGCCGTTGAAGAACACGACCACGAGCCGCGTCGACAGGTAGCTGGCGAGCAGGCCGATCATGAAGATCGGCAGCACGCACACCATGGCGGCGATGACGCGGGTGCCGGCGAGGAAGGGGATCGAGCGGATGGCCATCGAGTCCAGCGCGTCGATCTCGTCGGAGATCCGCATCGCGCCGATCTGGGCGGTGAAGCCGGTGCCGACCTTCGCGGCGAGGGCGATGCCCACGACAACAGGCGCCAGCTCGCGGGTGTTCGCGATGGCCGAGAGCATGCCGGACATGGTCGTCATGCCCACGAGTTCGAGCCCGCGCTGCGTCTCGACGCCCAGCATCATCGCGGCGGCCAGGGACATCGCGAACACGATGCCGATGGTGCCGCCGCCGGAGAGCAGCGAGTTGGTGCCGAAGCTGACCTCGCTGATCTGGTTGAGCACGTGCTTGCGGTAGCGGACCAACGTGAACGGGATCGAGACGATGGTGCGGAACATGAAGGTGACGTGCTTGCCGACGTCGACAAACCCGGTGTAGACGGCCTTGACGGGGCGCAGCGCCTGGGCGTTCACCCGCGCGACATTGTCGAATCCGATCATCAGCTCAGTCCCCCCATCAGTAGGACCCCACTGCCGGCACGATCACGGTGTACAGCGCGGACAGTGCCGTGTTCAGGATGAAGACCAGCGCGAACGCCAGCACGACGGCCTCGTTGACCGCATCCGCCACCCCGCGCGGGCCGCCCTTGGCGTGCAGACCCTTGAAGGTGGCGACCAGGGTCGAGGCCAGACCGAAGACCGCGGACTTGACCATCGCCATCCCGAAGTCGGAGAGCCGGCCGTACTGGCTGAAGGTCGCCAGGAAAGTTCCGGCGGGCTGATGCTGGATGTAGATGTGGTAGAGGTAGCAGGCCAGCACGCCGCCGAAGGTGACCATCGCGCACAGTGCCAAGGACACGACGACCGCGGCGACCAGCCGGGGCCCGACGAGGCGCTCGACCGCGTCGATGCCCATCACCTCGATGGCGTCGATCTCCTCGCGGATCTTGCGGGAGCCCAGGTCGGTGCAGATCGCCGAGCCGGCGACCCCGGCCATCATCAGCGCGCACACCATCGCCGCGGCCTGGCCGACGATGATGAATGCCACGACGGCCCCGGAGTAGCCGCCGGCGCCGATCCGGCCGGCCAACTCGCCGACGGAGACCGCGATGAAGACGCCAATCGGGATCATCAGCAGCAGGGACGGGCCCGTGCTCACCCGGCCGATGAACAGGATCTGGGTGACGGTCTCCTTCATCGACAGCCGCCAGCCGAACACCGAGCGGATCAGGCCGATGATCGCCTGCACGGAGAACCCGATGAGGTAGCCGCCCTGGATGGCGACATCGCTGGCGGGACCCTTGGGTTCTGGGAGCTCATAGGTCATGGCCGCACCACCTCCCCCTCCAAAGTCTGATAATTCCGTGTTGAGCATGACACAGTTCACACCGGACCACAAGCATTATGTGAACGGAAATTCTCATCGTGACACCCGCGCTCCACGGCGCTGAACATCGACTTTCCCCAGTCAAGGCCACTGGCCGCCCCGATTGAATCGGAGCGGCCAGCCGCCTGCCCTTCCCCCTGGTCCTACCCCCGGCCTAGACCGCCGCCGTCACCTCGCGCAGCGCGCCCTTGACGACCTTGCCGCTCGCATTGCGCGGCAGCGCGTCGACGATCACGATGTCCCGCGGATGCTTGTAGCGGGCCAGCCGGTCGCCCAAGAACTCGGAGAGCTCCGCAATCGTGAGGTCGCCGTCCACCCCGCCGTCCTTGAGCGCGACGACCGCGACGGGGACCTCGGTCCATTTCTGGTCGGGCCGTCCGATCACCGCCGCCTCGAGGATCCGCGGGTGGCTGAATAGCGCGTTCTCAACCTCCGCGCAGTAGATGTTCTCCCCGCCGGAGATGATCATGTCCTTCTTGCGGTCGACGACGTAGACGAAGCCCTCCTCGTCGCGGCGCACGAGGTCGCCCGAGTGGAACCAGCCACCGGCGAACGCCTCCGCCGTCGCCGCGGGGTTGTCCCAGTACTCCTGCATCATCGTCGGGCCGCGGTAGACGATCTCCCCGATCTCGCCGGTGGCGACGTCGTTCATCTCGTCGTCGACGACTCGGGTCTGGATCGTGGGGATCGGCTGGCCGACGGAGCCCAGCTTGCGCAGCGCATCCTTGCCCTCGAGCACGCAGGTGATCGGGGACATCTCCGTTTGGCCGAACACCGCCACGTTGCGGGCGTCCGGGAACGTCTCCGCCATGGCGCGCAAGATGGAGTCCGACGATGGCGCGGCTCCCCAGCTGATCACCCGCAGGCACAGGTCGCGATCCTTGACGGTGGGGTCGGCGCAGATCGCCTGCCACTGCACTGGGACGAGGAACACCGTGGTGACGCGCTCCTTCTCCCAGGTATCGAGCACATCGGCCGGGTCGAAGGCCTTGAGCGGGTGGATGACGGTGAGCCCGCCGAGCATCAGCGTGGGCGCCACCGAGCCGAGGGCCGCGACGTGGAAGGCGGGCGCGGCCAGAAGTCCGATCTCATCCTCGCCGGCATGCTCCATGGCGCGAATGCAGGTGATCGCCTGGGCCGTCATATTCGAGTGCGAGAGCACCGCACCCTTGGGTGAGCCGGTGGTGCCCGAGGTGTACAGGATCAGGCTCGGCAGATCCTCCGGCAGGTCGATCGCGGGATGCGGCTCGCCGGCCTCCCCGACCAGCGCCTCGTAGCCGAGGACATCACCCTCGGTCTCCGCGCCCATGTTGACCACCAGGGCCAGCTCCGGGGTGGCGGCGCGAACCGCTGCGACGAGCGGCGCGAGCATGGCCTCCGTGAAGATCGCCTTGGCCCCGGAGTTGCGGACGATGAACGCGATCTCCGGCGGCGTGAGGCGGAAGTTGACCGGGACCGCGATGGCGCCCAGGGCGTTGATCGCCAGCACCGCCTCGAAGAACTCCGTGCGGTTGAGCGTGAGCAGCAGGACCCGGTCGCCCTTGACGACGCCCCGCCTGTGCAGCGCGGACGCCATCGACTCGGAACGCTCGTGCAGCTGACGCCAACTGGTGTCCTGGCCGAGGTATCGGAACGCGGCCTTGTCGCCGCGCATCACGGCGTGCGCCGCCACCCAGTTGTTCCAGTTGTTCCTGCGGAACCGCTGCGGCTCCCCGGCCGGGTCTACAGCAATGCTCATTTACTGTCCTCTCTTGGCTCGGAGGCGGATCCGGTGTGCGCCCCCGAAGGTCGCTGTGACGAGTATTACACACTCAGCCGACAAGAGGAAGGGTTTTGTTAACGCTAATTCTCAGACCAGCGGAGGACCCCTGCGCTCAGCCTCTACGCGGCGGCAGGATACGCTCAGCACCGGGAAAGTCAGAATTACCCTTCACTTCTAGTATCCGTGGCAAGATCGCATTCAACGACTTTTCGGGGCCGGTCGGGCGGCGTCGCTATGCAATAGGAGGTGCCGCGGCGATGACTGCGGATAGCAGGATGGCGACAGTCATCGACAGCGGCGAGAGTGGCCGCCCGAGCGGACCCAAGGGACCGCCGAAGCGGCGACCAAAGAACCGGAAGTCGCAGATCGCCGCGGTGGCCGCAGAGGCCTTCAGCGAGCGCGGCTACCACGCCGTCGGCGTCGACGACATCGCCGGCGTCCTCGGCATCTCCGGCCCCGCCCTCTATCGGCACTTCCCGAACAAGTACGCCCTGTTCCAGCATGCCGTTCTGGAGCTGGTCAACGGGCTCCTACGCGCGTCCGCGCTGCCCGAGCCGGCCGACGACTCCGCCGCGGCGCTACCAGCCGGCGAGCAGATCGACCAGATCCTGTCCGCGCTGATCCAGCTCGCCGTCGAGAACCGCCGCACAGGCGGCCTCTACCGCTGGGAGGGCCGTTTCCTCCACAAAGAGGACCTCGCGTATTTGAAGGCCTCGATGTCCACCCTCAACCAACGGCTGCTCGATCCCCTGGCGCAGCTGCGGCCGACGATCAGCGCTGACGAGGCGAAGATCCTGACCGCCACCATCCTCAGCATCTCCGGCAGCATCACGGCCCATCGGGCACCGCTTTCCGCCAAGCGCATCAGCCCGCTGCTGCTGGCCGCATGCTGGGCCGTGCTGGCCGTGGACCTGCCGGTGGCCCCCGATAGCGACATCGTGACCTGGGCGCATCCCCTGCCGGCGGCGCCCGCGGCGGAGACCAAGAGGGAGGCCCTGCTGCGGGAATCGCTGCACCTGTTCTACCGGCACGGCTACCACGAGGTGAGCATCGAGCAGATCGCGAATGCCGCCGGCATCACCGCGTCGGGCCTGTACC
Organism: Tomitella biformata AHU 1821; assembly: GCF_000524475.1. Classification (GTDB taxonomy): domain Bacteria; phylum Actinomycetota; class Actinomycetes; order Mycobacteriales; family Mycobacteriaceae; genus Tomitella; species Tomitella biformata. The sequence goes on along the minus strand of NZ_BAVQ01000072.1, from coordinate 213,447 downwards.
GGTCCTACGACAGCAAGCTGGACCTCCTCGAGGCCATCTTCCAGCGTGCCGCGACACGCCTCGAAGACGCCCAGTCCGCCGTGCTCGGCGGCGAGCAGGACGCGGAGCAGAAATTGAACCGCCTCGTCGAGGCGTACACGGACCTGTCGTTCCAGCAGAGCGAGCTGTTGTCCGTCTACTTCGCCGAGATCGCCAATCTGCCCGGACCCCGGCGTGCGGCCCTGCACTCGGTGCAGCGCAAGAACATCGAGATATGGTCCCGGCTGCTGTGGGAGTTGCGGCCGGAGTTGATGCTCAGCGAGGCCCGATACCTGGTCCACGCGGCGTTCGGCCTGGTCCTGGACCTAGGCCGGCTCACGCACTTCGACCAGTCCGCCACCGTGCGGCTGCGGGTGCGCACGCTGATGCTCGCGACGCTCCTGGGCCACGGCGCCAAACCCGCCTAGCCCGCAGCGCGGCGCAGCTCGGCGGTCAAGTGGTGCGTCATCGGGGTGTCGGCGTGCGACATCCACATGTCATAGCCCACCACCTCCTCCGCGACCGTGAGCCGGCGCCGCGTCGCGTGCACGGGCTTAGCCTCCGGCGAGGCGCCAAGGTTGACCAGCTCCAGCTCGAGGACGCCGTCGACCAGCTCGCCGCGGTGCAGCTCGGTGAAGCCCGTCGGCTGGGAGATCAGCAGTTCGACGGCCCCGCTGCCGGTCCTGCGCAGATAGCCGTTCTCGGTGTGCATCGGCTTCGTCCGGCCCGGCGACCAGGTGCGGGAGTGGTAAGTCAGGAAGGGCCGGCCGCTGGGGGTGAAGGTGATCTCCTCCTCATACGCGAAGTCCGCGATGGTCGGATAGTGCCCCGTCCCGGTCCCGGTCCAGTGCCCCGCGAATGCCGCCAGGTCGCCCAAAGGTCCCACATCTGCCGTCATGCCTTGCCTCCATCAGGTGTGCGCCGACCGCAACCGCGCCAGCCCCGCCACCGTACCGAGTTCGTATCATCAGGGCCCAGGGCATAGCCGCAGGATGGGCGCCGGGAGCACAATCGGATATGAGCACAGACCCGGTCATCAGCAATCCCGAGCACTACTCGGTGGTCTTCGAGAACGAGTTTGTCCGCGTCCTCGACTATCACGACTTCCCCGGCGACATCACGACTCCGCACCTGCACCCGAACAGCGTGATGTGCACGTTGAGCTCGTTTCGTCGACGGCTGCACGCGGGCCCCAGAGTCGTCGACGTGGACATCCAGGCCGGCGCCGCGATGTGGCTGCCGGCCCAGGAGCACTTCGGCGAGAACACCGGCGCGACGCCAACGCACGTGATCTTCGTCGAGTTGAAGGGCGACGCGCACACGGTCCTCGGCGGCGGGTTCGGCCCGCAGTAGCTCTTGTCAGCGGCTCCCGGCACTCATACGCGCAGCCAGCGGCGAGACCCGCGGCGTGCCCAAGTCGCGCGGCCGGTAACCCGTCGGATAGCCCGGATAGGTGCGGTTGCCGGGGTCCCCGGTCACCCGCGCGACGCGCCGCGGCGGCAACCACCGGACGACGCGCGCCCGCAGCCGCAGCCCGGCCATCAGGAACTCCCGGAGCCGGGGCGAGCCCGACGGGAACCCGAACGCCGTCGTCATCTGCTCGCCGAGGAACGCGTACGCCCCGCGCCGCACCAGCGGCCGCAGGGGCCGCGGGAACCAGCCGCTGAAAAGGTCCAGGGTGTAGGTGCCGATGTCATGGTTGTCCGGCGAGTACCGGAACTCGCGCGCCTCGTACTCGAGCTTGAAGCGCTGGAATTCGGGGAGCGTATCCGGGATGTCCGAGATGGCCATCCGCTCGCCGATCTCCTTGTAGAAGTAGAACGCGGCGAGCCGCTCCTTCGGGTGCAGGCGCCGCCAGCCGTAGCGATCGATCCAGTCGAGGGGATCGAAGATGAACGTCGAGAGCACGTAGAGCATGTCCTCGTTGGCGATGTCGTACTGCCCGTGCATCCGGTTGATATTGCGGACGGACTCCTGGCCGCGATCGGAGTCCATACCGTGATCGAGCATCTCCGCCATCAGGATCGCGGTGTCGTCATAGCGTTTCTGCGGGTGGTGCTCGAACTCGCCGGACTGTTTGAGCACCGCCGAGACCCGCGGCGAGCAATAGGTGCGGAACAGCGCGAACTCCAGCGAGCGCTGATAGTCCCAGGGGAACTCGTGGCCGGCCGTGATCCGGTGGATCTCGTGCCGATCCGCCACCGGGTCCAGGGACTCGATGCGGCGCAACCAGCCGAAGCGTCCACTCGGGGCTGATGGGGTTCTCGTCATTTTCTGTTCCTGTCTCTAACGAGCGTGCCGGAATTTGAGCAGGGCCGCCGCGATGGTCATGTCGCGCCGCTTGCGGGCCATCGTCAGCAGATTCAGCGGGGCGTGGAACTTTTGCACAGTGCGGGCGGATGCGGCGGAGAACTCTCGCAGCCCGTCCGCGCCGTGGATGCGGCCGAAGCCGGAGTCCCCCACCCCGCCCAGCGGCAGCGCCGCCACCCCGGCGAAGCCGAGGACGGAGTTGACGGTGACGCCGCCGGTCTCGAGCTGCGCGGCGACGGCCCGGCCGCGGGCCTTGCTCTTGGTGAACACCGAGCCGGCGAGGCCGTACTTCGAGGCGTTGGCCAGCTCGACGGCCTCGGCGAGGTCTGGGACCTGGTTGACGATGAGGACGGGGCCGAAGGTCTCCTCGCGCATCGCCGCCGAGTCCTCCGGCACGCCGGTGAGGATCACGGGGGAAATATAGCGCTCGTCCACCGAGTCGAGGCCGCCGAGCACTGCGGTGGCGCCATCTTTCAGCGCGGCGGCGATGTGCCCGCGCACCACCGCGGTCTGGCTGCCGAGTGTCATCGGGCCGTACGACTCGCCGGGCGTGAGCTTGCCCGCACGCGTGACCAGCTTGGCCAGGAACTCCTCGTAAACCGGGGCGCAGACGTAGATCCGCTCGACGCCGACGCAGGTCTGCCCGGCATTGCCGAAGCCGCCGAACACCGCGAAATCCGCGGCCGCGTCGAGGTCGGCGTCCTCCGCCACCAGCATCGCGTCCTTGCCGCCGCACTCAGCCACCATCGGGGTCAGGGTCTCCGCGCAGGTGGCCATCACCTTCTTGGCCGTCGCGGTGGAGCCGGTGAACGCGATCTTGTCCACCCCCGAGCGGCACAGCGCCGCGCCCGTCGCGCCCAGGCCGGTGACGACCTGCAGGACCGGCTGCATCGGGGCCATCGACTCCCATTTCTCCGCCAGCCAGACGCCGACGCCGGGGGTGAGCTCGCTGGGCTTGAACACGATGGCGTTGCCCGCGGCCAGCGCATAGGAGATCGAGCCCATGGGCGTGTACAGCGGATAGTTCCACGGCCCGATGACGCCGACCACGCCGAAGGGCCGGTAGCCGACGGACGCCGCCTGGTTCGAGCTGACCAGGCCCGCGGCGACCTTGCGTCGGCGCAGCGTCTTCTCCGCATTCTTCGCGGCCCAGTCGAGGTGCTCGACGGCGAGCATCACCTCGAGGAGCGCGTCGTCCACGGGTTTGCCGGTCTCGCGGGAGATCACCCTCGCGAGGGACTGCGCGTCGGCGGCGATGGCCCGCTTGAACTCGAGCAGCCAGCGCTTGCGCCCGTCGAAGCCCTGCTCGGCCCACCACCGGGCGGCCGTCCGACCTCGCTCGACGGCGCCCTGCACCTCCTGCTCGCCGGCCACCGGGTAGCTCGCGAGCACCGCGTCGTCCCGGGGGTCGAGGCTGTCGAACATCTCCACCGTCATGCGCTCCCCTTGTGAATTTTCCCTCGACGACTCAGTTCACATCACATATATTTGATGTGATTCACTGTTGCGACGCTCACATTAGGCGGTGCTGCCGTCCAGGACAAGCACCCGAACCCTCTGGAGAACCCCATGTCATTCGATTTCACCCCCGAGCAGGCCGACTTCGCCAAGGCCGTCGCCGATTTCTGCCAGCGCGAGGCCGGCACCCGCGGGCAGCGCGACGAGCTCACCGACCGCGGCGGCCAGAACCACAATGACGGGCTCTACCGCAAGATGGCGCAGCTGGGCTGGCTCGGCCTGTCCACGCCCGCGGAGTACGGCGGCGCGGACGGCTCGATGGTGGACCTGTGCATCCTGCTCGAGGAGTCCGCGAAGGGCATGGCCCCCATCGGCGGCATCGGCCCGACGCTGATCACCGGCGCGGCGTACCAGAAGTTCGGCTCCCCAGCGCAGAAGAAGGAGGTGCTCGGCGGGATCGTCGACGGCGGCACCTACTCCATCTCGATGTCCGAGCCCGAGGCCGGCTCCGACGTCGGCAACCTCAGCTGCAAGGCCGAGAAGGTCGAGGGCGGCTGGCTCATCAACGGCCAGAAGACGTGGTGCTCCAACGCCCACATCGCCGACGCGATCCTCCTCGTCGCCCGCACCTCCCGCGGCGAGAGCAAGCACCAGGGGTTGACAATGTTTCACGTGCCCGCCGGCACCGCAGGCCTCAAGATTCACCCGATCGAGCTCATGGGCGGCAAGAAGGAGACCAACGACCTCTACTTCACCGACTGCTTCCTCCCCGATGACGCGGTGATCGGCGAGGTGGGCGGCGGCTGGAACCAGCTGATGACGGGCCTGAACATCGAGCGCCTGATCCTCGGCGCCATGATGCTCGGCACCGCGCAGCGCGCGTTCAACGACGCCCTGGAGTTCATCACCACCCGCAAGCAGTTCGGCCGCCCAGTCGGCACCTTCCAGGCGATCCGCCACCGTGTCGCCGACATGGCCACCGAGATCGAGTGCACCCGCCTGCTCGTCTACAAGGTGGCACGCCAGATCGACGCCAACCCCACCAAGCTGTTCCCGCGCGAGGCGTCGATGGTCAAGCTCAAGGCGACCGAGACCGCCAAGAAGGTCGCGCTCGAGGGCATGCAGATGATGGGCGGCTACGGCTACGCCATGGAATTCGATATGGAGCAGCATGTGCGTGCCGCGCTGGTCTCCTCCATCTACGGTGGAACTAACGAGATCCAGCGCGATATCGTCGGCAAAAGCTACGGACTCTAGGCACTTTCGGACAACAGGGAGCGAACGTCATGGCGGCAACGGCGCGCGGCGCAGCGGGCACGTCAGGGCCCGGGGCGCTGGCGCGCCGGCCGCAACTGTCCGAGGATGTGGCGAACCATGTCCGACGGCGCATCATGACGGGACAGGTCCGGCCGGGCGAGTTCATCCGGCTCGACGAGACCGCAGCCGAGCTCGGCGTCAGCGTCACCCCCGTCCGCGAGGCGCTGCTGACGCTGCGCGGGGAGGGGATGGTCGAGTCGGTCCCCCACCGCGGCTACATCGTCGCGGCGCTGTCCCGCGCCGACGTCACCGACATCTTCTGGCTGCAGGAGCAGATCGCCGTGCAGCTGAGCCTGCGCGCGGCCGCCGCGATCGCGCCCGAGACGATCGCCCGGCTCCAGTTCCTCAACCACTCGCTGCGGGCCGCCGTCCGCGCCGGCGACGAGCCGGAGATCGTCCGCTTCGAGTTCGAGTTCCATCGCCTGATCAACATCTCCGCGGACGCCAGCAAGCTCGCGTGGTTCCTCAACAGCGCCCTGCGCTACACCCCTCAGGAGCTCTACTCCGGCGACCCGGGCTGGCAGGAGTTGGCCGTCACCAGCCATGAGCGGCTGATCGAGGCGCTGAAGACCGGCGACCTCGACGCGGTGGAGGCCGAGACCCGGATCCAGTTCACGGATGGCGCGCAGCGGCTGATCGCGCACCTGGAGCAGATCGGGATGTGGGCGGAAGCATAATTCTCCTCCAGGCACTCTGTTGCAAATAATTCGATGGTTGCGTATATTTCGATTAAATGGTTGCGTATATTTCGGTTGACAGGAGGCGTCGCATGTCCGCCGTGGTCCATCCCAGCTCCATAGAACAAGAGCAGGCACGGCAAGCTCTGTCCGCGCTCCGAGACGTCGCCTCCGACACCGAGACCGTTGACATGACCATCCCCGGGTCGGCCCAGTCGGTCCACTTGCCCAGAGTTGCCTTCGAACAGATTCAGGACCTGTTGGCCAATATGGCCGCTGGCCAAGGTGTAACGCTGGTCCCCGCAAATGCCGAGCTGACCACGCAACAGGCCGCCGAGTTGCTCAACGTCTCTCGCCCCCACGTGATCAAACTGCTGGACCAAGGCCAATTCCAGTACCGCAGGGTTGGTCGGCATCGCCGAATTCTGGCTTCGTCGCTGCTGACGTATCAGCGCGCCCAGCAGGCAGATGCCCGCCAAGCAGCAGACGACCTCGCCGCACTGACTGAGGACCTCGGGCTGTATTGACGTGGCCTTAACGGTGCTCTACGACGCGAACGTGCTGTACCCGAATGTGCTTCGCGACGTCCTGATTCGCTTGTCCCAGAGTGGATTGATTCAGGCTCGGTGGACAGACGAGATTCTCGATGAGACCTTTCGGAACCTCGCCGCCGACAGACCGGACATCCCCGGCGGCAGACTGGCCGCTCTGCGCGAGTTGATGAATAAAGCAGTGCCGGACTGCCACGTAACCGGATACCAGCACCTAATCCCAGCGCTAACACTGCCGGACAGGCACGATCGGCACGTGCTCGCCGCTGCAATCCGCTGCGGCGCACAGGTCATCGTGACAGCGAATCTGCGTGACTTCCCGGCCGCTGAGCTTGCTGAATTCGATATCCAGGCACTCCACCCAGACGAATTTGTGATGGATCTCGTCGCTCTCGACGGCGCAGGAGTGCGCCAATCCATCAGCGCCACCGCCGCGGCATGGCGCAACCCTCCCGGAACACCGGCCGATGTCTGTGACCGCCTGGCCGCGGCGGGCCTGCCCATCTCCGCAGCCGCTCTTCGCTGCTAACCGCGAGCAACGCGGGATCACACCCCGACGTATGCCGCCAGGTGCTCCCCGGTCAGCGTCGAGGCGCCGGCGACCAGCTCCTGCGGGGTGCCCTCGAAGACGATGCGGCCGCCGTCGTGCCCCGCGCCGGGGCCCAGGTCGATGATCCAGTCGGCATGCGCCATCACGGCCTGGTGGTGCTCGATGACGATGACGGATTTGCCGGCGTCGACCAGGCGGTCCAGCAGACCGAGGAGCTGCTCGACGTCCGCGAGGTGCAGGCCGGTCGTCGGCTCATCTAGGACGTACACCCCGCCCTTCTCGCCGAGGTGCGTGGCGAGTTTGATGCGCTGGCGCTCGCCGCCAGACAGGGTGGTCAGGGGCTGTCCCAGGGTCAGATAGCCCAGGCCCACGTCCTGCATGCGGAGCAGGATCTTGTGTGCGGCGGGCAGGCTAAAGGGCCCGTCCTTCGCGAAGAACTCCACGGCCTCGGCGACGGGCATCGTCAGCACCTCGCTGATGTTGCGCCCGCCCAGGAGGTAGTCCAGCACCGCGGCCTGGAAGCGCTTGCCCTCGCAGACCTCGCAGACGGTGGCCACGCCGGCCATCATCGCCAAGTCCGAGTAGATGACGCCGGCGCCCTTGCAGACCGGGCACGCGCCGTCGGAGTTTGCGCTGAAGAGCCCGGGCTTGACCCCGTTCTCCTTGGCGAAAGCCTTGCGGATGGGGTCCAGCAGCCCGGTGTACGTCGCGGGGTTACTGCGCCGCGAGCCGCGGATCGCGCCCTGGCCGATCGCGACCACGCCCTCCCTGCCGGCCACCGACCCGTGGATCAGCGAGCTCTTGCCGGAGCCGGCGACGCCTGTGACCACGGTGAGCACGCCGAGCGGGATGTCGACGTCGACGCCGCGGAGGTTGTTCGCGTCCGCCCCGCGGATCTCGAGCGCGCCGTCGCATGCGCGGACGGTCTCCTTCAGCGCGGCGCGGTCGTCGAGGTGGCGACCGGTGAGGGTGTCACTGGCGCGCAGCCCCTCGAGGGTGCCCTCGAACACGACCTGCCCGCCAGCCGCGCCCGCGCGGGGTCCAAGGTCCACGATGTGGTCGGCGATCGCGATGGCCTCCGGCTTGTGCTCCACCACCAGCACGGTGTTGCCCTTATCGCGCAACTGCAGCAGCAGGGTGTTCATCCGGGCGATGTCGTGGGGGTGCAGGCCGATCGTCGGCTCGTCGAACACGTACGTGATGTCCGTGAGGGAGGAGCCGAGGTGGCGGATCATCTTGGTGCGCTGCGCCTCGCCGCCGGACAGGGTGCCCGACGGGCGATCCAGCGACAGGTAGCCGAGACCGATCTCGACGAAGGAGTCCAGGGTGCGCTGGAGCGTCTCCACCAGTGGGGCCATGGCGGGGTCGTCGATCCCCCGCACCCACGCGGCGAGGTCGCTGATCTGCATCTTGCAGGCGTCGGCGATGCTGATGCCGTTGATCTTCGACGAGCGGGCGGCCTCGCTCAAGCGGGTGCCGTCGCAGTCGGGGCAGGTGGTGAAGACGACCGCGCGGTCCACGAACACGCGGATGTGCGGCTGCATCGCCTCGCGGTCCTTGGCCAGGAAGGACTTCTGGATCTGCGGGATCAGGCCGGAGTAGGTGAGGTTGATGCCCTCGACCTTGATCTTGGTGGGCTCCTTGTACAAGAGCGCGGCGAGCTCCTTCTTGGTGAACTTGGCGATCGGCTTATCCGGGTCGAAGTAGCCGCAACCCCGGTAGATGCGCCCGTACCAGCCGTCCATGCTGTAGCCGGGGATAGTGAGCGCGCCCTCGCTGAGCGATTTCGAGGAGTCGTAGAGCGCGGTGAGATCGAAATCGGTGACCGCGCCGCGGCCCTCGCAGCGCGGGCACATGCCGCCGGTGACGCTGAACGTCCGTTTCTCCTTCACCGTCTGCCCACCGCGCTCGACCGTGATCGCGCCCGCTCCGGAGGCCGACGCGACGTTGAACGAGTACGCCTGGGCCGAGCCGATGTGCGGGTCGCCGAGCCGGCTGAACAGGATCCGGAGCATCGCGTTGGCGTCGGTGGCGGTGCCCACGGTCGAGCGCGGATCCGCCCCCATCCGCTCCTGGTCGACAAGGATCGCGGTGGTCAGCCCGTCGAGCACGTCCACGTCCGGCCGGGCCAGCGTCGGCATGAAGCCCTGCACGAACGCGCTGTAGGTCTCGTTGATCATCCGCTGCGACTCCGCGGCGATGGTGCCGAAGACCAAGGAGCTCTTGCCCGAGCCGGAGACGCCGGTGAACACCGTCAGCCGGCGCTTCGGGATCTCGACGCTGATGTCCTTGAGGTTGTTTACGCGGGCGCCCTGCACCCGGATCAGGTCGTGGCTGTCGGCGGGGTGCTGGCTCATCTGTTCTCCATCTGGGGGGTTGGAAAGGAGTCTAGGCGCGGGCAGTCAGGAGACCTCGTTGATGCGGATCAGGTTGCCCGACGGGTCCCGGAACGCGCAGTCCTTGATGCCGTAGGGATGCGTGATCGGCTCCTGCACCACCTCGGCGCCGGCGGCCTGCAACCGCGCGAAGGTCCCGTCGAGGTCGGTGGTCGAGAGCACCGCCCGGGCAAACGTGCCCTTCGCCATCATCTCGGTGATCAGGCGGCGCTCGTCGTCGGTGATGCCGGGGTCAGCGGCCGGCGGCTCCAGGACCAGCGCGGTGTCCGGCTGCCCGACGGGCCCGACGGTAAGCCACCGGCTATCGCCGTAGCCGACGTCGTTGCGCACCTCGAAGCCCAGGGTGTCGCGGTAGAACGCGAGCGCCGCGTCGGGGTCGGTGTGCGGGAGGAAGGTCCAGTGAATCTTCAAATTGCTGTCCATGTCAGCGACTTTAAGCCCGGCCCGGCGCTGGCGCTTCTCGATTCCTGATCGGTCTCGTCACCTGTTTCGCGACGCACGACGGCAACCCCAGCCCGCCCTCCAATGCCTCGGCGCGGTAGCGGCTCGGAGGCATCCCGACCAGCTCGGTGAAGCGGGTGCTGAAGGTCCCCAGCGAGGACGAGCCCACCGCGAAGCACACCTCGGTCACGCTGAGCTCTCCCCCGCGCAGCAGCGCCATCGCGCGCTCGATGCGCCGCGTCATCAGATAGGAGTAGGGCGATTCGCCGTAGGCCAGCTTGAACTGGCGGCTCAGGTGCCCGGCGGACATGTGCGCGCCGCGGGCGAGCTCCTCGACGTCCAGGGGCTGCGCGTACTCCCGGTCGATGCGGTCGCGGACCCTCCGCAGCAACGCGAGGTCGCGCAGGCGCTGGGTACCCACGCGCGGGGTGTTTGCGGAGCTCGTCACCTGCTCGATCCTAGCGGCGCGGCGGCATAGACGAACGTGACCGACGTTGTTGATATCCCCTCTCGGGCGATGCCTCAACAATGTCGGTCACGTTCGCAACAATGCAGGGCTAGGCCTGGAAGGCAGACGCTCCGGCGCGGTTCACTACCAGCCTCGGCACCACGGCCCGGGAGGACAGCCGCAGCAGTGCGTCGACGAGCTCGACAATGTCGGAGACCTGGATCATCGTCTCCGGCGGCACGGTGTCGTGCGTCCAGGCAGCCATGTCCGTGTCGACGTAGGCGGGGGCCAGCGCCGCGCCGGTGACGCCGCCCGCAGACTCTTCCGCGTTGAGCGCGTCGATCATCGAGAGCAGCGCCGCCTTCGTCGCGCCGTACACGCCGAGCCCGGCCTCGGCGTAGACGCCGGCGATCGAGGCCAGCGCGATGACCTTCGCGCCGCGGCCTGGGTTCGCGGCGGCCGCGGCACGCAGCAGTGGCAGCGCCTCCTGCATGAGCACCATCGGCGCGCGCAGGTTCACGGCGATCGACTTCTCGAAGCGGCGCATCGGGTACTCCGCGATGGTCCCGGCGGTGCCGACCCCGGCATTGAGCACCAGCGCGTCCATCGTTCCGAACTGCTCGCCGTGCGCCTTGACCGCGGCGGCCAGGTGCTCCGGGTCCGCCATGTCCCCGGCCACGGCGAGCACGTGCGGCGACCCGGCCGCGCGGAGCTGGTCCGCCACCGCGTCGAGCGTTGACTGGGTCCGCGAGGTGATCGTCAGCCCCCTGCCCTGCTCCGCCAGCCGAGTGGCGATGCCGAGTCCGATGCCCCGCGAGGCACCGGTCACCAACGCCGAGTTCATGACTGCTCCTTCACCGCGCGCAGGCCGGCCGCGAGGAAGATCGGCACGGCGTCGATCGCCTTGTCGAACCCGTCGCCGACCGTCGCCCCGGAGCGGTACCGATGGTCGATGCCCGCGGCGATCACCGCGAGCTTGAAGTTGGCCAGGCCCAGGTAGAAGCCCCAGTTCGCCAGTTCCCGGCCTGACGCGGTCGAGTATTGCTGGGCCAGCTCATCCGCGGACGCCAGCCGAGAGCTCGTCCACGCGGCGGGCTCCCCGAGCACCAGTTCCAGCGCCGGGTCGCGGTAGACGCACATCATCGCGACGTCGGTGAGCGGGTCGCCGAGCGTGGAGAGCTCCCAGTCGACGACCGCGCGGACCTGGCCCACGTCGTCGGCGTCGAGGATGGTGTTGTCGATGCGGTAGTCCCCGTGCACGATGGTGGCCGCGGCCTGGGTGGGGATCATCGTCTCGAGGGCACGGTGCAGGCGCTCCACGTCTGAGTCATTCGCGGCGAGCTCGCCGTCCTTTACCCGGCCCCACTGCTTCGCCCACAGCCCCACCTGCCTGGTGAGGTAGCCGTCGGGCCGGCCGAACTCGCCGAGGCCCGCGGCCTGGTAGTCGACGTTGTGCAGCGCGGCGAGCACCCGGACCAGCTCGTCGGTGCAGCGCGTGAGGTCCGCGTCGGAGTAGCGGGCGAGCTCCGACTCGTTGCGGATCACCTGGCCCTCGACGAACTCGACCATCGCGAACGGCGCGCCCAGCACCGAATTGTCCTCGCACAGCACGATCGCGTCCGCCACCGGCACGCCCGAGCCCCGCAGGCCGGAGACGACGCGGAACTCACGCGCCATGTCATGCGCGGACGGGGTGAGCCCCGACACGGGCGGGCGCCGCAGCACCCACTTGTTGGCACCGTCGGAGATGGCGTAGGTCAGGTTGGACTTGCCGCCGGCGATCAGCTCCGCCGTCAGCTCGCCCTGCAGCGCCACACCCTGCTCGGCCAAATAGTCTTGCAGCGCAGGAAGGTTCATCGCAGCGTCGGTCATCGGGTCTCCCCTGCGGCGTTGCGGGCTCGGCGGACGGCGCGCTTGGCGATGGCCCAGCGGTGCACCTCGGAGGGCCCGTCGTACACGCGGAACGGGCGGACCTCGCGGGACAGGCGGGCCAGCGGCAGGTCCTCGGAGACGCCGAGCCCGCCGCAGATCTGGATGGAGTTGTCGACGATGCGGCCGACGGCCTCGGCCGCGTAGGTCTTGGCGATCGAGGTGGAGTCGTCGGCGACGCCGCCGTTGTCGAGCTCCCAGCAGGCCCGCATGAGCAGCGCACGGGTGGCCGCGATATCGATCTCGTTGTCCGCGATCATCTTCTGGACCATGCCGAGGTCGCCCAGGCGCGAGCCGAACGCCTTGCGCTTGGCGGAGTGGGCGACGGCGATATCGTGGCCGCGGCGGGCGGCGCCGAGCCAGCGCATCACGTGCGTCATACGGGCCGGGCCGAGGCGGACCTGCGCGCCGGCGTAGCCCTGGCCGACCTCGCCGAGCACGTTCTCGTCGGGCACGAAGAGGTCCTCGAAGAACACCTCGCAGTGGCCGCCGATCATCGAGCGGTCCAGCGTGGTGATGTGCCGGCCCACGCGCAGGCCGGGACTCTCGGCCGGGGCGAGGAACATCGTGGCGCCGCCGCGGTCGCCGGGCTGCCCCTCGGTGCGGGCCATGATGATGAAGAACGCCGCGCCGTCCGCGCCGGTGATGAACCACTTGTGGCCGTTGATCTGCCAGCCGCCGGGGACCTGGTCGGCGCGGGTCGTCAGCGCGGCGGGGTCCGCGCCGGCACCGGGGGCGGGCTCAGTCATCGCAAAGGCGGAGCGGACGTCGCCGCGGGCCAGCGGGCCGAGGAACAGCTCGCGCTGGCGCTCGTCAGCGATCTCGCCCAGCATGTGGATGTTGCCCTCGTCGGGCGCGGCGATGTGCAGGGCGGCGGGGCCGAACAGGGAGTAGCCGCCGGCCTCGAAGACCGGGGCGCGCTCGCACATATTCAGCTCGTGGCCGCCGAACTCAGTGGGCGCGTGCGGGGCGAAGACGCCAGCCGCACGCGCGGCCTGGTTCATCTCGACGCGCCTGGCGTCGCCGCCCGCGGCCTCGATGTCGCCGGCGAACTCGTCCTCGATCGGCAGCACGTAGTCACGGACGAAGTCCGTGGTGTGCGCGATCAGGCTCAAGGTCTCAGGCTCATGCTGTAGGTCGATTGCCACTGGTCAGCTCCTCAATCTAGACCGACCGATCGATCGCTCGGTCTCTCAGAGGCTCCCATATGCGGCGGGGACCGTCAAGCCTCGAAAGCCTGCGACTCGGCCGCATCGCGCGCCAACTCCGAGTCCCGCGCCTTGCGTCGGGTCCGCGAGATCCCCCAGCTGACGCCCACCGCGGCCAGTGCCGCGCCCACCGCCCCGCCGGCGATCGTGCCGCCCAGATCCGAGGTGTCGGCGAGGACCAGCCGCAGGATCACCCCCAGCGCGCCGACCAGGTAGACCGCCACCATGACGACCGATCTCGGAGTCCACAGCGAGGCCACCACGTACAAATCCACCTCCAGAGCCCGCGCGTAGGCCAGCACGAGGAAAGACACCGCAACCCAGCCGACCAGCAGGCCGAGCGCGATCCACGCGCCGGTGCGACCCGCCGCCCACGGCAGGATCGCGGCGGCGATCACCAGGGCCCAGTTCAGGACCTGGAATCCGACGGCCGAGGCCTCGTTCCACACCTCCCGCTGGCGCTCGTCGGCATAGAACTCGCTATCCAGATCCCCCACAAATCGCGCCGTCGTCACAAGAACACTCATCGCCTACGCCTCCTCCGGGATTGCGAACAGGGTCTCGACGCTGACGCCGAGGTGCCGAGCGAGCCGCAGCGCCAGGTACACACTGGGCGAGTATTTGCCGCCCTCCATCGAGACGATGGTCTGCCGGCTCACCCCCACCGCAGCGCCCAACTCGGACTGGGTCAGCCGCGCGGCACGGCGATGCTCGCGCACTCGGTTCCCCTGCAACGTCTCGGACACAACATGAAGTCAAGTCCACTTGTCATCTCATGTCAAGTGGACTTGTCTTTCAGGCCTACTGCCGGGCGCCGACCATCCCGTGGGCGATGTCGAGGTATCTCTTCGCGAGCTCGTCCGGCGCGAGCGGCCCGTCCGGGCGGTACCAGCTGGAGACCGCCACGCACATCGTCGCGACCGCGCGCGCCGCGTCGGCCGGATACTTCGCCGCGAAGACCCCCTGCTCGACGCCATCCGCAACGATCCGGTCCAGCATCCGCTGCTGCTCGTCCCGGCGGCCGATGTACTCGTGCCGAGCCTCTCCCCCCATGCTGCGCGCCTCCGTCGACGCGACGAAGGCCAACTCGCGCCGCGCCATGTGGAAGCGCAGCAACGACTCCACCACCGCGTCGAATCTGGCCTCGGGACTGGGCCCCGCACCCTGCTCCGCCTGCACGCTGCGGGCGAGGAGCTCGTCCATCGCCGCGTTCACCAACCCCATCAGCAGCGCCTGCTTGGACGGGTAGTGGTGGTAGAGCCCGGGCACCGACAGCTGCGCCCGCGCGGCGATGTCGCGGATGGACGCGCCGTGATAGCCCTGTTCGACGAACGCCGCCAGCGCTCCGGCAAGGGGCTTGGACAGGCTTGATTCGCGGTACTCGCGCCACGACGCCTGTTCCGAGTTCATGGCCCCAACCATAGGTTCAGCACCCCTTGATCATCGGCGCCAGGAGGGTCCGCGCGAACTCCCGCATCTGCACGTCGGTGTCCACGCGCGGCGGCCCGTCGGGCGTGAGCAGCAGCGATTGCGTCAACCGGGCCAGCATGCCCGCGAGCGCCTCGACGTCGCCGAGCTCCGGTTCCCGACCCTCCGCCGCCCCGTGCCGCTCGCGAATTCCCTCGATCTTCTCGACAAGGAATGCCGACGCCAACTCCAACACTCCGCCCGCGCCAGCGGTCAGGGCCCGAACGGTCTCCTCGCGATCGACCAGCAGCAGCTGGGCCAGCAGCCGGTTCTCGCGGACTCCGCGCAGCGTCGCGATGAAGAACGTGGCGATGTACTCGTCCAGGTCCACGATGCCCGCGATTGCCGACTCGATGCCCGCCAGCACCCGGGCGGCCTCGAAGAGGTAGGCGGCGCCGACGATCTCATCCTTGGTGCCGAGCCGCCGATAGAGCGTCGCGCGGTTGACCCCGGCCCGGCGCGCGATGTCGTCGGTGCTGGTCCGCCTGACGCCCGTCAGCGCGAACTGCTCGAGCGCGGCCAGCAAAATTGCCTCATCGGGGTCCACCGACACTGACATGCCCCTCCTAAGTTATCGAAGATTCCTTGCCAAATGGCCGCAACACTGCAACAGTTGACGATGAATCGTTGCATCAGTCTACTGCGTCCAGGGGAGAGTTCCGATGGCCAACCCAGAAACCGATCAGGCCCCGCCGACCGAATGGCAGCCGCTGCCCCCGCTCGCCACCACAAACGCCGACGGCTCCCCCACTATCGGGATGGCCGACTATGTCGACGAGAGCTTCATCTTCCTCGGCGCGGGCGCGGCCGTCCTGCTCCAGCTCGCGGTGCCCGGCGTGGGCCACGGCGTCGCCGACCACAGCGAAGTGCTCAGCGAGCCGCTCAGCCGCCTGCGCACCACGATGAGCTATATCTATGCGATTTCCCTGGGCACCCCGGAGGAGAAGAAGGCCATCATCAAGATGGTCAACAAGGCACATATCCCCGTGCGCGCGAAGTCCTACAGCGCGTTCGACCCCGATCTGCAACTGTGGGTCGCGGCCACGCTCTATAAGGGCGGGATCGACCTGTTCGAGCGCTTCCACGGTCCCCTCGACCCCGCCTCCGCGGAGCGGATCTACCGCGAGTCGATGGAGTACGGCAACGCCCTGCAGGTCAAGCCCGAGATGTGGCCCAGGGATCTCGCCGCGTTCAACGCGTACTGGGACCGACAGATCGAGGGCCTCGAGGTCGACTACCAGGTGCTGGCCTTCGTCAACAAGCTCCTGTCCGGCGGGCAGGCCCCGTGGTTCATCCGCCTGGGGATGCCGCTGAACAACTTCGTCACCGCCGGGCTGTTGCCCCCGCGCGCCCGCGAGGCATTCCAGATGACGTGGGGACCGCGGCATCAACGCGCGTTCGACCTGCTCTTCCGCGTGCTACCGGTGGTCTACCGATTCATTCCCCGGCCCGTCCGTACCCTGCCGTCGAAGCTATATCTGCGGGACATGCGCAAGCGGCTGGCGTCGGGCCGCGGGGTCGCGCGCTAGTTCTCACACCCGGCGGAATCACCAGCCCCGGCGGCTCGGCGAGGAGCCCAGCAACTGGTCGCGGCCGGCCTCGCTGCGACTGCGGTAGACCACGTACGGCCGGAACAGGTAGCCGATGGGCGCGCTGAACATGTGCACCAGCCGGGTGAACGGCAGCAGCGCGAACAGCACCAGCGCGATGATCACGTGAATGTGGAATTGCAGCGGCGCGGCGGCCATCGCGACGCCGTCGGGCTGCAGGATCCAGATGGACCGGAACCACGGGGCCACGGTGTCGCGATAGTTCGCCTCCGGGGCCTGCCCGGCCGGGGTCATGCCGATGACTGTGGTGGCCAGGCCCGCGATGATCGCGGCGAGCAGCGCCACATACATCAGCTTGTCGTTTTTGGTGGTCGCGATGAACACCGGGCCGATGGTCCGGCGCCGGTAGATCAGCAGACCGATGCCGACGAGCGTGGCCAGGCCCGCGATGCCGCCCAAGATCAGCGCGCTCCAGTGGTACAGGTGCTCGTCGATGCCGATCGCCGCCGTCCAGCTCTGCGGGATCACGAGCCCGATGACGTGCCCGACGATCACGACGAGGATGCCGTAGTGGAACATCGGGCTGGCGACGCTGAGCAGCTTGGACTCGTACAGCTCCGAGGAGCGGGTGGTCCAGCCAAACTTGTCGTAGCGGTACCGCCAGGTCAGGCCGACGATGAGGATAGCCAGGCTGACATAGGGGACGACGTCCCAGAAGATCTCCTGCTTGAACACGCTCATCGGACCACTCCTGCCTGGTTTCCGCGAAGCCCCGCGGTGAGCTGCTCGACGGGGATCGTCACGGAGTACGGGCTCAACCCGACGGATTCCGCGGGCGGGCCCTGCTCGGCCAGCCGCAGCGCCTCCAGGCGGGTGGCCTCCGGGTCCGGTTCGGGGACGGTGGCGAGCACCGCGACGATGGCCCCCGCATACGGGGAGGGCATCTCTTCCAGGGCCAGCCGCAGCAGTTCCAGGGGCGCCCGATGCTTCGCCAGCAGCGCCAGCCCGCCGGCGACGTCGACCGTCGCGCCGAACTCGAGCACGACGGCGAGGTGGTCCGGCAGCTCGTCGGATGGGGGCTCGACGCCGCAGTCGCGGTAGGTGTTGGCGAACAGCAGCATCGAGTTGCCGCGGTTGCGGGTGTCCCCATCCGTCCAGTAGGTCAGGAACAGCGCACGCTTGCGCCGCAGGTCGAAGGTCTCCACGTACTCCTTGGCGGCGTCGAGCGCCGTCATTCGCGAGAGCCCGGCCACGGCCTCCGCGAGGGGATCTGCCAGCGCCGGGGGCAGCTCGCCGAGCGCGCGCGAGACTAGCGCCAACCGCGCCTCGTGCTCGTCGTCGGGGTAGGCCAGCAGCAGCGACGCCGCCTGCCAGACCAGCTGCCGATGCCGGTCGGTGACCTTCGCGGGCCGGCCGAGCAGCCGCCTCACTTGACCTCACCGCCGCCATCGCGAGAGGGGAAGATGCCCGGTGGCACGCCCTGCCCGTCCCAGTTCAGCAGGTTCACGCGGGAGCCGCCGGGACGCACCGAGGACTCGCTGGTCTGCCGGGTCTTGAGCGCCTGGAATGTCTCGACGGCCACCGGAACCGGGCTGCCGCTGGTCTCGCCGAACGGCCCGGATCCCTCGCTCATGCCGGGCCCGCCGTCGAAGTCGAGGGCGCACTCCGTCGCCGTCTCCTCGAGTTTGTGGCCCTCGGCGGCGTAGGCGGTGGGGATGACGTAGCGCTCGTCGTATTTGGCCAGCGCGAGCAGTCGGTACATCTCGTAGATCTCCTCCTCGCTCAGGCCCACGGCGTGCGGGATGTGCGGCTGCGGCTCGCGGCCCATGTTGATATCGCGCATGTAGGACCGCATCGCGGCGAGCTTGTGCAGCACGTCGTCGATCAGCCCGACGTCGCCCGCGGCGAACAGCTCGGCCAGGTACTCCTTGGGGATGCGCAGCGCGTCGATGGCCCCGAAGAGGTTGCCTGCCTCCTCCGCGTCGTGCCCGCTCCGCGCGACGGCGTCGACCACCGGGGACAGCGGCGGGATGTACCAGACCATCGGCATCGTCCGGTATTCCGGATGCAGCGGCAGCGCCACCTTGTACGTCTTGATCAGGGAGTAGATGGGAGATTTCCGCGCGGCTTCCAGCCAGTCCTCCGAGATGCCCTCCGCACGCGCCCCGGCGATCACGGCCGGGTCGTTCGGGTCCAGGATCACGTCCATCTGCGCCTGGTAGAGGTCCTTCTCGTCCTCCACCGACGCGGCTGCGAGGACCGCGTCGGCGTCGTAAAGCACCAGCCCGATGTAGCGCAGCCGCCCGACGCACGTCTCCGCGCACACGGTCGGCAGCCCGACCTCGATGCGCGGGTAGCAGAACGTGCACTTCTCGGCCTTGCCCGTCTTGTGGTTGAAGTACACCTTCTTATAGGGGCAGCCGGAGACGCACATGCGCCAGCCGCGGCATTTGTCCTGGTCGACCAGGACGATGCCGTCCTCGCTGCGCTTGTAGATCGCGCCCGACGGGCAGGACGCCGCGCACGACGGGTTCAGGCAGTGCTCGCAGATCCGCGGCAGGTAGAACATGAACGTCTCAGAGAGCTCGAGCTTGATCTCCGCGCTTATCTTGGCCAGGATCGGGTCGCCCGGGACGATCTCGGGGCTGCCCGCGAGGTCGTCGTCCCAGTTGGCGGACCACGAAATCTTCATCGGCTTGCCGCTGATGAGGCTGCGCGGCTTCGCCACCGGGAAGTGCTCGCCCAGCGGCGCGGTGGTCAGGTTCTCGTAGTCGTAGGTCCAGGGCTCGTAGTAGTCCTGCATAGTCGGCATCTTCGGGTTCGAGAAGATCGAGACCAACTTTTTCGCCCGGCCGCCCGCGCGCAGTCTCAGTCGGCCCTTCTTGTCCCGGACCCAGCCGCCCTCCCACTTGTCCTGGTCCTCGTACGTGCGCGGATAGCCTTGACCGGGCCGGGTCTCCACGTTGTTGAACCACACGTACTCGACGCCGGGGCGGTTGGTCCACGCCTGCTTGCACGTGACCGAGCACGTGTGGCAGCCGATGCACTTGTCGAGGTTCATCACCATCGCCATCTGAGCCATGACCTTCATACTTGCCTCGCTTCGCTGGGGTTCATCAAGTCGCCGGGGCGCATCAGTAGGTGACCTCCTGGGAGCGGCGGCGGACAATCGTGACCTCGTCGCGCTGGTTGCCGGTGGGGCCTAGATAGTTGAACGCGTAGCTGTTCTGGCCGTAGCCGCCCGCCAGGTGCGATGGTTTGACCAGCACCCGTGTCAGCGAGTTGTGGATGCCGCCGCGGGTGCCGGTGGTCTCCGTGAGCGGCACGTCGATGGTGCGCTCCTGCACGTGGTAGACGAACACGACGCCGTCGGGCATGCGGTGCGAGACGATCGCGCGGCACACCAGCACGCCGTTGCGGTTGACCGCCTCGATCCAGTCGTTGTCCTTGACCTTGATCTTCTCGGCGTCGCCCGGGCTCATCCACATGGTGGGCCCGCCCCGCGAGAGGGAGAGCATGAGCAGGTTGTCCTGGTACTCCGAGTGGATGGACCACTTGGAGTGCGGGGTCAGATAGCGCACGGCCAGGCCCAGCTCGCCGGTCTCGCCCAGCTGCGGCTCGCCGAACAGCTTGTGCAGGTCCAGCGGCGGCCGGTACACGGGCAGCTGCTCGCCCATCTCCTCGAGCCAGTCATGGTCCTGGAAGAAGTGCATGCGGCCGGTGACCGTGTGGAACGGTTTGAGGTGCTCGATGTTCTGCGTGAATGGGGCGTAGCGGCGGCCGCCGTGCTCGCTGCCGGACCACTCAGGGCTGGTGATCACGGGGACGGGGCGCGCCTGGGTGTCGGCGTACGTGATCCGCTTGCCCTCCTCCCCCTCCGCCAGGTGCGCAATCTTCTGGCCGGTGCGCGCCTCCAGCTGCTTGAAGCCCTGCACGGCCAGGCGCCCGTTCGTCGTGCCGGAGAGCAGCAGGATCGCCTCGCACATCTTCACATCGGTGTCCAGGGCCGGCCGGCCCGCCGCGACACCGTGGCTCATCACGCCGTGGCGCTCTTTGAGCTGCTGGACCTCCTCGTCGGGCCGGTACGTGATGGCCTTCGTCGTCATGCCGAGCGTGTCGACGAGGGGGCCGAGCGAACCCCACATCTCCGCGATCGCCGGGTAGTTTCGCTCGACCACCGCGATGGGGCCCATCGTCTTGCCCGGGATTGGCGTAGCGCCCGTCTCGAGCCAGTTGTTCTCGACCCCGCCCGGGTACGCCGTCTCGCCGGGGGTGTCGTGCTGCAGGGTGCCGAGCACCACGTCCTTGCGGATCCCGAGGTGCGTCTCAGCCATCTTGCTGAACACCTTCGCGATGGCCTGGAAGGCTTCGTAGTCCGAGCGCGACTCCCACGGCGGGTCGATCGCCGGGGTGAACGCGTGCACGTAGGGGTGCATGTCGGTGCTGGACAGGTCCGCCTTCTCGTACCAGGTGGCGGCGGGCAGCACGATGTCCGAGAGCAGGGTGGTCGACGTCATCCGGAAGTCGATCGACATCACCATGTCGAGCTTGCCCTCGGGAACCTCGTCGTGGCTGACGACGGACTGCGGACGCAACTCCTCCGGCGTGCGCTCGGCGCGCAGGTTGGACGACGTGCCGAGCAGGTGCTTGAGGAAGTACTCGTTCCCCTTGCTGGAGGAGCCCAGCAGGTTCGAGCGCCACACGCTGAGCACGCGCGGCCAGTTCTCCGGCGCGTCTGGGTCCGTCACCGAGAGCTTGAGCTCGCCGGAGCCCAGCTTGCCCGCGACGTACTCCGCGGCGTCGACACCCGCCGCAGCGGCCTCGTCGGCCAGGTCCAGGCTGGAGCGGTCGAACTGCGGGAAGAACGGGGACCAGCCCATCGCCGTCGCGGCGGTGAGCACATCCATCGTGTGCTTGTCCTTGAAGCGGCCGCGGCCCAGCGGGGTGGTGAGCGCGTCGGCGCGGTAGCCGTCGTAGCTCCACTGGTTGGTGTGGGTGTACCAGTACGACGTGCCGGTCATGGTGCGCGGCGGGCGGGACCAGTCCAGGCCCATCGCCAGGGTGCTGTAGCCGGTGATGGGGCGGACCTTCTCCTGCCCCACATAGTGCGCCCAGCCGCCACCATTGCGGCCCATCGAGCCGGTGAGCAGCAGCAGCGAGAGCACCGCGCGATAGGTGGCGTCGCCGTGGAACCACTGGCAGATGCCGGCGCCCATGATGATCATGGTGCGCCCGCCGGACTCCTCGGAGTTGTCCGCCATTTCGCGGGCGATACGGATGACCTGCTCGGCGCTCACGCCCGTGATCGCCTCCTGCCACGCGGGGGTGTACGGCTGGCTGGGGTCATCGAAGCCGGTGGGCCAGACGCCCGGCAGTCCGGGGCGCGAGACGCCGTATTGCGCCAGCAGCAGGTCGAAGACCGTGCACACCAGATGCTCGCCGACCCGCCGCACGGGCACGCCGCGACGCAGGATCTCCGCGGATCCGTCGACGCTGTCGAAGCCCGTCATCAGGAGCTCCACAGAATCCCCGCCGGAATCAGCCATGGTTAGCTGCGGGACGATCCCCTCCAGGTCCAGGTTCCACTTGCCCATGCCGGACTCGGTGTAGCGGTCCCCCAGCGAGCCGTTCGGGACCGCGGGCTCGCCGGTGCGGCCGTCGATCAGGACCGGCTTGAGGTTCGCGCCCTCTGCATGGCGACCCCCGGCGGCCTGTCCCAGATCAGACGCCATGAGGTGCTTGCCCGCGATATAGGCGCCGTCGCGCTCCTCGAGCTTGACCAGGAACGGCAGGTCCGTGAACTGCTGCGCGAAGTCCACGAAGAACGGCACGCGCTTGTCGATGAAGTAGTCCTTCAAGATGACGTGGCCCATCGCCATCGCCATCGCGCCGTCGGTGCCCGCCGCGCACGGCATCCACTCGTCGGCGAACTTCGTGTTGTCCGCGTAGTCCGGGCTGATGGAGACGACCTTGGAACCTCGGTAGCGGACCTCCGTCATCCAGTGCGCGTCCGGAGTGCGGGTGATCGGCACGTTGGAGCCCCACATCAGCAGGTAGGACGCGTCCCACCAGTCGCCGGACTCTGGCACGTCCGTCTGGTCCCCGAACACCTGGGGCGACGCGACGGGCAGGTCCGCGTACCAGTCGTAAAAGGAGGTCATGACGCCGCCGAGCAGCTCCACGAACCGCGCGCCGGCCGCGTGCGAGACCATCGACATCGCGGGGATCGGCGAGAAGCCGGCGACGCGGTCCGGGCCGTACTCCTTGATGGTGTGCACGTGGGCCGCGGCGATCATCTCGGTGGCCTCGTCCCAGCCGATGCGGACGAGGCCGCCCTTGCCGCGCGCCTGCTGATACTGCCGGCGGCGCAGCGGGTCGGACTGGATGTCGGCCCAGGCCAGCACCGGGTCGCCGAGGCGGGCCTTCGCCTCTCGGTACATCTCCATCAGCACGCCGCGCCCATACGGATAGCGGACGCGGGTCGGCGAGTACGTGTACCAGGAGAACGCGGCGCCGCGGGGGCAGCCGCGCGGCTCGTACTCGGGGCGGTCCGGGCCCACCGACGGGTAGTCGGTCTCCTGCGTCTCCCAGGTGATGATGCCGTCCTTGACGTAGATCTTCCACGAGCAGGAGCCGGTGCAGTTGACCCCGTGCGTGGAGCGGACCACCTTGTCGTGGCTCCAGCGATCGCGGTAGAACACGTCGCCCTCGCGCCCGCCGACCTTGCTGATGGTCCGCTTGTCCTTGGAGAACTCGCTCTTGCGGCGGAAGAACCGGCCCGCGTCCAGGAGCAGGTCCGCCACCGGCCCGTCGGTGGCGGGGATTACGGGTGGGGTCACTGCGCGCTCCTCATGAGTTGATGGCCTTGCGGTCGCGGGAGACCCGCTTGGTCGGATCGGTCGCCGGCACCAGGAAGAACGTGTAGACGAACACGACGGCCGCGGTGATCACCAGCAGGATCAGTCCCACGTGGTAGTTGTTCCCGGCCGCGTTGTAGGTGGCGCCCATGACCAGCGGCGGGAAGTAGCCGCCGAGGCCGCCCGCGGCGCTGACCAGGCCGGTCACGCTGCCGACGCGGTTGGCCGGGGTGAGCCGCGAGAGCCAGGCGAACACGCCACCGGTGCCGATGCCGAGGAAGAACGCCAGCCCGCCGAATACCAGGCCCGCCTGCAGTTCCGGGGCCGGCTGGATGTTGACCAGCGCTGCCATCACCGCGGTCCCGGCGAGGGAGCCGAGCACGACGATCTTGGGTTGGATCTTGTCGGACAGCATGCCGCCGAGAGGGCGGGCTACGACGGCGGCCAGCGCGAACGCGGCGGTGCGGGTGCCAGCCTGGATGGCGTCGAAATCGTAGAGGTCGATTGTTTTGATGTAGGTGGGCAGGTAGGTGCTGAAGGCGACGAAGCCGCCGAACACGACGCCGTAGAGCACACACATGTTCCACGTGACGGGCAGCTTCGCGGCGGCCCACAGCTTCGGGAAGAACGGGTCCGTCTGCGGCTGCCAGACCGGGGCGTCGCTGAGGAAGAAATAGACGAGCACCGCGGTGACCGCGAGCAGCACCGCCAAGATGACGTGCGTCTGGATGTGGCCGAAGATGTTCACGAACCGCGGCGTGAAGAACGCCGAGACCGCGGTGCCGACCATGCCCGCGCCGAACACGCCGGTCGCGAAGCCGCGCCGCTCCGGCGGGTACCAGGAGTTGACGAACGGGATGCCGACCGTGAACACCGTGCCCGCGATGCCGAGCAGGAATGCGGACGCCAGCAGGGGCACGTACTGGTTGGCGTTGCCGAAGATTCCGACGGCCAGAACCGGGATAATCGAGGCCAGCGAGACCGCGAGGAACATCACCCGGCCGCCGAACTTGTCCGTCAGCGCCCCCACCGGGATGCGGCCGAGGGAGCCGACCAGCACCGGCATCGCGACCAGCACCGCGCTCTGGGAGGCCGTCAGCCCCATCTCGTCGGACAGTTTCGAGGACATCGGCCCGATCACATTCCAGGCCCAAAAGTTGACCATCGACACAAAGGTCGCCAGCGCCAGATTCCCCGTCTGCCCTAACTTGGTCGCCATCGGAGCCGCCCGTCCGCCTCGATATTCACGAGATGTTGCACACGAGCCGCTGACGGATATTCAGCACTCCCCGCACCGGCACACAGCCAACCTAACCCACCTGCACCTAACCTTGGAGCAACTCCGCGAGACCCGGAAACAATTCCTTATTAAAAGCGCATATCTTCGAAAACCCACAGGTCAGTAGGATTAATTTGGCCATGGGAGCATGCTTTAACATTCCCCAGCGTAAGTGCACAATCGAGTTGCGACGCCTATGAATTGCGGTCCCCACCGGGTTGTTAGGCTGAAAAAATCCCCGCCCCGAACAGCTTGGAGATTCCCGTGAGTTTTGCCACGCCTGACGCCGCCCCGTCCCGCGGAGGCCCCCTGAGCGGGGTGCGGGTTGTCGAGCTCGCGGGTATCGGGCCCGGCCCGCACGCCGCGATGCTCCTCGCCGATCTGGGCGCGGACGTCATCCGGATCCAGCGCGACGGGCAGCTGCCGGCGACGGACCAGATGCTGCGCGGGCGCCGCGCCGTGGCCGCCAATCTGAAGGACCCCGCCGACATCGAGAAGGTCCTCGGCCTCATCGCCAAGGCCGACATCCTCATCGAGGGCTTCCGCCCGGGCGTCACCGAGCGGATGGGCCTGGGTCCTGACGAGTGCCTGGCCCGCAACCCCCGGCTCATCTACGGGCGGATGACCGGCTGGGGGCAGGACGGCCCCCTGTCCAACAGCGCCGGCCACGACATGAACTACATCTCCCTCACCGGCATCCTGCACGCCATCGGGCGCGCGGGCGAGCGCCCCGTCCCGCCGCTCAACCTCGTCGGCGACTTCGGCGGCGGCTCGATGTTCCTGGTGTTCGGCATCCTCGCCGCCATGCATGAGCGGACGGTCTCCGGCCGCGGCCAGGTCATCGACGCTGCCATGATCGATGGCTCCGCCCTGCTGGCGCAGATGATGTGGACGTGGCGGTCCACCGGGATGTGGTCCGACGAGCGCGGCCGCAACATGCTCGACGGCGGCGCACCCTACTACGACACCTACGAGTGCGGCGACGGCAAGTACTTCGCCGTGGGCGCCATCGAGCCGCAGTTCTGGGCCGTCCTGCTCGAGGGCCTGGAGCTCGATCCAGCCGCGGTCCCCTCGCAGCAGGATCCGCGGACCTGGCCGCAGCTGCGCGAGATCCTCACGCAGAAGTTCCTCAGCAAGTCGCGCGACGAGTGGGCAGCGGTGTTCGACGGCACCGACGCCTGCGCCACCCCGATCCTCACCTTCGAGGAGGCGTCCGCGCACCCCCACGTGGCGGCGCGCGGGATCCTGTCCGAACTCGACGGCGTCACGCAGCCGATGCCCGCCCCCCGGTTCTCGCGCACCCCCGCCGACCGGCCCGCCGCTCCCCCGCAGGAGTACACGGCCATCGACAGCATCTGGGCTTAGGCTGCCAGCTAGCGGCCCTGCCAGACCGGGGCCCGCTTCTCTGCGAAGGCCCGTGGCCCCTCCTTAGCGTCCTCGGAGCCGAACACGTGCCCGGCGATCTCCATCTGCTTGCCGAACGCCTCATCGGAGGACCAGTCCGCGGCCTGCACCAAGACCTGCTTGGTGGCGGCCACCGCCAGCGGGCCGTTGGCGGCGATCTTCTCCGCCAGCTCCAGCGCCGTGGCCAGCGCGCCGCCGGGCTCGGTGATCCGGTTGACCAGGCCGAATCGGTGCGCGTCGGCAGCGGCCAAGTTCTCACCGGTCAGCGCCAGTTCCATCGCCACCTGGAAGGGGATGCGGCGGGGCAGGCGGATCAGGCCGCCGCCCACTGCCACGAGTCCGCGCCGGACCTCGGGGATGCCGAAGTTCGCCGTACTGGAGGCCACAATCAAGTCGGCGCACAGGGCGATCTCGGTGCCGCCGGCCAGCGCATAGCCCTCGACCGCGGCGATCAGCGGCTTCTTCGGCGGGGACTCGGTGATGCCGGCGAATCCCCGGCCCGGCAGCATGGGCAGTTCGCCGCGCAGGAATGCCTTGAGGTCCATGCCCGAGCAGAAGTTGCCGCCGGCCCCGGTGAGCACGGCGACGGAGAGGTCGGCGCTACCGTCCAGCTCGTCCATCGCCGCGGCGATGCCCGTGGCCACCGCGGTGTTGACGGAGTTGCGGGCCTCGGGCCGGTTGATCGTGACGATCAAAACTCGCCCGCGACGCTCGGTCAGCACCGCTGCGTCGGCAGGGTTCTCTGCATGCTCTGACATGGTCCTCCTCGAAATGGGCACTGTGTTCCGTCTCACACGCTATCCGCTGCGCCGGACATCGATGCCAAAGACCCCGTGGGCCAGCGCTGCCCCACAATCGGTCGTACAGTTGTCCGCAGGCGAGCGCCTATCCCAATCACGGCAACGCAGGGAGATCACACGCGATGGCTACCACGGCTGCAGAAGGTTCGAAGAAGTCCCCTGACGATCCTGGCCAGTCGGGCCGCGCCGCAGACTCGACGGAGTTGGTCAACGACCACGGTCGCACGATCATCGCGGACACCGTCGTCGCGAAGATCGCCGGCATGGCCACCCGCGAGATCGACGGCGTCCACAGCCTGGGCGGTGGCACCGGCCGGGTGGTCGGCGCCTTGCGCGAGCGCATCCCGGGCGCCCGCGTCAATCATTCGCAGGGTGTGGCCGTGGAGGTCGGCGAGCGCCAGACGGCCGTCGATATCGGCATCGTCGCGGAGTATGGCGTGGCGATCAACGATCTCGCCTCCGGTGTCCGCCGCAATGTGATCGCCGCGGTGGAGCGGATGACGGGGCTCGAGGTCGTCGAGGTCAACGTCACCGTCCACGACGTGTTCCTCGAGGAGGACGACGACCAGGTGGAGGCCCCGGCACAGTCGAGGGTGCAGTGACCGAACCCGACCTGCCCACGCTGGAGAGGGCAGTCCTCGCGGTCGGCGGCGTCGCCGCACTGCACGGCGGCGTCCACGGGACCATCGCCACTTATCTTCCTGGTCGACGGATCCGCGGCCTGCGTGTCGAAGACGGCGAGGCCCATGTGCACCTCACCCTCTATGAGGGCACGGACCTCATCGCGGTGGCCGACGCCGTGCGGCTCGCCGTCGCCCGCGTGCTCGGCCACGAATCCCGGTCTGTGGTGGTCACCATCGAAGATCTCGTCCCATATCCCCCCGAACTATCGACACCCCAGGAGTCCTCATGAATTCGGCGGCCATCGGCATGATTGCCGGCATCTTGCTCGTGCTCGCCGCGACCACCGGCGGGTTCACCGGCTTCCTCTTCGCGCTTGTCCTCGGCACCGTTGGCCTCGTCGTCGGCGCCCACCTCGACGGCACCATCGATCTCACGTCGATTCTGCGCGGCCGTGGCCGTGGCTGACCCGGACTTCGCCGAGCCCATCGATCCGGGCGATCGGGGGACGCTGACCATCAAGGATCGCGCGCTGAACCGGATCGCGACCACCGCCGCGCTCGCCGTGCCCGGCGTGGTCCGCCACGGCCAGGAGATCAGCTCGGTGGGGGTCCGGGAGTTGCCGCGTGCGCTCGCCATCAATCGCGACGGCGAACTCACCGTCCTCGTTCAGATCGCCGTGGACTGGCCGTGTGTTCTCACTGAGATCGCCCGGGCTGTGCAGGTCACGGTCGCTGACCACCTCCAGCGGCTAACAGGAATGACAGTCGCCCGCGCAGATGTCTCCATCACCCGCGTCCTGCCTCCTGCCCTCCCCCCGCTCCTCCGGCAGTCCGCCACCCGGGTCTCATGAGTGCCCTCGAGCCCCGTCGGTCGCCCGCGGCGACTGCGCCCGCGGTACTGCTCGGCTTGGCTCTGTGCGGGATAGCGGGGCTTTGCATCCGCGAACTGGTCATCAATCAACAGTTGATCGACGGCGAGCCATGGTTGGCCAACGCCTCCGTATGGATCGCCCAGCTGCAGTGGCAAGACTGGATGATGGGCGCCGCCCCAGCCGCGACGGTCCTCGGCCTCGTGCTGATCGCTGCCGCGCTCAAGCCGCGCGCGCGCACGCATCTGCCACTTAAATCTGACACTGGCATCTGGCTCCGGCCCACTGACGTCGCGCGGATGTGCAGCGCCATCGCCTTCGAGGAGCCCAACGTGCTGACCGCCATCACCACCGTGACCGCCCGGCGGGCGGAGGTGGCGGTGACCGCGGCGCACCATGTCGGCGAGCCCCTCCAGACCTCCGCCGACCAGGCCATCGAGGAGAAGGCCTTCGAGGAGCAGTCCGCGATGCTTCGGGAACGACTACATGATCGGGTGACGGCCCTGGTCGAGGAGCTCCAGCGGCCCCTGGAAGTCCGGGTGACCGTCCTGCCGGGCATCGCGCACACCCCTGATCAGCGTCGGCGGGTGATCTAAGTGGGCCGGCCCACCGCCCTGGCCGCTCGCGTGGTCGCGCTGATCTCGGGTGTCCTCCTGCTCGGCTGCGGGCTCTTTGGCATCGGGATCTGGGCCGGCATACCGCTGGCGAGCTCCCTGTCCCAACGGATGGACCGGCTCTGGTATTTCACTGCCGCACAGCAACAATGGTGGCCGTGGGCACTTGGCGTCGCGGCCGCCGTGTGTCTGCTCACCGGACTCGCTCTCGTCGTCGCGTTGCTGCGCCCACGCCCCCATCGCACTGTGGACCTCGCGCTGCGGTCCATGGGCCGGCTCACGGTGAGCCCGGTTGCGGTCGGTGGCGCAATCGCGGCCTCGCTCGAAGGCATCGACGGAGTCTTGAGAGCGAAATCGACTGCCCGGAGGATCGGCGGGACGCCGACAATTTCGATCGACATCCGAATCAGCCCGCACACCGACGTCGGGCCTCTGCGCGCCCTGCTGGAGTCGACGGCGACGCAGGCGGCCGCGTCGTTCGGCCCCAATACCCCAAGCTATCGATTCCTCGTCCAGGTGGCCAAGCCTTAGCCCTGGCCACCCGCTCACCCCGAACCCGTCGGCACCGCCCGAAATGAAACAATGAGCCGACGCCTACAGGGGAGAATGTAATGCCCATCGCAGTACTCAACGGAATCCGACTCAACTACCAGGTGCACGGCTCCGGCCCACTAGTCGTCCTGGTGATGGGAACGGGCAGCCCGGGACGCGTGTGGAACGTGAACCAGGTTCCACCGCTCGTGGCGGCGGGCTTCCAAGTGGTGACCGTAGACAACCGGGGCATCGCCCCCTCCGACGAGTGCACCCAAGGATTCACCCTCGACGATATGGTCGCCGATATCGCCGCGCTCATCGATTACCTCGGCGGCCCCGCCCGCGTGGTCGGCACGTCGATGGGCGCACGGATCACCCAGGAACTCGCGTTGGCCCGGCCCGACCTGGTGGCAAAAGCTGTGATGCTGGCAACCTACGGCCGCCCCAGTGTGTTTCAAGAGCGTCTCGCCGAGGGCCAACGTGCGCTATTCGATGCGAACGTGACATTGCCGGCGCAGTATCAGGCCGCGATCACGGCAATCTTGAACCTGTCACCAACCACTATCGAGGACCCGAACGAGGGCCCCAACTGGCTGGACATCTTCGAGTTCTCCACGCCATCCCGCACCGCGGGCATCCGGGCGCAAATGCAGATGGACCGCGGCGGCAATCGTGTCGCGGCATATCGCGGCATCTCGGTTCCGTGCATGATTGTTGGCTTCGCCGACGATCGCCTGACACCGACCTACCTCGGCCGGGAAGTGGCGCAGGCCATTCCCGGCGCGCGCTACGAGGAGATCGCCGACTGCGGCCACTATGGCTATCTTGAGCGCCCAAAAGAGGTCAACAGCCTGTTGCTCGACTTCTTATCGGACAACTAAGGGTCGAACCCGCGCAGGCGTATTGCCCCACCAGCTTTTGACAAAGCAATACGCCGGCCGCGGGAGTCGCGTGCCGGCGCCGGTCTGAGACCGCCCAGGGGGTTAGGCCTGGGTGTTCTTCTTGTCCGCCTCCATGGCCTCGATAAGGCTCTGGGGCCGCATATCGGTCCAATTCTTCTCGATGTATTCGACGCAGGCCTCGCGGCTGTCCTCGCCGAAGACGACAGTCCAACCTGCGGGCACCTCAGCGAAGACCGGCCAAAGCGAGTGCTGGTTCTCCGCGTTCACCAACACTTTGAACTTGGCGTCAGAGTCATCAAACGGGTTGCTCACAGAAGTCCTCTCAATATTCTCGGCCAGCAGCGACCATGTGGCCGATCCTGGACCTCGCACAGGTTACATCCCCCCGCGCCCGAGTCATGTTACTGCCGACTCCCGCAGAAGCCGAAATCCCGCTGAGAGTCGAGCGTGCGTTCAGCAGGCTGGCACCCCGGTCCGCACTGGCCGCGTAACGTGAATCACGGTAACGGCAACTCCCACCCCGGCGATACCCAATATGGCACCCACAGGGCAACATGCGAAATACTCCTGTGACCGGTCATGCCATAATGTGGCGACCTAGTGTCCATGAGCTCTGATCCCGGCCATCGTTCGCAATCCCCCATCGACCGTGCAGTGGAGATCCTATGATTGAGTCCGAACCGGGCGTTCTAGTTGAGGGCATCACGAAGTCCTTCGGCCAGGTGAAAGCACTGCGCGGAGTCAGCTTCCGCGCCGAGCGCGGGCAGGTACTAGGCATCCTCGGCCCCAACGGCGCCGGCAAGTCAACGATGGTCAACGTCCTCTCCACCCT
Organism: Tomitella biformata AHU 1821; assembly: GCF_000524475.1. GTDB lineage: Bacteria > Actinomycetota > Actinomycetes > Mycobacteriales > Mycobacteriaceae > Tomitella > Tomitella biformata. The sequence continues at coordinate 182,413 of NZ_BAVQ01000072.1, read as the reverse complement.
GGTCCGCCCGGATGGCGGCCGCGCCATCGTCGCGGGCCACGATGTTGCCCACGACCCCGCGGCGGTCCGCCGCTCAATCATGTTGACCGGGCAATCTGCGGCACTGGACAACATGCTGTCCGCTCGGGAGAACCTGATCTTGTTCGGCCGCCTGATGGGCCTGGACAAGCAGTCCGCCATCCGCCGCGCCGGGCAGCTGCTCGAGGAGTTCGACCTGGAGTACGCCGCGGACCGCCGCGTCGGCCAGTACTCCGGCGGCATGCGGCGGCGCATCGACATCGCGTGCGGCCTCGTGGTGCGTCCGCAAGTGGTGTTCTTGGACGAGCCCACCACGGGACTCGATCCCCGCAGCCGTCAAAGCGTCTGGGACCTCGTCGACCGGTTGCGAGACCAGGGCATCACCACACTTCTGACCACGCAGTACCTCGAAGAGGCCGACGTGCTCAGCGACAACATCATCGTCATCGACAACGGCGCCGTGATCGCGGAGGGCACCGCTGACGAGCTGAAGGCGCGCATCGGGACCAGCTACTGCGAGGTCATCCCCCTGCACACCCACGAGATTCCCCAGATGGTCGCCGCCCTCGGCAATCTCCTGCCGCCTGGTCTCCGGTCGGAGATCAATGCCGAGACAGTCTCACTGTCAGTCCCCGCCCCCGGCGGTGCGCAGACGCTGGCCGAGGTTCTCCGACGCTTGGACCAGGCGCAGATCGAGTTGATCGACATCGCGCTGCGTCGTCCTTCCCTCGACCAGGTCTTCTTGTCTCTCACCGGCGAGTCGTCACCGGCTGGAACCGCCTCGTGACGGTCATCACGGACACCCCCCGCCACGTGGGCCGCCGACGCAAGCCACAGCCGTCCGCCATCCAGCAGTGGTGGGCGCTAAGCATGCGGTTGATCACGCCAGCCCTGCGCAACGGCACGGTCGCCACCGCAGCGCTCTCCCCCATCGTCTTCACCGTCGGCTTCTATCTACCGCTGAAGTTCGTGATGAGTTTCCAGGGCGTCAACTACGCCCAGTTCTTGATGCCGATCATCGCGCTGCAGGCACTGTCCTTCACCGCGCTGTCCGCCGCGATGGCCGCGGCTATGGACCGCACCGAGGGTATGAACGACAGGCTCAAGACCATGCCGATTCGCGCCGGCGTGCCATTCGCGGCGCGGATGTCCTCAAACGTGTTCCGATTATGCATCTCGCTGCTGGTGGCCGTCGTGTGCGGCTACGCCATCGGGTTCCGCTTCAGCCTGGGAGTCGGCCAGACGATCGGGTTCCTCTCGATGGCGCTGCTTGTCGGGGTCGCCTTGACCATGGGCGGCGACGCGATCGGCACGCTGTCGGCGACGCCCGAGTCAACCACCCAGGCGTTGACCCTGCCGCAGTTGATCCTCGGCATGCTGTCCACCGGGTTTGTGCCGATCGCAAGCTTTCCCGAGTGGATCCACCCGTTCGTCCGAAACCAACCAATCTCGCTGATCGCGAACGCCATGCGGGACATGACCTCCGGCGGAGTGACCTGGCAGGTCCTGTGGCCGGCACTCGTGTGGACCATCGGCGCGCTGTTTGCGTTTGCCGGTGTGTCCATCTGGGCGAGCACGAGGAGAACATGAAACACCGCCTCGCGTCCGATGACGCGCCCACGGTCCAATTTGTCCCCGGGTCGATGACACCTGCCCGCTCAACATCAGCCGGCGTTGTACCTGCGGCACCAGCCGAATTAGTCGACAACGCGCTCGCCTTCCCCCCACTGGCCTCCACGCCGTCCGAGAAGTCGCTGTCCGCGCTTGCGCGCCAGAGCCTGATCCAGACTCAGCGGCTCCTGATCCGCTGGTCCCGTGACCCGCTCACCACCGTGCAGGCGCTGTTGTACCCGGCGCTGATGCTCGTGATGTTCCAGATCGTGCTCGGCAACTCCATCAGCTCCGCAACGGGCACCAGCGCGATCTACGGGCAGACCGCGATGATGGCCCTAGTCGCGTCGATGGTCGGATCCATGATCGGCGCCGTCACCCTGAACCTCGAGCAACGCGACGGCCTGCTGACCCGCTTCTGGGTGCTTCCAGTACATCGCGCTTCCAGCTTTATCGGCAGGATGATCGCCGAGATCATCCGCATCATGGTCACCACCGCGATCATCCTCGCGATGGGGGTGGTGCTGGGGTTCCGATTCGATCAGGGCGTCATGGCCGCCATCGGCCTGTACCTCGTCCCGCTGATGTTCGGTGTGGGGTTCGCCAGCATGGTCACCGCCGCTGCCGTGTACGGCGGCAAGGCACGGCTGGTCGAGCTGATCTCGTTGGCCACGTCGCTGTTGATGTTCTTCAACTCGGGCTTCGTCCCGGTAATGGCCTACCCGGTCTGGCTGCAGGGGTTCGTCCGGTACCAGCCGATGAGCTGCGCGGTCGAGACTATGAAGGCGCTGTCCGTCGGCGGCCCACTCGCGACCCCGCTCCTGATGACCATCGGGTGGGCGGTGGGGCTGGTGGCGCTGTTCATCTACCCGGCGATCCGCGGCTATCAGCGGGCCGCACAGCCTGGCCGATAGCCAGTCACGGTTGGGCGGCCAGCGCCTCAGCGTGCACACCCCGCACCGACCGGCCGGACGGGTCCGCCATCGCCGCGAAGGCCGGGTCCCACTCAAGCGCGGCCGGCGTCGAGCAGGCGATCGACTTGCCGCCGGGCACAGTGGCCGCGAACGCCGCACCGGGGAAGTTAGCCTCGAAGATCGTCCGATATAGGAACGACTCCTTGGTCTCTGGCGTGTTTAGCGGGAACCGCGCCGCTGCGGCGTCGAACTCCGCGTCGCTGACCACCTGCTCTGCGTGGTCCTTGAGCCCATCGATCCAGCCATAGCCGACGCCGTCGCTGAACTGCTCCTTCTGCCGCCACAGGATCTGCTCCGGCAGCACGCCCTCGAAGGCCTCCCGCAGCACCGCCTTCTCCATCCGCGAGCCGCCGGCCAGCTTGGCCTCCGCGTCCATGCTCATCGCGAGGTCGAGGAACTCCAGGTCCAGGAACGGCACCCGGGCCTCCACGCCCCAGGCCATCATCGACTTGTTCGCACGCAGGCAGTCATAGTTGTGCAGGGCGTCGAGCTTGCGGACAGTCTCCTCGTGGAACGCCTCGGCCGACGGCGCCTTGTGGAAGTACAGATAGCCGCCGAACATCTCGTCGGCGCCTTCCCCGGACAACACCATCTTCACGCCCATCGCCTTGATCCGGCGGGCGAGCAGGAACATCGGAGTGGACGCCCGGATCGTGGTCACGTCGTAGGTCTCGATGTGCCGGATCACCTCGGGCAGCGCGTCCAGGCCCTCCTGGAACGTGTACACAAAACCGTGGTGGTCGGTCCCGATCCCGTCCGCGGCGCACTCCGCCGCGGCGAGGTCGGGCGAGCCCTCAAGCCCGATCGCGAAGGAGAGCAGACGCGCGACCTCCGCTGTCTCCCCGTCCGCGGACACGGCGTTCTCGGCCTGGGACCTGGCGAACTTGGCCGCGCAGGCCGCGACGAGCGACGAGTCGAGCCCGCCGGATAGCAATACCCCGTGGGGCACGTCCGCCATCATCTGCCGAGCGACCGCGTCCTCGAAGGCCGTGCGCAACTGCACCGGTGTGACCTCGACGTCCACGGTGGCGGCGTACTCGCGCCACGGCCGCTGGTAGTAGCGGCGCAGTTCGCCCGTCGCGCTGTCGTAGATGTGGCCGGGGGGGAAGGCAGTCACGTCCTCGCAGACCCCCGCCAGCGCCTTCATCTCGGAGGCGACGAGGGTCCGCCCCTCCGCGTCGTGTCCCCAGTACAGGGGGCACACGCCCATGGGATCGCGGGCGATGAGGAACCTGCCCAGCTCGGCGTCCCACAGCGCGAAGGCGAAGATCCCGTTCAGCCGGCCGATGAACTCCGGGCCGCTCTCGCGGTAGAGCGAGTTGATCACCTCGCTGTCGGAGCCGGTGGTGAACTCGTAGTCGCTCCCGGCCCGCAGTTCGCTGTGGTTGTAGACCTCGCCGTTGACCGCCAGCGCTAGGTGGCCGTCTCGCGACCGCAGCGGCTGGGCGCCGCTGGTCGGATCGACAATGGCGAGCCGCTCATGCACCAGGATCGCATTGTCCCCGACGTACACGCCGCTCCAGTCGGGCCCACGATGACGCTGCCGCCGGGACAGCTCGACCGCTTGTAGCCGCAGCGACACCTGGTCGCCATTCTGCGGTCCAAACATCCCAAAGATCGAGCACACTTCGACACAACTCCTTGCCACAGGGCGATTAGCGGGACACATATCGCTGGTGCCCGGATGGTCCACGGGACGACGTTAGCAATCGGCGGACCCACTCCCCTACACGTCGTCCGCACGGGGCCTTTCGTTACGATATCGGAGAGCCACCCACCTGCGGTGATGATCACCACAGGCCACACCAGTCACAATGGTCACAATATTCACGGTGGTAACATCGGCCAAGATTCAACCAACTCGGCGTTCCCACCCGCATCGTCACCGGTGCCAGCGCCACCCAGCCAGAGGAGCACCCCAAAAATGACCTGGGCGAAGAAGGCGTCGGCAGTGGTAGCGGCGGTCCTGTTGCCGTTGGGCCTGTCCGTCAGCGTCTCCGCGCCGGCCTCCGCGAACGTAATCTCTCGGATCATCACCGGCACCGACACCGATGCCCTCGCCGGCGCCAACGACTGGTCCTGCCGCACCACCGCAGAGCACCCGAGGCCGGTGGTGCTGGTGCACGGCACCTGGGCCAACAAGTCGGTGTGGTCCACGCTCGCGCCCCAGTTGGCCGACGAGGGCTACTGCGTCTTCGCCCTCGATTACGGACATGGACCCCTGGTCAACCCCGCCACCCTCCTCGATGCGGCCGGCATGGCCGATATCCGTGATTCGGCCGTGGAACTCGCGGGCTTCGTCGAGCAAGTCCGGTCCGCGACCGGCGCGGCCCAAGTCGACATCGTCGGGCACTCGCAGGGCGGCGTGGTCGCCCGGCAGTATCTGCGCTTCAACGGTGGGGCCAACCCCGCCGACCCCGCCCAGAACGCCGTCCACTCCCTCGTGACACTGGGCGCGACCAACCACGGCTCCACCTTCGGCGATGTCCTCGCGCTGTCCGAGTTCGGCCAGCGCATCGGCCTGCCCGCGTATGCCGCCCTGAACCGGGCGATGGGCCCCGCGTACGCGGAGCAGATGGCGGGCTCCACCTTCCTCCAGGAGCTCAACGCGGGCGGAGACACCGTGCCTGGAGTCCAGTACACCGTAGTCGCCAGCCGGGACGACAAGGTCTCCACCCCGCCCGAGGCCACGTTCCTCGCCCCCGGCGACGGCGCCACCGTGCACAACGTGTGGATCCAGGACGGCTGCGACACAGCCCAGGTCAGCCACGATGGGCTGACCTCCGCGCCACGGGCTATCCACCTCGTCCAGTCCGCATTGAGCAGCACATACCCCATCTCACATGCCGCGCCATGCAGCTGATCAAGTTACGTTTCTTCAACTAACGTTTGCCAGGAGCTCGCAGCCAGAAACTTTTGCGTGGGCAACTCGGCCTCCGCCGTGGTCTTCTCAAGACCGCTAGACCTCCACACCTGCACCACCGCATGTCACTCGTTGCTGCCCGGACACAGAGGTGCATAATGAGGCGACTGCGGATCATCATAGGCAGTCGCCGTCAGTTCCGACGGGATGGTTTCGACAACACGGCGCACCTTCCCTGTCGGATGAGCAATATGGTCCAACTGTTCTATCGCGCACCACCAAGTTGAACAGTGACAGAGTCGTTCCAACCTCAAAAAGTCGCTGAGAGTACAGGATGCCCCGTGCAGCAGAATAACCTCACCCAGTTGGCACCGCGTGACGCCGCCTTCGTCTACATGGAACGCTCCACCATGCCCACGAATATCGTCAGCATCTATGCCTTCGACAACGGTCAAGGCAGTGGACAACCGGTCCGCAAGGACGATGTGTTCTCGTGGATGCAAGCGCGACTTCACACGTCCGCGTTATTCCAGCGACGACTGCTACGAGTGCCCGCAGACATCGCCCCCCCGTACTGGGTCCGTGATGAAAATGTCGATCTCCAAGCCCACATTTTTGTCACAGAATCCACGATCACAACCTGGGACGAAGTTCGCCGGCGGATCCTGGACATCACCGAAGATCGGTTCGACCTCACTCGACCACCGTGGCAACTGCACGTGTTCACTCAGGTCCACCAGGTCGATGGCCTGCCTCCCAACGCAACCGTCGTAGTTTTAAAATTCCACCACAGCGCCTGCGATGGCATCGCCAGCGTTGAGATCGCACGAAAGTTGTTCACCGGGCAAGTAGATGACACGTCTGATTCTCATGCGACATCAGACGCCATCCCCGGATCTGCTGCACTGCTCAAGGACGCATTGACCGGTGTGCCGACACAGATCCGGACGATGTTTTCCGGAGCCAAAGACATTCTTGCGGCCAGCCGTGATGTCAAACAGGAAGTCGACGCCGGCACGGTTGTTCTTCCCACCAGACTCCGCCCACGGACCAGATTCGACCACAAGATCAGTGGCGCTCGAACCTTCGGCGTTGTCCGTCTCCCTCTTAGCGACGTACGAGCACTTGCAAGCCAGGCGGGCGATTCTACCGTCAACGACTTGATAATGACTGTTGTATCGCTGGGGCTGTCAAATTATCTGACTTCACTGAGAGAACTTCCCGCCGAATCGCTGGCGGCACTTGTTCCGATGTCGACACGTAAATACCGACCCAGCGAATCGGTTAATCAATTTTTGCCAATGTTTGTGGACCTCCACACGAAAATTGAAGATCCGAAGCTCCGCTTAAGCGCGATTAGCAAGTCCTCGAAGTTGGAGAAGACTCGAAATAGCAAGGACACAGTCATTCGATCGAACTCTGGCATCAAGTACGTGCCGGGCTTCGCGGTTCGTGGCATTTCGGCCATCAGCAGACTTATGCCCGACGGCGGCCCCTCTACCCCCTACGCCAACACGATGATAACCAATGTGCCCCGCGGACGCGCCGATCTTCAGTTCTTGGGCGCAAAGGCCACATCCGCCTTTGGCGTGTTGGCGTTGGAGGACAATGATGGCCTCTGCCACCTGATTGCCTCTCTAGGCGACGAGCTTACGATCACCTTCGTGTCCACTCCAGAGGCCATGCCGGACGTTGATCACTACGGAGAACTCCTGAAAGACGCGTACTTGGAGTTGTCCGACGCCATCCGTACCTCAGGCGAGTCGACTTAGCCTCATACCTTCGCGCACCCCTGCCCCACACCACCAAACCGTGAGTGCGCGAGTTGCCGGGGTTCCCACCAGGTCCGGGGTCATCGACTTTAGGATGCTCCAATGCCCTGGTGGGCGGTGTCATAGCGTCGTAGCAACAACGCAAACGATTACTCCCCGCTTGGGTCCCATCTACTCGTCTATCCTTCTCAATCGCCTCACGCCGCAGGCCGGGTTCGCTTGACAATTTTACCGCGGATGACGAGCATAAGGATCTTTCCCGTTCGCATGCTCTCAAACAATCGTGCCTTCAAATTTGCCAAAGTCTTACGATCGAGCGCTTCTTCCAGCGCCCTTTCAAGCTCCACGTCCTGAACTTCGGACGCCTTCAGTGCATCAAGGCTCTCGCGGACTTTATTTTCCTTAACAACAACTCCCCGCAGGGCCCTGACTGGATCGACCTGAGGCAACGTCAGGCACTTGCCGTCCCCGCCTGCTATGCGGAAGTTGATAATTGTCCGTACGCATTTCTCGCATTTCCCACAGTTGTAGAATTCTGTGCGATTCCAATAGCAGACACGCAGGTACGACATAGCCGTGACATTATCTTTAATTCTTCTCGCCTTCATCACCCGGTCAGCGTCTGCTCCATCATGAACCAGTCGCATCGCCCCTCCAGACCAGAGATGATCTAACTCAGGATGCGTCCCATGCGGCATAAAGTGCCCTGTGGAAAACGAGGCGGGAATAATCACTGTGTGCAAATGATCGGACAATAAATGTGCAACATGAGCCAGTGCGACGCCGTGCCCTAAATGCGTCCAGCCGCGACCGTTCCCATCGTAAATGTGTCGAACATTCGACGTGAGCTCGATCAACTCCTTTCCGAGGCTCTTCGCCGCTAAGCGGATAGAGTCACGTGTAACATCAGCATATTCTGTGTTACTCAGGTAGATATCAAACCCATGCACCCAGATGAGGTGTGTAATGTCATCTAGATTGTTGATAGCCGAGTAGAAAGAGTCGAGCCCTCCACTGAAGAAGCAACCGATACCACGTCCAGCCGGAAAAGATTCTGGGTTGGCGGCGACCGCCGCATCAATATTGACATGGCGGTACCTCTCAGGCCACCACAAATTTACTAGCTCCTGTGCAGGTGAACTCAGGCTTAAAGCTTCCTCATCGACCGGCCCGTCAAGGTGCAGTATCGAGATATCCTTCTCCATGGCATGCGCTATCCCCACCGCAAGCCATGGAGTGTAGGACTTATTCAGAGTGACATTCGCGGTCACTTCCACCGTAAATTTATCACTGCCCCAGGAGATCTCAGCCTTCGCCTCATCTGCATCAGAATGGAGTGTTCTAATCGACATTTCTGCCAGCATATATTTGTCCTATGATCGACTATTTACAAGCTACGGGAAACTTGACTAATCCAAGGCCATTGTGGTCTTTCGCTTACTGGAGGAAGTGCCCCAAGACCACATGAACTTGGCGAATTCCGGTATCAGTAATGCGAGATCTCGGGCATGAAACAACTCGTTGGTCAATACCGGACGATTGACCGCAGACTTGAGCGCCGCCTCCAACTCCGGATCCTGCCAACCCATCTCAGACATTGCGGTGAGGTTCTCGATAGCACTTTTTTTAGCACTCTTGTCGAGGTAAGTACGAGAGAATATATCGAGTGGCACTTCCGCTGGCAATGTCGAACATCGTCCACTAGCGCCGGCAATCCTAATATTCATTAGAGTTCGGATGCATTTTTCGCATTTCCCACAGTTGTAGTCGTTCTCCTTGTTGAACCAACAAACTCGAAGATTAGCCATCGCCGCATCATTATCAGCGAATACCTTAACCTTCTGCGCGCGGGTTGCATCGATGCCGTCGTGGATAATCTCAACACCAGAAGAAGACCAAAGTGGGTCCAAGTCAGGGTGTGTCCCGTATGGGGGATAGTCCTCAGAGGTAACCGAAGCCGGCACATAAACTCGGCTCAGATGCGGCGACAAAAGTAGGGCCACATGTGCAAGCAGGGCACCATGCGAGTGAGCCTTCCAATCGAGACCAAACGTGGCGTGCACCTGCCTCAAGTTCGTACGCACCTCAATAAGGGGCTTGCCCAGATCTGCGGCAGATTTTCGGAGGGCCGCCAGCGTTCGTTCAGCCAAGTCGACATTATCCAGGCTGATATCAAATCCGTGTATGAAAATCAGATGGGTAATTTCCTCAAGATGTTTGACTGTCGAATAGAATGAGTCGACGCCCCCGGAGAAGAAACACCCGACGCCTCTCGAATCCACTAGCTCCGGGGACTCCACATCTTGCGCGTCAATTTCAATTTTTGACATGTCCTTTGGGTACCATCCGCTCATTACAGTTTGAGCGAACCCAACACCTTCAAGAGCAATCTTGTCCACGACGCCAGCGATCTCAAGATTGCCGGACTGGCGCATCGCAACAATCGTGGATGCAGCCAACCATGGCGTTGAGGTCTTATCCAACGGCACATTGGCGCTGGTTTTAGCCACCCGCCGTTTCTTGCCCGTCGAAATCAGCGCAGATACTTCATGGTCTGCCCCTGGAAGCGGCTTAAGACTAGTGATCTTATTTATTTGATTTGCCTAACGTTGGTAGAAAATTTAGTGCCAGATCTCCTCAGTAATTTTCCTCGCTGGTCCGTGTCGATGTCAAATCCACTGTCGAAACCTGGTGAGTCTTGCGAAAAACATCCCGCGACTCCGGCAGCGAGCCAAGCGACATAAAAACATGGAACGCCCCGAGGTACTCGTAGAACCTCACGTCGGCCTGCGTCTTGCGTGCCTTATGCATCAGCGCCCGGCAAGCCGCGCCAGGTTCGATCTCACAACGCCGCCATGGCAATTAGACGTCTTCACCCGCGTCCACCAAGTCGACTGGTTGCCGGCCGACGCGATCGTGGAGATCGCCCGCAAACTGTTCGCCGACGACGTGTCCGCGCCTGCCGACAGCGCCAGCGACAGCGGAGCTCAGCCCATCCCCGGCCCCGCCGCGCTGCTCGCCGACGCCGTGGCGGGCCTGCCGGCGCAATTCGGGAAGATCGTCGCCGGCACGCGGGATGTGCTGGCCGCCAGCCGAGAGGTGAAGCGCGCGGCCGGCCGCGGGGACCTCGTCCCTCCCACCCGGCTGCGTCCACGCACCCGATTCGACCACCGGATCAGTGGGTCCCGGACATTCGGGGTGGCTCACTTCTCACTCCGCGAGGTCCGTGCGATCAAGGCGCAAACCGACGCCACCTTAAACGATCTGATGATGACCGTCATCTCGCGTGCATTGTCCGAATACTTAAGTCCCCTTAACGAACTTCCCGACCAGTCCCTCGCGGCACTAGTCCCGATGTCGATGCGGAAGTACCGCCCCGGCGAATCGGTCAATCAATTTCTGCCGATGTTCGTGGAACTGCACACTCAAGAGCCCGATCCGGTCCAGAGACTGCGCGCGTGCCCGACGCCGGGACAACCACGCCGTATGCCAACACCATGATCACCAACGTGCCCCGAGGTCCCGCTGACCTGCACTTCTTCGGTGCCAACTCTACATCCGCCTTCGGGGTGCTGGCGATGGAGAACTACGAGGATCTCTGCCACATGATCGCGTCGTTGGGCGACGAGGTGACGATCACCTTCGTCTCCACCCCCGAGCGAATGCCCGATCCCGACCATTACTCGGCATTGCTGAGCACCGCTTTCGAGGAGCTGTCCGCGTCAATTCGCGGAGCTGGATAGAGCCTGCCACCTTCACCAGAATTCATCTGGCCCATGCCGAATCGGCCCGCGATATGCAATGGATCACACCCCGACGAGCATGACGGATTTAGTTACCGTAAAATGCTAGATCGCGGACCCCAGCTCCGCTGTTGACGCCGCCGCAAGGGAAATCCTCCCGCAAGGCGCACAGATCGGAGAATGGTCTCATGTCGGATATGGTCCAGCTGAAGGTACTGCCCGCGGGGGAGAACGAGGCGCGCGCGGAGATCTCCTGGGGCTCCACGAGGTTCGTGATCGAGGAGACCGCCAATGTCTCCCTGAACAAGACACACACGCCGTGGCTCGCCCCTGCTCTCGCCTATGCGATGGAGAAGAACGTCCCGCTGCGGCTCGCCGGCCCGGTGGACAGCACCGCGCTGAACGGAAGTTCTGCCGCGCAGGACCTCATCACGTCGTGGTGGCCGGAGAAGTTCCACAAGGTCGAGATAGTCGCGGAGCCCACCACCGACGACGCGCCCGATGGCCGCGGGATCGGCTGCTTCTTCAGCGGCGGCGTCGACTCCTTCCATTCCACGGTGAGCAACCTGGACGAGGTCACCCACCTCGTGTGGGTGCACGGCTTCGACATCTTCCTCAGCAACGAGCGCTACGCCGAGACCACTCTGAAGGCGCTGCGCGCGGCCGCGAAGGACCTCGGCAAGGAGCTCATCGAGATCCGCACCAACATCCGGAACTTCTACGAGGGCTACCACAACGGCTGGGATCTTGGGCACGGCGTCGCGCTGGCGCACACCGCGCTGCTCCTGTCGGACCACATCCACTCAATCCTTGTGCCCGCCTCCCATTCCGTAGGCCATCTCGCACCCTACGGCAGCCACCCTGAGCTGGACCACAACTGGTCCAGCACTGCGACCCAGCTGATCTACGACGGGTTCGAGTCGAACCGGGTGATGAAGTGCGAGGTGATCAAGGACAACGAGGCCGCTATGCGCCACCTCCGCGTGTGCTTCTGGAACCGAAACGATATCCAGAACTGCGGTGAGTGCGAGAAGTGCGTGCGCACGGTCATCAACTTCCGGATCGCTGGGGCCGTCGGCCGGTGCACCGCGATGCCGGACATCGACCCCATCAAATCGCTCGAGCGCGTCATCATGGACGAGGTGAACGGGAAGTTCTTCGTCCGCGAGAACCTGGACGCGATGGACAAGCTGGGGGTCGACGACCCCGAGTTGCGGGCGGCGCTGGTGAAGGCCCTGAATCGAGGCCCGCTGCAGAAGGCCAAGGCGATGTACTACCAGAGCATAATCGCGGCCAAGGTGCTCGCCATGACGGTTCGCGACAAGGCCCTGAAACGGATCTAGAACGGCGCGGTGACGCACCGGACAGGACGGACGGCCCTCCGCAGAGGATGTGCTCCCCTGCGGAGGGCCATTGCCGTGTCGGCTACGAACTGCGTCCCCAGGACGCCGATGTCACTGCGTGGCCCGCGCCATCCGCCGCTCGCGCACCGAGGTCATCTGGGTCCAGAGGAACTCGGCGAACGCGGGCGCGATCGCCGCTATCTTCCTCATATGCAGCAGCTCGTTGGTCAGGCGCGGGCGGTCGAGAACGCCCCGGAGCGCCGCCTCCAGCTGCGGGTCGTCATAGCCGAGCTCCCTCATCCCGTCGAGGTTCTCCTGCGCGCTCTCGATGCCGCCTGATGTCATGTAGGTCCGTGCGTACAGGTCCCATGGGATCTCCGCCGGCAGGGTTGAGCAACGGCCGCTGGCCCCGGCGATCCTGATGTTCATCATGGTGCGGATGCACTTCTCGCATTTCCCGCAGTTGTAGTCGTTCTCACGGTTGTACCAACAGACCCTCAGGTTCCGCATAGCCGCGTCGTTGTGAGCGAAAGCCGCGACCTTCTGAGGCCGACTCGCCTCCACTCCGTCGTGCACCAACTCCACCGCAGTGGAGGACCAGTGCAGATCCAGGTCCGGGTGCGTTGCATAGGGAACCATCGCGGTAGCGGGAAACGACGCGGGCAGGTAGATCTTGCTCAGCTGACCACCCAGCACCTGCGCAACATGCGCGAGCAGGCTTCCGTGTGAATGCGCCTCCCAATCCAGCCCGAACCCGGTGTGGACCTGACGCAGGTTGGTCCGAACCTCGATGAGCGGCTTACCCAGGTCTGCGGCCGCGGCACGCAGAGCCGTGCGGGTCCGATCCGCCAGATCCTCGTTGTTCAGGCCGATGTCGAACCCGTGGATGAAGATCAGGTGGGTGATCTCATCCGAGTGCTTGATCGCGGAGTAGAACGAGTCCACGCCTCCGGAGAAGAAGCACCCCACCCCTCGGCCCTCGGCCGATACCGGCACCTCCACCGAATCGGCGCGGACTGCAACCCTGCGCATCTGAGCCGGGTACCAACCGTGCATCACGGCCTGCGCCCGCTCCGCCCCAGCCAGCGCCATCTCGTCCACCGGACCCGCGATCTCCAGGTCGGCCTCATGGCGCATCGCCACCAGCACCGACGGCGCCAACCACGGCGTAGCACTCTGGACCAACGGCACGTTCGCGCTGGTTCTTGCGACGCGTTTCCTCTTGCCAATCGCCAGCACCGCCGACACCTCAGAGTCGGTACCCACCATCGGATCCACTGTCATCACATCTACCACGAGCCCCCCTATTGGACAGCGACCGTCGAAGCGAAACCGCCTCGACAATCTCGCCACCATTCCCCTTTAATATACGGCTCCCCCGCCGTCTATTCAAGACCCTCTCGAAGCGGCCATCCAGATTGAAATCCTCGCACTCCACCTGTGCAGCGCGCCGTGGAATAATCCCAAAATGGAGTGATTAGCTTCGCGGACAAAATATCAATTGCCCTATTGCCATTTCAGATGATCGTCGACACCGAACGAGGCAGCGGAGCAATCCCTCCGTCCGCCCCCCGGCACGTTCGCATTCGACGCCAAACGGATAGAGTTAGACAGCCCCCGGACTGACCTGCTCGATGGCACAGAACGTTCCCGCTTAGGCCGGGCAGCCCGACGGACAGCAAATCGCTCGACGACGGCGCCGGCGCTCAAGGGCTCATCGGCAAGCCTCACAGATGACACGCCTCTATCGGACTATGCATCCGCCGTGATCCGGTTGCGGCCACCGTCGGTGACCAGCCCTAATGCTCGGAGACTTCATCTCCGTCGATCCGCTCGATCGTGACTGGATCATTCGCCACGTCGCTCGATGACGGACGTCCCCGTCCGAGAAAGAAGCCAAACTCCTTCTCATCAGCCCGAAACAGCATCCCAAAGTAGTCCAAAATTTTACGCATGGCCCAGAACGCTAGCCGAACTAACATCGTTCGGCAGCGCATCGCGCCGCACCGCATTGCCCCCCTCAATCCGCCAGCCCCCACACCGCTGACCTCGCAAATCACTGTGTACCGCCGGTACCAGCATCGACAGCGCTAATGGACGATCGACCGATTTCACGGCCCGCCTGGCGACTGTATTCAGGAACTATGATCCAACACACAGAGAAGAGGGAGTGCCCGACCATCGAATCGCCGCCAAGACGCCACCAGGCCCCTCGGACTCGCTACACGAACCCTGCGCGACCCGTCCTCGCCACCCGCCGCGTCGATACGGTCGCGAGATTCTCGATTGCCCGTCGCTGACACCCCCACGGTATGAGGCAATCCAATACGTCCCCAATCACTTCCTCTAATTAGACTGTTTGGACGACATAGGAATTGGGGGCTTGCCTAATCAGTCCTGCCGTGTGATCTTCCGGATCTCGCGGAAAACGTGCCGCGATTCCGGCAGCCAGTCGAGCCACATGAATACGTGGAACGCTCCGAAATACTCATAGAACCAAACATCCGCGTTCACCTCTCGGGCCTTCCGCACCAGCGCCCGGCAATCCGCGAGGAAGATATCTTTGGTGCCAATAAATATGTGTACCGGTGGGAGTCCTGTGAGGTCACCAAAGATCGGGCTCACCGAACTCGACTTGGGATCGTCTCCGCCAGCCCATTTCAGCCCAAAGCGGCGGAGGGTGGGGACGTCGAGGATCGGCTCCTTGCGAGCGAGGGCCTCGATGTCCGGATTCTCCAACGTGATGTCGAGCCACGGGGAGAAGAGGAACACTCGACGCGGCAGCGCTAAGCCCTCGTCGCGGATCCGCTGGCTGAAGGCGTAGGCGAAGCCACCGCCCGAGGAGTCCCCCGCAAGGTAGTCCACCGGGCTTCCGTCGCGAATCAGGTCCTGGTACAGGCCCAGCAGCCTGGCCAGGCCGTCCTGAACATTCCCCTCGGGGGCCAGCGCGAACGTGGGGACGATGACTGTCAGGTTGTTCTGCACCGCGATCTTCGCCGCTAGTTTCCAGTGGGCACTGTGGATCGGCGTGGTGTACCCGCCGCCGTGCAGGAACATCATCCGTTTGCCGCCGCCCGCGGCTCCCCCACCAGCGCCCCTTGGTGAAAGCGTGTGCACCGGCATGCCCTGCCAGCTCGTCACCTTCACTGTGCAGGCGCAACTGACCGATCGCGGCAAGCTGGCGGGCTTGGCTGCCCGCGCGGATCCCGCCAGCCGATCGATGCCCCCGGCCGCGCGTGACGGCTTGACGCGCCGCACCACTCGCATCGCCCAGTAGGCGATCCGCATAGCGACACTGCCCCGCGGCAGCCTCAGGCCCACTAGAAACCTCCTACCAGATCTGCTTCGACCAATCACACCTGTTCCGACCCCGCGCGCTCAGCCAGCCACACCCCTCGAAGGTAGGCCCGCCGCCTGAGCAGCAGCTGAGATCGCCTGCGTCCACAGGTCCAGCAGCTTCGCCACGTCGCCGCGGTCGAGGATCGCCGGCACGAACGAGACGTACGCCGAGTACCGCTGTCCGGACTCTGTCTCCTGGACCGTCGACTGGATGTCGAGCACGGCCTGGGCCGGCATCGCGCTGGAGAAGGTCGGGGCGAGCTCCTCGCCCGCGGGCAGCCAGCCGA
Source organism: Tomitella biformata AHU 1821 (assembly GCF_000524475.1). Classification (GTDB taxonomy): domain Bacteria; phylum Actinomycetota; class Actinomycetes; order Mycobacteriales; family Mycobacteriaceae; genus Tomitella; species Tomitella biformata. Next base: position 166,463 of record NZ_BAVQ01000072.1, on the reverse strand, counting down.
CGGTTCCAGCCTCGGCCCTGGCCTCGGCCGCTCCCCCGTCGACGCGGCCGAGGTAGTTGAACACGATCTGCGGCTCGTCCCACTCCCGCATCCGCTCGGCCGTCTGCGGGTTGAGGTACCGCAGCATGCCGTAGCCGATCCCGCGGTCCGGGGTGGCCGCGAGGTCCCCTTGGACGGACCGGAGCGCGTCGAGCGCCGCGGGCCCGCCGGCGAAGGCCGCGTCCAGGTCCGCGTCGCGCACATCTACCCGCGCCGGGTACATGGAGGTGAACCAGCCCACCGTGCGGGACAGGTCCGCGCCGGGCACAACCGACTCCTCGCGGCCGTGGCCCTCCAGCGTCAGCAGCGCAGCGGTCTCGTCGACTCCCCGGTCCCGTCGCCACCGGGCCAGCGCCATCGCCAACGCGCCGACGAGGACGTCGGCCGTGTCGACGCCCACGGCGGCCGGCATCTGCTTCACCAGGTACTCCGTGAGCTCCACGGGCAGATGCATCTCCATCCTGTCGAGCGTGCGCACCTGGTCCGTCGCCAGATCCAGCGCGCGCGTGCCGAGCAGGGGGTCCGACCCGGTCAGCGTCGAACGCCAATGCTCGAGCTCCGCCAACCGCTCGGGAGCCTGCGCAGCTGCCACCTGGCCGTGCGCCCACGTCCGCATCGAGGTGCCCACGGGCTGCAAGTGCGGCGCCTGGCCCTCCGCGATCTGGGCGCCGGCGACCACGAGGTCCGGCACCAGGATCTGCCAGGACACCGAGTCGACAACGATGTGGTGCGGCACAATCAGCAGCCGGCCCGCGACCTCGTCGGAGGCCGGCGCGAACCAGACGACCTGCACGGCCGCGCCGGTGCGCGGGTCGACCCGGTCGATCGCGGAGTCGAGCTCGGCGGACGCCAGCTCGGCGAACGCAGACTCGTCGGACTCGGAACCGCCCGGGACGACGTCCGCCAGGTCCACCCGTCGGATCCACGAGCGCACGTCGACCGTGCCGACGGGGTCCACCCGCAGCTCAGGTGCGTCCGCTGTGGCGTCCGGGCCGGCCGGAGCAAGCCGGCCACGCAGCACGTCGTGCTGGTCGACGACGGCCTGCAGCGTGCGGGCCACCTCGTCCGCCGTGACGCCCGCGCGCAGGGTCAACAGAATCGGCATGACGAAGCGGTCGTAGTCGCCGCCGCGCTCCAGCATCTTGGCGACCACCGGGTTCACGGGCGCCAGGCCCACGCCGCCGCCGTCAAGCTCCTCGAGCACGGGCCCGGAGCCCGCGTCGACGACCTTGGCGAGCTCGGCGACGGTGCGCTGCTCGAACACATCGCGGGCGGTGAACGGGACGCCCGCCGCGCGTGCTCGCGCGACCAGCTGCATCGACACGATGCTGTCGCCGCCGAGCGCGAAGAACGAGTCCTCCGCGCCGACCCGCTCCACCCCGAGCACCTCCGCGAACAGGGCCGCGAGAGTGCTCTCGGAGCCGGGCAGCGGCGCCCGGTACTCGGCGGCCGCCGCCAGCTCGGGCGCCGGCAGCGCAGCGCGGTCGACCTTGCCGCTGGTCCCGAGCGGGAACCGGTCCAGCACCATGACCACGTCCGGCACCATGTAGTCCGGCAGCTCGGCGCCCGCGAAGGCGGTGAGCTCGGCCTGGCTCGGGTCCTGTCCCAATGCCGTCACATACGCGACAAGCTGTTGGCCGTGGTGGCTCTCGGACACGACGACGACGGACTGCGCGACCCGCGGATGCGTCTCGAGCACGTTCTCGATCTCACCGAGCTCGATGCGCAGCCCCCGCAGCTTCACCTGGAAGTCGCTGCGGCCGATGTACTCGAGCTGGCCGTCGCGGTCCCAGCGGACCAGGTCGCCGGTGCGGTACATCCGCGTGCCAGCGCCGCCGAAGGGGTTGGCCACGAACCGCTCGGCCGTGAGATCCGCACGTCCGGCGTAGCCGCGGGCCAGCTGCTCGCCCGCAAGGTAGAGCTCGCCGACCGCGCCGATCGACACCGGCCGGAGCCGGCTGTCGAGCACGTAGGCCTGGGTGTTCCACACCGGGACGCCGATCGGGGTCACGGCCCGCGCCGGGTCGACGACGGTGGCGACCGAGTTAATCGTCACCTCCGTCGGCCCGTAGAGGTTCACCAAATTCGCGGCCGACGCCTCCCGCACCCGCTCCGCGAGCGCGGGGGCCAGCGGCTCGCCGCCGGCGAACACCAGCCGCAGCGAGGACAGGTCCCGGCTGCCCGCAGACTGCAGGAACAGCGTCAGCACCGACGGCACGAACTGCACGACGGTCACCGCGTGCGCCTCGACCGCCGCGGCCATGTACTCCGGGTCCTTGTGGCCCTCGGGGGCGGCGATGACCAGCGTGCCGCCGGTGACCAGCGGCAGGAACAGCTCCCACACCGACGCGTCGAAGGTGAACGGAGTCTTCTGCAGCAGCACGTCGTCCGCGGTGACGCCGAACCGCTCCCGCATCCACGTCAGCTGATTCGCCAGCGCGCGATGGGTGACCTCGACGCCCTTCGGCCGGCCCGTCGAGCCCGACGTGAACAGCACATACGCGGTGCCGTCCAGCTCCACGCGCTGCGGCTCCCAGCCTGCGGGCTCGGCCAGCTCCAGCTCGTCCACGCAGATCGCGGGGACGCCGTCGGGCAGGCTGCCCGCGTCGGATCCGACGGTCAGCGTGCAGACCGGCCGCGCGGAGTCCAGGACGTGCGCGATGCGGTCGGCCGGGTGCTCCGGGTCCACGGGCACATAGGCCGCGCCCGCCGCCAGCACCGCGTGGATGGCGGTGACCTGGTCCAGCGATCTGCGCATGCAGACGGCCACGTTCGAGCCCGCGCCCACGCCGCTCGACCGCAGGTGCCCGGCGAGGCGCCGCACGTCGGCGGCGAACTCGGCATAGGTCCGCTGGCCGCCCTCGTGCACCACGGCCACCGCGTCCGGGGTCCGCAGCGCCTGCGCCGCAAGCAGCTCGACGGCCGTCGCGGGAGGCACGTCGTTCGCCGTGTCGTTCCACCCCTCGAGCACCAGCGCGCGCTCCGCCTCGCTCAGCAGGTTGAGCCGGCCGACGGCGGTGTCGCCGCGCAGCGCGAGCGTGTCCAGGACACCCGCCAGGCGGGCCGCGAACTCCGCGATAAACGGGCCGTCGAAGATCTCCGGCCGGTAGGTGATCTTGAGATCGAGCTCCGGGCTCTCCTCGGCGAGCAGCGTCAGCGGGAAGTGCGACGCGTCCGAGATCTCCGCGGCCGTGATCCGCATGCCGTCGATGTTCGTCTGCGCCGACAGCCCGGCCTCATCCACCGGATACGACTCGAAGATCGTCAGCGTGTCGAACAATGCTCCGACCCCCGCCGCCTGCTGAATCTGGTTCAGCGCGAGGTAGTGGTGGCCGAACAGGCTCGCCTGCTCAGACTGCACGCGGTCCAGCAGACCGAGCAGCGTCTCCTCGGGATCGAGCCGCACGCGGACCGGAATCGTGTTGATGAATAGGCCGACCATCGATTCGACGCCGCCCAGCTCCGGCGGGCGGCCGGAGACGGTGGTGCCGAACACGACGTCGTCGCGTCCGGTCAGCGCGGACAGCGACAGGCCCCACGCCGCTTGCACGACGGTGTTCATCGTGACGCCGTGCTCGCGGGTGAGCTGCGAGAGGCGACGCGTTGTCTCTGCGCCGAGAGCCACCGTGTACCGGCCGGACTCGCCGGCCAGCGGGGTTCCCGCGGCCTGCGGCGCCACGATCGTCGGACTGTCGATGCCGCCCAGCGCGGCCTGCCACGCGGCGCGCCCCGCCGCAACGTCCTGCGCGGACAGCCACGACAAGAAGTCCCGGTACGGCCGCACCCGCGGCAGCATGGAGGCGTCCGCGCTGGTCGCGTACAGGAATAACAGGTCCTTCATCAGCAGCGGCATCGACCAGCCGTCGAGCAGGATGTGGTGGTTGGCCGCCGCGAGGTGGTACGTGTCCGGGCCACTCTTGACCAGCAGGAACCGCATCAGCGGTGCCGTCGCCATCTCGAATCGCGCGTAGCGGTTCTCCTCGGTCAGCCGGCGCAGCTCCGCGGCGCGCTCCGCCGCGGGCAGGCCGGTGAGGTCGACCTCGCGCCAGGGCGGGTCGATATCGTCGACGACGACCTGGACCGCGACACCGTTCTCGTCGTTCGTGAATGCCGTCCGCAGGTTCGGGTGCCGCAGGAGCAGCGCGCGCGCCGCCGAGCGGAGCCGGTCCGCGTCCACTGTGCCCTCGAGGCCGAGGACCACCTGCGAGGTGTAGACGTCCAGGGACTCCCCCGCGAGCTGCGAGTGGAAGTACATGCCGGCCTGCAGCGGCGAGAGCGACCAGATGTCGGCCGCCGTCGGGTAGCGCCGCTCGAGCTCGTCGATGCCGCGCTGGCCGACCCGCACCAGCGGGAGGTCCGACGGCGTCAAGCCGCCGGCCGCCGGCGTCGCGACATGCGCGGCGACCGCGGCCGCGGCGTCCTGCCACAGGCCCGCCAGCTCGCGCACGTCCGCCTCGTCCAGGATCCCCGTGGCGAACGCGAAGTTCGCCGACAGGACCGGGCCGTCGGCCGTGTCCGTGGTGATCGCGTTGATCGACAGCACCGCCGGTGCGGGCATGCTCGCGTCCATGGCGCCGCCGAGCGAGACGGACTCGCCGTCTGGGACCCAGCCGAAGTCGCGGAACTCCGCCGGCAGGTCCCCGCCGCCCGCACGGCCGAGGTAGTTGAACCCGATCTGCGGGGCAGGTCCCGCGAGCGCGGCGGCCGCGGGGATGTCCGAGTAGCGGAGCATGCCGAAGCCCATACCGCGCCGTGGGATCGCCAGCAGCTGCTCCTTCACGGCCTTGAGTGCCGTGCCGGTCGCGAGGCCGCCCGTGAAAGCGTCGTCGAGGTCCAGGACAGAGTGGTCCAGGCCGGAGTGCTCCGCGCCGGCCACGTCGAGCCGCACGGGGTACAGGGAGGTGAACCAGCCGACGGTGCGGGACAGGTCCGCGCCGGGGACCACCTCTACCTCGCGGCCGTGGCCCTCGAGGTTGATCAGCACGGTCTGCTCGTCGACGCCGCGACGCGCCCGCCACTGCGCCACCGCGAGCGCCAGCGCGGTCAGCAGACCGTCGTTCACGCCGCCGCGGTAGACCTCCGGCACCGCGGTCAGCAGCGCCTGCGTGACCGCGGTCGGCAGCTCGATGTCGACGCGCTCAAGCGTCGACGCGACGTCGACGGCCGCGTCGTACGGCCGCGCGCCGAGGGCCGGGTCCGGCCCGTCCAGCACGCCGCGCCAGTACTCGAGCTCCCCGGCGGTCTCCGGCGCGGACGCGGCGGCGCCCAGCGCGTGGGACCACGTGCGCAGCGAGGTGCCGCCGCGCTCGAGGGTGGGGGTGGAGCCGTCCTCGGCCTGCGCCCACGCGGTCGCGAGGTCCGGCAGGATCAGCCGCCAGGAGACGCCGTCGACCACGAGGTGGTGCGCCAGCACCAGCAGCCGGCCGGACTGCGCCGGCAGGCTCGGCGCGGGGTCGAACCAGACGAGCTGGACCATCACGCCGGCAGCCGGGTCGAGCCGGGCCGCGGCGTCGTCCTGCGCCTGCGTGGCGAGCCGCGCGAATTCCGCGGTGCCGGGGGCGTCCGCGAACTGGACGCGCTCGATCAGCGCGTCGGCGTCGGCCACGGTCCCCGCGGGGGGCACGTCGAGCAGCCACGGGCCGTCCGCAGTCCGGGTCAGCCGGGCGCGGAGCGCGTCATGGCGCTCGAGCAGCGCCGCAAAGGTGCGAGCCAGGCGGTCTCGGCTCGCGCCCACAGGCAGGGTCACGAACGAGGCCTGGGAGAACTGCGTGTAGTCGCCGCCGTTCTCGGTCAGCCAGCGCATGATCGGGGTCGCCGGCAGGGTGCCCACCGGGCCGCCGGGCAGTTCGTCGAGCACCACCTCGACCTCGTCCGCCGCCCAACCCGCGACCTCGGCCAGCGCCGCAACGGATTTGCGCTCGAACACGTCCCGCGCCGCGAACACGATGCCCGCGGCCTTGGCGCGCGAGACCAGTTGGATCGACACAATGCTGTCGCCGCCCAGCGCGAAGAAGGAGTCGTCGACGCCCACACGCTCCACACCGAGGACCTCGGCGTAGAGCTCCGCCAGCGCGGCCTCCAGCTCGGTGCCCGGCGCGCGGTAGGCCCGCTCCGCGAGCGCGAACACCGGCTCCGGCAGCGCCCTGCGGTCGAGCTTGCCCGCGCCGGTCAGCGGAATCTCGTCGATCAGCATGATCGACGACGGCACCATGTACGCCGGGAGCGTCTGCCCGACGAACTCCGCCAGCGCCTCGGCCGTCACCGCGGACCCGTCGACCGCGCGCACGTAGGACACCAGCGCCGTGCGGCCGATATCGTCCCGGGTGTGGCCGATCGTGGCCGCGAAGTCGATCTCCGGGTGCGCGGACAGCGCCGCGTCGATCTCGCCCAGCTCGACTCGGAAGCCGCGCACCTTGACCTGGAAGTCGGTGCGGCCCACATAGTCAAGCGCCAGGGCCGAGTCCTCGCCTCGGAGCCAGCGGACCAGGTCGCCGGTGCGGTACATCCGCTCGCCGGCGACGTCGGCGAACGGGTTCGCCACGAAGCGCTCCGCCGTCATCCAGGGGCGGTCGTGGTAGCCGCGGGCCAGCGCGGGACCTGTCACATACAGCTCGCCGGCCACGCCTACCGGGACCGGGCGCAGCCGGTCGTCCAGCACCAGCAGGCTGACGCCACGGACGGGGCCGCCGATCAGCACCGGCTCGGCCGGGTCCATCGGGCCGCTGGTCGTGGTCCAGATGGTGGCCTCGGTGGGGCCGTACAGGTTGAACATTTCGCGGCCGGGGGCCCAGCGCTGCATCAGCTCGGGCGGGCAGGCCTCGCCGGCCACCGCGAGCACCCGCAGCTGCTCGAGGCCGACGGGGTCGACGGACGCCAGCGCCGCGGGGGTGATGAAGGCGTGGCTGACCTGATCGCGGACCAGCACCGCCGCGAGCTCGTCGCCGCCGTAGACCGTCGTGGGCGCGATGACCATCGTCGACGCGCCGGAGAAGGCGAGCAACAGCTCGAAGATCGACGCGTCGAAGCTCGGCGACGCGAAGTGCAGGACTCGCGCGCTCGGCGTCAGGCCGAAGGTCTCGACGGCCTCGCGCGCCATGTTCGCGATGCCGGTGTGCGTGACCTCCACGCCCTTCGGCACGCCGGTGGACCCGGAGGTGTAGATGACGTAGGCGATGTCGGTGACCTGGGCCAGCGCGCGCCGGTCGGCGTCCGTGATCGCGTCCGCGGGGGCCGCCGCCAGCGCGGCGGCCACGGCCGGGTCGTCGAGGACCAGCCAGTCTGCCGAGTCCGCCAGCGCGTCCTGGTGCTGGGCCAGCGTGACGCCGTGCGCCGCGCCGGAGTCCGTGAGCATGTGCGCGACGCGGTCGGCCGGGTAGTTGGGGTCGACGGGGATGAAGGCCGCGCCGGTCTTGGCCACCGCCCACAGCGCGAGGATCGACTCCAGCGAGCGGGTGATCCCGATCGCGACGAAATCGCCGGTGCCGACGCCCTTGTCGAGCAGCTGCCGGGCGACCTGGTTCGAGCGTGCGTCCAGCTCCGCGTAGGTGAGCGACCGGTCGCCGTCCACCACCGCGTCGTTCCCGGGCGCGGAAGCCGCCGCGGTCGCGAGGATCTGCCCCAGCGTCGCCGCCGGCACAGGGCCCTGCCCGTGCACTGGGACCAGCTCCGAGAACTGTGCCCCGGTCAGCAGGTCGAGGTCGCCGACAGGGACCTCGGCGCCGGCGGCCGCGGTGATCTCGTCGAGCAGCCGCACCAGCGTGTCGCCGAGCGCGCGGACCGTGCCCGCGTCGAACAGGTCGGTGGCGTAGGTGAGGCCGGCGGTCATGCCCGCCGACGCGCCGTGGTCGTCGTAGGACTCGGCGACCGTCACCTGCAGGTCGAACTTCGCGGTGTCGATCGGCGTGTCCAGCCCGCTGACCGTCAGCCCCGGCAGCTCCAGCTCCGCCCGCTCGTTGTTTTGGAACGCGAGGGCGACCTGGAACAGCGGCGAGTGCGCGGTGGAGCGCTCCGGGTTCAGGACCTCCACGAGCCGCTCGAACGGCACGTCGGTGTTGGTGAACGCGCCGAGGTCGTCGGCGCGCACCTGCGCCAGCAGGCCGGCGAACGAGGTGGACCGGTCCACCTCCGTCCGCAGCACCAGCGTGTTGACGAACATGCCGACCAGCTCGTCCAGCGCGGCCTCGCCGCGGCCCTCGATGGCCACGCCGATCGCGATGTCGTCGGAGCCGCTCAATCGTGCGAGCACCACTGCCAACGCCGCGTGCACCACCATGAACAGGGATGAGTTGTGCGCGTGCGCCAGCCGGTGCAGGCGGCCCTGCAGCTCCGCGCCGATCTCGACGTCCAGGTGCGCGCCGCGCAGCGACGCCACCGCCGGCCGCGGGCGGTCGGACGGCAACTCCAGCACGTCCGGCAGGTCCGCGAGCCGGGTGCGCCAGTACTCGACCTGGCGGGCGGCGAGCGAGTCCGGATCGGACTCCTCGCCGAGCAGCACCCGCTGCCACAACGCGAAGTCCCCGTACTGGACGGGCAGCGGCGACCAGCCGGGCGCCTCGCCCGCGGCGCGGGCGCTGTAGGCGATCATCACGTCCTTGGCCAGCGGCGCCATCGACGCGCCGTCCGCGGAGATGTGGTGGATGACGACAACCAGCACGTGCTCGTCCGGCGCGGACTCGAACAGCGCCACCCGCAGCGGCACCGCGGCCGTGACGTCGAAGCCTGTGGCGACCAGCTCGACCGCGCGGGCCAGGAGTTCGGCCTCGTCGGCGACGGCCTCAGCCGTCAGCGGCCCGTCGGCGAACTCCGCCACCGGGACCAGCACCTGCTCGGGGCCGTGGCCATTGTCTGGATAGACGGTCCGCAGGCTCTCATGCCGCTCCAGGACGTCGACCAGCGCCTTCTGCAGCGCCGACACGTCGAGGTCGCCGCTCAGCCGGACTGCCAGGGGCACGTTGTAGGCCGCGGAGCTGGTGTCGAACTGGTTGAGGAACCACATGCGGGACTGCGCCGGCGACACCGGGATTCGCTCGACCGCGCCCCGGGCGGTCAGCGCCGGGCGGGCGGTCCCGGTGCCGGCGCGCTCGGCGCGCGTCGCCAGTGCGCCGACCGTCGGCGCCTCGAACAACTCGCGGACCCCGATGCTGGTGCTCAGCGCCGCGTTGACGCGGGCGACCACTCTGGTGGCGACGAGCGAGTTGCCGCCCAGGTCGAAGAAGCTGTCGGCGACGCCGACGCGCTCGACGCCGAGCACGTCCGCGAAGATCCCTGCGACGACCTCCTCGAGGGGCGTGCGGGGGGCGACGAAAGCGCCTGCCGCGGAGCCGAACTCGGGCACGGGCAGCGCACGCCGGTCCAGCTTGCCGTTCACGCTCAGCGGCAGCGCGTCCAGCACCACCAGGACGGACGGCACCATGTAGCCGGGCAGCCGTGAACGCACGCCGTCCAGCACCTCTTCGATGTCCACTGCGGCGACGTCCACCGCGGCGCCGGCCATCGCGGCGTCGGCCGTCGGCACGACGTAGCCGACCAACCGGTCGCCGACATGCTCATCGCGGTGCAGCACCACCACGGACTCGGCCACGGCGGGCGCGGCGAGCAGTGCCGCCTCGATGTCGCCGAGCTCGATCCGGAAGCCGCGCATCTTCACCTGGAAGTCGACGCGGCCCACGTACTCCAACTCGCCGTCCGCGTTCCAGCGCGCCAAGTCGCCGGTGCGGTACATCCGCTCGCCGACACCGTGGAAGGGGTCGGCGACGAAGCTGCCGGCGGTCTGGTCGGCGCTGCCGAAGTAGCCCCTCGCCAGCTGCGCGCCCGCGAGATACAGCTCGCCCGTGACACCCACCGGCACCGGGCGCAGCCTGGCGTCGAGGACGTAGGCGCGGGTGTTCCACTCGGGGCGGCCGATCGGCACCACGCCCGTCTCGTCCGGCGCGCACTCGTGCGCGGTGACACTCACCGCGGCCTCTGTCGGCCCGTACAGGTTGTGGATCGCGGCCGTGCTGAAGGTCCGGAACCGCGCGACGGTCTCGACCGGCAGCGCCTCGCCGATGCACAGCACCTGGCGCAGCGCGGTGACCCGCTCGGGACTGATCACGGCCATGAACGCGGTGAGCAGGGACGGGACGAAGTGCGCGGTGGTGACCCGCTGCTCCGCCATCACCTGCGCGAGGTACTCGGGGTCGCGGTGGCCGCCCGGCTTGGCGACGACCAGCCTGGCCCCGGCGGTCAGCGCCCACCAGAACTCCCAGACGGACAGGTCGAAGGTGTCCGGGGTCTTCTGCAGGACGGCGTCGTCCGCCGTCAGCGGGTAGTGCGCCTGCTTCCACCGCAACTGGTTGGCGATGGCGGCGTGCGGGACGGCGACGCCCTTGGGCCGCCCCGTCGAGCCGGAGGTGTAGATGATGTAGGCGGTGTTCTCGGGGCGCAGCGGCGCGCGGCGCTCGGCATCGGCCACGGGCACGGCCACGGCGATATCGCCAGGCGCGGGCTCCCACTCGTCGAGCAGGACCGTGGCCATGTCGTCGGGCAACGCGAGGCCGGCCGTCGTCGTGGTCACCACGCACATCGGCGCGGCGCTGGCGAGGACGTGGGCCGTGCGCTCCGCCGGGTGCTCCGGGTCTATCGGCACGTACACGCCGCCGGCCTCGGCGATCGCGTACATGGCGACCAGCAGCTCCACCGAGCGTGGGATCGCGAGGCCCACCCGGACCTCCGGCCCCACCCCGAGCCCGATGAGGTGGCGGGCGAAGGGCCGGACCCGCGCGGCGAAGGCCGCGTAGGACAGTTCTGTCCCCTCGAACACCAGGGCCGTGGCCGCGGGGTCCTGGTCGACGGCCGCCGCGAACATCGCCGGCAGCGTCGTCTCGGGCAGCTCGTGACGGGTGTCGTTCCAGCCGTCGACGATGTGGGCCTGCTCCAGCGCGCCCAGCAGCTCGAGGTCGCCGACAGCCGTCTCGGGCGCGCCGAGCGCGCCGTCCAGCAGCGTGGTGAACTGCCGCGCGAAGCGCTCCACCGTGGCGCGGTCGAACAGGTCCTCGGCGAACGTGAAGACGCCCGCGATGCCCGCGGCCGCGCCGTCCTCGGTGTGCTCGTCGGACAAGATCAGGTGCAGGTCGAACTGGGCGGTCTCGCCGCCCGCCTCCAGCGGCGTCACCGTTAGGCCCGGGAGCGTCAGCTCCGCCCGCGTGGTGTTCTGGAACGAGAAGCCGACCTGGACGATGGGGTGGTGGGCGGTCGTACGGGTCGGGTTGAGCACCTCCACGAGCCGCTCGAACGGCACGTCCGCATGCGAGAACGCGGCCAGGTCGCGCTCGCGGACCTCGCCGATCAGCTGCTCGAAGCTCATGTCGCCGGTCACCTGGGCGCGCAGCGCGAGGGTGTTGACGAACATGCCGATCAGGCCGTCGAGGTCCTGCTCCCCGCGACCGGCGATGGGCGTGCCCACCGCGATGTCGTCCGCGCCGGTCAAGCGGTGCAGCAGGACCGCGAACGCGGCGTGCGCCACCATGAACGGGGTGACGCCGTGCCGCTTGGCCAACGCCTCCAGGCGGCCGTGCGCCTCGGCGGCCACCGGGAACTCGACGATCCCGCCGCGCAGGGTCTGCATGGGCGGACGCACGCGGCCGATCGGCAGCTCGAGCAGGTCCGGCAGGCCGGACAGCGCCGTGCGCCAGTGCTTGATCTGCGCAGAGATCAGGCTCGTCGGATCCGCCTCGTCGCCGAGCACCGCGCGCTGCCACACCGCGTAGTCCGCGTATTGCACCGGCAGCGGCGCGAACGTCGGGATCTCGCCGGCGGCGCGCGCGGCGTAGGCGATCATGATGTCGCGCACGAACGGCGCGGTCGACTCGCCGTCGGTCGAGACGTGGTGGATGACCGCGGCCAGCACCACGTCGTCTGGCCCCAGCGTGAACAGCCGCAGGCGCGCCGGGACGGCCGTCGTGACGTCGAAGCTCGTCTCGACCAGCTCGAGCAGCTGCTCCCGCAGGCCCTGCTCGTCGACGGGAACGGGCACGGGGACTGCGACCTGGCCGAGCCGTTCGTCGTCGGCCGGGAGGATCACCTGGTGCGGGCCCTCCGCGGAGTCCGGGTAGATCGTGCGGAGCGTCTCGTGCCGCTCGACGACATCCCCGATCGCCGCCGCGAGGGCCCCCGTGTCGAGGGTGCCCCGCAGCCGGACGACAAGCGGGATGTTGTAAGCGGAGGACTCCGGGTCGAAGCGGTTGAGGAACCACATGCGGGACTGCGCCATCGACAGCGGCAGCCGGTCCGGGCGGACCACATCACGCAGGGCAGGACTGTCGTCCACATCGCTGGCCAGCGTCGTGAGCCGCGCGGCCAGGGTGGCCACGTCTGGCGCCTCAAACAGGTCCCGGACGCCGACCCGCGTGCCGGTGGCGGCGCGGATTCGGGAGATGGCGCGGGTGGCGATCAGCGAGTTGCCGCCGAGGTCGAAGAAGCCGTCGTCGGCGCCGACGTGGTCCACTTCGAGGATCTCCGCGAACACCGCGGCGACAGTCTGCTCCAGTCCCGAGGCGGGTGTGCGGAACGCCCTGGTGGTGGACGTGAACTGCGGCTCGGGCAGGCGGTCCCGGTCCAGCTTGCCGATCCGGGTCAGCGGCACCTCATCCAGAAAGATCACCTGTGCTGGCACCATGTGCGCGGGCAGGCGCCGGGCGGCGTGCGCGGTCATCGTGGCGGTGTCGAGCGTGTGCCCGGCCGCCGCGTGCACGTAGGACACCAGCGCGGTCTGGCCGGTCTGGTCGTCGTGCCCGATCGTCACCGCGAAGTGCACGCCCGGCACCTCCGTCAGCACGGCGTCGATCTCGCCGAGCTCGACGCGGAAGCCGCGCACCTGCACCTGGAAGTCGGAGCGGCCGACGTACTCGATCTGCTGATCAGTGACCCTGCGGACGACGTCGCCGGTGCGGTACATCCGCTCGCCGTCGGTGAACGGATTCGCCACAAAACGGTCTGCGGTGAGGGCCGGCTGCCCGTGGTATCCGCGGGCCGTCCCGGCCCCGCCGATATAGAGCTCGCCCGGCACGCCCCTGGGGACTGGGCGCAGGCGAGAGTCGAGGATCATCGCCGACACCCCGCTCATCGCGGCGCCGATTGTCACCCGCTCGGCCGCGACCATCGGCGGCGTGATCGTGACGATGACGGTGGTCTCGGTGGGGCCGTACGCGTTGCGCATCGTATGTGCCGGCGCCCAGCGGGCCACCAGTTCTGGCGGGCAGATATCGCCGCCGACGATGACGGTCTCGACGCAGTCCAGTCCGGTGGGGTCGACAGTCATCAGCGCGGTCGGCGTCAGGACGATCGTCGTCGCCCGTTCCTCGGCGATCACCTCGGCCAGTTCCTCGCCGCCGAACACGTCCGCCGGGGCGACCACCAGGGTGGCGCCGGCGGTGAACGCGGCCAGCAGCTCGCCGACCGAGGTGTCGAAACTCGGCGAGGCCACATGCAGCACCCGCGAGCTCTTTCCCACCCCGTACTGCGCGCGGATGTCAGCCGACAGGCTGGCTAGCCCGCGGTGCGTTACCAGCACCCCCTTGGGCTTGCCCGTGGAGCCGGAGGTGTAGATAACGTACGCGGACTGGTCTACGTCCATTGGCGCCAGCCGGTCCGCGTCGGCGATCGGGGCGCTGTCCGCGCGGGCGATTTCCAGCCCGGTGGCGGCGTCGTCCAGCACGATCCACGAGGCGGCGGCCGGCAGCGCCGCGTGATGCTCCCGCACCGTCAGCCCGACCACGGCCGCGGAGTCCTCGAGCATCTCGACGACGCGCTCGCGCGGGTACTTCGGGTCCAGCGGCATGTAGGCCGCGCCAGTCTTGGCGATGGCCCAGATCCCGGTGATCGACTCCAGGGAGCGGCGCAGCGCGAGCGCGACCACCGTCTCCGGACCGGCGCCGCGCGCGATCAGCACGCGTGCGAGCCGGTTCGAGCGCTCGTCCAGCTCGCGGTAGGTCAGGTCGACACCGGCGCAGGTGACTGCGACAGCATCGGGGCCCTGCCGCACTCCCAGATCTAGCAGTTGCGGCAGCGTCTGCGCGGGCACGTCCGCGGCGCCGATGCTCTGCAGCACCGCGGGGGTGATGCGCTCGTCGTCATCAAGGATCTCGATCACGCCGACCGCGAGCTCCGGATCCGCGACAACCGCATCCAGGATTCGCAGCAGTCGACGGCCGAAGGACTCCGCCGTCGACTTGTCGAAAAGGGCGGTGGCATAGGTGAAGTCGGCGAGGATGCCCGCCGCGGAGCCGTCTGCCCCGTGGCTCTCCCGCACACTTAGCTGAAGTTCGAACTTCGAGACGTGCAGCGGGGTCTCGAGCACGGAGAGCTCGAGACCGGGGAGCGCGAACGTCGCGTCCTCGTTGTTGTCGAAGGACAGCGCCACCTGGAACAGCGGCTGGTGCGCCGTGGACCGCTGGACGTCGAGCACCTCGACCAGTCGCTCGAACGGCACGTCAGAGTTGCTAAACGCGTCGACATCCGTGTCCCGGACCTGCGCCAGCAGTTCCGTGAAGGACTCGTCGGGGTCGATCTGTGTGCGCAGCACCAGCGTGTTGACGAACATGCCGACGAGGTCGTCGAGCGCCTCGCTGCCACGGCCCGCCACGGGGGTGCCGATGGCGATGTCCTCCTGCGCGCTGAGGCGCTCGAGCAGCACCGCCAGCGCCGCGTGGAGCACCATGAACATGCTCACGTCGCGGCTCTGGGCCAGCTCCTCGAGGCCCCGGTGGGTCTGCGCCGGCACAGTAAACTGGAGCGAGTCTCCGGCGAAGGACTGCTGCGCCTGCCGTGGCCGGTCGGTGGGCAATTCCAACAGGTCCGGCATGCCGGTGAGGTTCTGGCGCCAGTGCTCGATCTGGCGGCCGACGAGGGACTCCGGGTCCGTCTCGTCGCCGAGGATCTCTCGCTGCCAGATCGCGTAGTCCGCGTACTGCACCGCGAGCGGCTCCCACTGGGGAGCCAAGCCAGCCGCCCGGGCCACATAGGCGGTGACGACATCCCGGAACAGCGGCGCCATCGACGCCCCGTCCGCCGAGATGTGGTGGACCACCATGATCAGGACGTGGTCGTCGGGCGCGACCTCGAACAGCGCGACCCGCACCGGCACCTCGACGCTGACGTCGAAGCCGGTGGTCGCCAGCTCGGCCAGCCGCGCGGCCAGCTCCGTCTCGTCCGCGACCGTGGCCTGCTCGTAGGCGGTGACGCTGGCCTCGACCGGGAGGATCACCTGGCTGGGGCCGGCATCCGAGTCCGGGAACACAGTCCGCAGCGACTCGTGTCGGCCCGTGACATCAGCGACCGCGGCGCGGATGGCGTCGGGGTCGATGTCCCCCTTGAGCCGCACCGCCATCGGCATGTTGTACGCCGCGGAGCCAGTGTCGAACTGGTTGACGAACCACATGCGCCGCTGCGCCAGCGACAGCGGGATCCGCTCCGGCCGCTCCTGCGGCGCGAGCGGACGGCGCTCGGCTCCCGCAGTGGGCCCGGCCGCCTCGACGAGAGCGGCGAGGTCGAGAGCCGTCGGCGCGTCGAAGAAGTTCCGCACGGTCAGGCCCGCGCCGAGCGCATCGTTGATCCGAGCTACCGCCCGCGTGCTGGACAGCGAGTTCCCGCCCAGTTCGAAGAAGGACTCGTCGACGCCGACCAACTCGATGCCGACCAGCGCCGCGAAGATCTCCGCGATCACGCGCTGCGTCTCGTTCTCCGGCGCGCGGTAGTCACGCTCCACCACCGACAGGTCCGGCTCCGGCAGCGCCTTGCGGTCCAGCTTGCCGTTGGCGTTGAGCGGCATCTCCGCCAGCGCCATGACGACGTCGGGGACCATGTAGTCCGGCAGCTCCACTCCGCATGCGGCGAGCAGCGCCTCGGCGTCGAACACCGTTCCCGCGCTGGGGACGACGTATCCCACGATGCGCTGGCCCATGGGCCCCTCGTGCACCGTCACCACCGCCTGCGAGACAGACTCCTGGCCCAGCAGGACCGACTCGATCTCGCCGAGCTCGATCCGCAGGCCGCGGACCTTCACCTGGAAGTCGGTGCGGCCCAAGAACTCCAGCTCATCGTGGTTGTTCCAGCGGACCAGGTCGCCGGTGCGGTACATCCGATCACCGGATGTCCCGAACGGGTCGGCCACGAACCGCTCCGAGGTCAGGTCCGCACGGCCCATATAGCCGCGCGCGAGCTGCACGCCCGAGAGATACAGCTCTCCCGCGACGCCCTTTGGCACGATTTTCATCCGCGGGTCCAGCACATAGCCGCCGGAGTTGAGCAGCGGCACGCCGATCGGCACGATCGCCCCGAAGGGCTTGTCCAGCTCGGAGTAGGTCGCCGTGACCGTGAACTCCGTCGGCCCGTAGGTGTTGGCGAGGGTCGAGTCGCTGATCTCCCGGAACCGGGTTACCAGCTCCGAGGGCAGCGCCTCGCCGCCGGCCACCACGTACCGCACGGAGGACAGCACATCCCCGTACTCCCCGGACATGAACAGGTCCAGCATCGACGGGACGAACTCCACCACGGAGATCTGCTCGCGGCGGATCAGCTCGGACAGGTAGTCCGGCTCGCGGTGCCCGCCGGGCCGGGCGATCACGATCCGCGCGCCGACCATCAGCGGCGCGACGGACTCCCACATGGCCACGTCGAACGTGTACGGGGCCTTCTGCACGATGCGGTCGTCGGCGGTCAACCTGTACTGGTCGATGGTCCACTGCATCTGGTTGTCAAAACCGTCGTACGTGCACACGACGCCCTTCGGCCGGCCCGTGGAGCCCGACGTGAAGATCGCGTAGCACTCGTGCGCGCCCAGCAGCGGGCGCACGCGCTCCGCGTCGGTCACGGGCGACGGGTCCCCAGCCGCCAAATCCAGGGTGTCGAGGTCCACCACGTCGAGGTCCGCGGGGAATGCCAGGTTCTCGGAGCGCCTCGTCAACACGCACACCGGCTCCGCGATCTCCAGGACATACGCCGTGCGATCGGCCGGGTGCTCGGGGTCGAGCGGCACATAGACCGCGCCAGCCTTGAACACCGCGTACATCGCGACCATGGCATCGAAGGAGCGGCTGATGCCGACGCCAACCCTGGTCTCCGGGCCCGCTCCCCTGCCAATCAGCAGGCGTGCCAGGCGGTTCGACCGCTCGTCGAACTCGCGGTAGGTCAGCGTCTCGCCCTCGAACACGAGAGCCGTCGCGTCCGGGGTCCGCGCAACCTGGGCGGCGAACCTGCCCAGCGCCGGCGGGATCTCCGCCTCGGCGGAGGTCTCCGCGACGACCGCGGCAAGCTCCGCGGCGAACGTGGTGGCGAACTGCTCGCCAGCCTCACCGTCGAGCAGCCCCGGCACCAGTGTCGACAGCGCGACGGTGACCGCCGCCTCCGCGCCGACGCCCATGGCCGCCAGGCTCTTCGCCAGCTCCGTGGACTTCTCGTGCAGCTGGCGGTAGGTGACTGTGACGTCCCCTCGCGCCACCGCGATGCCGTCCGGCCGCAGGGCTGCGGCCTGGTCGAGTAGCTCGGGCAACGGCCGGGAGTGCAGGCTCTCCGCAACCGGTTGGCTGGCCAGCGAGGGGGCGGCCGCCGACTGCCCCTGCGTGGACTTCTCGTCGTCGGTGAGGATGTCGATATCGCCGACCACGACGTCAGCATCCGCGACGCCTGCCGCCAGCACCAGGGTGAACCGCTCGGCCAGCCGCGCGACGGTGTCGCGGTCGAAGATATCGGTGGCGAACTCCAGGTACCCGCTCATGCCGGACCGGACGCCGTCGGCGTCGAAGTTCTCCACCAGCGTCAGCGCGAGGTCAGACTGAGCTGTCGTCACCTCCGGGTCCAGCGGGCTCACCGTCAGCCCCGCCAGCTCGACGGTGGGCCGCTCGAGATTCTGGAAGCTCAGCATGACCTGCGCCAGTGGCGAGTAGGCCGACGAACGTGTCGGCCGCAGCTCGTCGACGAGCTGCTCGAACGGCACGTCGACGTTGTCAAAGCCTGCGAGATCGCTGTCACGCACCGCGGACACGATCTGGGCGAAGGTGGCGTCCGGCTGGACGTCCGTGCGCATCACCATGGTGTTGACGAACATGCCGACGAGGTCGTCAAGGGCCTCGTCACCACGCCCGGCGACGGGGGTGCTGATCGCGATGTCGCTCGCCCCGCTGAGCCGGGCCAGCAGCACTGACAACGCCGCATGGGCGAGCATGAACTCCGATGCGCTGATGCCCTGTGCAAGCGCCGCCATCGCCCCGTGGAGATCGGCGTCGATCTCGAACTCGACGACGGAGCCGGCGGCGGACCGCTCGGGGCCGCGCGGGCGGTCCAGCGGCAGCTCCAACACGTCGGGCAGGCCGGCCAGCGCCTCGCGCCAGTAGCCGAGTTGGTGGGAGAACCGCGATTGCTCGTCATCCGCCGAGCCGAGCAGGTCGCGCTGCCAGATCGCGAAGTCCGCGTACTGCACCGGGAGCGGCTGCCAGGCCGGGGCCTGGCCCGCCGCCCGGGAGGCGTAGGCCAGCATCAGGTCTCGTCCCAGCGGGGCGAGGGACGAGCCGTCGGCCGTGATGTGGTGCACCACGAGCAGCAGCACGTGCTCCGCCGGGGCCGACTGGAAGATCGCGGCCCGCACCGCGGGCTCCGCGGTCAGGTCGAAGCCGCGTGAGCCGAACGCCAGCATCTGACGATTCAGATCCTCCTCGCCCGAGACCGGGACGAGCTCCACTGTCGCGTCGACCTCGCCCGGGGCGAGGATGCGCTGGGCCGGCCCGTCCACGGAGTCGGGGTACACCGTGCGCAGCGACTCGTGCCGCGCGAGCACATCGTGCATCGCCGCACGCAGCGCGCTCAGATCTAGCGCGCCCGAGAGCCGTAGCGCCAACGGGATGTTGTAGGTGGCGGAATCCGGCTCGAGGCGGTTGATGAACCACATGCGTTGCTGCGCCAGCGCGAGCGGGATCCGCTCGGGGCGCTCCTGCGGCACCAGCGCCGGGCGGGCCGCTCCCGCCCCGACCAGTGGCGCCAGCCGCAGGGCCAGCTCCTCGACCGTGGGCGCCTCGAACAGCACGCGGACCTTCGCGTCTGCGCCGGTCGCGGCGTTGATCCGGCTGATGCCCTTCGTGGCGATCAGCGAGTTGCCGCCGAGGGCGAAGAACGAGTCGTCCAGGCCAACCTGCTCCACGCCCAGCACCGCGGCGAACTCTGCGGCGATCGTCTTCTCCAGCGTGGTGACCGGCGCGCGGAACTCCCCGGTGCGCGCCGAGTAGTCGGGCTCCGGCAGCGCGCGGCGGTCGAGCTTGCCAACCGGCGTCAGCGGCACCTCGCCCAGGACGACGAAGTACGACGGCACCATGTACCCGGGCAGGAACTCGCCGACGTGCCGGGCGATCTGCGCGGTGTCGATTGTCCCGGAGCCCTCGGCGCCGTCCGCTGGCAGCAGGTATGCGACGAGCACCTTCTCGCCGGATGGCGCGGTGAGCGCCTCCGTGGCGGCGAACTCGATCGACCGATGGTCCCGCAGGACGTTGTCGATCTCACCGAGCTCGATGCGGAAGCCGCGGACCTTCACCTGGAAGTCGCTGCGGCCGACGTACTCGAGCTCGTCGCCATGGGTCCACCGCACGACGTCGCCGGTGCGGTACATCCGTGCGCCGGGCTCGCCGAACGGGTTGGCAACGAACTTGTCCGAGGTGAGCCCCGGGTTCCCATGGTAGCCGCGGGTGACGCCGCCACCCGACAGATACAGGTCTCCCGCGACGCCGCGCGGGACGGGCTGCAGGCGGCCGTCGAGGACCACCGCGGACATGCCGCCGATCGGGCCGCCCATTGTCAGCGGGCCGCCGACCTGCAGCGGCGCGCCGATGCTGGTGATGATCGTCGTCTCGGTCGGGCCGTAGCAGTTGTGCAGCCGGCGCCCGGGCGCCCACTTCTGCACCAGCTCCTGGCCCCACGCCTCGCCGCCGACGGCGATCGACTCGAGGCTCTCCAGCCCCGAGGGATCGACCGAGTTCAGCGCGGCCGGGGTGATGAAGGCGTGCGTGACGGCCCGCTCGCGCAGGAAGCTCGCGAGGTCGGGTCCGCCGTAGAGCTCCGCCGGGGCGATCTGCATGGCCGCGCCGGCAGAGACCGCCAGCAGCAGCTCCAGGACGGACGCGTCGAAGCTCGGCGACGCGAAGTGCAGCGTCCGCGAGTCCTTGGTGATGCCGTAGTCCCGGCGCTGGGCCGCGGCGACGTTCGCCAGCCCGCCGTGCGTCGCGACGACGCCCTTCGGCTTGCCGGTGGTGCCCGAGGTGTAGATGACGTAGGCGGCGTTCGCCGGTGTCACCGCGCCGCGCCGCTCCGTGTCCGTAATCGGGGCGGCCGACTTGCCCGCGCACAGTGCCACGCATTCCGGCCCGTCCAGCACCAGCCAGTCGACGCCCTGTGGCAGCCTGTCGGCCTCGCCCGAGACGGTCAGCCCGAGTCCCGCGCCGGAGTCGGCAAGCATGTGCTCGACGCGGTCCGCGGGGTAGTTCGGGTCCACCGGCACAAACGCGGCGCCGGTCTTGGCGACCGCCCACACGCCCAGCACGGACTCGATAGAGCGGGTCATCCCGAGCGCCACGAAGGTCTCCGGCCCGGCGCCACGGTCGATGAGGACTCGGGCCAGGGCGTTGGAGCGCTCGTCCAGCTCGGTGTAGGTGAGCTCTCGGCCGCCGCCGGCCACCGCCACGCCGGCCGGGTTCTGGGCCACCGCGGCGCGCAGGATCTCCGCCAGGACGACGGGGCTCTGGCCGCCGGCGCCGCGGGCGGGGACGAGGCTCGCACGCTCAGACTCGTCGAACAGGTCGATCTGGCCGACGGCCACCGAGGCGTCCGAGACCGCGCTCGCGAGCACCCGCTGGTATCGGTCCGCGAGCGCCGTGACGGTCGGCTCGTCGAAGATGTCCGTCGCGTAGCCGATCAGCACGCCGAGGCCCTCGGGGGCGCCGGTGTCGGAACGTCGCTCGGACAGGTCGACGGTGAGGTCGAACTTGGCCACGCCGACGTCGATCGCCGCCGGGGCCACAGTCAGCCCGTCGATCTCGATCGCCGAGACCTCCTCGAGCTGGTGCGTCATGATGACCTGGACCAGCGGCGAATACGACGTTGACCGCTCTGGGTCCAGCGCCTCGACCAGCCGCTCGAATGGGACGTCCGAGTTGCTGAACGCGGCCAGGTCGGTCTCACGCACCTGGCTGAGCAGGTCCGCGAAGCTCATCTCCGGGGCGACGCGGCTGCGCAGCACCAGGGTGTTGACGAACATGCCGACCAGGTCCTCGAGGGCCTGCTCGCCGCGCCCGGCGACCGCCACCCCGAGCACCACGTCGTCGGTGCCCGAGACCCGGGCGAGCAGCGCCGCCAGCGCCGCCTGCAGCGCCATGAACACCGACACGTTATTCGCCTGGGCCAGCTCGACCACTGCGGCGTGCGTCTGCGCGTCCAGGTCGAAGCGGACCGACGCGCCCCGCATCGCCCGGGTCCGCGGCCGCGGGCGGTCCATCGGGAGCGCGAGCGGCTCGGAGACCCCCTCGAGAGTCTGCTTCCAGTACTCGATCTGCTTGGCGCCCAACGAGTCTGGGTCATCTTCCACGCCCAAGACGTCCCGCTGCCACAGCGCGTAGTCCGCGTACTGGACCTCAAGCGGCGCCCACTGCGGGGACGCCCCGCGCTTGCGAGCGGTGTACGCGGTCATCACGTCTCGGGCCAGCGGCATCGCGGAGCCGCCGTCCGCGACAATGTGGTGCAGCACCAGTACCAGCATGTGGTCGGTGGGGCTCAGGCGCAGCAGGCGCGCGCGGACCGGGACCGCGGTCGTGACGTCGAAGCCACGGCCACCGATCTCCAACAGCGTGTCGGTGAGGTCGGACTCGTCCACCGAGACCGGAGTAAGGCCCAGGTCGATATCCTCGATCGGCACGATCACCTGTGTGCCGCCCGCCGTGCCGTTCAGCGACACGGGGAACACCGTGCGCAGCGACTCCTGCCGGGCCACGACATCGGTCAGCGCCGCAGCCATCGCGTCCGAGTCCAAGTCGCCGGCGAAGCGCACCGCCAGCGGGATGTTGTACGCGGGTGACTCCGGGTCATAGCGGTTGAGCAGCCACATCCGCTGCTGCGCGAGCGAGAGCGGGAGCGGCTCTGGGCGCGGCGAGACCGCTGCCAGCGCCGGGCGGGCGATGACACTTGCCACCGCGTCGCCGCGCGAGAAAGCCGCAAGCTCCGCCACGGACGGCGCCTCGAATAGATCCCGCAAGCTGATCTCAACGCCGAGCGCCGCACTGGCCCGCGCCGCGACCCTGGCCGCGCTGAGCGAGTTTCCGCCCAGATCGAAGAACGAGGTGGTGACGCCGATCCGGTCGACGCCGAGCACGTCGGCGAAGATCTCCACCAGCAGGCGCTCGCGCTCGTCACGCGGGGCCACATACTCCTCGGCGCGCGCCGTGAACTCAGGCGCGGGCAGGGTGTTGCGATTGATCTTGCCGCTCGTGGTCAACGGCATCTCGTCGAGGACCATCAATAGGTCAGGGACCATGTGCGACGGCAGCGTCTCCGCCAGCGCGGCGAGCACATCGTCGGTGCTCAGCGCAGCGCCGGCCACTGTGGTGATGTACGCGACCAGGTGCTGGCCCGCCTCGTCCTCGTGCAGCACGACGACCGCCTGCAACACGTCGCACGTGGACGTGAGCGCCGACTCGATCTCACCGAGCTCGATGCGCATGCCGCGGATCTTCACCTGGAAATCCGAGCGGCCGACGAACACCAGCTCACCGTCGGACCGTTCCCGGACCAGGTCGCCGGTGGCATACATGCGTGCACCCGCGGGCCCAAACGGGTCCGCCACGAAGCTGGCGGCTGTGAGCCCCGCCATGCCACCGTAGCCACGGCCCACGACGATCCCGCCGATATACAGCTCACCCGTCACACCGACGGGGACAGGCCGAAGACGCGAGTCCAAGACGTGATAGTCGACGCCCTCGAAGGCCGCGCCGATGGGAACCGGGCCGTCGGAGGAATGTCCGTCCGAGGAGAGTGCGACCTCAAACTCCGAGGTCGTGTCCGAGCACTCCGTGGGACCGTAGGTGTTGAGCAGCCGCGTCTGCGTGCCGATCAGCGGCGCGCACGTCGCATCCTGGATTTGCTCGCCCCCGAGCACGACCCACTCGAGGTTGGGGATGACGCGGTCCTGGTCGAGGTCAGCGAGCACCTCGAACACGCTGGGTGCCATGTTCGCGATCGCGACCTCGCCCGTGCCGATGATCCCGAGGATCGAGTTCGGCTCGAAGCCGCTCTCCGCGAGGTGCAGGACGCCGCCGTAGGACAGCGTCGTCCAGATGTTCTTCTGCGTCTGGTCGAACAGCGGCGAGTTCGCGACGAGCACGCCGGTGCCCGCCTCGAACGCGAGCGAGCGCCGGTACCACTGGAAGGTGTTGGACACGCCGCGCATTGGCACCATGGTCGGCTTCGGCTTGCCCGTCGAGCCGGACGTGGTGATGACATAGGCAAGCCGGTCCCCAGCCGACGGCGCCGTCCACTGCTCCGGCAGATCTGTCGCGTCGTGCGCGGCCAGCAGCTCGCGAGTCGCCGCCGCGTCCAGGTTGAGCACCTCAAACGGGGCCGCTGCCGCCGCGGCCCAGACGCGGTTGGCGACCACGACGGCCGCGGACAGCGTCTCCACCAGATCGACGATCCGCTCCAGCGGCCAGTCCGGGTCGATCGGACAGTACGCCGCGCCGGCCTTCCACGCGGCGAGCATGCCCACCACCCAGTCGACCCCGCGCGGCACCACTAGCGCGACGACCGAGTCCGGTCCCGCCCCGCGCTCCCGCAGCTCGCGCGCGAGTTGGTTCGCGCGGGCGTTCAGCTCGCGTCGGCCCAGCCGGACGCCGTCGGCGACGACCACTTCCCGCTCGGGCCCGTCCGCGACCTGGCCCTGCCACAGCGCCACGGCGCTCGCCAGCGGCCAACCGTCTGCCGGCGCGGCGTCATCAGACGAGGCCGCCTCGGCCACCGGTGCCACGGGCACGACGATCTCGATGTCCCCGACCAGCGCGTGTGCGTCGGCGATGACCTGGTCCAGGATCGCGCCGAAGCCGTCGGAGCCGTCGGCCGACGGCGGCGCCATCATGATGGTCGGCACCAGGCCGGACAGCACCACGGAGACGATTGCCTGGTCGTCCATGCCGCGCTCGGAAAGCGAGCTGTGCAGCATTCGCAGCCGCTCGTCGAATTCCCGATAGGTCACCTGCATTCCGTCATGTGAGACGGCCACCGCATCGGGATCCGACTCCGCCGCCGCGGCCAATAGCTGCGGCAGTTCTCGCACGGTCATCACTCGCTGGCGACGGGCAGGGGTCAAAGCGCCTCTTTCTGCTTCAGAGCGAATCTCGATATCGCCGACGACGACATCCGGGTCCGCGCAAATCTCATCGATGATCAGGAGGTACCGCTCGACGAGTCGCTCGGCGCTCGCCCGATCGAAGATGTCGGCCGTGTAGCTGAGCGTGCCGGCAAGCTCCTCCGGATCGCCGTGGCCCGGCAACTGCTCGCTGAGGGTGAAGGTCAGGTCGAACTTCGACGCCTCCACCATGTCGGTCAACACATTGACCGTTAGCCCCGGCAGTTCCAGCGTTGCCTGCTGGTTGTTCTGGAATGCCAACATGACCTGGAACAGCGGCGAGTGCGACGTGGCGCGGGGCACCCGCAGCTCCTGCACCAGCGTCTCGAACGGCACATCCGCGTTGCCAAAGGCCGCCAGGTCTGCTTCCCGCACCGTGGACAGCAACTCGTTGAACGTGGCGTTGGCGTCGACGCCGGTGCGCAGCGCGAGGGTGTTGACGAGCATGCCGACCAGATCGTCGAGCGCGCGTTCGCCACGGCCGAAAGTCGGGGTGCCGACCACGATGTCGTCGTCGCCGCTGAGGCGGGACAGCAGCACGGCGAGGGCCGCGTGGACCACCATGAATAGTGAACCGTCGTGCTTGCGGGCCAGCGCCGAGAGCGTCTCATGCTGCCTGGCGTTGAGGATGAACGGCACATGGCCACCCGCGCGCGAGCGGCGCTCAGGGCGGGGCCGGTCCGTCGGCAGGCCCAGCAGCGCCGGCGCCCCCGCGAGGGTCTTCGACCAGTGCGCAAGCTGCTTCCCGGCCACCGATGCCGAATCCGCGGGGCTACCGAGGAAGTCCTGCTGCCATAGGGCGAAGTCCGCGTATTGCACCTCGAGGGGCTGCCAGTTGGGCGCGGAGCCCGTGGACCGCGCGATGTACGCCGCCATCACATCGCGGACCAGCGGTAGCAGCGAGGCGCCGTCGGCCGCGATGTGGTGCACCACCATCACCAGTACGAACTGGTCACCGTCAACCTCATCATTCACGAACCGATGGAGCCTAATCCGGACCGGCGGGGCGGTGGTGACGTCGAAGCCCTCGGAGGCGAACTCCTCGAGGACGCGCAGGATCTCGTCTGCCGCCACGTCCACTGGCGTCAGATCCCAGTCGACGTTGGCCGCCGGCACGATCTGTTGGAACGGTCCGTTGGCGGAGTCGGGGAACACCGTCCGCAGCGACTCATGCCGCTCCAGCACATCCTCCACGGCGCTAGACATCGCCGCGATGTCCAATTCGCCGGTCAGGTGCACGGCAAGTGGGATGTTGTACGCCGCCGAGTCGACGTCGAAGCGGTTGGCCAGCCACATGCTCTGCTGTGCCAGCGATAGCGGCAGCACCGTGGGGCGCGGACGGGCGACCAGCGCTGGTCGCGCCCCGCCCGCCGCGAAAGTCGCGACGCGGGCGGCGAGCTTGCGCACCGTGGGCGCCTCGAATAGGTCGCGGACCGTGATCGCGGACTTCAGCGCGGAGTTGATCCGGACGACGACTTTCGTGGCGACGAGGGAATCGCCGCCGAGGTCGAAGAAGCTGTCAGTGACACCGACCCGAGCAATCGCGAGGACCTCGGCGAACACATCGGCGATAATCTCCTCTACGGAGGAGTCCGGCGCCACGAACGTGGTGTGGCCCGACGAGAACACAGGATCAGGCAGCGCGCGGCGGTCAAGCTTGCCGACGGGGGTGAGCGGTACCGCGTTCACCAGCATGATCGACGCGGGCACCATGTACGCGGCCAGCGACTCGCCGACGAACGCCTTAAGCTCCGTGGCGTCCACAGATCGGCCCGGGACAGCCCGCACGTACGCCACCAGTTGGGTCTGGCCGTCGTGGCCCTCGTGGCCGATCGTGGCCGCGAAGTCGACAGCGGGGTGCGCCGTGAGCGCCGCGTCGATCTCGCCGAGCTCGATGCGGAAGCCTCGGACCTTGACCTGCGAATCCGACCGGCCCAGATACTCGAGTGTGAGGTCCTCGTTCCAGCGCACCAGGTCGCCAGTTCGGTACATCCGGTCGCCGGGCTCGCCGTACGGGTTCGCGACGAACCGCTCCGCGTTGAGCTCGGGACGGTCGTGGTAGCCACGGGCAAGCCCGGCACCGGCCGCGTAGAGCTCGCCGACCCCCCCGACCGGCACCACGCGCAGGCGCTCATCGAGCACGATGAGCTCTGCGCCGCGCACCGGGCCGCCGATGCTGATCGGCTGGCCCGCCGTCATCGGGTCGCTGATGGCGATCATGATCGTGGTCTCTGTCGGCCCGTAGCCGTTGTACAGGTTGCGGCCGGGAGCCCAGCGGTTCGCGATCTCCGCGGGCACCGCCTCGCCGCCGACCACGAGGTGCTGGAGGACGTCGAGCCCGGCGGGCTCGACCGAGGCCAGAGCCGACGGCGTGATGAAGGCGTGCGTGACGCCCTCCTCGAGGATCAGCTCGTGCAGTTCCTCGCCGCCGTAGACGGTCGGGGGGCTGATGACCAGCGTCGCACCGCTGCCGAACGCCATCGTGTACTCCAGCACCGACGCGTCGAAACTCGGCGACGCCACGTGCAGCACGTGCGAGTCCGCGGTGATGCCGTAGCGCTCGCGCTGCTCGATGGCAAAGTTCGCCAGGCCGGTGCGGGTGACCACGACGCCCTTCGGGGCGCCCGTGGACCCCGATGTGTAGATCACGTAAGCGGCGCTGTCCACACGGGTGCGGCCCAACCGCTCCGCCGCGGCGACGGGGGTGTCCGCATGCCCGGCCAGCTCGGTCGCCAGCTCGAACCCGTCGACGATCAGCCAGTGGGTGCCCTCGTCGGGCAGCAGCCGCCGCTCGACGCCGACAGTCAAGCCAAGCGCGGCTCCGGAGTCCGTGAGCATGTGCGCGACGCGGTCCGCGGGATAGTTCGGGTCGACGGGCACGAACGCACCGCCGGCCTTGAGCACTGCCCACATCCCGACAACGGAGTGGATGGAGCGCGTCATGCCCAGCGCCACAAATGTCTCGGGGCCGACACCACGCGAGATCAGCAGCCGGGCGAGACGGTTGGAGCACGCGTCGAGCTCGGCGTAGGTGAGCTTCTCGCCCGCGAAAGAGACAGCTGTCCCCTGCGGATTCCGGGCGGCCATCGCGGCGAAGAACTCCAAGTCGTGGACCTCAGCCGGCAGACCGCGGACGGGAGCCAGCCGCGCCACGTCCTCCGCGCTCAGGATCTCCAACTCCCCGATGGGCGCCTTCGAGTTCTTCACCACAGACTCGATGATTCGGACCATCTGGGCGGCAAGGTTCTCCACCTCGGCCCGTTCAATGATCGCGGGCAGATACTTCAACTTGAAGTGCAGCGTCGGGTCCTGCAGCGCCACCAACGTCAGCGGATAGTGGGACGCGTCATGCACGCGGACATCATCGAGGTGCATTCCGGCGATATCGGTGTCCGCGGTCAGCCCGCCGCGGTCAATGGGGTAGGACTCGAACACGGTAAGGGTGTCAAACAGCTGCCCCAGACCCAGCTCGCGCTGGATGTCCACCAGTCCGACCTGGTGGTGGTCGAGCAGATCAGCCTGTTCGATCTGGACCCGGCTGAGCAGGTCTGCGAACGTCTCGTCCTCATCGAGCCGCACCCGCACCGGCACGGTGTTGATGAACAGCCCGAGCATCGACTCAATCCCGTTCAGCGCCGGCGGGCGGCCTGACACCGTCGCGCCGAACACCACGTCCGTCTGGTTGGTCTGCCTGCCCAGGAGGATGCCCCACACCGCTTGGACCGCGGTGTTCGGCGTGACGCCGAGATTGCGTGCGACCCGGATCAGACCCGATTCAACTTTCGGCGACAGTTCGAATTCGAGCTCTTCGGAGTCCGTCGCTTTGCCGGATCCCCCAGTGCTCGGGGACAGCATCGTCGGATCCTCGACACTCTGCAGCGCGGTGACCCACGCGGCCAACGACTCCGCGGAGTCCCGCGTCGAGAGCCACTTGAGGAAATCGTGGTACGGACGCACTCGAGGCAACTCGGCCGTGGCCCCGCCCGTCGCATAGAGCACCAGCAGATCACGCACGAGCAGCGGCGTCGACCAGCCGTCCAAGAGGATGTGGTGGTTGGTGACGGCCAACCGGTAGCGGTCCGCGGACACCTTCACCAGCAGGAAACGCACCAGTGGCGGCGCGGTCATGTCGAACCTGGCCTCGCGGTCGGCTAAGAGCAGGCGCTGGCACTCCTCCTCGGCGCGATCGGCGTCGAATGTCTCCCCGACGGTCAAGTCCACTGCCCGCCACGGGGCTTCTGCGGCGTCTAGGACCACCTGGACCGCCGAACCGTCCGAGCCCTGCCGGAATGCTGTGCGCAAGTTCGCGTGTCGGTCGATCAAAGCCTGGCAGGCCGCGCGCATCCGGTCCTCGTCCACGGCTCCGCGCAGCTCGAGCTCCACCTGCGCCGTGTAGATATCGACGGCTTGCTCGGCCAGCAGCGCGTGGAAGAACAGGCCCTCCTGCAGCGGAGTCAGCGACCACGCGTCCTGCATCGCCGGGTATGCGCGTTCCCAGCACTCCAGCTGTGACTGGGTAACGGAGACGAGCGGGACATCCGACGGCGTGAGCCCGCCCGAGCCCGGCCGCGCGGCATGTTCGGCGAGGGCCGCAAGGGCCTGTGCCCACAGTTGCGCAAGCTCTTCGACATCGCCCTCGTCCAGGACGCCAGTCGGGAAGTCGAAGGTCGCGGTGAGGCGTTCGCCGTCCTCGCCCTCCGAAGATATCGCGTTGATCTCCAGCGCCGTGGCGATGGTCATGTCCGGGTCCTTCGCCCCGGTCAGGTCCGCGAGCTCCTTATCCGGGACCCACCCGGCCCGGCGCACCTCTGCGGGGATCTCGCCCGCCACGACCCGCCCCAGGTAGTTGAAAACGATCTGCGGCGCGGGCAAGGCCGCGAGTTCACGCGAGGTCTCCTCATTGAGGTGCCGCAGCAGCCCGTAGCCGATGCCGCGCGATGGGACGCGGAGCAGCATCTCCTTGACCGCCTTGATGGCGGAGCCAGCGGCAGCGCCACCCGCGAACGCGTCGTCCACGTCCACGCCAGCCAGATCCAGGCGGACGGGGAACACCGTGGTGAACCAACCCACGGTCCGCGTCAGGTCCGCACCGGGGAGCAATGACTCCTCCCGCCCGTGGCCCTCCAGCGATACCAGCACCGAGGACTCGCCCACGCCCCGCGACTGGCGCCACCGCGCGACCGCCATCGCGAGCCCCGTGAGCAGGCCGTCGTTGACATTGCCGTGAAAAGCCTCCGGCACAGTGGTCAAGAGCGCCCTGGTCACCTCGGGCGTCATCTCTACCTGGACCTGGCGGACACGCTCTGCCACGTCCACGGCAGCGTCGAGAGCGCGTGTGCCGAGCATCGGATCAGGACCGTCCAGGGTCTCGCGCCAGTGCGGCAGCTCCGCCACCACCGACGGGGACTGTGCGACGTCCTTGAGCTCGGCCATCCACCTGCGCGCCGAGGTGCCGACCGGGGCGAGAGAGAGCTCCTCCCCCGCCATCAGCGTGCCCCACGCCATCGCCAGGTCCGGCAGGATGATTCGCCAAGAAACCCCGTCGACAGACAGATGGTGCGCGACGATCAGCAACCGGCCCTCACGGCCCAAAGCTGCCTGAGCTGGGTCGAAGAACAGCACAAACTGAACCATCAGGCCTGCCGCTGGGTTCAACCTCGACGAGGCGGCGCTCAGGTTCTCAGCCGCCAGTCGACGGAACTCCGCGCTGTCAAACGCGGCAGCTGTATGCACCTCGGTGACCAGCGCCGCGGGGTCTACCGAGCCAGCGGGAAGGACCTCGAGCTGGCCGCCTACCTCGGAGAGCCGCAGGGCGTCATGATGGTCGACCACAGCGGCGGCCACTGGCGCCAGCAGCGCGCTGTCGGCGCCCAGGGGCGCGGTGACCATGATGGCCTGGCTGTATCGCGATTTGCCGCCGGCCCGCTCGAAAAATGACTGCATGATCGGCGAGGGCTCCATCGCGCCCACCCCGCCGCCGGGCAGCTCGTCTGGCACCACGATGCCGCCGGCGTCGGCCAGCGTCGCGACCTGCGCGAGCTTCGCGACGGTCCGGCACTCAAACACGTCGCGGGCCTGGAACACGATGCCGGCGAGCTTCGCGCGCGAGACAAGTTGGATCGCGACGATGCTGTCACCACCGAGAGCGAAGAACGAGTCATCGACACCGATGCTCTCGATGCCGAGCAACTCCTGGAACACCGTCGTGAGAATCTCCTCGATGGGAGACTCCGCTTCCCGGAACTCAACAGTGTCGAACGAGAAATCGGGCTCCGGCAACTGGCTACGGTCGAGCTTGCCGGCCGCGCCCACAGGGAACTCATCGACGATCACGACCAGGTCCGGAACCATATAGCTGGGCAACGACGACGCGGTGCTGTTCGCAATTGCGGCGGGCTCTGCAGTGGTTCCCGCGTCCAAGGTCACGTACGCGACCAACTTGGAGCCGGTCGCGGACTCGTGCACCACAGCCACGGCCTGCCGCACCTGCTCCGCGCGCACCAGTGCCGCCTCGATCTCTCCGAGCTCAATGCGATAGCCGCGAACCTTGACCTGGAAGTCCGCGCGTCCGATGTACTCCAGCGCACCGTCTGCACGCCAGCGGACGAGGTCGCCGGTGCGATACATCCGCTCGCCCGGAGCGCCAAAGGGATTGGCGACGAAGCATTCCGCGGTCAGATCCGTGCGCCCCTCATATCCGCGGGCCAGCTGGTCGCCCGCGAGATAGAGCTCTCCCCTGACGCCGACGGACACCGGCTGCAGGCGGCTGTCCAGCACATAGGTCTTGGTGTTGGCAACTGGAGCGCCGATGGGCACGGAGCCGTGGTCGCCGGGTGCGACGGGCCAGGCGGTCGAGTGGACCGCGGCCTCCGTCGGACCGTACAAGTTGTGCAGCATGCCGTAGCCGAACCGCGCGAAACGATCGACGGTGGCCTCCTGTAGCGCCTCGCCGGCCGAGAAGACCAGCCGGAGAGAATCGCACGGCGCGGCGGGGGCGCTGCCGAGGAATGCCGCCAGCATCGACGGCACGAAGGAGATAGCGGTGACGGAGTGCGCAGCGATGGCCCGGGCGAGGTACTCAGGGTCACGGTGGCCGCCGGGCTCTGCAATCGCCAGGGCACCGCCCGTGGTCAACGGCACGAATAGCTCCCACAGTGAGACGTCGAACGTCACCGGGGTCTTCTGCAGCACGGTGTCCGCAGGTCCGAAACCGTACTCCGCGGCCAACCACTGCACTTGGTTCGAGATGGCGGCGTGCGTCACCGCCACGCCCTTGGGCTCACCCGTCGACCCGGAGGTGTAGATCAGGTAGGCGGTGTTCGCCGGACGGAGGGGGGACAGCCGGTCCGCGTCGGTGACCGGCGAACTGTCGAACGTGGAGAGGTCGATCGAGTCCAGATCGACCACATTATGTCCTGGCCAGTCACCGGGCGAGCTGTCGCGTGACCGCGTGAGGACGCACCGCGCCTGCGCCGAGTCAAGAACGTAGCGGCTCCGGTCGGCCGGATGCTCTGGATCGAGCGGAATATAGGCGCCGCCCGCCTTCAGGATCGCGTAGATGCCGACAAGCAGGTCTATCGATCGAGACAGCACAATTCCGACGCGAGCCTCGGGCCCCACGCCAACGTCACGGAGATAGCGCGCCAAGCTGTTAACCCGCTCGTCGAACTCGCGGTACGTCAGCGTCTCGTCGCCAAAACTCAGCGCCGGCGCGTCGGGTGTCGCCGCCACCTGATCGTCGAACAGCTCAACGACGGTCTTCGCCGGGAACTCGGCCGCGGACAGGTTGAACTCCGCTAGGACCGTGTCCCGCTCCACCGCCGACACCACGTCCAGGGAGGAGACCAGGGCCTGTGGGCCGGCACCGACAAACACCTCGAAGAACTCTGTGAACCGGCGATGGTGGCTGTCCAGCTCGTCGTCTGTATACCGCTCCGGGTTGGCGCTGAAGTCGATATGTGTCCTGCTCTTGCCATGACCGCTCTCATAGAGGTTCACGATCATATCGTCGACAGGACCAGATGAAAGCACGTTCAGACGGCCATTCACATCGCCAAGCTGAAGGTTTCCCAGGCCCATCATGATGTTGATCAGCGGCCCGAAGAACGCCCGCTGGCCACCCCAGCCGCCACCATCATGGCGAATGTCCTCAGCCCGATACTGCTGGTGACGCAGAGCGCCGACAAGCTGGACCTGGACGCTGTTGACCAGCGCCTCTACCGTGATGTCCGGCGCGACATCCACGCACAGCGGCACCACATTGGAGATCATCCCACCAGATCGGCGCATGCTGGCCGTAGTCCGCGCCGAAACCGGCAGGCTCAGCGAGATCTGTCGGCTTCCGCCCATCCTCGAGAGGTAGGCCGCGAAGGCCGCGATCGTGGTCGGCGCGAAGGACTGGCCAGTGTTGGCGCTGTGGTCGGACATCAGGCTGACGGCCTTATCCGACAGCGCGGCGCTCGAGACTCGGTTCAGCGCCTGGACCGGAGCCTGCCGCAATGCCAGAGTCGTCGGCTCGGGGAGATCCTTGGCGATTGCGTGCCAGTACGCGCGATCCTTCTCGAATCGTGGAGAGTTGCGATACCGCGTCTCGGAATCCGTGATATCGACGAGTCCATCGACCGACACCGGCGCCAGCGTGCGTCCCGCGAGGAGTTCCGTGTACACCGCTGCGGTGCGCGTCATCAGAGTCATCGAGCCGGTGCCGTCGAGCGCCACGTGGTGGATACGGGCGTACCAGTAGTGGCGGTCCGGACCGAGCTTGAGCATCGCGCACACGACCAGTCGGTCCACGAGCAGATCCAACGGGCGTGAGTACTCCTCACGCATCCAGTGCTGAGCCGCGGCGGAGGGGTCTTCTTCAGCAGAAAAATCCACCAGGATCAACGAATCATCGATGGAGCGGTCCACGAGCTGATACGGAGTGCCATCAACGTCGATGAGCCTCAAGTAGCCGGAGCCGAGCTCCTTGCCCACGACAATCAGGGCCTTCTCGAACAACGCCAAATCGATGTGGCCGTCGAGCTCGACATACTGCGCCATGTTGATGGGCACGCCTGGGCTCAGCTGCTGCGACAGCCACATGCCCAGTTGCGCGTTGGACAACGGGAAAGCGTTGGGCGGAACCCGCCTGGCCGAACCTTCCCGGTCTGTCGATCCGTCAGCTTGATAGCCACCCACGTTAAACTCCGATTCCCGACATCCAGGCAATGATCTCCTCGATGCCACTCGCCGCGCGCTTCAGCGATAAAAAGCAATACTTTCCTGATTGTTGTATAGCTCAAACTGCCGCTAACCAGGCTCCTTAGACTCATCGCTGTGTTGGGGACGACTGTTACCCA
Organism: Tomitella biformata AHU 1821; assembly: GCF_000524475.1. Taxonomy (GTDB): domain Bacteria; phylum Actinomycetota; class Actinomycetes; order Mycobacteriales; family Mycobacteriaceae; genus Tomitella; species Tomitella biformata. The sequence continues at coordinate 132,683 of NZ_BAVQ01000072.1, read as the reverse complement.
AACGGCCCCGAGCCGCCATCAATGGCGAACGGCGCCGACCCCCTTATAGGGGTCGACGCCGCCTCCTTGAGATACAGCTATCAGGCGAGGATCTTCACGACGCGACCGGCGCCGACGGTGCGGCCACCCTCACGGATCGCGAAACGCAGGCCCTCGTCCATGGCGACCGGCTGGATCAGCTTGACGATCATCTCGGTGTTGTCACCGGGCATGACCATCTCAGTGCCCTCGGGGAGGGTCACAACGCCCGTAACGTCCGTGGTGCGGAAGTAGAACTGCGGGCGGTAGTTGTTGAAGAACGGCGTGTGACGGCCGCCCTCGTCCTTGGACAGGATGTACGCCTGGCCCTCGAACTCGGTGTGCGGGGTGTACGCGCCGGGCTTGATGACAACCTGGCCACGCTCGACGTCCTCGCGCTTGATGCCACGGACGAGGAGGCCGACGTTGTCGCCCGCCATGCCCTGGTCAAGCAGCTTGCGGAACATCTCGATGCCGGTGACCGTGGTCTTGGTGGAGGTCTCCTTGATGCCGATGAGCTCCACCTCCTCGTTCACGTTGACAACGCCACGCTCGATACGGCCGGTGACGACCGTGCCACGACCGGTGATCGTGAAGACATCCTCGACGGGCATGAGGAAGGGCTTGTCGGTCTCGCGGACGGGGTCCGGGATGGACTCGTCCACAGCCGCCATGAGGTCGACGATGCTCTGGGTCCACTTGGGGTCGCCCTCGAGCGCCTTGAGTGCCGAGATCGGGATGACCGGCGCGTCCTCGTCGAAGTCCTGCGAGGCCAGCAGTTCGCGGACCTCCATCTCGACGAGCTCGAGGATTTCCTCGTCGTCGACCATGTCGGCCTTGTTCAGGGCGACGAGGATGTAGGGCACGCCGACCTGGCGGGCGAGCAGCACGTGCTCACGCGTCTGGGGCATCGGGCCGTCGGTGGCCGCCACGACCAGGATCGCGCCGTCCATCTGCGCCGCACCCGTGATCATGTTCTTGATGTAGTCAGCGTGACCCGGGGCATCGACGTGCGCGTAGTGGCGCTTTTCCGTCTGGTACTCAACATGCGAGATGTTGATCGTGATGCCGCGAGCCTTCTCCTCGGGGGCCTTGTCAATCTGATCGAAGGCCGAGGCCTCGTTCAGGTCGGGGTAAACATCGGCGAGCACCTTGGTGATGGCAGCGGTGGTGGTCGTCTTACCGTGGTCAACGTGACCGATGGTACCGATGTTGACGTGCGGCTTTGTCCGCTCGAACTTCGCCTTCGCCACTGGATGTCCTCCTGGACTGATTGTGCTTGCTGCGGTGCAGCAGTACGGTTTGATGGTCTTTAGTTGTAAAGCAGGTCGTGCACAGGCCCGACCGGTGGGAGGGTAATTCTCCCCCGTACCCCTGGTGTCATCGACCCCGGGGCGCCGAAGAGTCTACTCTCCAGTCGCCTTCGCGATGATTTCCTTCGACACGGTCGAGGGAACCTCTGCGTAGGAGTCGAACACCATGGAGTAGTTCGCCCGGCCCTGTGTCTTCGACCGGAGGTCTCCGATGTAGCCGAACATCTCCGACAGCGGAACGTGTGCCTTGACGATACGCGCTCCGCTGCGCTCCTCCATGGCCTGAATCTGGCCACGGCGAGAGTTGAGGTCGCCGATCACCTCGCCCATGTAATCCTCGGGCGTGATGACCTCGACAGCCATGATCGGCTCCAGGATGACAGGGCTCGCCATGCGGGCCGCTTCCTTGAAAGCGATCGAGCCGGCAACCTTGAACGCCATCTCCGAGGAGTCGACGTCGTGGTACGCACCGTCGGTCAGCGTCACCTTGACGTTGACCACCGGGTAGCCGGCCAGGATGCCGTACTGCATGGCGTCCTGCGCGCCGGCGTCCACCGCGGGGATGTACTCGCGGGGCACGCGGCCACCGGTGACCTTGTTCTCGAACGTGTAGGTCACATCCTCTTCCTCGGACGTGAACGGCTCGAGGTTGATGATGACCTTTGCGAACTGGCCGGAGCCACCGGTCTGCTTCTTGTGGGTGTAGGAGTACTTGATGACCGGCTTGCGGATGGTCTCGCGGTACGCCACCTGGGGCTTGCCGACATTGGCGTCGACCTTGAACTCGCGGCGCATGCGCTCGACGAGGATGTCCAGGTGCAGCTCGCCCATGCCGCCGATGACGGTCTGGCCGGTGTCCTCGTCCAGCTTGACGGAGAACGTGGGGTCCTCTTCAGCCAGCTTCTGGATCGCGGTGCCCAGCTTCTCCTGGTCGCCCTTGGTCTTCGGCTCGATCGAGACCTCGATGACCGGGGCCGGGAACGTCATCGACTCGAGGACGATCGGGTTCGCGATATCGCAGAGCGTGTCGCCGGTCGTCGTGTCCTTCAGACCGATGAACGCGTAGATGTGGCCAGCGAAGGCGTGCCCAACCGGGTTCTCCTTGTTGGAGTGCATCTGGAACAGCTTGCCGACGCGCTCCTTCTTGCCCTTGGTCGAGTTGAGGACCTGGGCGCCGGAGTCGATCTCGCCGGAGTAGACGCGCACGTAGGTCAGACGACCGAAGAACGGGTGCGTCGCCACCTTGAACGCCAGACCCGCGAAGGGCTCGTCCTTGGACGGCTTGCGGGTGATGACCTCGTCCTCCTTGCCGGGGACGAGGCCGGTGGTGGCCTCGACGTCCAGCGGGGAGGGCAGGTAATCGATGACGGCGTCGAGCATGGGCTGAACGCCCTTGTTCTTGAACGCACTGCCACACAGCACCGGGTAGATCTCGCTGTTGACGGTCATCTTGCGGATGGCGATCTTGATCTCCGCGACGGAGATCTCCTCGCCGCCGAAGAACTTCTCCATGAGCGCATCGTCGGACTCCGAGATGGTCTCGAGGAGCTTCTCGCGGTACTCCGCGGCCTTCTCCTTGAGATCCTCGGGGATCTCCTCGATGGTGGCGTCGGTGCCGACGGGCACCGTGCCGCGCCAGGTGTAGGCCTTCATCTCGACGAGGTCGACAACGCCGTCGAAGTGATCCTCAGCGCCGATCGGCAGCTGGATGACCAGTGGCTTCGCGCCGAGGCGCTCGATGATGGTCTTCACGGTGTAGTAGAAGTCCGCGCCCAGCTTGTCCATCTTGTTGACGAAGCAAATGCGGGGGACGTCGTACTTGTCGGCCTGGCGCCAGACCTGCTCCGACTGGGGCTCAACGCCCTCCTTGCCGTCGAACACGGCAACGGCGCCATCGAGCACGCGCAGCGAACGCTCGACCTCGACAGTGAAGTCGACGTGGCCGGGGGTGTCGATGATGTTGATCTGGTTGTCGTGCCAGTAGCACGTGGTGGCGGCAGAGGTGATCGTGATGCCACGCTCCTGCTCCTGCTCCATCCAGTCCATCGTCGACGCGCCGTCGTGCGTCTCACCGATCTTGTAGTTGATGCCGGTGTAGAAGAGAATGCGCTCAGTCGTGGTGGTCTTGCCAGCATCGATGTGCGCCATGATGCCGATATTGCGGACCTTGTTGAGGTCGGTTAGCACGTCAAGTGCCACTGGAATTTCCCCGCTCGTTACTCGTAACTCGGTATTCGGTTGACCCATGGTCGGGCTGTCTAGCTAATGCGCCGGCCCTGATCGACCGACACCGTGAAGCGCCCGGTAGGGCGAGACGGGCAGGTGCCCATTTTCGCCCTACCGGGACGAATTCACCAGCGGTAGTGCGCGAACGCCTTGTTGGCCTCAGCCATCTTGTGCGTATCCTCACGACGCTTCACAGCGGCGCCAAGGCCGTTGCTCGCATCCAGGATCTCGTTGGCGAGACGCTCGACCATCGTCTTCTCACGACGTGCGCGGGAGAACGTGACCAGCCAGCGCATGGCCAGCGTGGTGGAACGGCCGGGGCGAACCTCGACCGGCACCTGGTAGGTGGCGCCACCGACACGGCGGCTGCGCACCTCAAGGGCGGGCTTGACGTTGTCCAGCGCGCGCTTCAGGGTCACGACGGGGTCGGTGCCCGTCTTCTCGCGTGCCTGCTCCATCGCCTGGTAGACGATGCGCTCGGCGGTGGACTTCTTGCCGTCCACGAGGATCTTGTTGACAAGCTGCGACACCAAAGGCGATCCGTAGACCGGATCGTTGATGAGCGGACGCTTCGGAGCGGGGCCCTTACGTGGCATTAGCTCTTCTCCTTCTTGGCGCCGTACTTGGAACGTCCCTGCTTGCGACCCTTGACACCCTGGGTGTCAAGCGAGCCGCGGATGATCTTGTAACGGACACCCGGAAGGTCCTTCACACGACCGCCGCGCACGAGCACCATAGAGTGCTCCTGCAGGTTGTGGCCCTCACCGGGGATGTACGCGGTGACCTCGACTGCGGTGGTCAGGCGGACACGAGCGACCTTACGAAGCGCCGAGTTCGGCTTCTTCGGAGTCGTGGTGTAGACGCGGGTGCACACACCACGGCGCTGGGGGGAGCCCTTCAGCGCAATGGTCGTGCCCCCCTTCGTCTTATCCTTGCGGCCCTTGCGGACCAGCTGCTGAATGGTTGGCATAACCGTCTTTCTCTTGTGCCCCGGAGGCTTTCCGGAGCAGTTCTGGCTGTCTGAAATTAGGGTTCTCGCAGTTGGGACAAGAAAGCTGCTGCCCCTCACCCGCACCCCTCGGTCGGGCGTGTCGCATACCCCACACAGCGCAGCCAGTGGGCTCGTACCTGGGGTTTCACCAGGACTAGCTCACGGCCATACCGTCGGGCAGGCACACAGATCAACCCGGCAAGCCGGGCACGATCGTCAACGATACCTGTCGGCGTGCCCGATGGTCAAAGCGGTCTGCGACTGGTACGCGCGAGCTCTCTCCCACGGTACCGACTGATCGCGGCCATGGCACTGAATCCGCGGCCCGAATCTGTGCGGTCAGGCCCGCTGGGCCCGCATAAACCCGCCCCCTCCGGGTCGCTGAGGCCATATATTAGACGGACCTCCGTTCGGCAAACGATGAATCCCATCCGAAAGCGGTGCGATGCCTAATCGACCCGATCCCCATGCCCCGCCGCCACAGCAACCGTGGCAGCCTCCGCAGCCGCCGCCGCAACAGCAGTGGCCGGGCCAGCCCTATCCGGCACCGGATCACGAGCCCCAGCAGCCGCCGGCCGGCTCCGCCGGCTGGACGCAGACCCAGGCCGGCTGGTCCGCGGCGCCCCCGGCCTGGGCACAGCAGGGATACGACCAACAGGGGTACAGCCAGCAGCCCGGTTACGGGCAACCCGTTTATCCGCACGGCCCGGCCGAGCGCAAAAGCAAGGTTGGCTGGGTAATCGGGGGCGGGCTGGTCCTGGCCTTGGCACTCGCCGGCGTGCTGATCTACACGCTGTTCTTCACCGGCGACGCCGCTGTCTCCGACGGCACCGTGGCCGGTGCGAGCCCGGGCGGCGCGTCGTCGCATTCGTCGGAGACGGTCGCAGCCATCACGCCCTGCTCCACCCCGCCGAAGATGACCGGGCAGTCCGTCACGCAAACCAGCGCGGGGCTCGCGGTCACCGCGACGATGACGGCGGCCTGCCCCGGGGGCGACATCGTCACCAACAGCGACTTCCAGGTGGCAGTGACCTCCGGCGGCAAGGATGTGGCGGCCGGCAGCTTCGATCTGTCCGCTACGCCGATCGTCCTCCGCGGGGACGAGTCCGCGCAGGTGAGCCTGGTCTTCCCCGCCGGCTCCTATTGGCGTCCCACTGAGATGGCGTCGGGCAACCTCGTGCTGACGGCCGCCCTCGCCGGCAACTCTGCCACCGCGACCGAGAGCGCCGTGCAGAACCCGAGCGCATTGACGGCGGCGCGCCCGGGCACCCCGCAGAGCGGCAGTGCCGATGCCGCGGCGCTGGCCACCCTGGAGGACCTGAAGGCCGCCGATGCAAGCACCCTGCGGGGCCTGCAGAACCAGTGGCTGCCGCAGATCAGCTCCAAGAAGGTCGGGCTGGTCGCCGACGGGATCACCTGGGATAACGAGGCGATCCTGCGGGAGTTCCTCGAGAACAAGGCCCGCTTTCCGGAGACGCTGCTGCTCTGGTCTGGCGACTGGGCCAGCTTCGACTCCCTCGAGAGCTACTGGGTGACGGTGGTTGGCAGCCCCATGTCGACCTACCAGGCTGCCCTTTCATGGTGCGCGGGCAACGGCCTGGACCAGGAGCATTGCCTAGCGAAGATCGTGAACGCGTCCGGCGGTGCGGAGGGCACCACCAAGCATCAGCAGAACTAGCCGTCGATGCGCGGCGGCACGATCGCCGAGTCGAGCGTCGCCGCCCACTGTTGGACGATGCGGCCCCGGCGGGCGGAGTCGTCTGTGAGCACATCGGCTAGGCCGAGGCCACGTGCCAGGTCCAGGGTGGCCTGCACCAGGCGGTGGGTGACGGGGTCGGAGTCGTCGGCCCCGAGCATCTCGATGGTCATCCGGTGCGCGACGCGGCCGAACTTCGCCTCTAGGGGCACGATGCGGTCCTTCAGACGCTCGTCGGCCGCCGCCGCGGTCCACACCTGCAGCGCCGCCTTGAACAGGGTCCCGGTGAAGTAGTCGACCATGCCCTGCACCACTGCCTCCGTGCGGCCCGGCCCGTCCGCCAGGCCCGGCGCCATCTCACGGATCGCGGCGGTGCGGCTGTCGAACATGAACTCCAGGGCGCCGGTGATCAGGTCCTCGCGCGTCGGGTAATGGTGCTGAGCCGCCCCTCGCGAGACGCCCGCATGCTCGGCCACCTCTGCGACGGTGGTCGCGGCCCAGCCCCGCGCGGCGAGGCACTCGATGGTCGATTCCAGTAGCCGTTGGCGCGTGGCGCGGCTGCGGTCCTGCTGTGGCTCCTTGATCGACGTCACTACTCGGCCCAGCTAGCTGGACGCTTCTGCAAAAAGGACATCATGCCCTCCATCGCCTCTGGAGTGCCAAACAGCCGAGCGGACTGAGCGGCCACCTGCTGCGCCGCCGCGTCGAATCCCGCGAGCGCGACGGTATTGGCCAACACCTTCGACTCGGCGAGCCCCTGCGGCGAGCACTTGCGGAGCTCGGCCACCAGCCCGGCGACGGCCGCTTCCGGGTCCGCTGCCGCGATAGTGATCAGGCCGATCTGCTCCGCCTGGGCGGCGTCAAACTTCTCCCCCGTCAGGAAGTAGCGGCTGACCGCGCGCGGGCTCATCCGCGGCAGCAGCGTCAACGAGATGATCGATGCGGCCAGGCCCAGCCGGACCTCGGTGAGCGCGAACGTCGACTTGGGCCCCGCCACCACCAGGTCGCAGGCGCCGACGATGCCCATGCCGCCGGCCCGCACGTGCCCGTCGAGCGCGGCGATGATGGGCTTGGGCAGCTCGAGGAACGCCCGCAGCAGGTCGACCATGCCCTGGGTCCGCTGCGCGGCGGCCGCGGCGGGGTCTTGGGGTGCCGCGGACCCGGACGCCTCGGCCAGGTCCGCCCCCGCGCAGAACGTGTTGCCGGTGTGGGTGAGCACGACGGCCCGCACCGCCGGGTCGGTCGCGGCGTCCGCCAGTCCCCGGTGCAGCTCGGTGAGCAGCTTCGCGGAGATGGCGTTGCGATTGTGCGGGGAGTCCAGGGTGATAGTGGCGCAGCCATCCGCCACCTCGTACCGCACATACGGAGTCATCAGTAGGACCTCGGCAGGCCCAGGCTGTGCTGGGCGACGAAGTTCAGGATCATCTCCCGGCTGACGGGGGCCACGCGCGCGATACGGGCCGCGCCGAGCATCGCCGCGAGACCGTACTCCTTGGTCAGCCCGCCGCCGCCGTGCGTCTGGATCGCCTGGTCGAGGGCCTTGATGCTGGCCTCGGCGGCCGCGTACTTGGCCATATTGGCGGCTTCGGCGGCGCCGAAGTCGTCGCCGCTGTCATAGAGCGTCGCCGCCTTCTGCATCATGACCTTCGCGAGCTCCAGCTCGATCTTGACCTGCGCCAGGGGGTGCGCGATGCCCTGGTGCGCGCCGATCGGCGTCTTCCACACGGTGCGCTCGTTGGCATATTTCACTGCGGCGTTGAGCGCGTAGCGGCCCATGCCGATGGCCATCGCCGCGCCGAGGATGCGCTCCGGGTTCAGGCCCGCGAACAGTTGCATCAGCGCCGCGTCCTCGGAGCCGACGAGCGCGTCGGCGGGCAGGCGGACGTCGTCGAGGAACAGCGTGAACTGGCTGTCCGCCTCCACGATGTCCATCTCCATGCGCTGCTTGACGAAGTTCGCAGAGTCCGTGGGCACGATGAACAGCGCGGGCTTGAGCTTGCCGGAGCGGTGGTCCTCGGTGCGCGCGACGATCAAGACCGCGTCGGCCTGGTCCACGCCGGAGATGAAGATCTTGTTGCCGCGCAGCAGCCAGTCCTCACCGTCGCGCCGGGCGGTGGTGGTGATCTGGTGCGAGTTGGAGCCGGCGTCGGGCTCGGTGATGCCGAACGCCATGATCTTGGAGCCGTCGGCCAGGCCCGGCATCCACTTATCCTTCTGGGCGTCGGTGCCGTACTTGCCGATGATGGTGCCGCAGATGGCGGGCGAGACGACGACGAGCAGCAGGCCCGCACCCTGGGCCGCCATCTCCTCCTGGACCAGCGCCAACTCGTAGATCCCGGCACCGCCGCCGCCATACTCCTCGGGCAGGTTCACGCCGAGGAAGCCGAGCTTGCCCGCCTCGTTCCACAGCGCCGTGAGCGGCTCGCCCTTACGGGCGCGCGGCAGCACGTAGTCGACATAGTTGTAGCGCTCGCCCAAACTGGCGACCGCCGTGCGGAGTGCCTTCTGCTCTTCGGTCTCGATGAAACTCATGCGTGCTCCCCTGCTTCGGTCTCTGCTGTTGGATCTGACACGACGGCGAGCACGGCGCCCACGTCGACTTGCTGCCCGACGGCGACGTCGAGCTCGGTGAGCACACCGTCGGCGGGGGCGGTGATCTTGTGCTCCATCTTCATGGCCTCGAGCCACAGCACCGGCTGCCCGGCGACGACGGTGTCGCCCACCGCCGCGCCGAGCCGGATCACGGTGCCGGGCATGGGGGCCAGCAGCGACCCGGCGGCCACCACCGCGGACGGGTCCACAAATTTAGGCACGACGGTGAACGCGCAGCCCCCGCGGGCGGAGTCGACGAACACCGCGTCCCCGTGGCGGGCGACGGCGAAGCTCTGGCGCACGCCCCCCACATCGAGCACCACCTTGTCCGGGCTGGCCGCGATGAGCGCCACGCCGGCCACGAGGTCGGTCTCGAGGCCGTCGCGGGTGAGCCGGTAGTCGACGTCATAGGTCTCGCGTTGGCCCACCAGGGTTTTGCGCTGCGGTTGCGAGGCGATGTTGCGGAAGCCGCTGGGCAGCCGGGACTGCACGCGGGCCGATGCCCGGTTGGCGGCCGCGAGGGCCAGCGCCGCGGCGAGCGCGGACAGCCGCTCCGTCTCCGCCGACGCGAGCGGCGCGGAGAGCGTGTCGAGGCCGTGGGTGGCGAAGAACGCGGTGTCGGTGTCCCCCGCCAGGAACGCGGGGTGCCGCAGGACGTGCACCAGCAGGTCGCGGTTGGTGACGAGGCCGTGGATCTTCGACTTCGCGAGGGCGGTCGCGAGTTGGCGGGCCGCGGCCGCGCGCGTCGGGGCCCAGGAGATGACCTTGGCCAGCATCGGGTCGTAGTGCACGCCGACAACGGAGCCGTCGACGATGCCGGAGTCCAGGCGCAGGCCGCGATCACGAGGACCCGCACCCGCGAATTCCACGTCCACCCCGGGCACCGCGAACGTGTGCACGGTGCCGGACTGCGGCTGCCAGTCCTGCGCGGGATCCTCGGCGTAGAGACGGACCTCGATGGAGTGGCCCGTCAGTGCGGGCTGCTCGGCGGGCAGGCGCTCGCCGGCGGCGACCTGTAGTTGCAGTTCTACGAGGTCCAGGCCCGTGGTGAGCTCGGTGACCGGGTGCTCCACCTGCAGGCGGGTGTTCATCTCGAGGAAGTAGAAGCCGCCCTCGTCGTCAGCCAAAAACTCCACCGTGCCGGCACCCTCGTAGCCGATGGCGGCGGTGGCGTCGACGGCCGCCTTATACAGCTGCTCCCGCATGCCGGGGATGCGCTCGACCAGCGGCGACGGGGCCTCCTCGACCACCTTCTGGTGCCGGCGCTGGATGGAGCACTCGCGCTCGCCGACCGCCCACACCGCGCCGTGCTTATCGGCCATGACCTGCACCTCGATGTGGCGGCCGGTCTCGAGGTAGCGCTCGCAGAACACGGTGGGGTCGCCGAAGGCGGAGGCCGCCTCGGCGCTGGCGTACTCGAGCTCCGTGGCCAGATCGGCGACGTCGCGCACCACGCGCATGCCGCGGCCGCCGCCGCCCGCGGACGCCTTGATCAGCACCGGGAGCATGGCCGCGGTGACCTCGCTCGCCCTGAGCTCCCTGAGTACGGGCACCCCGGCCGCGGCCATCATCTTCTTGGACTCGACCTTGGAGCCCATCAGCTCGATCGAGGTGACGGGCGGCCCGATCCAGGTCAGTCCCGCCGCCTGCACGGCCTTCGCGAACTCGGCGTTCTCCGAGAGGAAGCCGTAGCCGGGATGGATCGCGTCGGCGCCCGCGGCTTTCGCTGCGGCGATGATGAGGTCGCCGCGCAGGTAGGTCTCGGCGGGGGTGTTGCCGGGGAGCCGGACCGCGGTGTCGGCCTCGCGCACATGCGGGGAGTCCGCGTCGGCGTCGGAGTAGACGGCGACGGTGTCGATGCCGGCGGCGCGGGCGGTGGCGAAGACGCGGCGGGCGATCTCGCCGCGGTTGGCCACGAGGATGCTGGTAATCGCGGCTCTTTTGTTGGTCATCGCAGCGGGCTCACATTCTGAAGACGCCGAAGTTCGCGGCGCCTTCGATCGGGGCGGTCGCGATCGCCGAGAGGCACAGGCCCAGGACGGTGCGGGTGTCGCGGGGGTCGATGATGCCGTCGTCGTACACGCGACCGGACATGAACAGCGGCAGGGACTCGGCCTCGATCTGGGCCTCGACCAGCGCGCGCATGCCCGCGTCGGCCTCCTCGTCGAATGGCAGGCCGCGGGACTCCGCAGAGGCGCGCGAGACGATGGAGATGACGCCGGCCAGCTGGGCCGGGCCCATGACCGCGGACTTTGCGCTGGGCCAGGCGAACAGGAAGCGGGGGTCGTAGGCCCGGCCGCACATCCCGTAGTGCCCGGCGCCGTAGGACGCGCCCATCAGCAGCGACAGGTGCGGGACCTTGGAGTTGGAGACCGCGTTGATCATCATCGCGCCGTGCTTGATGATGCCGCCCTGCTCGTATTCCTTGCCGACCATGTATCCAGTGGTGTTGTGCAGGAACAGCAGTGGCGTGTTCGCGCGGTTGGCGAGCTGGATGAACTGCGCCGCCTTCTGCGCCTCCTCGCTGAACAGCACGCCCTGCGCGTTCGCGAGGATCCCGACGGGGTAGCCGTGCAGCTCGGCCCAGCCGGTGACCAGCGAGGAGCCGTAGAGGCCCTTGAACTCGTCGAAATCGGAGCCGTCGACGAGGCGGGCGATGACCTCGCGGGGGTCGAACGGGATCTTGAGGTCGTCGGGCACGATCCCGAGCAGGTCCTCCTCCGGGTAGAGCGGGTCCGCGTAGTCCGCGCGCGGGGCCGGGCCCTTCTTCTGCCAGTTCAGGCGTTTGACGATGGCGCGGCCGAGGCGGATCGCGTCCTGCTCGTCCTGCGCGAGGTAGTCCGCCAGCCCGGATTTGCGGGCGTGCATCTCAGCGCCGCCGAGGGACTCGTCGTCAGAGTCCTCCCCGGTGGCCATCTTGACCAGGGGCGGTCCGCCGAGGAAGACCTTCGACTGCTCCTTGATCATCACCACGTGGTCCGACATGCCGGGGATGTACGCGCCGCCGGCCGTGGAGTTGCCGAATACCAGTGCGACCGTGGGGATCCCGGCCGCCGACGCGCGGGTGAGGTCTCGGAACAGCCGCCCGCCGGGGACGAAGACCTCCTTCTGCGTGGGCAGGTCCGCGCCGGCGGACTCGACGAGGGAGATCATCGGCAGGCGGTTCTGCTCGCAGATCTCGTTGATGCGGAAGATCTTCTTGACCGTCCACGGGTTGCTGGCGCCGCCGCGGGAGGTGGGGTCGTTGGCGACGATCATGCACTCGACGCCCTCGATGACGCCGATCCCCGCCACGACGTTGCCGCCCACCGGGAAGTCGCTGCCCCAGGCCGCGAACGTGCACAGCTCCAGGAACGGCGAGTCCTCGTCGATGAGCAGCTCGATGCGCTCACGCGCGAGGAGCTTGCCGCGTTTGCGGTGGCGCTCAACATATTTGGGACCGCCACCGCCCACGGCCTTGTCCGCTTCGAGTTGGACCTCGGCGAGCTTGTCGGCCATGGCCGCGGCCGCGGCGGCGTACTCCTCGCCGGTGTTGTCCAAGGTGGACCTGATTGCCGTCATCGCTGGTACCCCAATCGCTTTGCCGCCAGCGCGGTGAGTATCTCTGTGGTGCCGCCGCCGATCCCGAGGATCCGCATGTCGCGGTACTGCCGCTCGACTTCGCTCTCCCGCATATAGCCCGCGCCGCCGAAGAGCTGCACCGCCTGGTGCGCCACCCACTCGCCGGTCTCGACCGCGGTGTTCTTCGCGAAGCAGACCTCCGCGATCAGGTCCGTCTCCCCCGCGCTGTAGCGGTCGACGACGTGGCGGGTGTAGACGCGGGCGACGTCGATCTTGCGGGCCATCTCGGCCAGGGTGTTCTGCACGGCTTGACGCGCGATCAGCGGCTTGCCGAATGTCTCGCGGTCCCGGCACCACTGCGCCGTCAGGTCCAGGCACCGCTGCGCGCTGGCGTAGGCCTGCGCGGCCAGGGCGACACGCTCGGTCACGAAGGCCATCGCGATCTGCGCGAAGCCGGAGTTCTCCGGGCCGACCAGGTTCGCCGCCGGCACCCGGCAGTCCACAAAGGACAGCTCCGCCGTGTCCGAGGACAGCCAGCCCATCTTCTCGAGCCTGCGCGTGACGGTGAATCCCGGTGTGCCGCTCTCGATCACGAGGAGGGATACCCCCGCCGCGCCCTGCTCCGACGTGCCCGTCCGGACCGCGGTGACCACGAAGTCCGCCCGCACGCCCGAGGTGATGAAGGTCTTGGCGCCATTGACGATGTAGTGGTCGCCCTCCCGACGCGCCGAGGTGGTCAGATGCCCGACATCGCTGCCCCCACCCGGCTCCGTGATCGCAAGCGAGCCGATCAGCTCGCCGCGGAGGGTGGGCTTGACCCACCTCTCGATCTGCTCGGGGTCGCCCGCGGCAACGAGGTGCGGCAGCGCGATCCCGCACGTGAACAGCGAGGCGAACATCCCGCCAGAGCCCCCCGCGTAGTGCATCTCCTCGCAGATGATCAGCGCGACGGCAGGGTCCCCCTCGCCGCCGCCGACCGATTCGGGGAAGGACGCGCCCAGCAGGCCGAGCGCGCCGGCCTTCTTGTGCAGGTCGCGCGGCAGCTCGCCCTCGCGCTCCCACTGGTTCTGATGCGGCAGCACCTCCTTCGCCATGAAGGCGCGGATGGTCCCGCGCAGGGCCTGCGCGTCCCCGTTGTTCCAGCGATCGGTGGTGTTCCAGCGGTCGGTCACGTGGTCTCCAGAAGGTTGGCGGGGATGGCGATATGGCGCGAGCGCAGCCACTCGGCGAGGCCCTTGGCCTGCGGGTCGAAGCGCGCGTTGTAGGCGACGCCCTCCCCGAGCAGTCCCTCGATGACGAAGTTGACGGCCTTGAGCTTGGGCAGTGTCGTGCGGGTGATATTCAGCTCGGCGGCCTCGGGGAGCATCCGCTTGAGCTCGTCGACGGTGAGCGCGTGGGCCAGCCAGGACCACTCGGCGTCGGTGCGGACCCAGACTCCGATGTTGGCGTTGCCGCCCTTGTCCCCGCTGCGCGCGGCGGCCACCAGCCCGAGTGGTGACGGCACGGTCTCTCCGCTCGGGAATGCTTGTGGCAGAGCGGGTTCCGTCACAGGAGCCAGTTCCTGGGTCTCGGCTGCAGGCGCGATGTCCACGCGTGTCCCGTCGGCGAGCACCGCAATGTGCGGCACCTTGCGGCGGTCCACATAGCCGGGGGTGAACACCCCATACGGCGCGCCGTTGCCGGGCATCGCGGTGAAGTTCGCGCCCGGGTAGCTGGCCAGGGCGAGCTCGACGGCGACGCCTGAGAACGCGCGGCCGACCTTGTTCGGGTCGGGATCGCGCACCACGCAGCGCAGCAGCGCACTGGCCTGCTCCTGCGTCTCGGCGTTGGGCCTATCCAGCCGGGCCAGAGTCCAGGTGAGCTCGGCGGGCCTAGTGGTCAGCCAGGACTCGAGCTGGCTCTTGGCCAGCTCCGCCTTGGCCTCGATGTCCAGACCGGTGAGCACGAAGATCATCTCGTTGCGGAAGCCGCCGATGGTGTTGAGCGAGACCTTCAGCTCCGGCGGCGGGGCCTCGCCGGTGACGCCGCTGACCTGCACGCGGTTCGGGGCCAGCTCGGTCAGCTCGAGGGTGTCGAGGCGGGCGGTCGCGTCGGGGTTGGCGTACCGCGCGCCCTGGATCTCGTACATCAGCTGCGCGGTGACAGTGCCGACGCTGACCGCACCCCCCGTCCCGTCGTGTTTGGTGATCACGCAGGAGCCGTCGCGGCGGATCTCCGCAATGGGAAAGCCCGGGCGGCCCAGATCCTCAACCTCTTGGAAGAAGCTGTAATTGCCGCCGGTGGCCTGGGTGCCGCACTCGATGATATGGCCGGCGATCACGGCACCCGCGATCGCGTCGTAATCGGTTCTGGCCCAGTCGAAGTGCGCGGCGGCGGGCCCCACGATGACGGAGGCGTCCGTGACCCGGCCGGTGACGACGACGTCCGCGCCGGAGTTGAGCGCCGCCACGATGCCCCATGCGCCGAGGTAGGCGTTGGCGGTCAGCGGCTCACCCAGGCCCAGCTCCGCGGCGCGCGGCAGCAGGTCGTCGCCCTCCACGTGTGCGAATTTCGCTGCCAGCCCCTGCTCCGCGGCCAGCTCGCGCAGCTGCTCCGTCAGGCCCGCCGGGTTGAGTCCGCCGGCGTTGACGACGATCTGCACATTTTTCTCCAGCGCCAGGGCCAGGCAGTCCCGCAGTTGGCGGACAAAGGTTTTCGCGTATCCCAGGCTCGCGTCCTTGAGCTTGTCGCGGCCGAGGATGAGCATGGTCAGCTCAGCGAGGTAGTCGCCGGTGAGCACATCTAGGTCGCCGCCCTCGAGCATCTCCCGCATCGCGGAGATGCGGTCGCCGTAGAAGCCAGAGCAGTTCCCGATCCGGATCAGGTCGGGGTTGTCGCCGAGCATCAGGACTCCTTGCTGTTCTGGTCTAGCGGTGCGCGGCCCCCGCCAGGCGTGCCCGCGAAGGCCTGGGCGATGGTCAGCCACTTCTGCGCGTCGTCGCCCTGGGCCGCCAGCGCGGTGTCGTCGAGGTGCCGGCGCTGGGTGACCAGCAGGCAAAAGTCGAGGGCCGGGCCGGTGACCTTCTGCGCCGCGTCCTCGGGGCCCCACGTCCAAAGGCCGCCGGCGGGCGCGGTGAGCTCCACCCGGAACTCCTCCGCCGGCGGCGCGAGCTCGTGGACCGAGAACGCGAAATTCCGTGCGCGGACGCCGATGTGGGCGACGTGCCTGAGCCGGGCGGTGGGCTCGCGGATGACGCCGAGCGCGTCCGCGACGTCCTCGCCATGCGCCCACGTCTCCATGATGCGGGCGGTGGCCATCGAGGTCGCGCTCATCGGCGGGCCGTACCAGGGCAGTTTCTTCCCCTCTGGGTAGGCGGCGAGCGCGTCGACCATTCCCCGTCGCCCCGTCCGCCACTGCGCCAGCAGCCGCGCCGGCGGGCTCTGCGCGCCAGCCTCGGCCGCCTTATCCACGAATCCGGTGGGGTCCCGCCACGCCTCGACGACCTGCTCCTGGAAGGCCTCGGCGTCGGTCGCAGCAAGCGTCGCGCTGCCGTCAGTCCAGGACAGATGCGCTATTTGGTGCGCGATGGTCCAGCCGTCCGCGGGCGTCTGCGTCGTCCACCCGTCAGGGGCCAGGCCGGCGACAAGCGCGTCGAGCGCCTCGCCTTCCGCCGTCAGGTCTGCCAATACCGCGTCGAGAGCTGCCATGCGACCAGCATCACACCTGTGTCTACAAAAATCAAGCACGCATGATTGTTATAGAGGTATTCAACAGGCCATGTCGCCGCCACCCCCTCTGCGGCAGCCTCGGAGCGCAACTCTGCGGATAGTCCTGCCGCGGGCCTACGTTGCGCGGGCAGACAACGCCCGCATCGCACCAATCAGGCGCATCGGACACCGCAAATCCCCCGGTGAACGAGCCTCGAATCGGGTGTCACGGGAAAAGCCCAGGTGGCGCGAGTGGTGGCAGCTGGCCAGCCTTCACCAACGGGGGGTTTAGGCCGCTCGACCATGGCAATCGCAGGTCAGGTGCCCGCTGGTGAAAATCCTGACCACGCCGTTGGGCCGTTTGCCCAGGTCGCAGCGAACACGGACCGCTTCTGGCCGCATGAGCGGGCGAAGCCCGATCCTCATCGCCTAGATTCCCGGCGAAACGGGCGTCTGGTGCCCGCGGAACGTAGGGCCCGGGCAGGACTACCAACTACGAATCGACACCAGGTTCGGCAACCGCGGCTCGGCCACAAAGCCGGCGTACGGATCCGCCGCGGCCGTGCCACACTGGGAAGATGCCCGAAGTCACCGTGTACTGGCGCCCCGGTTGTGTGTTCTGCCAACGCCTCCGATTCTCGCTCGCGATACGGGGTTTACGGCCCACAATGGTGAATATTTGGCGGGACCCCGACGCCGCCGCCTTCGTCCGCTCGGTCGCCGACGGCAACGAGACCGTCCCAACCGTGGTGATCGAAGGCGTCCCGCATGTGAACCCGTCGCCCAAATTGGTCCGCGACGCGCTGCGCCGGCTGACCTGATGCGGCGCCCCTAGTCGCGAGTGACGAGCGGCGGCGGGCTCGCAGTGGTGCGCAGCGGTGATCCACCCGCGCCTAACCACGCGAGACTGCGAGGGCATTCCCCCTTGACCGCGCCCTCCGATCGGCGCATACTTAATGGATCACTTAATTAAGGAGGTCATGTAATGACTGAGGGCGCGGCACCGTTGGACCTCGTGTTCGCGGCATTGTCCGATCCGACCAGGCGCGCGATCATCACCCGCCTGAGCCAGGGTCCCGCCACCGCGGGCGAGCTCGCGGAACCGCTCCCGATCAGCAAGCCGGCCGTCTCCCAGCATCTCAAGGTCCTCGAGCGAGCCGGCCTGATCACCCGCACCGCCCACGCGCAATGGCGCACCTGCTCCTTGCGCACCGAACCACTCGACGAGGCCGCGGCCTGGGTCGACAAGCACCTGCGCGATTGGCAGGAGAGCTTCGACGCCCTCGACGAGCGCCTGCGCGAGATCACGAAGGGAAAGACGCCATGACCGCAGAATTCACCATTACCCGAACCTTCGACGCGCCACGCGAGATCCTCTGGCAAGCGTGGACCGACCCCGACGAGGCCCCACTGTGGTGGCATCCCCGCGGAGTCAGCACACCCCGCGAGAGCGTGCACTTCGATTTCCACGTGGGCGGCCGCTACCGCTACACGATGGTCAACGACGCCACCGGCGAGGAGTACCCCACGGGCGGGCAGTACCTGGAGATCGACGAGCCGTCGCGACTCTCCTTCACCTGGGGCCTGCCCGACGACCCTGTCGAGGACTCCCCCGTGGTCACCGTGACGCTGGTTGCACTCGGCGACAAGACCGAGATGACATTCCACCTGCGCGGCATTGGCGGCACACCGGGCGACGGCAACGTCTACGACGGCTGGGACAGCGCCTTCGACCTTCTACTTGAGCGCCTGGCCCATTGACGGCCCCGATCAGCGGACCGCTAGCTGCCGAAGGACGGGGCCGGCGCGTGACCGTCGAATAGCGCACGCACGAAGGGGACGGTGTCCGGGAGCGACGCGGCCATCGTCCCGCTGTGGTCCGTGGGGTAGGCGCGGAACGTCAGCGGCTGCTGGTTCGCAGCCAGGGTCGTCGCGTAGATGAGGGTCGACGGCATGATGATGTCGGTGTCCTTGAGGCCCTGGCCGATGAAGAATGGCTTGTCAAAACCCTGCTCCGGCATGCCCATATAGTCGTGGAGAATCCCGTGGAAGTTGGGGATGTCGGCCAGCGGCTTGGTGAAGATATCCCCGAGGACCGTTCCCGCGATCTTCTCCTTGAACGGGTCGAGGCACAGCGTGTTGGCCTGGTCGAGGAGCTCACGGCCACGGTCGTTGAGGAAACTCGGCAGATCCAGCTCAGGATGCGAGACGTCCAGGCCCGCGAGAATCAGCATGCCGTAGGCCGTCATGCCCGTGGGCAGCGCGATCGGCGGCATGTTCGGCCCCGCGATGGCGACGATGTTCTCGATGTAGGCCGGCACTCCGGTGCCCACCGCCCCGCGATAGTCCAGGCCGGGGCCGTACTCGGTGGCATAGCGCGCCGTGGTGATCGCCGCGCCGCCACCCTGCGACTGGCCGATGGTGACCCAGGCCTTCGACAGGCCGAGACCCAAACCCTGCCCGGCCTTCACCATGTCGACGACGTTGTGCGCCTCCACCTTTCCGTCGAGGTAGGGCATGCCTCCGTCGGTGCCGAGGCCCGCGTAGTCGGTGGCGACGATCGCGTAGCCCTGCTCCATCCAGGTGGCCAGGTAGCCGCGGTCGCGCTCGCTCGGCCCGGTCCGCGACGGCGCGCACTGGTCTGCGAGCCCGACGGTGCCGTGCGCCCACGAGATCACGGGCCAGCCGCCCGGCGGCGGGGTGCCCTCGGGGATGAACACCATGCCGGTGCTCAGCGCCTCCGCGTCGTTCGGCCCCGTCGTCGCGTAGGTGATCCGCTTGGCGTCGGCGGTGCCGGGGATCCAGAATTCGCCCGGCAGCTGCTCCTGGGATATCACTGTCCCGACGGGGTCCGCGCTGGCTACTGCCGGCGATCCGGCGAGGGCTAAGCCCACCGTCAGTGCGCCCACCAGCGCATATGACTTGACTCGACCCGCCACGCGTACGCCCATCGGTCACTCCCTAAAGTTCGCAGAATTCTGGGGACCACCGTAACCCGCCCCCATCCCGCTCAGGGGCGTCTACGCGAAAGCCTCAGTAGCCGTGACAGCCACCGCCTGGCGCGCACTGGAGGACTCACGTTGCTAGCCCATCGACGGCTCAGCGGATAGCGGTGACCAGCCAGGCGGCCGAGCCGAGATACACGCCGTCGACACGCTGATTGTCGGCGAGCTGGGCGGTGATCCGCTCAGACACCTTGACTACGAGCTCCCGCGGTTGCCCGTCGAGCAGTTTCCGGACCATCGGCTGCGCGAGGTAGTGCTCCAGGACCTGTTCCGGGTTGTCGCCCACCCGCAGGTCTTGCACCACTGACACAATCTCGACGTCGCAAAAGCCTGTCGCGGCCAACAACTCTCGAATGACCTTCGGGTCCGCCATGCTGAAGGGGGGCTGCGGGGTCCCCTGTGGCAGGGCGTCGGGGAAAGCGTTGATGATCGCGCGAATCGGCAGCGAGATGTGCGGGTTCTCCTTCGCCGGTTGCCAGCAGACATAGCTGAGGCGGCCGCCGGGGCGCAGCGCGTGCGCGATGTTGCGGAAGGCCGCCCGGGGGTCATCGAAGAACATGACGCCGAAGCGGCTGATCGCCGCGTCGAAGGATCCTGGGATGAACTCGTGGACCTGCACATCGGCCCTGTGGAACTCGGCCCCGGAGAACTCCGTGCCGCCCTCCTTGGCCAATTCGCGTGCCTTGTCGAGCATCGCGGTCGAGATGTCGACACCCACAGCGCGGCCCGTGGCTCCGACCCGCTGCGCCGCCGCGAGGGTCGTCGCGCCGCACCCACAACCAAGGTCCAGCACGGACTCGCCGTCGCCGATATGCGCCGCGTCCAGCAAGGTGGGCACGAACGGGCTGAGCGTGGCGTCCTGCTGCTGCTGTTCGCGCACCCAGAAGTCCCCCTGGGCGCCGTCCCAGTCCAGGGTCCCGATGGCCTGCTCAGTTTCTCTCACGCGGCCAGTTTAATCCTGCGCCCGTGGGGAGCGCCGCATGCTGGTCTCACTCCTGCGATAGGCCGCCGACAGCTCTGACAACACCCGCTGGCCGGAAGCGCGCTCCAGCGGGTCGAGCGACTCCATCAGATCCACCGCCACGGCCGCGATGGGCGTCGCCCCCATGTCGAAGCCGTCCGCCGAGCGCACGCCACGCAGGACGATGTTCCCGCCCGGGTCCGGCGCCAGCGCGAACTCGGCGACGATCATCGGGATGTTCTCGACATGGGCATACCCCTCCGCGATCTCGCTGGGGCCGGCCAGCCGGAACCGATCATTCGAGGCCCAGGCCGCGTCCCGCCCGCTGGCGACGACATACTCGCGCAGTTCGGGCAGGATCCCCGGGCGACCCGCGAAGCGGTGTGCGACGGCGCGCCGCCTCGTGGCCGCAGCCAGATCACCGGCACCAGCCTTGCGCAGCCGATGCGCAAGCCGGGTTCGCGCCGAAGGCCCGAGCCACTGCGCGGGCTGTCCGGAAAGCACGGCCAACGCAGCCCAGCAGGTCGGCTCCGCCCAAGCCCGACCGCTGCCCGCCGACTCGCGCTGAACTCTGCGCACGGACGCCTCGTCGAGCAAAAACGTCCGGCCCACCGTCCTGGTCCGCAGGACCTGGCCGCCGGCGACCAAGCGGGCCACTTGCCGAGAGCTGACCCCGAGAACTTCGGCAGCCTCAGCGGAGGTCATCTCAGTCATGATGAAAGGGTCTCGTGTGCGACCTATTATGTCAAAAACACTAGTGAGAGGCATGAATCAACGCAAAGGGCGGGCATCCCGAGATCTCGGGATGCCCGCCCTGTGCCGTCTAATCAGTGGGTCAGCTCATGCCTCCGAAGAGCGAGGTGAGGCTGCCGAGATCCATGCTGCCCGCACCGCCACCGCCGGGCTGGCCCGGCAGGGTGTCCGGGTCGCCGGTGACTGTGACCTCGACCGGGTCAGCGGCCGAGTCGATGAATCCGCTGTCAGCCGTGTACTGGGCGGTGAGGACGAACTCGCCCGGGTTCTGGAAGACGGTCGTCATAGTCGCGACGCCGTTCACCACCTGGACCGGGCCGCCGAGCAGCTGGTCGCCCAGGTTGAACTGCACCGTGCCGCGCGCATCGGCCGGATCCAGCCGCGCCGTGAGCGTCACGGCCGCGCCCTTGGCCACCGAGCCGACCTGGTCGACCACGGCCGTCGTCGCCACGTCTGAGGCGGGAGCCTCGGTGACGCTGACCGGGAACTGCTGCGAGGAGGAGGGCGCGATCCCGGTGTCGCCGGAGTAGCGCGCCACCACGCGGTGGGTCCCGTTGGTGTCGAATGTGTGCGGCAACACGGCCGCACCGTCATCCTTGACCTCTGCCGTGCCGACGGAGACGCCGCCGACCTCGAAGGTCATCGTGCCGCCGGAGACGCCCGGCTCAACCTTCGCGGTGAGGTTGACCGGCTCGCCGCGGTATGCGTCCTGCGCCGGGCCGGTGACCGTCGTCGTGGTCGCGATGTCCTCGGTGGACACCTTGACCGTCTTGTCCCCGGACACCGACGTGTTGTAGAACTCCGCGCCGCTGTAGCGGGCGGTGTAGACGTACTCGCCGTCCTCGTCGAGAGACTGCGTCCGCGAGGCCTTGCCGCCGACCACGTCCACCGGTCCGCCAACGTCCACGCCGTCCATCGCGAACTGGACAGTGCCGGCCTCGGGGGTCGGCACCACGGTGGCGTTCAGATTGAACTGGCCGCCGTTGGTGACCACGCTCGGGCCGTCCAGGTGTGTGACGGTGTTGGTGACACCGCGCACGACCTCGATGGTCGCCAGCGCGCCAGCGCCGGTGTTGAGCGGGCTACCGGCGCCGTCACGCGGGCTGCACTGGGTCGGAGCCCACACGGTGCCGACGATGGGCGCGCTGGCCTTGGGCAGGAACGTGAGGAAGTTCGCGTCGTTGCCGAACAGCCCCGCGTTGCCCGCGGTGCGCAGCTTCATCTCGACCACTCCGGTCGTGCCGGCCTTCAGCTTGGCCTTGACCTGCGGCAGCTGGAACGTGGTGGTGCTGCCCGATGCCACCGCCCGGATGCCGCCCTCGGAGCTCTTCGAGCTGCCGGGGGCATTGCCGATCGTCTCGTTGTCGCCGGACAGCCGGATGATGGTGCCGTTCGGGTCGGGGCTGCCGGCATCGTTGACCACGATGACGCCGGGGGCCTTGCCGCTGAGACCCGTGGACGTGCCGGGCATTACCTCGGCCCCGAGGAACGAGGCGTTGGCCGGCATCGCGACATCGATCTTGAGCCGCGAGACGTTCTGCAGGCTGGCACCCGACCCGAGGTCGTTGGCGATCGAAATCGGCGGCGGAGTGATCAGCACGTCGAAGTCCTCGCCCGGCGAGACCCTATCCGGTGCCTGGACATCCACCGACGCCTCTTGCGCCTGCGTTTGAGGTCCGCCTGCCAGGCTGCTCGACGGCGTCGCCTGGCACGCGTTCATGAACGCGGTCGTGGTCGTGACCGTGTCCGCCCCCGCCGATGTGGCGAGCAGTGCCGCGCCCGAGACGATCGTCGCACCCACCGCGAATGGAGCGACAAAGCGGTACAGCTTGGAACCCATCCGTCCTCCTGTAGTCATGTCAGCCACCCAGCGATCCGGCGAGCAAGCCCGCGAGCGGGCCGTCCAGCAGGCTGCCAAGGCTGCCCGCACCTTCCTCAGGGGCCTCCGGCTGGCCGGAGACGTTGAGCACGACGGGGTTCGAGACCGTGTCCCGGAATCCATCGCCGCCGAGGAACTTGGCGGAAAGCACCTGCGTGCCCTCGAACTCGAGGGAGGTCGTGATGGTCGCCTTGCCCTCGACCACCTCGATGGGGCCGCCGATGGCCTCCGCACCCTTGTAGAACTGCACGGTGCCGACGGCGTCCGCGGGGTTCACGGTCGCAATCAGCGTGACCGTCTGGCCCTCAACCGACAGACCTTGGACGCTCAGGTTCGCGTCGACCGCGGTCAACACGGGCGGTGCGTCCTGGACCGTCGCGGTGAACGCGCCGGAGGTGGACTCGTCGAAGCCGGCGGTGCCGGTGTACTCGGCCACCACCTGGTACGCCCCGGCAGCGCCGAAGGTGTGCTCAAGGACCGCGACGCCGTCGGCGGTGCCGACATCCGCGCGGCCAACCTCAGAGCCGTCGACGCGGAAGATGATCTCGCCACCGGTCGGGATCGGGCGGACGGTCGCCATCAGGTTGGTCGGGCTGCCGGACTCCGCGAAGACGGGCTCGACGACCACGGTGGTGGTCTGCCAGGCGCCGTACGCGACGCTGACCTGCTGGGCCGCAGCCTCGGAGTTCTCAAAGCCGAAGCCGCCGACGAAGCTTGCGGTGACCTCGGGAGCGCCGGGGTTGTCGAAGCGATGGTCGAGGGTGGCCTGGCCGCCACTGACCGAGACCGGGTTGCCGACGTTGACGCCGTCGACGGCGAACTGCACAGTGCCCTGGGCGTTGGCCGGGGTCACGTTCGCCTTCAGTGCGACGCTGGCGCCCGCCTCGGCCGTGGCCGGGATTTCCAAGGCGGTGGCGGTGTCGATGTTGCCGACCTCGAGGGTCTGCGCGGTCGCCTCGGAGTCATGGTGGCCGCCGGTCGCGGTGTACTTCGCGGAGATCGCGAAGTCGCCCATTGCGTCGAAGGTGTGGCCCAGCGCCGCGGTGCCGCTCGCGTCGACCGTCTGCGGGGAGCCCACGCCGGTGCCGTCGATGTAGAACTGCACCGTGCCCTCGGCCCCGGCCGGAGTGACCTTCGCCTTGAGCTCGGTCTCAGAGCCGAGCCCGGCCTTGGCCGGGAGCTCGAGCGTGGTCGTGGTGCTCACGCGGCTGTCCTCGACGCGGACCTTCACGCCCGAGGGGCTCGCGCCCTGTGCGCTACTGAACGTCGCGACGTCAAAGATGAAGGAGCTGTCGTAGTCACCTGGAGCATGGTCCGCCGGCACCTTGAATGTGACGTCGTAGGTTAGGACGGTCCCGCCGATGACCTTGAAGCCCGTCGCGGCATTCAGGGGCGCGCTCTTGCAGCCGCCACCGGTGCAGGTCGCCTTGACGCCGTCGTCCCCCTCCGAGCTAACGGTGGCATCCATGGACACGACCGAGCTCTCGTACTCGAATCCCGCCGGAGCCACCTGCCTCATCGCCGTGATGTAGCGGCCGAGATTGAGGAACCCGCCAGCCTTCGAGTTCTCCCAGATGCTGGCACGGTAGGTGACGGTGTCGCCCGGCTCGAGGATATTGTCACCGACGACCTGGAAGTTCCAGCCGAGGTTGTCTGCGGTTCTATCTCCGGTCGAGGAGATCGGGGGGGCCGTCGGATCTGCGGTTGCCGTGCCGATCATGGCCAGAGCCAGCGCAATAACGCTGACGAGGACCGTGAACGGCGCGGCAGTTCGCTTCAAGAAGCGGGTTGCCATGGATTCTCCTTGCGAGACTTGCGGTCACGCCCAACGGATCCGTAGGCGCGAGGACTACAACCGAATGTGATTTATAACACTATCGTCCAAGACGGTTGTTTCCGCTACTCTCTTCCCATAAATCGGGGAGGAATCACAGGACTCCTTGCCCTTCCGCTCGGAATATGCATGCCGACGTCGGGTCCCGGGCCGGATTCGTCGGGCAAAACGGACTGGGCGGCCGCGCCCCCCGGCCGCGACCGCCCACTCCGCCCCCGGTCAATCCCGCGGCAGCCCCAGCATCCGCTCCCCGATCACATTGAGCTGCACCTCGGTGGTGCCGCCGTAGATCGTCGTCGCGCGCCCGGCGATGAGCTGCTCCATGGCCTTGTCGCTGGGCTGGCCAGGCACAGCCACGGTGCCCGCCGCACCCAGTTGTGCCACCACGAACTCGGCGATCTGCTGGCCCAGGCCCATGGCCAGCAACTTGCCGACGCTGGACGTGGTGCTCACGTCTGCCCCGGAGAGCTGTTTGAGCACGATGCGCGCGCTGATCAGGTCGACCGCCTGGCTCTGCGCCACCAACTCGCCCAGCTCATAGCGGCCCACCGGCGAGAGCTCCCTGCCGCGTGCGAAGGCGAGGAGGTCCTTGTCCGTCGCGTAGGCCTCCATCTTCTGGCTCAGCGCGACCCGCTCGCCGGCGAGAGTCGTGCGCGCGACGTGCCAGCCGTCGTTCACCGCCCCGACGACGTTCTCGTCGGGGATGAACACGCCGTCCAAGAAAACCTCATTGAACAGCGCCGAGCCGGTCATCTCGCGCAGCGGCCGGACGGTGACGCCGGGGCTGGACATGTCGAGCACGAAGTACGTGATGCCCGCGTGCTTCGGCTTGGCCGGGTCCGTGCGGGCAATGAGCATGGCCCAATCCGAGAACTGTGCGACGGTGGTCCAGATCTTCTGGCCGGCGATCTTCCATCCGCCCTCGACCTTCTCCGCCTTGGTCGTCAGCGACGCCAAGTCGGAGCCGGCGCCCGGCTCGCTGAACAGCTGGCACCACACGAGGTCCCCGCGCAAGGTCGGCACGGCCAGGTCCCGCTTCTGCCGCTCGGTGCCGTGCGCGACGACCGCTTGCACCGCCCAGCCGCCCATCAACAGCTGCGGCATGGCGATGTCGGCGGCGGCGATCTCCTGCGAGATCACGATCTGCTCCAGAGGCCCGGCGCCGCGTCCATAGGGCGTGGGCAGGTGCGGCTGCACCCAGCCGCCGTCGCCGAGCGCGACCAGCTGGTCGTCCTCGTCGTCGACCCCGGCAATAGCCTTGAGCGCCACCGTGATCGGTCCGCGGATCTCCTCGGCCTCCGCGGGCAGCTCAAGCGTGGAGGCCCGCCCGACGCCGCTCAGCGAGGCGTCCGAGACCCGGTTCACCCGGCCCTCGCGGCTGCCGAGCACGCCTCGGATCGCCAGCGCCCGACGGTAGTACAGGTGGGCATCGTGCTCCCAGGTGAAGCCGATGCCCCCGTGGACCTGGATGCAGTCCTGAGCGACGGTCACGGCCGCGTCCGGCACGATCACCGCGGCGATGTCGGCGGCGAAGTCCGCCGTCGCGTCCCCCGCGTCCAGTGCGCACGCCGCGTCCCAGAGCGCGGCCCTGGCCTGTTCGAGCGCGATGCCCATGCGGGCGCACATGTGCTTGACCGCCTGGAACTGACCGATGGGCCGGCCGAACTGCACCCGCGTCTTCGCATACTCCGATGCGGTGGCGACGCACCAGGACATCAGGCCGACGGCTTCCGCACCCAAAACCACTGCGGCGATGGATCTTCCGCGGGCTTCTGCCAGCCCGTCGAGCAGCCGATCGGCCGGCGTGCGCAGCTCCGTGGCCGCCACCCGCGCCGAGCGCCGCAACAGGTCCAAGCTGTCCTGCTCGGTGCGCTCCAGATCCGCCCCGTCGACGGCGACCCAGCGAGCCTGCCCGTCGAGGCGCACCGGCAGGATGACGACATCCGCTTGGAGCCCGCCGAGCACGGCGTCCAACGCGCCGGAGAGAACCAGCACACCGTCATCCAGGGTTGCTTCGATCGGTTCGCCCAAAGCCACTGCGCCCGTGCGAGTTCCGTCCAACAGTCCTGGCAGCAGCTCGATAGCCGCCTTCGAGTCCGACGCCGTCAAGAGCGCAGCCGCGAGCGCGGTGGGGACGAACGGCCCTGGGGCGGCACTGCGGCCGAGCGCCTCGAGCGCCACGGCCAAGGTCAGCAACCCGGCATCCGATCCGCCGTGCGTGTCGGATACGTGCAGGCCCAGTAGGTCCTGGCCCACCAGCGCTGACCAGAACGGCGGAAACTTCTCCTCGTGCCGGGCCTCGAGCGCGGCGCGGACGGCGTCGGCGGAGATCGTGCGCTCAGCGAACGCCTCCACCGACTCCGCGAGGGCCATGTGCTCTGGCGTCAGCCCTAGACCCAGCTCGTACGCGTTCTTGGCCATCAGCCGATCCTGTTCGCGAGACCGGTTGTGGTCCAAGGGCCTTCACTCTCGATGGTGTCGCCGCCGGACCAGTTGACGAGCTCCGTGATAGCACCGCCCTGCACCGCGTAGACCTTGCCGGTGATCTTGCAGTCCCCGGCAGCCAGGCGGGCGACCAGCGGCGAAATATTCTCGGGACCGAACGCATCAAACTCGCCCTCCGGCACCTCCTCCGCGAACAGCGCACCCATGCCCGGGGTCGCGAGGGTGAGGCGGGTGCGGGCAATCGGCGCGATGGCATTCACTCGCACGCCATAGCGGTCGAGTTCATCTGCGGCGACGAGCGTCAGCGCGGCGATGCCGGCCTTCGCCGCGCCATAGTTGCCCTGCCCGGCGTTGGGCATGAACGTGCCCGACGCAGACGCGGTGTTGATCACCGAGGCGTTGACCTCCACCCCCGCTTTAGACTGCGCCTTCCAATAGGCGGCGGCGTGGTGCAGCGTCGCGGCGTGGCCCTTCAGGTGCACTGCGATCACCGAATCCCAATGGGCCTCATCCATTCCCGCGATGAACGCGTCGCGGAGGATGCCCGCGTTGTTGACGAGGATGTCGAGGCGGCCGAACTCGCCTATTGCCTGCTCTACCAGGCCCTTCGCCCCGTTCCACGAGCTGACGCTGTCGGTGTTCGCGACGGCACTGCCGCCGGCCGCCATGATCTCGTCCACCACTTGCTGCGCCGGGCTCGCGTCCGCACCGGTGCCATCGTTGGCGCCGCCGAGGTCGTTGACGACCACCGCCGCACCCTCGCGGGCGAACAGCAGCGCGTGCTCGCGGCCGATGCCCCGGCCAGCGCCGGTGACGATCGCGACGCGTCCTTCAAGGGTTCCCACGTGTATTTCTCCTAGGTTGAGGGGTAGGGCTAATCGCTGATGACGACGAGGCCGTCCTTGATCACGAGATCCGCGCCGACGGCCGTCTCAAATGCATAGGACGTCGAGCCCTCCGCGTCGGCGGCTCTCCAGAACTTCGTCCGCATCTCCGCACCCGGCAGCACGGGCTTGGCGAACCGCACCGCGAGCCTGCGCAGTCGGGCGGTGTCGCCGTCGGCCAGTTCCATCACCGCCGCCCACGAGGTGAACGCCATGGTGCACAGGCCGTGGTTGATAATCCCGGGCAGCCCGGACATCTGCGCGATCTCCTCGTCGAGGTGGATCGGCATGGGGTCGCCGGAGGCGGGCGAGTACCGGAAGGTCTGGTCCTCGTCGATGCGCTGATCGGCCACCACCACGGGCTCGGCGACGTGCAACGCGTCGTCGAACTTGTGGCCCGGGGCGAGCGCACCCACCCCGGGGCCGGCGTCGACCCGGCGGAAGAACGCGGTCATCCACTGCTCGTTGACGAGCTCGCCTGCCTCCGTGCGGGTCTCGGCGTAGATGACCACAGAGGAGCCGTTCTCACGGCCCTCGAAGCCGATCGGCTTGGCGCGAACCACCAACTTGTCGCCGGCGACGATCGGGCGGTGGAATAGGAAGTCCTGCTCGCCGTGCACCAGCTTCATCAACAATTCCACCGGTGCCACGGACAGCGCGGCGGGGGCCATCGAGAAGAAGACCGGCACGACGGCGAACACCGGCGGCGCGACCTCCCCGCTCAGGTGCTGCGGGCAGGGATCGTTGGTGGCGGCAGCGTATTCGGCGATTCGCTCGGCGGTGACCTCGAAGTGCTCGGGGTCGGTCCACTCGCCGATGGCGGCGGCGTCGAACGCAACGGTCGGCGTGGTCATGCCCGCTACCCGTACAGCTCTGCGAACTTGGCGAGGGAGACCTCAAGGTCGCCTTTCGCGTTCTTCGCGACGGCCTTGCCGATGGGGCCGACGATCATCGTGCCCTTGAAACTCGCCTCGATCGACGCTGTGGAGCCCGTGCCCTCGGGATCCACGCTGAGCGTGAACTCCACGGTCACGCCCGCCATGCCGGTGCCCGCGATCGTGACCATGCTCGGCACGTCGACGGCGGTGACGGTCCACTCGATCTTGTTTGCCATGCCCATCACGGACACGACCTCGGTGAACTGCGCGCCCACCGCCACCTCGGCGGGCAGCTCGGACTTCCAGGACTGGTGGATGGTCAGCCAGTCCTCCCAGCGCGCGAGGTCTGAGAGGCCCTCCCACGTCTTCTCGGGGGCGGTGGGCAGGGACACGGAAACGGAAACAGATGCCATTGCGGAACTCCTAGATCAGCGGTTTGCGGGACGGTATGCGGTGACGACGACGGCGCCGCCGAGGCCGATGTTGTGCGCGAGGGCCACCTTCGCCCCGTCGACCTGGCGCTTGTCCGCGGTGCCGCGGAGCTGCCAGCTGAGCTCGGCGGTCTGGGCCAGGCCAGTCGCGCCGAGCGGGTGGCCCTTTGAGATGAGCCCGCCGGAGGGGTTGACGACCCAGCGACCGCCGTAGGTGGTGTCGCCAGCGTCGATCAACTTGCCGCCGTCGCCCTCGGGGCACAGGCCGAGCGCCTCATAGGTGAGGAGCTCGTTGGAGGAAAAGCAGTCATGCAGCTCGATCACATCGATGTCCGCGGCGGCCAGGCCGGACTGCGCATAGACCTGCTCGGCGGCCTTGCGGGTCATGTCTGCGCCGACGAGGCTGAGCGCGCTCTTATCGTCGAAGGTGCTGTTCATGTCGGTGACCATGGACTGGCCGACGATCTCCACGGCCTGATCGGCGAGCCCGTGGCGGTCCACGAAGTCCTCGCTGACGATGATCGCCGCGCCCGCGCCGTCCGAGGTGGGCGAGCACTGCAGCTTGGTCAGCGGGCCGTGGATCTGGCGGGACTCGAGGATCTGCTCGAGGGTGTACTCGTCCTGGAACTGGGCATACGGGTTGTTCACGGAGTGCTTGTGGTTCTTCACCGCGATCTTCGCGAAGTGCTCGGCGGTGGTGCCGAAGCGCTCCATGTGCTCGAGGCCCGCGGCGCCGAACATGTACGGCGCGGGCGGCATCGCGAACTCCTGGAGCTCCGCGAGGGCCAGGAGGTGGCGCATCAGCGGCTGCTCGCGGTCGTCATAGGTGGAGCCGAGTGAGCCCTTCTGCATCTTCTCGAAGCCCAGCGCCAGGGCGCAGTCGACGGCCCCGCCGCGCACAGCCTGGGTGGCGAGGAACAGTGCGGTGGAGCCCGTTGAGCAGTTGTTGTTGACGTTGACCACGGGGATGCCGGTCATGCCCAGCTCGTAGACGGCGCGCTGGCCAGAGGTGGACTCGCCGTAGACATAGCCGACGTAGGCCTGCTTGACCAGGTTGTAGTCGATGCCCGCGTCTTCCAGGGCCATCGTCCCGGCCTCGCGTGCCATATCCGGGTAGTCCCATTCTCGCGAGCCCGGCTTCTCGAACTTCGTCATGCCGACTCCGACGACGAATACCCTGTTGCCCATTTTCCCGACTCCCTAAATGTGTATGAGACACGTTGTTCCACTAAACTAAGTGAGACATCCTGTTACGTCAATCCCCCTGTGGGTAGTGTCTGGCAGATGCCCCGAAAACCGCCGCCCGACGAGACAGTGGAGGTCGACGGCCGCTCCACCCGGTGGGACGACCACAAGGCACAACGCCGCGAGCGGATCCTGCAGGCCGCGATCGACACCATTAACGAGTCCGGCTCCGACATCGGCGTCCTGCAAATCGCCGAGCGCGCCGAGGTCCCCCGCTCGGTGGTGTACCGCCACTTCAAAGATCGCGGCGACCTCGACGAGGCGATCCGCGCGCGCATCATCGACAAGCTGATGGCGAACCTCGCGCCGGCCCTGACCCCCACGGGCAACATCGCGCAGGCCATCGACCAGGCAGTGGACACCTACCTCGATTGGATCGTCGCCTCCCCGAAGCTGCACCAGTTCCTCGGCACGGGCTCCGCAAGCAGGCGCACGACGGGCTCCCGCGTGGTCACGGGCACCAAGACCGCCATCGCTGTGCAGCTCACGGGCCTGTTCGAGCTGATGCTCACATCGCTCGGCCACGATTCGGTGCTCGCGGAGTCACTCGCGTTCGGGGTGATCGGACTGGTCGACGTCTCCGTCAACCGCTGGCTCGCGCACGCGAACTCCCAGCTGCCCCTGGATAAGCTGCGGGGCTTCCTCGCGGTGTCGATCTGGCAGGTGCTCGACGGCAACCTGCGCCAGCTGGGCACCACACTCTCGCCACAGACCCTCATCAGCGACCTGCTCTAGAACTCCACGCCGCGCGTGCGCAGGTAATCGGAGAAATCTGCGGATTCTTCCGACTAACTGCGCACGCCTGGGCCGAGTTATCCACAGATCTTGATTCGGCCCCCAATTTCGCCGGCAAATCGGCCAGGCTTGGCCCATGGGGGAACTCGACAGTCCGTTCTTGGGGTCCGACGCCGTCCAACAAGGGCTCTTGACCAAACACCAACTCACCCTGCACCGGCGGCTGCACCGCGATGTCTACATCAGCCGTGGCACCGACCTCTCCCCGCTGATCCGCGCCCAGGCCGCCTCTACCTGGGGCGGCCCCGACGGGGTGCTCGCCGGGTTCTCCGCCGCCGCAGTGTTGGGCTCAAAGTGGATCGACGATCACGCCCCCGCCGAACTGATCCGCTCGGGCAGCCGCCGATCCGTCCCCGGCATCACCGTCCACGCGGACACGCTCCTGCCCGGCGAGACGGTAATCCGCGCTGGCATGCGCATCACCAGCCCCGCGCGCACGGCCTTCGACCTGGGCCGATGGCTGAACCATGACCACGCCGTCGAGGTGCTCGACGCGCTCTGCGCCGCCACCGGACTCTCGCCGGACCAGATCCTCCAGGTCATTGCCGATCATCCACGGACCCGTGGCAACAAGCGCCTACGGAATATCATCCGGCTCCTCGACGCCGGGGCGCAGTCCCCGCCTGAGACGCGCACGCGGCTGTCCTCATCCGGGCCGGACTCCCACGACCGCAGACCCAGGTCAAAGTGCGCAACGGCTGGGACCATGTGGTCGCCACCTGCGATCTCGGCTGGGAGGAATGGCGCACGGCAGTGGAGTACGACGGCGTGCACCATTGGCTAGACGAGCGCCAGCGGACCAAGGACATCTG
Organism: Tomitella biformata AHU 1821; assembly: GCF_000524475.1. Lineage (GTDB taxonomy): Bacteria > Actinomycetota > Actinomycetes > Mycobacteriales > Mycobacteriaceae > Tomitella > Tomitella biformata. Next base: position 100,677 of record NZ_BAVQ01000072.1, on the reverse strand, counting down.
CCGCTATGAAGAGCTCGCGGAGCTGGGGTGGCGGGTGGTGCGGGTCAACGCCAAGATGCTCCGCGGCGAACGGCAGCTGATCGTCGCCCGCGTGCGGGCGAAACTGCGCGCGGCGGGCTGCCCGATCTAGCCATCCCGCGAGTGCGCAGGTAATCGGAGGAAATGGCGAATTCTTCCGATTACCTGCGCACTCGCGGCCTCGATGAGGCTACGCCAGCACCACGGCCTCGCCGAGCACGCGCAGACTCACCGAGGTGCCGACGGCCGGTGCGATCACGCTCATCTGCCGCACGGAAAAGTCCCCCACCGAGCTGGTATTCAGCCGCAGTCGCAGCAGCGAGTCGTGGCCCAGGAACTCCCGCTCGAGCACCACTGCGACACCGCCAACCGACGCAGAGGTGGCCACGATCTGCTCGGGCCGCAGCATGATCTGCGCGGTGCCCATGGGCGTCCCCTGCGGCACCGGCACCACACCCAGCACGCAGTCCGCGACGCCCGTGCCAGTGACGGTCGCGGGCAGCATCACGACGTCGCCCAAGAACTCCGCAGTGAACCGGTCCACAGGATGCGCGTACACCTCCTGCGGTGGCCCCACCTGGGTGAGCACGCCCGTGCGCATCACCGCGACTTGGTCGGCGAAGGACATAGCCTCCTCCTGGTCGTGCGTGACCAGCACCGTGGTGACTCCGGATGCGGCGAGGGTGTCCCGCACGGATTTACGCATCGCGGCGCGCAGTCCAGCGTCGAGCGCGGAGAACGGCTCGTCGAGCAGCATCAGCTTGGGCTCCAGCGCCAGTGCTCGCGCGAGGGCGACCCGCTGCTGCTGGCCGCCGGAGAGCTCCTCGGGCCGGCGGTCCGCGAAGTTCTCCTCAAGCGAGACCATCGCCAGCAGTTCGGCGACCCCGCGGTGGGAGCGGCGCCGACGCCAAGGCAGGCCGAACATGATGTTCTCGCGGACGCTCAGGTGCGGGAATAGCGCGCCGTCCTGGGCGACGTAGCCGATCCCCCGCTTATGCGCGGGCACCACTTGACGGCCCTGCGCGAGGGTGCGCCCGTCGAGGGCGATCGATCCCGCGTCGGGCGTCTCGAAGCCAGCGATGATGCGCAGCAGCGTGGTCTTACCGCAGCCCGATGCGCCCACAATCGCCGTCGTGCTCCCGGCCTGCACGGTCAGGTCGATTCCGCGCAGGACCTCCGTCGCGCTGAAGGACTTTCGCACTGCCTCGATATCGAGCCCGCTCATACCCCGGCCGCTTTCTGAGATTGTCGGAACAGAATGTAGGTCACCGGCAGCGACACGGCCACCATGATCAGCGCGAACGGCGCCGCGCCCGCGTAGTCCAGCTCACCGCTGAGCGACCAGAACTGCGTGGCTAGCGTCGAGGTGCCGGTGGGCGAGAGCATGAGCGTCGCCGTCAGCTCAGTGACGATGGCGATGAACACCAGGGCCATGCCCGACGCGGCCGCCGGCGCCGTCAGCCGCAGCGTCACCTTCAGGAATGCCCAGGCGGGGCTCTTGCCGAGCGCCTGCGCGGCCTCCTCGAGGTCGACCGGCACCTGGGCAAGGCCCGCGCGCACGCTAACCAGCGCGCGGGGGATGAACATCAACAGGTACGCGGCGAACACGACAAATACAGTTTGGTACCAGTCCGTCTGGATGAACACCGTGATCAGCGCCAATGCCACCACAATGCCCGGCAGCGCGCTCGTCACATAATTGGAGCCCTCCACGAACTTCGAGAACCGGCCCGGGTACCGCACCGCAATCCACGCGATCGGGAACGCGAGCACCGTCGTCACCACCGCGCCGACCGCGCCGTACATCAGGGTCTGGCCCAGCGCCTCGACGAGAGTCGAGCTCTGCCACACCGCGGCGCCGCCGCTCGCGAGCCAGCGGCCGATGACCACCAGCGGCACGCCCAACGCCGCGCCGAGCACCACGGCGAGCACGGCCTGCGCCGGCAGCTGCAGCGTGCCTAGTCGCAGCGGGGTGGCCGTCTGCGCCGTGCCGGAGCCGATGCGGGCATAGCGGGACTTGCCGCGCGCGCCGCCCTCGATCAGCAGCACCAGCAGGCAGCACAGCACCAGCACCCCCGCCAGCATGTTGCCGGCCATGCCGTTGAAGGTGGACTTGAACTGCCCGAAGATCGCAGTGGTGAACGTGTCGAAGCGGATCATCGAGAACGCGCCGTACTCGGAGAGCAGGTGCAGCGTCACCAGCAGCCCGCCGCCGAGGATCGCGAGGCGCAGTTGGGGCAGCACCACGCGGAAGAACACGGTCAGCCGGCCGCAGCCGAGCGCCGTCGCGGACTCCTCGACCTGCGCATCGAGCCGGCGGAGCGCGGCGAGCACAGGGAGGTAGACCAGCGGAAAGTAGGACAGGGTGGTGATCAAGACGCCGGCCCAGAGTCCGTGCAGCGAGGGGAACACCGTCACCCACGCGTAGCTGTTGACGAACGCGGGCACGGCGAGCGGGGCGGCCAGCGCCGGCGCCCACAGCCTAGAGCCGAACACCGTGGTCCGCTCCACGAGCCAAGCGACGGCCACGCCGAGCGCGACGCACAGCGGGACCGTCACGAGCACCAGCAGCCCGGTGTTCGTCAGCAGCTCGCCGACGCGGGCACGGAAGACCAGCGCGCGGATATTGTCCCAGCCGGCCTGGTAGCTGGAGTACACCACGAAGCCCAGCGGGACGAAGGCCGCTGCGGTGAGCAGCGCGACGACCACCACCACCAACGCGGGCGGACGACGCGGCCGGGAACCCCGCGGCTGCCTGAGCACTGGCTCGGCAGCCGCGGGGGTTGGGCGCGCGAGGCGTCCCGGAATGACGGTACGAATTAGATCAGTCCCGCCGCCGTCATCAGGTCAACAACCTCGGGCCCGTTGAGCTTCTCCGGGTCGATGGCCGGGTACTGCAGCTGGTCGAGGGGCACCAACGCCGGGTTCGCGGCGATGTCGCTGCCGACCGGGTACTCGAACGAGGTGCCCGTCTGCAGGATCTCCTGGCCCTTCTTACCGGTGATGAACTGGAGGAACTGCTGCGCCTGGTCCTGGTTCTTGCTGGACTCCAAGACGCCGCCGCCGGAGATGCTGACGAATGCGCCGGGGTCCTCGTTTTTGAAGTAGTGCAGCGTCACGTTCTTGGAGTTCTCGCCGGTCTTGGCCTGATCGCCGAACCAGTAGTAGTGGTAAATGACGCCGCCGTCGATCTCGCCGGCGTTGACGCCCTTCATCACGGCACTGTTGCCCTGGTAGGTCTTGGCGTTGGCCTTCATCCCCTCGAGCCAGGTCTTCGTGGCGTCGGCCCCCTTGAGCTCGAGCATGGCGCTGACGATCGCCTGGAAGTCCGCGCCCGACGGCGACGCCCCCCAGCGGCCCTGCCACGACGGGTCCTGCAGGTCCATGATCGAGACCGGCAGCTGGTCCTCGACGAGCTTGTCCTTGTTGTAGGCGAAGACGGTGCTGCGGGCGGCGATACCGGTCCACTTTCCGGTCGACGGGCGGAACTGCTCGGGGACCTGGGCGATGGTCGCCGGGTCCACGTCGGCGAACAGGCCCGCGGTCTCCACCTGCGCCATGGCCGGGGAGTTCTCGGTGAGGAAGACGTCGGCCGGGGACTTAGAGCCCTCCGCGACAAGCTGGGCGGCCATCTCGCTGTCGCCACCGTTGCGCAGGTTGACCTTGACACCGGTCTCCGCGGTGAACTCGTCCGCCCAGGCCTGCGTCAGCGAGTCATGCTGCGCGTTATAGACGGTGATCTCGCCCGCGCCGGAGCTTGAGTCGGAGCTTGAGTCGGAACTGCCACAACCCGCGAGCACCAGCGCCGAGGCCAGCACCGCCCCACCGAGTGCCAGGGTCCGACGGCGCCATGCGCCTGTTCGTCCGGTGTGGGGTGCGGGTGCTCCGGTGGCTCTCATATTCGATCGTCCTGCCTGAAGATGGTCTGGGATACGGCAGCTCGGCGAGCGGCCGTATCTGCCAGGTTAGCCTTAGCTGGCATCGTCCAGAATGTGGCACTCGACACAGGGGTGGTCAGAACCGCTGGACGCTCGCGGACGCACGGGTCAGCAGCTTGCCGCCGGAGGTCGCGATCCGCGCCTCGACCAGCTCGATGCGCCGCCCCACCCGCACCACATTCGCCTCCAGGCGGATGTCCGGGCCCGTCACGTCCGGGGACCGCACGAAGTCGGTGCGCAGGTCCAGCACGCGGTAGCGCTCACCCGGGTCGGTGGCGGTCTCCGCGGCGAGCCCGCAGATCTGGTCGGCGACGGCAAGCAAGATGCCGCCCTGCAGAGTGCCCATGCTATTGGCCATCCACTCCTGCGGGGTCAGCACCGCGGTGACGGCGCCGGTCTCGACGATTCGGAGTTCCAGCTCGAGCAGATCCGCCATCGCGCCGCGCGGGATCTCGCCCAGCGCCATGCCCTGCACCACGTCCAGGCCCAGCCGTTGGCTCAACTCCGCGTCGGTATCCGCGACGGCCACACCCGCGGACGGCAGTCGAGGTTCGCCCTCGACGCCGCTGTGGTCGAACTTGCGGTCCACCACGACCCCGCGGGCGCTGATGATGGCGCACACGTCGCCGTCCGCGTCGCGCAGGGAGCCCGACGCCAGGCCGGTGCCGGCGGCGACATCAACGTGCTCGCTGCGCCCGAAGGCGGTGACGATGCCGGCGGCGGGCAGCGCTTTCGCGGACGAGACCGTCAGGGATGCGGCCACGGAGCGCTGGCCGGAGGGCAGGCTCGCGTAGATCGTCCCCGCGACGGCCGTGTCCAGCAGCACACCCACGGAGCCGAGCGTCGACTGGCCGCGGTGATCGTGGAATCGCTTGCCCAACTCCTGCTCGTAGACCAGGCCGTTCTCGCCCCGTTCTCGCAGATGCACACCCATCGCAGCGTTCACGGGATCAAACAGCGGGGCTTGTCGTGCGTCGGAAGTCACAGCCCCATTAAAGTCTGAGCGACTTACCGCCCAGCCAGCGGGCTGGTCAGAACGCCCGATTCAGGCTCAAGGCCGCGAGATCCAGCGCCGCCTGGCAGGGATCGGCCACCGACCCCTGCACCCACCAGCCAATAATCCCCTGGTCGGAGGCCCGCGCGGTGACCCCACAGGAAGACTGGTCGTTGGGGTCGCGTTCCACGTAGACAACGGACCCGCCGAGCTTCTCGTTCTCCACCTCGTAGCCGAGCCGCTCCGCGGTGTCCTTCTCCACGCGCATAGAGCCGTGCTCGAACCAGTTGAGCGTCACCATCGCGGAGCCGTCCGTGCTGTTCCAGCGGCAGATCGCGCCCGAGAAGGTCGAGGCCAGATCCGGCACCCCGGTGATGTCCGCGAGCTCCAGCGGCTCCACCACTTGGCATTCCCGCAGCAGCTTCGCGAAGTCCCTGGGGTGGGCCGGCCCGGCGGTCTCGTTGACGTCCGGGGTCGGCGACGCGCTGACACAGCCGGCCACCAGGGGCAGCATGGCGAGCGCCAGCGCAGCGGAGCCGGCGCCGAGACTTCCTCGAGTCGTCATTGGGCCCGCTCCAAGGTCATTGTCGCCAACTGCCGCGCCACCCCGCACGTGTCGACGCCCAGTGCTGGCGGGAGGACGAGGGACCAGACATAGAAGTCGTCCCCGAGGCTGATCCCGACCTCGCAGAGCGTCCCGTCCGAGGTCCGCCCCTCGTAGCCGTCATGGCCGGCGATCGAGATCGCCTGCACCACCCGGCCAGTGGTGTCCACGATGGTGTGCTCCCGCTCGATGGGGCTGCCCCGATACCAGGAGAGGCTGCCATGCCCGCCGCCCGCCATGTCGTCCCACGAGCAGCCAACCAGGTTATGGAAGGAACTCATCCCGGCCGGGAGCGTGGTGAGCCGCAGGAACTCCTCGTCGCTCACCCCGCCGCACATCTGCAGGAAGGGGCCCGGCTCGGCGACCATCGGCGCGTCCGCAGCCGGTGCCGCGGCAGGGCCCGGCCCCGCGCCGGAACCGCAGCCCGCGAGCAGCACGGGGGCGACGACGAGCCCGCACAGCACAGCGCCGAACCCGCCCCGGCCGACGCCCACCCGCATAAGTCCCACGGCCGGAAACTGTACCAATTTTGGGCCATTGCGCTCTCCAACCGCCAAACCTGAACTAATGTCCACATTGGAAGAGGCTCACTCAATAGTTCGGGGAACAAGCGAATGTCCGCAAGAATCAGCAGAAGGCAAGCACTCTTCGGCGCCGCAGCCGCCGCCGGCGGGCTCGCTGTTGCCGCGGCGGGCACCGGGCCCGCCCTCGCGAGCTCGGGCTCCAGCCGCGATGTGGACGTCGTGGTGATCGGGGCGGGGATGTCCGGACTGGCCGCGGCCCGCGCGCTCACCGCCGCCGGCAAGTCGGTCCTGGTGCTCGAGGCCCGCGACCGGGTGGGCGGCCGCGTCTACTCCATCAAGACTCGCGGCGGCCGGGTGCTCGACGGCGGCGCAGAGTTCATCGGACCCACGCAGGACCGGATGATCGCGCTGGCGCAGGAATTCGGGGTCCAGCGGCTGCAGACCTTCAACACCGGCCAGAACGTGTACTACCGCGCAGGCCAGCGCAGCACCTTCGACGCGGACGGCCCCCTCGGCGCCATCCCCCTCGATATCGGCATCGCGGAGGTGGCACTGGCCCAGGAGACCCTCAACGGTCTCGCGAATGGATTCCCTGTCGGCCGCCCCTGGGAGTTCGCCCGAGCCAGGGAGTTCGACTCGCAGACCTTCGCGCAGTGGATCGCCGCCAACTCGGTCACCGACAGCGCCAAGTTCCTGCTGGGCCTGGCGGGCAGCGCGACGCTGTCCGTGCTGCCCCACGAGGTGTCGATGCTGTACATGCTCAACTACATCGCCGCCGCGGGCAACGAGCAGCACCCCGGCACCGTCGATCGGCTCATCAACGTGCGCGACGGCGCCCAGGAGGAGCTGTTCGTCGGCGGCGCCCAGCAGATCCCCATCGCGATGGCGAAGTCCCTCGGCGAGCGCGTCATCCTCGACGCCCCGGTCCGGTCCATCGCGCAGACCGGCGGTGGCGTGACCGTGACCGCCGACGGCCACACCGTCAACGCCCGCCGGTGCGTCGTCGCGATGTCCCCGGCGATGTTGCCGACCATCGATTTCTCCCCCACCCTGCCCGCCAATAAGCTGCAGCTCAACCAGCATTACGCGATGGGCTCGATCGCCAAGGTGATGGCCGTCTACCCCACCGCCTTCTGGCGGGAGGCCGGGCTGACCGGACAGGCCACCAGTGACCAGGGTCCGATCGACGTCACCTATGACAACTCGCCGGAGGACGGCAGCGCCGGCATCCTGATGGGCTTCATCTCCGCGTCCGAGATGCGCCGGCTCGACAACGCCTCCCCCGCGGAGCTCGAGGCGGAGGCGATCGAGTGCTTTGTGCGCTACTTCGGCGAGGCGGCGCGCCACCCCGTCGACTTCGGCTTCATGCGCTGGGACGGCGAAGAGTACTCGCGCGGTGGGCCCGTCGCCACCACGCGGCCCGGCGCGCTGACCGACCTTGGCCGGGCGCTGCGCGAGCCATGCGGCACGGTGCACTGGGCCGGGACCGAGACGGCCGACTACTGGACCGGCTACATGGACGGCGCGGTGCGCTCCGGCGAGCGGGCCGCCCAGGAGATCCTCGACGCGCTCTGACCCGAAGCAAAGCGCGCCCCCGGCCAGTGGCCGAGGGCGCGCTTTCATACAGCTCAGATCAGTGCATCATTGCCGCGGAGGCGGCGGGGTTGGCCGCCGCATCTGCGTCATCCGCGCTGGGCGGGCTGATGGGCTTGCGCGGCAGGAAGAACGTGGGGATTAGCGCCACGAGAACCAGTGCGGTTGCCAACAGGAAAGTGACCCCGAAGGAGTCTGCGGCCTGGCCTAGCCCCTCCAGCATTTGCGCCGGGGACAGGTTGAACATGCTAGCGGCCTGCTCGTCGGCCTGCGACGCGATGGCCGGGCTGGCGAGCGCATGGCTGGCCAGCTGCGCAGTCAGGACCACCGACATCACGGCGGTGCCGATGGAGCCGGCGGTCTGCTGGACGATGTTCATCAGCGTCGAGCCCCGGGCGATCTGGTGGTCCGTCAGAGTCGCCAACGCGGCGGTCATCAGCGGCATCATAGTGGCGCCCATGCCCATGCCCATCACCGCAAGCGAGCCACCGAGGATCCAGTAGGACGTGTCCGCCGAGAGCTGGCTGAACGAGCCCATACCGACGGCGATCAGCGCCAAGCCGACTATCACGATCTTGCCGGGCCCAATTTTGTCCACGAGCTTGCCGGCCAACGGCATGGTCAGCATCGCGCCCAGCCCCTGCGGCGCGATGAGGAGCCCGGCCATCAGGGTGGACTCACCACGCACCTGCATGAAGTAGCTGGGGAACAGCAGCCCCGAGCCCATGAACGCGACGATGAAGATGGCCATGGTGATCACCGCGATCGTCAACTGGCGGTTCTTGAACAGGGACAGATCGATCAGCGCGCCCTTCTTGCGCAGCGCGTGGAACACGAATGCCACCACCAGGGCCAGGCCGATGAGCCCAGGCACCAGAACCTTGGTGGCCGCGACGGTGCCGGCCTCCGGGATCGAGGAGACGCCGAACAGGAACAGCGCCAGGCCCGGCGAGAGCAGCAGCATGCCGACGAAGTCGAAGGACTCGGACGGCTTGGGCGCGTCGCTCGGCAGCACCTTGAGCGTCACGATGAGCGCGATGATGCCCAGCGGCAGGTTGATGATGAAGATCCAGTGCCAGGACGCGACCTCGATGAGCCAGCCGCCGAGGATCGGGCCCGCGATGGGACCCAGGAGCATTGGGACGCCGAGCACGGCCATGACGCGGCCGATGCGCCGCGGCCCGGCCGCACGGGTCATGATCGTCATGCCCAGCGGCATCAGCATGCCGCCGCCGAGGCCCTGGAGCACGCGGAAGCCGATCAGCGAGGGCAGGTCCCACGCGAAGGCGCAGGCCACGGAGCCGAGAATGAACAGCACCAGCGCGACAATGTAGAGGCGCTTGGTGCCGAACCGGTCAGAGGCCCAACCCGTCACCGGGATCACGGTGGCCAGCGCCAGCGTGTACGCGGTCATCGTCCAGGCGACGGCGGCGTAGGTCTGCGGAACGCCATCGCTGCCGAACACCTGCTGGAAGGTCGGTAGCGCGACGGACACCACGGTGATGTCGAGGATCGACATAATCGCACCGAGCACCACCACCGCGGAGATCTTCAGGACGGTCGCGTCCAGCTTGTCCGGGTCGACGGCCGGCGCCGCGCCGGGCGGCCCAGCCGCCGGGGATGGGGATTTACTCATCGTGCGAAGTCCTGACTGTCGGCAGCGAGCAGGTCAGCGCCTGCAAGTGCGTTATTGAGTGCGTCGGCCAGCAAGGAGGCTTCTTCGCCTGGCACAACCTGCACAAAGGTCTGAATCTGTGCCCGCATGACGCTTTCGTAGACGCGCGCGGTCTCCTGCCCTTGCTCGGACAGGGTGACCAGCTTGATGCGCCGGTCCTCCGCATCCTCGCGTCGGTGCACCAGGCCCAGCGCCATCACTTGCTCCACGTTGCGGCCCGCGGTCGCCACGGAGACCCCGAGCTGCTCTGCGAGCTCGTTGATCTGCAGGGCGGTGCCATGCTTGGCAAGCGTGAACACCACCCTGGCCTGGGTGAAGGAAAGGTCAAGATCGAGGAGCGCATCGAATAGCTCGGTCTGGCAGCCGCCATGCAGGCGGTCCAGGAGCACCCCGATCGCGCAGGAGAGCCTCTCGGCAGCAGTTTGATCCACAGGCGAAATAGTAACGGCGGTGCAACTAGTGCGCCAATGCAAGGATTATGACCTTCGACACAGGCCCTTGGCGGCGCAGTCGGCTCAGCCGACCCGCTCCGCACACGGAGACACGTTGTCCTCGTAATACACGCCACCGACTAGCGTCGGGGTATGACCCGCACCCTCATCTTGATGCGCCACGGCAAGGCCGAGAGCCCGTTCGGCATTGCCGACCATGACCGCCCGTTGGCTCCCCGCGGCCGCCACGAGGCGGCGCTGGCCGGCGAGCTCCTGGAGCGCTACGACGTGGACGCGGCGCTGTGCTCCACCGCGGAGCGCACCCGCCAAACCCTCGCCGCCACCGAGCTCGACGTCCCGACCGAGTTCTCCCCCCGGCTGTATCTGGCGGACCCCGAGAGCATCCTCCTGGACATCGCCGAAACAGATGATTCCGTCCAGACGCTGCTTGTCGTGGCGCATTTCCCCGGAATCCCGGAGACCATCCTGCAGCTCGACCCTTCCGGCCCGCACACCGACGAGATCCTCGACCGCTTCCCCACCTCCGCCTACGCCGTCATCGAGGTCCCCGGCGAGTGGTCGGACCTGCAGCCGGGCGCCACGACCGGAGCCGCCGCCGTCACCGAGTTCACGATCCCGCGCTGACGGCCTGGAAACCACTGCGGCCCCCGACTCGAATCGAGTCGGGGGCCGCGGTGTGTTGGTGCAGGCTTAGCGGTAGTCGCCGCCGAACGGGTAATCGTCCAGCGGGACGGCCGCACCGGTGGCGGCGCCGAAGCCGCCGTCCGGGCCGTAGTACTGATCGTCGTAGGCCGGCACCGCGTATGCGGCGGCGCGAGCCTCCTCGGTCGGCTGGACCTGGATGTTCCGGTACCGGTTGATACCAGTTCCGGCCGGGATCAGCTTACCGATGATCACGTTCTCCTTGAGGCCGATGAGCTTATCGCTGCGACGGTTGATGGCCGCATCGGTCAGCACTCGGGTGGTCTCCTGGAACGACGCCGCGGACAGCCACGAGTCAGTGGCCAGCGAGGCCTTCGTGATGCCCATGAGCACCGGACGGCCTGCGGCCGGCTCGTTGCCCTCGCCGACGGCCCGGCGGTTCGCCGTGTCGAAGTCGCTGCGCTCGATCAACGCGCCGGGCAGGAACTCCGTCGCGCCCGAGTCGATGATCGTGACGCGGCGCAACATCTGCCGCACGATGACCTCGATGTGCTTGTCGTGGATCGACACACCCTGTGCGCGATACACCTCCTGCACCTCGTTGACCAGGTGGATCTGCACGTCGCGGGGACCCATGATGCGCAGGACCTCGTGCGGGTCGGCAGCGCCCTCGAGGAGCTTCTGGCCCACCTCGACGTGGTCGCCGGCCTGCAGGGGACGCTCGTAGGCCTCGCCCTCGGGACGGTGCTTGGCCAGACGCTGGCGCTTGGAGAGCTTGTCGTAGACAACCTCTTCGCCGCCGTCGTCTGGGACCACCGTGATCGTGTAGAAGCGGTCGTCGTCCTCGATGCGCACCCGGCCGGACTGCTCCGAGATCGGGGCGCGTCCCTTCGGGATACGTGCCTCGAACAGCTCCTGGACTCGGGGCAGACCGCCCGTGATGTCCGCGCCGGCCGCACCACCCTGGTGGAACGTACGCATGGTCAGCTGGGTACCCGGCTCACCAATGGACTGCGCGGCGACAATACCGACGGCCTCGCCGATGTCGACGAGCTTGCCGGTGGCCATCGAGCGGCCGTAGCAGAGGGCGCACACGCCCGTGCCCGTGCCACAGGTCAGGACCGAGCGGACCTTGACCTTGGTGATGTGGGCGTCGAGCAGTGCCTCGATCGCCGGGTCGCCGAGGTCGAACCCGGCCTGGACGACGACGTTGCCGTCGGCATCGACCGCGTCCGAGGACAGGGTCCGGGCGAAGGCCGCAGTCTCCACATGCGCGTCGCGGAGCAGCTTGCCGGTGGGCTCGCCGTTCGCGTCGAGCTCGGGCTCGGCGATGGAGATCGTAATGCCGCGCGGGGTGCCGCAGTCGACCTCGCGGACGATGACGTCCTGCGAGACATCCACCAGACGACGGGTCAGGTAACCCGAGTCGGCGGTGCGCAGTGCGGTGTCCGCCAGGCCCTTACGGGCACCGTGCGTGTTAATGAAGTACTCGAGCACGGTCAGGCCCTCACGGAACGAGGACTTGATCGGACGCGGGATGAACTCGCCCTTGGGGTTGGTCACCAGACCCTTCATGCCCGCGAGCGCGCGCACCTGGGTCATGTTGCCCGCGGCGCCCGACTTCACGATCATCGGAATCGGGTTGTCGTCCGGGTAGTTCGCCTCCATGGCGACGGCGACCTCATCGGTGGCCTCCGACCAGATCTTGACCAGCTCGCCGTTGCGCTCGGTCTTGCCGAGCTTGCCGCGCTGGTAGAGCTTCTCGATCTGCTCTGCACGCGCCTCGAAGGCCTCGAGGATCGCTTCCTTCTCCGGCGGCACCAGGACATCCGTCATGGCGATGGTCACGCCGGAACGGGTGGCCCAGTGGAAGCCCGTGTCCTTGAGCTTGTCCACCGTCTGCGCGACGACGATCATCGGGTAACGCTCGGCGAGATCGTTGATGATCTCGGCCTGGCGCTTCTTCGGCATGACGTCGTTGACGAAGTGGTAGTCCGCGGGCAGGAGCTCGTTGAAAAGCACCCGACCCAGCGTCGTGTCGGCGATCCACGGCTGGCCGTACTTCCAGCCCTCCGGGAACAACTCGGCCTCTACGGCCTTCGACGGACGCTGCTTGTCCAGGCGGATCCGGATGCTTGCCTGCACGGACAGCACGTCGCGGTCGACGGCCATCTGCGCCTCGGCCGGCGTGGAGTACACGCCGAACGCGGCCTCGTCGGTGGCGGCGGGCTTCTGCTCGCCCAGTGCGCCCTCGACCAGACGGGTCAGGTGGTACATACCCGTGACCATGTCCAGTCGCGGCATGGCCAGGGGTCGGCCCGACGCGGGAGACAGGATGTTGTTCGAGGACAGCATCAGGATGCGGGCCTCGGCCTGCGCCTCCGCGGAGAGCGGAAGGTGCACGGCCATCTGGTCACCATCGAAGTCGGCGTTGAACGCCTCACAAACGAGCGGGTGCAGCTGAATGGCCTTGCCCTCGACGAGCTGCGGCTCGAACGCCTGGATGCCCAGACGGTGCAGCGTCGGCGCGCGGTTCAGCATCACCGGGTGCTCGTTGATGACCTCTTCGAGGACGTCCCACACCTGGCTGCGCTGACGCTCGACCATCCGCTTGGCGGACTTGATGTTCTGCGCGTGGTTGAGATCCACCAGGCGCTTCATCACGAACGGCTTGAACAGTTCGAGTGCCATCAGCTTCGGCAGACCACACTGGTGCAGCTTCAGCTGGGGGCCGACGACGATCACGGAACGACCCGAGTAGTCGACGCGCTTGCCCAGCAGGTTCTGACGGAAGCGGCCCTGCTTGCCCTTGAGCAAGTCGGACAGCGACTTCAGCGGGCGGTTGCCCGGACCGGTGACGGGACGGCCACGACGGCCGTTGTCGAACAGCGCGTCCACAGACTCCTGCAGCATGCGCTTCTCGTTGTTGACGATGATCTCGGGCGCGCCGAGATCGATCAGCCTCTTGAGACGGTTGTTGCGGTTGATCACGCGACGGTACAGGTCGTTCAGGTCCGAGGTGGCGAAACGGCCACCATCGAGCTGGACCATCGGACGCAGCTCCGGCGGGATAACCGGGACGCAGTCCAGGACCATGCCCAGCGGCGAGTTGCCCGAGCGCTGGAACGCCGCGACGACCTTGAGTCGCTTCAGCGCGCGCAGCTTCTTCTGGCCCTTGCCGCTGCGGATGGTCTCCCGCAGATCCTCGGCCTCGGCATCGATGTCATAGATCTCGATGAGCTTCTTGATCGCCTCGGCGCCCATGGTGCCCGTGAAGTACTCGCCGTAGCGGTCCTCAAGGTCGTTGTACAGGCGCTCATCGATGATGAGCTGCTTGGTCTCCAGCTTGATGAAGGTCGTCCAGACCTCCTGCAGGTAGTCCAGCTCACGCTGCGCACGCTCGCGGATGTGGCGCATCTCGCGCTCGCCGGCATCCTTGACCTTGCGACGGGCGTCAGCCTTGGCGCCCTCGGCCTCAAGAGTCGCCAGGTCGGACTCCAGCTTCTGGGCCCGCTCCTCGAGATCGGTGTCGCGCTGGTCCTCGACACCCTTCTTCTCGACGGTCATCTCAGCCTCGAGGGTGGAGAGCTCGTTGTGACGCAGCTCGTCCTCGACGGCGGTGATGACGTATGCCGCGAAGTAGATGATCTTCTCGAGATCCTTCGGGGCCAGGTCCAGCAGGTAGCCCAGACGGGACGGAACACCCTTGAAGTACCAGATGTGCGTCACCGGAGCGGCGAGCTCGATGTGGCCCATGCGCTCACGGCGAACCTTGGCGCGGGTCACCTCGACGCCGCAGCGCTCGCAGATGATGCCCTTGAAGCGCACGCGCTTGTACTTGCCGCAGTAGCACTCCCAGTCCCTGGTGGGACCAAAGATCTTCTCGCAGAACAAGCCGTCTTTCTCGGGCTTGAGCGTGCGGTAGTTGATGGTCTCCGGCTTCTTTACCTCGCCGAAGGACCAGTTGCGAATGTCCTCTGCGGTGGCGAGACCGATTCGGAGTTCGTCGAAGAAGTTGACGTCGAGCACGTAACTTCCTTTCCCCTTTTATGGGATATGGACTGGGCCGGTGGAGCGCCCTGTCCTGACTGCCAAATTCAAAGTTGAGTTGCCGCCTCCGGCCGGGATCACTCCCGGCCGGAGACCGAAAACCTAGTTGACCAGATCGTCCATGGTGGCCGACTCGTTCTTGGACAGGTTGATGCCCAAGTTCGCTGCCGCCCGCTCCAGGTCCTCATCGTCAGAGCTGCCCATCTCGATGGCCTTGCCATCGGACGCCAGCACCTCGACATTGAGGCAGAGCGACTGCAGCTCCTTGAGGAGAACCTTGAACGACTCCGGAATGCCGGGCTCCGGAATGTTCTCGCCCTTGACGATCGCCTCGTACACCTTCACGCGGCCGACCACGTCATCCGACTTGATCGTCAGCAGCTCCTGCAGGGTGTATGCAGCGCCGTAGGCCTGCATGGCCCAGCACTCCATCTCACCGAATCGCTGGCCACCGAACTGGGCCTTACCGCCCAGCGGCTGCTGCGTGATCATCGAGTACGGCCCGGTGGAGCGAGCGTGAATCTTGTCGTCCACCAGGTGGTGCAGCTTGATGATGTACATGTAGCCGACAGCAACCGGGTACGGGAAGGGCTCACCGGAGCGGCCGTCGAACAGCACCGCCTTGCCCGTCCCGTCGACCATGCGCTCGCCGTCGCGGTTCTTGAGCGTGCAGGCGAGCATGCCCTCGATCTCGTCCGGCTCCGCGCCGTCGAACACGGGGGTCGCGGTGTTGGAGTCGGCAGGCGCCTCCAACATCTCCTCGGGCAGGCGCTTGGCCCACTCGGGGTCGCCCTCGACCTTCCAGCCGGTCTTGGCGATCCACCCGAGGTGGGTCTCCATGATCTGGCCGATGTTCATACGACGGGGCACACCGTGCGTGTTCAGGATGATGTCGATCGGCGTGCCGTCCGGGAGGAACGGCATGTCCTCCTGGGGCAGGATCTTGCCGATGACGCCCTTGTTGCCGTGGCGGCCGGCGAGCTTGTCGCCGTCCTGGATCTTGCGCTTCTGCGCCACGTAGACACGGACCAGCTCGTTGACGCCAGGCGCCAACTCGTCGTCGTCGTCGCGGGAGACCATGCGGACCCCGATGACCTTGCCGGACTCGCCGTGCGGAACCTTCAGCGACGTGTCGCGAACCTCGCGGGCCTTCTCACCGAAGATGGCGCGCAGGAGGCGCTCCTCCGGGGTCAGCTCCGTCTCGCCCTTGGGCGTGACCTTGCCGACGAGCACGTCGCCGTCGCGGACCTCGGCGCCGATGCGGATGATGCCGCGCTCGTCCAGGTCGGCGAGGACCTCCTCGGAGACGTTCGGGATATCCCGCGTGATCTCCTCGGCGCCCAGCTTCGTGTCACGGGCATCGATCTCATATTCCTCGATGTGGATCGAGGTCAGCACGTCCTCTTCGACGATGCGCTGCGAGAGGATGATCGCGTCCTCGTAGTTGTGGCCTTCCCACGGCATGATCGCCACGAGCAGGTTCTTGCCGAGCGCCATCTCACCGTTCTGGGTGCACGGACCGTCCGCGAGGACCTGTCCGGCCTCGACGCGATCGCCGTCATTGATGATCGGCGTCTGGTTGGCCGAGGTGCCCTGGTTGGAGCGCTCGAACTTGCGCAGCAGGTGCGTCTGACGGGTGCCGTCGTCCGCCATCACCGTGATGAAGTCCGCCGACACCTCCTCGATGACGCCAGCCTTGTCCGTGGTGACGCAATCTCCGGCGTCGACCGCGGCACGCAGCTCCATGCCGGTGCCCACGAGCGGCGACTCGGAACGGACCAGCGGCACAGCCTGACGCTGCATGTTCGCGCCCATCAGGGCACGGTTCGCGTCGTCATGCTCGAGGAAGGGGATCATCGCGGTCGCGACCGACACCATCTGGCGCGGGGAGACGTCCACGTAGTCGACCTCGACGGGCGGGACGTACTCGACCTCGCCACCCTTCTTGCGCACGAGCACACGCTCGTCCGTAAGGACGCCGTTCGCGTCGGAAGCCGAGTTGGCCTGCGCCACGATGTGGCGGTCCTCCTCGTCGGCGGTCAGGTAGTCGACGTCGTCGGTGACGACGCCGTCGATGACCTTGCGGTACGGCGTCTCGATGAAGCCGAACGGGTTGACCCGCGCGTACACCGAGAGCGAGCCGATCAGTCCGATGTTCGGACCCTCAGGGGTCTCGATCGGGCACATGCGGCCGTAGTGCGACGGGTGCACGTCTCGAACCTCGAGACCAGCGCGCTCACGCGAGAGGCCACCGGGGCCCAACGCGGACAGGCGACGCTTATGCGTCAGGCCCGAGAGCGGGTTGTTCTGGTCCATGAACTGCGAGAGCTGCGAGGTTCCGAAGAACTCCTTGATCGCGGCCGACACCGGTCGGATGTTGATCAGGGTCTGCGGGGTGATCGCCTCGACGTCCTGCGTGGTCATGCGCTCGCGGACGACGCGCTCCATGCGGGACAGGCCGACGCGGATCTGGTTCTGGATCAGCTCGCCGACCGTGCGCAGGCGACGGTTGCCGAAGTGGTCGATGTCATCGACCTCGACGGGGACCTCGACGCCGTCCGGCGAGACCATCGACTTGTGGCCCTCGTGCAGACGCACGAGGTACTCGACAGTCGTGACAATATCCGACTCGGTCAGCACCAGCGGGTCATCGGTCGTCGCCGACGTCAGGCCCAGCTTCTTGTTGATCTTGTACCGGCCCACGCGGGCCAGGTCGTAACGCTTGTCCTTGAAGAACAGGTTCTCCAGCAGCGTCTGCGCGCTCTCCTTTGTGGGAGGCTCGCCCGGGCGCAGCTTGCGATAGATGTCCAGCAGGGCCTCGTCGACGCCGGCGGTGGAATCCTTCTCCAGCGTCGTCATCATGATCTCGGAGAAGCCGAAGCGCTCCTGGATCATTTCGCTCGTCCAGCCCAGTGCCTTCAGCAGCACGGTGACCGGCTGGCGACGCTTGCGATCGATGCGGACACCGACGGTGTCGCGCTTGTCCACGTCGAACTCGAGCCACGCACCGCGGCCCGGGATCACCTTGACGCTGTGCAGCTCCTTCTCGGTCGTCTTATCGATGGTCTCATCGAAGTAGACGCCGGGGCTGCGCACCAGCTGGGAGACGACGACACGCTCGGTGCCGTTGATGATGAACGTGCCCTTCGGCGTCATCATGGGGAAATCGCCCATGAAGACCGTCTGGCTCTTGATCTCACCGGTCTCATTATTGATGAACTCGGCGGTCACGAAGAGAGGCGCCGCGTACGTGATGTCTTTTTCCTTGCACTCCTCCATGGGAGCCTTGACATCCTCGAAATGCGGATCAGTGAACGTGAGCGACATCGAGCCGGCGAAGTCCTCGATGGGCGACAGCTCGGTGAGGATCTCCTCGAGGCCACCCCTCTGAGCACCATCGCCGCGGGCGATCGCACGATCACGCCACCTCGGGGAACCGACCAACCATTCGAAAGAGTCCGTCTGGATATCAAGAAGCCCGGGCACCTCCAGAGGTTCCCGGATCTTCGCGAACGAAATCCTCTTTGGAGCCCCGGGGATTCCGGATTCTGACTTGGACTGGCGAGAGACTGCCAAGATGCGTCCTTCCAGCACCTCACGCGGGCCGCCCGATGTTCGAGCGGCCGCCGCTGTACCTATTCTGCGGAGTTTGCTGATCGCAACCGGAAACAAACCCTCGGGCAGGACGCGGTCGAATCGAACTGCCATAACCTATGGTCAGGACGATTTGCCGGCCAAACATCGAAGAGCGGACAGGAGGCAATCAGCGCAACGTCCAACCATAGCGGAGAATTGGGCCCTTGTCGAGCTGGCGGCAAAGCGCGCCCCCGGCCGGGATGTTTCGCGTCCGGCGGGGCAGCCTAGGAATTCTGTGAGTACCTCATGTGTCGGGGAACAGCGTGACTGTTCTTGCCCCACACGTCAAGACCCGCCCCGGCGTTTCGCTGTCAGATGGGGTTGATTTCGGAGGCAATCCACTGGCCGTCGACTTTGTTCAGCGTCACCCTCAGTGGCATCTTCGCGGACGCGATATCGGCACCGTCGTTGTTGCCCTCGATACCGAGGAGCACCTCGGCCACCGCCGTGTCGCCGGTGATCGACACGACACCCACGCCGAGCTCGTCTATGGCGGCCGAGACCGAGGTCTTCGCCTGCTTGATGATCTCAGAGTTCGGCGGGGACATGCTCTGGTACTCGTCGAACATGCCCGACGTCATCAGTGGCCGGATGCGGTCAGAATGCCCGTCGATGGTGTTGTAGTCGTACGTGTAGATCGTGGTGATGATGTCCCGGGCGGCGGTCGCGACCCCAGCGGTGGCCACCCCGTCCACGAACGCTGTGTTGACCTCGGAGTGCGCGGATGCGGCGTCATCGGCGGCGCTGTTGCGCTGGACGAAGAAAACTCCCGCGAGCACCGCGCAGAGCGCTGCGGCGATGCCCACGACGATGACTCGGCGCCAGCCCTCCACCTCGGCTGGGGCGGTGGTGGCAGGTTCGGTGGCCGCAGCGCCATCGTCCTGCGCGGCCGGCTCTGCGGCGTTCTTCTCAAGTGAGCCCATTGGTGCCTCCTCCTAGGATCCGGCCGGGTTCTCGGCGGCGGGCGCGGAGCCCCCGGTCGAGACGCCAGGGTCGGTGGCAGTCGCATCTGGATCAGCCGGGGCGAGGGTCGCGCCCGGCATCGTGCCGAACCCCTCGAACAGTTGCGACATAGTGGAGACCTTCCAGACCCCGTCGACCTGGGCCAGATCCAGCGAGATGCCCTGGCGCCGCAACACCGATTCCCCGGTATCCCCGGTGACCGTCTGCGCGATGAAGACCAGCGCCTGGCCGGAACCCGCGTCGGCGTCTAACTTCGAGGCGGAGATCGACACGACTGTCGGAATCTGCGTGACGCCACGCGCCTTGATGTCGTTGGCGAGTTGCTCGCGCACCGACGCATCCTCAAGATCCGCGGCCAATCCCCCCGTGCTCGCGGACTGGATGTTGGCGATCATCGCGTCGGTCTCGTCCGGCGTGACCGTCGTCAAACTCATGGCGGCCTGGGTCGCGTCGGCCAGAAACTGCTCGCGCTGGGCCACGGCGTCCGCGTTGCCGAACGGGGTGTCGTTGCCCAGCGCGGCCACCGCCCACATGGCCCCGCCGACGACGGCGCCGACGAGCGCGAGGACCAGCAACGCGCACACTGCGGCCAAGGCCCGCTTGCGCGTCTTCGGCATTGGCTCCGGCGGCGTGGTCGTCGGTGCGTTCAAGGTTGTCCCATCCACAAGGTCGTCTCTAACGGGTCGTCTCTACAAGGTCGTCTCTAGAAATCGCCGGTCATCCACATGGAGGCTACGCGCACCTGGGCCCGAGGCTCTCCAACGCAGTCCCGCGGCGCCGCCGGCCCTATTCGTCCAGGACTGGCCGCGCCGCGGGCTTGGCAATCGCCCCTCGGACTAGCGGGGCGTCACACCCATGACGGTGGCCAGCTGCGAGGCGATTGGGCGCAGATACAGGGTGTCCGGGAACTGCTTGGGCTTGTTGTCCCACGGCTGCACGATGTCCGGATCCGCCAGCGCGATCCGGTCCGAGCTCCGCACACCCGACGGGTTGCCCACCGGGACGGCGCAACGCGCGTCCAGGTTCACCGGGAAATCATCGGTGGTGTCGTCGAAGTTCGGGTTCTGTGCCTTCATCTCCGCCAGGATCTGCTGAGTGCCCTCATAGCCCGTGCTGCAGGGGACCGGGTTGTTGGTCTCGAGCACCACGCCCATGTGGATCGCGCCGTCACCGGGCGCGAGCGCGGGCGCCGCGGCACCCAGCGCCGGCAGCGCAGCTAGCAGGACCCGGAGACCCTCCCAGACGTCATCCGCCGCCTTGGTGATCACGTCGGTGTGGACGAGCAGTGCGGTGATGTCGTTGCCGCTGGTGGCCACGAAGTCGCCAATCTGGGTGCTGGCGTCCTGCGCGGTGCCGATTAGCGCCCGCACGTCGGGATCACTGGACTTGAGCTGGGCTGTGATCCGGTCCAGGTCCGAGGAGAACGACTGGATCGCCGAGCCCTGCGCCGCCTGCGTCCCCAACACGGTGACGCTGTCCGTGATCAGCGACAGCGTCTGCGGCAGGGCCTCGTGGCCAGCCTCCGTCAGCAGGTTCACGGAGTCGACCAGGCTCGCCAGATCGCCACCGCGGCCATTCAACGCCGCGCCCAACTCGGTGAACGTCGTGTGGAGGGCGTCGACGGGGATCGATCCCGTGAGCGCGGACACGGAGCCGAACAGATCCTCGATCGGCACCGGGGTGGAGGTCTGATCGGAGTTGATCGTGGAGCCGTCCTTCAAGAACGGCCCACTCTCGGACTCCGGTAGAAAGTCGACGAACTGCTCACCGATCGCCGAGCGGTTGGCGACCACTGCCCTCGTCGACTCCGGGATATCCGGTCCGCCCGAGTCCAGCTTGAGGTCCACGACCAGTCCGGCCTCGGTCACCCGCATCTCCCCCACTCGGCCGACGGGGACCCCGCGGTAGGAGATCTCCGCGTTGGGGAAGATGCCGCCGGACTCCTTCAGGTTCATGTGCACGGTGTACTGGCCGATGCCGACCAGATTGTCCAGCCGCGCGTACTTGCCACCGACATAGACGATGCCGAGCACCGCGATCACGAAAAATGCGATCAACTGGAACCGCATCAACTTGGAGATCATCAGTTGCCGCCCTCTCCTGTGGTCGTCGGTGCGCTGGCGGGCTCGAGGCCTGGGATCGCCGGCAGCAACTGATCCAGGCCGAGGGGCAGTGCCGCCCCTACCCGCTGATCGAATGGTGGCGCGGCGTCCGGGGTCGGCAGCAGCGACACGGTGGGCCAGCCCGCGCGCGGTCCGTTGCCCATGATCCAGGGGTTGCTCAGATCGACCGGCACCTGGTGGTCGCCGTACGGCTTGACGTACACCGGGTCTGGCGCGCCGACGCCCAAGTTGTCGAGGGCCTGCCCCAGCCGCAGATCCAAGATCACGTAGACGTTGGCGTAGCCGCCCTTGACGGCCGGCAGGATCTCGTCCGGGATCGGGAAGGTCGGCAAGATCGGGAGGGCGCCCACCAGTGCCGGGGCGCTTTCGCCCAGCGCCTCAAGCGTGGGACGCAGCGCCCGCAGGTTGGCGATCACGTCATCGCGGGTCTGGTTGATCACGCCCGAGCCGACGTCGCCGAGCCGCTCCAACTGCGTGAGCATGTCCAGGAACTGGGGAGTCTGCTCGGCGAGGATCGCCACGCCCTCTGGCAGCTCGTTGAGGACGCCGTCGATCTGCTCGCGCTGCTGCAACACAGTCCCGCTCAGGGTGTTCAACGAGTCGAACGCCCGGGTGATGTCGTCACGCTGCTCGTCGATGCCCGCCACCAGCTTGGTGAACTGCTCGAACAGCGCCCGCACCTCCGGCTCGCGGCCGCCCACGGCCTTGTTCATCTCCTCGATGATGGGCTGGAGCTGGGCGACGCCGCCGCCGTTGAGGAGCATCGACAGCGCGCCGAGGACGTCTTCGACCTGAGCGCCGGTCCCGGTGTTCTGGATCGGGATCGTGTCGCCGCTCTGGAGCAGCTTCGGCGACGGGTTCGTCTCCGGCGCATCGATCTCGACGTACTTCTCGCCGAGGAGGTTTGTCTGTTTCACGTGCGCGACCGCGTTCGCCGGAAGGTCCACGTCGCTGCGCAGCACCAGGCTCGTGCGGGCGTCCCAGCCGTTGGGGGCCAGCTCGATCTTCAGCACCTTGCCCACCGTGACCCCGTCGACCTTGACCGCGCTCTGCGGGACGAGGTCCACCACATCGGCGAAGTCCACCGTGATGTTCAGCGGGTTCTCACCTGTGTCCGCGCCGCCCGGGAGCGGGATCGCGTAGACGCCCTGGGTGCCGCACGCCGAGGCCGCCACGGCCACCGCGCACAACGCCGCCGAGACGGCGAACTTGCGGCGCGGCAGCCCGCGCCGCACCGGCACCGATCCGGTCTGTTCCTTGGTGCTCATCAGTTACCCCCTCCTGCCGGGGCGGACGGCTCGGAAAACCGGGGCGAGGCCTCACCCGGCACGGAGCCTGGTAGGGGGTCCCGCTGCAGGTTGTCCCCGCTGAGGATGCCGAACGGCAGATTCAGCATCGGAGTCTTCACGCCCGAGGTGATCTGGTTCGCGATCTCGTGGCAGTTGTTGATCAGCGGGGCCATCTGACGCTTGAGCGCCTCGAACTCCGGAATGCCCGGGCCCAACTTGCCCATGTTCAACAGCTCGCAGCCGGCGCCGATCGGATCCTGTAGATCCGGAAAGTTCAAGCGCATATGTAGCAGGCCGGTGCTCGCGTCGTATGCGTTGATCAGGTTGGAGATGGCCAGGGGCAGCAGGGCGAGCGACTCCTTCAACTCAGCATTGCGGTTCGCGATGGTGCCGGTCACCGTCTCGAGGCCGCCGATGTTGCTCTCCAGCAGCGACTTGTTGTCACCAACGAAGCGGGCGACATCGCCCAGGGCAACAGACAGCGTCTGGATTGAGCCCGCCATGTTGTCCCGCTCATCGTCGAGGAAGGAGCTGAACTGCTGCATCTGAGTGTTGAACTGGCGGACGTCATCGTCGTGCACGGCCAGCGTGTTCGCGAACACCTGCAGATTCTTGACCGTGTCGAAGATGTCCCCGCGGGAGTCGGACAGCGTGCGGGCCGCCGCGCTGAGCTCGGCGATGGTCGAGTTCAGCGCCCGGCCATTGCCGTCCAGGTTCGCCGCGGCGGTGTTGACCAGGTTCGTCACCGTGCCGTCGGCGTTCATCCCATCCGGCCCCAACGCCTGTGAGACCTCGGTGAGGCTCTCATAGAGTTGGTCGATCTCGACGGGGGTCTTGGTGCGGTCCGCCGCGAGCGTCGCCGTCTTGTCCAGCTTGGGTCCGCCCTCATAGGCCGGGGTCAGCTGGATGAAACGGTCCGGCACCACGGAGGGGGTCACCTGCAGTGCCCGCACGTCCTCCGGCAGGTCGATATCCCCGTTGACCTTCAGCACGACCTCGACGTCGGGTCCACGCGGGGTGACCGCGGTGACTTTGCCGACCTCCACGCCCAGCACTCGGACCTCGGAGCCGACGTAGATGCCGATGGCGCGGTCGAAGTAGGCGGTGATCGTCGTCGCCTTCGGCTTGGCCAGCACGAACCAGGCGGCAGCGCCCACAATCAGCGCCAGCGTCACGCCGAGGACAATCAGCGTCGTCGCCGTGGTGGATAACTTCTTCATGACGGCCATGTGTTAGTTCCCCGCCCCATCGATGTTCAGCATCGGACCGCGATCGCTCGGCAGTTCCGGGATGCCCGGTGGCAGGATATTGCCGACGCTGGTGTCCCACCAGCGGCCGTTGCCAAGCGAGTTGTTGAACAGGTTGTAGAACTGCGCACCCTGGACCATCGCCTTGTCCAGGTTGTCCTGGTTCTTCACCAGCAGGTCCACGAAGGTCTGCAACTGGGTGAGGGCCGGCCCGATCTGCTGCTCATTGTCCGCGACCAGGCCGCTGAGCTGCCTGGACACCTCCTGCGATTGGACCAGCAGCTGGTGGATCGCGGTGCGGCGGCCGTTGAGCTCCGCCAACAGCTCGCCGGACCTGGCGATCAGCTGCTGGAACTCCTGATCTCGGTCGGCGACGATCTTGCTCGTCTCCTTGGTCTCGGCGAACAGCTTGCGGACCGCGTCGTCCCGGGTGGAGATCGTCTGGGAGAGCCGCGTGACGCCGTCCAGTGCGCCGCGAATGCTCTCCGGCGTGCCGGCAAAGGCATCCGACAGCACCTGCATGCTCTGCGCGAGCTGCGCGGTGTCGACCTCCTCAAGGCTCTGCGCCGCATCCGAGAACGCCTCAATCACGTCGTACGGGGAGCTGGTGCGCTCGAGCGGGATCACCTCGTCGGGATCGGCGAGCTGGCTGCCCTGCGGATCCAGACTCAGGTACTTCGAGCCCAGCAGCGTCTTGATCTCGATTCCGGCGCGGGTCTTGTCGCCAATCCAGGTATCGGACACCCGGTAGCTGACGAGGACCTTGTTGCCGTCCAGCTCGACCCCGGTCACCTGCCCCACCTTGACGCCCGCGACCCGGACCTCGTTGCCTGATTTCAGCCCCGCGGCCTCCGAGAACTCGGCGGTATAGGTCGTGCCGGCCCCGAAGAATGGCAGCTTCGAGAAGGAGAAGCCCGCGGCTGTTGCCAGCAGCACCATCACGATGCCGATGATGCCGGTGATCACCGGACTACGTCGGACTGTCATTGGCCCCCCTCCGCATGGCAACGCGGTGCGATATTGGTGTACAGCGGAGTGTTGACCGTCGGGAAGTCCGGCAGGTTCAGATTGCGCGACTGGCCCGGGCCCAACACCACGTCCAGGCCGCAGAGGTAGAACTGGAACCACGAGCCGTACATGGCCGGGCGGTTCAGCGCCTCGTATTTGACCGGCAGGGTCTGGAGCACCCTGTCGACTTCTTCGCCGTTCGCGTTCAACTCGGTTGTCAGCTTGTTCAGGCCTGCGATGGAGCCCTGCAGCGACGGTCGAATCGGCTCGAGCAGGCCCTGCGTCGCGTCCGTCAGATTTGCGAGGCTCTGGATCGACTGTCCTACCGTGTCCTTGTCCGCGGCCAGGCCGGCGACGAGGTCGCGGGTGTTGACGATCATCTGGTCGAACTGGTCCGAGTGCTCGTTGACGGTCTCCAGCACTCCGTTGAGATTGTTGATGACCTCTCCGATGACCTTGTCTTTATCGGCCACGGTGTTCGCGAGGCTCGAGGTGCTGGCCACCAGATTCGTCATCGTCTCGCCCTCCCCCTGGAATACCTGGATGATCGAGTAGGCGAGCTCGTTCACGTCCTCCGGCTGGAGTGTCTTGAACAGCGGCCGGAACCCGTTGAACAGCATGGTCAGGTTCAGCGATGGCGTCGTCTGCTCGAGCGGGATCGTGTCCCCCGCCTCGAGCATCTGGCTCTGGCCGTCTTCGCCCGCTGCCAAGGAGAGGAAGCGCTGGCCCACGAGGTTGCGATACTTGATCGCCGCCGTCGTGCTGGCCGGCAGGCCGCCGTCCCGGTTGACGGAGAACTCGACCTCGGCGCGGTTGCGGTCGACGACCTTGACCGTCTCGACCTGGCCGACCTTCACGCCGCCGATGCGGACGTCGTCGCCGACGTTGAGCGAGGTGGCATCCTCGAAGAGCGCCTTATAAGACGACCCGCTGCCACCGCCGATGTTGGCGATGGAGGCCGCGAGCACGCCCGTCAAGAGCACGGTGATGACGGCGAAGATGATCAGCTTGGTGATGGGGCCGCCGAGCCCCCGTAGTTGCCTTCTCACTTGAACTCCACCTCATTGCCCCGAAGCGAGGGCGCGCCGATCAATGTGGTCCAGCCGGGAATGCTCGACTGAGACTCGCCCGTGGCGCCCGAGTAGACGTCGGCCAGCGCATCCTGCTCGAGCTGCGAGCCGGCGATGCCGACCTGCGGCACCGTCGAGTACTGCGGCAACGGCGGATACAACCGCTGCGCCTCACCCGGGTTGGTGGTCGGCGGCTGGTAGGAGCCGTCGTTCAGACTGCCGTCCGGAATCGGGTACGGCACACCCGGCTGTGCCAGCGGGTAGCACTTGGATTTACGCGTGTCGAACAAGCGCGGCTCGTCCTGGTTCGGGAGGTACCGGCCCTTCGGGTTGACGAAGGACAGCGACACCCTGATGCCCGGGTTCGGATCCTGCCAGCCGACGATGTCGCGGGCATTGACCTCGACGTCGGCGAACGAGCTGAACGTGCACTGGAAGGCGGGCGACGCGTCCGCGAACACCTGCAGCGGCCGCACGGACTGGGCGGAGACGCGGATGAAGCTCTCGCGGGTGTTGTCCAGGAGATCAGCCGACAGCGCGGCGGTGTCCGTCGCGGACAGCAGCAGCGCCCGAATATCCGTCTGCCGCTCCACGATGGTGGCGTTGGTAGTCCGCAAGTTGTCGAGCGCGTCGATCAAGTCAGGCGCGGCCGTCGCGTACACGCGGGAGAACTCGGCCAAGCCGCGCAGGTCCGCCTGCACATCCGGCAGCCGGTCCCCCACCGCGGTCACGATGTCGGACAGCTGCACCAGGTGCTCGCCGATCGACTCGCCGCGCCCCTCGAGCATGTTGTTGATCGACGTCAGCGTCACCGAAAGATCCTGCGGAGGCACAGCCTGGAGGATCGGCAGCAACTTGTCCAGCATCTCGTCGATTTGGACGGCGTTGCCGGATGAGTCCTGCACGATGGTGCCCCCGGCCTTGATCTCGACCATGGGGGCGGTGGAATCCGAGGGCAGTTGCAGGGCCACGAACCTCTCGCCGAACAGCGTCTTCGGTAGCAGTCGCGCGGTGGTGTTCGCCGAAATGTTGTGCATCTGGTCGGGCTTGATCTCGAGCTTGAGCACCACCGTGTTGTCCCGGGCCTCCTGGCTCACGACCGTCCCCACCAGCACGCCCCGGATCTTGACGTCCGCCCGCACCGGCAGCGAGTTACCGGCGCTGTCCGTCTCCAAATAGATCGTGGCGGTCTTCGTGAACACCTGCTTGTACTGCAGCACGGTGATCGCGACAAAGCCGATCACCAGAGCCAATAGCAGCAATCCCAGGAGTCGACGCTTCAGTGTCGAGGTTTGCGAATCCATGGCTCTAGCCACCCACCCTCACGGTCGTCGTCGTTCCCCAAATGGCAAGGCTCAGGAAAAAATCGAGCACCGCGATCGTCACAATCGCGGTTCGCACCGCGCGGCCGACCGCCACACCCACTCCCGCGGGGCCGCCGGAGGCGTAGAACCCGTAGTAGCAGTGGATCAGGATCAGCACGAAGGCGAATATGAGCACCTTGCCAAACGACCAGAGCACATCGATCGGCGATAAGAACAGGTTGAAATAGTGGTCGTACGAGCCCCCCGATTGGCCGTTCATCCACGTATTCACTTGTCGAGACGCCAGATAGGAGGCCAACAGCCCGACAATGTACAGCGGGATCACGGCGACAAATCCGGCGATCATGCGGGTGGTGACCAGGAACGGCACGCTCGGCACCGCCATAACCTCTAGTGCGTCGATCTCCTCCGAGATGCGCATGGCGCCGAGCTGGGCGGTGAAGCCACAGCCGACGGTCGCGGAGAGGCCCAGCGCCGCGATCATCGGGGCTAGCTCACGGGTGTTGACATACGCGGACAGGAAGCCTGTGAGCACCGAGGCGCCCAGCTGGTCCAGCGCGGCATAGCCCGCCATACCGACCACGACGCCCACGAACAGCGACATCATGAAAATCACGCCGACGGTGCCGGCGATGACGGCCAGGCCGCCCGCGCCGAAAGACACCTCGGCCAGCAGCCGGGTGACCTCCCGGCCATAGCGACGCAGCGTGTGGGGGACCCAGCCGATGACGCGGCCGTAGAAGCCCATCTGCTCCCCGGCACGGTCCAGCGCGGACAGCGGCGCTTGCATGAGGCGCTTGGCACGGATGCCCAGCATGCTGTGCTCTTTTGCGATCGTCATCTCTTAACTCATGCTCCCTTTGCCGGGACCAGCGACATGTACACGGCGGTCAGGATGATGTTCGCGAAAAACAGGAGCAGGAAGGTGATGACGACGCCCTCGTTGACCGCGTCGCCGACCCCCTTCGGGCCGCCCTTCGGGTTCAGGCCCTTATAGGCCGCGATCACCGCGGCGATCAGACCGAAGACTGCGGCCTTGATCTCGCCGATCCACAGATCCGGCAGCTGTGCCAGCGCGGAGAACGACGCCAGGTAGGCGCCCGGGGTCCCGCCCTGGGCGACCACGTTGAAGAAATAGCCGCCGGCCACGCCGACCACGCTGACGAGTCCGTTGAGGAGGACCGCCACGAGGACCATGCCCAGCACACGGGGCACCACCAGACGCTGCACGGGGTCGATGCCCAGCACCTTCATCGCGTCGATCTCCTCGCGGATGGTGCGCGATCCGAGGTCCGCCGCCACGGCTGATCCGGCTGCGCCAGCGATCAGCAGCGCCACCACCAAGGGGCTCGCCTGCTGAATCACTGCCACGACACTGGCCGCGCCGGTGAACGACTCGGCGCCGAGCTGCTTGATCAGCGAGCCCGTCTGGAGCGACACCGTCGCGCCGAATGGAATCGCCACCAGGATCGTCGGCAGGATCGTCACGCTTGCGATGAACCACGCCTGCAGGATGAACTCGCGGAACTGGAATGGCCGCTGAACTGAGGCCTTGGCAACGTCGACGAAGAGCTGAAAGATCAGGCCCGCCTGAGCCAACCCTCCCTTGACCGCCTTGCCCGCGGTATCTATCGCCTTGCTACCACCGGTGAGAACTCCGGTGTTAGACATTCCCGTCCCCGCGGACGTGGTGCGCGCCTCTATCTACGGCGGCGAACACCTCCGTGTCCGGCTCGTCAACGGCCGCATGATGCACCGGCTCGGCCGCGTAGTCGCCATCCATGGAGTCCGGACCATACCGGCCCTCGAGGCTGGCAACGATCCCGCGTTGTGCCTCGGGCGGCAAGGTGTGCAGGATCTCGCGCACACGCGCCTGCCGGCGACCGACCGCCGCGCGGACGGGCAGACCCGGGCTCGCCTCCATCTGGCGGATGACGCCGCGGACGTCGTCATCCGGGGAGCCGTCGTGGTGTCCGGCTTCCTTCTGCGCCAGCTCCGCGGCCATCTGAGCGTCGTCCTTCTCCTCAGACATGCCGATGGGGCCGATCTTGCTGCCGTTCAGGAACTGCTTGACCACCGGCTCATCGCTGGTGAGCAGGACCTCACGCGGGCCGAACATCACCAGGTGCTTACGGAAGAGCATGCCCAGGTTGTCCGGAACGGTGCGCGCCAGGTTGATGTTGTGCGTGACGATGAGGATGGTCGCGTCGATCTCGGTGTTGATATCGATCAGCAACTGGCTCAGGTACGTGGTGCGCACGGGATCGAGCCCGGAGTCAGGCTCATCCACCAGGATGATCTTCGGGTCCAGCACCAGCGCACGGGCGAGGCCGGCCCGCTTGCGCATACCGCCGGAGATCTCGCCGGGAAGCTTGTGCTCCGCGCCGATGAGGCCATTGAGCTCGAGCTTCTCCATGACGATCTTGCGGATATCGGATTCGCTCTTCTTGGTGTGCTCGCGGAGCGGGAAGGCGACGTTGTCGTACAGGTCCATCGATCCGAACAGGGCGCCGTCCTGGAACAGGACGCCGAACATCTGCCGGATCTCGTACAGCTCCTTGGAGGAGCACTGGAGGATGTCGGTGCCGTCGATGATGATCCTGCCGCGCTCGGGGCGCAACAAACCGATCAGCGACTTCAGGAACACTGACTTGCCGGTGCCGGACGGCCCCAGGAGAGCGCTCACTTCCCCCTGCGGAAGCGTAAGCGAAACGTCCTGCCAAATCGTCTGTGATCCGAATGACTTAGTAAGGCCTTCGACCGAAACTTCGACTCCCACGGCACCTCCCAGCGCTCATGCCGCATTGAACTCCAATGTGGCTGTCGTCACTCTAACGCATGGTCGGCCAGAACACGGCACCAGACTGACTCTCGAGTAAGGAGAGTTCGGCCCAGACTCTTCTCACCTGCGGATAGCCGTGATCGCATCCGGCTTAATTGCTGGGCGCAGGTGTTCCACAATGACAAAGGTGGGCCGCCCCACGAGGGGACGGCCCACCTTTGCTGCGCCAGTTGGCCCGCCCCTAGGAGGCGAGACCGAGATGGCTCAAATTACTTGACGGACACCTTGGCGCCGGCCTCTTCGAGCTTCGCCTTGGCAGCCTCGGCGGTCTCCTTGTCGACCTTCTCGATGATGGCCTTCGGGGCGCTCTCAACGAGGTCCTTGGCCTCCTTCAGGCCGAGGCCCGAAACGAGCTCGCGGACGACCTTGATGACCTGGATCTTCTTCTCGCCAGCGCCCTCGAGGACGACGTCGAACTCGTCCTGCTCGGCAGCGGCCTCGGCGGCCGGCGCGCCAGCGGCGGCAACGGCGACGGGCGCGGCGGCGGTGACGTCGAAGGTCTCCTCGAAGGCCTTCACGAACTCAGAGAGCTCGAGGAGGGTGAGCTCCTTGAAAGCGTCCAACAATTCTTCGGTGGTGAGCTTCGCCATGGTGGCGGTCCTTCCTGTTGGTTCCCATTCCGCCGATCCGCGACAGATTGGGCGCGCACCGGAGTGCGCTTGTGGGGTGGTGTGACTCGCTTGCGCGGATCAGCTGTCGGCCGAGACGCTTTCTTCTGCGGCCTTCTTCTCCTGCAGTGCCGCGGCAAGGCGCGCGACCTGCGAAGCGGGAGCAGCGAAGAGGGCAGCGGCCTGTGAGGTCTTGCCCTTCATCGCGCCAGCCAGCTTCGCCAGCAGGACATCGCGGGACTCCAGGTCGGCAATTGCGTTGACCTGATCCACGGACAGCACTTCGCCGTCCAGGTAGCCGCCCTTGATGATGAGCGCCTTGTTGTCCTTCGCGAACTTCTTGATCGCCTTGGCCGCATCCACGGCCTCGCCCTTGACGAACGCAATGGCGGTGGGCCCGACGAACATGCCGTCGAGACCCTCGACACCGGCTTCTGCGGCTGCCCGCTTCACCAGTGTGTTCTTGGCGATGGAGTACGTGACGTCCGCGCCGAGTGCACGACGCAGCTCAGTCAGGGCGGTCACCGAGAGTCCTCGGTATTCCGTGACGACAGCAGCGTTCGATTCCTTGAATCGCGCGCCAATCTCCGCAACGGCAGTGACCTTCTCCTGCTTTGCCATACTTCGCCTCCTCTCTCACATAAGAGTCCAAGAAAGCCAAACGCCCCGGCGCAAGGCGCACGGGGCGTAAATGAATCTCAGACTCCGGCAAGCCGGCGTCCGAATTCGATACCTCGTCCTCCTGCGCGGGCCGCCGGGTTTATCCCGGACCTTCGTCCGCCCCTGATTCAGAGGCGTTGACCTACGGTCTTCGGTGGAACTTCGATCTAGTCGAACTTCGTTGGCAACTGTACTTGGCGCTGCCCCAGACTCCAAATCGGCGGCGGCGCCCCTGAGGATCAGTCTCGCCGGAGCACGTTCGGCAGGCCCGGCATCCGCGGTGTCAGGTCGGAGAGTGCCTCTACCGTCGCGGTCAGCGGCCGGATCGCCGCGCCGAGAGATGTGGCCGCGTCCGAGAGCCGGCGGGTCGGCTCGTCGAGGCTGTCGAGCAGTGGCACCAGCCCGGCGAGCACCTCGGCCAACTGGATCAACTGGTCGATAGCGCCGCCCGGGGCCATCAACTGGTCGAGCAGCCCCTCCTCGGCGATGATCCGTTCCATCGGGCCGCCGGCTGCCATCGCACGGTCAATGGGTCCGCCGGGCTCGACGAGCTTGCCGAGGGGGCCGGAGAAATCGGTCAACTGCACCAGGACTCCGCCCTCGGACAGCAGCCGGTCGACGGCGCCACCCCGTGCGAGCGCCTGCCCCAGCGGGCGGTCCTCGTCGGTGAGGTCGGCCAACCGGTAGACGACCCGGATCGGCCCACCCGGCGCAAAGAGTTGGGCCACGCCGATCGTGGCCTGGGTATAGGCGACGGCGACGCGCACAGGCAAGGTCAGCAAGCTCATCAGTCCCACGATCAGCACTGTACTGGCGCGGGCCACATTCCTGCTGGCAGTACACAAAAGCCAGGGCCGATCCGGATTGCTCCGGATCGGCCCTGGCCAAAATTCACTCGCTCGGCGTGCTGCTAGTCCGTCTCGAGCAGGCGCGTCACACGGTTCGGATCCACCGGGATGCCCGGTCCGGTGGTCGTCGTGATGGTCACCTTCTTCATGTAGCGGCCCTTGGCGGAGGACGGCTTCGCGCGGAGGACCTCTTCAATGGCGGCACCGTAGTTCTCGACCAGCTGTGCCGGCTCGAACGAGGCCTTGCCAATGACGAAGTGCAGGTTGGACTGCTTGTCCACGCGGAAGTTGATCTTACCGCCCTTGATGTCCTGAACGGCCTTGGTCACGTCGTTGGTGACGGTGCCGGTCTTCGGGTTGGGCATCAGGCCACGCGGTCCGAGCACGCGGGCGATGCGGCCAACCTTGGCCATCTGGTCCGGGGTGGCGATGGCCGCGTCGAAGTCGAGCCAGCCTCCCTGGATCCGCTCGATCAGGTCCTCGGCGCCGACAGCGTCGGCCCCGGCTGCTTCGGCCTCGGTCGCCTTCGCGCCGGCGGCGAACACGATGACTCGTGCCGTCTTACCGGTGCCGTGCGGCAGGTTGACGGTGCCGCGCACCATCTGGTCCGCCTTGCGGGGATCCACGCCGAGACGGATGGCGACCTCGACGGTCGCGTCCATCTTCGGGGAGGTGGTCTCCTTGGCGAGGCCGACAGCCTCGAGGGGGGTGTAGAAGTTGTCGCGGTCAATCTTTGCCGCGGCGGCGAGGTACGCCTTGCTGCGCTTAGCCATGCTGCTGTCCTTACTGGTCAGTTGTGGTTATCGAGCCTGCGCGAGGCCCTCCCACAGGAAGTTCTGGGGGGTTCAGATCAAGGGCTATTAGCCGTTGACAGTGATACCCATCGAGCGTGCGGTGCCGGCGATGATCTTGGCGGCGGCCTCAACATCGTTGGAGTTGAGGTCCTCCTGCTTGACCTTGGCGATCTCACGCAGCTGGTCCATGGTCACGGAGCCGACCTTGTCCTTGTGCGGCTCGCCCGAGCCCTTGGCCACGCTGGCAGCCTTGAGCAGGAGCTTCGAGGCCGGCGGCGACTTCAGCTTGAAGTCGAACGAGCGGTCCTCGTAGACCGAGATGACCACGGGGACCACATTGCCGCGCTGCGACTCGGTCGCCGCGTTGTAGGCCTTGCAGAACTCCATGATGTTGACGCCGTGCTGACCGAGCGCGGGACCAACGGGAGGGGCCGGGTTGGCCATGCCTGCGTTGATCTGGAGCTTGATAAGCCCAGTGAGCTTCTTCTTCTTCGGGGGCATCTTTCGTTTCCTATTCCGGTCCCCGGCTATTCACCGGGATGTGTAATTGATGCTGAGGGCTGATCAGATCTTCGAAACCTGACTGAAGTTCAACTCGACCGGGGTCTCCCGGCCGAAGATGGACACCAGCACCTTCAGCTTCTGCTGCTCGGCGTTGACCTCGCTGATGCTGGCAGGCAGCGTCGCGAATGCGCCATCCATGATGGTCACGGACTCGCCGATCTCGAAGTCGACCTCGATGATCGGGGCGCCCAGCGCATCCGTCGCGGTGCCATCCGAGCTCTTGCCCGCGCTGCCGGCCTTCTTGTCGCCCTGGGGCAACAGGAATTTGACAACCTCATTGAGCTTCAACGCCGACGGCTTGGAGGTTGCCCCCACGAAGCCGGTGACGCCGGGGGTGTTTCGGACCGCACCCCAGGACTCGTCGTTGAGCTCCATCCGCACGAGGATGTAGCCGGGCAGGATCTTGCGGTTGACCAGCTTGCGCTGGCCGTTCTTGATCTCGGTGACTTCTTCGGTCGGAACCTCGACCTGGAAGATGTAGTCGCCGACGTCAAGGTTCTGGACGCGGGTCTCGAGGTTGGTCTTCACCTTGTTCTCGTAACCGGCGTAGGAGTGGATGACGTACCAGTCACCCGGGAGCCGACGAAGCTCCTTCTTCAGCGCCACGATGGGGTCCACCTCTTCGGCGGGCTCCTCCTCGGCAGGCTGCTCGGCAGCGGCCGACTCGTCCGGGCCGTCTACAGCGTCGGCATCCTCGGCGACGACAGGCTCAGCTGGCGTGTCGGCCTCGGCCACGGCGTCGGTGTCAACCTCTTCCGCGCCAGACAGGTCGACATCCGACTGCTCGTCATCGTTCTCGTGGGTGCTCACTGGGCACTCGCTTTCTTCGTCTTGTCACCTGCGGCGCCAATGCGGCGCGCGTCCAGTATCGGTTTAATGGGGGCGTTCGCACGGGGGCCATCGGCCTTGCTCATGGGTGCTCGCCTCAACCGAAGATCACGGTGACAGCTTTGCCGAATCCGACGTCCAGGCCAGTGGTCAATCCCACGATCCCGACAATAAAGATCAGCACGACGATGGTGTACGTCACCATCTCGTTCTTGGTCGGCCAGATGACCTTGCGCATCTCGGCGACGACCTCACGCAAGAAGGTGAGGATGTGGACGAACGGATTCCGGCTCACGTGGTCCTGCTCAGAGGAACCACGCCGCACCTTCGGCTTCACAACCTGAACGGCCGCCGAGCTGGCTTCGGACTCGTTCGCTTCGGCTTTGCGCTTGCCACTTGGGCGCATCGCACCAGCCGCCGCGCTCTTGGAGACCGAACTATCGGAACTCGAGTTCGCGGACTCACCGGACGCAGAGCGCCCAGCCGCATCCGCGGCCCCGCTCTCATTCTTGTCCTGCTCGTCGCTCACCGTGCTCCTCTCGATCGCAGCCGCCGAAATCCATTGAATTCCGGGGCAGGGGCGACAGGACTTGAACCTGCAACCTGCGGTTTTGGAGACCGCTGCTCTGCCAATTGAGCTACGCCCCTTTGGTCACTTCGCCACTGCTGTGGCTTGCGACCGTCCTGCTCGGCTCTCGCGACCCGCTGCCCCACCATATTCGACCGGGAAAATTCATCCCGAACAAACGCGGCAAACAGACAGCGCAAAGCTACAGACCCTCGCAGAAATCTCAGTGTACTTCACCCGACGCCGACGTCCCAATCGAGTGGGCGGCTACGGGTTCACGCTAGTTGGACGGTCGCTGTCGCGCGGCCAAATATCTTCTTGCCCTGCGACCGCGCGACGATGGCGATCACCGCCGTCTTCGCCTCCGCGTCCAGGGACTTCACCCTGCCCTCGAACTCGATCTCGGCGGGACCGTCCAGCTGCGCCGGCACATAGACCGGGCTGGTGAACCGCACGTTGATCTCGAGCATCGCGCTGGGGTCGTCGACCCACTCGTTGATGAAGCCGCCGCCGATCCCCATCGTCAGCATGCCGTGGGCCACCGCGCCGTCCAGGCCGATCTGGTGCGCGATCGAGTCGTCCCAGTGGATCGGGTTCAGGTCGCCGGAGACGCCCGCATAGCGGATCAGCTCGAAGCGCTCCAGCGGCACGATCGCGGCCGGCAGCAGGTCACCGACGCTCACGCTGTCGAATGCACGACGGGTCATTTCTGCGCCTCCTGGGCATCGGCGACGGCAACGACAACGGCGGCAGCGTCTTCGGCGGCAGCATCCTCGGCCATGTGGACGATCGTCGTGTACGTCGTCAGCACCGGATCCCCGGACTTGTCGGTGATGACGTTCTTCGTGACGACGATGTCGGAGCCGGCCATCTCGCGGACCGAGTCCACGGAGACCTCGCAGTCCAGGCGCACACCGGACACCAGCGGCTTATGGAAGATGATCCGCTGGTCGGTCTGCATCACCCGGGTGACGTCCAGCCCGCCGAGCTCCAGCAGCCGCGACTGCGCGATGACGCCGAAGATCGCGACGAACGTGGGCGGCGCAAGCAGCCCGTCGAAGCCCAGTTCCTTCGCGGCCGCGTCATCGTGATGAGCCGGATGGCTGTTCTTCACTGCGAGCGCGTACTCGCGGACCTTCTCTCGCCCCACGTCGTACACGTCCTCGACGTGATAGTGGGTGTCGATGAAGTTCGGGTTCACAGCCATGTTGACCTCTTCCGAAACAAAAAAATACGCGGCAGCGGCCGGAGCCGTTGCCGCGTCTTCTTACTGAAAACCTTTAGCGAGTCTCGCGGTGCACCTGGTGGGCAACGCAGTTGGGGCAGAACTTCTTCATCTCGAGACGGTCGGGGTTGTTCCGACGGTTCTTGCGAGTGATGTAGTTACGATGCTTGCAAACCTCGCAGGCCAGCGTGATCTTTGGACGAACGTCGGAGCCAGCCACGAGATGCCTTCCTTTGGGTAAAACAGTACTTGTGGAGAATTCGGCCTAGCGCCGAACTCCCTCGATTGGGGGCCGTGCAGTCCTACTTGGAGCAGTCCTACTTAGGTAAGTGGAACTTAGTAGCGATGGCCGGACTTGAACCGGCGACACAACGATTATGAGTCGTTTGCTCTACCAGCTGAGCTACACCGCCACGCTTGAGCGTAAGACGATTTCTCACCTTACTCCTCAACGAGCCCCCTAACGGAATCGAACCGTTGACCTTCTCCTTACCATGGAGACGCTCTACCGTCTGAGCTAAGGGGGCGTGCTCTGCCTACCGTCATCGTGGCACATGGACGCACACTGCTGCGCGCCCTGCCCCTCGACCACCTGTTGGTTAAGCCTTCGCAAGATTACACACTGACCCGCCAAGACACCAAATCGGCAGTTCAGCGCGGGTATTCCAGGCAGATCCGGAGACCTTCCCAGTAACTCGCTCCAAAAAAGTCCCCGGACTGCAACTTGCGCTGCGGTCCGGGGACCTCCATGGTGTGGCAGATGTAGGATTCGAACCTACGTAGGCGTAAGCCGGCGGATTTACAGTCCGCTCCCATTGGCCGCTCGGGCAATCTGCCGTGCTGCACACGGCGATAAACCCCCGAGGGGATTTGTTCGCTGTGTGCGTTACGGAGACTACAGGCTATCCCCCATGGGAACGCAAACCGGCTGGCAAATCGGTGTGCATCGCAGGGTTTTCACGTCCCCTATACGGTCTTAGGGGTGTGGTCCGGTCCAGTCTCGGATCGTCCCCGGACCGGACAAGTCTGATCGCGTCGACGAGCCTTTCGTCGGCGCACAAGCAGCAAAGGAGTGTGTGGTGGCTGATTCATCCTTCGACGTGGTGAGCAAGGTCGACCGGCAGGAGGTCGACAACGCGTTGCAGCAAGCGGCCAAAGAGTTGACGACCCGCTATGACTTCCGCAACACCGGCGCCGGCATCGCCTGGTCCGGCGAGGAGGACATCGTGATCACCGCCGACGCGGAGGAGCGCACCCTCGCCGCCCTGGAGGTGCTCAAGGAGAAGCTGATCCGACGCGATATCTCACTGAAGGCCTTCGAGGCGGGGGAGCCCATCGCCTCCGGCAAGGGCTTCAAGCTGACCGGCACCATCGTGCAGGGCATCACCAGCGAGAACGCCAAGAAGATCGCGAAGACGATTCGCGATGAGGGCCCCAAGGGCGCGAAGGCGCAGATCCAGGGTGACGAGCTGCGGGTCTCGAGCAAGAAGCGCGACGACCTGCAACAGGTCATCGCGCTGCTCAAGGGCACTGACTTCGGCATCGCGCTGCAGTTCGTGAACTACCGCTAGCTCCCCAGACTGCGGGCAGGGGCCGGGCGCGTCCGCTCAGAGACGGCGCCCGGCCATCCCCTCCAGCCGTTGGATGCGCTCCGCCATAGGCGGATGCGAGGCGAACATGTTGCCCATCTTCTCCCCCACCCGGAACGGGTTCGCGATCATCATGTGGGACTGCGCGGCCAGCTTCGGGTCCGGCGGGAGCGGCGCGGCCTGGGTGCCGTATTCGAGCTTGCGCAGAGCCGAGGCCAGCGCCATCGGATCCCCGGAGAGCTCCGCGCCAGACTGGTCCGCCTGGTACTCCCGGGAACGGGAGACGGACATCTTGACCAGGCCCGCGGCGACCGGCCCCAGCATCGCGACCAGCAGTAGCGCCAACGGGTTGGACCCCTCCTGGCGCCCTCCAAACATCCCCGCGAACATCGCGAAGTTGGCCAGGCCCGTGATGACGGCCGCCATCGCGCCCGCCACGGACGAGATCAGAATGTCGCGGTTGTAGACGTGGGAGAGCTCATGCCCCAGGACTCCCCGCAGCTCCCTCTCGTCCAGGAGGTCCAGGATGCCCTGGGTGCAGCACACAGCCGCGTTCTGCGGGTTGCGACCCGTGGCGAAGGCGTTGGGGGCGTTGGTGGGGCTGATGTAGAGCCGCGGCATGGGCTTGTGCGCGATGGTCGCGAGCTCCCGCACTATGCGGTACATCGCGGGCTGTTCGACCTCGGTCACGGGGATCGCGTGCATGGCCTTGAGAGCCAGCTTGTCGCTGTTGAAGTACACATAGGCGTTCATGCCCACGGCCAGGACGACGGCGATGATGAGGGCGGTCTGGCCGAAGAGCCCGCCGATCACGACGATCAGCGCCGACATGCCGCCGAGCAAGAGCGCTGTCTTCAGGCCATTTGCGTGTGAATGCACGTCAACTCCTTCACAAGAGGTACACACACACCCAACGGTCAGCAGGGGCCGGCGGTTCCCATTCCCCGCCGGCCTGGCCGCTAACCGACTCGTTCGACGGTGTAGTCCACCAGCCGCTGGAGCGAGGTGTTGGCCTGCCCCGCTGGCAAAGTGCGCAGCTCCGCCCGGGCCCGCTCGGCGTACTCGCCGAGAACGACCTTGGCCTTGCCCATGCCGGGGGACGCGTCGAGCAGCGCCAGCGCCTCGGCGAGATCGGTGTCATTGGCGACCGGCTCTTTCAGCAGCTCCAGCAGCCGGGCCGCGTCGGGCCCCTCCTCGGCCAGCGCGAACAGCACCGGCAGGGTGTGCACGCCCTCGACGAGATCGGTGCCCGGGGTCTTGCCGGATTGGTCGGAGTTCGACGAGATGTCGATGATGTCATCGGAGATCTGGAAGGCCATGCCGACCGCGTCGCCAAGTCGCTGCAGGGTCGCGATGCGCTCGTTGTCCGCGCCGGAGAAGGTGCCGCCGAACTTGCCGGCCGCGGCGATCAGCGACGCCGTCTTCTCACTGATGACCTCGAGGTAGTGCTCGACGGGCGCGGTCTCCCGTGCGCCGACGGTCTCCCGCATCTGCCCTGTGACGAGGGCCGCGAAGGTGACAGCGATCATCTCGACGGCGGCGGGGCCCAGTGTGGACACCAGGCGGGAGGCCTGCGCGAACAGGTAGTCGCCAGCCAGGATCGCGACGCTGTTGCCCCAGCGCGAGTTCGCGCTGACGGCGCCCCGGCGCATCGTGGCCTCGTCCATCACATCGTCGTGGTAGAGCGTCGCCAGGTGCACCAGCTCCAGAACCACCGACGCGGTGACCACGTCGGAGCTCTCCGGGTGGGGACCGAACTGGCTGGTCAGCAAAGTGAACAGCGGGCGGAAGCGCTTCCCGCCGGCGATGGCGAGGTGCAGCACCGGCTCGGTGAGGAAGTCCTCCCCCATGGACAGCTCGCTGATCAGCAGCTTCTCCACGTCTTCCATCCGGTTGCGGATGTGATCGGCGAAGACCGGATCGCCCAGATCAACCCCGGCGACAATCGTGTCCGTAGACCCGTCTGTGCTCACGATCTCAATACCCGTCCTGTCTCGTTGCTCGGGTCCCACCATTGTCATGCCGACTCGTGGCGCCCCCCGCGTAGCGCAATGGTAGCGGTGACGGGTATCGCTGGCAGCGCCTGACAAGATGGACTGGTGTCGTCCACCCTAACTGGTCCCAATCCTGGTGTTCTGCCCTCATCAGCCGAGGTGCTTGTCGTCGGCGCCGGACCGGCTGGCGCGGCCACCGCCGCGTGGGCCGCGCGCGCGGGATATGACGTGGTCCTGGTGGACTCCGCAACCTTCCCCCGCGACAAGACCTGCGGTGATGGGCTGACCCCCCGAGCGCTAGCGGAGCTGGACCGACTGGGCCTCGGCGCGTGGGTGCGCGGGCACACCGTGAACAAGGGCCTGCGCCTGATGGGCTTCGGCCAGGACCTCACGCTGCCATGGCCGGGCGGCTCCCTGCCCGACGAGGGCAGCGCCGTCCCCCGCGCCGAGCTGGATGACCATCTCCGCAGGGCCGCCGTGGAGTCCGGCGCCGTGATGGCCCAGGGCGCACAGGCGATCCGGGTGCTCGAGACGGGTGGCCGCGTGGATTCGGTGACCCTGCGGACCGCGGCCGGCGAGCACACTATCCGCTGCCAGGTGCTCGTCGTCGCGGATGGCGTCCGCTCCACCCTGGGCAAGCTCCTGGGCCGGCAGTGGCACCGGGACACCGCCTACGGCGTGGCGGCACGCGCCTATATCGACTCCGCGCGCCATGACGACCCCTGGATCTCCTCACATCTGGAACTGCGCGACCCCGCCGACACCCTGATGGCCGGCTACGGGTGGATCTTCCCCCTCGGCGACGGCCGGGTGAACATCGGCGTCGGCTCCCTCGCGACGGCCAAGCGCCCCTCCCCCGGCGCGCTGCGTCCCCTGCTCAACCACTACGTGGAGCAGCGCCGCGCCGACTGGGGGCTGACGGGCGAGCCCGACGCGATCGCGTCGGCCCTACTCCCGATGGGCGGCGCGGTCTCCGGCGTCGCGGGCGCCAACTGGGCGCTGGTGGGGGATGCGGCCGCGTGCGTGAACCCCCTCAACGGCGAGGGCATCGACTACGGGCTTGAGGGTGGCCGGCTACTCGTCGACCTGCTGGGCGAGCGCGGCCTGGACACGAATCTGACCAGGGCCTGGCCTGCTCTGCTGGGCGAGCACTACGGCGCGGCGTTCTCGATCGCCCGCCGGCTCGCCGGGCTGCTCACCGTCCCGCGCTTCCTCCCCGCCACCGGGCCCGTCGGCATGCGCTCGCGGACTCTGATGAAGGTCGCGGTGCGGGTGATGGGCAACCTCGTCACCGAGGAGGACTCCGATGTGGTGGCCCGCGCGTGGCGCACTGCGGGGCGCGGCTCGCTGCGGGTGGACGAGCGGCCCCCGTTCAGCGACTAGCCAGAAGCCTGGAGCCCGGGGCGGGCCGCCGGCGTCCTAGTGCGCCGTGGAGAAACGGCCCCGCAGGCTCCAACCACCGGCGGGCGGCGCCTTCTCGTCCAGGTGGTCGGACTCGCCAGAGTTGTACAGCGCCACCAGGATCGCGCCGACGACCGCACCGACGAAGCCGACGACCGCCAACCACTGCAGACCGGGCTTCGCGGCATCGGCCAAGAACAGGACGCCGATGAAGCCAGGCACCGCGGTCTCCCCGACCACCAGTACCGCCGTCACCCCATTGACCCGCCCGACCTGCAACGCGACAGTCTGCACGTAGAAGCCGACGCTGCCCGCGACCGCGATGGTCCAGGCGGCCGGGTCCAGTAGCAGCACCGCCGGGTCGAAGGGGTCCACTCCGTCCAGGATTCGCACGCCCACCGCGATAATCCCGAACATCGCGCCCGCGATCGCGCCGTACAGCAGTGGCCCCCGCTTGCCCAATTTCCACACGCACAACAGCGCGACGGCGGACAGCACCATCGTCGCGCTGAACAGGGCCCAGTGGAAGGTGCGGTCCTCGCCGCCGCCGGTCGTGTGTGAGGACGAGAACCCCAACGCGCACAGCGACCCGATCACCACGGTCATCGCCACCCAGTCGCGGCCGTGCAGCTTATTGCGAAGTGCGACGGAGCCGATCAGCGCGGTGACAATGAGGTTGGCTGAGACAATGGTCTGCGATAGGAATAGGGGCAGGAATCTGGCCGCCACCGCCCCACCCATGAAGCCGACTACCAAAAATGCTGTGCCCCACACGAACTCCGGGTTCCGGAAGGTGTTCACGGTGGATTCGAGCGACGGGCCGTCATTCTTGGTGGTGGCGGACGACTGCCCTTCCTCGAGGATCGCCGCATCGCGTGCGCCCATCGCCCGCAGGACCGTCGAGACCCCGTAAGCAACGGCAGCGAGGCTGGCGAAGAGCACCCCAAAAAAGAACACGCGCCCACCCCTTTCCTAATGAATTTTGTCAAAGCCATCAGAGTAATGAACACTTGACGGGTCCGCGAATCAGGCCGTGCTCAGAGCAAATAATATGTCTCAGATCATGGCAGGTCCGTTAGCATGCCAATCATCATCTAATAATTAGTCAACTCGGAGGTCAGATGTCCAACCAAGGTGGGAAAAACATTCTCATCACCTTTGGCAGGTCTTTCCTAACTCTAGACATTGCCAGGTTGATGGGAGCCGGCGGCCACACCGTGTTTGTCGCGGACTCAGTGCGCTTCCCCATCTCGCGCTACTCCAACTCGGTGACGAAGGCGTTCCGGGTGGCACGGCCGAAGTTTGAGCCCGTCGAGTGGGCCCGCGACATCGCCCGCATCGTGCGTGAGCAGCACATCGACCTAGTGATCACCGTCCATGAGGAGACGGACATCCTCGCCCAGGTGGTGCGCCGCTACCCGGACCTCTTCCCGGACAGCTGCCAATTGTTCCTCTCCGACTTCGAGTCCGAAGTCCGGCTGCACAACAAGTATGAGTTCCAGGTGCTGCTCGACTCCCTCGGTGTGGACACCATGAAGTTTGCCCGGGTCAGCAGCCAGGAGGAGCTCGAGGCCCTGGACTTCACGGTGCCGTTCGCGCTGAAGCAGTGTTACTCCCGCGGGTCGCAGGACGTCCACAAGGTCTACCCTGGCAACCTCCCGGACGTGACCTTCGATCCCGGCAACCCGTGGATCGCGCAGGAGTGGATCAAGGGCAAGAACTACTGCTCGTACTCGATCTGCCGCAATGGCGAAGTGCTCGCCCACACCCTCTATCCGGTGAACTACGCCATCGATGGCCACTCCTGCTTGGACTACGCGCATGTGGAGCACGAGGCCATCGCGCAGTGGGTCCGCGACCGCGTGAAGGCGATCAACTTCACCGGCCAGATCGGCTTCGACTTCATCGACGTGCCGGACGGCCGCCTCCTGACCATCGAGTGCAACCCGCGCGCCACCAGCGGAATCATGCTCTTCGAGGCCAACAACCAGATCGACCGCGCGTTCTTCGGCACCAATGACACCGTGGTCACCCCCAATCCCGGGGTGCGCAAGATGGTCGGTCCAGGCATGCTCATGTACGGCTGGCGGAAGTCGGCGCGGGGCGGCCACACGATGCGCGAGTTCATCCGCGATGTGCTGCGCACCGACGAGGTCATCACCCAGCGCAACGATCTGAAGCCGGCCTTCGCGATGCCGCTGGCGATGGTGAGCATCCTCCGCGAGGCCGTCCGCTACAAGGTGGGCATCCCCGAGGCGTTCATGCACGACCACGAGTGGGACGGCCACCCCCTCCCCAAGTAGGGGACTCGGCCGACTGTCCAGGCCAGCTCAACCGGCAGCGCGCGGATCTGTCCGCACGCTGCCGGTTCGCTATTTGCCCTGCTCCACGCAGAATTTCGCGATCCTCGCCACGCTGTCTCCGGGGCCGGTGAACAGACCGCCGTGCCCGACGCCGTCGATCTGCGCGAACTCCGCCTGCGGGATCAGCCGCGCGGTCGCCTCGGACTGGGCCGGTGGGAAGAACAGGTCGTGCTCGAAAGCCAGGACCAGAGTCGGCACCGCGATCTCAGCCAGCCGCTCCGGCATCGGCTCGCCCGCGCCGAGCCACTCCTGCGACGCGGCCAGCTGGCCCTTGAAGCCCTCCGGCCCCGCCCAGCCGCCACTGCCCGCCGCCAGCAGATCTCGCCAGTTCTGCACCATCACCGGGTCCTGCAGCATCGCCGGGTGCAGCGTGGTGACCAGCTGCTCGAAGACCAGCACCTCGTGGGGCACCTCGCCGTACTTCTCGATCAGCCCCAGCTCCATCTCGCCGACGATGCTGTTGAACGGCGTCGGCTGCAGCCCCGCGAACAGGACCGTTGCCCGCACCCGCTCAGGGCTC
This sequence comes from Tomitella biformata AHU 1821, assembly GCF_000524475.1. Lineage (GTDB taxonomy): Bacteria > Actinomycetota > Actinomycetes > Mycobacteriales > Mycobacteriaceae > Tomitella > Tomitella biformata. The sequence goes on along the minus strand of NZ_BAVQ01000072.1, from coordinate 56,722 downwards.
TCGCGCAGCAGCGTTTGGGCGATGTAGCAGCCCATCGAATACGCGACGACGATTGCGTCGGCCACCTCGAAGTGGTCCAAGATCGCGGTCGCGTCCTCCGCGAGTCCCGCGATCGAGTAGGGCGCCGCGGGTGCGGAGGAAGGCGCCATGCCGCGGGCGTTGTACGAGATGACGCTGAACCCCTCGGCGATCAACGCCTCCGCCAGCCCACAGATGTCCCATACCAGGGAGGGCATGCCCAACCCGCCGATCAGTAGGACCGCCGGGCCGGATCCGGAGCGCTTGACCGCCAGCTCCACCCCGGGCTCACGGGCGATCATCTCGAAACCGTCGTTCATAACACCATGCTTCCTCGCTGTCCCCCCGGACGGTGGGCATGAGTTCAACTTTAACCACGGCCGCGGCGGGCCGCCGAACTTACCGCGCGCGGAGCGTCACCGGCAGCCGGTCCTTCGGCACCGGCAGCGTCGTGTTGTCGAGCTTCCACCGGTACTCCGCCGGCACTGACCACTCGTAGCCGCGCAGCAGATGGTGCATGACGGTCTTGACCTCGAGCTGGGCGAAGTACATCCCGATGCACTTGTGCACGCCCCCGCCGAACGGCATCCACGCGAACCGATGCCGCTTGTCCTCTGCGCGCTCCGGCGAGAAGCGGTCGGGGTCGAAGTGCTCCGGGCTCGTCCACAGCGACGGGTCGTAGTGGCTGGCCATCGGCGTCGCGGTGACATAGGCCCCCTTCGGCACGAAGCTGCCGCAGATCTCCGTGTCCCGCACCGCCCGGCGCGCCAGGCCCGGCACCGGCGAGTTCAGGCGCAGGGCCTCGCGCATGACGGCGTCGAGCACAGTGAGCTCCCCCAGCGCGTCGTAGTCCAACGCGCCATCACCCAGCCCCGGGGCCATCGCCAGTGACTGGGCGCGCGCCTGGTCCTGCCACTCCGGGTGCCGCGCAAGGTAATACGCCATGGTGGTCAGGGTGATGGTGGTCGTGTCATGCGCGGCCATCAGCATGAAGATCATGTGGTTGACGATGTCCTCGTCGGCGAACGCCTGCCCCTCGAACTCCACGTGGCACAGCACCGAGAACAGGTCCGGGGTCCGCCGCGCGCGCTTCGCGGGCAGGTGCTCCCGGAAGAACTCCTCCAGCGCCCGGCGCCCGGCCAGCCCGCGCGCCCACTTGGAGCCGGGGATGTCCTTGCGGACCAACGACATCCCGGCGTCCACGCACGCGATGAAGGCGTGGTTGACGCGGTCCGCCTCCGCGCGCGGCAGCCGCAGGCCGAGGAACACCTCGAGCGCCACGTCCAGGGTGAGCTTCTTGAACTCCACGAGCAGCCGGACGCCGTCGCCGGTGGGCAGCGCAGCGACGCGGTCCCGGATCAGCGGCTGCATGGCGCCCAGGTAGTCCTTCAGCCGCGGGGCGGTGAACGCCTGCTGCAGGATCCGGCGGTGGTGGTGATGCTCCTCGAAGTCCATCAGCAGGATGCCGCGGTGGAAGAACGGTCCGATGAGGAACCCCCACGCCGGCTCGTTCGCGAGGGCCTGGCCCCTGTTCATCGCGACGGCCTCCGCACCGTCCGCGGTCAGCGGCGTCACGAACTTGAGCCCGAACGCGTTGACGTAGGAGATGTCGCCGAACTGGGCCCGGCGCTTGGTGATCATGGCGAGCGGATTGTGGAAGGTGCGCAGCAGCTCAACCAGACCCGGGTCCCCGCTCCCGTAAATCGGCTCGAGACTGCTGCCCGGGGGTGGGGGCGCTAAGAGCTTGTGGCGCATGGATGTTGCTCCTTAGTCCGTCGACTTGGCCTTGCTCGGCGGCACCCGCGGCGGCTCGCCCGGCATTTTCGGATAGTTCGGCGGGTAGGGCATCTCGCCAAGCCCGGCGGCCTGGTCCCGGTCCGCCAGCTCGAGCAGCTTGGCCAGCGAGCCGGGGCTCTCGTGCATGCCGGCCATGGGGTCGCCGCGCTTGGCGAGGAGGCCGGGCACGGTCGCGATGGTGCAGTCGTCCGGATGCACGTCCGCCAGCTCGGCCCAGGTCACCGGGGTCGAGACGGTGGCGATGGGAGTGCGCCGGGCCGAGTAGGCGGCGGCCATGGTGCGATCGCGCGCGGCCTGGTTGTAGTCGATGAAGATCCGCTCCCCGCGCTCCTCCTTCCACCACTTGCTGGTGACGGCGTCGGGTGCGCGCCGCTCGAGTTCGCGGGCCAGGGCGATGACGCCGCGGCGGACGATCGTGAACTCCTGGGTGGGCTCGATCGGCACGAACACATGGATGCCGCGGCCGCCGGAGGTCTTCGGATAGCCGGTGAGCCCCAGCTCGTCCAACAGCGGGGCCAGCAGGTCGAGCGCCACGCGGCGGGCCTGCTCGAAGCCGGTGCCTGGTTGCGGGTCCAGGTCGATACGCATCTCGTCGGGCCGGTCGGTGTCCGGGCAGCGGACCGGCAGCGGGTGGAACGTGATGGTCCCCAGGTTCGACGCCCAGCAGATATCGGCGGCCGTCGTCACCTTGAGCGCCTCCGCGGTGCGGCCCGAGGGGAACGTGACCCGGCAGGACTCGATGTGCTCGGGACGCCGGTTCGGGACGCGCTTTTGATAGACCTCCTCGCCCTCGATGCCCTCGGGGAACCGCTGCAGGTACACCGGCCGGTCCCGCAGCGCGTCAAAAAGCGGCCCGCCCCCTGAGACACCATCAACGACCGCCCGGTAGTACTCGAACAGGTGCCGCTTCGTGCCGCCCTCGGCGCCGAGCTGTGGGAAGTAGATCTTGTCGGGGCTCGACAGGCGCACCGCGATCCCCTGCACGTCGATCTCCTCGGCTTTACTTGCCATCGGGGCTCCTTCCCGCGAGCACATCTGCGAGATCGTATTTGGCCGGCACCTCGAGTTGGCCGAAGCCGCACGAGGCCGGATCGCGGTCCGGCCGCCAGCGCAGGAATCGGGCGGCATGCCGAAAGCGCGAGCCCTCCATCTGGTCGTATGCCACCTCCACCACCCGTTCGGGTCGCAGCGGGGTCCAGGACTTGTCGATGGCCTTGGCCCAGCGGCTGGCCTCCCCGAGCTGGTCCTCGCCAGCCCGCAGGGGCTCGAGCTCCGCGAGCAGCTCGACGCGCCGGACGTCGGTGAACGCGGAGGCTCCGCCGACCATCATCAGCTCGCCATCCGCCCCGTGCAGGCCGAGCAGCAGCGAGCCGATCCCCTTCTTGCTCTTATGCGGCCGGAAGCCCATCAGCACGCAGTCCGCGGTGCGGGAATGCTTGACCTTCACCATCTCCCGCTTGTTCGGCAGGTACTCCGAGTCGAGACGCTTGGCGATCACCCCGTCGAGGCCCGCACCCTCGAAGCGTGCGAACCAGTCCTGGGCCAGGGCCGTGTCGGCGGTCGCGTTCGTGACGTGGATCGTCGGGCCGCCGCCCACCGTCTCCAGCAGGAGCCGCCGCCGCTCGCGGAACCGCTCCCCCGTCAGCTCGCGCCCGCCGAGCGCGAGCAGGTCGAAGGCGACGAACTGCGCGGGGTCCTGCCCGGCCAACAGCGTGACCCGGCTCGCGGCCGGGTGGATGCGGGCGGACAACGCCTCCCAGTCCAGCCGGGTGTGCCCGTCGACGGTGCGCGGCACCACCAGCTCGCCGTCGACGATGGAGCCGTCGGGCAGCTCGGCGCGCGCCGCATCGAGCATCTCTGGGAAATATCGGCCGAGGTCCTTGCCGCCGCGCGAGCCGAGGATGACGTCCGAGCCGGTGCGGAAGATGATGACGCGGAAACCGTCCCACTTCGGCTCGTAGGACCAGACGTGCTCGGCGCCGTCGGGCTGGGGCGGCACCTTCTCGGCAGCCTTCGCCAGCATCGGTGGGATGGGGAACGCCAATGCGGGGCTCATCGCTCCATCGTGACCCACTTCACGCCGCGGCGCCACGGATCTGCCACTCTAGCTGCAACACAGAACACAAGGAGCTGGCATGACCGACCCCCGCCTCGATTCCCTGATCGCCGCGCTGCCGGCGAAATCCGTGCTCACCGAGCCCGACGTCACCGCCGGCTACCGGCAGGACTGGGCCAAGCAGCCTGATGCCGGGCAGCCGCTCGCCGTCGTCCGCGCCACCTGCACCGAGGATGTCCAGGCCGTCATGCGCTGGTCCCACGAGCACGGCGTGCCGGTGGTGCCCCGCGGCGCCGGGACCGGTCTTTCCGGCGGCGCCAGCGCCGTCGACGGCGGCCTCGTGCTGAGCCTGGAGAGGATGCGCGCGATCTCGGTCGACCCGGCCACCCGCACCGCCGTCGTGCAGCCCGGCCTGCTCAACGCCGAGGTCAAGGCGGCTGTCGCCGAGCATGGTCTGTGGTACCCGCCGGATCCATCCTCGTTCGAGATCTGCTCCATCGGAGGCAACATCGCCACCAACGCCGGCGGGCTGTGCTGTGTGAAGTACGGCGTCACCACCGATTACGTGCTGGGCCTGCACGTGGTGCTCGCCGACGGCACCCTGGTGCGCCTGGGCGGGCCGCGGCTCAAGGACGTCGCCGGGCTGTCGCTGACCAAGCTGTTCGTCGGCTCCGAGGGCACGCTCGGCATCGTCACCGAGATCACGCTGCGGCTGATGCCCGCGCAGCCACCCGCGCAGACGATGGTCGCGTCGTTCGCCACCCTGCAGGAGGCGGCCGACGCGGTCCTGGCGATCACCGCCACGATGCGGCCCGCGATGCTCGAGTTCATGGACAAGGTCTCCATCATCGCGGTCGACGACTACCTGAAAATGGACCTGGACCGCACCGCGGAGGCCATGCTGATCGCGCAGTCCGACGCGGCCGGCGCGCACTGCTCCCACGAGCTCGCGGAGATGGTCGCGGCCTGCGAGGCGAACGGCGCCACCGAGATCTTCAGCACCGACGACCCCGCGGAGGGCGAGGCGTTCTGCGCCGCCCGCCGCGCCGCGTTCCCCGCCGTCGGGGCCCTTGGCGAGCTCCTGTTCGAGGATGTCGGCGTGGCCATGACGCACCTGCCGGAGCTGGTGACCGGCATCGCGGAGATCGCGGAGCGCCGCGGGGTCACCATCGCCGTCGTCGCGCACGCCGGGGACGGCAACACCCACCCGCTGATTGTGTCCGACCCCCACGACCCCGACGTCGCCGCGCGCGCCCACCTGGCATTCGGCGAGGTCATGGAGCTGGCCATCGGGCTCGGCGGCACCATCACCGGCGAGCACGGCGTCGGCCGGATGAAGAAGGACTGGCTGCCCGCCTACCTCGGGCCGGACGAGATGGCGCTGAACCAGCGGATCAAGGACGCCCTCGACCCGCGAAACCTACTCAATCCGGGCGCTGTGTTCTAGGGGTGGGGAATGATGGCAGCGCATCATCTGTTGTGATCTTGTGAGGGGCGGCGTCTGACCACGTGGCTGCCACCTGACCCAATATCTACCGAATGGAGCGGCTCCATGGCCACCGTTGACCTGACCGCAACGACTTTTGAGCAGACGATCTCCGAGAACGACATCGTCTTCGTCGACTTCTGGGCGGCCTGGTGCGGCCCGTGCCGCCAGTTCGCCCCCACCTTCGAGGCCTCGTCCACCAAGCACGAGGACATCGTGTTCGGCAAGGTCGACACCGAGGCCGAGCAGGGCCTGGCGCAGGCCGCCAACATCTCCTCGATCCCCATGCTGATGGCCTTCCGCGAGGGCGTGCTCGTGTTCTCGCAGGCCGGCGCGCTGCCCCCGACTCAGTTCGAGCAGCTCGTTGAGCAGGTCAAGGGCCTGGATATGGCCGAGGTGCGCAAGCAGCTCGCCACCGAGGCCTGACCTCCGTCTTGCTCTATTGCCCCTGCTAGGGGTTGGCTGGTGGATAACAGTCCGTTCGCCGAGCCAAAGGGCCACTCATGACCGAAGAGCGCAATGCCGATGTTAAGCCGCGCAGTCGAGATGTCACCGACGGCCTGGAGAAGACCGCCGCCCGCGGAATGCTCCGGGCCGTTGGCATGGGCGACGCCGATTGGGTGAAATCCCAGATCGGCGTCGGCTCGTCGTGGAACGAGATCACCCCCTGCAATCTATCCCTCGACCGGCTCGCGACCGCGGTCAAGGACGGCGTGCACGCCGCCGGCGGCTATCCCCTCGAGTTCGGCACCATCTCCGTCTCCGACGGCATCTCGATGGGCCATGAGGGCATGCACTTCTCCCTCGTCTCCCGCGAGGTCATCGCGGACAGCGTCGAGACCGTCATGCAGGCCGAGCGCCTCGACGGCTCCGTGCTCCTCGCCGGCTGTGACAAGTCCCTGCCCGGCATGCTGATGGCGGCCGCCCGCCTGGACCTGGCCAACGTGTTCATGTACGCCGGTTCCACGCTGCCCGGCATCGCGAAGATGGAGGACGGCACCGAGCGCGAGGTCACCATCATCGACGCGTTCGAGGCCGTCGGCGCCTGCTCGCGCGGACTGATGAGCCGCAAGGACGTCGACACAATTGAGCGCACCTTCTGCCCCGGCGAGGGCGCGTGCGGCGGCATGTACACCGCGAACACCATGGCCTGCGTCGCCGAGGCCCTCGGCATGTCCCTGCCCGGCAGCGCCGCCCCGCCCGCCTCCGACCGGCGCCGCGACGGCTTCGCCCGGCGCAGCGGCGAGGCCGTCGTCAAACTCATCGCGGCTGGCATCACCGCCCGCGACATCATGACGAAGAAGGCCTTCGAGAATGCGATCGCCGTGGTCATGGCATACGGCGGCTCCACCAACGCGGTCCTGCACCTGCTTGCCATCGCCCACGAGGCGGAGGTCGACCTCACCCTCGACGACTTCACCCGGATCGGCGAGAAGGTCCCGCACCTCGCGGACGTCAAACCGTTCGGCCAGCACGTGATGCTCGACGTCGACCGCGAGGGCGGTGTCCCCGTAGTCATGAAGGCGCTGCTCGACGCGGGCCTCATGCACGGCGACTGCCTCACCGTCACTGGCAAGACGCTCGCCGAGAACCTCGCCGAGATCAACCCGCCGGACCCGGACGGCGCGGTGCTGCGCGCGATGGACTCCCCCATCCACCCGACCGGCGGCATCACCATCCTCAAGGGCTCCCTGGCCCCGGACGGCGCAGTCGTCAAGTCCGCTGGCTTCGACGACTCCGTGTTCGCCGGCACCGCCCGCGTCTTCGACCGCGAGCGCGCCGCCCTCGATGCCCTCGAGGACGGCACCATCACCGCGGGCGACGTCGTCGTCATCCGCTACGAGGGGCCCAAGGGCGGGCCCGGCATGCGCGAGATGCTCGCCATCACCGCCGCCATCAAAGGCGCGGGGCTGGGCAAGACCGTCCTGCTGCTCACCGATGGGCGCTTCTCCGGCGGCACCACCGGACTGTGCGTCGGCCACATCGCGCCCGAGTCTGTGGACGCCGGGCCGATCGCGTTCATCCGCGACGGCGACCGCATCGAGCTGGATGTCTCCCGCGGGACGCTGGACCTCATCGTCGACGAGGCCGAACTGGCGGCCCGGCGCGAGGGCTGGGAGCCGCTGCCCCCGCGCTACACCCGCGGTGTGCTGGCCAAGTACGTGAAGCTGGTGCAGTCCGCGTCGGTGGGGGCCGTCTGCGGCTAGCCTCCGGCCCTTCCCGTCCGGCTTCGCGGACGAATTGACAATTCGTCCGCGAAAGCGGCATGGGGCCAGCTACGCGCCCGACTCCAACGACTTCAGCGCCCGCTGCGCCTCCTCCAATTGGCGGGCGAGGTCCGCGACACGCTGCTCCGCCTGCTCGCGGGCCGCGTTCAGCAGCCCGGACACCTCGACGGACGCGGTACCGCCCAGTGCGGTCACCGCCCGGCCCACTGCGTCGGCGGGCACTGACGCCTGCTTGCCCACCCGCTTCGCCCCGCGCAGCACCGACACCGTCCACTCGTTGTCGGCGGTCCCCTCGATGATCACGCTCACCGAGGCGGGGCCGCGGCGGGCTCGGGTGGCCTTCACCGGGACAGCCTTTACCGGCGTTGACTCCGGCAGGACAACCGGCGCGGAGGCGGGGGCCACGGGGGCCTTCGCCGCAATGGGTGCGGCCTTGGCAGCCGGCACCTTCGCGGCAGGCACCTTCGCGGCAGGCACCTTGGCTGCGGGAACCTTCACCGTCGCGGCCTTCGCCGGAGCCTTCCGCGGCGCGCGCTTGGCAGGGGCCGGCGCCTTGCGGGTGAACCGCACCTCGTCGGCTTCGAACGGCAGCTCGTCGGCCACCCCCCGCGGCTTCACAGTGAGCGAGCGTCCACTGATCGACACCACCCGCGCGGAACTGCCTTCCGGCAGCCCCAGGCTCGGGATCGCCTCTCGCAGATAGACAGTCGGCCGCTTGTTCTCGGTGAGCCCCGCCGCAAGCAGCGCCAACTCCTCGTTGCTCAACGACGCATTGACCGGTCCAGCCGGCGTGCCCGAAGCCATGGGTGATTCCTTCCAATCGACAATGCACCACTGTCCCACACTGCTCGGACACGACCGCACAACTCACCAGCGGACATCGACCGCCGCAGACCACCCGCAGCGCCGATAATTCGGCGCAAGTGGCTCGATCGCGGTTGCGCCACGTGTGCCACCGACTAGTATTCGCACCAACAGCCCGCCGACCGCAGTGAAGGAGCGTCGTGGCCCCCGACCCTTCAGCGGAGCCCAGTCCGGACGGCCTGGCTATCAAGAGTGCCGTCCGGATCAGCGAGCAGCACGATGTCAACCGCGAGGTCCAATCACGGCTGTCCCCCGAGCTGCTGGACCGGGTCCGGAGGGAGGCCGAGATGGCGCTGCTCGGCGGCGAGCGCAAGTACACGCGGGACGAAGTCTCCGAGCTCACCGGCGTCAGCCTCGAGCACACGGCCGCGCTGTGGACCGCGATGGGCTTCGCGATCAGCCCCGATCCCACCGAGCGCAACTACACGGACGCCGACGTCGAGGCTCTGCGCGGCCTTTCCCAGCTGGCCCAGATCGGCGTGCTCACCACGGACATCGAGGGGGCGATGGTCCGCGCGACGGCCCAGGCGATGTCCCGGATGGCGGAGTGGCAGGTGTCGCTGATGATCCGGCATCTCGGCCAGGAGCTGCTCGCCAACCAGCCTGACGACGGCCAGGTGCAGTTCGCGGAGGAGTTCGTCGTCGACTCCGTGCACCGCGCAACGGAGTTCATGCTTCCGCTCATGCAGTCGCTGCAGACCCATGTGTGGCGCAGGCATCTGGCTGCCGCCGTCGAGCGCACGGTCGTGCGGGCCTCCGACTCCAACGAGACGCAGCTGCTCGCCATCGGCTTCGCGGACATGGTCGGCTACACGCATCTCACGCGGCGCATCGACGTCGGCAGTCTGACCGACCTCCTCGAGGACTTCGAGTCGACCGCCACCCGGGTCATCGCGGAGAACCACGGCTGGATCATCAAGAACCTCGGCGACGAGGTCATGTTCGCGGTCACCAACCCGGACGACGCGGCGGCGATCGGCCTCGCACTGCAGGACGCGATCAAAAGCCTCGACGACCTGCCGATGATCCGCGTGGGCATGGCGTACGGCCCGGTGCTGCTCCGCTTCGGCGACGCATTCGGCTCCGTCGTCAACATCGCGGCCCGGCTCACCAGCTCTGCCAAGCCCGGCACGGTCCTGATCGACAACGCCTTGAACGACGCCCTCTCCGAGGACGGCGCCGTCGAAACGAGATCGCTGCGCCCGCTCAAGGTGCGCGGGTTTTCCAAGCTGCGGCCACACCTGTTGCGCCACCGCAAACATCCTGAGCGCGGCGACGTTGCCGAATAGAAGAGGGGAAGACTAGACACGATGGACACCGTCGCCGAGTTGGGTGTGGACACCCGCGTCACCCTGTTACTCGCGGGGCTGATCTTCCTGTGGGCCCTCGCGCTGGGGGTGTGGAAGTACCAGCAGATGGCGACGTCGGAGAACCACCTGGCGCACCCCTACGTCGATATCGCTCATCGGGCAGCCCTGATGTACTCGTTCGCGACACTGCTGCTGGCCGCCTTCGTGGAGCTCAGCGGCTGGCCCACGGCCGTCAACATGATCGCCATGCTGGTGGTCGTCTTCTTCTTTGTCGGGGCCATCGTCAGCTACACCGCGCACGGATTCCTCAAGGACACCGACAACCAGTTCGCCCATCCCGTCGGCGGCACCCATGCGTTCATGTTCGCGCTGATCGCCGGGGAGATCGGCGGCTCCGCAGTGCTGGTCGCGGGGTTCGTGAACGGGCAGTTCTTCTAGGCCCGAGAAGCTAGAACAGGGTGAATTCGTCGTCGGGCTCGGCGGCCGGCGCGGCGATCGGCGACTTGGCCGCCAGGGCTGGAGCAGTGACGACGAGTGCGGCCGGGGAGGAAACGGCCGGTGCGGGCTTGCCCGCCTTGACCGCACGCGCGGCCTCGCCCGCCAACTGGTCGGCGATCTCGTTGTAGTGGTTCCCCACGTGGCCGCGCACCCAGCGGAACCGCACGGGGCCGGTCCGCCCGGTGATCGCCTTATCGATGGCCTGCACCAGCTCCAGGTTCTTGACCGGTGCGCCGCCGGCCGTCTTCCAGCCCTTGCGCTTCCAGCCCGGCAGCCACTCACTGGCACATTTGATGGCGTACTGGGAATCGGATTCGATCATCAGCGGCTCGTCGCCGGGGTGTGCCTTCACGGCCTCGAGCAGCGCGCGCAACTCCGCGATCTGGTTGGTGCCGCTGGATTCACCACCCGACTTCGACTCGCCTTCATGGTTCACCCATGCCCACCCGATTGCGCCGCCGGGATTGCGTAAACAAGAGCCGTCCGTGCTGACCATGATCACGCACTAGACCATACGGCGTAGCAGGACTCCGGTGCCAACCCGCCAACCACATGACTACGCCGGCCACCGCGCACGCCGCGGGCGTGTGCTGTGACCGGCGTTATGGCCGAACTATCCGGTGGTGACAACCTTTGTGCCACCGGCAAACTCATCGTGCTTGCCCTGCTTCGTGGGGCTGGAGTTGATGGTCACCGCGATGATGATGATCGCTGCGAGCCCGGCCAGGCCGGCGATGAAGGAGATGATCGACCCGATAATCCACAAGAATCCGATGCTCAACACCGCACTGATCAGCGATCCGCCCAACCCGAACAGGTAGAAGGCGTTGCGCTTGACCGCCTGCTCCATCGTCGGGTTGCCGCCGTTCGGCCCCTCGGTCCGCAATTTGCAGATCTGCTTGCCGAGAGTCTGCCCCTTATTGGCCTCCAGCCAGGCGAAATAGCCCATGACCGCGACAAGCGCGACGACCGAGGCGAGCACGCCGAAGAACCATGATCCCACCGAGCCCGTGACCCCGCCGATCACGAGCAGGATCGTCCACACGATGGCCACGGGAATCCCGACGATGATCCCGTCCAGGATTCGCGCGCCGAAGCGTATGCCCAGATCCGCCGGGCGCCCCGCTCCCGCCATCTGGTTCATTCCCGAGGGATGTGGCTGCTGGCCGCCGTACTGCGGGGCCTGATACTGGGGTGCCTGATATTGAGGGGCGCCATGCTGCGGGGCCCCGTACTGCGGTGCCCCGTACTGGGGCGCTTGGTGCTGCGGCCCACCGGGTTGCGGCGCGCCGGCTCCCGGGGCGCCCGGCTGAGGAACTCCGCCGGGATAGGGATCAGGGGTGCCGGGCACGTTGGGATCATTCGGTCCGGAAGTCATGATTCCTCCATCATCACGGCCCAGCCACATCGCTGCGCCCAGTGGATTGACAGTAGCCTCATTACGCTACCAATGTGTCCCGGGCCACTGCTTGAGGAAGGGATTATTGTCCCGGCAAACTCCGGCAGCGCTTCCCCTCAGCCCAGAGACTTGAGGATCGCGGATGCGACGACCCCCGCCTGGGTCTCCGGCAGCCAGTGCCCCGCGTCGGGCACCTCGATGAACCGGTATGGCGCGGCGATGAACTCCCCGCACCCCTCGGCAGCCATCCGACCGATGGCCACATCGTGCGCACCCCAGATATAGGTGGTCGGCACCGCGATCGGCGCGTCGTCGCCAGCCCATCGCCCCATCGCCCGATACCAATTGAGCGCCGCGGTCAGCGCACCCGGCTCGGTCAGTGTGGCGATATGCTCCTCGACGAGCTCCGCCGCCACCTCATCCCCGAACACCGCGCGGAGTTGACGCGCACCGTCGTCGAGCAGCAGCCGCTCGGCCGTCCCCGCTTCTCGGAACAGGTCGATATACGACGACTTCGACCGCTGCTCCCCGTCCCGCGAGCGCGCCCGCCCGAACGCTGCCGGGTGCGGGGTCGAGAGCGTCGTCAGGCTCCGGATGCGGTCGGGGCGCATGCTGGCCACGGCCCAGGCCACCGCGGCGCCCCAGTCATGCCCGACGAGATCCACCTGCGCCAGACCCAGCGCGTCGAGCAGCCCGATCACGTCCGCGACCAGGAGCTCCATCGCGTACTCGGCCACGACGAGGGGCCGCGCACCAGGGGAGTATCCGCGCTGGTTGGGAGCGATGGTGCGGATGCCGTGCCCGACGAGCAGCTCGGCCACCGGCCGCCAACACGCCGCGGTCTCCGGGAAGCCGTGCAGCAGCAGGACAGGCGTGCCGTCCGCAGGGCCGTCGAACTCGATCTCGAACTCGATCTCGCCGATGCGGAGCGTCTGTGGGTCCATCGCTCCAGTCTCGCGGACCGGTCGCGATTCTGAGCGCCCTATCGCACACTCGGTGCGACAACTAGCCCGGACACAGCCGGGGTGTCTGCACTGCGGCGATCATCACACCTAAATTGCTTGCGCGGACGCAATCAAATCCCTAATGTTTCACTGTCGCGAATTTACTTGCAGAGTGCAAACAATCTCGCTGCCTCGCCTCTCCCGCACCCGGGTCCGGTTCTTAAATTTCCCCGCTCTCGAGGGAATCCCGAAGCTCCAGGAGCATCATGAAGAACACCGAGGCCGAAGCCTCGCCTCCGGCCACGTCCCCCGAGCCCACCGGGTCCCCGATGTCTATCGAGACCATGACGCATCGCCAGCGCATCGAGGCTCTCGTTGGACTGCTGCTCGGCATGTTCGTCGCGTTCTTGTCGTCGACCATCGTCTCGAACGCGCTGCCCGTCATCATCCCGGCGCTGCACGGCACGCAGGACCAGTACACCTGGGTGGTCGTCGCCACGCTGCTGGCATCCACCGCCACGACCCCCATCTGGGGCAAGTTCTCGGACCTAGTCAGCAAGAAGCTGCTGGTCCAGCTGGCGCTGGCGGTCTTCACCCTCGGGTCCGTGCTCGCCGGCTTCTCCCACACCGTGCCGATGTTGATCGGTGCCCGCGTCATCCAGGGCCTCGGACTGGGCGGCCTGCAGGCGTTGGTCCTGATCGTTATCGCCGCGATGTTCAGCCCGCGTGAGCGCGGCCGCTACCAGGGCCCGATCGCCGCGGTTATGGCCGTCGCCACCATCGCCGGACCGCTCATCGGCGGCGTCATCGTCGACACGAGCTGGCTCGGCTGGCGCTGGACGTTCTTCGCCTGCGTCCCGCTCGCCGTCGTCGCGATGCTCGTCATCCAGCGCACCCTGAACCTGCCCATCGTGCGCCGCAAGGTCCAGATCGACTACCTCGGCGCGACCCTGATCGCCGCCGGCGTGAGCGTCCTGCTGATCTGGGTCACCCTCGCGGGCAAGAGCTTCGAGTGGACGTCAGCGTTGTCGTTCGCCCTGGTCATCGGCTCCATCCTCGTACTCGCGCTGGCCGTGTTCGTCGAGTCCAAGGCCGCCGAGCCGATCATCCCGCTGCACCTGTTCCGGGACCGCACCACCACCCTGGCCACGATCGCCAGCATCTCGGTGGGCGTGGCACTGTTCGGCAGCGCGGTCTTCCTCGGCCAGTACTTCCAGATCTCGCGCGGCTACTCGCCCACCATCGCCGGGCTGCTGTCCCTGCCCATGATCCTCGGCTCGATGATCAGCTCTGGCGTCTCCGGCGCGCTGATCACCAAGTTCGGCCGCTGGAAGGGCTTCCTCGTCGGCGGCGCCGTGTTCATGTCGATCGGGTTCTTCCTGCTCGCGACCATCGACCACACCACCAGCATCGTGCTGATCGGCGCATACCTGCTGGTGCTGGGCCTCGGCATGGGCTGCGTGATGCAGAACCTCGTGCTGGCGGTGCAGAACACGGTGGCGGCCAAGGACCTCGGCTCGGCCACGTCGACGGTGTCCTTCTTCCGCTCGCTCGGCGGCGCGGCCGGCGTGTCCGTGCTGGGCGCGGTGCTGTCCAACCACGTGGCCTCGCTGATCGCGAAGGGCCTCGCCGCCCTCGGCATCGACACCGGCGGCATGGGCGCGGCCGGGCTGAACAACCTCAACGAGCTGCCCGGGCCCATCCAGGAGATCGTGCGCGCGTCCTACGGCGACGCCACCGCGCGGATCTTCCTCGTCTCCGCCGTCATCTCCGTGTTGGCCTTCGTCGCGATCATCTTCATCCGCGAGGTGAAGCTGCGTGACGAGAGCGGCCTCGAGCAGCTCGCCTCCACTGCGGCCGAGGAGTCAGGCGTCGCCGAGGCCATCGCCGGACAGGTCCTCACCTCCGAGGCCCTCAATGCGGACACCCTCGAGGCGGATGCCCCAGAGTCAGCGGGGGGCCTATCGGACCCGTTGGCTCCGCAGCGAGCGTGAGCAGATAACGCTGACCAACAGCGCCGCACCGAGCCCCGTGATCACGAGGCCGGTGCGGCGCAGTCCGTCGTCGTTGATGCCGTCGGCCCACGCGAGCTCGATGATCACGGCGGCGATATTCGCCGCGATGTACTGCACCGTGCGGTACATCCCGAGCCCGACGCCGATCTCCGCCCGGGTGGTCACCGCGTTGATGATGTTCTGATTGCCCATGTTGTTGAACGAGTTCGGGATGCCGAGCACTGCGGCGATCAAGATCATCATCCCCAGCGACACCTGGTCATTGAGCAGCGTGACGATCATGACGCCGCTGATCACGAGGCCGACGGTGCCGACGAAGAGTGTGCGCCGCGGCCCCCGCTCGCCATACATCTTGTTCGCGATGAAGGTCGAGCCGATGCTGACCACCGCGATCGGCAGCATCAGCGCCCCGGCCAGCGACGCAGACAGGCCCCGGCTCACCTGCAGCCACTGCGGCAGCCCAAAGAAGACCAGGTAGAACGCGGTGTAAGTGACCATGGAGCGGCCGAGCGTCATCGTGAGCGGCCGGTTCCGCATAATCGTGCGCACGTCGATGAACGGCGCCGACGCCCGGCACTCGCGCCACCAGAACAGCCCGCCGAACACCACGATCACCGGGGCCAGGGCCCACTGCGGCTGATGCGCGACCGACAGCAGGAACAGCATCGTCGTGGTGATGCCGCCGAGGAAGAGCGCCGTGCCAGGCAGGTCCAGCTTGATGAGGATCTCCCGCGCCTTGGCCCACCCGTGCTCCTCGCTGGCGGCGGGGCCGTCGTCGGGCGGGGCGACGCGCAGCACCCAGACCGCGGTGATGGCGATCATCGGCAGGTTGACCCACATGATCGACTGCCAGCCGAAGATGCCGGTGAGCAGTCCGCCGACCGTGGGCCCCAGCGCCACCATCGATTGGGCGCAGATGGTCAGCACTGCGAGAGCAGAGCGCGCGGTGCCGCCGGTGCGGTCCACGACGTTGCGGACGATCATCATCGCCGTCGGGTATTGGCTGGCGGTGCCGATGCCCTGGAGGATGCGGGCGGCGATGAGCCAGCCGATCGTCGGCGCCAGCGCGCCGACGATCGAGCCGACCCCGATGATCGCCAGCCCCGCGAGGTACATCCGGCGGGGCCCGAACAGCACGCCGAGCCGGCCCGCCGCGGGTGAGACGACGGCCGTCGCGATGTAGAGCCCCGAGATCACCCACGCGGTGCCGTCGATGGAGCCGAATTGATCCGCGATCGCGATGATCGCGACCGCGATCATCGACGAGTTCAGCGGTTGGAGCATTGAGCCCGAGCCGAGGCCCAGGGACAATCTCAGCGGGATCTGGTCGCCGCCCGCTCGCCCAATGGTAGCCAAAAGGTCAGTCCGCGGGCCCGCCGGAGACGTAGATGACCTGGCCGGAGACGAAGCCCGCGCCCGCGCTGCACAGGTACGACGCGGTGTGGGCGATGTCCTCGGGCTGGCCGATCCGGTTGACGGCAGTCTGGCTGGCCACAGCCTTCTCGAAGTCCTCGAAGGCCACGCCCATCCGCTCCGCCGTCGCGTGCGTCATCTCCGTCTCGATGAAGCCGGGCGCGATCGCATTGGCGGTGACGCCGAACTTGCCGAGCTCCAGGGCGAGGGTCTTGGTGAAGCCCTGCATGCCAGCCTTTGCCGCGGAGTAGTTGACCTGGCCGCGGTTGCCCTGCGCCGAGGTCGACGACAGGTTCACGATCCGGCCAAACTTCTCCTTGACCATGAAGGACTGCGTCGCGCGCGCCAGCAGGAACGCCCCGCGCAGGTGCACGCCCATGACGGCGTCCCAGTCGTCCACGCTCATCTTGAACAGCATGTTGTCGCGGATGATGCCGGCGTTGTTGACCAGCACCGTGGGCGCGCCGAGCTGCTCGGCCACCAGCTCGACGGCCGCCGCCACCGACGCCTCGTCGGAGACGTCCGCGCCGACCGCCAGGGCCGTGCCGCCGGCCGCGGTGATCTCATCGACCACGACCTGGCTGTGGGCCGCGTCGAGGTCGAGCACGGCCACCGCCATGCCGTCGGACGCCAGCCGCTTGGCGACGCCCGCGCCGATTCCGCGCGCTGCGCCGGTGACAATGGCTACTCGCTGAGCACTCACAGTTCCTCCTGGTTGTCTGCACTGATTTTTGGCTTATCGGGGGTCGTCATTCGCAGACCGTTCGCCCAGATGCGGGTGACGGTGTGGACGAGGTCCTCTAGTCCCACCTTGCTGGCACGGTCCACGACGAAGACGCTGTAGGCGACCTGGTCGACCATCGAGGACAGCGCGCGCGAGGCCAGCGTGGGATCCAGCTCGGGATCCGCCAGGCCGCGCTCCTGCAGCCCGGCGATCGCCTTCGCGTTGCGCTCGATGAACACCCGGCCCCTGCGGCGGCGCTGCTCTCGGAAGCCGTCGTCGATGGTGGCGACCTGCTCCATCAGCGCCATCATCTTGGCGTTGCGGCGGTAGGCCAGGAGATATGCGCGGTTCGCCGCCTCGAGGGCCGCGTACACATCGTCGCCCGGCACCCGCCCCATCCCGGGGTGCAGCATGTCCTCCTGGGCGCGGTCCAGCACCGCGGCGAAGATCTCCTCTTTGTTGTTGAAGTAGGTGTAGAAGGAACCCGTCGCGCAGCCCGCCTGCCGGGTGATATCGGTGAGGCGCGATTCCAGATAGCCGGCGCGCTCGAACACGATGCGGGCCGCGTCGATCAGCTCGTTGCGTCGCCGGACTCCGCGCTCCGTGACCGGGAGGGTGTGCAGCAGCGCCGGACTGACCATCGAGGGCGCGGAGTCCTGCGGCGCGGACGCGCTCGACTCGACTGCTGCGGGCTCGGGGTGTGCTGGGGACACGTCCACCACCGTAACCTGAATAGTGATTCAACTCCAGAGCTGGGCCCGTCGGGAATTCCGGCGGGCCCAGCGACCGTGCGCCTCAGTCCTGCCGGAGCGGGGCCAGCGCGTCGTCGATCGAGTCCAGAGTCAGCAGCGCCGACGCGTATGTCGCGGCCTCCGTGTAGCGCAGCGGAATGACCTTGCCCGCCTGCACCGCCGGCAGCTGCTGCCACAGCGGGGAGTCCAACACAGCCTGCACCGATGCGGGCACGGAGCCGTCGACCGCGAGCGAGTAGGTGATGGCGTCCGCGGCCGCGAAGCTCTCCACGATCATCTCCATGGACGGGGTTTCCGCCACGTCGCGCGCGCCGCCGCCCTTCTCCTTGACCTCGCCGTAGTACTCGACGCCGATGTCCTGAGCGATGTTGGTCCCCCACGAGTCGCCGAACTCGCGCTGGAATGTCCCCGCCGAGACGTCGCCGTACGCACCCAGATGGGCGAACTCCGCGCCCCGCAGAGCAGCGCCGTACTTCTCCCGCAACTCGGTTGCCCGCTCGTCATATGCGGCCTTGGCCTGCTCAAACGCGCCCAGCCGACCGGCCGCGTCGGCCTGTCGGCGGGTCAGCTCGCGCCATGCCGACGGCACCGTGGGGCCGAGCACCACAACCGGCGCGATCAACTCCAGCCGAGCCATGTCCACATCTACCAGGCCGGGGATGGGGACGCCGACGATAATGAGGTCCGGCTGTGCCAGCGCGACAGCCTCATAATTGAGCAGGTCGGCCCGCTCCCCGCCGACGTTGTCGAGGCCCTCGTAGGTGGCCCGGTCCACCTTGGTCATCATCGGCACCCCGCGGTCCCACGAGGAGATACCCACGAGAGCGGCGTCCGCCTCGATGAGGGCGGGCACGGCGTAGCCGGTGGCCACGATCCGCTGCGGGTCCACCGGGGTGGCGACATCGCCGTTGTCGGCCGCGAACACCCGCGTCGCCCCGGCGTCCCCGCCGCTGGCATACCCGCCACTGGCGCCACCCTCAGAGCCGCCGGGATCCGTGGACGCGCACCCCGTGAGCAGGGCCGCGGACAGCGCGAGCATCGCGAGTCCCCGCAGTATTGGTCGAGCAGGCGTCATGTCGTTCCTTCGGTTCGGGGTGGGCCTCGGCAGCAACTGCCGTCCGCTAGTTAGGCTAGCCTCACTAAGTGAGGTTTCAGTGTCGCGAGGAGGTCACACCATGTCGACGCCAGGCTCTTCGGTGACGCTCGTCCCCCACCTCGGCGCGGATCCCGAATCCTGCACCGAGCACGGCTACGGGCTCGGCCGCCCGGACGGCATCCTCGTGGTCAAATACCGCACCGCCGGCGCTCTGGACTTCGGCGAGAGCCGCCAGGACTTCCTGCATCAGCTCTACTGGTCGCCGGACGGGATCCTCTCCGCCCGCGCCGGCGCGGATCTGCGCTTCATGGGGCCCGGCGAGGCGTTCTGGGCGCCGCGCGGAGTTCGGCACGAGGTCCACGCGCCGGACTGGCAGACGGTGTACCGCGTCTGCCTGCGGCAGGTCCCGCCCGCGCTGGCCCCGCATGTCGCCAGCCTCGCGACCGTCGACGACGAGGCCGCCCAGCTGATCGCGCAGCTCGCCCGCAACGGCCAGAACGAGGCGACTGCGCTCGTCGCTCGCACCCGGATCATGGCGGGCCTGGGCACGTCGGCGCTGGTCTCATCGGCGCTGGCCCCAGCAGCCCCGGCCCGGTCGGGTGGTGCCGGCTACGCACTCGCCGTCGCGCGCACCCTCGCCCTGGACCCGGCCGATAACACCCGGCTCGACGAGTGGGCTGAACGGCTGCACCTATCTGTCAAGACCCTCCAACGCGACTTCGCGCGGGAGTTCGGGATGCCGTTCTCCCAGTTCCGCTCCGCCCTGCGCCTGCGCGCGGCCCGGGCCTTGCTCGGCTCGCACTCGGTGGGCGCGGTCGCGCACCGAGTCGGGTATTCCAGTCCCTCGGCCTTTGTCGCCGCGTTCACCAAGGAGCACGGCTACACCCCCGGCACGCACGCGACACAGAGCCACTAGCGCGCGGACGGTCAGCTCCAGCCCGGCACCGGGCGCTTGACCCACATGATCCGCTCTTCCTCGTGGGCCCGCGCCGCCGCGGGATGGCCGGGGTTGCGCTGGGCCCACTCGGCCTTCTCCGCCAGTAGCTCGACGGCCACATTCCACGTCTCCATCGAGCTCGGTGGATGCGTCCCCGCCGCGCGCGCGAGCTTCCGCAACTGCGCCTCGGGCAAAGCCAGCAGCTCCGCCCCGGTGATCGCGCGGTCCCACACGAACCGCGCGATCTCCACAGCCTTCTCCCGGCGCATGCGCGCGGCCTGGTCGGTGTGCGCGAAGTCCGGCTCTGGATCGTTGGCGGTCGAGTCTTTGGTGGTCACCGCCCCAACCTAGCCGGAATGCGCGATAGCTGGGCCAGGCCCGATGGGGAAAATGTCAGAGGAGCAAGGCACAGTGGTGCGCACACGAACTCCCCGCCGCGGATCCGCCGCGGCACACCGCAAGTGAGGCACCGATGAGCACCTGGTCTGAACAATCGATCTGTGCGTTCGATCTCGAGACCACCGGACCTGATCCGTCCCACGCACGGATCGTCACCGCCTGTGTCGCGACGATCACCGGCACCGAGATCTCCTCCCGCACTTGGCTGCTGGACCCGCAGACGGATATCCCACAGGGCGCCACCAACGTCCACGGCATCACCACCGAGCACGCCCGCGAACACGGCCAGGACTACGCCGCCGGATATAGCCAGATCCGGGACGCGCTGACCCAGGCGTGGGCGGCCGGGCAGATGGTCGTGGCGTTCAACGCGTCCTTCGACCTCACGCTGATGAACGCCGAGGGGCTGCGACTGGGCCTGACGCCCCTCGACCCCGGGCTGGTGGTGGACCCCTTCGTGATCGACCGCGAGATGGACAAGTACCGCCGCGGCAAGCGCACCCTCGGCGACGTCAGCGCCCACTACGGGGTCCCGCTGGAGAATTCGCACGAGGCGGAGGCCGACGCCCTCGCGGCGGCCCACCTCGTTCGGGCGCTCACCGCGAAGTATCCGCAGATCACCACTCTCGACATCGTCTCGGAGCAGACCGCCTGGCATGCGGAGCGGCAGCGCGACTTCGCCGCCTACCTGACCCGCCAGGGCAAGGACGCCTCCGACGTCAACGGAGAGTGGCCCATCCGCCAAAGCTGCTGAGCCACACCGGCCATGCCCCATGCGCGCAGCGAGCCTTGCCCTGCTGGCTACGATCTAGAGATCACCCTCGGAACGGAGGCCGCCATGTCCAGCCAGGTCGGGCCGCACCCGGAACTCCCCCAGCCTGCCGCCATCGCAGTCGGCGCCGCAGCCGTCCTCGTGGGTGGGATCGAACGCACTGCCCGCTCGTTCGCCGGCCCGCTATGGCAGCTGGCCCGCCGGTTGCCCGGGGCCGCGGCTCCCCTCGACTCCGCAATCGGCGCGCTGGCCGAGACCGGGACTGCCGTCGCGCAACGGACCCGCACACTGGCCGAGACTCTGACGCGCCAACTGTTGCGCGCCGTTGTCCCCATGGTCTTCGAGGAACTCGCCGCGCTCGAGAGACTGGACCTGACGTGGCTGGTGCTAAAGCACGTCGACCTCGACGCGATCGCGGCGGAGATCGACATCGACGCCATCATCACCCGGCTCGACCTGCTCGGGCTGGTCCACCAGGTCATCAGGCAGTTGGACCTGACGACGCTGGTCCTCGATCAGGTGGACCTCGACAAGATCATCACCGGCGTGGACCTCGACGCCGCGGTCCACCAGGTAGACCTGCTCGGGCTCGCGAACGAGATCATCGACGGGGTGAACCTCACCGAGATCATCCGCGAGTCCACCGGCGCGCTGTCCACGGACGCCGTGCGCGGGGTGCGCACCCGCGGGGTCGACGCCGATGCCGCCGTCTCCGGATTCGTGGACCGGCTGCTCGGGCGAGACTCCCATCCTGACCAGTCTGGCGGCGGCGCATGACCACCCACGACGCCCCGCCCACCGGCAGCGCGGGCATCGTCACCCGGCTCCTCGCAGCCGGCATCGACCTGTTGGTCGTCTGTCTACTGATGGGCGGGATCTACCTGGGCCGGGTCTTCTTCCGGCTGATGTTCGCCCCGCAGGACTTCACGTTCCCGAGCCCGCACGCGCTGCTCTCCTCAGTCAGCTTCCTCACCCTGTCGGTGGTGTACCTGACCGGATGCTGGGGCATGACCGGCCGGACCATCGGCTCGGTGCTCATGGGCATCCGCGTCGAGAAGTCCACCCCCTCCAAGCTGCGCTGGATCATCGCCTTCGGCCGCGCCTGGCTGTGCGTCATCTTCCCCGTCGGGCTGCTGTGGGCCGTGGTGGATCGCCAGCGCCGCTCCGGCCACGACATTGTGTTTCGGACCCGCGTGGTTTACGACTGGCAGCCCAAGCACATCACTTAGGCTGCGAACCTATGAGCCCCGACGCCCCCAGCTCCGCTCCCCGCAGCACCGAGCCCCACGTCCACGCCTTCCGCTACGACGCGCTCGGCCGCGACGACGCCACCGAGATCGCCCGCCGCATCGCCGCCGGCGAGGTGTCCGCGCGAGAGGTCGCCCAGGCCGCGATCGAGCGGACACAACTCCTGCAGCCCGCCCTGAACGCCGTCGCGTTTGCGGCCTACGACCGGGCGCTGACGGAGGCCGACAAGCCCCACACCGGCGTATTCGCGGGAGTGCCGACAATCATCAAGGACAACATCGACGTCGCGGGCCTGCCCACCAATCAGGGCTCCGCCGCACTCGATGCCGGGCCCGCCAAGAAGGACGGGGCCTTCACCCGCCAGCTGTTGTCCACGGGCTTGGTCAACCTGGGCAAGAGCCGACTGCCCGAGTTCGGGTTCAATGCCTCCACCGAGTACGTCGGCGCGGACCCCGTGCGCAACCCATGGAATCCCGAGTACTCCGCCGGCGCGTCCTCGGGCGGCTCCGCGGCCCTGGTCGCCGCTGGGGCGCTGCCGATCGCCCACGCGAACGACGGGGGCGGCTCCATCCGCATTCCCGCCGCCGCGTGCGGGCTGGTCGGGCTCAAGCCCTCCCGCGGGCGCATGGTCCTGGAGGACGCGGACCGTTCGCTGCCGATCAGGATCATCGGCCAGGGTGTCCTCACCCGCACCGTCCGGGACACCGCCAGGTTCTTCGCCGGGGCCGAGGCCTACTACCGCAACCCGAAGCTGGCCCCCGTCCGTCTGGTCGCGGGCCCGGCGGCCACCCGGCTGCGGATCGGCGTCATCGTCGACTCCATCACCGGCATCCCCACCGATGGCGAGACCCGCGCCGCCGTCGCCCACACCGCCGATCTCCTCGCCGGGCTGGGCCACCACGTCGAGGAGGCCGCAATCCCCGTCGGCGAATCCTTCATCGAGGATTTCAGCGTGTACTGGGGGTTCCTGTCATTCGCTATCGCCACGGGCGGCAAGCAGATGTACGGGCCCAGTTTCAATAGCAACCACACTGACACGCTCAGCAAAGGCCTGGCTGTGATGTATCGCAAGAAAATGGCGAAGACCCCGCAGGTTCTTTACCGGCTGCGCCGCACCTACCGGCAATACGCGGAGATGTTCCAGCAGTTCGACGTGGTGTTGTCCCCAGTGGTCGCCCACACGACTCCCGAGATCGGTTTCCTCTCCCCCGAGCAGGGCTACGAGGAGCTGTTCCGCAAGCTCACCACCTACACGGCCTTCACCCCGCTCAACAACGCGTCAGGCGGTCCGGCCATCTCACTGCCGTTGGCCCGATCCCGTGCGGGGCTGCCCATCGGCATGCATTTCTCGGCCGACCGCGGCGACGAGCGCACTTTACTGGAGTTGGCATTCGAATTAGAGCAGGCACAGCCCTTCGCCCTAATTCAACAAATGTAGACCCGCCGAAAGTCCATTCTTCGCTTTTCCTCCCACCCGCCAGCTATCGTGTCGCCTGAGGACCACAAAGACAGTGGTCCAACTTGGGGAGAGGAATTCTGAACTATGAATATCAAGGCTCGTAGGATTGCAGTGTCGATTACCGCGCTGGCCGCCGCTGGCGCGCTGTTCGCGGGATGCTCGAGCGACGGCAGCTCCGATAACGCCGCCGCGACGACCACCCATGACAACGCGGGCGAGGCCGTCGACCACCACGATCAGACCAGCGATGCCACGCTTGACGGACCCAACGGCAAGATCGAGGTCCAGAGGGAGATCGCCGACAAGTACGCGGAAATCGGCGGACCGGTCGGGCACTTCGGCGCACCGTCCGGCGAGCAGGAGTCCGGCCCCGACGGCGGCGCATTCGTGAACTTCGAGCACGGCGTCATCTTCTGGAGCCCGGCCACCGGTGCGCACTTCGTCTCCGGCGACATCCTCGTCGCGTTCAACGACAATGGCGGGCTGGACGCGCTCGGCTACCCGACCGACGACCCGAAGGACACCGACGGCGGCGTGCAGGTCGACTTCCAGAAGGGCCACGTCACGCACAAGGACGGCAAGACCGACATCGTCACCAACTGACGTCTCGGCTGTCAACTGACGGATTGGCTTCGTCTTCCGCCTCGGCCGGCCCCAGCGCACCATGCTGGGGCCGGCCGAGCGCGTTACGCTCCAGCCGTGAGCCGCTCCCAAGCCCGTCGCCCCCTCCCCGTCCGCGAGGGCCTCAATCCCAGCCGGGTTCTGCTGCCCCGCGACAGCGTCGGCACCGTGCTCGAGCACCTGGTGGCCCGTTTCCCGACGGACGCCGCCCGACTGGCCGAGAAGGTCAGCGCCGGCGAGGTGGTCGACGACCACGGCTGCCCCATCACCGACGCGACCCCGATGGTCGGCGGAGCCTTCATCCACCTCTACCGCGACCCTCCGCCCGAGACGCCGGTGCCGTTCGAGCTCGAGATCTTGCACCACGACGCGGACCTGCTGGTGATCGACAAGCCCCACTTTCTAGCCAGCACCCCGCGGGGGCAACACGTCGTGGAGACCGCCTTGGTGCGACTGCGGCGGCAGTTCGACAACCCCTTGCTCGTACCGGCCCATCGGCTCGACCGGCTCACCGCCGGCGTGCTGATGTTCACTTGCAACCCAGCCGCCCGACGGCCATACCAGGAGCTCTTCGCGGGACAATCCGTGCGCAAAATCTATGAGGCCGTGAGTGATTCAGTTCCCCGCGTCGAGCTTCCCCTCCTCCTTCGCAGCCGCATGGTCAAGGACCGGGGCAATCTGCAGGCCGTGGAAATCGACGGGGAGCCGAATGCCGAGACCTATATCGAGCAGGTTGCGGACCACCGCTTCATCCTGCGCCCTCGCACCGGCAAGACGCACCAATTGCGGGTTCACCTGGATTCCATCGGCGCGCCGATCCTCGGGGATCCCCTCTACCCCGCCGTCACCTTGGACGCGGCGGCACCGACCACATTCACCGATCCTCTGCAGCTGCTAGCGCGGTCCCTCGAGTTCAAGGATCCGCTAACGGGCGCCCTGCGCCGGTTCGAGAGCGGTCGAGTCCTCAAGTACTGGTAGCCAGTATTGCTACGCTTCCGCCATGACCTCGCTGGTGACACTGCTGAACACCGACACGACCCTCTGGGCCGGTGCGCTTCTTGGACTCATCATCGGATCGCTGGTCGGCGTCTTCGCCACCATGGCGCTCACCCGCCGCGGCCGCCGCCGGGGCTCGAGTCCCACCGAGGGCACTGCCCCGGACCTGGGCCTGCGCGAGAGCTACCTGGCATTCATCGAGGCCGCCGACTCCGGGCACAACAGCCTCCTCTCCGTGGACCGCAAGGACCTCGAGGATGTGGAGCTGGAGGACGCGCTCGAATCGGACAATCCCGGCGTGCGCAAGCTGGCGCAGTCGATCCTGACCCTGGCCAGCCTGCACAACGAGCTTCGGCTCAGTGCGCCCAAGGATGTGTTGGCTTGCGCGGAAACGCTTTTCGAGTTCTTAACCCACTCCGCGATGGACGGCGTCAAGGACCGGGATGGCTTCAGCGACAACTACCAGGGCCATAAGTCCGAGTTCATCGCGGCAGCCCGGAAGACCTTCGCGTAATAGCCCTCAGCCCAGCCGCCGACCGTGCCATGATCTTGCGATGACCATGACCCTGCAGCACCTCTCCGACCGTCTCGAGATCCAGGATCTGCTGGTGGAGTACTGCCACTGCGTCGACTCCATGGACTGGGACGGCCTGGACGACGTGTTCACCGTCGACGCGCACATCGACTACACGGCGATGGGCGGCAGCAGCGGCGATCTGGCGCACACCAAGGAGTTCCTGGCCGCCGCGCTGCCGAACTTCGCGGGTTTTCAGCACATGATCTCCACCAGCAAGATCACCATCGCCGGCGATACCGCGACCGGCAAGACCATTTGTCACAACCCGATGATCGCCACCGGGGACGCCGGCCAACCCCTCGTGATGCACTGCGGCTTCTGGTACGTCGACGCCTTCGTCCGCACCGCCGCGGGCTGGCGGATCCACACTCGGCGCGAGGAGCGCTCCTACTCTCCAACGCTGCTGGGGTCCTGAACCAGCCTGGAACAACCGTAACCGCGACCGTGAGGACTCCGCCGTGCCCGAGAGATCATCACCATCCACCGACGTCTACGTCACGCACGACGGCCCGGTGACCACCATCGTGATGAACCGGCCGGACCGCAAGAACGCCGTCGACGGCCCCATGGCCGCCCAACTGCGCGACGTGTTCCT
Source organism: Tomitella biformata AHU 1821 (assembly GCF_000524475.1). Classification (GTDB taxonomy): domain Bacteria; phylum Actinomycetota; class Actinomycetes; order Mycobacteriales; family Mycobacteriaceae; genus Tomitella; species Tomitella biformata. The sequence goes on along the minus strand of NZ_BAVQ01000072.1, from coordinate 30,518 downwards.
ACAGTTCGAGGCCGACGACTCCCAACTAGTGGCCATCCTCTGGGGTGCCGGCGGCACATTCTGCGCCGGCGCGGACCTCACGGCCGTCTCCGACCCGGCGCGGGTGCATGAGCTGAATCCTGAGGGCGGCGGCACCGGCCCCATGGGGCCCACCCGCATGGCCCTGACCAAGCCCCTGATCGCCGCCGTCAGCGGATATGCCGTGGCCGGCGGCCTCGAGCTCGCGCTGCTGGCCGACCTGCGGGTGTGCGAGGAGGCCTCCGTCTTCGGCGTGTTCTGCCGCCGCTGGGGGGTGCCGCTCATCGACGGCGGCACCGTGCGCCTGCCCCGCGTCATCGGCCAGGGCCGGGCGCTCGACATGATCCTGACCGGCCGTCCCGTCGACGCGCAGGAGGCCCTCGCGTTCGGCCTGGCCAACCGCGTCGTCCCCGTCGGCGATGCGCTGGGCGCGGCCCAGGAGCTGGCGGGCCAGCTCGCCGCGTTCCCCCAGCTGTGCATGCTCGCCGACCGCGCGTCTGCCTATCGCTCCCAAGACCTGCCGCTGGCCGACGCCCTGCGGGCCGAGGGCGCAGCCGGCATCCCGATCGTCGAAGCCGAGGGTGCCCGCGGCGCCGCGGAATTCGCGGCCGGCGCCGGCCGCCACGGAACCTTCGGCAATGGCGAGAGCACATGATGCCCAGCACCCGACACCCCATCGCCCGAGGCGCACACCCAGCGCATGTTCCCCGCAGCTACAGCCCCAGCCCCGCCGAGATCGTCGGCCACATCTTCGGCAGCTGGTCAGTCCAGTAGCCCCAGGCGTGGATGCCCTCGGGCTCGTAATCGATCACCGCGGGGATACCAAGCTCGCCGAGGCGGGCATCCATCGACCGCGTGCAGTAGTTGGCACCGCCTTCAAGGACTCCACCGGCGACGACGTTGGACAGCGTCGGGTTGGGCTCATGCCGGCCCACGGCGCCATTGCCCACCGACAGGTAGATGGTCTTGCCGCGCAGCGCCTCGGCGTTGACCACGGAGTCGTGCTGCTCCCAGGCCGGGCCGCCGGGTGCCCACATGTTGTCGGGGTCGCCCCCGCGCGCGGTCACGGTGGAGCGGGTGGTGAGCATCCCCATGGGATCCGACGCGGAATAGCAGCCGCTGAAACCCGCCACTGCGCTGTAGAGCTCGGGGTTTCGGGTGACCGTCATCAGGGCGGCCTGCGCGCCCATCGAGTTGCCCGCGATCCCGCGAACCCCGCTGGTCCCGAGCTCCGCGTCGATCAGCGCCGGCAGCTCCTGGGTCAGGTAGGTCTCCCACTGGTTCCAGCCCAGCTCCGGGTCCTCCTGCTCCCAGTCCGTATACATGCTGGCCTCACCGCCGTTGACCAGCACCACATTCACGTTCTTATCCGCAAAGAACTCGGGGGCGCCGTTGATCATCCACTTGCTGTAGTCGTCGGGGGCGTCGACGCCGTCGAGCATATAGAGCACCGGCCGCGGGACGGAGTTGTCCGCAGGCAGCAGCACATCGACTGTGACGTCACGGCCCAAGGCCGGCGAGGCGATCGTGATTTTGCGAACCTGCTCCGAGATCTGCTGGTTCTCAACTACTGCGGCCGCCGAGATGCCGTCGCGGGTCAGCGGCAACGGCTGCGGCTCGTCCTGCAGGAACTCGGGGGTGGTGAAACCCCGGATCGCGTCATCGGCACCCTCGCTCCCGGTGTCCGGTGCGGCACCCGCAATGCCGCCGGACAGCAGCATCGAGGCGATCAAGGCTGCGCCTGCCATCCCCACCACACGGCCACGTCGATTCTGGATCACGTTTACCCCTCCCGAACGTCGAATTACGACAGCGTCCGACGGTAACACTTGTTACTGGGGAGTAACGTCAATTCAGGCGGCTTAGTTATTCTGCGTGCGGCTCAGCCGAACAGCCGCGGATCGTCCTCGGCCGCCAAGGACGCCGGGCCCCTCGGCGGTTCATCGCGGGTCGACGCCCTCCGGCCCAACAGTTTCTCCACCCAAGGCCCGGGCAGATAGTCGGCCGCGGTCAGCACGCGCTCGATGCCGGACTGGTCGAACTTGTCGATGTTGAGCACCCGGTTCACCTCGAAGGCGCTCACGCCGTGCGCCGCGGCCTCGACGAGCTCGATGGCGACGCCGACCTCGACGAAACCCGGCCCCTCTACGGCCAGGTAGAAACCCGTGCGGCCGGTGGCCTGCACGTGCACCGCGAGATCCTTGATGCCCTGGTTCAACCCCAGCTTGTAGCAGGGACGGCGCGGAGCGGTGACCCGTACCAGCGCCTCGCCGATGCGGAAGCGGTCGCCGGGGTGCACCGTCGTCTCGTCCCACCCCCTGGTTCGGAGGTTCTCGCCGAGCCCGCGGTCGTCGAATGAGAAGCCATACCGGCCAAGCCAAAATGGGTAGTGCTCGGCGGGGTAGACCAGCACGGCCTTGGCCGGCCCGCCGTGGTTCTTGCGGTCCGCCTGCTGATCGCCGTCGAACCCGAGCTCCCCCAGCCACACGGGCCCCCCGCGGAGGCGCTTGCCCATAGCGGACGGCACGGTCCCAGATCCGCCGACGCTCGCGCGATCAAGCACCCCGATAATCGAGGTGCGCAGTTCCAGAACCGTGCCGATACCGCTGATGCTCAGTTGCCCCTGTCGATCCAGCTCTGCAGGTTCGGGGCCTCCGCGCCGATCGACGTGTTGTCCCCGTGCCCGGTGTGCACCTGCACCTCGCCGGGCAGTGTCAGGAGCCGCTCGCTGATCGAGGCGATGATCGTCGGGAAGTCCGAGAACGACCTGCCCGTCGCCCCCGGCCCACCATTGAACAACGTGTCGCCACTGAATACGACACCCTTTGCCGGCTGGTAAAGACACACCGAGCCCGGTGAGTGCCCGGGCGTGTGCAGCACCTCGAGGTGCGTGCCGGCGACGGGGATCCGCTGCTGATCCGCCAACGGCGTGTACTCCACTCCGGGATGGGTCTGCTGCCACAGCACATCATCATCCGGGTGCAGCAGGATCGGTGCGCCATAGCGCGCGGCCAACTCCGGGGCGACGGTGATGTGGTCATTGTGCGCGTGCGTGAGCAGCACCGCCACGAGCTTCCGGTTGCCGATGGCCGCGACGATGGGCTCGACCGCATGCGCGGCGTCGATGACGACCACCTCGGAGTCATCGCCGATCAGCCAGATGTTGTTGTCGACGTCCCAGCAGCCACCGTCCAGGCAGAACTGCCCCGACGTCACCACATGGTCGATCCGCAACTCGCCGCTCACAACACCACCACCGAACGCAGGACCGTGCCCGCGTGCATCTTCTCGAACGCGGCCTCGACCTCGCCGAGGCCGACCCGCTCGGTGACGAACTTGTCCAGCGGCAACCGGCCCTGCAGGTGCAGGTCCACATACGTCGGGAAGTCCCGCTCCGGCAGGCAGTCCCCATACCAGGACGACTTCAACGACCCGCCGTGCGAGAAGAAGTCCACCAGCGGCATCTCCAACACCATGTCCGGGGTGGGCACGCCCACCAGCACCACGGTGCCGGCGAGGTCGCGGGCGTAGAACGCCTGCTTCCAGGTCTCGGGCCGGCCGACGGCGTCGATCACGACGTCCGCGCCGAACCCGTCGGTCAGCTCCTTGACCGCCTCGACCACGTCGGCGACCTCGGTTGCGTTGATGGTGTGCGTCGCGCCGAGGTCAACCGCCCACTCGAGCTTCTGCGCGTCGCGGTCGATAGCGATGATCGTCGACGCCCCTGCCAAGCGCGCGCCCATGATCGCGGCATCGCCGACGCCGCCGCAGCCGATCACGGCCACAGAGTCCCCCCGGCCCACGTTGCCGGTGTTCACGGCCGCGCCCAGGCCGGCCATCACGCCACAGCCCAGCAAACCGGCGACGGCGGGATCGACAGCCGGGTCCACCTTCGTGCACTGGCCCTCGTGGACGAGGGTCTTATCCGCGAACGCCCCGATGCCCAGCGCCGGTGAGAGTTCGGTCCCGTCCTCGAGGGTCATCTTCTGCTCGGCGTTGAACGTGTCGAAGCACAGGTGCGGGGAGCCCTTCTTGCACGCCCGACACTGGCCGCAGACCGCGCGCCAGTTGAGCACCACGTAGTCGCCAACCTGCACGTGCGTGACATTGGAGCCAATGGTCTCCACAATGCCCGCGGCCTCGTGGCCCAGCAGGAACGGGTACTCGTCGTTAATGCCGCCATCGCGATACGCCAGGTCGGTATGGCAGACCCCGCAGGCCGCGATCTTCACAACGACCTCGCGAGCGCCGGGATCAGGGATGACGATCGGAACCAACTCGACGGGCGCACCCTTGGATCGGGCAATGACGCCCATGACTGTCTGTGACAACGTGGCCTCCTGAGCTCATGACATCCTGTTCGCGAGAGCTCAACGAACAGGTACGTGAAACCATGATCTCATCGCCCGCCGACATTGACCATTGGGCGCGTGGGAATGCTGGCCAGGCCACGCATCCGACAGCGCCAGGCGACTACTCGAGCGGAAGGCCGAACAGGGAGAGCGTCAGGGGGATGATGATGTCGATGAGGTCCGACATCGGCGGGCGGGGCGAGCTCTCGCTCCAGTCTTGGGCCAGCGCGTTGACGGCGCCGACCATCCCCACCATCACCAGCCGGTAGCCGCCGGTGGGCTCGTGGCCAGCCGGCACCATGTCACGGAGGATTTTTTCGATCAGTTGGGCCCAGTCGGCGGTGTTGGCTTCCCGCCAGCCCTCCACCTTCTGGTTCAGGCCGACGACCTCCACTAAGGCCAGGCGGGCGCGCCGCGGGTCGTCCGCGATCGCGTGGATGTACGCCGTCGCGGCTGTGGTGGCCACCTCGCGATAGCTGCGGCCGACCGCCCCCTCCACAGCTTCGATAACCTTCGCCCGGGCCTCGGCGTGGATGCGGGTGTACAGGTCCAGGATCAGACCCTCGCGGGAGGAGAATTCCTCATAGAACTGACGAGTCGACAATCCGGCCAGTTTACAGATCTCTGGCACAGAGCTGTTCATATACCCCGAGGTCGCGAACGCGTCCAGGCCAGCTTCGCGGAATCTATGCAGGCGGTCAGCTTGGCGCACTTCGGGGGGGAGGCCGCGGTATCGGCGCTCGGAAACTCGCTCTGTCATGGGCCCATGCTACGACACGGTGATCGAACTGTCAGCTTCCGAGTCGATCGACCGTCCAAATCTTAAGGCCGGGCCGACGGATCACCGTCGGCCCGACGTTAATAGTCATACTGCCTTTCAATTATCAGCAAGCAGACCCTTCGCGATATGCGTCACCTGGATCTCGTTGCTGCCCGCGTAGATCATGAGCGACTTCGCATCGCGGGCGAGCTGCTCCACCTTGTACTCGGACATATAGCCGTTGCCCCCGAAGAGCTGCACCGCCTCCATCGCCACCTCGGTCGCCGCGCGCGAGGAGTAGAGCTTCACGGCCGACGCCTCCGAGAGCGGGATCTTATGCCCGGCCTGCATCCGCTCGATCGCGTTGAAGACCATGTTCTGCACGTTGATCCGGGCGATCTCCATCTCGGCTAGCTTGAGCTGGATGAGCTGGAACTGCGAGATTGGCTGGCCCCAGAGCATACGACTCTTCGCGTAATCGATGGACAGGCGATGGCACTCATTGATGATGCCCAGCGCCAGCGACGCGATACCGATGCGCTCGGCGACGAAGCTGTCCTTCGCGCTCGCCTTGCCGTCCTTCTTGGCGAACTCCTCGCTCTCGCCCAGCAGGCGGTCCGGCGTCAGGCGCACGTTGTCGAAGAACAACTCGCCGGTGGGCGAGGAGTTCATGCCCATCTTCTTCATTGGCTTGCCCTGGACCAGGCCTTCCATACCAGTGTCCAGAACGAAGGTGAGCACCTTGCGGTCGCGGCGGTCGACCGTGGCGTCACCCTCGTCGAGCTTGGCGAACACCACCATCACGTCGGCGTACGGGCCGTTGGTGATGAACGTCTTCTGGCCGTTGAGGATGTAGTCCTCGCCGTCGCGGCGCACGGTCGACTTCATGCCGCCGAACGCGTCGGAGCCGGAGTCCGGCTCGGTGATCGCCCAGGCGCCGACCTTCTCGAATGTCACCAGCTCGGGCAGCCAGCGCTTCTTCTGCGCCAGGGTTCCCCGGCTGCGGATGGTGCCGACGGTCAGGCCGACGGAGACGCCCATCGACGCGACCAGGCCGAGGCTGACGGTGGCCAGCTCGCTGTTGAGGATCACGCCCATACTGCCGGCACCGCTGTAGGAGCCGCCGTCCTTCTTCTCGCCGTCCTCCGCTACGACGCCGGACTCGCGATCGAGCGCGGACTGCAGCGACTCCCTGGCCATCTCGTCGAGGCCGAAGGCTTGGAACAGCTTGCGGAGCACGCCGAACGGGGGCAGCTCGCCGCTCTCCAACTGCTCCGAGACCGGCCGAATCTCCTTGTCGATGAACCCGCGCACCGCATCGCGCACCATCAGATCAGTTTCGGACCACTCGTACATCTGTACAACTCCGTTCAAGGGGGTCCCGAGCGGCAGCCTCGGCCGTCCGGGTTACACGTCTGCGCTAAATATAGAACACGTTCCTATATATCGCGTTGCGAATGGAAGGTGGACGCCATTTATACCGTCCAGTGGGATCCCAGGACGTGCCAATCGCACGAGTCAGGAAAACCGTTTACATTGCTAACGTCCCGGTATTTCGCGAGAGAGAGGAAGCCTTGCCCGTCACCGCTTCACTCCCACCCTGGCAGGGGACACAGCGCGCGGCCACCTCGTAGAGACAGTCGGCGGGGTACTCCTCGACGCACGCGCGGCCCATGACGTCGATGTCGGGTTCCGCGATCACGTGTGCCACCCGGCCCGGCTGACAACCTCGCGCATCAATTTACCGAATTTTACTCATACTTAAAAGAGGTAGTACAAAATGGTACGTATGGCTGCAACCAACCGCGCCAAAACTCACTCGGCACTGTCCTCGCCGAGCCGAGTAGCGCTCATCAACGAACTTCGCACCGCCGGCGGCCCCCTTGACGCCCATCAGCTGTCCGAGATCTGCGGGCTCCATGTGACCACGGTCCGGTTCCACCTCGAGGCGCTGATCACCGCGGGCCTCGTGGCGTCGACCACCGCCCCCAGCAACGGCCGCGGCCGCCCCCGGCTCCTCTACAGCTCGGTCTCGCAGATGGCGCAGACCTCGGAGGAGGATTCCTACCTGCAGCTCTCCCGGCTCATGGCCCAGAGCTGGGCCTCCAACACCGGGGGCACCCCCGCAGAACGCGCCGAGCAGGCCGGCCGCGAGTGGGCGAAATCCAGCATCTCCGAGAGCGAAGCGGGCCAGCGCCCGCTCGTCCAGGTCGCCGCCGAGGTCAACGCGATGTTCACCGAGATCGGCTTCGAGCCGGAACTGCTCGACACCGCAGACGGCATCCATTTCGAATTACACGCCTGCCCATTCGGGGCAATCGCCGCCGAGCACCCAGAGATCGTGTGCAATATCCACCTGGGGCTGCTGCGCGGCACCATCGAGCGCCTCACCAGAGTCGGCTATCAGGCCAAGATCACCCCGTGGGCCACCCCGACGATGTGCCAGGCCGCCGTTCTCCCCAACGAGTCGGCCGAGAGCGGGAGCAACGGTTCTGGCGCGGACCCCGCCGCCGCTAGCTGAGCATCACACCCCAGTTGGTCTCCGCAGTCTGGCCCGGCGCGAGCCGAATCACCCCCTCACCGCTGGCGAAAGCGTTGGATGGCGCCGTCATCGGCTCCACCGCGACCCCGCCCCGCCGACGCGCCGGTGCGAGGGTGTCCGCGGTGTAGACCTGTAAATACCGGAACGCCGAGTCGGCCCACAGCCGCACCCGCCCCCCATCCGGCCGGCGCAGTATCACCCGGGCCAGCCCCTCGCCGTCGCGGTCCAAGTCTGTGAAGGCGTCGTCGAGCAACCGCCCTCGCAGGGACCGCCCCCCGGTGAAGTCGTAGTCCGTGCCGCGCCCGACGGCCACCGCCCCCACCGGCAGCTGACGCTCTGAATCAGTGCGGATCCTCGTCGCGGCGCCGAACTCGAGCACGCAGTCGTCGAGCGAGCCCCGGCCGGGCGATAGATACGGGTGCTGCCCGTGCGCGTAGGGGCACTCGTGTGTACCGATATTGCGGGCCGTGGTGCGCACGCTCAGCCCATCGTCCCCGAGCGCATAGCGGATGCGCAGCGCCAGCGCGAACGGATAGCCGGGGGACGGCCGCAGAGTCATCGCCATCGTCACCGCTGCGTCGGTGCGCTCGGCGGCCGTCCAGGAGCGCCAGCGGGTGAGTCCGTGGATCGCATTGCCCTTGCCCGGCTCCGTCAGCGGAACTTGTTGCGCGGCACCGTCGAAGACGTACTTCCCGTCGGCCAGCCGATTCGGCCAGGGAATCAGCGGCGTTCCGTGCGCACCATCGCACATCGCCTCGATATCGTAGGGGTGCAGCACATCTCGGCCGCCCACGGCATAGGACCGAATCCCTCCGCCGACCTCGACAATCGTCGCCACCTGGTCGTGGAATCGGATCGTGTGCTGATCCCCGGACGGAGGGTGCGCCGTGGTCAACGGACGCCGCCGAGCCGATGCGACGGACTCTTCGTCCTCGCCGGATCCCTCTCGATCAGCTCAGAGTCGGGCCCGCCCAGCGCGTGGTCGATGGCGATGAGCACCTCCGGGGTGAGCCGCACCTCCAGCGCCTTGACATTTTCCGCGATCTGCTCCGGCCGCGTAGCTCCCACCAGCGCCGCGGACACGTTGTCGTTGGCCAGCACCCACGCGATCGCCAACTGCGGCATCGTGATTCCGAGCCCGTCGGCAATCGGCCGAAGCCCCTGCACCGCGGCGAGGACCTCATCCCGCAGGTAGCCCTTGATCATCACGTCGCCGCCCTTGTCGTCGGTGGCGCGCGAGCCGGCGGGCGGAGCCTGGCCCGGCAGGTATTTCCCGCTCAACACGCCCTGCGCCATCGGGGACCACACGATCTGCGAGATCCCCACCACGCGACTGGCTGGCACCACCCTGGATTCGATGACCCGCCACAACATCGAGTACTGGGGCTGGTTGGAGACGATGCGAAAGCCTGCCTGCCGCGCAAGCTCCTGGCCCTCCCGCAATTCCTGCTCGGTCCACTCCGAGACGCCGATGTAGAGGGCCTTGCCCTGGCGCACCACGTCTGCGAACGCCTGGATCGTCTCCTCGAGCGGGGTCTCGTGATCGAATCGGTGCGCTTGGTACAGATCCACGTAGTCCACCCCGAGCCGGCGCAGCGAGCCATCGATGCCCTCGCGAATGTGCTTGCGAGACAACCCGGTGTCATTCGGGCCTCGTCGCCCCACCGGGAAATAGACCTTGGTGAAGATCTCCAGGGACTCCCGAGGCTCGCCGCGCAGCGCCGCCCCCAGCACCGACTCCGCGACCCCGTCCGCGTACACGTCGGCGGTGTCGAACGAGGTGATGCCCGCGTCCAGAGCCGCCCGCACACAGGCCGTCGCGGTGTCATTCTCCACCTGCGAACCGTGCGTCAGCCAGTTCCCGTAGACCACCTCCGATACCTTCAGGCCGCTCTCGCCCAAGAACCGATATGCCATGGCTTGCCTCTCATCCGGGCCGCGATCGAGGGTGCTCGTCCCACCCACCACGCTAGACACCCCGCCCGGTGTGCGGGGCGAACTGCGGAAGCGGAACGAAAAACCCTTATCAACGGCGCTTTCGGGGCGTATCGTGAGATCCGCATCAATCCTTAATAATCTGCGTCCCGCTGAAAGCGTGCTGCGATGAACGGTCATAGCCAGGTGTCTGACACGTCCACGTCAATCACGGATCCCGGTTTCTCGGGCCAAGTCGGACGGATTCTTGACAGTCCCATCATCGGGCTGATCCCCTGGGTTGTCGTCGGCGTCTTCGAGGGCCCCGGGCGCACCAGCTGGGCGGCGGCGGCCGCGTTGGCGCTGTCGGTGCTCTTTGTGGCGATGGATCTGCTCCGCCGTCGCTCGCTCAAGATTCTCAACGTCGTGGATGTCGCGTTCTTCACCGCCTTGCTCGTGCTCTCGCACGTGGTCAGCGCCGACGGGCTGCGCTGGCTCGAGACCTGGCTCGGCGAGATCAGCAATATCACGCTGACGGTGGTGATCGTGGCCTCGATCCTGTTCAGAATGCCGTTCACCATGCAGTACGCCCGTGAGCAGGTTGCCAAACAGTACTGGCACACGCCGACATTCATGAGGATCAACTACGCGATCACCGCGGTGTGGGCGGCGGCGTTCCTCGTCGCGTCTATCGCCGGGCTGATCGGCGAGCTGGCGCTGCAAAATTCCAGCAACGTGTGGACCAACTGGATCATCCAGATCATCGCGATCCTCGTCGCCGCGGAGTTCACCTCGTGGTACCCGAAGGTCGCGCGCGCCCAGTCGCCGCAACCCGACGGCCAGCGCGCGGAGCCCGCGCCGCCGTTCACGGAGTTCTTGAGCCCGCTGCTGAAAATGACCGCCGTGGTCGGCATCGTCTCGCTGAGCCTGAGCGCCGCGCCAGTGTGGTTCGGGGTCGCGCTCATCGTCGTCGGCGTGGTGGGGGCCTTCGCCATCCATCAGACCGAGTCGGGGGAGCCCGCGCGCGAACTCCATTGACCCGCCGCGATCTTCGCGCGCCATCCACCCGGCATGGGGCATGCTCTAAGCATGCCGATCTTGCCGATGTTCCCGCTCGGGGGCGTGGTGCTGCCGGGCGAGAGCCTGCCGCTGCACGTGTTCGAGGACCGCTATCAGAAGTTGCTCGCGGATTGTCTGGCCTCACCCGCCGGCCCGCTGTTCGGTGTGGTGCTGATTGAGCGCGGCTCGGAGGTTGGTGGCGGGGAGATGCGCCAGGGCGTCGGCGTGCGAACGCGGATCGTCGGCCATCGGGGGCTCGGACCCGGACGATTCCAGCTGGACTGCCTGGGCGAGCACCGCATCCGCGTCACGCGCTGGCTCGCGGACGATCCGTATCCGCTTGCCGAGGTGGAGGATTGGCCCGACACCCCCACCGGGCCGCCCCAGGTGGAGGTGACCTCGCTGCTCGAGGACATCACGCACCTGTACGGTCGAATAGACCGGCTCGCGGAGCGGCAGAACGCAGTCTCCCCACCCCCGCCGAAGTTCGAGAATCTGCCTGCCGACCCTGGCGACCTGCTCTACGCCCTGGCCACGCAGGTCCCGATGGGCCAGGCCGATCGACTGTCCATCCTGAGCGCACCCGGCGCCCAGGAGCGTGCGGCGGCATTGACCGACGCGATCGCCGGGGTGCTCGCCATCGTCGAGTTCCAACTAACCGAGTAGAAGCGAGAAAAGCCATGCCCGCCGATACCCAGAGCCCCTCACCACAGTCTGAGCTGGACCCCCATCCGTATAGCCCCGCCGTCGCGGTGGGCGGCCTCGCCTTTGTCTCCGGTGCGCTGTCCATCGACGCGGACGGCGTCGCGGTACCGGGCCGACGCGAGGCCCTTGACGCCGCCATCGACCGGATGACCGAGCGCCTCGCGACGGTCGGCGGCACCCTCGCGGACGTGGTGAAGCTGACTTACTTCGTCACCGACGTGACGCTGCGCGACGAGGCCAACCGCCAGTACGAGCGGCTCTTCGCGCACCCGCGGCCCGCCCGCACCTTCATGGAGGTCAGCGCGCTCCCGTATGGCGCGACGGTGGAGATCGACGCGATCGCGTCTCTCGAGAACTAAACCCAGGGGTCCTGCCACGCGGGGTAGCCGGCCACCAGCTCGGCTGCGCTGGCCGGGCCCCAGGAGCCCTGGGCATAGGGCTGCACGGCCGACGGCGCGTCGATTAGCGGCTGCACTATCCGCCAGGTCTCCTCCACCGCGTCCTCGCGGGCGAAGAGCCGATGGTCCCCAACCAGCGCCGCGTGCAGAAGCCGCTCGTAGGGCAGCTGGGGCGCGCCGAACTCCTGCTTGAACAGCGTGTCCAGATGCACGGGTCGCCACTGATCCGCCTCGTCGTGCCCTGTCAGCTGCAGCCGCACCCCGGCGTTCTTGTCGATGCGCAGGACAATCTGGTTGGGCTCCACGGTCTCGATGCCCGGCAGGAAGGGCACGGCCGGGGTGCTGCGCAGGAACAGCCGCACCTCGGTGACCGTCTCGGGCAGCGACTTGCCCGCACGCAGGAACACGGGCACCCCGGACCAGCGCCAGTTGTCGATCTCCAGGCGCATGGCCACATAGGTCTCGGTGTCGGAGTCCGCAGCGACGCCGTCGATCCCCTGGTAGCCGTCGTACTGGCCGCGCACACACTGCGCGGGGTCCAGCGGCCGGATGGACCGGAACACCTCGGACTTGCGATCCTGCAGGTCGTGCGCCGCGCCGCCGACCGGCGGGTCCATCGCGACCAGCGCGAGCACCTGGAACAGATGGTTCTGCACGACGTCGCGCATCGCCCCCACCGGATCGTAGAAGCGCCCCCGGTCCTCCACGCCGAAACTCTCCGCCATGGTGATCTGGACGCAGGTGACCGAATCTCGATCCCACAGCCCCGAGAGCAGGCGGTTCGCGAAGCGCAGGTACTCGATCTCGATCACGGGCTCCTTGCCCAAGAAGTGATCCACCCGCAGCAGCTGATCCTCGCCGATCACCGCGCGCAGGCGGGCGTTGAGCTCGAGCGCCGACGCGAGGTCGTGGCCGAACGGCTTCTCCACCGCCACGTGCGCGCCGCCGACCAGGCCCGCGGCGCCGAGGTGCTCCACGATGGGGCCGAACAGCGACGGCGGCATCTCCAGGTAGTACAGCGCATTGCGGACCTCGTCGGAGCCCGAGCGCTGCCGGGCGCGGATCTCCTTGCCGAGCCGCTCATACGTCTCCGGGGCGCCGACATCGCCGGAGATATACGACCAGCGGGCGGCGAACGCCGCGAACGCGTCCTCGTCTATGTCCTCGTCTAGATTCTCCAACGCGGACCGCGCGGAGGCCATCAGCTCATCGGCCGTGATGTCCTGGTTGGAGACCCCGATCAGCGGATAGTCCAACAGGCCACGCCTATCCAGCCGGTACAGCGATTGGAACGTCATCTTCTGGGCGAGGTCGCCGGTGATGCCGAAGATGACGAAGACGTCGGTGTGCGCTGCCTGCATGACTAGCTCCAATTCCGCGGGTCGCCCCACGCCCAAGATTGCATTGTGGCCAGCCTAGACACGAGCTCAGCCGAGCGTGACGCCAACGGCCAGGCCCAACAGATACGTGATGAGGGCGGCCGCGGCGCCGATTCCCAACTGCCGGAGGCCCCGCAGCAGCGGCGGGCCACCGGACAGGATGCCGGAGATCGCGCCGGTGGTCAGCAGCGCCGCCCCGGCGAGGACGATCCCCAGGGCCAGCGCCGCGATGCCGGTCAGGCCGAACAGGAACGGCAGGATCGGCACCATCGCGCCCAGGCCGAACGAGAGGAAGCTCCACATCGCTGCGCCGCGGGCCGAGCCGACGATGTCCTCACCGTTAGCCTCCCCGCCGCCCGGGTGCTCCAGGGACTGGGAGCTGCCGGCGAGCACCTCGTCGGCGTGCGCTTGCGCCGCGGCGGCGGGCATCCCCCGCGCCCGGTAGACCAGCGCGAGCTCGTTCGCGTCGACATCGAGATCCGGGAGGACCCGGGCCGCGTCGCTGCTGGGCTCAGAGGCTTCCAGGAGTTCTCGCTGCGAGCGGATGGAGATGTACTCCCCCGCCGCCATCGACAGCGCGCCGGCGAGCAGGCCGGCGATGCCGGTCAGAAGCACGACCTCCGGGGCGACGCCGCCCGCGCTCACGCCCAGGATCAACGCCAGGTTGCTGACCAGGCCGTCGTTCGCGCCGAACACGGCGGCGCGAAACGTGCCCGAGACCCGGGCTCGACCCCGCGCGGCGAGGCCGCGCAGCACCTCCTCGTGGACGCGCTCGTCTGCGGCCATCGCGGGGGTTGCGTCGGGGTCCACCGAATAGGGTGAGCGGGTCTCCGCCCGCTGCGCGAGCGCGAGGATGAACACAGAGCCGAACCAGCGGGATAGCCAGCCCAGCAGTCTCAGGCGATAGCTGCCTCGCCCCACCTCACCGGCCTCGTCGCCGAGCAGGTCCGCCCAGTGCGAGATGTGGCGCTCCTCGGCGTCCGCAATCGCGGACAGGATCTCGCGGTCCTCGCCCTCGTGCCGGGCGGCGAGGGTGCGGTAGAAACCCGCCTCCGCACGCTCATCGGCGAGCAGGCCGCGCCAGCGCTTGACCTGTGTCGGCGTCGCGTTGAGCCGCTCCTCAACCATGCCCGGCCGCACCCTGGACTACCTGCTGAAACTGTGACCACATGGTCGGCAACCCTACCGGAGCAGGCGATCCCACGATGACCTCATGAGGGATATATATACCAATCTAGTTTTTACACTAGATTGATATATACAAAGATGACGCGGCTATTCCGACTGCGCCCGCAGATAACGGCCGAAGTGCGGGACGGTGAACCCGATGGAGCCGCGCTCGGCCGAGAAGATCAGGCCCTTCTTGATCAGCCCGTCCCGCGCCGGGGACAGCGACGCGGGCTTGCGCCCTAGCTGCTCCGCGATCGACGCGGTCGGCACCGGCCCGTCGTCCCCCGAGAGCTCGGCCATCGCCCGCATGTACTCCCGCTCAGCCGGCGTCGCACGCTCATAGCGCGAACCGAAAAAGCCGACGGCCAACTCCTCCTCAGCGAGCGGCGCCGCCACCCGAACGTCGACATCGGTGATGGGGCTCGTCGCCGCCTGGTCCCACGCGGCCTTCCCGTAGGCCTGCACGAAGTAGGGGTAGCCATCCGCCGCCGAGTACAACTGGTCGAGCGCCGACTGCGTGAACTCGACGCCCTCCCGCTCAGCCGGCGCCGTCAGCGCCAAGTCCGCGGCATCGCGGTCCAGGCGGCCGATGCGGTGATAGCTGAACAGCCGTTCTGAATAGCTCTTGGAGGCAGTCAGCACCGCGGGCAGGTGCGGCAGGCCCGCCCCGACGACGATCAGCGGGGCGCCGTCCTGGCTGAGCTCGTGGCACGCGCCGCAGATCGCGGACACGTCCTCTGCCGCGAGGTCCTGCATCTCGTCGATGAAGATCGCAATACCCACGCCCACGTCTCGGGCTAGTGCGGCCGCGTCGAGCAGCAGTTCCACCAGGTCGATCTCCATGTCGCCGGAGTCCGCCCGGCCCGAGACCAGGACGGCGTCGATGCCCGGCTGCCAGCGCTCCCGCATCCCCTTGTCCGCGGTGGCGCGCAGTGCGAAGGCCTTCAGCACACCCAGGAAGTTCTCCACCTGCTCTGGATCGCGGTGCGCCGGCGCGATCTCGCGCACCGCCATGTGCAGCGCGGAGGACAGCGGACGGCGCAGGCCCTGGCCGGGCCGCGCCTCGATCTTCCCGGTCCCCCAACTGCGGGAAATGGCGGACGAGCGCAGTTTGTTCAGCAGCACCGTCTTGCCCACCCCGCGCAGACCCGTCAGCAGCACGGAGCGCTCGGGACGGCCGCGGGCAATGCGCTCAAGCACTACCTCGAAGGCCTCGATCTGCTTGTCACGGCCCGCCAGCTCCGGCGGCCGCTGCCCTGCGCCAGGCGCATAGGGATTGCGTACTGGGTCCATGCCGCCGACGGTAGCAACGAGATCAGGTGAATATCTACGACTCTAGCCAGTGTCGTAGAAATACATATAAGCCACTCACACCCGGGACAGCACCAGGCCGATCGGCATGCTCACCACGATCACGCCCACCACGCCGACGTACAGGGCCAGCAACCAGCTTCGCCGCGCCCCTCGCACGTAATAGAGGAGTAGCCCCATCGCGGCGAGCAGCAGCACGCCACCGAGGTCGACGATCCACACTCCGCCCCCTGTGCCGTCGAGCAGCGTTCCGACCAGCACCGCGGCATTGCCCAGGTTGAACAGTCCGAAGGCCCAGGCCTGCATCGACCCGGTGATCGGCCGCACCGCGAGCAGCCCCAGCCCGACGGCCAACGCCACCTGCACCACCCCGACGACCAGCACCAGGTACGCCGATGCCCACGCCGCGGGCTGGCTCGGCGCAGATGCGGTCGCCGCGGCCACGATCCCGCCGGCCACCACGGCCGTCGCCCCGAAGCTCGCCATCGGGAGGCTCGCGGGGGGGATTCGCACGCCGCGCCGCGCGTGGCTCTCAAGGATCACGGTTTTAAGTGTAGGGAACTGCCTCAAATAATGTCAGAGCCGCATACATCTATCTACCCAAAATCGTAGAGTCGTGAATACTTCCGATACCAGCGCTGGGGCCCGCGCCCACCCGCGGCGTTGCCGACAGTGCGGATCGGCGGTAGTATTGGCGGCCATGAAGCGCCTTCTCGTAGTTCACCGCCGCAGCGGGGTCTGATTCGGACCGACCCCTCTCTGCGGGTCTTTGAGCTACCCAGTCGGTCCCCCCTGATTCACATCACGGAAGACCGCTTCTCATGAATTCTCCCAGCATCACCAGCCCCTTGGCCATCGCCGCACGGTGCCCCGCCCCGTCCCGGATCTCCGGCCAGGACCGCCGCGCCGCACGTCCGGCCGACCCGTTCGCCCAGCGCTTCGGGAAGGCCCTGCCCCGCGAGCTCCGCCTCGAGGCCGCCCAGATGTCCTGGCCCACATTTGAGGCCGCCTATGCACCATCCTCGGGCCCACTGCGGCTGTCGGCGTGGAGCGAACAGCGCATCAACTCGGCGAAGTCCACCTACTCCGCGACCCTCGGTATCGAGCGCACCATCTGTCACGCAAGCGCGGATGCTGCCGGGCCGATCTCCGCGATGACCGCGATGCTGCACGAGGCCGGCTTCCCCATGGAGGTCACGTCATTCCACCAGCAGCAGGCCGGCGAGATGACCGCGACCTTCATCTATTGCACCAACGGTGCCCGCCGGCACTGGGCGATGGGGATGGGTGCCAGCTGCACCGACTCGATCGTGAACGCGTTCGTCTCCGCCGCCAACCTCTTGAACGCCACCTAGACCAGTTTGAATCCCACACCCGCGTCAGAGTAGTGTCAACGGCAATTGTGTAGCTCCGTGACAGTCTGCCTTGGAGGTTGATCTGATGGACTGGACCAGCATTATGTCCGGCGTCGGCACCGTCGTGCTTGTGGGATCCCTTGTGATGGCCATTTTGGTCTCACTACTGCTGTTCATCGTTTCGATCTGGCCGAACTTCCTGAACAACTGGAAGTCCCCTGCCTCCACCGGCCCCTCGGTGCATGAGTCGGCAGCCCAGGCGGCGCCGACGGCAACCCAGGACAAATAGCCCTTCCCACAAGAGCCGGCGACCCCTAGCAGTCGCCGGCTCTTGTGCGTCCGGATCCGCTAGCGCTCTTCCGGAAACCGCCCGCGCAGCCGCTCAATCTCGCGGCGGTCCCGCTTGGTGGGCCGCCCCGCGCCACGGTCGCGGAGGGGAATGCCGAGGATCGCCTCACGGGGCGGCCGCGGCGGACTCTTATCGATCATGCACTCCGCCGCCACCGGCGGGCCGACGCGCTTGTGGATCAACCGCACGACCTCGACAATCCGCTCGAACCCATCCACCCGGACCCGGACCTCGTCGCCCACCACCAGCGGCCGGGCGGGTTTGACCGCCGCGCCGTTCACCCGCACTTGGCCCGCGCGGCACGCGGCGGCCGCCGCCGACCTGGTCTTGAATAGCCGCACCGACCACGTCCAGCTGTCTACCCGCACAATCCCCGGCGTCACCGCGGCTCCTTAGCTCGAGTCTCGAATTCCTGTGACGGTCCGCCCGTCATGGCCGGCCCGTCACGGCATCTCCATTGTCTCCGAGCGCCAGATCTCGCCGATCGCCGTCTCGACGGCCACCCCGGCGTCGAGCCCTGTGCGCGACAGCAGATCATCCAGCACCAGCAGCCCGGACCGCAGGAAACGGGCTGCCGCTCGGGGCCCCGCGGACTCCCCGAACTCCTCGGACATCCCCAGCGCGCCGCCCACGACCAGCGCCAGGTCCTCGATCAGCCCCTCGTCGTCCATCAGCTCCGACGCGGCGCCGACGCACCGCATCAACACCTCCTGCACCACCTTGCCGGTGAACCCGTCCGGATAGGCGCGCTCGAGCAATTCTCGGATCATGGCGGCCTGGAGTGGCAGCGCCGGACCGCCGTGCTTCGCCAGCTCCGTTATCGCCTCGCCCAGCGCCGCCGCCGTCGCGGCGGAATCATCCTCCGCGTTTTGCCGCACGCGCCACAAGCCCGTCAGTAGCAAGTCCGCGGCATTCTTCGCGGCAGCTGGCCATGTGGCGGGCCAGCCTCGACGCGGTGGATCAGCCAGTTCCCCGGACTCCGCCAGTTCCTCAGACAACACCCTCAGCCTCTCGATGAGCGCGCCGATTTCTTCGACGCCGCACCACCAGCCTTCCATCTCCCCCCGACAGTCCCACGCCGACGATTGCCAAACAGGACTCTGGACACAACTAACTGCAACGTGTTCTACTTATTGATGGCACTATGCCGGTGGATGAGAAGAGGACTAAAGGCATGAAGGTTGCAGTGACAGGGGCCGCGGGCTTCGTCGGATCGAATCTTGTGGACCTCCTAGTGGAGCAGGGCCACGACGTTGTCGCCATCGACCGGATTGCCGCGGAGCATTGGCCCACCCACGGCGTGACGTTCATCGAGGGCAATGTCCTGGACCCGGCCGCCATGGAAGCCGCCCTCGAAGGTGTCGATATCGCGTACCACATGGTCGCGATGATCACCCTCAAGCAGCAGGACGAGACCGCCTGGAACCTCAATACCAAGGGTGTGCGCATCGTCGCCGAGGCCGCCCTCAAGATGGGCGTCCGGCGCCTGGTCCACTGCAGCTCGGTCCACTCGTTCGACCAGTACAGCTGCGGCGGCTTCCTCAACGAGGCCTCCCGACGCTCCGAGAGCCCGGAGATCCCCGTCTACGACCGCTCGAAGTGGGCGGGCGAGCAGGAGTTGCAGAAGGTCATCGCCAAGGGCCTCGACGCGGTGATCTGCAACCCGACCGGCGTGTACGGCCCCACCGACTTCGGCGCCCTCTCCAGGATCAACGGCATGCTCCGCGACTCCGCGCGTGGCCGCATCCCCGCCGTGGTCACCGGCGGCTTCGACCTGGTGGACGTGCGCGATGTCGTCATCGGCCTTACCCTGGCCGCCGAGAAGGGCCGCACCGGCGAGAACTACCTGCTCACCGGGCACATGCTGAACATGAAATGGGTATTCAACATGGCGGCGAAGATCACGGGCCGTCGCGGGCCCATCGTCGCGTTCCCCCTAAGCTGGATCGTCGCGATCCTGCCCGTCGCCGAACCGATCGCCGCGAAGTTCGGCTCTGACCTCGTCTCCAAGGCCGCGATGGGCGCGCTCATCGCCCAGCCCGAGGTCGACGGCTCGAAGGCCTCCTCCGAGCTGGGCTACCAGCCCCGCCGGGCCGCCGAGACCATCCAGGACCTCATCACCTTCCTGATCAGCTCGCGCCAGTTCGCGGGCTGACCTTCGACGCTGCATTTTCGAGGTCGCCGCGCTGCATTTTCAAGGTCGCCGCGCTTGCGTCGGCGCACTGCGCTTGCAAGCGCGGCGGCGCTGCGTAAGCGCGGCGAATTCGCGGGCGGGGGGCGGGCAGGGAGGCTAGGATTAGGCGCGGGCGGCGATCACCGCGACATCCACGCCGTCGGGCAGGTTTCCGTACTCGAAGCCGCGGTCCTCGCCCAGGCGCGCCGCGATGAAGCCCTCGGCGACGGCGGTGGGCGCCTCGCGCAACAGCACCGAGGCCTGCAGGGCCAGGGCCATGGACTCGACGGTGCGGCGGACGCGGCCCTGGGCGGCATCGGGCTCAGTGGCTAGTTCAGCGAGCTGGCGGCGCATCTTGGCCAGATGAGCGTCGAACGTCGTGGACGTGCCCGCGGCCAGCGCGACCTCGTTGTCGAACGCGGTCACGGACTCGGGCTCGCGGGCCATCGCGCGCAGGACGTCGAGGGCGATGACGTTGCCGGAGCCCTCCCACACGGCCATCACCGGCTGCTCGCGATAGCGGCGTGCCAGGGGGAAATCCTCGGTGTAGCCGTTGCCGCCGAGGCACTCGAGGGACTCGTAAGCGTGGTTCGGCCCGCGCTTGCACACCCAGTACTTGGACACGGCGGTCGCCAGGCGGCGGAATGACGCCTGCTCGCCGGTCTCGTCGTCGTGGGCGGCAGCCAGGCGCATCGCGGTCCAGGCCGCGGCCTCCGATTCGAGCTGCAGGTCCGCGATGACGGCGGTCATGGCGGGCTGGTCGATCAGGGTCTTGCCGAACGCGGCGCGGTGCCGGGCATGCCAGGCGGCCTCGGCAACGGCCTGGCGCATGCCGGCGGCCGAGCCGTAAACGCAGTCCAGCCGGGTGCGGTTGACCATCTCGATGATGGTGGGCACGCCCCGGCCGACCTCGCCGACGAGCCAGCCGATGGTGCCGTCGAGCTCGATCTCAGAGGACGCGTTGGACTTGTTGCCCAGCTTGTCCTTGAGCCGTTGGATGCGGAAGACATTGCGCTCGCCGTCGGGCAGCACGCGGGGCACCAGAAAGCAGGTGAGGCCGGCGTTGGCCTGTGCCAGCACCAGGAAGGCATCCGACTGCGGCGCGGAACAGAACCACTTGTGGCCGGTCAGCGCCCACGTGCCGTCTGAGAGCTCCTCCGCGCGGGTCGTGTTGGCGCGCACGTCGGAGCCGCCCTGCTTCTCCGTCATGGCCATACCGAAGATGGCGCTGGATTTGCCGGCGATGTGGCGCGGGTCGTACTCGCGGGAGTAGGCGCGGGGCAGCCAGATGTCGGCGATCTCCGGGGTCAGCTTGAGCGAGGGCACGGCGGCGTGAGTCATCGAGATGGGGCAGGTGTGGCCGGGCTCGATCTGCGCGAACTGCATGAACACGCCAGCGCGCACAACGTTCGCGCCGGGCTGCGGGCCGGCCCAGGCGCGGGTGTGCGCGCCGTACTTCACGGACTCTGCGGTCACCCGGTGGTAGGCGGGGTGGAAGTCGATCTCGTCGATGCGATTGCCCCACCGGTCGTGGGTGCGCAGCACCGGGGTGATCGTGTTCGCCAGCTCCGCGTCCCGCTGATAGGACTCGCTGCCGACGAGGGCGCCGACCTCCTCGAGCTCCCTGCTGGCCCAGTCCCCGCCGTAGCGGCCGACGCCCTCCACGAGTGCGACGTTGGTCGTGTACTCGTTGATGTCGACGCGGGGCGCCGCCTGGTTGAACACCTCGTGGGTGACATGGGTCTTGATCATGGCTGCTGCGCTCCGATCGCTCGTCGACAAAAATTCTGGATCTCGGCGACGATCGCGTCGTCCGAGAGGGCAGGGTCAAGTCCTGCGGGAGTGGGGGTCAGCCGGCCGACCAGGGCCTCCGAGATGGCACCGATGATCGCCGCGGCGGTGATGGGCGCGTGCTGCGCGGGCACCTCGCCGGCGGCGATGCCCTCGCGCAGCACCCGCTCGCCCATCGAGTGGTAGGCCGCGCGGAATCGCAGGCGCTCCGCCTCGACCACCGGGTCCACGGGCTCGAAGAGCAGTGAGTAGGCGAGCTGGCGGCCGGTCAAGGCGCGCGAGGCGAACGTGGCCACCAGCGCGTCCAGCTTCTCCGGCGCGGACGGGCCGGCGTTCTCCACGGCGTGGCCCACCGTGGCCAGCTCGTGGTTCGCGGCCCCGCGGAAGACCTCGGCCAGCAGTTCCGCCCGGCCGTCGAAGTAGGAGTAGACCGATCCCACGCTGGTCTCGCACTCCTCCGCGATGGCCTTGACCTTGGCCCCGACGAAGCCGTGCTGGGCAACCATCCCGGTCGCGGCGTCGAGATAACGCTGACGACGCTGCTCGGCGACGCCACGCGTGCGGTCGGTCGGTCGATATGCCATCTAGCCTCCTCTTCCCACAAGGATTGAATCATGATTCAATACTTCAAAGCAATAGCCCCGTGTCGATCGTCTGGAGCACCACCGTGAACCTGAACACCCTTCTAGAGTCCACCGCCCGGAAGTTCCCTGCCAAGGATGCGCTGATCCACGGCAAGCGGCGGCTGACCTACGCGGAGTTGCTCGCCGCGAGCCGCCGCGCGGCCACGGTGTTCGCCGAGGCCGGGGTGGGCCGGGGCGACAAGGTCGCGGTGATGACCACCAACACCCCCGAGTTCGTGATCGCCGCGTTTGGCATCTGGCGCGCCGGCGGGGTGCTGGTGCCGGTCAATCACAAGCTGCAGGTCCCGGAGGTGCGCTACACGATCGAGCACAGCGGGGCCCGCGTCGGCGTCGTCACCTCGGCCCTCGCCGGGATCGCGACGGCCGCCGCCCCCGGCACGTCCTGGCACACCACCGACTCGTTCCGCTCGGCCGTCGATGCGGCGCAGGAGTCCGGGGGCATCGCGATCACCGAGGACGACCTCGCGCAGATCCTGTACACCTCCGGCACCACCAGCGCCCCCAAGGGCTGCGAGCACACACACCGCAGCATCGCGACCGTGGCTCCGCTCATCGCCTCCACCATCCCCTTCACCCGCGACGACCGCATGCTCATCGCCATGCCGATCTGGCACGCGGCGCCGCTCAACGACTGGCTGCTCACGACCCTGTTCCTCGGCGGCACCGTCGTGCTGATGACCGAGTACGAGCCCATCGGGTTCCTCGAGACGGTCCAGGAGCACCAGGTCACCGCGTTCTTCGGCGCGCCCATCGCGTACCTCGCGCCGCTGCAGGCCTGCAAGGCCAAGGGCCTGGACTTCGAGTCCTTTGACCTGTCCAGCGTGGACAAGTGGATCTACGGCGGCGCGCCCCTGGGCGAGGACACCGCGCGCATGCTCATCGACGCCTACCGGACCGACCGGTTCTACCAGGTGTATGGCATGAGCGAGATGGGCCCGGTGGGCACCGCCCTGTACCCGGAGGAGCAGATCGCGCACGCCGGCTCGATCGGCCGCGGCGGCATGCCGGGCGTGGACCTGCGGGTGGTCGCCCCCGGGGGGCCCGAAGGCGTGATCACCGACGCGAAACCCGGTGAGACGGGCGAGATCTGGATGCGCGCCGACACCCGCATGCGCGGCTACCTGGGCAACCCGGGCGCGACGGCCGAGGTGTTCGCCGGCGACTGGTACCGCACCGGCGACGTCGCCCGCATCGACGCGGAGGGCTACCTGTTCATCGTCGACCGCCTCAAGGACGTCATCATCGTCGGCGGCGAGAACGTGTACTCCCAGGAGGTCGAGGAGGCGCTGCGTGCGCATCCGCGCGTCGCGGACATCGCCGTGATCGGCCGGCCGGACGAGCAGTGGGGCGAGGTCGTCGTCGCCGTGGTCGTCACCGCCGATGGCGCGGACCTGGGCATCGAGGAGATCCGGGAGTACCTGTCCGACAAGCTCGCCCGCTACAAGCTCCCGCGCGAGGCCATCACCGTCGACGCGCTGCCGCGCAACCCGTCGGGCAAGCTCACCAAGCACACGATCCGCGACACGGTGCTGTAACCCTGCCCTGGCCCGCCGCCCAGCCCCAGCCCCCAGCCGCCCCCATTCGCGAGGGGAGGCGGGTGCGGCGGGCCGGGCGGGGGTCAGCGCGGCTTGAGCACCACGATCGGGATCTCTCGCTCGGTCCACGCCTGATAGTTCTCGAAGTCCGCGTACAGCTCGAGGAGCAGCGGCCACAGCCGCGCCCGCTCCGCCTCATCAGCCACGACCGCGCGCACCGGGCGGCGTTCGGAGCCGATCTGCACCAGCACGTCGGGCGTAGCCACCACGTTGTGGAACCACTGCGGGTTCTTCGGCAGCCCACCCTGCGAGGCGACCACCACGATGTCCGGCCCGTCCACCAGATACAGCAGCGGCGCGGTGAACGTCTTGCCGGACTTTCTCCCTCGGTGCTCTAACAGCAAGGTCGGCACCGGCTTCCGGAGGCCAGCGCCGATACGCCACTTGCCGCCGATACGCCCCCCGGTGCGCTTGTACAGCCAGGTATTGACCTTCGCCATGTACTTGATCGAAGGCCCCACAAGGGCGGAGTCGAGCTGGGCGGGCCGCTTTTGCGCCATCACTGGACCACCGCGTCGCTGAAGATAGTCGGATCCCCGAGGAATCCTCGGTGCGAAGGCGGCTGGTTGCCGTCGATATCGGTCACGCCCAGCTCGAGCGCGACCTCCGCGCCGATCAGCACCTGGCCGGTGCGCGCCATCAGCTTGGGGTCGCGGGCCAGCGCGTCGATGACCAGGCCCGGGAACTCCGCGGACTCCGCGTGCGCGGCGAACTGCTTATAGGCCTCGACATTGCCGCCGATGGCCGCCGCCGTCCGCTCCGTCTTGAGCATCCCCATCCACAGCGAGATCGCCGCCACGTCAAATGGTTTCAGATCCAAGGCCATGTCGTGGGCCATCTTGTCGACGGCCGCCTTGCCTGCGCCGTACGCCGGGCCGTGCATGTAGCAGCGAGCGCCAAAGGACGAGGTGTTCACAATCAGGCCCGCCCCGTTAGCCACCAGCAGGGGTGCGGCATACCAGCTGGCCACGTACGTCGAGCGCATACCGACGTCGAGGATCTTCTGCATCGAAAGCGGCTTCTCCCAGAACGGCCCGCGCAACGCAAGCTCGTCTGGGACGGCCAGCGCGTTGTTGACGAGGATGTCGAGGCGGCCGTGGTCGGAGGCGACCCGGCTGAACAGACGCTCCACCGCCGCATCGTCCGCGTGGTCACAGATCACGGGCACGCCGACGCCGCCCCGCGCGGTGATCTCGGCGGCCGTCGCGGCCACCGTCCCGGGCAGCGGCGCGTCACCCTCGAGCTCGGTCCGGCCAGTCACGTAGACCGTGGTCCCCGGCTGGCCGAGCGCCAGCGCGATGCCCTTGCCCGCCCCGCGGCTGGCCCCGGTGACCACAACGATCCGGTCATTGGCGAAACCCATGTGATGTCCTCTTCTCGGCCGAACCCTGAGCACACACCGATGTGCCCTGAGACACATTCAATCCTGGACCGGCGTCTACTGCAAAGCCGCCCTCCCATCGCCGCCCGGCCCCATGCGAAATCGGCCATCCCGCGGCAGTATCAAGGGCATGCCACAGGTACCCGCAATCACCCTGAACAACGGCCACACGATCCCCCAGCTCGGCTTCGGGGTCTTCCAGATCAAGCCCGAAGAGACCGCGACGGCGGTGGCCGCCGCGCTAGAGGCCGGCTATCGGCACATCGACACCGCGCAGATGTACGGCAACGAGGCCGGCGTGGGCCAGGGCCTCCGCGACGCCGGCGTGGACCGGTCCGAGGTCTACCTCACGAGCAAGCTCAACAACAGCTTCCACCGCCCCGACGACGCACGCCGCGAGTTCGAGAGGACCCTCACCGCGCTCGGCTCCGACTATGTGGACCTGTTCCTCATCCATTGGCCCCTGCCCACCCGCTACGACGGCGACTTCGTCTCCACCTGGAAGGTCCTGGAGGAGTTCGCGGCCGACGGCCGGGCCCGCAGCATCGGCGTCTCGAACTTCCAGGTCCCGCACCTGAACAGGCTTCTCGAGGAGACCGGCACCGTGCCAGCCGTCAACCAGATCGAGGCACACCCCTACTTCGGCAATGGCGAGGTGCGCGAGTTCTGCCGGGCGCACGGCATCGCCGTCGAGGCGTGGTCGCCGATCGCGCAGGGCAAGGTGATCACCGACCCGCAGATCCTGGCGATCGCGGAGCGGCTGGGCCGGACCCCGGCGCAGATCACGCTGCGCTGGCACCTCCAGCTCGGCAACATCGTGTTCCCGAAATCCGTTTCCCCGCAGCGCATCCGGGAGAACTTGGCGCTGTTCGATTTCGAGCTCGACGGCGACACGATGGCCCAGATCGCGGCGCTGGACGAGGGCGCTGCGGGGCGCATCGGGCCAGACCCGGACGTCTTCGACTGGATTCCGGCTTAGCCGGCTCCGCCCGGCAATGGCTCTAACCGGCTCCGCCCGGCACTCACGCGGCCCCGGCCCTCCGAATGGAGAACCGGGGCCGCGTCCTCAGCTGCTACCCCTCGCCGCTACCGCTGAGCAGCTCGGCCTTGATGCGGTCCATCACGGAGGAGTCCGCGAGGGTGGTCGAGTCGCCGGGCTCGCGGTTCTCCGCGATGTCGCGGAGCAGCCGGCGCATGATCTTGCCGGAGCGGGTCTTCGGCAGCTCGTGCACGATCATGATCGAGCGCGGGCTGGCGATCGCGCCGATCTCGTCGCGCACGTGCTGGCGCAGCACCTTCACCACGTCCTCGCCGCCGCCGTGCGCGCTCTCGCGCAAGATCACGAACGCCTCGATGGACTGGCCCGTCGTCTCGTCGGCCGCGCCGACCACCGCAGCCTCGGCCACCATGTCGTGTGAGACCAGCGCCGACTCGATCTCCGTGGTGGAGAGTCGGTGCCCGGACACGTTCATCACGTCGTCCACGCGGCCCAGAACCCAGATATCGCCGTCCTTGTCACGCTTGGCGCCATCGCCAGCGAAGTACACGCCGGGGTACTGGGACCAGTAGGTGCTCTTGTAGCGCTCGTCGTCGCCCCACAGGGTGCGGAGCATCGCGGGCCACGGCTCCTTGATCACCAGGTAGCCGCCCTCGTCGTTGCCGACCGGCTTGCCGTCCTCGGTGTAAACGTCGGCGACGATGCCGGGCAACGCGCGCATCGCCGCGCCCGGCTTGGTCGCAGTGACGCCGGGCAGTGGGCTGATGAGTATCTGGCCGTTCTCCGTCTGCCACCAGGTATCCACGACCGGGCACTTGCCGCCGCCGATGTGCTCGCGGTACCACATCCACGCCTCGGGGTTGATGGGCTCGCCGACGGACCCGATCAGGCGCAGGGAGGTCAGGTCGAACTTCGCGGGGATGTCACGGCCCCACTTCATGAACGTGCGGATCGCGGTGGGCGCGCAGTACAAGATGGTGGCCTTGTACTTCTCGATGATCTCCCACCAGCGGCCCTGGTGCGGGGTGTCAGGTGTGCCCTCGTACATGATCGACGTGGTGCCGTTGGCGAGCGGGCCGTAGACGATGTACGAGTGGCCGGTGACCCAGCCGATGTCCGCCGCGGTCCAGTAGACGTCGGTCTCGGGCTTGATGTCGAAGACCGCCCAGTGGGTATAGGACGTGCCGACGAGGTAGCCGCCGGTGGTGTGCAGGATGCCCTTGGGCTTACCCGTCGTGCCGCTGGAATACATGACGTAGAGCGGGTGCTCGGAGTCGAACGCCTCCGGGGTGTGCTCGGCGGACTGCCTGCCGACGATGTCGTCCCACCAGATATCGCGGCCCTCGGCCCAGTCCACCTCCTGGCCGGTGCGCTTGACCACCAGCACGTTGCGAACCTCGGGGCACTCCTTCATCGCCTCGTCGACGGTGGCCTTCAGCCCCGACGGCTTGCCGCGGCGGTAGCCCCCGTCCGAGGTGATGACGATCTCTACGCCGCAGTCCTTGACGCGGTCGGCGATCGCGCGGGCCGAGAAGCCGCCGAAGATCACGGTGTGCGGGGCGCCGATGCGGGCGCAGGCCAGCATCGCGAACACCGTCTCCGGGATCATCGGCATGTAGATCGCGACGCGGTCGCCGGTCTTGACGCCGAGCTCGATGAGCGCGTTCGCGGCCTTGCTGACCTCGTCCTTGAGGTCGGCGTAGGTGATGGTGCGGGTGTCGCCCATCTCGCCCTCGAAGTAGTAGGCGACGCGGTCGCCGTTGCCGGCCTCCACGTGCCGGTCCACGCAGTTATAGGCGGCGTTGAGCTTGCCGCCGACGAACCACTTGGAGAACGGCGCGTTGTCCCAGTCCAGGATCTGGTCATAGGGCTCTGCCCAGGTGATGCGCTCGGCCTGCTTGCCCCAGAACGCGACGCGATCCCTATCCGCCTCCTCGTAATCCGCGGCGGTGACATTCGCGTTCGCCACGAAATCCGCAGGGGGCGCGAACGTCCTGACCTCATTGCTCAATGCCGAAATTGTCGGGTCCTTTGACACTGAATCTTCTCCTAGTGCTCCGAGTTGCTGCATTCGCGTGGTGCCGCATTGGCGGGCGATGCTGTGGAGGGCGCCCGGTGCGAGCTGTCTTCCGGTGTGATGCCAATTTACGTGCAGTGACGTGGCGCACACCAGCCCTTTGGCTGGATCACCCCCGGACGGGGGCGCCAACCCCACTCCCCCGCCCCACCCGGCGCCCGAGAGCCAGCGATTCGTGCGCCACGATCCATATACGACGCACCCGCTCCCGTGACGGCCGCCATGAATCCATTGTGCCGCTCACCACAAACACTTGAACGTTCAGCCAACTGAGGCCGCCGTGAAACGCCGACGCGACCAGCATGAAGCCGATTCTGGACCGACGACCTGGGGATTCTCGGCCAAAAAACTCGTCCGTGACCAATCCGTGATCTTCCCCTAGCGTCATTGGCAGCCCGAACAGACCGGGCATCGCCGGCCCGCCACCATCTCCACCTGCCCCGCGGGCACGGACTCCCAAAACCTTCGAGGGGCAGGAACGGGACATCACTTGGACCTTGCCCAGCCTTTGCGGCTGTGTTCGAGGCCGTCCCGGTAATGGTGCGGAGAGGATTTACCCGAATGACCAGCTTCAGCATCAAGCGCATCCTTGGCACCACCGCGACCGCCGCCGCGATCGTCGCCATCCCCCTCGCCATGGGCGCGGGCACCGCCTCCGCCGCCGGCGGCCACGACTGGTCGGGCGTCGCCGAGTGCGAGTCCTCCGGCAACTGGGCCGCGAACACCGGCAACGGTTACCAGGGCGGCCTGCAGTTCTCGCCGAGCACGTGGGCGGCCTACGGCGGCACCGGCAACGCGGCGGACGCCAGCCAGTCCGAGCAGATCCGCGTCGCGGAGAACGTGCTCGAGGGCCAGGGCGTCGGCGCGTGGCCCGTGTGCGGGCAGCAACTGACCGGTGGCAGCACCCCCGGCTCGGAGTCCGCCCCCCAGCAGGCCCCAGTTCAGACTGCCCCCGTGCAAGAGACCTCCGCTGTGCAGAGCACCCCCATCTCGGGTGAGGCCGGCAACTACCTCGTCGAGGCCGGCGACACGCTGTCCAAGATCGCCCAGGCCCATGGCGTCTCGCTCGACGCCCTGGCCGACCAGGTCCATGACATCAACCTGATCTTCGTGGGCCAGACGCTCAACGTCTAATCCGGCCCGGCCCGCGCGGGGATAATTGGGCGCATGGGTATCCACAGGCTCAACCATGCGGTGTTATTCGTCTCCGACCTCGCGCGCAGTCTCGCGTTCTATGAGAATGTGCTGGGCTTCCGCAAGCTCCCCGGCGGGTTCGCCGGCGCTGCGTTTCTGCAGGCCGCGGAGTCCGCAAACGATCACGATCTCGGACTCTTCGAGATCGGCCCCACCACCCAGTCGGCAGGCCCGCGCGTCGGGCTCTACCACCTGGCGTGGGAGGTCGGCTCGCTGAGCGAGCTGGCCACAATGCGGGATCGGCTGACTGCGGCCGGTGCCCTCACCGGTGCCAGCAACCACGGGTCCACCAAGGCGCTCTACGCCCAGGACCCCGACGGCATCGAGTTCGAGGTGTGCTGGCTAGTGCCGGACGCCAAGGTGGCCGACGAGCTGGTGCCGGGGATGCCCCCGACCCGCCCGCTCGACATCCCCGCGGAGATTGCCCGCTACGGCGCGGACACTCCCAGCGGGCCGCGCACCGACCACACGGTGTGGGAGCAGATCTTCGCCCGTCGTCCGCGGTAAGCAGCGCGTAGAGGAGGAGGGCGCGGCACCAAACCGGTGCCGCGCCCTCCTCCTCTGTCTATTCAATTGTTGGTGGAGCGCCATCCATTGTTGGGAGGGCCGCTCAGCCGCCCAGCGAGCCGAAGAGCCCGCCCAGCGTGCCCAGGCTGGCCAGCGAGCCGCCGTCGTTGCCGCCGCCGTTTCCGCCGTCGCCCACGACGATCTTGCTGACGGCAGAGGACGAGTCCTTGAACCCGGCATCAGCCGTGAACTCTGCGGTCACGTCGTGGCTGCCGGCCGCGGTGAAGGCGTGCGTCATGGTCGCGACACCATCCGTGCCGATCGCGACCGGTGTGCCGACCTCGACACCGCCGACCTTGAACTGCACCGTGCCGCCAGCCTGCGCCGGGTCGACCGTCGCGGTGAGAGTGACCGTCTCACCCTCTGCGGCCGCGCCCTGCACCGTCAGCGTGGTCGTGGTGGCCACGTCCTCGACGACCGGAGCCGTCACCGTCACCGTGCGAGTCTGCGAGGTGGAGCCCTCGAAGCCCGTGGTCCCGCTGTACACCGCGGTGATGCTGTGCGAGCCGTCGGTGGTGAACACGTGCTGCGACAACGTCGCCGAGCCGTTCGCGTCGACGTCGACCGCTGCGCCGATGTTGTTGCCGCCGTCCTTGAACTGGACGGTGCCGCCGGTCGGGGTCGGGCTGATCTGCGCGGAGATGTTGACTCCCACGCCGACCTCAGCCGAGTCGGGCTCGGTCACCGTGGTGGTGGTGTCGACATCCGGCACCACCGCCGTCGTCACCGTCACCGAATGACCGGCAGAGGTGGAGTTGCTGAAGCCCGCGTCCGCTGTGAACACAGC
>NZ_BAVQ01000073.1 GCF_000524475.1 Tomitella biformata AHU 1821 | reverse complement strand
ACCAGACCTCTCCCACCTTCGACCCTAGCGGGCCGTCGAGCTGGGAAAACCCAACACCAAAACGATATAAGCCGGTAATGCGTCAACCTGTAGGTGAGGCACGATCGACACACCTCTCCG
The DNA here is from genome assembly GCF_000524475.1 of Tomitella biformata AHU 1821. Classification (GTDB taxonomy): domain Bacteria; phylum Actinomycetota; class Actinomycetes; order Mycobacteriales; family Mycobacteriaceae; genus Tomitella; species Tomitella biformata. The sequence goes on along the minus strand of NZ_BAVQ01000073.1, from coordinate 22,877 downwards.
TACCGCGGCCTGCTTAGCGGCGGTCGTCGGCTGGTGGGCCGAGGTCGTGGAGTTCGCGTAAACGGCGGTTGAGCTCGCGTGCACGACGTCGCCGCGCATGCTTGTCCGCCGTCCTAGTGCGGGAACGCTGCGGACCAGCACCACCAGAGTCGAGATCATCCGGTGTGGTGGTGGTGGGTCCGCGTGGTGGCGGTTTCTGGAACCGCACCGTCCGCAGTGCTGGGAACAGGGCCTCGTTGTTGTGGCCGCGGCCGATGACCGTGATGCCATCCGGGCTGGTCACCGTCACCCGGGTAAAGCCCTGGGCATCGACAAACTGATCGTCGAGCCACTCCCCGAATGTTTTGATCAGATGGTGGTAGCGGCATTTGGTGTTGGCATCGCGGGCGCAGGTCTGCCCGCCCGCCGCGGGATGGCGGTGGTTGAACTCGTCCACATGATCGAGATCCGACGCCCACGCTGGTTTATTGCACCCCGGGAACACGCAATAACCGTCCCTAGCCCGGATGAAGGTGTCGAGTGCGGCGGAGAACCGGTACAAGTCCCCCGGCTGATGGGTCGGCAGCGCCTGCCCCGGCTTTGGGTTCAACGGCCTGACAATCGCATCAGGCCGTGCCGCGATGGCACGGACGTGGTCGGCGGTGATCACGCCATAGCCGTCGAGGAACCCTGAACGCTCCGACTCACGGGGCCCAGAATCGCCCGGTCCGTCATCATCGTCATTGTCGGGGCGGGGGCCGTCATCGTCTGAGGCCCCATCGTCCGACCCTCCATCACCAGGGCCGTCGCCATCGGGGCCGCCGTCACCAGGGCCCGGGTCGTCATCACCGGGCCGGCGTCCTCGTTGAGGGTGCCGTCCTGGCAGATCACGTGCACAACAATCCGGGCATGCTGATCACTCATACCGCCTTCCGATGGGGTGGCGGCGCAATCCTCACGTTCGCACTGACACATGACCGCGATCCCTTGGAGCGTCTGCATCGCGGCGTCGGAGCGGCGGGCGTTCTTCTCGCGCGGATCGTGGGGGCAGATCGCAGCGGCAATCAGTGCTTCGACCGCGGCCATCGCCAACTGCCCGTCTTCCGCGGCGGCGGTGATACCAAAATGCGCCATCCCATCGGGCCGGGGGCGGAGTGTGGCGGTGCGCCGGGCCAGGGCGCGTTCGGCGCGGCGGCGCATCGCGTCGGGGTCATGGGCGAAGATCGCCCGACGGGCCAGATCCTGGAGCCTCCGGGTGGAGCCGGCCCCGTTGTCGCAGAGATCTTGCGCGATCTGTTTGTCGACGTGCGGGGCGCTGGGCCAGCCGTCGACAAGATCGGTGGCGGAGACCAATTGTTGGAATTGTTGTTGGTTGATGGTGCCGTCATAGAGGCAGCGGCCGATCAGCGGGATGCGGCGGACCAGGGCAAGGGATTCGTTGAGGAGGGCGTCGGCATGGGTTTTGTCGATGTGGTTGACCGCGCCGAGTAGTGCGGAGGTGTTCGCGAAGTGGTCGAACACGCGGGTGTCGAGCTCCGGCGGACGATCCAGGCTCACGGTGTGGACGTGCTCGATGCGGGCGTATTCCTCCCACGCGAGGCGGGATCGGCGCCGGGCACAGCCGCTGATGGTGTCGATGACTTCGGAGATGGGGGTGGTGGTATCGAACGGCGGAAGCGGCACCGGAGAAAGTACGTCGTGCGTCACTGGAATCTCCTTTCCCCCGAATGCGTGATCCAAGTTTACCGCAACGGGATCCAAGTTTGAGGGGAAAAAGCGAAAACTCGTTCGGACCAAATATTCAACAATCAAGCAGGGCCAGCGCTGCTGAAGGGCGTCCCGGTAGCGGCGATGGTGGGCCTGAGAACCACGCCCCCAACTGTGCGGCGTTGACCTTAAACCGCAAGCGCGCGGAGATAGCGGCGCGCCATCGCAGACTGGGCCGCCCGGCCCAACGGACCACCGAGGCGAACGAGCCAGTGGACTGGCCGGGAGAACGCGATGATGCGGGCGGTGACCGCACCGGTATCCGGATCCATCTCGATCACAAAGGACTCCTCACCGCATTCGGGGTGGCCCAGCAGCGTCCCATAGGCGAAGCCCTGGCGCAGGGGCTCGTCCACCACGTAGACCACCCGGCACGGCGCCGCCGCGACCCCCGCCGCTCGCAGCACGCGCGGAAGCCCCAGCACCACCGTCGAGCCGGCCTCTGCCCGAGGCTGATCGGCTCGGACACGGAGACCAGACCGCCTGTGCATGTCCCAGCCGAGCAACACCTCCGTGGCGGTTCCGAAAATCCTGGGCCCCTGCCCGATCCGCCGTTTCCGCTCAAGCCGGTGATATCCGGTGGGCAGAGGACCACGTGTTGCGCCCACCTCTGGGTACGTAAGGTCCGTCCACCCGAACACTTCGTCCCCGGAACCCGCACTCACATTCGGCATAGCTTCCAACCGTACCCTGCGTCGCTACCATCGATGCTGGTCAGAGCACCCTGCGGCGAGAGGTTAACGGTCTCCGATAGCCTCGAAGCGTGGCAGATCAAGGTGAGACCCCGGCGACGGACATAGACGCGCCGGTGGCAGGCCCCGACTCTCTGATCGCCGGCCGCTACCGTCTGCGCTCCCGGCTCGGCGGCGGCGGGATGGGCACAGTCTGGCTGGCCAATGACACCCTCCTCGGGCGCGATGTCGCCCTGAAACAGATCGCGACCACGGGCGGGATGGAGTCCACCGCGGCCGAGGTCATCCGCAAGCGCGCGCTGCACGAGGGGCGCATCGCCTCCCACCTGCAGAACAAGCACATCACAAAAGTCCATGACGTCACGCTGGATCACGGCGAGCCGTGGATCGTGCTGGAATACCTGCCGTCGTGCAGCCTCGCCCAAGTGCTGCACATGACGGGGACCCTGCCCCCGCAGCAGGTGGCGCAGATCGGCGCGCAGGTCGCGGACGCCATGGTCGAGGCCCACGGGGACAGCATTCTGCACCGGGATATCAAGCCCGGCAACATCTTGATCGCGGATCGCGGCACCATCGCGGGCACTGTGAAGATCAGCGACTTCGGCATCGCCCGCAGCGTCCGTCCCGCCTCGGACAGCCATCACGCCGAGCTCGGCTGGGATGTCATCGTGGGCACACCCGCCTACTTCTCGCCGGAGGTCGCCCGCGGACAGGAGCCGACGACGGCCAGCGACGTGTTCTCCCTCGGGGCCGCGCTGTACACGGCGCTGGAGGGCTTTCCGCCGTTCGGGGTGGACGAAGACCCAGTCTCCATGCTGCACAAGGCCGCTCGCGGCGAGGTGATCGCGCCACGCTGCGAGGACCCGGTGATTGGCGTGGTACTAGACATGTTGCAGCCGGACCCCAGCCGCCGCCCCAGTATGGCGGAGGCCCGCGATGGCCTGGCCGCCGTCGCCGCAGGGACCGATCTCGACCCGGCCATCATCCTGGACTCGCCGCTGCTGGCCACCGACGGCCGGATCCCCGTGTGGGTCCGCCGGGCCGGCGGCATCCGGCAGCGCAGCAAGTCCGTCCCCGGCAGCACGGTCGGCGGCCTGGTCGCCGTCGTACACTCGACCCCGCTTAGCCAGGTCCCCCGCCCACAGTCCCCGTCCTCAATTATGGACCAATTGCCTTGGCGCACAACGCGGGCCGAACCAATGTCGATCCCCGCCGATGCGTCTGCAGGCCCTCGCAAGTCGTCCGAGGTCACACGTTCGCCAAACGCCTGGCTGCCATGGGCAGCCCTGGGCCTCGTCGCGGTGATCGCACTGCTGTTGGTCCTCGCCCTGCTCCTCTAGCCGCCGAGCGTGGAAGGCGGATCCGAGCTTTCTGGCAACTGGCCAAGATCCGCGCATCGATTACCCCCACCGGTCGGCGGCCCGGCCGACGCTATCGAGCCTGTTGCCGATTCACAGTTGGTAGTCCTGCCCGGCCCCTACGTTCCGCGGGCATCCGACGCCCGTTTCGCCGGGAATCTAGGCGATGGGGATCGGGTTTTGCCCGCTCGTGCGGCCAGAAGCGGTCCGTGTTCGCTGCGACCTGGGGAAACGTCCGAATGTCTCCATCTGGATTTTCAGGAGCGGGCACCTGACCTGGGATTGTTGTGGAGGAACGGTCTAGACCCCCCGTTGGCGAAGGCTGACCGGCCGCCACTGCTCGCGCCACCTGGGCTTTTCCGGCGGCACCCGATTCGAGGCTCGTCCACCGGGGGATTTGCGATGCCCGATGCTCCTGATTAGGGCGATACGGGCGTCGGATGCCCGCGCAACGTAGGCCCGCAGCAGGACTATCCGTAGAGCTACACCCCGACGACGACGCGGCGGAATAGCCTATTGAGTTCGGCAACAGGCATTACCGCGTGACTGGTGTTGCAAAATTCGATGATGTGAGATCGAGATCAACCCCGTGATCAGTCGATATGGCGGCGGCTCGCCCACCTCGTCAGCGCGTTCCGGTTCGACTGCTGGGTTTTGCGCAGCACATTCGACGCGTGGGTTTCCACCGTCTTGATGGAGATCACCAGCTCCTGCGCGATCTCCCGATATGTGTAGCCGCGCGCCAGCAGCCGCAGGACCTCGAGCTCACGCGGGGTCAGCGAGTCCAGCTCGGGGTCCAGCGCGGGCTCGGGCACAGGCGAGCGGCCGGTGAAGGAGTCCAGCACGAAGCCCGCCAACCGCGGGCTGAACACCGCGTCCCCGCCCGCCACCCGGCGGACCGCGTCCGCCAGGTCCGCGCCGGAGATCGTCTTGGTGACATAACCGCGCGCGCCCGCCCGGATCACCGCAATCACATCCTCCGCCGCGTCCGAGACGCTCAGGGCCAGGCAGATCACGTCCCGGTCGATGCCGCGCAGCACGGACACTCCGCCACCGTCGGGCATGTGCACGTCCAGGAGCACCACATCCGGCGTCGTCGCCCGGATCCCGGCGACGGCCTCGGCGACGCCGCCCGCCTCCCCGACGACCACCATGTCCTCGGCTGCCGCCAGCTCCGCCCGCACTCCGGCGCGGAACACCGCATGATCATCGACCAGGAACAGCCGGCATGGCTCGCTCACAAATCGGTCCTCTCCATCGTCTCGCGCGGCATCGACATCCGCACCTCGGTCCCACTGCTCTCGGTCCCACTGCCCACGCTCGACCGTACCGACGCGGTTCCACCGTGCCTGCCCATCCTGCCGTGGACGGATTTGGCCAGGCCCTGCCGGTCGGACTGGACGGCGGCCGGGTCGAAGCCCACACCGCGGTCGCGGACGAACACGCTCACCTGACCGGGCTCGACCTCGGCGTAGAGGTCTACGCGTGTTTGCCCCGAGTGCTTAGCCGCGTTGACCAGGGCCTCACGGGTCGCGCCGAGCAGCGCCATCATGTCCGGGCCGGGCCCGGCCGAGCCGAACTCGAGGTCCCCCACCGTGACCGTCTCGACGCTGACGCCGTGGTGGTCCTCGACCTCCCCGCATACGGTGCGCAGGGCCTCGGCGAGGCTGCGATGCTCGCCGCCCACTTCCCCGAACAGCCATTTGCGCAACTCCCGCTCCTGCGACCGGGCCAGCCGGAGCACCTCCTGGGTCTGCTCCGGCCGCTTCTGGATCAGTGCGAGAGTCTGCAGCACCGAATCGTGCAAGTGCGACGCGATCTCTTCCCGCGCCTCCGTCCGCACCCGCGCCGCCCGCTCCTCGTTGAGCGCGCGCACAGTTCGAAGCCAGATGGGGACCGACAGCAGCGCCACCCCCACCAGCGCGACCACCACCGCCAACAGCGACGATCCCAGGGACGCGAAGTCCACCCGCGCGATCACCACCACGCCCAGACCCAGCACCACCAGGCTAACGCCGCCGACCACCCGCGCCCAGGTCAGCACCGTCGGCTGTCTGGGCCAGCCCATCAGGGTGCGCGGGCCATCCGCGTCGAACTCCCGCCACACCAGCCCCGCGCCCACCGCGACCACGATCAACGGCAGAATCACCGAACCGACGCCGCCGCTGACCACCCACGTCGAGCCGAGCGCCGCCGCGACCCCCAGTAGCGCCAGGCCCCGGGCCTGCAGCCGCTCCGTCGCGGAGGTCTCGCCTTCTCCCGCACCCTCCGGCATGAAGATCCACAGCAGACCGTAGGCCACGACCCCCGCGCCGGCGAGCACCGAGAGCAGCGTGAACGCCACCCGCACCTTCAGCGGGGCCACACCGAGATGGTCCGCGACCCCGCCCGCGACTCCGCCGACGACGCCATGACGCCGACGTGCCAATGGCGGGATGTCCAAAGCCGGCCGGGGCGGCGGCTCGGGAGTCGGATACTCGGGCGCTGAGGTCACCACCCGATAGTGGCACGTTGCGCCGCCCCCGCGCATCAGGGTCTCCCCCCGGCCCCTGGCACTTCGCCCGCGAAAAGATCGGGGGGAACCCCGATGGTCCTGCGCTGCCCAAAGCGCCAGGATAGAACCATGAACGATCAGACGAGTCACCTTACGAGGCAACTCCAGGACATGTGGCGCACGCGGCCCGTCAGGCTGCCGGCACACGGCAAGGTCGCGGGTGTCGCGGCGGGCATCGGATACCGCTACAAAGTCGACCCGCTGCTCGTCCGCATCGCATTTGTCGTGTCCGCGGTTTTCGGCGGGGCGGGCATCGCCCTGTACCTCGCCTGCTGGCTGGTGTTTCCCGACAACGGCAGCAAGCTCCCCAACGACAGCTTCTTCGGCAAGGACTCCGCGAAGCTCAGGCCGTCGCGGACCGTGCTGCTAGTGCTCCTGGTCGTGGCGGCGCTGTCCGCGGCGCCGTTCGGCAGCAACGTCGGCGGGGCCGGGCTGCTCAGCGCGGTCGTGATGCTGGGCGGATTGTGGCTGCTGCACCAGCGCCAGCCGGAGCCGCCAGAGGATCCGACGGGATTCGCGCAACCGACGTCCGAGTCTCCGGCCTGGTGGCCCCAGACCCGGGCGCCGGAAAACTCCACCGAGCCGAGCAGTCCCGCCGGGCCGGACGACGCTGTGAAGCCCTTCCCCGTCAAACAGCCGCCGTCCTGGGACCCGCTGGGGACCGCACCCTTCGCGTGGGACCTGCCCGAACCCGCCCCCGCAGACCCCGTGGCCGCGAAGCCTCGCGGCGTGCTCACCCCCGTGGTGCTCGGTCTGGCGCTGCTGACCGCCGCAGCTCTCACCGGGGTCTGGCTCCTGTTCGGGGTCACGTGGCTCACGCCCGACCGCATCGCGGCGGCCGCGCTCGGAGTCATCGGACTCGGTCTCGTCATCGGAGCGGTCCGCCACACCGGGCAAGGCCTGCTCATCGCGGCGGCGCCACTGGCCGGGTTCATCATCTTGTCCTCACTCGTCGGGCAGAACATCAACCTCAACGGCGGTGTCGGCGCCCGCGAGTACCGCCCGGCGAGCGCCGCCGAGCTGCAGGCCGAATACCGCGTCGGGGTCGGGGAACTGAGCCTCGATCTCCGGGACGTCGTCCTGGACCGCGACCGGACCGTCGACGCGGTGGCCAGCATCGGCAATGTCGAAGTCATCGTTCCCCACGGCATGAATGTCCGGGTCGAGTGCGAGACCGGCATCGGCAGCACGGACTGCAACGTCGATCAGCCCACCGACGACGGCCCCGTCCTGACTATCAACGCGCACAATAGCATCGGAGAGGTGGTGGTCAGCCGTGACTGACAACCCGACCAAGTCCCGTCGGCCGTCCGCGACCCTGTTGCTCCTGGGCCTGGTCGCCCTCGGCATCAGCGGCTGGGTGCTGCTCGGCCCTGGCACCTTCCAATGGATGATCGATGTCGACGGCCGCTGGTACCTCGTCGCCGCCGCCGGAATCGCCGGCCTAGCGCTGGTGCTCGCGCCGGCGATACGTCGACGCCGCTAGTCGCTTGGCCGTGCACGGTTGGCGTCAATCACCTTGTCCACCAACACGCCCAGCCACACCGTGATCGCCACGGCGATGACCACCAGCCAGAAATACGCCTCCGAGATGGCCGCCCACCCCCGCGGCCCCGGACCCAGGTCCACGTCCACCGCGCTCCACAGCGCGTCCATGATGAAGGTCGCGCCGAGACCCAGCCCCAACCCGGCCAAGGAGGCAAGCGCGGCCACGGGCTTCCGGCGCGTCGCCAACAACCACACCGCGGCGGCGAACATCGTCATCAGCGCGGTCGCCAGTCGGCTCACAGTGCTCAGCGACATCCAATCTGGAACCACCTGAAGCTCCGCGACGATCCACAACAGGTGATAACTCACCACCAGCAGCGCCATACAGACCGCCACGCCCCACACGCGCCGCGGCGACCGTCGAACTACCAATGCGGATAGGCCCAGCCCCACCGCGAGCACCACCACCGTCAGCGGAATGATCCAGGGGTAGACGGCGCCCCACCGCCCCAGCAGCCGCACCCACCACCAATTGAGCTTGTCCTCCACGGCGATATTGGCCACGGACACGGAGAGCGCCGCCACCAGGGTCAGGGCCAGCAGAATCCTGGCAACCACGACACGGCTCGGGGTCTTCGGGGTCGTCGACCGATTCAGCGAGTCAAGCGGAGTCATGCGGGCATCATGACACCTCTGCCCCCTGTTCCGGTTGGAACAGGGGGCAGAGGCGCAGATTCACCCAGGCAGGCCCGGGGCTACTCCCACTCGATGGTGCCCGGCGGCTTGCTGGTCACGTCGAGCACGACGCGGTTCACGTCCGGCACCTCATTGGTGATGCGCGTGGAGATCTTCTCGAGCACGTCGTAGGGCAGGCGCGTCCAGTCGGCCGTCATCGCGTCCTCGCTCGAGACCGGGCGCAGCACGATGGGGTGGCCGTAGGTGCGGCCGTCGCCCTGCACGCCGACGCTGCGGACATCCGCGAGCAGCACGACGGGGCACTGCCAGATCGCCTTGTCCAGCCCGGCGATCGTGAGTTCCTCGCGGACGATCGAGTCCGCGTGGCGCAGCAGCGCGAGGCGGTCGGCCGTGACCTCGCCGACGATGCGGATGGCCAGGCCGGGGCCGGGGAACGGCTGGCGGCCGACGATCTCCTCGGGCAGGCCAAGCTCGCGGCCGACGGCGCGGACCTCGTCCTTGAACAGCAGACGCAGCGGCTCGACCAGCTTGAACTGCAGGTCCTCCGGCAGGCCGCCGACATTGTGGTGGCTCTTGATGTTCGCGGTGCCGGAGCCGCCGCCGGACTCGACGACATCCGGGTACAGGGTGCCCTGGACTAGAAATTCAACAGTAGTCGCGTCCCCAGATCCTTCCGCACTCTCACCCAGCACCTCGGACACCGCGCCCTCGAAGCTGCGGATGAACTCACGGCCGATGATCTTGCGCTTGGTCTCCGGATCGGACACGCCAGCGAGCTCACGCAGGAAGGTCTCCGACGCGTCGACGGTGATCAGGCGGGCACCGGTCGCGGCAACGAAATCGTTCTCGACCTGCTGGCGCTCACCCGCGCGCATCAGACCGTGGTCGACGAACACACAGGTCAGCTTGTCGCCGATCGCGCGCTGCACGAGGGCGGCCGCGACGGCGGAGTCGACGCCACCGGAGAGGCCGCAGATCGCCTGGCCGTCGCCGACCTGCGCGCGGACCTGCTCGATGAGCTGCTCCGCGATGTTCGACGCGTTCCAGGACATGTCCAGGCCGGCAATGTCCCGCAGGAAGCGGATCAGCACCTCCTGGCCATGCGGGGAATGCTGAACCTCGGGGTGGTACTGCACGCCGGCGAGCTTGCGCTCGACGTTCTCGAAGGCGGCGACGGGCGCGCCCTCGCTGGTGGCCGTGACGGTGAAGCCCTCGGGCGCGGCAGTGACCGCGTCGCCGTGGCTCATCCAGACAGGGTGCGACTCGGGCATATCGCCGTGCAGCCTGCCGCCGACGACCTGCAGCTGGGTGCGACCGTACTCGCGGGTGCCGGTCTCATCGACCGTGCCGCCGAGCGCGCGCGCCATGGCCTGGAAGCCGTAGCAAATGCCGAACACGGGGATATCGAGGTCGAACAGCGCCGGGTCCAAGCCGGGCGCGTCCTCCGCGTACACGCTGGCGGGGCCACCCGAAAGCACCACTGCCAGTGGGTTTTTCGCGGCAATCTCCGCCACTGTCATGGTGTGGGGAATGACCTCGGAGAAGACGTTGGCCTCACGGACCCGTCGGGCGATCAGCTGCGCATACTGCGCGCCGAAGTCGATGACGAGAACGGGCCTGGTGGGGGCGGTGTTGGCGGTATCAGACACGGCGGCCAGTCTACGGCGCTCGGTCTGCGGCCTACTGGTCGGCGTCCAGTCGCCGGATCAACGTCTTCGTCGCGGTGTTCCGATACGACATGTCCAGCAGCTCCGCGACCTCGCCCCAGTCCACCGAATCCACGTCCGCCAGCGCGGCCGTCAGGTCCAGCCCCATCCAGCCCGACGGCCCCCAGTACGCCGGCTCGAAGAAGCGCGGATCGGCCTTGAGCCCCGGCAGCTCGTCAGGGTCGGCCTTGATGATCAGCGACTGGTTGTAGCGGTTGTGGCCGCCTTTGGTGCCGCCGCCGTAGAGGGCGAACACCTTCTTGGTGTGGAAATTCGGCCGGCCGTGCGAGATCTTCTCCGCCGCGTCAGGCAGTGCGAGGGCGAGCTCACGCACTCGGGCCAGGACGGGGTCGGCGTCATCGAACATAATCGGGTGCGTCATGCGGGACAGCCTAGAGAACCGTCGGCCGCGCCCACACCCACAACCGGAAGACGGGGCTCATCCACGAGATCGCCCATTTCGCGAACAGCTGCGGCCGCAGGTCATAGCGGTAGACGTCGTCGTACTCGTTCAGCGCCACCAGGTAGGCAGCCAGATCCCGCCTCCCGTGCCGCCGCGGCATCTCGCTCATCGTCTCGAACCACTCCTCCGTGCGCCCGGCCGGCGTGGTGCGCCAAATCGCGCGGGCAGGCCCCGAGTCCGGATTCCACAACCGATGCGAGACGCCGGCGTCGATGTCGATGAGGCCGCCAGCGTGGACCACCGTCTCGTCGTTGTCCACCGTCAGGTGCATCGAGCCCTCGAGCAACTCGAAGTGCACGCTCTGCGCGGGATGCACGTGCCGAGGCGGCGCGGACCCGCCCGGCGGGAACTCCACTTCCACATCCAGATACAGCGGATCGGCGTAGAGAACGGTGATCCGCTCATGGTTGTCGAGTTGATAAGTCCTCATCGCCGCACTCCCGGAGAGTTCAGTGTCGAATACCGCCCTCCACGGTAATCCGATCCAGCCGGCAGGACATGGAGGCGCGGCAGCAACGGTCACATCGCCTTCTCCCCGACCGCACCCGCGCCAGTTCGCTCCACCTGTTCGAGTCGGCTGACCGTGCACGGCAGGCGGACTCGAACAGGTGGAGCGAACTCGGGCTGGGTGGGGCGTGGGGAGTTAGCTGGCCTTTCTCGGCCCCGTCGTGATGTCGACGATCGGCAGCTTCAGCGCGCCGGCCGCGGAGGCGGGAACGAACGGCTTCACGGGCTTGACCGGCTGGATCCGGGTGTACGGCTGGCCCTGCGCCGGCCGGGTGTCCTGCTCGCCCTTGTTCGGCCACATCGCGGCGGCCCGCTCGGCCTGTGCGGTGATGGTCAACGACGGGTTCACGCCCAGATTCGCGGACACCGCGGCCCCGTCCACGACGCTCATCGTGGGGTAGCCGTAAACGCGGTGGTACGGGTCGATCACGCCGGTCGCCGGGCTGTCGCCGATCACCGCGCCCCCGAGGAAGTGCGCGGTCAGCGGGATGTTGAAGATCTCGCCCCACGTCCCGCCGGCGATGCCGTCGATCTTCTTCGCGATCCGCCGGGTCGCGTCGTTGCCCGCGGGGATCCACGACGGGTTCGGCTCGCCATGCCCCTGCTTGCTGGAGATCTTGCGGCCGAACAGCCCCTTCTTCGTGAAGGTGGTGATCGAGTTGTCGAGGTTCTGCATCACCAACGCGATGATGGTGCGCTCACTCCAGTGCCGGGTGTTCAACATCCGGAAGGTGTCCCCCGGCCGCCGGATGATCAGCAGCAGCAGCTTGAGCCAGCGCGGTACGCGGCCGCCGCCGTCGGTCATCAGCGTCTGCAGCAGGCCCATGGCATTGGAGCCCTTGCCGTAGCGGACCGGCTCGATGTGCGTGTCCGCGGTGGGGTGGAACGAGGAGGTGATGGCGACACCGTGCGTGAGGTCCATGGCAGGGTCGACCTTGAACTTGCCGGCGCCCACGATGGACTCGGAGTTCGTGCGGGTGAGCAGCCCGAGGCGGCTCGAGAGCTTCGGCAGCGTCTGCTCGTCCTTCATCTTGTGCAGCAGGTTCTGCGTGCCCCAGGTGCCGGCGGCCAGGATGACGTGGTTCGCGGTGAACGTACGCGGGTGCTTGCGCCGCCACGCGCCGGTGCGCTCAGTGCTCAGCTCCCAGGTGCCGTCGCCCAGCTGGCGCACGTCCGTGACGGTCGTCATCGGGTGGATCTCCGCGCCGGCACGCTCGGCCAGGCCCAGGTAGTTCTTGACGAGGGTGTTCTTCGCGCCATGTCGGCAGCCGGTCATGCACTCGCCGCACTCGATACAGCCCGTGCGGTCCGGGCCGACGCCGCCGAAGTACGGGTCCGCCTCCGTCTTGCCCGGCTCGCCGAAGAACACGCCGACCGGGGTCATCACGAAGGTTTCCCCGACGCCCATGTCCTCGGCGACCTGCTTGACGATCTCATCGGCGGCGGTCATCGTCGGGTTCTGCACGACGCCCAGCATCCGGCGGCCCTGCTCGTAGTACGGGGTGAGCTCATCCTCCCAGTCGGAGATGTGCGCCCACTGCTCGTCCTCGAAGAACGCCGCCGGCGGCTTATAGAGGGTGTTCGCGTAGTTCAGCGAGCCGCCGCCGACGCCCGCGCCCGCCAGGATGAGGCAGTCGCGGAGCAGGTGCACGCGCTGCACGCCGAAGCAGCCGAGCTTGGGCGCCCACAGAAATTTACGCAGGTCCCAGCTGTTCCTCGCGAACTCGTGGTCCTCATAGCGGGGGCCGGCCTCGAGCACGCCCACGCGGTAGCCCTTCTCGGTCAACCGCAGCGCGGAGACGCTACCGCCGAATCCCGAGCCAATGACCAGGACGTCGTAATCGACTGCTTGCTCCCCCATGGGACACCTCCATCGCGCGAAAAATACTGACCGGCAACATTCAGGATGCGCTGCGCGGTCACGTTAGTCCCATGACACTAGCGTATCTGCCACCGTGGGTATCAGATACTTATCGCTCGCCGCTGCCGGTGGAGACAAGTGTGCCCCCGGATTGAGATCCGGGGGCACACTCGCGAAAAGCCAGAGGGCCTAGCCTGCACGCCCTAGCCCTGAACGCTCAGCCCCACGCGCTGGAACTCCTTGAGGTCCGAGTAACCGGACTTCGCCATCGACCGGCGCAGGCCGCCGACGAGGTTCAGCGAGCCGAAGGGATCGTCCGACGGGCCGTTCAGGACCTGATCCAGGCTGGGGCGGTCGCCGAAGATGACCGGGGCAAGCGCGCCGCGGGGCATCGACGGGTGCGCGGCCACCGACGGCCAGTACCAGCCACCGCCGGGCGCCTCGCTCGCGACGGACAACGGCGTGCCGAGCACTGCGGCGTCGGCGCCGCAGGCGATGGCCTTGGCGAGGTCGCCGGAGGTGTGGATATCGCCGTCGGCGATCACGTGCACGTAGCGGCCGCCGGTCTCATCCAGGTAGTCGCGGCGGGCCGCGGCCGCGTCGGCGATGGCGGTGGCCATCGGGACACCGATGCCGAGCACCTCACCGGTGGTGGTGACGCCCTCCGCGGAGCCGTAACCGACGATGACGCCCGCCGCGCCGGTGCGCATCAGGTGCAGCGCGGTGCGGTGGTCGCTGACGCCGCCGGCGACGACGGGCACGTCGAGCTCGGAGATGAACGTCTTCAAGTTCAGCGGCGAGCCGTCGCCGGTGACGTGCTCCGCGGAGATGATCGTGCCGTGCACCACCAGCAGGTCGATGCCAGCCTGGAGCAGGTACGGCGTCAGCGTGGCCGCGTTCTGTGGGCTCACGCGCACCGCGGTGGTCACGCCAGAGTCGCGAACCTTGCCCACAGCCTCGGCCAGGAGCTCCGGGTCGATCGGCGCGGCGTGCAGGCGCTGGAGCAGCCGGGTGGCCTCCACGACGTCTGCGTCCGACTCTGCCAGCTCGATGACCTGGGCAATCTTGCTCTCGACATCGCGGTGGCGGCCCCACAGGCCCTCGCCGTTGATGACGCCGAGCCCGCCGAGACGGCCCAGCTCAATGGCGAACTCGGGCGAGACCAGCGCGTCCGTCGGGTGCGCCAGGACGGGGATGTCGAAGCGGTAGGCGTCGAGCTGCCACGTGGTGGACACCTCCTTCGAGGACCGGGTGCGGCGCGACGGCACGATGTCGACGTCGCCCAGCTGATAGGTGCGGCGGGCCGTGCGGCCCATGCCGATTTCCACGAGATCGCGCATGCGCGTCCCTTCCTTGTCCACGGCAGCTCACGCCGCCCGAGTTTGGGCGCCGCGCCCGGTCTGGCGCGGCGCCCCAATAGATCTAACGCCCGAAATCTATCGCTTTACCGGGTGTAGTAGTTCGGCGCTTCGACAGTCATCTGGATGTCGTGCGGGTGGCTCTCCTTGAGCCCGGCCGCGGTGATCTGCACGAACTGCGCCTCCTGCAACTCCTCGACCGTGTGCGCGCCGGTGTAGCCCATGGCCGCGCGCAGTCCGCCGGTGAGCTGGTGGATGACCGAGCTCGCGGGGCCGCGGAACGGCACCCGGCCCTCGATGCCCTCGGGGACCAGCTTGTCCTCGGAGAGCACGTCGTCCTGGAAGTAGCGGTCCTTGGAGTAGGACTTGCCCTGGCCGCGGGTCTGCATCGCGCCCAGCGAGCCCATGCCGCGGTAGCTCTTGAACTGCTTGCCGCCGACGAGCACCAGCTCGCCCGGGGACTCCGCCGTGCCGGCCAGGAGCGAGCCGAGCATCGTCGTCGAGGCGCCAGCCGCGAGGGCCTTCGCGACGTCGCCGGAGAACTGCAGCCCGCCGTCGGCGATGACGGGGATGCCGGCCGGCTTACACACCGACACCGCCTCGAGGATCGCGGTGATCTGCGGGGCGCCGACACCGGCGACCACGCGGGTGGTGCAGATGGAGCCGGGCCCGACGCCCACCTTCACCGCATCGACGCCGGCCTCCATCAGCGCCTGCGCGCCGCCACGGGTCGCGATATTGCCGCCGATGATCTGCACCCGGTCGCCGACCTCGGCCTTGATCTTGGTGATCATCTCGAGCACGTACAGGGAGTGGCCGTGCGCGCTGTCGACCACCAGCACGTCAACCCCGGCGTCGGTCAGCGCCATCGCCCGAACCCAGGCGTCATCCCCGACGCCGACTGCGGCGCCGACGAGCAGGCGGCCGTCCTTGTCCTTGGTGGCGTTCGGGTGCTGCTCGGTCTTGACGAAGTCCTTGACCGTGATCAGCCCGGTGAGCTTGCCCGCGCCGTCCACAATCGGCAGCTTCTCGATCTTGTGGCGGCGCAGCAGGCCCAACGCGGCCTCGGCCGAGACGCCCTCACGCGCGGTAATCAGCGGCGTGGTCGTCATGATCTCGTGCACGGGGCGCTGGAAGTCCACCTCGAAGCGCATGTCGCGGTTCGTGATGATCCCGACGAGCTGGCCCTGCGCATCCGTCACAGGCAGGCCGGAGATGCGGAAGCGCGCGCACTTCTCGTCCACCTCGGCGAGGGTGTCCGTGGGACTGCAGGTGACGGGGTCGGTGACCATGCCCGCCTCGGACCGCTTGACGGTCTCCACCTGGCCCGCCTGCGCCTCTGCGGACATGTTGCGGTGGAGCACGCCCATGCCGCCCGCACGCGCCATGGCGATGGCCATCCGGCTCTCGGTCACGGTGTCCATCGCAGAGCTCACCAACGGCACCCGCAGACGGATGTCCCGGGTCACCTGGCTCGAGGTGTCCACCTTGCTCGGGACGACCTCGGAAGCCGCAGGCAGCAGCAACACGTCGTCAAACGTCAAACCCAACATGGCGACCTTGTCGCCACGATCTCCCCCGAAATGAACCTGCCCGGCCGGATTGCTCATACGAAAAATGGCCTCTCTCGATAGTTGACCGCCATGGTATCGGCCCCGGCAAACTCGGCGGCGGGGCGGCCTTGCACACGTGTCCCAGCGCACGCTCCAGCCACGCAGTAAGACTGCATAGTGGCATTCCTCGCGCATGTGCAAGTAACGTGGTCGCTGTGCATGACCACTTGCCACCCGGCTTGCCGCCGGACCCGTTCGCGGGAGACGACTACGACCCCACCGAGGCCTTCGACGCCCTGGAGCCGGGGCAGCCTCTCGACCCGCATGAGCGAATGGCGGTCGAGGAGGACCTCGCCGACCTCGCCGTGTATGAGGCGCTGCTTGGGCATCGCGGCGTCCGCGGCCTCGTTATCCACTGCGAGGACTGCCATGACGAGCACTTCCATGACTGGGACATGCTGCGCGCCAACCTGCTGCAGCTCCTGGTCGACGGAACCGTGCGCCCCCATGAGCCGGCTTATGATCCCGCGCCGGACTCCTATGTCACCTGGGACTACTGCCGGGGCTTCGCGGACGCGACAATGAATGACGCGTCGCTGTACTCCGACGGTCTCGACTAGACAACAGCCAGCCAAACGACAGCCGCCGCAGACCATTGGTCTGCGGCGGCTTAGTCGTTGGGAGACGTCCGTCCGACGCTAGTCGCCCTGCGGCTGTGGGGCGGTCGTCACGATCGTGGTCGACGCGGGAGTGGTGGGAGACTTGCTCGTGGTGGGGGCCGTCGGCTCTGGGGTCGGCTCTGGAGTCGGGGTCACGGGCGTCGTGGGTGTAGGCGTGGGAGCGGCCGGCGGTCCGGGCAGGCTGGGGAACTCCGGCAGGCGCAGCTCCGAGAGCGGCGGCAGCACCGGCAAGGGCGGCAGGGGCGGCAGCACGATCTCCGGGATCACGACGTCGGGATTCGCCGCTGGCGCCTTCGCCTTCGAGCTCTGGCTCGGCAGGTCCTTCGGCACGGTCGGCACGGAGCCCACCACGGGCGCCGCGGCCTCGGGCTGGCCCGTGGCCCGCGCCCACAGGTGCACCCGGATCTGGTTAAGCTCGTCGAATTCTGCGGTGCGGTCCAGCCGGCCCATCCGGGCGGTGGTGGAGTTGATCAGCTCAATACCGCGCTCCACCTCGCCGCTGTCCAGGAGATCCTGCACCTCGTCGAGGTCGGCGCGGATCATCGAGGCGGACACGATCTGCTGGGCTTGGCTATCGCTCTGGCCCGGCGCGTCGCCCATGTTGTTGGCCACAATCGTGAGCCCGCCGAGCACCATCGCCACGGAGGCGGCGCCCGCCGCGAGCGAGGTCAGAATCCGCCGAGTGCGGGTGTGCCCGGCCGAGGACCCGTGGGCCATCGCCGCGGTGATCTGCGCGTCAGTCAGCTCAAAGCCGATGGGGACGTCAAGTACTGAGTGCCGTGCGGCGGAGAACAGGGAGACGAGCTCGAACTCGTCGTCAGAGGAGGTGCGCACCTCGCCGTCGCCCAACAGCGCGTTGATCAACTGCTCGTCCTGCGTCACCGCGGACAGGTCCACCGGCTCGCTGAAGGGCTCAGCGGGCAACTGCTTGCGCGACGTGGATTCCGCGCCATTGTTCCTATGATTGTTAAACACCACGCTCACCCGCCTTGCTCACGTTGCTCCTCAACTTCGCCAATGCCCGGTGCTGCGCCACACGCACAGCCCCCGCGGTACTACCCACGGCCATGGCCGTCTCCTCCGCGGACATCCCCACAATCAACCTCAACACCACAATCTCTCGCTGCTTGTCCGGCAACTCGCTCAGCAACCGATCGACTCGCGCACGAGATTCCGCGTCCAGGTACTGCTGCTCGGGGCCTCCATCGGTGGAGACCTCATCTGGTACATCTGCGGTGGAGTCCGATTTGTTACGGCCGGTCAGGCGATGCGCGTCCGCGACCTTGTGGGCGGCAATCCCGTAGACAAATGCGATGAATGGCTTGCCTTGGTCCTTATACCTGGGCAGCGCGGTGAGCACCGCCAGACAGACCTCTTGCGCCACGTCGTCGGCAGAGCTGAACCCGCGATCCATAAATCCCACGCGCGCTCGGCAATAGCGCACTACCAGCGGACGCACCTCTGCCAGCAGTCGCTCGATCGAGGCGCGGTCCCCCTTGACCGCAGCCGCGACATCGCGGCCAAGCTCCTCGTCCGGTCCCGACATCGTGCGCAGTGCCCCCAAGTCTGGATGTGCTCGCGCCGGGGTCGGCGCGAGCACGCGGATTCTGTAGCAGGTCCACACCACCATATCGGCAGGGTCCGCGCTAACCGAACTGTTCCCGCGCTTAGCTGGGAAACTGTTCACCCATGCGAAGGCCCCCGTTGCCGGCACTACACCTACGAGGTCTTGACCAGGTTCTCTTCCCCAAGGCTCTCGCGGCTCGACTGCTCAATCTGGGCGGTCAGCTTAGAACCCTCGATGTCCACGTTCGGCAGGATCTTGTCCAGCCACTTCGGCAGCCACCAGGCCTTGTCCCCGAGCAGCGCCATGGCCGCCGGGATAATCAGCATGCGGACCACGAACGCGTCGAACAGCACCGCCGCGGCCAGCGCGAAGCCCATCATTTGGATGAACGTGTCGTCCTCGCCCATGAAGGCGGAGAAGACGGCCATCATGATCACCGCGGCCGCCGTGACCACGCGGGCGCCATGGCCGAAGCCGCTGACCACCGCATCCTTCGCCGACGCGCCGTGCACGTAGTCCTCGCGCATCCGCGAGACCATGAACACCTGGTAGTCCATCGCCAGGCCGAACACCACGCCGATGAGGAAGACCGGCATGAAGCTGACGATCGGCATCGGGTTGCTGATGATGCCCAGCCAGCCGTTCTGGAAGATCGCGACTGTGGCGCCGAAGGTCGCCAGCACGCTCAACAGGAAGCCCAGCGTCGCGGTCAGCGGGACCAAGATGGAACGGAACACCAGCATCAGCAGCACGAATGCCAGGCCCACGACGACGGCGAGGTACGGCACCAACGCGTCCGCCAGGGTCTGCGAGATGTCGATCTCCATCGCCGTGTAGCCGGCGACGCCGAAGCTGACGCCGCCCGAGGCCTGCAGCGCAGGCTCCGCGTCGCGCAGGCTGTGCACCAGGTCGGTGGTCGCGGCGGCGGACGGGCCGCTCTCGGGCGTGACCAAGATCTGGGCGGTGTCGCCCGCCTCGTTGACCTGGAGCAACTGCACGTTCGCCACTCCGGACTGCTCGCCGATGGTGTCGACGACCTTGTCGAAGGCCGCGGTGCGCTGGCCATCGGCCACGTTCTGCGCGTCGGCCACCACCACCAGCGGCCCGTTGCGGCCGGGGCCGAAGGCATCGTCCACCAGGTCGTAGGCTTGCCGCGAGCTCGTCGCGGGGTCTCCGGTGCTCTCGCTGGGCAGCGCGAGCTTGAGCCCGGCGACCGGCAACGCCAGCACGCCCAGCAGCACGACGCCGCTAATCAGGAACACCGCGGGGCGGCGCACCAGCTGACGCGCGTACCGGATGGAGCGAGTCTCGGCGCCCGCCTTCTGTGTGCGCGAGAGACCCGGAATCTTGCCTGCGAACGCCTTCTTGCCGAACATCCCCAGGATCGCGGGCAGCAGGGTCAGCGCGATCAGGACCGCGATCAGCACCGTCAACGCGGCCGCGGTGCCCATGTCGGACAGGAACGGGATGCCGACCACCCGCAGCGCCACCAGGGCGATGACGACGGTCAGTCCGGCGAACACCACGGCGGAGCCGGCGGTGCCGACGGCGCGTCCCGCAGCCTCGGCGCGGTCCTCGGGACCGTCTCGATCCCCCATGTCGGCGAGCTCCTGCTTAAAGCGCGAGACGATGAACAGCGCGTAGTCGATGGCGACCGCCAGACCGATCATCACCGCCAGGATCGGCGTCATCGAGCTCAGGTCCATGAACCCGGAGGCCGCCGTGATCAGCGAGCTGCCGATCGCGATGCCGATGATCGCGGTGATCAGGGGCAGCCCGGCCGCGACGAGCGAGCCAAACGTGATCATGAGGACGACAGCGGCCACGGCGATGCCGATCAGCTCGGCCGAGCCGCCGGGCGCTGCGGAATCCGCCATGGCGGTGCCGCTGGCCTCCACGCGCAGTCCCGCGTCCCGGCCCTCCTGGGCGGCGCCATCGAGCGCCGCACGCAACTCCGGGGTCAGATCGGCGATGCCGCCCGCGATGGGCACGTCCGCGTAGCCGACAGTCTTGTCCGGACTCAGCGGGGACATCGCCGCGACGTTCGCTAGGGCCGTGTCCACCGAGGTGCCGCCCTCCTCGGCCTTGGTCGTCGCGCCTGCGCGCATGGCGCTGTCGGCCACAACGGGGTTCGGCAGCATGGCGTCCGTCGCCGTCGCAGCGGGCGCGGTGAGGCCGTCTTCTTCAGCCTTCTGCGCAGCCTTCTCGTCCGTCGCCACCTGCACGTCGTGCGCCGTGGCGAGGACCTTGTCCATGGCAGCCTGATTCTCGGGCGTGTCGAGGGTCTGCCCCTCGGGCGCCGCGAAGACGTAGCGGGCACTGAGCGAGCTCATCGGGTCGCCGCCCGCCTGGGCGGGGAAGCGCTCGGCGATGAGGTCCTGGGCCTGCTGGCCCTGCGTGCCGGGGATCGAGAAGGAGTTCACCGACGGCCCAGCGAGAGTCAAGGCCCCCACGCCCGCGAGCACCAGCAGCAGCAGCCAGGCGCCGAGCACGGCGAACTTCTTCCGATAGGCGAACTTGCCAAGTCGGTATAGATAGGTGGCCATTAGCTGTCCTGTCCTGTCGTTGCTGAGGGGTCCGGCAACCCGGCGCGCACTTGCGCCAGGCCGTCTCGGATGAGCGTGTCCAGGCTGCGGTCGCCCGCATTGCCGCTGGCCCATAGTTCGGCCGCGGCCCGGCCGGCGCTGCATGCCGTGAGGTTCACCAACCGCGGATAGAGATCGGTGTCGGCATTGGTGCCGGTGCGCTCTGCGATGGCCCGGCACAGCAGGTCCTGCGCCCACGCCTCCAGGTCCACCTTGCGCGCCAGGAGCAACGGGTTGGCGTTGATGGCCTCGACGGTGGCGCGGGAACCCGCAATAACGTCGTCAGCCCCCTGGAAAGACGCCCTTAGCACTGCCTCCAGGGAATCCCAGATCTGCTCGTCGGCGGGACGAGCAAGCAGCGCGTCCGCCCACTGCTGCGCGATGCGCTCCCCATACGCCACCATCGCCTCCTCCTTGGAGGAGAAGTAGTTGTGGAAGGTGCGGGTGGAGACGCCAGCCGCCTCCGCGATGGCCTCGACCGTGACCGCCTCCAGGCCGTGGTCCCGCGCAAGACGCGCCGCCGCGTCGCTGAGCGCCCCGCGGGTGGCCGCCTTCTTACGCGCTCGCAGTCCAGATTCGCATTTCACTTCCACCACGGTACGGATGATGCATGGTCATGCAAACTTGCAGAGGCAGGGCAATATTGTGACGTTAGCCACGAACCTCAGTCAGGGTGACCGCCACGACACTGCAGCTCCGCCTCGCACCGCGCGAGCTCCCCGGCAACCCCCTCGCTTGGCGCTACCCCCTGCAGGAGCATGCAGGCGGCCCAGCGCAGCGGCAGCAGTCTGGCACGCCCAGCCCACTCCAGCACCTCGTCGGCCCGCTGCGCCGACAGCGCCGCCTGCCCCGAGACGGCGGCGGCCGCGGCCCCGATGAGCAACGTCTTCACCTGGTGCCGTTCCGAGTCCACCGATTCCGCATATGCACGCGCCGCGTCAGCGTTCGCCAGCGCGGTCTCCGCATCGCCGGCGGCCATCGCCGTCTCCGCCCGCACCCACAGCAGCCGCAGGCGAGCCCGCCACAGCGGATCCCCCGGCCCACTGGGGGGCCCCCCCAACTCCTCGGCACAGGCCTCGAGCAGCCGGCTGGCCGTCCGATGGCCTGCCCGGCCCAGCGAATCCGCCGCGAGCCCAGTCAGCGCGTCGGCCCGGGCCTGCAGCATTCCGATCGCGGTCAGATTCGCCGGGCCGGCGAGGGCGAGCGCCCGGCCGTCATGCTCCGCGGCCAGCCCATGCCGCCCCATCTGCCGCAGCAGCGAGGCCCGGGTGCTGGCCTCCAGGGAGGCACAGGGCCCACCCCCACCCCGGCGCGCCACGGCGCGGAGCCTGCCGAGGTCCGCCTCTGCCCGGGCGTAGTAGCCGAGACCGCCGTGCGCAACTGCGCGCCACCACAATTCGCGTCCGCACCGGGCCGCGGGCAGCACCACTCGCCCCTCGCCGCGCAGCGGCCCGAAGGCCGCGGAGCGCAAAGCCCGGGCGGCCTCGTCGGGCAAATCACCATCAGTGGTCCAGTACACAACGCAAGATTATCCGCGCCGCCGACGACGCTGCGGATGCCACCCCAGACAAGCGTTCAATAACCATATCAACCTGCATGTACCTGTGTCAGGCTGCGGCACCGAACCCTACTCGCGGGTAATAAACGTCGCCCGGGGCCCCGCCAGATTGAACAGGATCTGTTTGACACATGATTTCGCGACTACCTAGAGTGAATATTTGTTACGTCAGATCTACTCGAAGAACCTGGCTGGACACTGCCCCCGAAGGGCACCCCAGGGCACCTAGCGCCCCATAGACTTGAGAACGGAGATGCGATGAGCCGACCACGCGCACTACCGATCCCCTTGGCCGACGACTGGGAATGGCAGCAGAATGGCGTCTGCCGAGGTACTGATTCGTCGGTCTTCTTCCATCCGGAGGGAGAACGCGGCCGTGCCCGCGCCAGCCGCGCCGATCGCGCGAAGCAGCTGTGCGAGGCCTGCCCCGTGATCCAGGCCTGCCGCGAGCACGCCCTGACCGTCGGCGAGCCCTACGGCATTTGGGGCGGCATGTCCGAGGCTG
>NZ_BAVQ01000074.1 GCF_000524475.1 Tomitella biformata AHU 1821 | reverse complement strand
GGGCCATCGGGTGTGTCGGGGGTGTGGAGGGTGTCGGCGTCGCAGATCACGTGCAGCACGATCTGCGCGTGACGCCCGCTCAGATCCTGCTCGTCGGTGGTGGCCTCGCAATCATCCCGCCCGCACTGGCAGAGGAAGGGCACGCCGAGGAGCGTGCAGATGGCGGCATCGGAGCGGCGGGCTCCCACGGTGCGGGTATCGCGCGGGCAGACACTATCGGCGAGCGCGTGCACCGCGGCCATCGCGAGGGCGATGTCCTCAGCGGACGCGGTGATGCTGAATTGAGCCATGCCATCGCGTAACGG
>NZ_BAVQ01000075.1 GCF_000524475.1 Tomitella biformata AHU 1821 | reverse complement strand
CGCCGTAATCACCCTTCGACCAGGGCAAACGCTCCACGCATCGGCATAACTGAAACGTCGGCATAAACCTTATATTTCGAGGCGGAGAAAGAGGACGATCTGCGGAAAGTCGGCTTCTCGAAAGAGCGCCGGGTCGATCCACAAATCGTCGTCGGCCTGCTCGTCGACCGCCACGGCTTCCCCCTCGAGATCGGCTGCTACGAGGGCAACAAGGCTGAGACCCACACCATCGTGCCGATCGTGAAACAGTTCCAGGCCCGCCACGGACTCGAGGGCGCGGAGATGGTCATCGCCGCCGACGCCGGCATGCTCTCCTCCTCCAACCTGAAAGACCTGGACGCCGCCGGCTGCAAATTCATCGTCGGCTCCAGGGTCACCAAGGCGCCCAAAGACTTGGAGTCGCATTTCCACTGGAACGGCGACACATTCGAAGGCGGCCAGATCATCGACACCGTCACCCCGCGGCACGGCCTCTCGGTCGTCAACGACGTGAAAAAGCGGGTCGAACCGGTCTGGAATCCGATGGTGGACACCAACGCGTGGCGGGCAGTCTGGGCGTATTCCACCAAGCGGGCCGCGCACGACGAGAAGACGTTGAACGCGCAGGAGG
>NZ_BAVQ01000076.1 GCF_000524475.1 Tomitella biformata AHU 1821 | reverse complement strand
GCGTTCTACGTGCATCGCCACGATTTCCCGTCGGCGTGAGATTCCCAGACGAGACCGTGGCCACGCGCTACACCGCCGCTCGGCGCTCGAGCAGCACAGTATCCCGCCACTGCCCATCAACCTGAACAATGCGCTCGCGCACACCCACGGTGCGGAACCCCGAGGAGTGATGCAGCGCGATCGCCGCACGGTCGCTCGGGAAGATGGA
>NZ_BAVQ01000077.1 GCF_000524475.1 Tomitella biformata AHU 1821 | reverse complement strand
TATTGCGGGTTCACCCCGTCGAACTGGTCCTCCGGGACGATGGAGCACAAGCATCGGGCGATCACCAAGGAAGGGCCCTCGGCGCTGCGGATGGCGGTGTTCCTCGCCGCGAACGCGGCTCGCAGATCCGACCCGCAGTTGGCCCGGTTCTACCACCGGCTCATGGTCGAGCAGGGCCAGCACCACAACAAGGCGGTCTGCGCGGTGGCCCGCAAACTCGCCGAACGCATCTGGGTGGTCGTCGACCGCTGCCAGCCGTATCAGTACCGCGACGACGACGGCGTGGTCATCGACGTCGCGCAGGCCCGGTCGATAGTCCGCGAGCGCTACGCGGTGCCCGAGCAGATCCGCGCACGCCACCGCAGCCACACCACCGCGCAGAGGAGGGCACGTTTGGTTGCCTAACTTGACCCTCCGCCACCACGGAATCGACGACGAGACCAAGCCGTAGCGCCGAGCTCCTACGGCGGCCGGTCATGCCCGAAACCGCAGTTCAAGACGGGTCTTGACAATCATTAGGGAATCTCTTC
>NZ_BAVQ01000078.1 GCF_000524475.1 Tomitella biformata AHU 1821 | reverse complement strand
TGAGGTTCCCCAGGGTTGGTGGACATCGAGATAGCGGGATCATAGGTCCTGCTGGAAGGATGTTTCCATGTCAGCAACACGTCGATCGTTCACCCCGGAGTACCGGGTGGAGGCCGCACACCGAGTCATCGACACGGGCCGCGCCGTAGCCCACGTGGCCAGCGAACTTGGGATCCACGAGAACCTGCTCGGCAAGTGGGTGCGCGACGAGCGCCGCCGCATCGAGGCCGCCAAGGAGCACAACGAGGCGCCCCTGACCGGTGCTGAGCGTGCCGAGCTCATCCGACTTCGCAGCCAGGTCACCGAGCAGGAAAAAGACATCAATTTCCTAAAAAAAGCATCGGCGTACTTTGCGGCCCAGCAACCAAAGTGAACCGCTTTGCGTTGATGGCCGTCGAGTGCGCCACCACCGAGATCAACCGGATGGCACGACTGTTGGAGGTCTCCACCTCTGGCTACTACAAACGTCAAAACTGTTCTACGGCAATAGGATTGACACAAGTTCAGCAGCGTAGGGCGGATCTGGAGGTGAAGATTCTGGCCCGCCACAAGGAGTCCGAGGGCACGTACGGGGCACCCCGGATCGCCGCGGACCTGCGTGAGGAGGGCGACCGCGTCTCGGAGAACACGGTCGCGAAGATCATGGTCGATCTCGGGATCGCCGGCATTAGCCCGCGCACGTTCAAAGTGCGCACCACGGTGGTCGATCCGACCGCTCATTTCCCCGAGGACCTCGTCGGCAGGGCCTTCGACCAGGGCCGGATCGATGCCGTGTGGACCTCGGACATCACCTACCTGACCTGCGGGGAAGGCGACATGTACTTCTGCGCCATCAAGGACGAGCATTCGAAGCGGATCCTGGGCTGGCGGGTCGATGACCACATGCGTTCCGAGCTGGTCACCGGGGCGCTGCGGGACGCCGTCTTCGTGCGTCAAAACTGTTGTGCTGAAACAATTTTGCACTCAGATCGCGGCAGCCAGTACACATCTTCGATGATGACAGCCGCGTGCGCGGATTACGGGTTGCGGCGGTCGATGGGGGCCACCGGGGTGTGTTGGGACAATGCCGGCGCGGAGTCGCTATGGTCGACGTTCAAGCACGAGTATTACTACCGGCACGTCTTCGCAACCAAGGCAGAGTTGGTGGCTGCGGTCGGCCGCTGGGTCGAGCGATACAACCATCGCCGGCGGCATTCGAGCATCGGCCAGATCAGCCCGATTGCCTACGAGGTAGCGTCAGTCGCAGTCGCTTCTGCGGCATAACCCCGTCCACTTTTCCGGGGGAACCTCA
>NZ_BAVQ01000079.1 GCF_000524475.1 Tomitella biformata AHU 1821 | reverse complement strand
GCGAGCGCACGGCGCTGCCCGGCCCACCGGCGTTGCTAGCTGGTGAGGCGGCTGGCCAGGGCCAGGATCAACCGGTCCACCACCCGCTCGATGCCCAGCTCCTCCGCGAGCTGTGCGAGCCTGCCGGGGTCGACCGGGGTCGTGGGCAGCGCGTCGGGTTTGGACAGCACCACATCGGCGTCGGTCGCGACCTCCACGACAGGCAGTCCCGCATCCAGATACGTGCGGGCGTCCACCAGTTTCGCCCGCACTCGGGCGGCCAGCGCCGAGTCGGGATCGGCAACCGCCGCCCGCAGTCGCTCGAGCGTGCCGTACTCGAGGATGAGTTTCGACGCTGTCTTGTCGCCCACCCCCGCCACACCGGGGAGCCCATCCGACGGGTCTCCGCGGAGCAGGGCCATCTCCACGTAGGCCTGGCCGGCGCCCTCCACGGGAACCCCGTATTTGGCGGCCACCTCGGCGGGCCCGAACCGCTCGGCCTTGGCCAGGCCGCGGCCCACATAGAGCACCCGCACCGGGGCCTCGCCGTCGCGGACCACCTGCAGCAGGTCGCGGTCCCCGCTCACGACGAGTACCGGGTCGACACTCTCACGCGCGGCGAGGGTCCCCATCACGTCGTCCGCCTCATAGCCCCGAGCGCCGGCGGTGGCAATGCCCGCGGCGGCCAGGACATCCATGATCATCGGTACCTGCGGTCCCAGCGATGCGGGCGCGTCCTCCGCGAGGGGATTATCGGGGGAGACCCGATGCGCTTTATAGCTGGGCACCAGGTCGGTGCGGAACTTCGGGCGCCAATCCAGGTCCAGGCACACCGCCAGGCGCGACGGCTGCTCCTGGGTGATCAGCGCGGAGACCATGTCGGTGAAGCCGCGCACCGCGTTGACGGGCCGGCCGTCGGGTGCGGTGAGCTTCTCCGGGAGCGCGTGGAAGGCGCGGTACCAAAGGCTGGCGGCGTCGAGCAGCATCAGGGGTGCGGTCATGATCGCAATCCTGCCAGCATTCGATTGCCGATAAGCTCATTGCCATGACAGATCAGGCAATCTCCTCCCGTTTCCCCGCCGCCATTTACCGCTCCCGCCTGGATCGCGCCCGCGAACTCGCCGCGGCGCAGGGGCTGGACTCGCTGGTGATCGGCACCGGCCCGGACTTCCTCTATCTACTGGGCTCGCGGGCGCACTCCTTCGAGCGGCTCACCGCGCTCGTGATCCCCACCTCCGGAGCGACCCCCACCGTGGTGGTCCCGCGCCTGGAACTGGCGGCGCTGCGGGAGTCCGCGATCGCGGAGCTGGGGTTGACCGTGCGGGACTGGGTCGACGGCGTGGATCCCTATGCCATCGTCGTCGAACAGGCGGGTGCCGCGATTGCCGTCGATCCCTACCTGCCGGCGCTGCACCTGATCACACTCACCGAGTTGACCTCGCGCGCAGCGGTCTTGGCGACTCCGGTGCTGCGTGTGCTGCGGATGTCGAAGGACGAGGCGGAGGTGGAGGCCTTGCGCCGGGCGGGCGCGGCCATCGACCGCGTGCACGCGCGGATGGGGGATTGGCTGCGAGTCGGCCGCCGCGAGAGCGAGGTCGCCGCGGACATCGCGGCCGCGATCGTCGCGGAGGGCCACACGGCGCCGGAGTTCATCATCGTGGGATCTGGGCCCAACGGGGCAGATCCGCACCACGAGGTCTCGGATCGCGTCCTGCAGACCGGGGACGTGGTGGTGATCGATATCGGCGGCCCAGTGGACCCCGGCTACAACTCCGACTGCACGCGCACGTATTGCCTAGGCGAGCCCAGCCCAGAGATCGCCGCGCAGTACGCCATCTTGGAGCGCGCCCAGCAGGCCGCCGTAGATCAGGCGCGGCCCGGCGTGACCGCGGAGTCCGTAGACGCCGCGGCCCGCTCGCTGCTCGCCGAGCACGGGCTGGCCGACGCGTTCGTGCACCGCACGGGGCATGGCATCGGCCTGTCGGTGCACGAGGAGCCCTATATCGTCGCGGGCAACTCCATGGTGTTGGAGGAGGGGATGGCCTTCAGCATCGAGCCGGGTGTCTACTTCCCCGGCCACTGGGGCGCCCGCATCGAGGACATCGTGGTCCTGACGGCCGACGGCTGCGAGCGGCTCAACAACCGTCCGCACGCCCTGGGCGTCCTGCCCGGCTGAGCCTCGTCCAATACAGCCGCTGCCTTTGTGTGGAGCCGCTGGGGTTGCTAGCGCGGCGGCTCCACACAGGGGCGGCGAACTCGCGGGCAGGGGCAGGGGCAGGGCAGCGGTGGCGGCGGGAGTTCGTCAGCGCTGGAACGTCTGCAATCCCAGGACTCGCTGCACCTTCACCTGGATCACGACTCGGGCGGGATTCGGCTGCGGCTGGCGGTATCGGCCGGCGTACCGCTCGACGGCGTCGGCCACCGACACCTCGTCGTCGAGCACCTCCGCCGGCCCCTCCAATGTCAGCCAGCGCGGACCCTCGAGCTGGGTCAGCGCGGCGTAGCCGCCGCGGCGGACGTTGAGGACCTTCTGCGAGGGACCATTGGTGATCACCCGGGCCAAACCCGCCTCGTGGTCCCAGGTGAAGCCGACGACCACCACGTGGGGGGTGCCATCCTCGCGGAGAGTCGTCAGCGTCGCGAGGTGGCGTGCCACCAGGAATTCCAGGGCAGGCGAGTTGAGTTGTTCCGGTCCGATGGCCATGTTGCCACGATAGGGCGCCGCGAAGGTGTCACACTGGCCTGGTGCGCACAGCGAAAACGCCCATCCCCGTCCCCGGTCCCGTCCTGCTCCTCGGCGGCCGTAGCGAGATCGGGATGGAGATCGCCACGCGGCTGGCCCGCGCCACCGCGGTGGAGGCGAGAACCTTCATCCTGGCCGCCCGCCGGAGCCACGACCTCGGGGCGGAGGTCGCCAGATTGACGGAGGCGGGGGCGCAGCACGTGGTCACCGCCGAGTTCGACGCCGACGACGTCGCTGCACATCCCCACTTCTTCGAGGAGGTGGCGCGCGCGCATGGGGTGCCCGCCCTCGCGGTGTTCGCGTTCGGGATCCTCGGCGAGCAAGACCGTGCCGAGGAGGACTCCGCGCACACCGCCGCGATCCTGCACACCGACTTCATCGCCCAAGCCACGGCGCTGATCGAGTTGGCCAAGCAGATGCGCTATGTGGGGCGCGGGCAGCTGGTTGTGTTCTCGTCCGTGGCTGGGATCCGAGTGAGGCGCGCGAACTTCGTGTACGGCTCCGCGAAGGCCGGGCTGGACGGGTTCGCGTCCGGACTGGCCGACTCGCTGGCCCGCACCGGAGTGCGGTTGCTGCTGGTCCGCCCGGGTTTCGTCATCGGGAAGATGACCGAGGGCCTGGACCCGGCGCCGCTGTCGAGCACCCCCGACCAGGTGGCGGATGCCGTCGTGCAGGGCTTGCGCGCCCGCCGACGGGTGCTGTGGGTGCCAGGTTCCCTGCGCGCGCTGTACGCCGTGGCGCGGGTCGTTCCGCAGCCCATCTGGCGACGATTGCCGCGCTGAGCGCACGCTCAGATACGATACCGGCGCAGGTTCCATCTGTCGGAATATGCCGACGCCTGAACGCTTGGAGTGTGCCGATGCCCGCATCCGAACCCATCATCCTCGTAGACGGAGCCCGCACTCCGGTCGGCAGCTTCGGCGGCGTGTTGAAGGACGTGCCCGCCCACGAGCTCGGCGCGACCGCCGCGAAGGCGGCGCTGGAGCGCTCCGGGGTGGCCGCCGACCAGATCGACGAGGTGGTCATGGGCTGCATCGGCCAGGTGGGCGGGGACGCCTACATCGCCCGCCGCGTCGCCCTGGCCGCTGGCATGCCGGACTCCACCTCCGCCTACACCGTGAACCGCCTGTGCGGCAGCGGGCTGCAGGCCATCTGGTCCGCCGCCATGCAAATGCGTTGGGGCGGGGTCGATCTTGCGGTCGCCGGCGGCAACGAGAGCATGTCCCGGATGCCGTTCTACGACTTCGGCGCCCGCAATGGCTACAAGCTGGGGGACCGGTCCCTCGTGGACGGCACCGTCGGGATGCTCACCGACCCGTTCAGCAATAAGCACATGGGCGTCACCGCCGAGAACGTGGCGCGCGAGTACGGGGTCAGCCGCCAGGAGCAGGACGAGTTCGCCGTCGAGTCGCAGCGCCGCGCCGCCACCGACGCCGCGAAAGCCGCGTTCGCCGAGGAGATCACGCCCGTGCACATCGGGGGCCGCCGCCCGGTCACCGTCGAGTTCGACGAGCACCCGAAGCCCGAGACCACCGTGGCGACGCTCGGCAAGCTGCGTGCCGCATTCGTGCCCGACGGGACCGTCACGGCCGGCAACGCGTCGGGCATCAACGACGGTGCTGGTGCCGTCGTCCTCGCCCGCGGCTCCGTCGCCAAGGAGCGCGGGCTCACCGGCCTGGCCACCATCGAGTCCGTCGCCACCGCCGCGATGGATCCGTCCCTAATGGGTTACGCCCCCGTGCTGGCACTGCGAAAGCTGTTCGAGCAGAACAACATCACCCCGGACGACGTTGATGTCTTCGAGGTCAACGAGGCGTTCGCCTCGCAGGCCATCGCCGTGATCCGCGACGCCAAGCTCGACCCGGCGAAGGTCAACCCGTACGGCGGCGCAATCGCGCTCGGCCACGCCGTCGGCGCCACCGGCGCGATCCTCACGGTGCGCGTCGCCAAGGATCTGGTCCGGCGCGACCTGGAGCTCGGCGTGGTGACCATGTGCATCGGCGGCGGCCAGGCACTCGCCGCGCTGGTGCGTCGCATCTAGCACCGACCACGCGGGCCGGGCCAGGGAATATCCCCGGTCCGGCCCGCGTTGTCAGGCCATGACCTGACAATCGCTGCGAAGGGCCCTCCACGGTGAATCATCAACTGTCCATTCTCGATCTCGCGTCCATCGGCGTAGGGGAGAGCACGCCGGACAGCCTTAACGCCAGCGTCCACATGGCGCAGCGCGCGGAGGAGTGGGGCTACCAGCGCATCTGGTACGCCGAGCACCACAACATGCCCACCATCGCGTCCTCGGCCACCAGCGTGCTCATCGGCCAGGTGGCCGCCAGGACGTCGAAGATCATCCTCGGGGCGGGCGGGGTCATGCTGCCGAACCACTCGCCGCTGACCATCGCCGAGCAGTTCGGCACCCTCGAGTCCTTCCATCCCGGCCGCATTGAGCTCGGCCTGGGGCGGGCCCCGGGCAGCGACCAGAAGACGTTCCGCGCGCTGCGCCGGGACCCCCGCAGCTCCGACCACTTCCCGGAGGACGTGCTGGAGTTGCAGGCCTACCTCGGCGAGGAGACCCGCATCCCCGGGATTAACGCCACACCGGGCCGCGGTACCCATGTTCCGCTGTACATCCTGGGCTCGTCGCTGTTCGGCGCGCAACTGGCCGCGATGCTTGGCCTGCCGTACTCCTTCGCCTCCCACTTCGCTCCGGATGCGCTGGAGCAGGCCGTCGCGCTCTACCGCCGCGAGTTCCGCCCGTCCGCGCAACTCGCCGCGCCCTGGGTCATCGCCGGCGTGAACGTGATCGCCGCGGACAGCACAGGCAAGGCGATGGAGCTGTTCCAGGAGGCCAAGCGTCGCCGGGTGTCCGCCCTCGTCGGCCGCGGGCGCGAGTTCACCGATGAGGAGGCCGACATGATCCTGGAGGCCCCAGCCGGCGCGCAGGTCCGAGCGATGGCCACCCACACCGGTGTCGGCACGGCCGACGAGGTGGCGGAGTACCTGCGGAGCTTCGCCACCCTCGCAGATGCGGATGAGCTCATCGTCGTCTCGCAGGCGGTCCGCCGCGATGCGTGGCTGCGCTCGCTCGAGCTGCTCGCCCCGCTTAATGAGCAGGGGATTAGCCGGGCTCAGGTCTCAGCGCACGGCGTCTAGCGGAAGGTCGTCGGTGCTGACAGAATGAGGTGGGCGTCGCAAATATGTGCGCCTGACCCCACCGTGACAGGAGACAATCATGTCTGGCCAAAAGCCTGTAGTTGTCGGCACCGACGGATCTAAGCACGCCCAGACCGCCGTCCGCTGGGCCGCTCAACATGCGGCGCGGCACGGGGCGCCGCTGCTGATCGCCTCCGCCGCGAGCGCGCCAGTCGCCTACGGCATGGGCGGACACCTGCCGCAGGACTTCTTCGACGCGCTCAAGGATGAGGGCGGCCGGATCGTCGCCGAGGCCACCCAGATCGCCCGCGACGCCGCCCCCGACATCGCCATCTCCTCCGAGGTTCTCATCGACGCCACCGGCCCCGCGCTGCTCCGGCTCGCGGAGACCGCCGAGGTCATGGTCGTGGGCACCCGCGGGCTCAGCGGCATCGCCAGCGCCTTCATGGGCTCAGTGAGCTCCCTGATCGCCCGCCACTCCCCATGCCCGGTTGTGGTGGTGCGCAGTGCGTCCGAGGACGGGACCCCGCCCGTAAGCGGCCCCGTGGTCATCGGTATCGACGGCTCCGAGAACAGCGTGCCGGCGCTCGCCGTTGCGATGAAGGAGGCCTCCCTGCGCGGCGCGACGCTGATCGCGGTGCACGCCTGGAGCGATCTCCCCTTGAGCACCATGGACCCCGTCACCCAGGTCCGCGAGCTCTTCGACGAGGCCACCATCGCGGACACCGTGGTGGCACAACGGCTCGCGGGCTGGAGCGAGCAATACCCCGACGTGAATGTCGAGCACCGCGTGGTCATGGACCGGCCCGAGGCGGCGATCCTCGATCGCGCCAAAGGCGCCCAACTGGTAGTCGTCGGCAGCCGGGGCCGGGGCGGGATCACCGGGCTCCTGCTCGGATCCACCAGCATCAAAGTGCTGCGCTCGGCCGAATGCCCGGTGATGGTCGTTCACAAGTAGTCCGCCGGGGAGCTCGCCCACTCACCTCATGGCAAGTGGGCGAGCTCCGCCACGACGGGGGATTCCGCGTCGAAGACGAATCCCAATGGGGCCAGCACCCGCACCACCTGCTCGGCGGCCCACTCATCCAAGTCGCACAGCAGCAACGTGCGCCACGGGGTGAGCACCACGGGGCGATCCAGGGCGGCGAGGAACTGCAGTTGCCGCGCCTCGAGGACGCCGCCGTGCACTGCCGCCCCCAGCGTCACCAGACCGCCGTCCGCGTGCTCGAGCCACCCGATCGGCAGCTCCTGCGCCGTGGTGGCGACGGTGGCGCGGTCGAGTTCTCGCTCCGTGATCGCTGCGAGCCAATCCGCGAGGTCCGCATCGGCGCCGTCGTGCCGCAACACGGTGCCGGTGTCCACGCCATCGGCCCGCACCGTGAACTCCGTGGGGCTCAGGGCGGCGAACACCAGTCCCAGCCCGGCGAGGTCTCCCGAGCCGTCATCGACTCCCACCAGACCGGCGGGGCCCGCATCCCGGTCGAGGCCCTGGGACCCGTGCGCCCGCAGGCTTTCCGCCAGGCGCAGTGCCACGGCGCGCGCGTCGAGATGCCCCCCTATCCGGCCTGTCAGGGGAGAGCACAGCACCCGGTGGGCGGCTCCGTGCGCGTGCAGTCCGGCGGCCGCCAGCAAGGCCGCGGTCTCCGGCCCGCGAGCGACCTCGAGATCCCCGGCGCCGACCAGCACCAACCTGGTGTCCGCGCCCGCTAGCGTTGCCACTTGCTCGGCGCGCAAGTACCCCGTGGGCGGGTGGACGCGAATCAAGTCAGAGGCCATGCGACCAGCCTAGATGCCGCCGCGCACGGCTGAACGCCGCGCCACCGGGTGCTCAGTTTGCTCTGGCGCGACAAGTCGTGAACGGTGATACCGGGCGTCGAACCCCACGCCGCACAAAAAAGGAGGTCAGCCGATGTCAATATTGGACGCTACCGAACTTGTTGTGCCACCCAATATTGAGTTATCCGAGCTGACCGACCTCATCGCCACCTGGCTCGAAGCGGTGCCGGACGCCCAACGGCGCGCCGAGCAAGTGGCGGCGGTGCCTGTGCCTGATCGCATCCGGGTGCTGGGCGTGCTCAATGAGCAGCAGGTGGCCGAGCTGTTCGACCACGCCAGCCCGCACGCCAGCATCGATGTCCTCGACGAGCTGCCGTCAGAGCTACGTGGCCGGGCCCTTGCCGTGGCCGCCCCGGACGTCATCGCCGAGATCGTGCGGCTATCGCCTGACAGCCAACAGCACGGTTTGCGCGCGAGCCTGCCCGCAGACCGGCGGGCGGTGGTCGATGGACTGCTGAGCTGGCCGGAGGATTCCGTCGGCGCGCGGATGACGCCGAATGTGACATCCATCGTCGACACCCTGACTGTGCGCGAGGCCAACCGTGCGGCGCGCACGCAGGCGGCAGACGCCGAGACCATCGCCTACGTCTATGTGACCAACGAGGCTGGGTTGCTCGAGGGCGTGATGTCCTTCCGCGATCTGGTGCTCGCGCCCGGCTCCACCTCGGTCCGGGAGTTGATGGACACTGACCTCCTCTCCGTCGATGCCCGCACGGACCAAGAGGCCGCCAGCCGCATGCTCATCGCGAACCACTTGTTCGCGCTGCCCGTGGTCGACGAGGGCCGGCTGATCGGGATCATCACCTCTGATGACGTCGCCGATATCATCGACGAGGAGTTCACCGAGGACGCCGAGCGCCAGGGTGGCTCGAATCCCCTGGACGTGCCGTACCTGCGTGCCTCCCCGTTCCTGTTATGGCGCAAGCGCATCCTGTGGCTGCTCGCGCTGTTCATCGCGGAGGCCTACACCGGCACCGTCCTCCGGCATTTCGAGGAGGAGCTCGAGACCACGGTCACGCTCGCCTTCTTCATCCCGCTGCTCATCGGCACGGGTGGCAACACCGGCACCCAGATCACCTCGACCCTCGTGCGCGCCATGGCGGTCGGCGACGTGCGGTTCCGCGATATGGGGAAGGTCCTCACCAAGGAACTCACGGCAGGCTCGTTCATCGCGCTGACGATGGCACTGGCGGCGATCATCCGCGCCTGGACACTGGGTGTCGGGGTGGAGGTGGCGATCACTGTCACCCTGACTGTCGCCGCGATCGTGATCTGGTCCTCCCTGATCGGCTCCGTGCTTCCGCTGCTGCTCAGGCGAATCGGCTTGGACCCCGCAGTGGTGTCCGCGCCCATGATCTCGACCATCGTCGATGGCACCGGCCTGATCATCTACTTCGAGATCGCGCGGCTGGTCATCACCGGTTGACGACGCTCGCACAGTGCTCGGGAACTTCACACACCACGTCGGACGTTGCACCAGTAAGTCCGCTGGGCCCGCGCCAGCGCTAGAGAGGTCGCCATCGTGTTCCGCATCGCTTTCGCCATCTACGTCCTCGTCGAGGTGCTCGCCATCGCCGCCGTCGGCGCGGCTATCGGCGCCGGCTGGGCCATCACGCTGCTCATCGCCGGCTCGGCCGCGGGCATGCTGTTGTTCGCCGCCCAGACCCGCAAGGTGATTGACGGTATCGGCAAGGTCAGTCGAGGTGAGCGCTCCGCGGGCGGTGTCGTCGCGGACAGCACCCTGGGGGCTGCCGGGGTGGGCCTGTTGCTGGTTCCCGGACTGGTCACCTCTGTGCTCGGCATCATCGCACTGCTGCCGCCCACCCGGTGGCTGCTGCGGCCGCTGGCGCTTGCCGCCGCCCGCCGCCGCTCGCCGATGGTCGCGACGCTGGTCGGGGAGCGGGGCGCCGCGGGGCCCCTGGACAACGGCTTCGACGAGTTCGTCCGCCGCCAGTCTGCGGGCGGCACCACCCCGACGGGGGACTTTGTGGTGGTCGACGGAGAGGTCATCGACGGCGACGTGACAGACGACATCAACCCGCTCCGGCCAGGCCTTCCGCCGCGCCCGGGCCCCGCGCAGTCCCGCTAACGGCGAGCCGCGGAGCGGTCGCCGCGCCGCAGCGGGCAGACTAGAGCCTCGTGAGCACGAAACTCTTGGTCAACGGACGCATCCACAGCCCCAGCAACCCGGACGCCACCGCCATGGCGATCACGGATGGCATCGTCGTGTGGCTGGGGGACGACACCCCCGCCCGCGCTCTGCACCCCGACGCGGAGGTGGTGGACCTGGCCGGCGCCTTCGTTGCGCCGGCCTTCGTCGACGCGCATGTGCACCTGACAGACACTGGACTTGGCATGATCGGCCTGGACCTCTCACACAGCGAATCCCTGGCGGCTTGCCTGGCCGCAGTGCGAGCGCACGCGGAGCGCAACCCCGACGCGCCTGTGCTGTGGGGCCACGGCTGGGACGACACCGACTGGCCCGAGGGACGAGCGCCGCGCACCGATGAGCTCGACGAGTGCGCCCCCAGCCGCGCCGTCTATCTCGCCCGGGTCGATGAGCATTCCGCCGTCGCGTCCTCCACACTGCGGGCAGGCGCCGAGGCCCCCGACGTGCTGACCGGGCCAGAGCACCATGCAGTCCGCGCACGGGCGCGTGCGCTGCTGCCGGCGCACGACCTCGCGGTGGCCCGGCGGGCAGTCCTGGACCATGCCGCGGCCCAGGGGATCGTCGCGGTGCATGAGTGCGGCGGCCCCGAGATCAACGGCTTGGAGGACTTCCAGGCGGTTCTGGCGCTCGAGCACGGAGTCGCTGTACGCGGCTACTGGGGCCAGTTGGCGGATACCCCCGAGCACGCGCGCGAGCTCCTCGAGTCCACTGGCGCGCACGCGCTGGGCGGGGACCTTTTCGTCGACGGCGCCCTCGGCTCACACACCGCGTGGGTGACCGACGGCTACGCGGACTCCGATGCGGCCGGCACCGGCCGCGCCTTCCTCACCGTCGACCAGATCGCCGACCACCTGCGGGCCTGCACGGCGGCCAAGATCCAGGCCGGGTTCCATGCCATCGGCGACGGCGCGGTCAGCGCGGTCGCGGAGGCCTTCCGCCAGGTCGCGGATGAGCTTGGCGTCGCCGCCATCGCGTCCTGCGGCCATCGCATCGAACACGTTGAGATGATCAGCGCCGAGCAGTCCGCGCAGCTGGGCGGGCTCGCCGTCATCGCGTCTGTCCAGCCGCAGTTCGACGCGCGGTGGGGCGGCGCCGACAGCATGTACGCCACTCGCCTAGGCGCCGAGCGCGCCGCGCGGATGAATCCCTTCGCGATGATGGCCGCCGACGGTCTCTCCCTGGCCATCGGCTCGGATGCGCCGGTCACAGCTATGCGGCCATGGGACGCGGTGCGTGCTGCCATCCACCATCAGACGTCCGGCAGCGGTGTGTCGGCCCGCGGCGCGTTCACCGCGGCCACCCGCGGCGCCTGGCGTGCCGGTGGCCGGCGCGACGGACTCGCGGGCACACTCGTCGCCGGGGCCCCCGCCTCCTACGCGGTCTGGGAGACAGGGGAGCTGGTGGTCGCTTCGGCATCTGGCTCCGTGCAGCGCTGGTCGATGGATCCGCGCTCGCGGGTGCCCGCGCTGCCAGATCTGTCCGACGCTGAGAACAACCCGGTGTGCCTGCGCACCGTCCGCGATGGCGTGACGATCTACGAGAGGGCTGTGTGAGTTTCTCCTGGCGCGGTCTGCGCGACGGGGCCCTCCACGCGCTGCCCCGGCAGCTGGCCGCGGTGGCCGGCGGGCTGCTGATCTTCGCCGGCTTCCCGCCCCGGACCCTCTGGTTCCTGGCACCGGTGGGGATCACGCTGATCGTCCTTGCCATCATGTGGCCCACCACCAGGCTGGAGCATGGCGCGTCGGCCGTCGGCGGCTTCGGCTACGGCTACCTCGCGGGGCTCGGCTTCCTGGTGCCCCTGCTGCCCTGGGTGGGAGTCTACGTGGGCGCGGCACCCTGGTTGGCGCTGGCAGCGGTCGAGGCACTGTTCATCGCGCTCTTCGGCCTCGCGGTGGCGCTCGTCAATCGGCACCGACTGGGACCGCTGTGGCTGACCGCGCTCGCCCTGGCGGCCTGCTGGTCGCTGACCGAATGGCTCCGTTCGAGCGTGCCGTTCGGCGGTTTCCCCTGGGGCAAGCTGGCCTTCGGGCAATCGGAGGGCTGGCTGCTGCCCCTGGCCTCGGTAGGCGGAGCCCCGCTGCTCAGTTTCGCGGTGGCGCTGATCGGCGCCGCGATCGCGATCGTCGTGGTGGCCATCGCGGACTGGAAGTACGCCACCTATCGGCCGGCCACCA
The DNA here is from genome assembly GCF_000524475.1 of Tomitella biformata AHU 1821. Classification (GTDB taxonomy): domain Bacteria; phylum Actinomycetota; class Actinomycetes; order Mycobacteriales; family Mycobacteriaceae; genus Tomitella; species Tomitella biformata. Next base: position 53,826 of record NZ_BAVQ01000079.1, on the reverse strand, counting down.
TCGCCGGCCTGCTGATCGCGGGCGTCCTGGCCCCCCTCGGCGCGGGGGCCGCGTCTCTCACCCTGCCGGATATGGACTCGGGCCCGCAGGTCACGGTCGCGGCCATCCAGGGCAACGTGCCCCGGCTCGGCCTCGAGTTCAACGCGCAACGCCGCGCGGTGCTCGATATGCATATCGCCCGCACCCTGGAGCTCGCCGCGGATATTCGCAGCGGCCGCTCGCCGCAGCCAAGCGTGGTGGTGTGGCCTGAGAACTCGTCCGACATCGACCCGCTGCGGAACCCCGACGCCAACGTGGCGATCTCAGCGGCCGCCGCCGCGGTCAACGCGCCGATCTTGGTGGGTGCGGTTTTAGTCAACGGGGACGGCACCACCACCAACTCGGTGATCGTCTGGGACCCGGTCTCCGGTCCTGGGGATCGCCACGACAAGGGCATCATCCAGCCGTTCGGCGAGTACCTCCCGTACCGCGACTTCTTCCGCAAGTTCTCGTCGTATGCCGACAGCGCGGGCAATTTCGTGCCCGGCGATGACAATGGGGTCGTCACCGCCGCGGGCCTGACCATCGGCGTCGCCACCTGCTACGAGGTGGCGTTCGACCGTGCGCTGACGACCTCCGTGCGCGATGGTGCGCAGTTCCTCGCAGTGCCTACCAACAATGCGACCTTTGGCGATACCGAGATGACCTACCAGCAGCTCGCGATGTCTCGCGTCCGGGCCGTGGAGCACGGCCGCGCCACCGTCGTGGCTGCGACCAGCGGGGTCAGCGCGATCATCAGCCCCAACGGCACTGTGACCCAGAAATCCGAGTTGTTTGTGCCGGCCGCACTCGTCGCCGACATCCCCCTCCGGCAGGAACAGACCCTCGCCACCCGCCTAGGCCCCTGGCCGGAATACGCGCTGATCGCCTTCGCAGGCGCCATGCTGCTCGTCGGCGCTGTCCGCTCACGCCTCAACTAGCGGCTAGGGGAGAGGCGCACCGAGAGACGCGAGAGCCCGGGACATCGATCTTGTCCCGGGCTCTCGCATTAGTTTCTGTGGCCGGCTAGCTACACCGATCCACCGCGACGGCGAATCTTGTGCAGGTCCAGGCGCTCCTTGAGCAGCTCGTCGAGCTCCTCGAAGGAACGGCGCTCCAGCAGCATGTCCCAGTGGGTACGCGGCGGCTTTACCTTCTTGGTCTCCGGCGCGGTGCCCTCCATGAGCTTGCCCTCGAGCCCATTCCGCCCGATCCAGGTACCGGGGATCTCCGCCTCGTCCGAGAACGGAACCTCGAAGACCTCGCCGTTCTCGCACTGGAACTTGGCGGTGCGCCTCGGCGCCAGGTCGTGGTCACGATCAGTCTCATAGCTGACGGAGCCAAGTCGGCTCCCACGCAGCACGCGATCTCCCATGATCGTTCCTCATTTCTGTCGACAACTCGCAACTTCGGACCGCCAGTTCCCAGGTCGAGACCCGAAACTAGCGAACACTCTTAACAACGTACGAGGACTAGGCATCGTTCCCGAAGGTCCAACGCATCATCTTACCGTGTCTGGGCGAACCTAAAACGCCAAGTGGGTAGTGTGCGTGTTTGTGGACCGCAAACCCGACCCCTGCTTATGGTGCGGCCGCCCCGTGCCCGTGGTGGCCGCCGGGCGGCGGCGCCGGTATTGCCGACAGTCCTGCCGACAGCGCGCCTATGAGCAGCGCAGCATCCTGCGTGAGGTGTCCGTGCCTCAGGACTCCACGATCCTCACCGCAGAGGAGGCCAACGCTTTGGCCGACCGGGCATTCTTGGTCCGGTGCGCCGCCGAGGATGTCGCGACGGCGGTGCGTGAGGGCGCGACGGCCGAGGAGTTGGCGGACCTGAGCGCGGAATTGGTCAGCCTGGCCCGTGATGCCGAGCGTATTCGCTGAGTCGATCGTCGGGGCCGGCGATGCGATTTATTCCGGCCAGTCCAGAAATAGTCGACGGTGATAGAATGGAATTATAATACTCCCGCTATTCTGAGATGTGAATTCGTTAGCTAACCACCGAATTATCAGAATAGCCGGGCCGATTCCGCTTTATGTGTAGACAGGACCTAACATTATGGGCCCAATAATGGTCGACGAAAAACATTCCAGCCAGCATCAGCTGCTCGGCACCCCAGCCCGGCGCGCCGTCGCATACACCGCGGCGGTAGCCGTCCTGGCCGTCATCATCTCGGTGGTCTTCTCGTACCTCACCACCGATGCGCCGGGCTCGTGCGCCACGGAGGAGGTATTCAGCTGCATCTCCGTGAACCGGTTGATCCTCACCTTCGGCCCGAGCGGCGTGCTCGCACTCGGTGGCATCGGCGCATTTATCAAAACCCTGCGGACCTGGCGGGTCGGCGGACCATGGATGGTCTGGCACGCCAGTGGCTGGGTCCTCTTCGTGCTCATGATTATGTTCGTGGCGACTGCGGGTGGCGCGCTGATTGTCCAGCCCTGACGCCCGCGGGGCCCTCCATCCGTGCCTACACCTCGCCGTCGGCACGCCGATGCTCGTAGCGGGAAATCCCCTCGTCGGTCATCACCGGTTCCAGTGGATCATGGTGCTCGCGTTTCGAGATCCCCACCAGAATAACGCCAGCTAGGGCAAAACACACGACGGCGATAATCGCGGCGATGATGCCCCACATATAACTGGTGGAGGCAATTCCGACAATCGCCATGCCGCCTAATGCGAAGCCGAGAACGAGGAATACATAACCGACAACACCTGCATAGTTGCTGCGCATTTCTCAAACCCCTTTTCGTTCAGAGGCCCAGTTGAGGCGAGACCCGCCACACCCAGCGCCTAGCTACACGATAGAGCCAATCGATTACGGGTGCGGTCGGAATCGGCGGGCCGACGCTCCCGCAGAGGCTGGGATGCACCCTTATAACGTCACGTGACGTTATAAGGGTGCGCATCTGGGGTCAGCAGGGGACGCGGCAGGGTTCGGGAACTGGAGCATCTGGGCGGACCCCGGCGGCCCGCAGCGATTCGCCACGTCACGGTTGGATTCTGGATTCATGAGGTGGCGCCTAGTGGAGTCATCACCAGCCGTGAGCTATCGGCAGCCAGCGCGCACCGTGCGGGCAGCCGATGCGAGTCGACGGAACATGACAACTCGCATCGTGAGGCGAGTACGCCCAGGGGAACATAATGTGACCGCGCGGCAAGCTTTGGACCCGGAACCGGCCACGTCCTGGCATGCTGGTAAACATCCGATAATCTACATTATGTCAACTACCGGGCATGGAGGCCGCCCGACGCCGACCTCGTCCGCTGTTCGGCCACTACTTGCTCGCAGTACCGGCGCTGTTGACATCCAGATCGTCAATGCCGTAACCGAGGTCGAGTTGGCACAGCTCCCGGGACTCCCTCCACAACTGTCCGCGACGGCGACACTGGGCCGGGAACTCGTTCTGTTCATCGCGTGCGACGCCGGGCGGATTTGTTGCCATGGCGACCTCTGTGGCGTTTCCGCTCGGCTCTGGCTGACACAGCCTCGCGAGCGCTCTCCTAGCGACTCCCCCCCTGATCGACTCGCACACTCATGCCATGACGCTGGCCAATCCTTGTATCGTCTGTCTCAATGAATCTTGGACTCCCGCATTTGGTTGACCCCCGTCTGTTGCCTCTCGTCGAGGACTCACGCGCCTTCTATGCCAACCGCACGCCGGGACGTGGCCCAGGCAGCCTGGTCGAGCTGCGTGCCATCCGAGCCCAGCTCGTCGCCCCCACCGCGTCTCAACCGCCGCCCGCCGAGGAGCTCGTCAGCGTGGACGGGCGCACTGTTGCGCTGCGGATCCACACCCCTGCGGACAGGCCGCCGACGGGCGTCATCCTTGAGATCCACGGCGGCGGATTCTATCTGGGGTCGGCCGCCAGCAGCGACATTCGCAACCGCGCCCTCGCGGACGCACTCGGCGTGACGGTCGCGAGCGTGGATTACCGGCTCGCCCCAGAGCACCCGTGGCCAGCCGCGCCCGAGGACTGCGAGACTGCGGCGCTCTGGCTCGCCGAGCACGCCGAGGATCGCTTTGGCACATCCAAGGTCGCCATCGTCGGCTTCTCTGCCGGCGCAACTCTGGCAATCAACACGCTTCTGCGGCTGCGTGATCAGGGGGTGTCCGCAGTCGACACCGCCGTGCTGCAGTTCGGCACCTATGACCTGAGCGCCCAGACCCCAGCCGGCCGGCTGATCGCCGACGAATACTTCCTTGAGGCCTACGCCGGTTCAGTCCCCGACCGCACACGACCGGATCTCTCGCCAATCTACGCAGACCTCAAGAACCTGCCGCCAGTCCTGATGATCGTCGGCGACAGAGACATCCTGCTCCAGGACAACCTGGCCATGGCGGCAGGACTCTCGGCCGACGGCGTCGACGTCGATCTTCGCGTCTACCCCGAAGCGGCCCACGGGTTCACCGGCCATCCGACACCGATGGCGGGCGCGGCGCTCGCAGACATCGGGGCCTGGCTCTCCGGGTACCTGGGCTGAAAATCTGCGGACAGGTCGTGGATATGCGTCGCGATCACCTCTCCATGCATTACTGTGCCAATGGAACATTAAGTTGGGCAATGCCCGGCGGCCGACGGTCGTCCGGCGCGATGGGAGTCAGCATGCGGGTGGCAGTAACCGGCGGAACCGGGTACCTAGGGGCACACGTGGTCCGTTCTCTGTTGACCGCAGGCCACGAGGTGCGGCTCATGGTCGCCCCAGGAGAGCAGGTCGACAAGCTCGTCGTGGCGCTTTCCGAGCTAGGCCCTGTCGAACAGTTCGCAGGCGACGTGCGCTCCCCCGACGTGGTGCGCTCCCTGCTGGAGGGGTGCGACGCCGTCATCCATGCGGCCGGCGTGGTCGGGACGGACGACCGCCGCGCCGAGCTGATGTGGGAGGTCAACGCCTACGCCGCTGAGTCTGTCCTGCGATCCGCGGTCGATCTGGGGCTCGACCCGGTGGTGCTGGTGAGCAGTTATGCCGTGTTCACTCCCACAGACGATCCGGTCATTAATCTCGAGACGGCAACCGCAGAGGCCCGCAGCGCCTACGGCCAGAGCAAGGCGCACGCTGAGCGCTACGCCCGCACCCTGCAGGACGAAGGTGCCCCGGTGGTAATTACCTACCCCAGCAGCGTGGTCGGACCCGCTTTTCACACCAACGTCGGGATCACGGAACAGGGTTGGTCCACGATCACGCGGGCCCGCTGGGCGCCGCGCGTGCACGGCGGCATGCCGATGGTTGATGTGTGCGACATCGGCGAGGTCCATTCCCGCATCGTCGACGCCGGCCCGGGACACGGTCCGCGCCGCTACCTGTGCGGAGGGCTGCTGATGCCCTTCGATGGCATGGTCGACGCGGTCGAAAACGGGATGGGCCGCAAGGTGCGGCGAATCCCCCTGAGCCCGGGCCTGTTCCGGGCGATCGGCCGGGCGGCCGACTCGGTGGGTCGGTGGGTACCAATCAGCGGCGGATTCAGCCGTGACGCCGCCGAGCTGTTGACCGCCGCCACTCCGACGGATGATCGGGAGACGCTGGCGGACCTGCAGATGCAGTGGCGATCCCCCGCCGAGGCAATCGTGGCGACCTTCAGCTAGTCGTCGGTGCTGGCGGTCGCCACTGCGGCCGAGGACAGCAGCTGCGTGATGGTCGCCCGCAGCGCCGGCGTGTCGTCCTCCCCCGCGATGACCGACGAGAACAGCGCCGCCCCTGCCGCCATGATCAAGATCGCCTGCGGGATCGCAGTCCCGTCCCGGGTCTCATCGTCAGCGAAGAGCCCGACGGCCGGATCGCTGAACCCACGCCACAGTCCAGTCCGGAGCCCGGGGTCCTCCTGAAACGCCACCAACAGGCCGGGCAGGGCGGCGCGCACCTCGGGCCGGGCGAACAGCTGGTGGCTGCCCTCGACAACCCAGGCGATCCAGCCCGCCCGATCGGTGCCGGTGAATGGCTCCAGATCTGGCAGCTGGCCAAGGATGGCGTGCAGCACCAACTCTGCTTTGGACGACCACCGCAGGTGCGCACTGGTCCTGCTGACCCCGGCCCGCGCGGCCACCTGCCGCACGCTGAGGCTGTCCCAGCCGACCTCGAGTAGCAGCTCTCGACAGGCTTCGTACACCCTCTCGTCGATCGACTCGTCGCGCGGCCGGCCCACCGGTTGCGCACTGCGACCTTGGATCTCGCTCATGTGCCGATCCAACCATGCGGCGGGGGTCCCAGCCGACAGACTGGCACGCGCTACTTCCCTACGCCGCGCAGAACTCGTTACCCTCGGGGTCGCGCAGCACCCACCAGTGCCCGGCGGGACCCTGGTCGACCTCGCGGACCCGGCTCGCGCCGAGTCCCGCCAGCCGCTCCACCAGCGCGGTCAGTCCCTCGTCTCCGCTATGGATATCAATGTGTAGTCGATTCTTGCCCGATTTGCGCTCTGGCACATCCTGAAACAGGATCCGTCGGCCCTGCCCCACACCACTGGCCTCGTCGAATGGGTCGTCTGGATGGCGGATCGCTGCGAACCCCCGGAAGTTCCGCCGACCGTGATGCTCGTGCGTCTGGCCCTGCGCGAGGTGCCCGGCTGCCAGCAGTTGGTCCACCAATGCGCTGGGGTCCTCGACCGCATAGCCCAGGGCCGCAGCCCAGAAGTCGGCAAGCACAGGAGCGTTCTCACTGTCCACCACAAGCTTCCAATGCAAGGCCATAATCGGAGGCTACGCCCACCCCGCCCCGCTCGGCGGCCGTCTGCGACGATATCCACCATGACAGCCCGTGCCTCGGCCCTGCTCCCCCGCACCGCACGCGGGTGTCTCGGATGATCCGCTTCCTCATCTTCTCGGTGGTCCTCGCACTGCTCACATGGTGGCTCCAGCGTCGCTTGGTGCGCCGGACACGTCTCCCCCAGCCGTGGTCCCGCGCGGCGACGATCGCACTGGTGGGTTTGTGGGTGTTCGCGAGCATCGGTGTCGGCAGCGGCGAGGTGTTCGACCCGGATTGGGCACGTGGCCCCGCGTTCGTCGGGTGGGCTTGGTTGGGCATCGCCTTCTATATCGCGCTCGGCCTTGTGGTCATCGCCCTTGGCCTGCTGGTGGCCCGGCTCGTTCGTCGAGTGCGACGGACGAGCGACGGGAAGGCGCAGGGACGGGGGCCGCTGGCGGCGGTGCGCATCGCGACAGCGGTGGTCGTGGTGGCGGCGGTCGGTGTGGGGACCTTCGGCCTCGTCGCGGCCGCCCGACCCCAGGTGGTGCGGGCCGACATTGCGCTGGACCAGTTGCCGACCGAGTTCGACGGCGTCCGCGTGGCGCTGATCTCCGACTTGCATGTGGGGCCCTCCCGGGGCCGTGCCTTCACCCAGCGCGTCGTCGACTTGGTGAACGCCGAGCAGCCCGACCTCGTCCTCATCGCCGGCGACCTGGTGGACGGGACCGTCGAGAAGGTCGGCCCCGATCTCGCTCCCCTGGCTCAGCTGTCCGCGCCCCTGGGCGTGTTCGGAGTGAGCGGGAACCACGAGTACTACTCCGGCGATGGCGGCCGGTGGCTGGATGTCTGGGATGGGCTGGGGATCCACACGCTGCGCAATGACCGGGTGGGGGTCGAGCGGGACGGCGCCAGGATCGAGATCGCGGGCATCCACGACTACTCCGCGCCGGAGCCGTATCAGCCCGATCTCCCCGCGGCCCTGGCCGGCAGCGACCCCAACTCGTTCGTGTTGTTGCTCGCCCACGAGCCTCGCCAGGCGCAGGAGGCGTCGGACCTCGGGGTGGACCTGCAGGTCTCCGGCCACACGCACGGGGGCCAGATGTGGCCCATCAACTATTTGGTGCCGCTGCAGCAGCCGATGGTGGAGGGACTGGGCACGGTCGGCGACACAACGCTGTACACCTCCCGCGGCGCCGGCGCGTGGGGCCCGCCCATGCGGGTGGGCGCGGCCCCCGAGGTCACCATCCTCGAGCTCACCCGAGGGGACTGAGCCACTCCCGCGGGAGTAGCAGCCTGGGCAATGCGGCGGGCTGTAATTGTCGCCACATTCACACCTCGGCGGTCTCACCGCGGCGGGGTTAAGTGATGAAAAATACACCGTTTGCGGTCACTGCGCGTCCCGTCGGCGCGCCGCCAGCCCCGTGAGGACGAGGGCGCAGCGGGACGCCCAGCGCGCTGCCCAGCATCGCCCACACGTACAGCACCCGCCAACCCCAGCCCAAGCCGACGGCCAGGTCGCCGATCCCCGGCCGGTCGATGTTCGAGCCGATCGTCGGTCGAGCCTCTCGCCTGACGAAGACGCTGCATGGCCCCTGCCGGGGTGCGATCAGTCAGCGGTGCGGGGTGAGGGTGAAAGTGCCGACCAGCAGACCGCCCAGGTATGCCGGGCCGTCATATCCGCCCTGTCCGTCGCTGTTCATGAAAACCCGATGGCCAGGGAAGAAGTCCACGTAGCCGCCGGTGGGCGTCGGATGAATGGGGTAACGCCCGATCAGGACGAGGTCCTGGCCCTGGACCTGCCCGTCACGTTGCAGTAGCACGACACCAGACGAGGATGTCGTGGACGTGTAGGCACCCGGGGCAACGTCGGCGGATGCCGGGCCGGCCGCACCGACGAGGGCGGCGGCGCTGACCGCTACGGCGACGACAGCACCCCGGAACACAGAGGCAATGGGCATGTCATTTCCTATCTACTCGGGGTGAATCAATTATGCGCCCGACGTGTGGGTTCTGGGCGGATTCGGTTGGTGTCAGTCACGACGGTGCCGACTCTGCGATCAAGAGGGATCGCATTGAGAACCTTGAGGAACGGCGCCAAGCACTACCGGAACGACCCACCCCGGCAGCTCCCGGGCGATCCGCAGCCGCTCCTCGGTCGGCCGCGCCCAGGCAGGGACGTGCGCGGACTCGGTCTCCTGGCTGGTCACTGATCGCCTCCCATCCTCGAGCGTAGTGATCCCGGGCGCGTTCCGGATCGGCTATCGGGCGTATCAGCCGCTACTCCCGCGGGAGTGGCTGCCTGGGCAATGCGGCGACGCGTGACTCCGTGATTGCCGACAGCCGCAAAATCCCGACAGTCGCGTCAAACGCCCCACGGCATGTAATTCAATCGATCGACAGACAATGCTGGCCCCGCTGATTATTATCAACGGGTGATCACGAATTGGACAAAATCACTTGTCGCGCCCGGAATTGTCGCGGTGACGGCACTTCTCACCTTGGCCGGTTGCTCGTCCAGTCCTAGTGCCTCGGAGCCCGCCACCCACGCGGCCACCCCGTCCGCGACCGCGTCGGCGCAGCCCACCACCTCGGCGAAGGCCACCACCAGTTCGACCACGCCCACGGGCAGCACGGCCGCAACCTCCACGTCCGCAGCCCCGACGTCGGGTGCGATCTCGGCGGTGCAGATCGTGATCCAGTCCAGCGACGAGGTCTCGCCTGGCACGCTGCAATACGCTGGCTCCCTCGCTCAGTTCAAGGCAAATTGGATGGCAATAAGCAACGGCGCCACCTACGACGGCGAGAAATGCGCCGCCGTGATCACATTGGTAGATCCCAGCGGTAATGTGCTCAAAACCGACCGGCAGAGCACCTGTACCGGATCAACTTCCTTCACCCTCCGCGCCTCGACAAACGGCACCGGGCAATTCACGGTGAAGGCCGCCATCGCGCCCTGGGACAAGCCCGACAACGCGGTGCTGGCCGAGCAGCCCTTCACTGTCATCGCGAGCGGCTCGTAACTCCCACCACATCGCGGCGGGCTGTAATTGTCGCCACAGTCACACCTCGGCGGTGAGACCGCCCTTGCGCTCGACCGCGCCGGGCCACACTGGATTGATGGTCCGGTGTCGGCCGCCGGGGGTCTGTCACTAGAGTTGTCGGCGGGTCCACACCCATCAGGATCGGCTGACTGAAACAGCGGCAACTCATCCGCAAGGAGTGCGTAATGACGAACGAGTCCGGGCAACCACAGCGACACCGCGTCGTGGTGATCGGATCAGGCTTCGGTGGGCTATTCGCCGTGCAGAAGCTCAAGCGGGCCGACGTCGACGTCACCCTGATCGCCAAAACCACCCACCACCTGTTCCAGCCGCTGCTCTACCAGGTGGCGACGGGCATCCTGTCCGAGGGCGAGATCGCCCCCGCGACGCGCCTGGTGGTGCGCAAGCAGAAGAACACCGCGGTGATCCTGGGCGACGTGCAGCGGATCGACCTCGCCGCGAAGACGGTCGTCTCCTCCGCGATGAACATGGAGACGGTCACGCCGTACGACAGCCTCATCGTGGCGGCAGGCGCGGGCCAGTCCTACTTCGGAAACGACCACTTCGCCAAGTATGCGCCGGGCATGAAGACCATTGACGACGCACTGGAGCTCCGCGGCCGCATCCTCGGCGCGTTCGAGCAGGCCGAGCTCTCCCAGGACGATGACGCGCGTGAGCGCCTCATGACGTTCGTGGTGGTCGGTGCGGGGCCCACCGGCGTTGAGCTGGCCGGCCAGATCGCCGAGCTCGCCCACCGCACCCTGGTCGGCTCCTTCCGCAACTTCGACACCCGCGACGCCCGAGTGATCCTGCTCGACGGCGCGGACAACGTCCTGCCCGTCTACGGCGGCAAGCTCAGCGCCAGCGCCACGAAGAAGCTCGAGAAGATGGGCGTCGAGATCCAGCTCGGCGCGATGGTCACCAACGTCAACCGGGATGGACTCGCCGTCAAGGACAAAGATGGCACCGAGCGGGAGATCCGCTCGCAGTGCAAGGTGTGGTCGGCCGGGGTGCAGGCGAGCCCGCTGGGCAAACAGCTCGCGGACCAGTCCGAGGCCGAGATCGACCGCGCGGGCCGTGTGCTCGTCAATCCTGACCTGAGCATCCCCGGGCACTCGAACGTGTTCGTCATCGGCGACATGATGTCCTTGGACAAGCTCCCCGGCCTCGCACAGGTGGCGATGCAGGGCGGGCAGTACGTCTCGAAGAACATCATGGCCGAGAATAAGGGCCGCTCCATCGACGAGCGCAAGCCCTTCAAATACTGGGATAAGGGCAGTATGGCCACGATCTCGCGCTTTAGCGCGGTGGCCAAGGTCGGCAAGCTTGAGCTCACCGGTTTCATCGCGTGGGTGATCTGGCTGGCCATCCACCTGATGTACCTCGTGGGCTACCGCAGCCGTCTCGCGACGCTCCTGTCCTGGTCCACCACGTTCTTCGGCCGCGGCCGCGGGCAGATGACGATCACGGTGCAGCAGGTGCTGGGCCGCCAGGCGATGGACCGGTTGACCGGCAATGTCGGCGTCGGGCATGGCGACTCCCCCACGCAACAGCTCCCGCCGGAGCAGCAGGCGGCGGCGTCCACGGAGAAGGACGTCGCCAGCTAGCAGGCGCAAGTAGATGGCGACGGCCGAGCATATTGCTCGGCCGTCGCCATCTCCGTTGTCCAGGGCTACTTGCCCAGGTGTGCCGTGTCCACGATGTTCTGCAGGCGCACCTGGCCCTGGGCCACCAGCTTGCCCTCCTCGTTGGTGATGGTCACCCGCCAGATTTGCTGGGTGCGGCCGCGATGCACCGGCTCCCCCACGGCCTCGAGTACGCCCTCGCGGGTGGCCCGCAGGAAGTCGGTGTTGTTGTTGACCCCCACCACATGGCCGCGTTCCCCCAGCCAGAGCGACGCGCCGATACTCGCGACGGACTCGATCACACTGCAGTAGGCGCCGCCGTGCACGATGCCCATGGGCTGGTGCAGGCCCGGGCCCGCAGACCACCGCATCCGCATCCGATCGCCGGACGCCTCGAGGTACTCAGGCTCGAAGTTGGCATCGAACCCAACCTTGCCCATCTTGTTCAGGTCGTCGAGCATCTGCTGATTCGGGTCGGTCATCTGCACTCCATCTGATTTTCGGGATCGCGTGCGCACACCCCGCGCGGCATGGCGGGAACACCAGGGCATTCCCGTTCGTCTTATCTGTGACGACTAAATTACACACGGCGATAGCGCCGATACGGCCCGTGGTCGACACGCCGACTACACGGCGTAGTATAAAGAGTCCAGAAACAACTAGTAAGGTAAACCTATGTCAGGACTTGGGGAGCTCGAAAAAGCGGTCATGGAACACCTGTGGGCCGCCGGCGAGCCGCAGACGGTCCGTCAGGTGTACGTAGACCTGTCCAGCCGCCGCGAACTGGCGTACACCACCGTGATGACAGTACTGCAACGCTTGGCCAAGAAGGGCCTGGTCAATCAGCGTCGAAGCGATCGCGCGCACCAGTACTCACCCGTGCACACCCGGGATGAACTGGTCGCGGGGCTGATGGTGGACGCACTGGCGGCGGGCACCGAGTCCGGCGAGCGGGTGGGAGCGCTCGTGCGATTCGTCGAGCAGGTGACACCCGACGAGGCGGATGCCCTGCGCGCCGCACTGGCGGACCTCGAGGCCCGCAACACCCCGGCGGCGCCCGACGCTGCCGAACCCGCGTTCGCCGCGCCCACCGCGGTCGAGCATAATTGAGTCGTGACTTGCCCTAGGGCCAGGGGAGCGCGATGTCGGCATTGATCTTTGGGCTGCTCGCGCTACTGCTGATCGGACCCGTACCTAACGCGCTGAGTAAGGCCGAGTGGCCTAAGCGCGCCCCCCGTGCCGCCCTGGTGTTGTGGCAGGCCGTGGCTATCGCGGCCGTGCTCTCCGCGTTCAGCGCTGGCCTGGCCATTGCCAGCAGACTGCTTGTGCTGGGGCCCGACGGCCGGCCCACCACCGCCCCGCTCGATGAGATCAGTGTCCTCGGCTGGCCCCTGTGGATCCTGTACGTGCTGGTGTTCGCACTGACATTGCTGGTCGGCGCACGATTGATCGTCGCCGCCGTCCGGGTCGGCTTTCACACCCGGCGCCGCCGCTCCCATCATCGAATGGTCGTCGACCTGCTCGATCATCCGATGGAGCTGCGCGGGCGCCCCGCCTCCGCGAGCCTGCGGATCTTGGACACCATGCAGCCCGTCGCCTACTGCCTGCCCGGCATCCGGCATCGCATCGTGCTCTCGGAGGGCACTTATAGCGCGCTCGACGACGCCGAGATACAGGCGGTGCTCGCCCATGAGCGGGCGCACCTGCGCGCGCGCCACGACCTCGTGTTGGAGGCGTTCACCGCCGTGTATGAGGCCTTCCCGCGGGTGGTGCGCAGCAAGACCGCACTGGGTTCGGTCCGCCTCCTCATCGAGATGCTCGCGGACGACACCGCCCGGCGCGTGGCCGGCACCACCCCCCTCGCCCGCGCGCTGGTGGCCTGCGCGGGCGCCCACACGCCCGCGGGTGCGATGGCTGTGGGCGGCTCCGACACCCTGGTGCGGATCCAGCGGTTGGGGCTGGGCGGGAACAACTCTCGGGTCGCGCTGTGCGCCTATGCGGGCGCGGCGACACTTCTCGTGGTCCCGACGGTCGCCGTCGCGCTGCCGTGGCTCACCGAGATCTCCCGCCTGCTGCGCTCCCCCTGACCTTTCAGACAATTCTTCTGGCGCGGCTAGTAACGTGGCAGCCAGTCCGGTCAACACCCGGTGGCACGCTGCACCCGGGCACAGGGAAAGCTGAGGCAATGACTTCAACAGCGGCAAATGACGGTTCTCGCGCACAGGCGCAGATCGGTGTGACCGGACTCGCGGTGATGGGCTCGAACCTCGCCCGCAACCTCGCGCGGCATGGCCACACCGTCGCGGTGCACAACCGGAGCAAGGCCAAGACCGACGTGCTCATCGCCGACCACGGCTCCGAGGGCAACTTCATCCCGTCCGAGTCCATCGCGGACTTCGTCGCCTCCCTCGAGTTGCCCCGCCGGGTCCTGATCATGGTCAAGGCCGGCGATCCGACCGACGCCGTCATCAACGAGTTGGCCGACGCGATGGAGCCCGGCGACATCATCATCGACGGCGGCAACGCGCGCTTCACCGACACCATCCGCCGCGAGGCCGCTATGCGCGAGCGCGGCCTCCACTTCGTGGGCGCTGGCGTGTCCGGTGGCGAGGTTGGGGCCCTCGAGGGCCCGTCCATCATGCCCGGCGGCTCCGTCGAGTCCTATAAATCCCTGGGCCCGCTGCTCGAGTCCATCTCCGCGCACGTCGACGGCATCCCCTGCTGCGCCCACATCGGCACCGACGGCTCCGGGCACTTCGTGAAGATGGTGCACAACGGCATCGAGTACTCCGACATGCAGCTCATCGGCGAGGCGTACGACCTGATGCGCCGCGTCCTCGGCTACAGCGCTGCCGAGATCGCCGCCGTGTTCCGCGAGTGGAATGCGGGTGAGCTCGAGAGCTACCTCGTCGAGATCACCGCGGAGGTGCTCGACAAGATCGACCCGCAGACCGGCAAGGCCCTCGTGGACGTCATCGTCGACGCCGCCGAGCAGAAGGGCACCGGCCGCTGGACCGTGCAGTCCGCACTGGACCTGGGCGTGCCCGTGACCGGCATCGCCGAGGCCGTCTTCGCCCGCGCGCTGTCCGGCTCGCGCGCCCAGCGCGCCGCCACCCGCGGACTCACCGGTGGTGACCTCCCGAGCGCCGACGAGGCGCTCGCGGGCCGTGACGCCGACGCCTTCGTCGAGGACATCCGCCTGGCCCTGTTCGGCTCCAAGGTCATCGCGTATGCGCAGGGCTTCGACCAGATCACTGCAGGCAGCGTCGAGCACAACTGGGGCGTCAAGCCCGTGGACCTGGCGACCATCTGGCGGGGCGGCTGCATCATCCGCGCTCGCTTCCTCAACCGCATCCGCGACGCGTACACGGAGAACCCTGAGCTGCTCAGCCTGATCCTGGACCCGTACTTCCGCGACGCGGTGGGCGGCGCACTCGGCAGCTGGCGACGCGTCGTGACTACGGCCGTCACACTCGGCATCCCGACGCCGGGCTTCTCCTCCTCGCTGGCCTACTACGACGGCTTGCGCGCGGACCGGCTCCCCGCCGCACTTACCCAGGGCCAGCGCGACTACTTCGGCGCACACACCTACGAGCGCATCGACGCGCCCGTGGGCAAGAAGTTCCACATTCTGTGGAGCGAGGGCGGTGCCGAGGTCGAGGCCTAGGTTCCAGGCCGAAGAGACCTCACCGCCATGCGTTTTCTGGGGAACTCCGCGCCGCCGTATGAACTGACATACGACGACGTCTTCCTCATGCCGAGCCGTACCCGGGTGGAGTCGCGTTCCGACGTGGACCTCTCCACCGGGGACGGCTCCGGCACCAGCGTCCCGCTGATCGCGTCGAACATGACGGCCGTCTCGGGCAAGCGGATGGCGGAGACGATGGCCCGCCGCGGTGGCCTGGCGGTATTGCCGCAGGACCTGCCACTCGAGGCGTTCACCGAGGCCGTTGAGTACGTCAAGAGCCGGCCGCTGGTCGCGGAGACCCCCGTGACGCTCTCCCGCTCCGACTCCGTCGCAGACGCGGTGGTGCTAATCCCGAAGCGCTCACACGGCGCCGCCGTGCTTATCGAGGACGGCCACCCCGTGGGGATCGTCACCGCCGAAGACTGCCAGGGCGTGGACCGGTTCAGCCGCGTCACCGCCGTCGCCACAGACCTGTTCCCCACCGCCGCCGCGGACGCGACCCCGCGCGCCGTCTTCGACTTGCTCACCGCGGCCCACGCCGAGCTCGCCGTATTGGTCGACGGCGCGGGCTGCCTGGCCGGCGTGCTCACGCGCTCCGGCGCGGTGCGGGCGGGAATCTATCGGCCCACCGTCGACGCGGCAGGCCAACTGCGCGTCGCCGCGGCGATCGGCATCAACGGCGACGTCGGCGCAAAGGCTGCCGCGCTCGTCCACGCGGGCGCGGACCTGCTGGTCATCGACACCGCGCACGGGCATCAGGAGAAGATGCTCGACGCGATCCGCGCGGTGCGGGCGCGGGAGCTCCAGGTGCCGATTGTGGCGGGCAACGTCGTCTCGGCCGAGGGGACCCGGGACCTGGTGGCGGCTGGCGCGGACATCGTGAAAGTGGGCGTCGGGCCCGGTGCGATGTGCACCACCCGCATGATGACCGGGGTGGGCCGACCCCAGTTCTCGGCCGTCGCCGAATGCGCCGCGGCCGCCGCTGAGCTCGGCGCGCACGTCTGGGCCGACGGCGGCGTCCGGCATCCCCGCGATGTCGCGCTGGCCCTCGCCGCGGGCGCCTCGAACGTGATGGTGGGCTCCTGGTTCGCCGGCACCTACGAGTCCCCCGGCGATCTGCACGTGAACCGGGATGGCGCGGCCTATAAGGAGAGTTTCGGCATGGCGTCCAAGCGGGCCGTCGCGGCGCGCACCGGCCACCACGACGCCTTCGACCGCGCGCTCAAAGGGCAGTTCGAGGAGGGGATCTCCACCTCGCAAATGCTGCTGGACCCGGCCCGGCCCAGCGTGGAGGACCTGATCGACCACATCTGTGCCGGGGTCCGCAGCACATGCAGCTACGTGGGCGCGCACACCCTCGCCCAACTCCACGAGCGGGCCGTTGTCGGCATCCAGTCCGCTGCCGGATTCGCCGAAGGCCGCCCGCTGCCGACGGGCTGGTGACGGGCTCCACCGCACGCGGCACCCCACCGCCCGGTAAACTCCAGGCCAGCCCCGTCTGAGACGGGCCGTTCGACTACCGGACAAGCCCACCAAGAAAGAGGTAGCAGGTGCCCCCGGCACCCACATTCGACACCGCGGCCCAGTCCGCCAATGCCCCCGGCGGGGACACCCCGCCTGACGAGGACCCCCCTTCTGCTGGGGCTGCCCCGACGCGCGAATCGCGCAATGACGGGCGGCCCAACCGATGAACCTCGCACTGACCATTCTCAGCTTTGTCGGCTTCTTCGCCCTGACACTGAGCACCGCAGTGTTCGTGGCCGCGGAGTTCTCGCTGACCGCGCTGGAGAAGAGCACCGTCGACGGGCACGCGAAAAACGGTGACCGCCGCGCGCGCATCGTCCAGCACGCGCACCGGACTCTGTCCTTTCAGCTCTCCGGCGCCCAGCTCGGCATCACCATCACGACGCTGATCACCGGCCTCATCGCAGAGCCCGTGTTCGCCCGCCTCTTCCACACGCCGCTCACCGCCTGGGGCGTCGGACAGGGCCCCGCGGACTGGATCTCCCTCGCGCTCGCGCTCATCGTCGCGACGTCTCTGTCGATGATCCTCGGCGAGCTCGTCCCCAAGAATCTGGCCATCGCTCATCCCCTCGCGGTGGCGCGCGTCGCCGCACCCCTCCAAGCGGGCTTCTCGTTGGCGTTTACCTGGGCCATCGGGGGGCTCAACAGCGCCGCGAACATCGTCGTGCGCGGTTTCGGCGTGGAGCCGGCCGACGAGCTGCGCTCGGCGCGGTCCCCTGAGGAGCTGGGCTCGCTCGTGCGGAACTCCGCGCGGCACGGCTCCCTCGACCCGGAAACCGCGCTCCTTATGGACCGTTCGCTGCACTTCGGTGAGCGCAACGCCGACGAGATCATGACCCCGCGGGTCCGCATCGAATCCCTAGACAAGGACGACACCGTGGTGGACCTTCTCCGGTTGGCCGCCAGCACCGGCTATTCCCGATTCCCAGTGACCGATGGCGACCTCGACAACACCGTCGGCGTCGTACATGTGAAGCAGGCCTTCTGGGTCCCCGCGGCGGAGCGCAAGCGAACCCGGGTGGCCGGGCTCGCCCGCAAAGTGCCCGCGGTGCCCACCAGCCTGGACGGCGACGCCGTGATGGATCAAGTCCGGGCCCACGGCATGCAGGTCGCGATGGTCGTCGATGAGTACGGCGGCACCGCGGGGATGATCTCCATGGAGGACCTGATCGAGGAGATCCTCGGCGACGTCCGCGACGAGCATGACAACGACAGCACCGACGTCCAGCGCATCGCCGACGGTTGGCTGTGCTCCGGACTGCTCCGTATCGACGAGGTGCGCAGCGAGATTGGCCTCCCACTCCCCGAGGGCGACTACGAGACCCTCGCCGGTCTGCTGCTCAACGAGTTCGGGCACATCCCCGTCGAGGGCGATGAGATCACCCTGCCCATCACCAGCGGCCGCGAGCAGTCGGAGAACGCACTGACACGGATGGAACCCCACATCGAGGTGTGGCGGGCCCGCATCGTCAGCATGGACGGGCGCCGGATCGACAGGGTCGCGCTGAGCACCGAGCTGCCTGCGGACGAGCCTGAGGGCTCCGTCGGTACCGACGGCGAGCAGGCAGGTGAGACTCGATGACCGACGTGTGGTCGCTTCTGCTCATGGTTTTTCTCCTCGCGGGCAACGCCTTCTTCGTGGGCGCCGAGTTCGCGCTGATCTCCGCCCGGCGTGACCGGCTGGAATCCCTTGTCGAGCAGGGACGAAAGAAGGCCGAGACGGTCATGCGCGCAGGTGAGCATCTATCCCTGATGCTCGCGGGCGCGCAGCTGGGCATCACCATCTGCTCGATCCTGCTGGGCCGCATCGCGGAGCCGGCCGTGGCTCATCTGCTCGAGATGCCGATGTCCGCCGTGGGTATTCCCACAGAGTTGCAACACACGGTGGCGTTTGTGATCGCGCTGCTCCTCGTCGCGTTCCTGCACATCCTCTTCGGCGAGATGGTGCCGAAGAATATCGCCATCGCCGGCCCAGAGCGCATGGCGATGCTGCTGGTGCCGCCGCACCTGTTCTTCATTAAAATGATGCGGCCTGTCATCGCGTTTTACAATTTCTCCGCCAACCTGGTGCTCCGGCTGATGGGCGTCCGACCGCGCGATGAGCTCGACGCGACGGTGTCCATGTTGGAACTCTCGGACATCATCGGCGAGTCCCGATCCGAGGGGCTGCTAGACGCCGAGGAACACCGTCGCCTCACCCGTGCGCTCACCACCAAGGAGAAGACTGCGGCGCAGGTGATGATCCCCTTGGCGGACGTGCGATCGATCCCGATGCTGCCGGGCGGCCCCACCTTAGGCTCCATCGAGCAGGCGGTGGTGGAGACCGGCTTTTCCCGCTACCCCGTGCGCTCGGACACCGGCCAGCTGATCGGGTACCTGCACGTGAAGGACATCCTGGGCCGGCTGCTCGACGACTCCCTCGGCCCCGACAGCCGCATCCCCGTCTCGGATGTGCGGGCACTGCCCCGGGTCGCCTATGACTCGCCCCTGGATGAGGCTCTCGCGGTGCTGCGCAAGACGCACAGCCATCTGGCGGCGGTCACCCGAGTGGCGCCCACCACCGGTCTGCCCCGGCTGGTCGGGATCGTGGCGATGGAGGACGTGGCCGAGGAGTTCGTGGGCACGGTGCGCGATGCCACGCACCGCGGCGAGCCGCCGGCGCCCGAGGGGCCGGCGTGATCGGGCACCGGCAGGGCACTGACGTGTAATCCCCTGGCCTGTCCCCCGGCTGAGGCCGTGTGTGCAGTTTCACCATGAAGATTCCCACCATCGGCCAGACACGCCATGGTGTTCGATGTTGAATGCCGCGCACAGACCTAGACTCTGGGCATCTAGCTTCATCGGCGAGAGAGCGGGTAGACCATTGAGCCAACATCGCAGTGCCTCCACCAAACGCGGGATCGCAAGGTGGCCGGTGCTGGCCGTTGTCGGACTCCTCGTGCTGGCCGCTGTCATCTTCGGCTGGCTGCAACTGCGCGAGCACAATGAGAACCAGAACAGCGCCGCCGCGGCGTCGTGCTTCGACGGCGATCGCACTCTCACCATCGCCGCCGATCCCGGCATCGCACCAGTGATCGAGCAGATCGCGGCCCGCTATGGCGAGACCCAGCCCGTGGTGCGGGACCAATGCATCACCGTGTCGGTGCAGGCCGAGTCCGCCGACCAAGTGCTGGCGGCACTGGACGAGTCCCCTGTTCAGGACCTGCCCGCGGTCTGGATCGCCCAGTCCGGCGCCGACTTGGACCAGGCCCGTGCGAGCCACCCGGATGCCCTCTCGAGCGCCAGCCGCTCAGTGGCGACCTCGCCCGTCCTACTCGTCCTGCCGGAGCAGCAGGCCACCGCGCTGGCACAGCTTTCCTGGCAGGAACTGCCCGCTCGCCAGAGCGCCGGTGAGCTTGGGCTGACACTGCCCGGCGGCGCCGATTCCGGTCCCGGCACCCTGGCCCTGTCCGCGGTCGCCGCGGCGGTCGCTGGCTCCGACGGGAAGCCCGTGACCGCGGAGCAGGCAGGTTCTCCCGCGGTGCGCGACGCGCTGACCGCCCTCCGCGCGGGCACAACTGGGCAGTCCTTCGACGACACCGCCGCCGCACTCGCCGCCGTGACCGGCGACTCCCCGGGGGTCCTCGCCGTGCCCGTCACCGAGCAGCAGTTCTACATGGCAGTCAAAGACCAGCAGAATCCGAGTGCCCGCGGCCTGTCTCCCGCCGGCGCCACCCCGGTCGCCGACTTCCCCGCCACCACGCTGAGAGCCGCGGAGGCGGATGAGACTCTTAGCCGCGCCGCGTCGGCATTCAACGAGTTCGCTCGACAGCCTGACCAGCTGGGACTCCTGGCCGAGTCCGGGTTCCAGGTGGAGGGAGCCGCGCCTGTGGACACCGACAATGGCGTCGTCTCCTTCACCCGCCCGCAGTCGGTGCTCCCCCTGCCCCAGGCCGACGCCATCGCGAAGATCGCCCCGCGCCGGGGTGGAGCGCAGCAAGCGCATGCGACGACGGTCCTGCTCGACGTGTCCGGCTCCATGCGCGTGGCGGATGGGAACCAGAGCCGACTGCTCAATGTCACGGAGGCGCTGCGCGGCGAGATCGCCGCCTTGCCCGACGATGCGGCGGTCGGGCTCTGGCGCTATAGCGCGAACCTCGACGGCACCACGCCCTACGCCATCGACGTGACCACGGGCCCGCTCGGCGAGCCGGTGGGCGCGGAGGGGCAACGGCGGCAACTCCTGGACACGGCGCTGTCCTTGGCCAGTCCGGTCTCTGCGACACACACCTATCGCTCCTTGCAAGCGGCCTATGCGAGCGCGGTCGAGGGCTTCCGCCCGGACCAGGCGAACTCGGTGCTGCTGATCACGGACGGGCCAAATGACGACCAGTCCAACCTCGACTCGGCGGCCTTGCTGCGGAACCTTGCCGCAGCACAGGATCCGGCGCGGCCAGTAGCTGTCAACGTCATTGTGATCAGCCCCAACACCGATCTCGCGACGCTGCAAGCGATCGCGGACCAGACCGGTGGCACGTTGACGTTCCTCAACAGCTCTGCGGATCCCCAGTTGCCCGTAGCGATCCACACCGACATGGGCTGAGCCTCACGCAGCAAAGAGCCGCTGGCCCCCTCGGCGTAGACGGGGCCAGCGGCTCTTTCGGTTGTCCGCTCAGCCGATCTTGCGATTGCTGCGGGTCTTGCGGCGAGTGGCCAACTCGTCCTCGGGCGCCTCGATTTCATGGCCGCCGACCGCGACCTCACCTGGGAAGTCCGCGATGGAGCCGGTGAGCTCGCGCATCGCGCCGCTCACAGCGATCCCGAACACGCCCTGGCCGCCCTGCAGGAGGTCTACGACCTCCTCCGCCGAGTTGCACTCGTAGACCGAGACGCCATCGGAGAACAGCGTGATGTTCGCGAGGTCCTCGACCCCGCGATCGCGCAGGTGGTCGACGGCAACCCGGATGTTCTGCAGCGAGATGCCCGTGTCAAGAAGCCGCTTCACTATCTTGAGGACCAGGATGTCCTTGAACGAGTACAAGCGCTGGCTGCCGGAGCCCGCCGCCCCCCTGATTGCGGGGACGACCAGCGATGTCCGCGCCCAATAGTCGAGCTGGCGGTAGGTGATATTGGCGATCTGGCAGGCCGTGGGGCCCCGGTAGCCGATCAGCTCCGCTGGCGCCTGGCGTTCGGCGGCTGCTTCCTCGAGGCTGGACTCCTGCTGCGGAGACTCCCGAAACAGTTCTGCGTCCTTCGGATGCTCGCCCACTGGTAACTCCCTCTCGCCACGGCCCCGTCCCGTCGAGTTGCGAAAGTACTCTCGCACGACAACCAGGGGCGCGTTCAGACTACGCCGGATTTTGAATCACAACCATGCGATTCACTGAGCTAGACGTTATGAGGGCAACGGCGGCCGATCAATGCGACTCGCCGTAAGCCTCAACCTCAAGTTGAGGTTGAGACTCAATCGTGACCTAAGCGTGTCGCGCGCGGCTCACTCGGGCAACGCAGTGTCGCCCGGATTGAAGTCCTCCGGAGAGATCGTGTCGAGGAACTCCTTGAACTTCTCCACCTCGTCCTCGCGCTCGCTCGGCATCGCAAGTCCCGCCTCCGCGAGCACGGCCTCCTCCGCGAAGATCGGCGCGCCCACGCGGATTGCAATCGCGATCGCATCGGACGGCCGCGCAGACACGGTGACGTCCTGGTCGAACACCAGATCGGCATAGAATGTGCCCTCGCGCAGCGCGACGATGCGCACCTCGAGGAGTGTGCGCCCGAGAGCCTCCACGATGTCCTTGACGAGGTCGTGCGTCAATGGCCGCGCCGGCGCAATGCCCTGCTGCTCCAGCGCGATCGCGGTGGCCTCCGCCTGCCCGATCCAGATCGGCAGGAACCGCTCCCCCTCGGACTCCCTGAGGAGCAAGACCGGCTGCTGCTGGGGCTGCTCCACGCGAATGCCCACCAACTGCATCTCACTCATTGCACTCGCCTCCACAGCGGTAGTCCAGAATTCTCGCCGCACACACTCGTATCCCAGAGTCTAGGCGACCATCGGCCGCCCACACCACGAGACGCGACGCGTGTCCGTCAACCATCAAGCGCATTGCGCACAGCAGCCTTGACCAGGCAACTGTGCAGAGTCACAGACAAGGCCGCGAGCTCACGAACTAGCTCCTCGGCCCGGTCCCGCGCGCCAGCTTCCCGCCCCTTGGCCACGGGCGCGGCGATCTGCGCAACCAACCCGGCCTCGCGATCCGCCGCCGATTTGAAGGCCCGCAGGTGGCGCACCTCCAGCCCGAAGCCAGCCATGTCGCGGACCGTCTTCACCAACGTCACGCTGTCCTCATTGAAGAACCCCCCGGCGCCCGGCGTCAATAGCCCCGCCCGTATCAGCTCCGTGACAAAACGATCCTCAACCTCGGCCCGCGCGCACAGATCGCCTCGGCTCATACGCGCATCGGGGTCCGACCGGAACGCCTCCGGGGACACCAGCCCGGGCGCGATGGCCAGAGCCCGCGGGTGCCGCAGAGGGACCACTTCGACGGCGCCCGAATCGCCAGCCTCGAGTTGCTCCTTGATGACCTTCAGCGGCAGGTACTGATCACGCTGCGCAGTCAAGACATACTTGAGTCGCTCGCAATCGCCTACAGAGAACCGGCGGTAGCCCGACGGCGTCCGCTCGGGCGTCACCAAGCCCTCCGCCTCCAGGAAGCGGATTTTGGAGATGGTGACATCCGGGAACTCGGGACGGAGTCGATCCAAGACCGTGCCGATGGACATCCCGACTGGCGCCGGCTGGCTCGCCGCGGTCACCGGCCTTCCGACCCCGCTGACCCACTGTCCAAACCTGCGTCGCTGCGCGGTCCTGTCAGGAAGACCAAGCGGAACTTCCCGATCTGAACCTCGTCACCGTTGACGAGCACCGCCGCGTCCACCGGCTCGCGATTGACGTAAGTGCCGTTGAGGCTACCGACGTCGACAACCTCGAACGCGTCATCCAGCTGCCGGAACTCGGCATGGCGACGGCTCACGGTCACATCGTCGAGGAAGATGTCGCTGGCCGGGTGCCGGCCGGCGGAGGTCGCGGCCTGATCCAGCAGGAATCGAGACCCGGCGTTGGGCCCACGCTTGACCACCAGCAGGGCCGAGCCCGGAGGCAGCCCCTCCACGCCACTCACCGAGGACTCAGAGGTCTGTCCCGCCGAGGGGTCTAACTCACTGAGGAAGTCCGCTCGGAAGACCGAAGTGGTCTCAACCGAAGTCTCGAACCCCGAGTTCTTGTCGTTCTCGCTCACCGCGTCTCCTTCGTCCGTTGACCGGACCTCACACCGAATTTGCCAGTTGTCTTGAATCGATCTGACCGACCTACTTGACGGTACCTTGTGGCCGCCTTATTGGCCGACTCCCCACTGACAGTTTCTGCCGTACTGCCAACCAGCACACCGGAACTGGCGTGCCTGCCTAGAATCCGACAGCCAAGTAGTACAAAAATGCTACCTGAGGCTGCCACGCACAATCACCCCAGCCTAGTCGCCTGGAGTGCCTTTCCGCGGCGCAATCGGATCCCGCACCGCAGATATCTCCACCGAGTCTCGCGGATCCACGGTGACCTCGCCACCAACTCGGCGCACGGTGTCGATGACGCCGCCCGGAATATTCAATGCGGCGGACAGCGTCGGTGGGTCGCCGATCGCGGTTACCGTGAACGGCGCGCTCACCTCCACCCCGTCGATCTTGATCGCCCCGGCTCCGCCCGTGATCCACGAGTCAACGCCGATCCGGACGTTCTGATCGGCGCGGCCGCCACTGATCTGGACCGCCTCAGCGCCCGCCGCCCGCAGTTCCTGGAGCTGGTCGAGCAGCACGTCGGCGTCCACGCCCCCGCGGGGATCAGCGATCATCACAATGAGGCCGGGTCCGGTGGCGGGGGCCGAGCCCACTTGAATTTGGAGCGAGGACAGCCGCGCCCGCGCCTCGTCGAGTGCCGCCTCGGAGCTGTTCCCGTCGGACTGCATCGAGTCGAGGGAGTGCTCCAGCGCGGTGATCTCCTGGCGCAGCGCTGCCTCGCGTTGGTGCAGGCTGTCCAGGAGCGCGAGCAGATCGGACGGGCGGGCAGAATCCAGCCCGTCGCCAGATTTGGTGTCCCGGACCTGCGTGACGATGCCGATGCCCAGCAGCATGCACAGCAGCGCCACCAGGATCACGGAGACGGCGGGCCTACTCTTCCTAGGCTTAGTCTTACCGGGGCCCGGCGCCCCCGCGGGCTCAGGCACCGAACAACCTCCGTCGCAGCGCCGCGGCGTTGCCGAAGATCCGGATGCCGAGCACCACGATCACCGCGGTGGATAGCTGGGTGCCGACCCCGAGCTGATCGCCGAGCAGCACCAACAGCGCCGCAACCACCACGTTGAAGACGAACGAGACGACGAACACCTTCGAGTCGAAGATGCCGTCGAGATACGCGCGCAACCCGCCGAACACCGCGTCCAGCGCTGCGACCACCGCGATCGGTAGATACGGCTGGAGAACCACCGGAACTTCGGGGCTGAAGATGATCCCAAGGACAATCCCCGCCACCAGAGCTAGAAATCCGATCATCGCCCACCTTCCCGATCTGCTCCCGCGTGCGGTCCCTGCTGTGCCATCGCCGTCAGCTCCCGTGCGCGTATCTGAGGTCCCGAGTCGGCGCCTCCGCCAGTTGCAGGCTATCCGCCGACTCGATGGCCACAGTGGCGCCATACAACTGCTGGAGCGGCTGCAGTCGCAGATACCCGGGACTGACGATGTAGGCCGCCTGCATCGCGCCAGCGTCCCCGATCGCCTCAAGGGCATAGGGACTAGTCACTGGCTGGTTGTCCACCAGGATCGCGCCACCCGCCTGGCGGATGGACGCGCCGGGGCCAACCCGGACGCCGTCGATGGCGATGGCCTCGGCGCCGCTGGCCCACAGCGCGTTGACGACGGCCTGCAGATCATGGTCCAGGATCACCTGACCGCGCTCGGCCCCGCCAGGGCGCCCCTTGTCGGTGAGGTCGGGCCGCGCCGGCGGATCCCCGATATCCACCCGGATGCCCGGGCCCGTCACCGCGACCGCCGCCGCACCCATCTCGGCCACGCGCAGCTCCCCGAGGATCCGGCGGCCCTCGGCATCGCCGGCGAGGTTGGCGGTCCGCTTGGCCGCCTCGCGGATGGCCAAGGCGTCACGGTCCCGCGCGAGCGCGTCGTTGCCGGATTGTTGGATGCGCACATCATCTGCGATCTGCTGCTGTGCGGCCATCGTGTCCGGGGCGCGCCGGGTCTGGTGGGCGGCGCTGACGCCGAAGACGAGGCCGACCACCACCGTGCCCGCGACCAGCCAGGCGAGCCCGCCCGAACGGGACCGGGGGGTCCGCTCCCCCGCGGCCCGCAGCCGAGCCTCGTCGGCATAGCCGGGGTCCAGGTGATCAGTGAGCAGCGAGCGCAGGAGAGAGGGCACTGGATTACGCTGGACCTTCTCGGCCTGCGCGACCTCCTCCGCTGGCGTCATCGCGGTGTGGTGTCCGCCTCCGCGCGGGCGGCCCTGGACAGGTGCGGCAGCGCGCGGGCCATTCGGACGGCCTGGGCCAGGTAGAGGAACCCGGTCCACACGTAGAGGACGACACCCCAGGTCATCAGGGCCCAGCCCCACGGGTGCAGTGCGGTGGCCACCGCGGAGTCACCGAAGCCGGCCAGCATCACCGGCAGCGCGATCATGAGCGTGAAGGTGGCGGCCTTGCCGAGGTAGTGGACTTCTGGCGGTCCGAGGCCGCGGCTCTTATAGAACGGGAGCGTGGCCGCCAACAGCGCCTCGCGGAGCAACAAGATTGCGACGAGCCACCAGGGGATGATCCCGCGGGCCGCGAAGGCCAGCGGGATCGCGATCATGTACAGCCGGTCTGCGATGGGATCCAGGAGTGCCCCGAACCTGCTCATCTGGTTGAGCCAGCGTGCCAGCTTCCCGTCCAGCCAGTCCGTCCCGCCGCTGATCAGGAGGACGGCGAGCGCCCAACCGTCTGCCTCCAGACCGAGGATCAGATATAAGAACAGTGGGACGCCGAGGATCCGCAGCCCGCTAATCAGGTTGGGAATAGTCCAGATCCCGTGGTCGGGGGCGGCACCGCTCAACGTCGCGGCCGTCGCTGGCCGTTCGCCCTGCGGAGCCATGCCACCCCTTCCCGTCTGGAACCTGTGTGTCCTGATCGATACTCGATCAGGAGTTAGATGACGCCCATCGAGAACATCGCGTCGGCCACCTTGACGAAGCCCGCGATGTTGGCGCCCAGCACGTAGTCGCCGGGCTTGCCGAACTCCTCAGAAGTCTCGCTGCAACGGCCGTGGATGTCACGCATGATGGCGGCAAGTCGCTCATCGGTGTAATCGAAGTGCCAGGAGTCGCGCGACGCGTTCTGCTGCATCTCGAGGGCCGAGGTGGCTACGCCGCCCGCATTCGCGGCCTTGCCCGGGGCAAAAGCGACACCCGCCTCGCGGAAGAGCTTGAGCGCCTCCGGGGTGGTGGGCATATTGGCGCCCTCCGCGACGGCGATGACGCCGTTCTTGATCAAGGTCTTCGCATCCTGCTCGGTGAGCTCGTTCTGGGTGGCGCACGGCAGCGCGACATCACACGGCACATCCCAGATGGAGCCGTTCTCGATGAACCGCGCCGACTTCCGGGTCTCGACATACTCGCAGATGCGTCCGCGCTGGACTTCCTTGATGTCCTTGAGCAGCTCGAGGTCGATGCCGTCCTCGTCCACGATGTAGCCGGAGGAGTCTGAGCACGCGATCGCGGTGCCGCCGAGCTGGTGGACCTTCTCGATGGCGTAGATGGCGACGTTGCCGGAGCCGGAGATGACGACCTTCTTGCCGGAGATCTCGGTGCCCTTGGCCTCGAGCATGTTCGCCACGAAGTAGGTGACGCCGTAGCCGGTCGCCTCCTTTCGAACCTGTGAGCCGCCCCAGGTCAGGCCCTTGCCCGTGAGGACGCCGGACTCGTAGCTGTTCGTCAGCCGCTTGTACTGGCCGAAGAGGTAGCCGATCTCGCGGCCGCCGACGCCGATGTCGCCCGCGGGGACGTCGGTGTACTCGCCGATGTGGCGCTGCAGTTCCGTCATGAAGGATTGGCAGAAGCGCATGATCTCGGACTCAGAGCGGCCCTTCGGGTCGAAGTCCGAGCCGCCCTTGCCGCCGCCGATGGGCAGGCCGGTGAGCGCGTTCTTAAAGATCTGCTCGAACCCTAGGAACTTGACCATGCCCAGGTTGACGCTGGGGTGGAAGCGCAGTCCGCCCTTATAGGGGCCGAGCACGCTGTTGTACTGCACGCGGAATCCGCGGTTGACCCGCACATTGCCCGCGTCGTCCGTCCAGGGCACGCGGAAGATGATCTGGCGCTCTGGCTCGCATAGCCGCTCGATCAAGCCGAAGTTGGCGTAGTGGGGATGACGCTTAAGGACGACGGTGAGGGACTCGAACACCTCCGCGACGGCCTGATGGAATAGCGGTTCGCCAGCATTCCTGTTGACGACCACGTCATAGATCTTGCTGACCTGCTCATTCCCGGTCACACGTCACCTCTTTCCACACACGAATTCGCTTGTTGGACAAGCCTGTAGCGTAGCTGGATCAGGGCCTGATCAACGAACCGGCAGCACAGACGGCATTTACCGCCAGGCGAACACAGGTTGCTCTAGACCAGCTACACGAGTGTCTCTCCCCCGGAGCACAACCTCTCGAAACTGATACATGACGGCCGCCGTAGGGGCATGCAGATAGCCGTCGCGCCACGGCAACATTATCACCGGTTTGTCCGATTGCGGGATATTTTCGAACTGTGGTTCGACGTCTAACTCGGCAAAGGAGATAAAGAACACCTCAGCGACCTCCGCGGGGCTGGGAGTCACCACATGTTCGGAGTCCGCGCCCCACAGCACGACGGGGCTCATCACAAAACCCGACCGCGTGACGTAGTCGTCCAGGCGTCCGAGCACGGCGCTCGCCGGGAGCTCGACGCCTATCTCCTCGCCCAACTCGCGCCGAGCCGCGCCGGGCGCATCCTCCCCCTCATCGACTCGGCCGCCGGGCAGCGCGAACTGTCCTGGGTGCGTGCGGAGGGTGAGCGCGCGTTGGGTCAACCAGATACCCAGGGCCCCACCGGATTCCACCACCGTCAGGGCAACGGCTGCTGCGTGCGCCGAGCTGGGCACCGCCACTGGCTCGAAGGCGTCCACCCGAGCTTGGACGTCTGCACGAGACTGTGGGAACTCGACAGAGCCTGCCATCGACCGACCTCTCTCCACCGCTTCCGGCCAGCGACTGCTGCTGCCGCGCCTTCCCAGGTTACGGCAGCTTGCCGGCCATCATTTTCAGGTCCACAGGGCCTTCGGCGTCGGGCTGTCCGCCCATGTCCCGGATCTCTGTGTGCAGCTGTTCCATCCGGTGGTCCAACTGGCTGGCGATATCCGCGGCCTCAGTCAGGCTGGCCACGAGGTCTCGGGGCACCGCACCCTTGTACTTGTAGTAGATCTTGTGCTCCAGGCTCGCCCAGAAATCCATGGCGATGGTGCGGATCTGCACCTCGACCACCACCGGAACCGGCCCGTTGGAGAGGAACACGGGGATCTCGACAATCGCGTGGAGACTCTTATAGCCGTTGGCCTTGGGATGTGCGATGTAGTCCTTGACCTCGAGCACCCGCAGGTCCGACTGGGTGGTGAGCGTCTCGAGGAAGTAGTACGTGTCCGCAATGAAACTGCAGGTCACACGCAGTCCCGCAATGTCGGTGATGTTCGCGCGGATCGCGTCGAACGATGGCTCGATCTCCCGCCGATCCAATTTCTCCACGATGCTGCGCAGCGTTTTCACTCGGGAGGTCACATGCTCGATGGGGTTGTACCGGTGCAGATGCTGAAACTCTTGCTGCAAGATGGAGATCTTGGTCAGCATCTCGTCGACGGCGAACTTGTACTGCATCATGAAACGGGTGATCTGATCTCGCGCGTCCGACTCCGGCAACAGCGCCAGTGCGTTGATAGCCGCTAAATCATCCGCGCCGCTGTGCACATCGTTCTCCCGCCTCATCGCCGGCCGAATGCCGTCGGGCTCACTCTACTTGCGCGCCGCCGACAGCTGCCCGGTGATGATCTCCGCGCCGCGCGAGGACGCTAGAGGACTTGAGAGAGGAAGGTCCGCAACCGATCTGTCTTCGGGCTTTCGAACACCGCGGCGGGCTCACCACTCTCCACCACCACACCTCCGTCCATAAACACGACGGTATCCGAGACCGAGCGTGCGAAGCCCATCTCATGTGTGACCACGACCATCGTCATGCCACCCGAGGCCAGGTCCGCCATCAGCGCGAGGACGCCCTTCACCAGTTCGGGATCTAAGGCCGAGGTGGCCTCGTCGAAGAACATGACCTGGGGGCTCATCGCCAGCGCCCGGGCGATCGCCACGCGCTGCTGCTGGCCGCCGGAAAGGTTCGCCGGCCGAGAGTCTGCCTTGTGCCCCAACCCCACGAGTTCGAGCTGCGCCATGGCGAGCTCCCGCGCCTGGTCCTTCGACAGGCCTTTGAGCTTGCGGGGCCCAAGCGCGATGTTCTCGGCGACGGTCTTGTGCGGGAACAGGTTGAACTGCTGGAACACCATGCCAATGCGCTGGCGCAGCTCGTCGGGGCTATCCCTCAGCACCGAGCGTCCGTCGAGCAGGATGTCGCCGGCATCGGGCTCGTGCAGACGGTTCAGGACCCGCAGCAGAGTCGATTTCCCTGAGCCCGACGGCCCGATGACCGTGACCGCCTTGCCCGCGTCCACGTGCAAGTCCACGCCTCGCAAGATCTTGTTCGGACCGAAGGCCAGGTGCAGGCCCTGGCCGGTGAGCGAAACGCCGCGCAGCGGAGTCCCGTCAACGTTGTCAGTCATGTCAGCCCTTCTCCACGCTCAGGTTCAGCTCCACCGGGTCGGCCGCGACCTCGGGACGGCCGGTTCGCAGCCGCTTATCGATGTAGTTGACCAAATGCGTCAGCGGGATGGTCAGAGCCAGGTAGAACAGACCCGCCGCCACCAGTGGCGACAGGCTGCCGGTCTGCGCGTTGAGGTCCCGGCCCACCGCGAACAGCTCTCGCTGGGAGGCCAACAGACCCAGGAAGTAGATCAGCGAGGAGTCCTTGATCAGCGAGATGAACTGGTTCATCAGCGCCGGCAGCACACGCCGCACACCCAGCGGGATCACGATGAGCACCATTGCGCGGGCGTGGCTGAAGCCCAGAGCGCGCGCCGCCTCCATCTGGCCGGGCTCCACGGACTGGATGCCGGAGCGGAAGATCTCCCCGATGTACGCGGCGGCGAGCAGCGACAGCGCGGCCGCGCCCAGCCAGTACGGGTTGTTGCCGGTGAGCCCCTTGACCAGTGGGCCGACTCCGAGGCCGACGATCAGGATGATGACCACCGCGGGCAGGCCGCGGAAGACGTCGGTGTAGATCCGCGCAGGCCAGCGCAGCCAGCGGGTGCGGGAGATGCCCGCCATCGCCAGCAGCATGCCCACCACGGTGCCGACCACGCCCGAGACCGCGGCCAGGATCAGGGTGTTCGGCAGGCCGACCTTGAGCAGGTCCGGGAAGGCCCGCTGATACAGCTCCCAGTCGAAGAAGGTGTCGCCCAGCTGCTGCAGCGTGGACTTCGGCGCCGCCTCGCTCTGGTCCGTGTTGGCGACGCGCTCCGCGGCGAGCGCGGCGAAGTCGGGCAACTGCGGCTCGGGCGCCGCCTTGCTGCCAGGCTTCCAGCCCTCTGGTAGCTCACGTGGCACCCAGTCGGAGTACAGCTGCGCCCACTCGCCGTCGGCGATGACAGCGTCGAGCCCGGAGTTGAGCGCGTCCACCAGCGCCCTGTTGTCCTTCGCCACGGCCCAGGCGACAAAGTTGTTCAAGCTGAACGTGTTCTGCACCACCGACGCCGGGTCGCCCGGCGCGATCGCGCCCTCCGCCTGCTGCGAGGGCGCCACCCAGGCGTCGATCTGCCCGGACTTGAGGTTCGCGTAGGCGGTGTTGTAATCGGGAAACTTCACGGGGTCCAGGCCGAGCGTGTTCAACACGTATTCGTCTTGCACGGTGCCCTGCACGACGCCGATCCTCGTGCCCGGGCTGAGGTCGGAGAACGCCTTGAGCGGGCTGCCGTTCGGGACCACCAAGGAGAAGTATCCGAAGTCGTAGCCGTTGGTGAAGTCGACGAGGTTGCGGCGCTCGTCGGTAGTCGTGATCGAGGACGAGCCGACGTCGAAGCGGTGGTTCGCCACCTGCGCCAGCAGGCTCGCGAACTCGGTGCCGACGAACTCGACCCGCAGGCCCAGCTTCTCGCCGACGGCCTTGAGAAGTTCGTTGTCGTAGCCGGTGAACACGTTGTGCGAGTTCACGCAGATGCTCGGCGGCGCGTCGGACAAGGTGCCTACGGTCAGCACGCCCGGGGTGGCCAGTCGCAACGCGCTCACGTCGATGTCCGCCAGCGGGGTGACGCCCTCCGTCGTGAACCGGTCGACCTCCTTAGAAGCGCCCTGGTCCAGGTCCGTCGGCGCGGCGGACGCGGCCGCGGGGCCTGGCGGCGAGCACTGGTCGCGATCGCTCGAGCCCCCGCCGCCCGAACACGCGGCCAGGGTGATGGCTAGCAGCAGCGATAGGAGGGCCGCCGCGATGACCCGCGTGCAGACGGACATTGACCTGGGCATGGAGGAATCGTAATCGCCGAGGCGGGGCGCCGCCGCACGAAGCGCCGGGACCGGGCCCGGCAGACGCTGGAGCGCCTCCTCTATTACCGTCGTCCCCATGACCCGGCCCATGAACACCGCAGCCTACGAGCGTGCGACCAGTCGTCCCTGGCAGGAATGGGTCGACGCGCTCGACTTGGCGGGGGCACGTGATCTTCCGCACCCCGGGATCGTGCCCCTGGTCCTCGCCGACATCGATGCGGCGACAGTGAAGAACGCGCATTGGTGGGCGCAGGGCATCACCATCGCCTACGAGCAGCACATCGGACGCCGGATCCCCGGCCAGCGGGGCGACGGCACCTTCGCCGGCACCGTCAGCAAGACCTATTCGGGCTCGATGGACGAGGCAGTCGCGGCGTGGCTCGCGCTCGTCAAGGGGCGCACGGAGTTCCTGGGCCTCGAGGTGGTGGCCGAGCCCAGCACGTCGGCCACTGAGAAGTGGCGGTACTGGCGGTGTGGGCTGGTCGACGACTCCAAGGTCAACGTCACGGTGAACACCGCGTCGCCGGGCAAGTCCCGCGTGGCGGTGGAGCACAGCCGGCTCGCCTCCCCAGAGGCGACAGCCGAGGCCAAAGCCTGGTGGAAAGCGCTCCTCGCCCAGCTGTGACCGGTCCTCGAACACAAAAAATCCCCAGGTGATCGAATGATCGCGGGGGGTTCTTTGTCGGGACGACAAGGCCCCTGGCGCAAGCGGCTAGCGGTAGGCTGCCATATCGCTGCCCTGAATACCGTCGCGGGACTGCCCGGCTGCAGGCTGGTGGGCACGGGCGTCTCGTGTTAATCTGATGCGTCCGAGTTCGGCATGGCGCGAGAGAGCAGGAGGTGAGTTGATGATTGCGGCAAAGACCGCTGCCCTGGGCAGCGTCCGAATCATGCTCACTTCCTGGGCACTGTTCTAATTAATCCCCATCGCTAATAGCGGCGTGAACTACGTGGCTTATAGCCTCGATGGGTTCGATGTCCGAGCAGGGCCCCCTTTCAAAGGGTCTCACTTTGTATCAGTCTCAATCTCAACCTTCCTCGTCCTTGTTCGGTCTATCCACACTCGGTTGGGACGACTGGTTCGCAGGACAATTCGCAGAGCACGCGGCGGCCGGTCTGATTCCCGCTCGCGTCGTGCGAGTTGACCGAGGGTTCTGCGACACGCTCACCGCATCGGGTGCTGTCCGCGCGGACAGCACGGCTGTAACCTCCCTCGACCCCACTTATTCCGTGTGCACAGGTGACTGGGCAGCGCTGCGCCCAGGGCCTGAGCCGGAGATTGTGGCGCTGCTAGCAAGGCGCAGCGCCATCACGCGGGCATCGTCGGATCGGACTTCCCACCAGCAGGTCTTGGCGGCGAATATCGATTCCGTCGCTATCGCTGTCTCGCTCTCAGCACCGCTGAACGCGGGCCGGATCGAGCGGCTACTGGCGCTGGCTTGGGACAGCGGAGCGAAACCAGTCCTCGTGCTCACCAAAGCCGACGCCGCCGACGATCTCGACGCGGCGTTGGCCGTCCTCACCCCGCTGGCCCCCGGCGTGGACATCGTCACCACCAGCGCCACGACAGGTATGGGTCTAAACCTTCTGTCAACAACGATGACCGGCACCACAGTGCTGATCGGCCCGTCGGGGACTGGGAAGTCCACGCTTGCAAATGCGCTGCTCGGTCGAGAACATCTGGGCACCAACGAAGTTCGGGCCAGCGACGGCAAAGGCCGACACACCACTGTGCGCCGTGAGCTACTACCCCTGCCCGGCGGCGGGGTGCTGATAGACACCCCGGGGTTGCGAGCTATCGGCTTGCAAAACGCCGCAGATGGGGTCGAGCAGGTGTTCTCCGAAATCGAAGCCTACGCCCGGGACTGCGCATTCAGCGACTGCCAACATCGCAGCGAACCCGGCTGCGCCGTGCAGGAAGCTGTGCGCGTCGGCATGTTGGATGCGGGCCGACTCGATCGGTACCGAAAGCTGTTACGCGAAAGCGAGCGGGCGGCGTCCCGGGGGAACGCCCGCGAGTCGAGCAAGCAAGACAAAACCAAGAAGGCGATCACGAGGGATTTGCGCGCGACCTACCAATTCCGCGACCGTCAGCGCTGACGGCCGCATGTGACGTCTAGACGGCCACAGGCACTACTCACCATCACGAAACGGAGAAAACTATTGTGAGCGCACCGCACGAATGGATCACTCGCGCCGAGACCGACGCCGACATCCCCGCGATCCGCGAGATCAACCTCGCTGCCTTTAACACCATAGAGGAGGCTGACCTCGTAGATGATCTACGCACGGATCCGGCGTGGATAGAGGGGTTGTCCATCTACAGCGCAGGGCCGGACGGCAAGCCCGTCGGTTATGCGCTGCTGACTCGCTGTCACGTCGACGACACTCCGGCGCTGTGCCTGGGACCGTGCGCGGTCCTGCCCTCGCACCAGAATACCGGCGCAGGCTCAGCCGCGATCCGAGCTGCTCTCGAAGCCGCCGAACGGGCATGCGAGCGGTTCGTGATCGTTCTCGGGCATCCGGCCTACTACCCGCGGTTCGGGTTCACCCGCGCATCGGAGAGCCGCATCCGGATCAGTATCGATGTCCCCGACGATGCATTGATGGCACTGAGCCTCGGCTCCAAAGAACTACCCAGCGGCACCGTCCGCTACGCAGCGCCCTTCGGCATCTAAGGAGCCGAAAACACTCCGATACGCCGCATCCCGTTGACTGTGCCCGGCCTGCATGCCTACAGGCCGGGCACAGCGCTCCTCGGCGTCCAGAAATTCTCGACGCCATGCGGGACGTGCGTTGCGGGTCCAGCTACTTGGCGGACTCGCGAATCGAGAACGGCATGGGGCCGTCCCCGACGATAACCATCCCGGACTCGTCTACCCCGTCAAGCATGCCGTCGAGGATGCTCTCGTCAAGCTGCACCGTCTCGTCGCCGTCGTACAGGAACTCGACGGGGATGGACGGGCTGATCCACAGGAAGTGCCGGACCAGCGCGCCACCGTCGGTGGAGGCCATGATGCCGAGGCTAAAGCTCTCATCCGCAGCCAGCAGATTGTGGGTGACCGCGTGGACGTAGGCCAGGTTCTTCTGGTCGAGACCGTAGTGGACCCCGTTATAAATGATCGCGCTCAAGGTGGTGCTCCTTCTGACGATGGATGCGGCACTCCTACCGTAGGAGATACACATCCAGAAACAAGAAAGGCCCAGGTAATCTTTCGATTACCTGGGCCTTTCATTGTCGGGACGACAGGATTTGAACCTGCGACCCCTTCACCCCCAGTGAAGTGCGCTACCAAGCTGCGCCACGTCCCGATGCGCTCTTTCGAGTGCCTGTGAAGAGTACCGCAGCAGGTGGCGAAGTTACCAATCGCCTGGTCAGGGTGTGTTTATTTCGTTTTACGCTCGCGCTTTTCCCGGACGCGAATGGACACCCGAACTGGGCTGCCGTCGAAGTCGAAGTCCTCACGCAATCGACGCTCGAGGAACCGTCGGTAGCCGGCCTCGAGGAAGCCCGTGGTGAAGAACACGAATGTCGGAGGCCTGGTGGCCGCCTGCGTCGCGAACATGATGCGGGGCAGCTTGCCACCACGCATCGGCGGCGGGGTGGCCGCCGTGATCTCCTTGATCCAGGTGTTCAGCTGGCCGGTGGTGACGCGCTTGTCCCACGAGTCCAGCGCCTTCTCCATGGCGGGCACGAGCTTCTGCACGGACCGGCCGGTCAGCGCAGAGATGTTGACCCGCTGGGCCCACGGCACCCGCTCGAGCTCACGGTCGATCTCGCGATCCAGCTCGTAGCGGCGGTCCTCGTCGACGAGGTCCCACTTGTTGAACGCGATGACGAGCGCTCGACCGGTCTCGGCCACCATCGACAGCACCCGCAGGTCCTGCTCGGTCATTGGCACGGACGCGTCGATCAGCAGGATCGCCACCTCGGCGGCCTCGATGGCCGAGCGAGTGCGCAGAGACGCGTAGAACTCCGCGCCGCTGGCCTGGCGAACCTTGCGGCGGAGGCCGGCGGTGTCGACGAAGCGCCACGGCTTGCCACCGAGCTCCACCATGGAGTCGACGGGGTCGACGGTGGTGCCGGCGACGTTGTGTACCACCGAGCGTTCGTTGCCCGCCAGCTTGTTCAGCAGGCTGGACTTGCCAACGTTCGGCTTGCCCACCAGGGCGACGCGGCGAGGACCGCCCCCGGGGATGCCCTCACGGGGTGTCTCCGGCAGAATCTCGAGGACCTTATCCAGCATGTCGCCGGTGCCGCGGCCGTGCACAGAGCTGACCGGGAACGGCTCGCCCAGGCCCAGCGACCACAGTTCGGCCACGTCGGGCTCGCGCCGCTCGTCGTCGACCTTGTTGGCCACGAGGATCACCGGAGTCTTCGAGCGGCGCAGCGTGCGCGCCACCGCCTCGTCCGTGGTGGTGGCGCCGACCGTGATGTCGATCACGAGCAGGATGGCGTCGGCCTCCCGCATCGCGACCTCGGCCTGCCTGGAGATGGCCTGCTGCAGACCCTTGCCCTCGGGCTCCCAGCCGCCGGTGTCCTGCACCTTGAAGCGCCGACCGGCCCAGTTCGCCTCGTAGGAGACGCGGTCCCGGGTCACACCGGGGACGTCCTCCACAACGGCCTCGCGACGGCCGATGATGCGGTTGACCAGAGTCGACTTGCCGACGTTCGGGCGGCCGACCACGGCGATCACCGGAATTGGCCCGGTGAACTCGGGGAGCTCGTCGCCGGCCTCCAGGATCGAATCCCAGTCGGACTCATCCGACCAGATGCCGTCCAGGGCCGGCGCCGGCTCTTCCATTCCATAGAATTCTTCAGTCATCGTGCCGCTCCCATGCTCTGCTCAGCCAACGACCGCAGCAATTGCACTACCTCGTCAAAGCCCAAGTCGCTTGTATCGATTACTTGCGCGTCGTCCGCGGGGCGCAGCGGGGAGGCCGCGCGCGTGGAGTCGAGGTGGTCGCGCCGGCGGACCGACTCGAGCACCGCCTCGAAGTCGTCGCCACGACCCTCTCGAATGTTTTGCGCGTTCCGCCGTTGCGCGCGGGCCTCGGCCGACGCGGTGAGGAACACCTTGATGTCGGCGTTCGGCAGCACCACAGTGCCGATATCGCGGCCCTCGATCACGGCCATCGGATACTGCGCGGCCAGGGTCCGTTGCAGGTCCACCAGCGCTTCCCGCACCTCAGGGATAGCGGCAACGACGGAGACCGCCGCGGTCACGTCCGCGCCCCGAATGTCGTCCGCGACATCCTCACCGGCCAGCAGGACCTCTTCCGCGAGGGGGTCCGAGCCGATCGACATCGGCAGTCCCCGCACGGCCTCGATGACTCCCGCGGTGTCCGCCGGTTCCACGCCCGTGCGCAGGACGTGGAGCGTCGCGACGCGATACATCGCGCCGGTGTCGAGATAGCCTGCGCCAATCTGATGCGCCACCTGCCTGGAGACGCTCGATTTTCCGGTCCCGGAGGGGCCATCGATGGCGAACGTCAGCCGCTGCCCCGCGGCAGCCCCACTCACAGGCCTACCGCGTCGTACAGGTTGCTGATCTCGCCGCGGCCCAGGACGCGCAGGCTGCCCGGACGCTGCTCGGCCAGAGATACCGGGCCCACATCCGTGCGGACGAGCTGAAGGACGGGGAAACCCACCTCATCGAGCAGACGGCGCACAATGTGCTTGCGGCCCTCATGGAGGATCAACCGAACGAGGGACTTGCCTTCGAAGACCTCGAGCACCTCGAACTTGTCGACCTGCACGGGGCCATCCTCGAGCTCGATCCCGTCCTTGAGCTGACGCTCCATGATCTTGGGGACCATGCCGTTGACGGTCGCCATGTAGGTCTTCATGATCTCGAACGACGGGTGCATCAGGCGGTGCGCCAGCTCGCCATCGTTGGTGAGCAGGATCAGGCCCTCGGTCTCCGCGTCGAGACGGCCGACGTGGAAGAGCCGCTGGCCGGACATCACGCGCTCCGCGACGATGTCGCCGATGCACGGGCGGCCCATATCGTCAGACATGGTCGACTGCCAGCCCTTGGGCTTGTTCAGTGCGATGTAGACCTTTTCCTGGTCAATGACGATGCGGACACCGTCGACCCGGACCACCGAGGCGGTGGGGTCGATGCGCTTGCCCTGGTGACGAATGACCTCTCCGTCAACCTCGACGCGGCCCTCGTCGATCAGCTGCTCAGCTGCGCGACGCGAGGCGACGCCAGCCTGGGCCAGCACCTTCTGCAGTCGCATGCCCTCGGCATTGGCATCGCCGCTGTGGACGAAGGACGTGGAGGCGGGGCCCTCACCCTGGTAGCGCGCGGGCTTGGCGTAACTCATCGTCGCCCTGACCTGGGCCTTTTTCTGGGGCTTGTTCTCGCGCTTGGCTGCTTCCTTGTCCGAGAGCGGCCTGCCGGCCCCCTGCCAGCTGGGCTTCGAGCCGCCCTGCTGCGGCCCACCGGAACGTGGGTAGCCGGAGCCACCGCGCCCTGCGCCGCCGGACCGGTCGTCACGAGGCGCTCCGCCGCGCGAATCGGCACCGCCACGGGAATCGCCACCACGGGAATCGCCACCACGGGAATCACCACCACGGGAATCACCGCGGGGGCCGCCACGGCTGTCACCACGAGGCGCTCCACCACGCGAATCGCCGCCACGGGAATCACCGCGGGGGCCGCCACGGCTGTCCCCACCACGAGAATCGGGACGAGAGGCGCCACCGCGGTAGTCACCGCCACGCGAATCACCACCACGCGAATCGCCTCGGGGGGCGCCACGGCTGTCCCCACCACGAGAATCGGGACGAGAGGCGCCACCGCGGTAGTCACCGCCACGCGAATCACCGCCACGCGAATCGCCTCGGGGGGCGCCACGGCTGTCGCCACGAGGCGCTCCACCGCGCGAATCGCCGCCACGGGAATCGGGACGGGGTCCGCCACGGCTGTCACCACGGGGAGCGGAGCCACGCGAATCGCCACCACGGAATTCGCCTCTGGGCGCTCCGCCACGGGAATCACCACGGGGGGCAGCGCCACGATTGTCCGAGCGGTCATGGCGGGGTGCGCCGCGGCCGTCTCCACGCGGGGCTTCGCGACTGTCGCGACTGGGCGCACCGCGCCGATCATCTCGGGGTGCGCCGCGGCTTGCGCCACGATCTCGATTGTCATCCGGTGTGCCATCTCGGCGAGCGGGTCTATTCACTGCTATTCACATCATTCTCAGTAGGTTCGTCGCCCGGCCCCGAGTGGGGACCGCGCGTATTCAGTTTTTGCATGCGAGGCTCGGAGTCGAGATTCTCACTGATGTACTCGATCACATCCACATCCGGCAGGAGCGGGGCCAACGCCGGCAGATCTGCCAGGGATGCCAGGCCCAACCGCTCTAGGAACATCTCGGTGGTCGAATACATAACGCCGTGCGAATCTGGGTCCGTGCCGGCCTCTGTGATCAGCCCGCGAGCCAGCAACGTCCGCATCACGCCATCAACGTTCACGCCGCGGACAGCACCAACCCGGGCACGGGTCACCGGTTGACGGTATGCCACCACGGCCAATGTTTCCAGTGCCGCCCGGGTCAACGTGGACCTGCTCCCGTCCAAGAGCAGCCGTTCCACATAGCCCGCGTACTCGATCCGGGTGAAAAGCCGCCAGCCGTCGCCTACAAATCGCAGGTCAAAGCCGCTATTACGGTCCGTCATGGACTGAGACATCGCACGGAGCCGAGCCGTGACCCGCCCTTCGGTGACCTCCAGCACATCGGCGAGGGTACTCGCGGGCGCCGGGGAGTCGATGACCAAGATAAGCGACTCCAGGATGGCATCAAGCTCACTGTCGGTGATCCCGTCGGAGGGATTCTGGGCCGCAGCCGTCTCGTCACTCATCCGTACTCCTCATCGCTGGCTATCTCGCTGTCGCCCCCACCGGTCCAGGACACCCGGAGTTCCTCCAATGCCTCGTCCTGCTCGAAGGACACAGACTTCTGCCGATACAGCTCCAGCAGACCCAGGAATCGGGCCACGATCTCCACGGGCAGGGTGCACTCGGCCACCAGCTGGGAGAACGACGCGGACTCCCCCGGCGCTAGTGCCTGCAGGATCTCCAGGATGCGCGCGGCCTGCTCCTGCACCGAGACACGTGGCGTGTGCAGGTGGTCGAGGTTCACGGTGGGCACCAGGCGCGGCCGCATGGCCGCGGCGGCGATATCAGCAAGCTGCCAGGGGCTGACCCCGATTGTCACCTCGGGGAGAAGTTCAGTGAACTTGTCCTCCAGGCCAACATCGGCCGGGTACCGGCGCAGCGCCGCGGACTCCAGCTCCGCGAACAGCTCGGCCACCTGCTTATAGGCCCGGTACTGCAGGATCCGGGCGAACAACAGATCCCGCATCTCCAGCAGGGCAAGGTCCTCATCGTCCTCGACTTCGCCCGCCGGGAGCAGCCGAGCCGCCTTGAGATCGAGCAGAGTGGCCGCCACCACGAGGAACTCCGTGGTCTGGTCCAAGTCCATCCGGCTGCCGAGCTGCTTCGTGTATGCGATGAAGTCATCGGTGACGGTGTGCAGCGCCACCTCGGTGACGTCAAGGCGATGCTGCCCGATCAGCTGCAGCAGCAGGTCGAACGGACCCTCGAAATTGCGGAGCCGGACGGTGAACCCGGCCTGGCCTGCCGACGCCGGTACGGTCTGCACGTCGGCGCCGGCCGTCATTTCCCTATGCGGTGAATCAGTTCGCGGGCTACGGCGCGATAGGACTCCGCGCCGCCGGACTTCGGGGCCCAAGTGGTGATGGGCTCTCCGGCCACCGAGGTCTCCGGGAAACGCACGGTGCGGGAGATGGCCGCGTCGAACACCAGGTCGCCGAAGACCTCGACCACGCGAGACATCACCTCACGAGAGTGCAAAGTGCGGGAGTCGAACATCGTCACCAGGATCCCGTCGAGGGTCAGGCGCGGGTTGAGCCGGTCCCGCACCTTCTCGATGGTGTCATTGAGCAGCGCGAGGCCACGGAGGGCGAAGTACTCGCACTCCATGGGGATCACGACGCCGTCAGAGCACGCGAGGGCGTTGACCGTCAACAGGCCCAGCGAGGGCTGGCAGTCGATCAGCACATAGTCGTAGCGGTCCAGCACCGGGTGCAGGACACGGGCCAGGGCCTGTTCGCGGCCGACCTCGGTCACGAGTTGGATCTCCGCGGCCGACAGGTCGATATTGCTGGGAAGCAGGTCCAGGCCGTCGACTCTGGTGCGCATCAGCACATCGTCGATCGAGACATTCCGCTCGACCAGCAGGTTGT
This sequence comes from Tomitella biformata AHU 1821, assembly GCF_000524475.1. Taxonomy (GTDB): domain Bacteria; phylum Actinomycetota; class Actinomycetes; order Mycobacteriales; family Mycobacteriaceae; genus Tomitella; species Tomitella biformata. The sequence goes on along the minus strand of NZ_BAVQ01000079.1, from coordinate 12,251 downwards.
ACACGGTCTTCTCGAGCTCATGGTGGGCCACACCGAGGCCTGCGGACAGCGCCCCCTGGGGATCGAGATCCACCAGCAGGACGCGCCGACCGTATTCGGCGAGCGACGCGCCGAGGTTGATCGTGGAGGTCGTTTTGCCGACCCCGCCCTTCTGGTTGCACATCGCGATGACGGTGGCGGTGCCCTGGCGGACCGTGGGCCCTGGCACCGGGATGTCTCGCCACGGCCGACCGGTCGGGCCGAGCTGTGGGCCCTCGTCGCCTGCGGGCTGCGTCGACATACCCTTCGCGTCGCCGGGAGAATCAATGAGCGTGCCGTCCGGACCGCCCGCATTGGCGGTCTCGGTCCTCGGCGGCTGCGGTGCCGTCACAATCCGTGCTCCCGTCCGCTGAGTAAGTACATCTGAACTGTGCCAAGTCTATTGGGTGGCAGCCTATCTGCCGACTGTAGCGGCGGTGTGGCGCGCCTAGCTGAATCCACGCCCACAGGAGGCCACAGACCGTAAAATCCAGCTACAACCTATCTCCGGGAGCCTGTTCGTGGGTGGACTAAGGGAGCTTCAGGACGTCAGCGCGCCCGGGGATGGGCTCCAGCCCAGACCTCGCGCAACGCGGTGACCGTGACCATCGTGTAGATCTGGGTGGTGGACACGGACGCGTGCCCCAGCAGCTCCTGCACGACGCGCACATCCGCGCCGCCCTCCAGCAAGTGCGTGGCGAACGAGTGCCGCAGGGTGTGCGGAGACACCCCGGCATCGATGCCCGCGCGCTGCGCAGCGTCCTGCAGCACCTGCCAGGCGCTCTGGCGGGACAATCGGCCACCGCGGACGTTCAGCAGGAGCGCCGGGCCACCACGTTTGGCCAACCCCAGACGGCCCCGCACCAGATACGCGTCGACCGCCTCGATCGCCGGCCGCCCGATGGGAACCACCCGGTCCCGACCGCCCTTGCCGCGGAGGATCACCGCGCGGTTCTCCAGGTCGAGATCATCGATGTCCAGCCCGATCGCCTCGGAGATCCGTGCGCCGGTCGAGTAGAGCAGCTCCAGCAGCGCGCGGTCCCGCAGCGCACCGGGATGCGAGGACTCGGCCCGCTCCCCCGCGGCATCCAACAGCCGCAACACGTCGGCCACGGCCAGCGCCTTCGGTAACCGACGGCCCGCGTTCGGCGGTTTCACCTCGCGCGCCACGTTGGCGGACACCATCGACTCCTCCGCTGCGAACTTGTGCAGTCCGCGGACCGCGATCAATGCGCGGGCGGCCGAACTGGCGGCCAGCCCGCTGATGCCACGTTCCGGATCGCCCCGCCGCAGCATCGCCACAAACTGCGAGACATCTTGCTCGTCAACACCTTTCAGGTCTGCGATGCCGCCAGCGAGCAGAAACTGCCGGTACCGCTCGAGGTCACGCCCATACGACAACAAGGTGTTTTTGGCGGATCCGCGCTCTATCGCCAGATGATCCAGGTAGGCCTGGATCTGGCCCGAGAGCGGATCGCCTGGGCCTGCGGTCATGTCAGTGGGCGGGGCGCTGAGCCCGGCGCCGATCGGTGAAGGCGTGGGGCGTGAACGCCATCGGCGCGTCGACCGGGCGGGGGGTGGCCGCACCGGAGCGGATCGCTGCCAGCGCGAGGAGGCCGGATACCGCGGCCCCGTTGATAATCTCGCCACGCAGGGCCATCGCCACCGCCTCGGCCAGGGGGATGCGGTGGATCTCGATGTCCGCCTCCTCATCCTCGGGCATCGGACGGTCCACCTCGGACAAGCCCTCCGCGAGATAGATCCGGAGCGTCTCATCGGTGAACCCTGGCGAGGCCGCGATGTCGACGAGCACCGACCAGCGTGCCGCCGCCAGGCCGACCTCCTCAGCCAGCTCGCGGCCGGCACCGATGACGGGCGACTCGCCATCCATGTCGAGCAACCCCGCCGGCAACTCCCAGATCCGCATACCCAGGGGATGGCGGTACTGGCGGATCAAGATGACCTGGTCCTGCTCGTCGAGGGCGAGGATCACCACCGCGCCGTGGTGCTCGACTACCTCGCGCTTGGCCGCGCGCCCGCCCGGCATGGCGACAGTGTCCACCCGGAGAGCCACGATCGCGCCACTGTAGTGGGTCTGCGATCCGGTCACCACAAACTCGTGGCGCGCCGCTGGTGTCTGCTCAGGTGTCACTGTCGCCAGGCCTTTCGCTACTCGGTGCTAGAACCCTTGACCGCGGAACCCTCGTCGAGGGACTCGGCGACCGACTCATTGTCGCCGCGGCCCGGGATGCGGACCGGCAGGCGCTCTTCGGCCTTGTAGGCGAGGGCGGCCTTCACGAACGCGCTGAACAGCGGGTGCGGGCGCGTCGGACGGCTCTTGAGCTCCGGGTGCGCCTGCGTGGCGACGAAGAACGGGTGCACGTCCGTCGGCAGCTCCACGAACTCGACCAGCTTGCCGTCGGGCGAGGTGCCGCTGAAGCGCAGGCCGCTCTCGGCGATGCGGTCGCGGTAGGCGTTGTTGACCTCGTAGCGGTGCCGGTGCCGTTCGGACACGTCCTCCGACTCGTAGATCGACGCCACCACGGAGCCCTTGTCGAGCCGCGCCGGGTACGCGCCGAGGCGCATCGTGCCGCCGAGATCAGCCTCGCCGGAGACGGCCGCCTGCTGCTCCTCCATCGTCGAGATGACGGGGTGCACGGCGTCCGGCTCAAACTCGGTGGAGTTCGCGTCGGTCAGCCCGACGGAGCGGGCCGCCTCGATGACGACGCACTGCAGGCCCAGGCACAGGCCCAACAGCGGGATGTTGCGGGTGCGGGCATAGTGAACCGCGCCAAGCTTGCCTTCGATACCGCGGATGCCGAAGCCGCCGGGAACGAGCACGCCGTCGATGTCCTTGAGGGACTCCAGCACTCCCGCGTCGGTCTCGCAGTCGTCGGAGGGGACCCAGACGATCTCAACCTTGGCGCGGTGCGCGAAGCCGCCGGCACGCAGCGCCTCGGTGACGGAGAGATACGCGTCGGGCAGGTCAACGTACTTGCCGACGAGCGCCAGACGCACAGTCTCGGTGGGCTCGTGGACGCGGCCAAGCAGGTCGCCCCACACGGTCCAGTCGACGTCGCGGAAGGGCAGGCCCAGCTGCCGCACGACGAATGCGTCGAGCTGCTCGCGGTGAAGGACCTTGGGGATGTCGTAGATCGACGGCGCGTCGGGGGTCGAGATGACCCCCTCGACATCGACGTCACAGAACAGCGCGATCTTGGCCTTCAGCCCCTCGGGAACCTCCCGGTCGCAACGCAGGACCAGCGCGTCCGGCTGGATGCCGATGTTGCGGAGCGCGGCGACAGAGTGCTGAGTCGGCTTGGTCTTCAGCTCGCCTGACGGCGCCAGGTACGGCACCAGCGACACGTGCAGGAAGAACACGTTGTTGCGGCCGACATCGTGGCGGATCTGGCGCGCGGCCTCCAGAAAGGGCTGCGATTCGATATCGCCGACCGTGCCGCCGATCTCGGTGATCACGACGTCGGGGACATGGCCCTCGTCATCGGCCTCGGCCATCGCCCGGATGCGATTCTTGATCTCATCCGTGATGTGCGGGATGACCTGGACCGTGTCGCCGAGGTACTCGCCGCGACGCTCCTTGGCGATCACCGTGGAGTAGATCTGGCCGGTCGTGACGTTCGCGGTGCCGGCGAGGTTGCGGTCGAGGAATCGCTCGTAGTGGCCGATGTCGAGGTCTGTCTCGGCACCGTCCTCGGTGACGAACACCTCGCCGTGCTGGAACGGGTTCATCGTGCCCGGATCCACATTCAGATAGGGATCGAGCTTTTGCATTGTCACCCGCATTCCCCGCGAGGTGAGCAACTGCCCCAGGCTCGAGGCCGTGAGCCCCTTGCCCAACGACGACGCAACGCCGCCGGTGACAAAAATATGCTTAGTGTTAAAGCGCGAAGAATTACGTGGCAGATGCAACGAGGCTCCCGTGTGACCTTGCAGGTGGATATGGGCCTGCCGACCCACGGAACCCCACGCTAACACCTTCTCGCTCTCGCCACCTACAGACACGGGCGAATCGAGGGAGATTCCGCTCACCCCGACCCACCCGCACTGTGTCTACCGGTAGCTACTGCACGGTGATCGCGGTCGCCCCGGGCCCGACGCCATACTGCCCCGTGCGGTCGTCCAGCTCCGCCTGCAGCGCGAGCACCATCGTGATCTGGCCCGAGATGCGGTCGACGTTGTCGACGGTGCTTAGGTGACTGGACAGGGCCGAGTCCGAGCGCGCCACCGCGACGGCCCCACTCCCCTCTGCAGAGCCGGTGGCCCCAGCGAGCACGGCTCCCGCGCCGCGGGAGTCCATCGCCGCGCTAAAGCGCGCGATGACCGATCCCTGGTTGCCCTCGCCCTCAGATTTTCCGCCGGTCACAATGAGCGCCATCTGGCCCGGCGCGATCGTGCCGTCGTCATAGGCGATGAACCCGCCCGAGCGCAGAGTTTGTAGTGCGAGCTCCAACTCCTGCGGCGTCGACTGCGGCAGCGCGGTCTCCGCGTCGAGCAACAGGACCGAGCCCAAGAGGTCGCCAGCGATGCTGCCGGAGTCGACCGCGGCGGTGCTGAGCTGGGTGCCAGCCGGGACGACATTCGTGACGGCCGCGCGCAACTGGTCCGCGTCGGCCGAGTCGACGAAGCTGTCGGTGAGCCCCACTCGGCCGCTGATCGAGGCTCCGGACTCGGTGATCATCTTGGTCGCGGCGTCCACCTCGGCCGGCGTCGCCTCGGGCGCGGTGATCACGATCACCGAGCGCTCGGCCAACGCGTTATGCACGATCCGGCCCGCCATCGCCGAGTCGAAGGAATCGGCGGAATCTATCTGCAGCTGCTTGTTGTTGACCTGGTTCTGCAGCGTGTTGACCTGGCCCTGCAGTTCCTTTTTATCGTTGCCCAGGCCGGAGAGCAGACCGTCGGAAAGCACGCTGGAACCCAGCACCACACCCACTGCCAGCGCCAGAAAAACAGCGGCCAATGAGATGGCGTGCTGACGAAGCGAAATCACGTGAAGAGCCCCTGAACCTTGAGTGCGAACGAGTTCCAGGTATTGATGAACCAGTCGACGAAACCGTCCGCGCCGCCGGAGACAGCCACCGCGGCGACCAGGGCCAACAGCGCCGCCAGCACCACCATCATGATGATCAGCCCGGACACACGGCTGCGATAGAGGGTGGCGACGGCCTTGCTGTCGACCAGCTTCTCGCCGACTTTGAGCCGGGTGAGGAAGGCAGACGGATTCGACTCTCGACGGCTCCGGTCGAAGAAGTCGTCCAGCGACGCGCGGGCGCCGACCGTGACGATGAGCGCGGCACCGTGGTGGTCTGCGAGCAGCAGCGCCAGGTCGGTGGGCGCACCGGTCGCGGGGAACGTCATCGCGCCCACACCCAGGTCCTGGATCCGCTCGAGTCCGGCGGCGTGGCCGTCCTGGTCGGCCGGGAGCACCACCTGGGCGCCGCACTTCAGCGTCTCGGCGGAGATGTCCTCCGGCTCGCCGACGATCAAGTCCGGGCGGTAACCCGCCTTCATCAACGCGTCTGCGCCGACACCCACACCGATCAGGATCGGCGAGTACTCCTTGAGGAAGGGCTTGAGGTTCTTGAGATCCTCGACATGGTCGGGTCCGTCCGAGACGACGACGACGTGCCGACCGGTCAGCTCCACATCGATATCGGGCACGCCCACGCCGTCGATCAGCAGCGGGCTCTCGCTGCGGATGAACTCGATGGTGTTGCCGGAGAAGGCCTCGAGGTGGTTGACGAGGCCGGTCTTGGCCTCGATCATGAGGTCGGAGATCTCCTCGAGGGTGAGCTCCTCGCCCTTCGCGAGCCGGCGTTCTCCGGTGTAGACGGTGCCCTCGTTGACCCGGATCCGCGCGCCGTCCTTGACCTTGCGAAGCGCGTCCTCCCCCGCGTTGTCGACCAGCGGGATCCCCGCGGTGACAATCACCTCGGGTCCGAGGTTGGGATAGCGGCCGGTGATCGACGGCGATGCGTTGATCACCATGCTCACGCCCGCGGCGACGAGGGCGTCGGCGGTCACGCGGTCCAAATCGATCTCGTCGAGGATAACGATGTCACCCTCGCCAACCCGCCTCAGCAGCTTGGCCGTATTGCGGTCGACCCTGGCAATCCCCACAGTGCCGGGTAGTGACTCCGAGTTTCGCGACAACAAGGCTGGCATTCTCATGGGTTGCATCCTGACGCGTCAACACGGCCAGTGGAGGGAGGCGCGCCGTGGGCCAGCCAGGTTATGTAACACATCTCAATCAGCGATGTGTATGAACGGGCTACAGGGCGCGAGCGGCCCCCGCGGTCGCCAGCAGCTCCTCTGCGTGGGCACGGCCGGTCTCGGTGTCGTCGAGCCCGGCCAGCATCCGGGCGAGCTCGAGGACCCGCTCTTCGTCGCCGAGTTGCCGCACGTCGCTGACCATCCCCGTGGCACCGTCCTGCTTGCCAATCACCAGGTGCGTGTCCGCGAACGCCGCGACCTGCGGTAGGTGCGTCACCACGATCACCTGATGGGTGCGGGAGAGCCGAGCCAGCCGCTTGCCAATCTCAACCGCGGCCCGTCCGCCCACGCCGGCGTCCACCTCGTCGAAGACCAAGGTGCCGCCGCTATCGCGGCCTGCCAGCACCACCTCGAGTGCCAACATCACGCGGGAGAGCTCGCCGCCGGAGGCGCTCTTGCCGATAGGCAGCGCCGGCGCTGCCGGATGCGCACCCAGCCGCAACTCCACCGCGTCGATTCCTTGGGGCCCGGCGTGCACGAACTCGCCGGCCCCGTCCATCGCAAGCCGCCACTCGTCCGACTCCCCCGCCGACACCATGGAGACCTCGACCTCGAGCCGCGACTTGCCCATCGCCAGCCCCGCCAGCTCGGCGGTCACCGACTCCGCGAGGCCTCGTGCAGCCTTGCTACGTGCCCGGTGCAGCGCCTTCGCCGCAGTGGCGGCCTGCGCCGCCAGCTTGTCCACCTTCTCCGCCACTTGCGCGAGCGCGTCCGCGGACACGTCAATGGTGCCCAAGCGGAGCTCGGCGGCCTGCGCCCACGCGAGGACCCCATCGATATCGGCCGCATACTTCTTGGTCAACGGTTTGAGCGCACTCTGCCTGCGCAGAAGGTCGTCGAGCGCCCGCCCGTCTGCGGGCAGCGTGGACAGATACGCGCCCAAATCTCCGGCGATGTCGCGGGAGAGCACCACCAACTCCTCGAGCCTCGGGATGAACTCGCGCAGAGCCGGATCATCCACACTCTCGAGCTTGCCCTGCGCGATGGAGGCCAGCCCGGAGACACCAGCCGCGTCACCTGCCACCGCATAGGCCGAGCCGCCCGCCAGCGCATCGTGGGCATACTCGGCGGTCTCCCGCAGCAGGTCCAGATCCCCCAGCCGCCGCACCTCGCCGGCGATCTCCAGATCCTCCCCGGGGACGGGGTTCACCGTGCGGATCTCGTCGAGCCCGAACTGCAATTGATCCGTTTCCAGCGCCAATTCCCGACTGCGGCTGGTACGCGTCGCCAGCTCGACCCGCGCCGCACCCCATTTGGCATGCGCGGCCTGGTATTTCGCCAGCAGTGGCTCGACGCTCTCCCCCGCGTAGCGATCCAGCGCCTCGCGTTGCCGATCCGCGCGCAAGAGGTGCAGCTGATCGTTCTGGCCGTGCACGGTAAGCAGCTGCGTCGTGAACTGTGAAAGCACGCCGATGGGCACGCTGCGCCCACCCAGGTGGGCCCGCGAGCGCCCGTCACGGCTGACCGAGCGAACGGCGATCACGCTGCCGTCATCGTCCCGGTCCGCGCCGGAAGACTCCAGGGTCTCGTCCACGTCGGCCCGTTCATCGGGCCGCAGGTCCTCGGTGGTGAAACGGCCCTCGACGACGGCCCGTGACATATCGGTGCGGATGCGATTCGCATCCGCACGTGCGCCCCCGAGCAGGTGCAGGCTAGTGACCACCATCGTCTTTCCCGCGCCGGTCTCACCCGTCAATGCGGTGAAGCCGGGATGGAACTCTGCGGTCGCCTTGGAGATCACCCCTAGGCCGTCAATTCGAATCTCAGAAAGCACGTGGTGATCCTAACCGCCGACACCGATATTGTCCGACACCCTGTTCGAGTCCGCGTGGTCTCACGGGCTGTCCGGCTTCGCCGGATCACGCACCGCGGCCACGCCAACCCGTCACGGGCAGCGCGAATTTGCGGACCATCCGGTCCGCGAACGGCGCCGAGTCCAATCGGACCCAGGCGACCGGTTGCGCGCCCTGGACCACCTCGAGTCTGCCGCCCGCGGGCACATTCAGCGCCCTGCGACCGTCGCAGAACATAATCGCCCCGCGACCGTCTGGGTCAACTTCCACCGCGACGACAGACTTGGGGCTGATGACCATCGGGCGGGCGAAGAGCGCGTGCGCGTTGCTGGGCACCACCAACAACGCCTCCAGCTCCGGCCACACAACGGGGCCGCCCGCCGAGAACGCGTAGGCGGTGGAACCGGTGGGGGTCGAGACCAGCAGACCGTCGCAGCCGAAAGAAGAGACTGGCCGGCCGTCGATCTCCAGCAGCAATTCGAGCACACCCAGCTGATGGCCCCGCTCGATGCTGACCTCGTTCAGGGCCCAACCGGTGCCGACCACCTCGTCGCCGGCGGTCACCCGCACGTCGAGGGTCATCCGGTGCTCGACGCGGTACTCCCGCCTGATCACCTGCCCGAGGCCCTCTACGAGGTGGTCCGCCTCGGCCTCCGCGAGGAAGCCGATCCGCCCGAGGTTGATGCCCAATACCGGGATGTCCGCGTGCCGGGCCAACTCTGCGGCCCGCAGGAAGGTGCCATCGCCACCCAACACGAGCACAAGCTCACAGCCGACGGCCGAGTCCAGGCCGTTGGGCACGATGCTCACCATCTCGAGTCCGGAGTCGGCCGGCGCCATCTGGATCTTGGCCGCCTCATCCGCGAGGATCCGCAGCCCGATGCCACCGTCGGCGAGCAATTGGGCGACGCGCCGGGCCGTGACCCCGATGGAGTCCCGGCCGGTGTGCGCCACAAGCAGGATCTCCCGGCGCCGGCCGCCCGCACTGGACGGTGTCGCTGCAGCCACGCTCACTGGGGTCCCTCCTCGATGGCCCGCCGGATCAGCTCTTCGACGGAGCTTGCCGGTAGTGCCCGATCAGCGCCCTTGTGCAGCCATAAGAAATACTCGACGTTGCCCGAGGGGCCGGGCAGCGGACTCGCGACCACACCGAGCGTCGACAGCCCAGCCAGGTGTGCGGCCTTGGAGACATCGAGGACCGCTTCCGCGCGCAATTCTGGACTACGCACCACACCGCCTGAGCCAACGCGGTCCTTGCCGACCTCGAACTGGGGTTTCACCATCGGAAACAGGTCGGCGCCCTCGTGAACGCACGAGGCCAACGCGGGCAGCACCAGTTTCAGCGAGATGAAGGACAGGTCCGCGACAACGAGGTCAACGCTGCCGCCGATCTGCTCGGCATCGAGCGCCCGCACATTGGTCCGGTCATGGACCTGGACACGATCATCATTTTGCAGTCGCCAGATCAGCTGTCCGTAGCCCACATCGGCAGCCACCACCTCGAGGGCGCCGCGGTGGAGCAGCACGTCGGTGAAACCACCGGTGGAGGCGCCCGCGTCCAAACACCGGCGGCCCGCCACGGTGACACCGGAATCAGCGAAATGGTCCAGCGCACCAATCAGCTTGTGCGCGCCGCGAGACGCCCACGACACTTCGTCGGGCGCCTCGATCACGTGCAGCGGTGTGCCGGCCTCGACGCCGGTCGCAGGCTTCGCGATCACCGATGGACCGCTCTTAACCCGGCCCGCGGTGATCAACTCCACGGCTTGTTCTCGGGATCGGGCAAGTCCTCGACGGACCAGTTCCGCATCTGCTCGTGATTTACGTGCCAACTCAGGCCCTATCCACTGTGCCAAGTGCCCGCAGCAATACCTCGTGCGCGGACTCGAACAATTCGGTCGATGCGCCGGGGCCCGCGTCGATGCGGCCCAGCAATGCCATGATCTCGCCTCGCACCACGCGGGGGTCGGCGCCTCCAGCAATTCCGTCCACAGGGCGCGGGACGGGGCGCGAGTCACCGCTGCCCGGTCCCGGGGCTCCTGCCACCGCATTCCATTCGCTCATCGGGGCTAACGCTATCCGATCGCCCCTCTAGACGGAGCGCACAGCCCGACGAAGAGTCGTCTCACCCATGCCAGGCCGCCACGAATGGGGCCGTGGCCTCGTCGGCAGCCCGGATCCGTTGGACATTCCCGGCGGACCAGGCCACGGGGGCGACGGCTCGGATTCCGGTGAGCGGATCGCCGTCGGCACCGGTGAACCGGACCACCAGATCCCCGTCGAGGACCTCGGCGTGCCAGTGCTCGGAACCACCAAAGCGCACGTCGTCGAGCGGCAGATGCAGACCGTCCAGGTTGTTAGCGATATAGGTGGGCCGCAGCGCGGAATCAGCCAACACCACGTCGACCACACTGGAGACTCCAGTCAGGACAAGCAGGCTGTCGAGCTCGGCACCGTTCGCCCCGGCGATGTCGGTGTCTAGCCGATCACCCACTACCAGGGGGTTGCTGGCACGGCTCAGCCGGCAGGCGTCGTCCATGATGGGGCTGGCGGGCTTCCCCGCAACGAGCGGCTCTTGGCCGGTGGCAGTCCGCAGAGCAGCCACCAACGAACCGTTCCCGGGGAGGAGCCCACGCTCGCTGGGCAGCGTGGTGTCGACATTGGACGCCACCCACAGCGCCCCAGCGCGAATCGCCAGGGCGCCTTCCGCGAGGTCGCGCCAGCCGATATCCGGAGAGAAGCCCTGTACGACGGCCACTGGCCGGTCCTCGAACGACCGAACCGGCACCAGCCCGACGTTAGCGATCTCGGCGGCCAGCGCCTCTGCCCCGACCACCAACACCATGCTGCCCGAAGGGATCCGAGCAGCCACCAACCGTGCGGCAGCCTGGGCGCTGGTCACGACTGCATCCGCGGTGGCGGCCATACCGAGCTGGGTCAGATGCTTGGCCACCGCTTCGGGACCACGACTGGCGTTGTTCGTGACGAAGAACTGCCTCGCCGTGCACCTGGCCAGCGCCTCCTTGGCGCCGGGGATCTCCTCGGGGCCCTGATAGACGGTGCCGTCAAGGTCGAGGAGCAATACGTCATAGCTGGTATCGAGAGAGGTCATTGGGACAGCCGTCATTCGCCGTCCGAGCCGACTTCCGCGACGCGTTCTTCGGCGTCAGTCTCGCCGTCCACGTCGGCGGCAGCTGAGTTCAAGAACCAGGTGATGGCGTCCTTTGTCCGATCGGCAGCCAACAACGCGTCCGCGTAGGCGTAAAACAGCCGAGCGTGCGCGGAGCCGGTCTTGCCCGGATCCAGCGGCGGCGACTGCAACGTGACAACTGCGGCCTCAGCCTGGCCGAGGTCCATGCGTGCGCCGGCGATTACGATCCGCAGCTCGATCGCCTGCTCCTCATCGAGGGCCCGCGCCTCATCGCTGCGGCCAAGCTCGATAGCGCGCTCCGGACGGCCAAGGCCGCGCTCACAGTCGGCCATCACCGCAATCAATCCGGGCCCGCCGCCCATCCGGCGAGCAGCGCGCAACTCGGACAGCGCCTCCGCCCACTCGCCCGCGTGATAGGCGGTGATGCCAACGGCCTCGCGGACGATGGCGATGCGGCCGGCGCGTTGCCGTGCGGACCGCGCGTGCTGCAGTGCGAGCACCGGATCCTCGTCGACCAGATTCCCGGCCATCGCTAGATGTCGGGCGACCTCATCCGCGTTCTGGCGCTCCAGGCCCAAGAGATCTCGGCGCACCGTCGGATCGAGATCCGTGGGTACCACGTCCTCGGGGATGGGCGGTTCGATGATCTTCGGCGTGCGACGCTCGGCGCGGTCCTGGGGACCACGATCATCTCTGCGCTGGCCGCCGCGGGGGTCCCCGCCGCGCCGATCAGCGCCGCCGGCACCACGGCTCGCTCCCGCATCGGTGCGAGGTCGATGATTTGCGGGCCGCCCAGCGGGTCCGCCACGGCGGCTATCACCGGAACCCCTGTTAGCGTCTCCGGAGCCGTTCGCCATGACATATTCCTTACTATATAAAGCACTAAAGGGGACCCGGTATGGGTCCCCTTTAGTGTAACGGATGTACGGCAGTGACCTACTCTCCCACACCGTAACCAGTGCAGTACCATCGGCGCAACAGGGCTTAGCTTCCGG
>NZ_BAVQ01000080.1 GCF_000524475.1 Tomitella biformata AHU 1821 | reverse complement strand
GAATTTCTTACATTCCCTTCCTTGCACCTCCGGAGGTGTTTGTGAAGGCCTACTCGATATATATCAGCTCTGCCGCACCAGCAGCGAGTTGAGCAGGCGTGCGGCGCCGTCGGGGTCCTCGACGGTGACCGCGAAGGCGCGGCGATTGTCCAGGCTCAGCACCAGGCCGTCGCCCCCGTGGGAGATCAGTGCGGAGCCGCGGCCGGTCACGCGATAGCCCCAGCCGCCCCACTCCATGGGGCGAAGTGTCTCGACGCGGGCGCTGGCGATCTTCTCCAGCGGCACGCGCTTCCATCGAAGGCCCCAGGACTGCAGGCTCAGCCCGGTGTGGTCCACGCGGACGGTGACGGTGGCCAGCGCCCCGACGACGAACGCGGTCAGCAGCAGGATGAGGGCCGGCCACACCTCGGTGAGCAATGCGGTGGCGACGGCGCCGATGAGGAGCGCGCCCGCCAACCATGCCGCCCAGGTGCTGCGCACCCGGCCGAACCACACCGCCCGCTCGCCCTGCTGCAGCGGCCGTGCCAGCGTGGGGACAGGCTCGGTGGCATCGGCCGCGGCCGCTCGGGGCAGCACCGCGAAGATTGCCAGGCCCCATCCCGCGGCGAGCAGTGGCAGCGCGATCCACCAGCCGAGGACGGCCTCGTGGGGATCGCCGGCGGACTTGGTGGTGATCACGCTGACAATCCAGGTGGCGGCGGCGGTCGCGCTGAGGGAGGTGGCGATCGGTAGCCACATCAGCGCGCTCGGCCGGCGCTGTGCCAGAGCCGCGGCGACGACCGCGCCGGCCGCCGACACCGTCGTCAAGGCCAGCACAATCCAGAAGAAGGTGGCGGTCTCACTGAACCCGTCGGCGGTGGTGGTTCCGGACCAGTGGCTTGCGACGGTGTGCGGCAGGCTGTCGGCCCAGGCGATCCGCGCGACGATGAGCGCCAGCAGCGGGGCCGTGGCCATCGCGGTGGCGGCGAGGAGCCGGGGGCGGCGTCTCGAATCTGCTGTCATGGCGTGCTGTTCTCCTTGATGAGGTTGATCATGTCGTCTGTGGTGAGGCCGGCGGTGGTGGCGACCTCGATGAATTTTTGCGCGGCGTATGCCAGTGCGGTCGCGCCGGAATCGAAGTCGGGCCGGACCACGGCGCCGCGGCCGCGTCGGAGGTCGATCAGCCCCTCGTCGCGCAGTTCCGCATAGGCGCGCAGCACAGTGTGGAGGTTGACGTCGACCGACTCTGCGAGCGCGCGGGCCGATGGCAGGCGGTCGCCCGGACCGATCTCGCCGCGGAGGGCGGCGCCTCGGATTCCGGCGGCGATCTGGGCCGCCAGCGGCCGTTCAGAGGAGTGGTCTATTCGCACCAACATGTTTGTATAGTATGCAAACAATCATCCGGTTGTACAGCGGTTCTCGAGGGAGCGCGTGTGATGGGGCCCTCTCCGGGTAGCATCGGCATAGCTGAAAAAGCGCATCCGAGGTGCTGAGCGCACCAAGAAAGGGGCACATCGAATGTCAGGCCACTCCAAATGGGCCACCACCAAGCACAAGAAGGCGGTCACCGACGCACGTCGCGGCAAAGCCTTCGCGAAGCTGGTTAAGAACGTCGAGGTAGCCGCGCGGATGGGTGGCGGGGATCCGTCAGCGAACCCGACGTTGTTCGAGGCGATCCGGACGGCGAAGAAGACCTCCGTTCCCAATGACAACATCGAGCGCGCGCGCAAGCGCGGCGCCGGCGAGGAGGCGGGCGGGGCCGACTGGCAGACGATCATGTACGAGGGCTACGGGCCCAATGGCGTCGCGCTGCTCGTCGAGTGTCTGACCGACAACAAGAACCGCGCGGCCGGCGAGGTGCGGGTCGCGATGAGCCGCAACGGCGGCAATATGGCCGATCCCGGCTCGGTGTCCTACCTGTTCGCCCGCAAGGGCGTGGTGCACCTGGAGAAGGGCGAGCAGACCGAGGACGATGTCCTGATGGCAGTCCTCGACGCCGGGGCTGAGGAAGTCCTCGACCACGGCGAGTCCTTCGAGGTGGTCAGTGAGCCGACCGATCTGATCGCGGTGCGCACCGCGCTGCAGGAGGCGGGCATCGACTACGACACCGCCGAGGCCGCGTTCCACGCGTCAGTCTCCGTCGAGGTGGATCTGGAGGGCGCCCGTAAGGTCATCCGCCTGATCGAGGCCCTGGAGGACAGCGACGACGTGCAGAATGTGTTCAGCAACGCGGACTTCCCGGATGAAGTGATGGCGCAGCTGGCTGAGGATTAGTCCCGCGACACTCCCAGGCGGGGTGGCTAGTGCACACGGCCGTCACATCGACTAAGCTCTCGAACAGAAGTTCGGAGCCTGGTTGTGGTGTGGCGGCCGTCGTGCATTCCGTGGTGCCGTGAGAAGTCGACGTGGGAGGACATACGCGTGCGTGTGATGGGTGTGGACCCCGGATTGACCCGATGCGGAATCAGCCTGGTGGAGGGTGGCATCGGACGGGCGGTCACCGCGTTGGATGTCGACGTGATCCGGACGCCGCCCGAGATGGACCTGGCCCACAGGCTGTTGGGCATCTCGGAGGTCGCCGAGTATTGGCTGGACACCCACAAGCCGGACGTCGTCGCGGTGGAGCGGGTGTTCTCCCAGCACAATGTGCGCACCGCGATGGGCACGGCGCAGGCGGGCGGAGTGATCGCGCTCGCCGCCGCGAAGCGCGGTATCGAGGTCTGCTTCCACACACCCAGCGAGGTCAAGGCCGCGGTGACCGGTAATGGCCGCGCTGACAAGGCGCAGGTCACCATGATGGTGACGAAGATCCTGGGTCTGCAGGAGGCTCCCAAGCCCGCGGACGCCGCCGACGCGCTGGCGCTCGCGATCTGCCATTGTTGGCGCGCGCCGATGATGAAGCGCATGGCTGAGGCCGAGGCGCGCGCGGCGGAACAGCAACAGAAGTACAAGCTGAGGCTGGCCCAGGAGCGTCGGGCATTGGCTGCGAAGAAGTCGGCCGCACAGAAAGCAACGGTGACCCCATGATCTCGTCCATTCGCGGAGACGTGCTCCACATCGGCCTCGACCATGTGGTGCTCGACGTCGGAGGCCTCGGCTACCGAGTCAACGCCACCCCCGCCACGCTCGGGCGGTTGGCGCGGGGAACCGCGGCGAGCCTGGTCACCACACTGGTGGTGCGCGAGGACTCGATGACGTTGTACGGGTTCACTGATGACGAGTCTCGGGCCCTGTTCAGCCTGGTACAGACCGTCTCCGGCATCGGCCCGCGGCTGGCGATGGCGATCACCTCCGTGCTGGAGCCGGACGTGCTTAAGCGGGCGCTCGTCGACGAGGACATCAAGGTCCTACAGCGCGTGCCGGGCATCGGCAAACGCACCGCGGAGCGCATGGTCTTGGAGTTGAAGGACAAGGTGGCCCTCGGCGCCGACAGCGATTCCGGGATGGCGGCCGGCGGCTCGACCGGCGCGCACGCGAAGCGCGACCATGTGGTGGAGGGTTTGGTGGGCCTCGGCTTCGGTCAGCCCGCCGCAGAGGCCGCCACCGACGCGGTGCTGAAGGAGAGTCCAGACGCGGAGATCGCCGCCGTCCTGCGTAGCGCGCTCACCATGCTGGGCCGCACGAAGTGATGGAGGACGACTACACGAACAGCCTCGAGGAGGCGCTGCGCGCGAGCGTCGTGCCCGGCGACGGCGACGTGGAGTCGGGGTTGCGCCCCAAGAACCTCGATGACTTCATCGGCCAGCCCCGGGTACGCGAGCAGCTCAAGCTGGTGCTCGAGAGCGCCATTCAGCGCGGCTCCGCGCCCGACCACATCCTGATGTCCGGCCCGCCCGGGCTGGGTAAGACCAGCTTGGCGATGATCATCGCCACCGAGCTCGGCACGGCGCTGCGGATGACGTCCGGCCCCGCGCTGGAACGCGCCGGCGATCTCGCCGCGATGCTGAGCAACCTCGTCGAGGGCGACGTGCTGTTCATCGATGAGATTCACCGGATGGCCCGGCCCGCCGAGGAGATGCTGTATCTGGCGATGGAGGACTTCCGGGTCGACGTCATCGTTGGCAAGGGGCCCGGCGCCACCTCGATCCCCCTGGACGTTGCCCCGTTCACACTGGTGGGGGCCACCACCAGGTCCGGCGCACTCACCGGCCCGCTGCGCGACCGGTTTGGCTTCACCGCGCACATGGACTTCTATGATCCGTCCGAGTTGGAGCTGGTCCTCACGCGGTCCGCGCGGATTCTCGGCGTGGACCTGCAGGGCAAGGCCGCCCATGAGATCGCCCGGCGCTCCCGCGGCACCCCCCGCATCGCCAACCGGCTGCTCCGGCGCGTGCGCGACTACGCGGAGGTGCGGGCGGACGGCATTGTCACTGTCGATGTCGCAAGGGCCGCGCTGGCGGTCTACGACGTCGACGAGGTTGGTTTGGACCGGCTGGACCGGGCGGTGCTTGGGGCCCTGGTGCGCGGGTTCAACGGCGGGCCGGTCGGCGTGTCCACCCTCGCGGTCGCGGTGGGCGAGGAGCCCGGCACCGTCGAGGAGGTCTGCGAGCCGTTCCTGGTCCGCGCTGGCATGATCGCCCGCACGCCTCGGGGCCGTGTCGCCACAGCGGCGGCATGGGAGCACCTCGGACTTACCCCGCCCGAAGGCCTGCTCTACGGATCGCTCGAGGTGCGTGCGGTGGAACCCGCGGCCGAATCCGGATAGCGTTCGTCCTCGATTCGGAGGTCATCAGCGCGCCTGTGATTCGGGGGATCACACCCGCGGGCCTGCCCACTTCTATCGCGGGGGTTTCTCTCTGGAGGAGGCGCAGTTCTTGGCCGGACAAATGCAGCTGGCGACGTTGCCGACGCGATTCATCCGATCCGGGCTGGTAGAGATACCGGGGGACTAAATGCCCGGTAGCGGCGGGTGCCACCACGGTGAATGGCACTAGATGGCACACTGGAGGACCGTGTGGGAGCCCACACGGCACACGCTATCTAGAGGTACACAATGGAACTTATTTTCCCGCTGCTCATTCTGGTCCTCCTGGTCCCGCTATTCCTGGGCAGCCGCCGACAGAAGAAGGCCCTGGCGGCCGCGAAGGATCTGCAACAGTCGCTGAAGATTGGCGATAACGTGATGACGTCCGCTGGCCTCCACGCCGTTGTGGCCGGCCTGCAGGACACCACCGTGGATCTGGAGATCGCCGAGGGGGTCATCACCCGCTGGGAGCGCGTCGTCGTGCGCGAGGTCGTCCTCGATGAGGTGCTCGAGGACGAGGCGCCCGAGATCGAGGCGATCGACGACCAGTCCGTGGACGGCGCATTCAACGACGCCACCAGTGCCGACATCGAGCGATTCCAGAAGTAGGGCAATAACGTCACTCGCCGCCCGGCGTCACATGACCGTCGGCGGGTGCTAGTAGTGTGCATTTTCGGGCGCGCGTCCATCTGTTGGACGCCGCCCGAGCACTTGAATCTGTTCCTCCGACTCCACTGAGGAGATCTGCACGTCGTGGCACCTAAATCTGGGCACTTCCGTCCAGCCCGCTACCTGGCCCTTTTCGGGGTCATCGTGGCTGTGCTGTACGCGCTGGTCTTCTTCACCGGGGATCGGAGCCCCGCACCAAAATTGGGCATCGACCTCCAGGGCGGCACCAGCGTCACTCTGACCGCACGCACCCCGGACGGCTCTAGGCCCAGCGGCGACAGCCTTAAGCTGGCCCGGCAGATCATCGAATCGCGCGTCAACGGCCTCGGCGTGTCCGGCGCCGAGGTGGTGATCGACGGGGACAATATCGTCATCACCGTCCCCGGCGACGACAGCGGCCAGGCGCGCGCGCTCGGCACCACGGCGCAGTTGTTCATCCGGCCCGTGCTCGGCAGCCAGCCGGCACTGGCTCCCGGCGCCACGCCGCCGGCAGTCGACACTGCGCCCGCCGATGGCGCAGCGCCGGCGGAGGGCACAGCGCCGGCGGACGGCGCGGCCCCCACGGATGGCGTTCCCGCCCCACAGAACCGGCCCTTCCCGGCGGACACACCTCCCGCGGATTCCGGCTCGCAGGACACCAGCGGGCTGACCGAGGAAGCCAGGCAGGAGCTCGCGACAGCCAAGGCGACGCGGCAGAGCGCCGACCCGCTCGTGCAGCAGCAGGCCCTCGCGTCGCTCGACTGCAGCATCCCAGATCCGCTCCAGGGCAATGACGACCCGAACCTGCCGCTCGTCGCGTGCGACGTCGAGGGGACGAGCGTGTATCTGCTCGGCCCACGCGTCATCGACGGCCAGGAGATCAAGGACGCGCAGGGCCTCTTCGATTCGCAGCAAGGCCGGAACATCGTCCAGCTCGAGTTCAAGGATAAAGGCAGCGAGACCTGGGCGAAGTTCACCACCGAGAACCTGCAGAAGCAGGCCGCGTTCACCCTGGACACCGAGGTCATCAGCGCACCCGTCATCCAGGGCGTGACTCCCGCCGGCAGCCCCACCTCGATCACCGGTGACTTCACCCTTCCAGAGGCCAAGGAGCTGGCCAATCAGCTCAAGTACGGCTCGCTACCGCTGTCGTTCGCCCAGTCGGACGCGCGCACCGTCTCCGCGACGCTCGGCGCCTCCTCGCTGGAGGCCGGCTTGATCGCCGGCGTCGTCGGCCTGGCGCTGGTGCTGCTGTACTGCCTGTTCTACTACCGCGCGCTCGGTGTGCTCATCACGCTGTCGTTGATCCTGGCCGGCGTGTTGATCTATCCGCTGCTGGTGCTGTTGGGCAGATCCATCGGATATAGCTTGAACCTGGCGGGGATCGCGGGCCTGATCATCGGCATCGGCACCACCGCCGACTCGTTCATCGTGTACTTCGAGCGAATAAAGGACGAGATTCGGGAGGGCCGCAGCTTCCGCTCGGCGGTGCCGCGTGCTTGGAGCCGTGCCCGACGCACGATCCTATCCGGCAACACCGTCACCTTCCTGGCGGCGGCCGTGCTCTACTTCCTGGCGATCGGCGACGTGAAGGGCTTCGCGTTCACCCTGGGCTTGACCACGATCATCGACCTGGTTGTCGTGTTCCTCGTGACGCATCCGCTAGTCCACATCGTGTCCACCAAGGCGTGGGCGTCGAACTCCAAGATCAACGGCCTGGGCTCGATGCACGAAGTCGCACGCGAACGCCAGCTTGCGGCGCAGGCCGCCCTCGCCGCAGGGAAGGTCAGCTGATCATGTCCGAATCCATAGACACAGGCTCGACGGGCACACTCGCCCCCGCGGCCCAGAAGCACGGGCTCTTCTCCCGGCTCTACACCGGCACCGGGGCGTTCGACATCGTTGGCAAACGCAAAATCTACTATGCGGTGACCGCCGTCGTGGTCGTCATTTGCGCACTGAGCATCCTGATCCGCGGCTTCTCCTTCAGCATCGATTTCGAGGGCGGCTCCCGGGTATCCTTCCCGGCGAATGGCGCCACCACGTCGGAGGCCAGCGCGGTGTTCACCGAGGCGATGGGCTTCGCCCCGGCCTCGGTGAACACCGCGGGCTCCGGGGCGGCGGAGACCATGCAGATCCAGACGGTCACCCTCGATATCCCGCAGACGCTGCAGGCACAGGAGGCACTGCTGGCCGCGTTCCATCCTGTTGACTCGAACGGCCAGGAGACCACCAACGCGATCAGCGTGTCCGCGGTGAGCTCCACGTGGGGTGACGAGGTCACAAAGAAGGCGCTGTTAGCCCTCATCGTGTTCATGGTGATCGTCGGCATCTATATCGCGATCCGCTTTGAGAGAGACATGGCGATAGCAGCGCTGTTCGCGGTGGTGCTGGACCTCATTGTTACCGCCGGGCTCTACTCGATAGTCGGCTTCGAGGTGGGGCCGGCCACGGTGATCGGCCTGCTCACCATCCTGGGCTACTCGTTGTATGACACGGTGGTCGTCTTCGACAAGGTCGAGGAGAACACCGAGGGCATTCTCCACCTCAAACGCCGCACGTATGCCGAGCAGGCGAACCTGGCCATCAACCAGACCCTGATGCGCTCGATCAACACGTCGTTGACGACCATCCTGCCGATCATCTCGCTGATGGTGATCGCCGTCTGGATGCTGGGCGTGGGCACGCTGAAGGACCTGTCGCTGGTCCTGCTTATCGGCATCCTCGTCGGCACCTACTCGTCGATCTTCACCGCGACGCCGCTCCTGGTCTCCTTGAAGGAGCGCCAGAGCGACGTCAAGGCGCACAACGAGAAGGTGCTCCAGCGGCGGGCGGTCGCTGCGGAGAAGGCGGCGGCAGCGCAGTCCGGTGCGGGGGAGCAGGTGCGCGGTGCAAGCTTCAAGGTGCCGCCCGCGAAGCCCCAGCCGGGCGCGCGCCCGAAGGGCAAGAAGAAGCGCCCCTGACTAAGAAGATTGAGCTGCTGTCGTGGACCAGCGAGGAGGATCGGTGAAGGTGGAACTGACCGTTCAGCGCCAGGGACGTGGCAGGAGCGCACTACGAGGTGTGGCCGTGGCGGCCACCGCAATTGCGGTGGCCGCCACGGCGGCGTCATGCGCGGGCTCCGATAGCGGTGACAGCGCCTTCGGCTATGTCGTCGACGGCGCCGTGCCGACCTATAACGCGAACACCCTCGCCGGATCGTCGTCCGCCGCCCGGCAGGCCTTCGCACGCACCCTGGGCGGCTTCAGCTTGGCGGGTCCGCAGGGCAATGTCGTCGCGGACCACGACTTCGGCGAGGCGTCTGTCGTGCCGGGGGACAGGCTCGTCGTCGACTACCAGATCAACCCGGCCGCCACGTACTCCGACGGGCAGCCGGTGGTGTGCGATGACCTGGTGCTCGCTTGGGCCGCCGGCAGCGGCACCTTCACCAAGGCCGACGATTCTGCGGCGGGTGGGCGCAGTCCACTGTTCGACTCCGCGACGGTGCCGGGCATGGCAGATATCGAGTCCATTGATTGCGCCGCCGGAGCTAAGGCGGCGGAGGTGACCTTCCGGCCAGGCCGGGCCGTCACGGATTGGCGCGCGCTGTTCGGTGCCACCACCGTGCTGCCCGCCCATGTGGTGAGCGCCGGCGCCGGCGGGCTGGACATTGTGGGCGCCGTCCAGGATCGCGACGAGGCGGCGCTGGCGGCGGTCGCGGAGTTCTGGAACACCGGCTTCACCCTGAGCCCTGGGACGGCCGACCCGGCGGTGTTCGTCTCCTCGGGGCCGTACCGGCTAGACTCGGTGGGCGAGGACGGCAGCGTCCAGCTCACCGCGAACGAGAAGTGGTGGGGCGACGCGCCGCGGACCGGACAGATCACTATCTGGCCGCGCGACGCGGAGCTGGGACAACTGATCGCGGACGGCAGGGTGCAGGTCCTCGATATCCGCGAGGGCTCCGGCGCCGTCGACGGTCTCGAGATCGCCAGCGCCGAGTCCAACGGTATCGAGCAGCTGACACTGAGCACCCGTGGGGCGCTGGAGCCTGCGGCGGCCCGGCGGGCGCTGGCGCTGTGTGTGCCGCGGGAGAAGTGGGCGCCGCCGAGCGACTCCCGGCTGGCGTTGCCAGACACGCTGGCGTACCCGTTCGTCTCGGGTGCTGCAGCCGGCCGGTACCAGCACTCGGATGCCGAGGCCGCCGGGGCCGAGCTGGCCAACGCGGGGCTGGCCGGGCTGACAGTGCGGATCGGCTACGCGTCGCCCGATCCGCAGCGCGCTGGTGTGGTGGCGGATATCGCCAGCTCCTGCGCAGATGCGGGGATCACGGTCATCGACGAGTCGGCGCCCGGCCTGGACCCGGCAGCCCTGCGCGATGGCCGGATCGATGCGCTTCTCGGCGGTGCGGGCGGCGTGCAGAGCGCGGGTGGGGCTCTCTCGGACGACACCCGGACGACGGTGCTGCGAGGGGACGCGTCGAGCAATGTCGGCGGCTTCCACAACCCCCGATTCGACGAGATTGCGGACCAACTGTCGGTGACCACCAGAGTCGCCGACACGCTGAATTTGACGCGGGAGGCGGAGGACATCGCGTGGGATGGACTGCCCAGCCTGCCGCTGTACACCCAAACGCGGACTGTGGCCTTCGCCGAGGGACTGCATTCAGGACTGCCTAGTGCGTCGAGCTTCGGCGCGGGTTGGAATATGGACAGATGGATAATTCTTCGATGATGGGCGGCACCGTGACCACCTCACCTCACGAGAGTCCGGCGGCCGGCCATATTCGGCGGCTGACCCGGCATGTGCAGGACTTCCCGGATGCCGGAGTGATTTTCGCGGACCTGACGCCGGTGTTCGCCGACGGGCCCGCGCTGCGCTCGGTGATCCAGGCCTTGGCCGAGTCTTTCCACGGCCAGGTGGACATGGTGGCGGGCATCGACGCCCGCGGCTTCCTGCTGGGGTCGGGTGTGGCGCTGGAGTTGCAGACCGGAGTCCTGGCGGTGCGCAAGAAGGGCAAGCTGCCCCCGCCCGTGCACTCGCAGGACTACGCGTTGGAGTATGGCGAGTCCACGCTGGAGATCCCCGCGGACGCCATCGAGATGCGCGGGCGCCGGGTCCTCGTCGTCGATGACGTACTTGCCACAGGCGGAACGGTTCTTGCGACCGTGAAGCTCCTTCGGCGATGTGGGGCCGAAGTTATGGGAGTGGCCGTCGTGCTCGAGGTTCAGGGGCTCGGTGGGCGGGCCGCGCTCAAAGGTGAGAACCTTGTCGTTCTCGCCAGCGACTGAGGGATAGAGTCGGGGCAGGTTCCAATGCCGACGCATCAGGAGGTGTCTTATGACCCAGAATCTCGACGCGTCGAAGGGCGACTCGAATCGCCCGCAGCCCGCAGCTAACGGCGGCATCAGCTCCGCGGGCTCCGCATCCAGGCGGGTGCGGGCCCGGCTCGCCCGGCGGATCACCGGCCAGCGGCACGCGGCGATCAGGCCGGTTCTCGAGCCGCTCGTCGCACTGCACCGCGAAGTGCACCCCAAGGCGGACCTGGGCGTGCTGCAGCAGGCCTACGACGTGGCTGAGGAACTGCATGCGACCCAGTTTCGCAAGTCTGGCGACCCCTACATCACCCACCCACTGGCCGTGGCCACGATCCTGGCCGAGCTGGGGATGGACACCACGACGCTGATCGCGGCGCTGCTGCACGACACCGTGGAGGACACCGGCTACAGCCTCGAGCAGCTGACCGCCGAGTTCGGCGAGGAGGTCGCGCACCTCGTCGACGGCGTCACGAAGCTCGAGAAGGTGGACCTCGGCACCTCCGCGGAGGCCGAGACCATCCGCAAGATGATCATCGCGATGGCGCGGGACCCCCGGGTGTTGGTGATCAAGGTCGCGGACCGGCTGCACAATATGCGCACCATGCGCTTCCTGCCGCCGGAGAAGCAGGCCCGCAAGGCCCAGGAGACCCTCGAGGTCATCGCCCCGCTGGCCCACCGGCTGGGGATGGCCACCGTCAAGTGGGAGCTCGAGGACCTCTCGTTCGCGATCCTGCACCCCAAGAAGTACAAGGAGATCGTCCGGCTGGTCGCCGACCGGGCGCCTTCCCGCGACACGTATCTCGCGAATGTGCGGTCGATGATCCTGGAGAATCTGGGCGCCGCGCGGATCAGCGCCATCGTGGAGGGCCGGCCCAAGCACTACTGGTCGATCTACCAGAAGATGATCGTCAAGGGCCGCGATTTCGACGACATCCACGATTTGGTCGGCATCCGCATCCTCTGTGATGAGGTCCGTGACTGCTATGCCGCGGTCGGTGTCGTGCACTCCCTGTGGCAGCCGATGGCCGGGCGCTTCAAGGACTACATCGCGCAGCCGCGGTATAGCGTTTACCAGTCGCTGCACACCACCGTGGTGGGGCCCGAGGGCAAGCCCCTGGAGGTCCAGATCCGCACGCAGGAGATGCACCGCACCGCGGAGTTCGGCATCGCCGCGCACTGGCGGTATAAGGAGTCGCGCGGTCGGCAAGGCAGCGACAGCGCCGAGGTCGACGACATGGCGTGGATGCGTCAGCTCCTCGACTGGCAGCGAGAGGCCGCGGACCCCGGCGAGTTCCTGGAGTCGCTGCGCTACGACCTGGCCGTGCGCGAGATCTTCGTGTTCACGCCCAAGGGTGACGTGATTACGCTGCCCACCGGCTCGACCCCCGTCGACTTCGCCTACGCCGTCCACACCGAGGTCGGGCACAAGTGCATCGGCGCGCGCGTCAATGGCCGCCTGGTGGCGTTGGAGCGCAAGCTGGAGAACGGCGAGGTCGTGGAGGTGTTCACCTCCAAGGCCCCGAACGCGGGCCCGACGCTGGACTGGCAGAACTTCGTCGGCTCGCCGCGCGCCAAGGCGAAGATCCGGCAGTGGTTCGCCAAGGAACGACGCGAGGAGGCCCTCGATACCGGCAAGGACGCCATCAGCAAGGCGGTGCGCCGGGAGGGCCTGCCGCTGCAACGTCTCATGGATGCCGAGTCGATGTCGGCGGTCGCGAAAGAGCTTCGGTACCAAGACGTCTCGGCGCTGTATACGGCCGTAGGCGAGCATCAGGTCTCCGCGCAGCATGTGGTCAGCCGCCTCGTCGCGCATTTCGGCGGGATCTCCGACGTCGAGGAGGAGCTGGCGGCGCGGTCCACCCCGTCCAGGACCCCGCGGCGCGCGCGGACTGTCAGTGACACCGGAGTGCTGGTCACCGGCATGCCGGGCGTGCTATCGAAGCTGGCCAAGTGCTGCACCCCGGTTCCGGGCGATGAGATCATGGGCTTCGTCACCCGCGGCGGCGGCGTCAGCGTGCACCGCACCGACTGCACCAACGCGGATTCCCTGCGCCAGCAGCCGGAGCGGATCCTCGAGGTCAGCTGGTCGCCAACCTCCTCGTCGGTGTTCCTGGTGGCCATCCAGATCGAGGCTCTGGACCGGCACCGTCTGCTCTCGGACGTCACGAAGGTGCTGGCCGATGAGAAGGTCAACATCCTGTCCGCGTCCGTGACCACCTCGGGTGACCGGGTCGCGGTCAGCAAGTTCACCTTCGAGATGGGCGATCCGAAGCATCTCGGCCACGTGCTGGCCGTGGTGCGCAACGTCGAGGGCGTGTATGACGTGTACCGGGTGACCTCGGCGGCCTAGCCTCGGAGGATTAGCGGCGGACGTCGACCGCGTTGATCAGCACTTCCGGCACCGGCCGGCCATCGCCCGAGCCGAAGCTGCCATCATTACCCGCCGCGGCGATCGCGTCGAGCACCGGCAGGCTGGCATCGTCGACCGCGCCGAGCACACTGTAGGTGGGCGGCAGCGCGCTGTCCTGGTAGACGAGGAAGAACTGGCTCCCGCCGGAGTCGGCCACGCCGCGATTGGCGAGGGCGATGGTGCCGCGGGGATAGACGACCGCCGACGATTCTGAGCCAGCGGAGTCTGCCTTCTCGAGCCCCTCGGGCAGCTCGTCCTCGACCACGTAGCCGGGGCCGCCCGTGCCCCTGCCCGTCGGGTCGCCGCATTGCAGGACGGCGATGGCGGCGGGGGGAGCGGTGAGGCGGTGGCAGGGGGTGTGCACGAAATACGCTTGATCGAGCAGGCTGACGAAGCTGTGCACGGCGCATGGGGCGCCATCGCGGATCAGGGTGATGTCGATGATTCCCGCCGTGGTGCGCAACTGCAGGGGGACTTCCCCGGTCCGGGGCACATCGAGGTTGGTGGGCTTGTCCGCCGGGCGCGTGTGGTCCCCCGTGGACGGGTAGGAGCAGTTCAGCGGACCGGAGTCCGCGGCGGACTCGCCGCACCCGGTCAAGGCCAGGCCGGTGGCCAGCAGGATTGCGGAGGTCAGGGCCACGCGGCCACGCCAGCGCAGCGGGGATCGGCCGTCGGTGGGTCGGCGGGGGCCGATCACAGTCATAGCCGTAATCCTCCTGAGCGGGTCTGGGGGGCGATCCGGCGGTGATGCGGGACTGGATGCAGCCTAGGCTGGTGGGCCTAGAGTGCCAGAACCAGTGCTAACCCAGAGGAGTCGACCCGTGCTCGTCACCGGATTTGCCGCCGGCATGTTCCAGACCAACTGCTATATCCTCGCCCGCGCCGAGGGCGCCGAATGCGTCGTCGTGGACCCCGGGCAGGACGCCGTGGAGCCACTTCGCAAGGTCGTGGAGGAGGCGGGTCTGACTCCCGTCGCGGTGATCTTGACGCATGGGCACCTCGATCACACGTGGTCCGTCGCGCCGGTGTGCGAGGAGTACGGCATTCCCGCGTACATCCATCCCGACGACCGCTACATGCTGTCGGACCCGGGTATGGGGATCGGCAGCTCGATGTCGTCGATCATCGGGGATCTGGAGTTCGCCGAGCCGGCGGAGGTCATCGACTTGGCCCAGGGCGACGTCCTTAAGCTCGCGGATATCGAGTTCGCTGTCGACCACACACCCGGTCACACACAGGGCTCGGTGGTCTTCCGCACCATGGTGGAGACCGAGCAGGGCGACGTCCAGCTCGCCCTCACCGGTGACACCCTGTTCGCCGGCTCCATCGGCCGCAGCGACCTCCCGGGCGGCGACCATGACCAGCTGTTGGCCTCCATCGCGGAACGGCTGCTGCCCCTCCACGAGGACACCGTCATCCTGCCCGGCCACGGCGGCAACAGCAGCATCGGCCGCGAGCGGGCGACCAACCCGTTCCTCGCCGGCCTCGCCCCCCACAACTGACCTGACTAGAAAGGCCTGTCCCGCACCGTGAGCTCCGCAGCCCGCTTCTCCGCCCCCAAGGGCGTCCCGGACTACTACCCGCCCGCCTCCGCAGAGTTCCTCGCGGTGCGCGACGGGCTGACCAGAGCCGCCAGGCTCGCCGGATACGGCCATATCGAGCTGCCGATCTTCGAGGACACGGCGTTGTTCGCACGCGGGGTCGGCGAGTCCACCGACGTCGTGTCCAAGGAGATGTACACCTTCGCCGACCGCGGGGACCGCTCGGTGACCCTCCGCCCCGAGGGCACGGCCGGCGTGATGCGCTCGGTGATCGAGCACGGCCTCGACCGCGGCCAGCTGCCCGTCAAGCTCAGCTACGCCGGGCCGTTCTTCCGTTACGAGCGCCCGCAGGCGGGCCGTTACCGCCAGCTGCAGCAGGTCGGCGTCGAGGCCATCGGCGTGGACGACCCGGCGCTGGACGCCGAGGTCATCGCGATCGCCGACGAGGGATTCCGCAGCCTCGGCCTGACGGGCTTCCGCCTGGACATCACCTCGCTGGGCGATGAGACCTGCCGTCCCCAGTACCGAGAGTTGCTGCAGCAGTTCCTCTTCGGTCTTCCGCTGGACGAGGCCACCCGCGCCCGCGCCGAGATCAACCCGCTCCGCGTGCTCGACGACAAGCGCACGGAGGTGCAGGGGATGACGGCCGACGCCCCGCTCATGCTGGACCACCTCTCCGAGTCCGCCCGCACGCACTTCGACGCGGTCCTGGGCCACCTCGACCGGCTGGGCGTGCCGTACACGGTCAACCCGCGGATGGTGCGTGGCCTGGACTACTACACGAAGACGACGTTCGAGTTCGTGCACGACGGACTGGGCGCGCAGTCCGGTATCGGCGGCGGTGGACGCTACGACGGCCTGATGGCGCAGCTCGGCGGCCAAGAGCTCTCCGGCATCGGCTTCGGCATCGGCGTCGACCGCACGATCCTCGCGCTGCAGGCCGAGGGCATCGAGGTCGCAGGCCCCGCCCGCTGCGAGGTCTACGGCGTCCCGCTGGGCGATGCCGCGATGGCCGAGCTGGTCCAGATCGCCGCCAAGCTGCGCGCCGCCGGCATCCGCGTCGACCTCGCCTACGGCGGCCGCGGCGTCAAGGGCGCCATGAAGGCGGCCGACCGGTCCGGCGCGCGCCTCGCGCTGGTGCTGGGGGACCGGGACCTCGAGGCGGGGGTCATCGGACTCAAGAACCTGGCCAATGGTGAGCAGCGGGAGATCCCGCTGAATGACGTCGTCGCCGTGGTGGGGGCCGGCCTTGCCTGATGACATCGAGCCGGTCGAGCTGGACCTCATCCCGCCCGAGCTGATCCGGCCGCGGCTGCGCAAGTTCGCGTGGATCACGGTCGCCGTCGCGGTGGTGCTCGCGGTGGTGCTGGGGCAGTTCGTGAACTGGACCGTCGGCGTCGTCGTCCCCGTCGGGCTCGTGGGGCCGGTGATGTTCGCGCTGGTCACTGGCATGCGACGACGCACCACCATCAGCGGATCCGTCATCCGGGCCACAGCCGGGGTCACCCGCACCGTCGACCTGGACATCGCCGGCGAGCTCTCGATCTCCGTGCGCCAGGGCCGCGTCACGCAGGTCTCCCTGCATGCCGACCGGGTGCACATCGCGCTGGCGGTCTACATGGGCGAGGGTGGCCGCGAGATCCCGATTCAGGCGATGAAGGCCCTCGCCGACGGACTCGCCGAGCGTCACCCCGACCTGAGCGAGGTCTTCATGGCGCAGCTGCGTGCGGAGGCCATCGGTGCCGCGCTGCCGGGGCGTCCGCTCTTCCGTGCCGCCGGGTTCGCCGAGTCCGGGCGCAAGGCCACGACACTCACCGACGAGCAGATCCGGGAGCTCATGGCGTAGTAAATATCGATCATCACGTAGGCGTCGTAATAGACGCGCTTGGCGGGGCCGGCCAGCTTCTGGGGGGCCTCCCTGCCGGTAGTGCTTGGGGGAATGTCCCACGTGTAGACCTGCCGCGGCGCGGTGGCCACAGGCGCAATGGCCGTTGTCACATTCATGGCCGCAGCGACGGGATTCATGGTTTTCTCGTCTCCCGTTGCCAATGCAGCGACCCTGCCCAAGCGGTCAAGTGTGGTACCTCTGGACAGGGGCGAACTACACCGGCGCGAAGCTCATTTCGACCGGGACAACCGGCTGCACCAACATGAGTCATTCAGTGCGATCAGGAATGCCCAGTATCGGCACCCCTGTAACCGCCTGGCCCGGCCTCAATTGCACAGGTTCTTCCAAGAATGCAGATTCCTCGGACTCCGGATGGAACCCACAGCTCAACCGAGCATCAATTCTCGTGCAACGCCCACCCCGTCGGGGGTGGGTGTTGCACTGATGTGGGCCGCCCCAGACACCCCTGAGGTGGGGGATAGCTTGTGCACGTCCTGGCCCGCCGGTATGAAGTGCCTGCCGGGCACATACGCCGGACGTTCGGTCGCGGCCGAGCTGGGCTGGACGCGATGACGACGATGTGAGCGCACGAGATGCCTCGGCTACTTCGTCTCGTTCGGGTGGCTGGTGTGGACCTGCTCCAGAAAGACCGTGCGCTCGTGGACGTAGTACCAGATGCGAGCGGTGCCCTTCGCCGTCGGCTTGTGCTGCCAGCGCTCATGGGTCGCGCCGCTGTGCGAGATTGTGCCGAGCTCGCCCTTGAGCCGGTAGTTCGTCGGAGTCGTGGCCAGGGGCGTTCGCGGGAGGAAGTCCCACGTCTCCGTCATCGGGTTGCGGATCGTCGCGACGAGGTCCCGCCAGCCCTTCTTGGCGTTGGCGGTGGCGAAGCGGATCTCGTACTCGATCTTCTTCGGAGGACGGGGGACCAGCTCGCCCTTCTTGGCGGCCGCCACGACTACGGACGCTCCACGGTCTCGTCCTCGTCGAGCCACTCGAGGTCGGCGCTGCCGAGCCCCGCGGCGACGGCCGTGGCCGTCTCTTTCCAGGACGTCAGCTCGGCCATGGCCAGGTGCGGCTGCTCGGTGGAGAACGAGGCGCGTGCCGCGTCCACCAGATCTTGCGCGCAGGACTCCCGGTCCGCGGGCGACAGGGCGAGCATCCACGGGAAGGCCTTGGCCATGCGCTCGGCGAGTGAGCCGCTGTCGTCGAGGGTGACGGTGATGAGCTGCGCGGCGAAGTTCAGCAGCCGCGAGCGGCCCTCGGCCTCGCGCTGCGACATCAGGACCAGCGCCTCGCCGTCGCGGCGGGTAACGGTGACGGGGTGGTCCTCGGCCTCGGCGAAGACCTCGGCGGAATGCTTGCTCAGGTCCGAGGAGCGCCGGGTCCGGGCGGGGAGGTCTGCTGCGATGGCCATGGAACCATGGTATTCGGAACGTGTTCGGAAGTCTAGTCGCGATGGTCACGGGTGGTGGCCGGCGTCGTCGAGGACCTGACCGCTGCGGGTGAGAGTGCGCCGACACCTATTCGAGCGCTGACTGACGTGGTAGTTTTCAGCGCAAGGTACCCCCGCGCCCGATGGCGTCGCCCATCGGTTCCTCGAGTGCGTGGGGTCTTCACGATGACTGCCGAAACGGCTGATCGCGCTCTCGCTGTGTTCGTCCCGGGATGGGTTCTCGATGGCGGCTCCCTTGCTCCGCCCGCCCGCGGTGACGTCATCGACGTTGTGTTGAGCTTCCAGCCTGCCGGACCGACACCCTCACCATGTGAGCACGCCGTGCGGGTCACTGTGCGGCCGATGTTCGGGCATATCCCCTTCGGTTACACGGAGGGTGGACTGCGGTGGCCAATGGAAGTAATCGGTGACGGATGGTCCGCCGAGTGGAGGTCAGATCGGCCCTTGGCGGGACGAGTCGAACTCACTGGGCGACTCATCGCCGGCATCCGCTGGATCGGCCCCGGTGTGCCCACCCGGGTTCAGGGCAGGGTTCGACGGGTCCAGATCGTCGAACAGCGCGTCGAGCCCACCGACCGCGGGTTGCGCGTCGTCGACGGCACCGAGAGGCTGACCGAGGTCGACGCCACCCCGTACCGCTTCTGGTCGGACGGGGATCTCACCTCGGCCGAGGACCACTTCCAGGCGACGGGGGTGCTGGTCGATCTGGACCTCGATGACGTGCCGGATGCCAAGGAGGAGTTCGTCGCCGGCGCAGTCTCCGTCGACGGGCGCTACGTGTGGGTCATGGATCGGTCGAATCCCATTCTGCTGCGCCTTGACACGGGATCGACACCACCGCGGGTGGTCGAGTATCTGTTGCCGCTGACGATCGAGCCGCCGACGGACTATTGGACTCGCAAGGTCCACGCCGACCGCTACGGGTGCTGGATCACCTCCCGGTACGAGGTGTTCCGGTGCGACCGCGCCGGGGATGGGACGTTGACCATTGAACGCGTCTGCGCCGAGGGCGGCACCAGCGTCCTCGTCGATGGGCGACTGTTCCTCGTCGGCCACATGGTTCCGAATCTGGGTGATGACCCTCGATACGGGGTGGTGCGCGACGAGGGCGATACTCACCGGCTGCGGGTGCTCGACGAAGAGCGGCGGTTCGTCCCGGTCGAGGATCCGGCCACCGTCGCCCGGGTGACGGCGCAGCCTCGTCGTGCCGACACGGCGCGTGGTGCCGACGGCACGGAGTGGATTGCCGTCGGCGGGCTCACCGCCCAGGCCCCTGACGGCGCACGCCGGCGCATCGATCTCGATCCGAGTACTCGTGGCACTGTGCACTGGATTCAGTCAGACCCGCATACCGATCCGGCGAACGCGGACATCATGGCGAGAATCTCGTTCCCACTGCCGCTCCACGGGAAGTCGGACGAGAGTGTCGAGGTGAGGGCACATGAGTGAGAAGCCTGTGCCGGGATACCGGACCGAGCTATGGATGCTCGTCGACCTCGAGCCGGGCTATGAGGCCCTTGAGATCGGCGACCGGATCACATCGACGACAGAATGGATCACGGCCGAGGACATCCCCGGCGGAGTCCCCCACTCACTCATCACGAAGGTGGCCGGTGTGGTCGAGCCGGACCCTGACCCGAGGAAGTACGGGTGGATGCGCCTGGGCCGCAAGTTCTCGGCGTCCGTGTGGACCTGGACGGCGGATCCGGGGCCGACGCTGGCCGGGGGACTGCTGCTCTACGACCGGTACTTGTGGATCGAAGGCCCCGCGCGAGAAGGCGAGGCCGTGGTCCTCGGGCGCGCCACCCTCGCCCGTCCCGTCCCGTCACATCGCAGCCGACGAGTCATCCGAACTGGTTCACACCCGAGTACCACGGCCACAACATCATCAGCCGTGAGCCGACCGCGCCCGAGGGGACATTCATAGAATGGATCTGTGTCCGCATCGGCATCGACCCCCTTTGCTGAACCGCAGTGCCGGGCAATCTGATGCTCCTATACATGTCAAGCAGTTGCGAGCGTGGCGCGCTAGACCGCGGCCTGTTCAGCATCGGAACAGTGATCGACTTTGAGTTGGCCTAACCCCGGTCGCGCCCTGCACTTGGCACCTGGTGAGACCAGGATTTGGCGCCGAACGGGACCTTGGGTGCCAGATTTCTCGGGCGATGTGTGCCGAACTTCCCGCTCGAGGGCGGGGTCCGAGGTGGGGCCTCGGGGTCTTGATCGTGCGTCGAGCAGCTACCTGCCCATCCTCTTCGAGGTCTTGTCGAACCAGCGCTGGGCCTCGTCGGTGATGGTGCCCAGCTCAATCGCCTTCGTGCACCAGCCCATGGCCATGGCGCCGAACTTCATGGGGTTGTACCAGTCCTCCTCGCCGCGCCACTGGCCGTCGCCGGCGTAGCGGAAGATCGAGAGGTTCGCGGCTCCGAACACGCTGCCGTCGCCCGGGTCCGGCATGGGATTGTCGATCTCGGCGATAACCTGGCCGCGCTCCTCGTCGATGGTGATCCACAGGGCCGGGAACTCGGTCATGTGATTGCCGGGGAAGCTGCCCATCGTCTTGAGCGCCCACGTGCGGATCTCCTCGCGGCCGTGGAACGTGCCGAAGGCGTGCTCGATGTACTCGGCATCCTCGGCGAACTGGTCCACCCACGGATTCCAGTCCCCGGACTTCGCGGCTTTGTCGGTCACGGCCTGGAAGTCCGCGAATGCGGCGGCGAGCTCGTCGCGGGTGAAGCGGGGCTGGTCGGTCAAAGGTGCTCCTCGGGTTGGTTGTCGATCGTCATGGTGCCATGTGCGAACGCGTCGAGGATGCGTTTGTGGGTTTGTCTGGGCAGCTGCCGGTTGCCGGGCTCGCCGTGCGGGGTGCCGGGGCGCGCGGGCGCTTGCGTGAGCAGCTGCTCCAGCCCTGGGCGGCACAGCATCAGGAGTCCGTGGGTGGCGCGCGTGCAGGTCACGGCGAGGCGGCCGAAGGCGGAGTTGAACTCGTCGAGCTGGTCGGCGCCGTTCAATGGGTGGATCGCGATGGTGATGCCGTTGGTCTGGCCCTGCCAGGAGTCGACGGTGGACGCGACGAGCTCCGTCTCGGTCAGTCCGTGGCGCACCCGTAGGCGTTCCACCATGTCGGCAGCGTCGTCGACGGCCTGATTGCGGGTCGCCAGGACCGCGATGAGGGGATCCCCCGAGGCGTCTCCGGGCCGGGTCGTGAGGGTTGTGCCGGAGGGGTTGCCCGCGACCGTGTAGTCCGCACTCTGCAGTGCGAGGCCGGACGCGAGCAGCTGGTCCAGCAGCGACTCGACGACCTCCAACAGCGGGAGGTCGATATCCGGCGCCTCAGGGGCGGGCAGGCCGTCCACCTGCAGCAGAGTCGGCACGCCGGTGCCCACCTGGGCCCAGATGGCCGCGGATTCGGGGGAGAGCTCGCCAGTGCTGATGGCGCGGTCCCCAGGAGCGGCGACGCAGTTCAGCTCGGTCCACTCCGGGTAGAACGCGCGCCAGAGGTCGAGATGCCCGGCGGCCGGCCGCCACACCGCGGGCAGCTCCTGGGACCAGGTGGCCGGGTCGTCGTCGAAGTCCGTGGGCCAGGCCCGATAGGGATTGTGCCCCGGCAGCCCGCGCCACGGGTTCTCGCCGACCTCCAGGGGCGGCAGCTGGCCGACATCGCCGACGCCGACGGTGATCGGCGCGGCCTTGGCGACCTTGTCGAACAGGTGGTGGGGGAGCTGCCATGCCTCGTCGACGAACAGCACGTCAAACGGCGAGCCGCCGTCCGCGCCGGCCCCGAAGTGCTCCCTAAGCCGGTTCATCTCACCCATCGCGCCGAGCTTGTGCGAGGTGGAGATCACGACGTCGCACTCGAGGGGGATGGCAGTGGTCCCGGTGACGACGGTGGCGTGCTGTTGGGCCGCGTCGGGGACCTCGTCGAAGCGGGCCTTGGCGACGAACAGGCACACCCGGTCCTTGCCGAGCTCCTTGCCGAGCGCGGTCGCGAGGGGATAGATCTGCTTGTTGGTGAACGCGACGATCGCGACGCGCGAGCACGCGGGGCCGACCTCTTCCAGGGCCTCCGCGACGAGGCGGCGCAGCACGAAGGACTTGCCCGCGCCGGCGGCGGCCTTGAGCAGGACCCGCTCGGTAGAAGACTCTCCGGCCAGGGCCTGGCGCAGCGCGGCACTGGCGCGGTCCGCGGCCCTCGCGTTGCCCGCCGCGGCGGCGCCGTGGTGGACGGCGGGAGAGGCCGTGGAGTCGGGACGCGGGGAGCCGGCGGGCGGGGAGAACTCGATGGTCACGCGATCACTCCAGGTCATCGATTGTCAGGTGCTCGGGTGGCGGGTCGGCCGGAATGGCTGCCGCAGCCGGAATGTTGACGGGGGCGGTCTCGAACGCATCGCCGTCGATCAGCGGCGGCCAGGCCTGCGGGTTGAGCTCCCCGCGGTCGCGCCGCTCGGCGAGCTGGTCGGACCAATCGGCCTCGGCGTCTTCGTGCGGGCGGCAGCAGTACTGGTGGGCCTCGGGGTCTAGCTCATAGGACTCGATGGTGCAGTCCGCCTTTGGCGCGGACATCGCATCGGGCTTCGGGCGCGCGACATTCAGATGGGCATTGCCCTTATTGGTCGAGAACCAGGCGAAGTCGGCGATCACGAGGCGGTCGCCGACGGCTAGGTCGGGGACCGTCGTGGGCTCCCAGACCAGGTGGCGCGGCCGGTCGCCGTCGGGGCTGGTGTCGTCGGAGCTGGCAGACAGGGGGCCGATGGCCAATCCACCGAGCCGGAAGCTGGTGGCCTGTGCCTTGACCTCGACCTGCGGACCCTCCACGCACGCGTCGCCGTTGTGGTGGATGAGCACGACTCGGGCACCGTCTCCGAGACGGCGGGACGCGACCTCGAGAGTGATCGGATTCGTGTCCACGACGGTGGCGTGGGCCAATTCCCGGACGCCGGCGTCGGCTGCGCGGTCGTGGGCGTATTGGGGGTTGGCGAGCGCTTGGAGCTGGCTCTGGCATTTGCCGTCGGCCTCAATGACGGGTACCAGGGCGTTGCGCCAGTGCCGATAGGTGCGGCCGAAACGGACCAGGTCCGACGCGTGCAAGGCGACCCGACGCCGCCACACCGCCTGGGCGTCGCCCTCCAACGCGCGGAACACCTGCCGCAGCGCGGAGTCCGGGACCGTGGCCAGCGCCGTGCGCGCCCGGTCGAGGACTCCGCTCTTATAGTCCAGCTCCGCTGTCACCAGGTCCTCGTATGGGGCGGGGTCGGCGGCGATCTCGGAGCGCGCGTGGTGGATCGCGTCGGACTGCCGATTCGACAGCCGGGCGCCGGGGGTGTGCGGCGAGGCCTCGATCACGTCCTCGAAGGCGCGCGGGTCGAGGGGGATTTCGGGGGAGGACCCTGCCGTCCCCACTGACTCAGCCCAGCCCACCAGGTAGTCGAGGCGCTGCGCGGCGACGGCGGGGCCGCCCGCGACCACATGTCGTGCGAGCGCCGCGCGGATGTTGATGATGGGCGCGCGCAGAGTCAGTGCGCGGGCGCGGTCCTCCTCGAGCAGGAACGAGACGGCGACTCGCGCCTCGCGGTCGAGAGGGGGCGGGACGCGGGCCGGCTCGCCGCCGAAGGTCAGGGGCTCGCGGCCCATCTCCTCGTCGCGGGCCCAACGCAGTCGGCTCAGCTCGATGCCGGCGAGGTTGTCGGCGATAGCGGCCAGCACGTCGGCCGTCGCGGCGTCCGGCACGACGAGGTGGACGGGATCGACGCCTGCGGGCGCGGCGGCGGTGGAGCCGGGGGATTGCGACATGGCTTCGGCCAGCGCCCTGCCCAGGATGCGCATGACCGTGGTGCGGGTCTGTGCGGACTGCGGGTCGCCGAAGACGGTGCGCTGCCAGGGCCTCGAACCCCGTTGCAGGCTGATGCCGTGGATGCCGAGCGCCGCGGCGTCCGACTTGGCGAGCACCACGTTGATGGCGCCCGGCTGGTCGGCCTGGTCGATGCGCAGCTGTCCGGTCTCCTGGGCGATGCCGGTCAGCGTGGCTTCGACGTTGGCCGCGACGGAGGAGGGGGGCGAGGTGCGCGCCGCCTCCGGGATCCCGAGTTCGACGAGCAGGTCGGCGGGGTCGGTGGAAGATCGAATCTCGTTGCGGCAGTAGGTGAACAGGCTGCAGGTGGTGCACGTCGCGGGATCGAAGGTGGCGTGCAGATGCGCGACGAAGGCCGCCAGGTCCCCGATAGCCTCTGGCGGCTGGGCGGCGGCCTCGAGGCGGCGCTCGGCGATCCGCATCCGCACCTCGGCGCGGTAGTCGTCGAGCCGCTCGAGCAGGGGCTCTGGCCGCAAGAACGCATTGCGCGGCACCGCGAGCACGCCGTGCGAATGGACCGTCATGCCGGCTGGCAGGAGAGACCACTGCGCGGCGGACTCCGCACCGACCGCGACCTGTAGGAAGCCCTTGAGTAGGCGAGCGTCCTCGATGCGGGAGCGGACCCGCTCGTAGTCCTTGGCGTCGCCGACGATCAGCCAGGATCCGGCCCCCGAGAGAGTCGGGGCGACGATGGCGAAGTCGGGCTTGACCTCCGTTGAGTCAATGGACTCGAAACCCGCGAACGGCAGCGCGAGGCCGTGGATCAAGGTTGCCTCGCCGCTGGCGACCGCGCGGTCGTGCGCGGCTCCGAGCAGTTCGGCGGTGCGACCGAGCCGGACCCCGGCGTCCGCGGTGACCACCGCGGCGGGGCGGGCCAGGCTGAGTCGGCCCACCGCCGTCGTCGCGATCTCGCTGGCGAACCTCGGGTCCTGCACCAGGTGCTCGAAGATCATCGCCCGAGTCCAGCGTGCTTGGGGGATGCCCCCGGAGTCGTCGGCGAAGCCGATGTCGATCGCGGTGCGCCGGCGGGTGCGGCCGACGACGAGGGGGTCGGTGCCGCGGAAGCGGGCGCAGGCCGCGTGCGTCGACGCGGCGACGGCGCTGGAGCCGCCCCCGAGGGCATTGCTGGTCAATCAAACCACCTAGGGAAGAGGGGAACGCTAGCCGAGATCGGGGGCCGCGAAGGTGTCGCAGGAGGAGATCTGCCCGGTCCGGTAGCCGGTCGTGAACCACTGCTGGCGT
Source organism: Tomitella biformata AHU 1821 (assembly GCF_000524475.1). GTDB lineage: Bacteria > Actinomycetota > Actinomycetes > Mycobacteriales > Mycobacteriaceae > Tomitella > Tomitella biformata. The sequence goes on along the minus strand of NZ_BAVQ01000080.1, from coordinate 172,723 downwards.
TGCGCGGAGGAGCCGTGCGTCCACGAGTCGGGGTTGACCCGGCCGGAGGATTGCTGCTGGATATGGTCGTCGCCCACCGAGGCTGCGGCGGAGAGCGCGTCGGCGATGTCGCGGTCGGTGAGCGGGTTGAGCATCGGCTCGTTGGTGCCGGGCGCGGGGGTCTTGTCGGCGTAGTAGGCCCAGATGCCCGCGAAGCAGTCGGCCTGCAGCTCGGTGCGCACCGAGGCGGACTCGGCGCCCGCGCCGCGGGCGTTGCGGCGGGGGTCGCCGATGAGGTTCTGGAGGTGGTGCCCGAACTCGTGTGCCACTACATATTCCTGCGCGAGGGGGCCGCCGCTGGAGCCGTACTGGGTCTCGAGGAGGTTGAAGAAGGTGCTGTCGAAGTAGGCGGTGCTGTCGGCGGGGCAGTAGAAGGGCCCCACATCGGAGCTCGCGCTACCGCAGCCGCCGGTGTCGACGCCGCCGTTGAACAGGACTACGTCGGGCTGCACATAGTTCAGACCGGCGGTGGGGAGTTGCCCCGCCCACACCTGGTCGAGACTCTCGGCGGTGAAAGCGATGCGGCAGTCGATGTTGTTGTTCGCATCGGCGCCCGTCTCGCAGCCCTCGAGGGTGCCGGACGCGGTGGACTGCGACGCGCTGCCGCCGTCGACGCCACCGATGCCGAGGGAACCCGGGTCCACACCCAGCACGAGGGCGAGGACCACGATGACGAGGCCGCCGATACCGCCGCCGATGGCCATCTTGGGGCCGCGCCCGCCACCGCCGACCGACACCCGGCCGGGGTTGATGCGGGCTCCCTCGCGAAACGTCATTCGACCTTGCTTCCATGGTTTTCCGGCTGGGGACAGTGATCTTGGACAGCATTCCATGCCGGGAGGGCCGAGGCGGTTAGAACTCGCGGGTTCGGCTCCGTAGGATCATCGGGGCATATCCGCCATAACGTTATTTCGAGAGGACAGCCGTGCTGCGCACCCACGAGGCCGGTTCATTGCGAGCCGAGCACGCCGATCAGACCGTCACGCTCACCGGATGGGTGGCGCGGCGCCGCGATCACGGCGGGGTGATCTTCATCGACCTGCGCGACGCGTCGGGCGTGTCTCAGGTCGTCTTCCGCGAGACGGCCGTCGCCGAGGAGGCGCACAAGCTGCGCTCCGAGTTCTGTGTCAAAGTCACCGGCACCGTCGAGGTCCGGCCCGAGGGCAACGAGAACACCGACCTGCCGACGGGCGCGATCGAGGTCAGCGCTGTGCTCCTGGAGGTGCTCTCGGAGAGTGCGCCGCTGCCCTTCCAGCTCGACGACCAGCCCGGCGAGGAGGCGCGTCTGCGCTACCGCTACCTGGACCTGCGCCGCGAGGGCCCTGGCAACGCGCTGCGCCTGCGCTCGAAGGTCAACGCCGCCGCGCGCGCAGTGCTCGCCGGGCACGACTTCGTCGAGATTGAGACCCCCACCTTGACGCGCTCGACCCCCGAGGGCGCCCGCGACTTCCTGGTGCCCGCGCGCCTGCAGCCCGGCAGCTTCTACGCCCTGCCGCAGAGCCCGCAGCTGTTCAAGCAGCTGCTGATGGTCGCCGGCATGGAGCGCTACTACCAGCTGGCCCGCTGCTACCGCGACGAGGACTTCCGCGCGGACCGCCAGCCCGAGTTCACGCAGCTCGACGTCGAGATGAGCTTTGTCGACCAGGACGACATCATCGCCCTCGGCGAAGAGGTCTTGACCGCGCTGTGGCGCCTGATCGGCCACGAGATCACCACCCCGATCCCGCGCATGACCTATGCGGAGGCCATGCGCCGCTACGGCTCCGACAAGCCGGACCTGCGCTTCGGCCTCGAGCTGGTCGAGTGCACCGAGTACTTCGCCGACACGCCGTTCCGCGTGTTCCAGTCCGAGTACGTCGGCGCCGTGGTCATGCCCGGCGGAGCGAGCCAGCCGCGGCGCCAGTTCGACGCCTGGCAGGAGTGGGCCAAGCAGCGCGGGGCCAAGGGCCTGGCGTACGTCACGGTCACCGAGGACGGTACCCTCGCGGGCCCCGTCGCCAAGAACCTCTCGGACGCCGAGCGCGAGGGCCTCGCCGCCCACGTCGGTGCGAAGCCCGGCGACTGCGTGTTCTTCGCGGCCGGCGCGATCAAGCCGATGCGCGCGCTGCTCGGCGCCGCCCGCGGCGAGATCGCCCGCAAGCAGGACCTCATCGACCCCGCCGCCTGGGCGTTCGTGTGGATCGTCGACGCCCCGATGTTCGAGCCCACCGGCGACGCTGTCGCCAGCGGCGATGTCGCTCTCGGCTCCTCGGCGTGGACCGCGGTGCACCACGCGTTCACCTCGCCCAAGCCCGAGTTCATGGACACCTTTGACACCGATCCCGGCTCCGCGCTGGCCTACGCGTACGACATCGTCTGCAACGGCAACGAGATCGGCGGCGGCAGCCTTCGCATCCACCGCAAGGACATCCAGGAGCGGGTGTTCGGCGTCATGGGCATCGGCGAGGAGGAGGCCCAGGAGAAGTTCGGCTTCCTGCTCGACGCGTTCTCCTACGGCGCCCCGCCGCACGGCGGCTTCGCCATGGGCTGGGACCGCATCACCGCGCTGCTGGCCGGCGTGGACTCCATCCGCGAGGTCATCGCGTTCCCGAAGACGGGCGGCGGCATCGACCCGCTGACCGACGCGCCCGCGCCGATCACCCCGCAGCAGCGCAAGGAGTCCGGCATCGACGCCAAGCCCGAGCGTAAGGAAGACAAGGCTGTGAAGGAAGTGAAGGCTGCCGAGACGGACTAACCAGGCATGGGGAGGCGTAGTCGCTGGCGAATAATCGCTCTGCGCGACCGGATCGTTACGCGCGGCGACTACGTTTCTGAGTGCCCGGCGTTCCGTGCCAGGTAGGTTGGTAATTGATGACCACAACGTTGGTAGACCGCATTTGGGATGGATGGACGAGCCCTGTGGACGAGGTTGTTGAGGCAGCTGAACAATTATTGAAGCGCCGGACCGGCGCCGCCGTGACTCTGGTCGACGCGGTCGATCTGGGCGGTTCCGGCAGCTCGGTGGTGCTTCGTGTGCGGGTGGCGGAGAATCCGTTCTCCCTGCCCCGGACCCTGGTGCTCAAGCAAGTTCGGGAGGAATCCCTCAATGGGAACGAGGGATTTCGGCGAGAGGTGGTGTCTTACCAGTTCGCGACGTCGCTGACAGCGGCGAACCGCCCCGGGCCAGAGTTGATCGCACATGACCTGGACGCGCGGTTGCTGGTGCTCTCCGATCTGGGCGATGCCCCCGCGATGGGGGAGCTGCTCGCCCGCAAGGACGAGAAGGACGTCACCCATTCGCTGATGGCGCTGACCCAGGCGCTGGGCCAGATGCACTCGAACACGTACGGCCGGGAGGATGATTTCGGCGCGTTGCTGCACCGGGCGTCCGGATCTGGCGGCGCGGATCCGCTGTTCGGCCAGGTCGACCAGGCCCTCGCGGAGCTGCCGCAACTGCTGCTAGACCGGCTCGGGGTCACGGTGCTCCCGGAGATCGTGATGACTGTCGCCGCCGCCGGCCGGGTGTTCGGCGAGGGCGGTTTTCGGGCGTTCAGCACCGCGGACCTGTGCCCGGACAACATCCTCGTCAACGAGGAAGGCGTGCAGTTCCTCGACTACGAGTGGGGCGGTTTTCGGGACGCCACCTTGGACATCAGCTATGCCCTCGCATCGTTCCCCGGCTGCCGGTGCGCGCTGGATCTAAGCCAGCTGCAGGTCGAGGCGATGGTGGAGTCCTGGCGCGCCGAGGTGGTGGGGGTCTTCCCCCAGCTGCGCGATGACTCCCTGCTCTACTCCAGGCTCCTCGAGGAGCTCCTTGTGTGGCTGTGGCTGAGCACGTGGCTGCACCTGGACAAGGAGCAGCCAGGATCGCATGCGCTGTCGGTGAATAGCCGGGAGGCGCTGCGCCGCCGGTGGCGGGTGCTGGCGAACTTCGCGGACAGCCTCGACGCCGAGCGGCTCGAGGAGCACGCCCTCGAAGTGCTGGCGGCGCTGCAGGAGTGATCGTGTCTGAATTCGACGGCGCGGACGGCGGCGACGCTCCGGTGCTCTTCGGCGGGCCCGAGTCCGAGCCCGCCGACGCTGGAGCTCTGCCCGCCGCGGTGAGCATGGGCGCGCCGCTGGCGGTGCGCATGCGCCCGACGACACTGGCAGAGGTGCTCGGCCAGGACCACCTGCTGGGCCAGGGCGCGCCTCTGCGCCGGCTGGTGGAGGGCTCCGGCGCGAGCTCCGTGATCCTCTACGGTCCTCCCGGCACCGGCAAGACCACCCTCGCCTCCCTGATCTCCAGCGCCACCGGGCGGCACTTCGAGTCGCTCTCCGCGCTGTCCGCCGGTGTCAAAGAGGTCCGGGCCATCATCGACCTCGCACGCAAGCGCATGGTGCTGGGCGGGCAGACGGTGCTGTTTATCGATGAGGTGCACCGGTTCTCAAAGACCCAGCAGGACGCGCTGCTGTCTGCGGTGGAGAACCGCATCGTGCTGCTCGTCGCGGCGACCACCGAGAACCCGTCGTTCTCCGTCGTCTCCCCGCTGCTCTCCCGCTCCTTGGTGCTCCAGTTGCAGCCGCTCTCGCCGTCGGACATCCGGGAGTTGGTGCGGCGGGCCTTGGCCGACGAACGCGGACTGGGCGGCGCGCTCACCCTCGCCGAAGACGCCGAGGAGCACCTGCTGCAGATCGCGGGCGGCGACGCCCGGCGCGCGCTGACGGCGCTCGAGGCGGTGTCCGAGACCGCATTGAGCGCCAACCCCGGGGCCAGCTCGGCGGCGCCCGGCCTGGTCGACCTGTCGATGGTGGAGGCGTCGGTCAACAAGGCCGCAGTCCGCTACGACCGCGACGGCGATCAGCACTACGACGTGGCCAGCGCCTTCATCAAGTCCATCCGCGGCTCTGATGTGGACGCCGCGATGCATTACCTGGCCCGGATGCTGACGGCTGGCGAGGACCCGCGGTTTGTGGCCCGTCGGCTCGTGATCTCGGCGAGCGAGGACATCGGCATGGCGGACCCGACCTCCCTGCCGATCGCGGTGGCGGCCGCCCAGGCGGTGCAGCTGATCGGGATGCCGGAGGCGCAGCTGACTCTGAGCCAGGCCACGATTCACCTGGCCTCGGCGGCGAAGTCCGGCTCGGTCACCGCCGCGCTGGGCGCCGCGATGGGCGATATCGCCGCGGGCAAGGCCGGGATGGTGCCCCCGCACCTGCGGGACGGGCACTACTCGGGGGCCAAGGGACTGGGCAACGCCATCGGCTATAAATACCCGCACGATCATCCCGACGGCGTCCTCGCCCAGCAGTACGCGCCGGACGAACTCGTGGGCGTCGACTACTACAAGCCGACCACCCGCGGCGCCGAACGCGATCTCGAGGTGCGCGTGTCCAGACTGCGCAAAATCATCCGTGGCATCTCCCGGACACGCTGATTACGCACCGGGAAAGCATGTGCCCGACGGCCCACGCCCTCCGGCCGGTAATCTTGTCCCAGACGAACCACACGGCAGCCTCGCCTAGGGGCGATTTGTCGCACCCACCTGCGCAATCCGCCGTGCGGGAAAGCAAGCTCAACCGACAGTGTGCCTACAGAAGGACAGTTCAGTGCAGACCCACGAGATCAGGCAGCGCTACCTTGACCATTTCGTCAAGGCCGGTCACACCGAAGTGCCCAGTGCCTCGCTCCTGCTCGATGACCCGAACCTGCTGTTCGTCAACGCCGGCATGGTGCCGTTCGTGCCGTTCTTCCTGGGCCAGCAGACGCCGCCCTACACCCGTGCGACCAGCGTGCAGAAGTGCGTGCGCACCCTCGACATCGAGAACGTCGGCGTGACCACCCGCCACAACACGTTCTTCCAGATGGCCGGCAACTTCTCGTTCGGCGACTACTTCAAGCGCGAGGCGATCACGTTCGCCTGGTCGCTGCTGACCAACTCCATCGAGGACGGCGGCTACGGCTTCGACCCCGAGCGGCTGTGGGTGACCGTCTACCTCGACGACGACGAGGCCCGCGACCTGTGGCGCGAGATCGCGGACATCCCGGAGGAGCGCATCCAGCGCCGCGGCATGGAGGACAACTACTGGTCGATGGGCATTCCCGGCCCGTGCGGACCATGCTCGGAGATCTACTACGACCGCGGCCCCGACTACGGCATCGAGGGCGGCCCCGAGGCCGACGAGGACCGCTACCTCGAGATCTGGAACCTCGTGTTCATGCAGAACGAGCGCGGTGAGGGCCTCGGCAAGGGCGACTTCGAGATCCTGGGCCCGCTGCCGAAGCAGAACATCGACACCGGCATGGGCGTCGAACGCGTCGCGTTCCTGCTCCAGGACGTCGACAACGTCTATGAGACCGACCTCGTCCGGCCCGTGATCACCAAGGCCGAGGAGCTCACCGGCCGCAAATATGGTGTCGAATCCGCTGCTGATATTCGGTTCCGAGTGATCGCCGACCACGCGCGCACCGCCGCGATGCTGATCGTCGACGGCGTCAACCCCGGCAACGACGGCCGCGGCTACGTCCTGCGCCGCCTGCTGCGCCGCATCGTGCGCTCGGCCAAGCTGCTGGGCGCCGAGCAGTTGACGATGGGCGAGTTCATGGCCGTCGTGCGCGACACCATGGCCCCGTCCTACCCGGCGCTAAGCACCGACTTCACCCGGGTGCTCAACGTCGCCGTCGGCGAGGAGACCGCGTTCCTCAAGACCCTCAGCTCCGGCGAGAAGCTCTTCGAGTCGGCTGCCGACGAGGTCCGCGAGTCCGGCAAGACAGTCATCGGCGGCTCCCAGGCGTTCGCGCTGCACGACACCTATGGCTTCCCCATCGACCTCACCCTGGAGATGGCGTCCGAGGCGGGCCTGCAGGTCGACGAGGCCGGCTTCCGCGAGCTGATGGGGGAGCAACGCCAGCGGGCGAAGGCCGACGCGCAGTCCCGCAAGCACGCGCACGCCGACCTCACGGTCTACCGTGAGCTCCTCGATGGCGGCGCGACCGAGTTCACCGGCTTCGCCGAGCTGACCACCGAGGCCAAGGTCCTGGCGATCATCAAGGACGGCGTGCGGGTACCCGCCGCATCAGCCGGCGAGGACGTCGAGGTCATCCTCGACCGCAGCCCCCTCTACGCGGAGTCGGGCGGCCAGCTCGCGGATACCGGCATGCTGACCGGCAAGGATCTGACAGTCACCGTCCGCGACGTGCAGAAGATCGCGAAGCAGCTGTGGGTGCACAAGGTGACCGTCGACGCGGGAGTGCTCGCCGAGGGTGCGGATGTGCTCGCGCAGGTTGACCGCGCGCACCGCAGCGGCTCCACCCAGGGCCACTCCGGCACGCACCTCGTGCACGCCGCCCTGCGCCAGGTGCTCGGCCCCAACGCCGTGCAGGCCGGATCGCTGAACAAGCCCGGCTACCTGCGCTTCGACTTTCACTGGCAGGGCGGGCTCTCCGAGGCTGTGCGCCAGGAGGTCGAGGATGTGTCCAACGCGGCCGTGGCCGCCGACTACCAGGTCAACACCATGGTCACCGACATCGACAAGGCCAAGTCGATGGGCGCGCTCGCGCTATTCGGCGAGAACTACGGGGACGAGGTCCGCGTAGTCGAGATCGGCGGGCCGTTCTCGATGGAGCTGTGTGGCGGCACGCACGTCTCGCACTCCTCGCAGATCGGCCCCGTGACCGTTCTCGGCGAGGCCTCCGTCGGCTCCGGCGTGCGCCGTATCGAGGCCTTCGTCGGCCTCGACTCCATGCGCCACCTCGCGAAGGAGCGCGCGCTGCTCGCCGGCGTCTCGAGCCTGCTCAAGGTGCCTAGCGAGGAGGCCCCCGGCCGGGTCGAGAACCTGATCGAGCGCCTCAAGGTCGCCGAGCGCGAGGTGGAGAAGGCGAAGGTCGCGGCGGTATTGGCATCCGCGGGCAGCATCGCCGACTCGGCGCAGCACGTCGGCGACCTGCTCGTGGTCGCGGTGGCGGCGCCCGCGGGCGTCGGCGGCGGAGACTTGCGGACGCTGGCCTCCGACGTGCGCGGCCGTCTGGGCCAGCACGGCCAGGATGACGTGGTGGTGGCGCTCTTCGGCGATGTCGACGGCGCCGTGCCGTTCGTCGTCGCGACCAGCGCGGGCGCGCGCGAGAAGGGCATCAAGGCCGGCGACCTCGTGAAGTCCTTCGCTAGCGCGATCGGCGGCCGCGGAGGCGGCAAGCCGGATCTCGCGCAGGGCTCGGGCACCGACGCCAGCGGTATACCCGCGGCGATCGACGCGCTGCTACGCCAACTCGCCGGATCCGGAAAGCTGAGCTAGAGATGCCGACCGCGGGCCGGGGCCGCCGGCTCGGGATCGACGTGGGCAGCGTCCGGATCGGCGTGGCCAGCAGCGATCCCGACGGCATCCTGGCGACCCCGGTGGAGACGGTCGCGCGTGCCCAGACCAAGCGCGACGACTCCGACGTGCGCCGGATCATGGACCTCGTTGCCGAGTATGAGGCGGTGGAGGTCATCGTCGGCCTGCCCCGGACCCTGCGCGGCGAGGACGGCAAGGCGACAGCACTAGTGCGCGGGTTCGCCCGCGTCCTGGAGCGGCGCATCAGCCCCGTCCCGGTGCATTTCGCGGACGAGAGATTCAGCACGGTGGTCGCGCAGAACTCGCTGCGGGGCAGCGGCGTTCGCGCGCGGGACCAGCGCGACGTTATCGATCAGGCCGCCGCAGTCGCGATCTTGCAGGCCTGGCTTGATGAGCGGACGTACTCCGCCAACGAACATGAGGAGCAATAGTGACCGACGGTGGCCATGGCTCGTATGAGCCGGATCGCACAACCGGCGGGTACATCCCCCCGGCGAACGAGGGCTGGCGTCGCGATGTCGCCGCCCCGCTGTATGTGCCGGGCGCGGAGCCCGAGAAGTCGTCGCGGTTATCGCGCCGGGACCGGGGCCGGGTGCGGCGGGCGGAATTACGTCGCCGTCGACGCCGCGGCGTCCTGGTCCTGGTCTTCCTGGTGGTCCTCCTCGCGGGTATCGGCGTCGTGAGCTATAAGTACCTCGTCGGCTCCACCGATGCAGACTTTGCCGGGCCGGGCACCGCCGACGTCGTGGTGCAGGTCGTCTCCGGCCAGACCACCACGGATATCGCCAGCACCATGCTGGACGAGGGCGTCGTCGCGAGCACGGGCGCGTTCCTGTCGGCCGCCAAGGGCAATGCCGCCATCGACTCCATCCATCCCGGCTACTACAAAATGCGCACGGAGATCTCCGGCGCGGACGCGGTGGCGAAGCTGACCGAGGCCAACGCCCGCGTCGGCGCGCTGGTGATCCCCGAGGGCCGCCAGCTCGCAGACATCACGACGGTCGACGGTCACGTCACCCCCGGCATCATCAGGCTCATCTCCGAGGCCAGCTGCGTGGATCGCGATGAGCGCCTCACCTGTGTGGAGCCCGGGGAGCTGCAGGACGCGCTGATCGGGACGGGGCCCGAGCAGTTCGGCGTCGCGGATTGGGCGGTGGACAGGGTCAAGGCGGTGCCGGACCCCCTGCGCCGCTATGAGGGGCTGATCCAGGCCGGCAGCTGGGACCTCGATCCGGACTGGACGGCCGGGGAGATGCTGACCCACCTGTTCACCCAGAGCACCGCCTCGTTCAACGCGATGGGCCTTGCGGAGACGAAGGACACGACGGGTCTGAGCCCCTATGACACGCTGATCGCCGCGTCCCTCATCGAGCGGGAGGCGCAGCCGCAGGACTTCCCGAAGGTGGCCCGGGTGATCATCAACCGCCTGGCCGTGGACCAGCAGTTGCAGTTCGACTCGACGGTCAACTACGCACTGGTCAGCCAAGAGGTCGCCACCACCGACGAGGACCGGGCTCGCGTCACCCCGTGGAACACCTACGCGATGCACGGGTTGCCCGCCACGCCGATCTCCACGCCGGGCGAGGGCGCGATCCAGGCGGCAGAACACCCTGCGGACGGCGACTGGCTGTACTTCGTCACCGTGGACAAGAACGGCACCACCGTCTTCACGTCCAAGTTCGAGGACCACGAGGCGAGCATCGTCACGGCCCGGGCGAACGGAGTGCTAGACAGTGGGCGGTAGCAGCACCGGAATCCGGCATGCAGGTGTCCTCGGCAAGCCCATCGCGCATTCCAAATCCCCGCTGCTGCACCGGGCCGCCTATGCGGCGCTCGGGCTGAGCGGCTGGACGTATGAGCGCATCGAGTGCGACGCGGACCAGTTGCCCGCTCTGGTGTCGGCTCTGTCCGCCGACTGGGTGGGGCTGTCCGTGACCATGCCCGGCAAGTTCGCGGCCCTGGAATTCGCGACCGAGCGCACCCGCCGGGCGGAGCTCGTCGGCTCCGCGAACACGCTCGTCCGGGTTGACGGCGGCTGGCGGGCAGACTGCACCGACATTGACGGAGTCACCGGATCCCTGCGCGAGCTGGGCGTGACCGGCTTCGTGGCCGGACCACCTGTCGTCATCGGCGCGGGCGGCACGGCCCGCCCCGCGCTGGCCGCGCTCGCGGAGCTGGGTGCCGAGGAGGTCGTGATCGTCTCGCGCGACCGGGATCGGGCCCAGGGCGCGCTCGAGTGCGCCGGGCAAGCCGGGCTCGCGGCCCGCTGGATCGACTTCGCGGCAACTCCGCTGGCCGCCGCATGTGCCGGGGCCTCTGTGGTGATCAGCACTGTCCCGGCGGAGGCAGCGGCGCCGCACACCGAATCCATCGCGGGGGCGAGAAAGCTCCTCGACGTCATCTACGACCCCTGGCCGACACCACTGGCAGTGGCCGTCGAGGGCGCCGGCGGCGCGGTCGTCGGCGGCTTGTCGATGCTGCTCAACCAAGCATACGGCCAGGTGGAGCAGTTCACCGGCCGGCCCGCCCCGCGTGTGGAGATGGCGCGGGCGCTGGACTGAGATCGGTTCTCCACAGCTGGTCGGGAGTTCACAGGCCGCTGGGAAAGCCCGGTTGGAAGACCTGGCCGGGGTGGTCGCCCTGCCACACTCGGCCGCATGGGGGCAGCGGGGGCGTGGACTGTTATCGGTGGGGCTTGTGCGGGCGGGATTGCAGGGCTGGGGATCCATCTCGTGGTGGCGCGCTATGCCGCAGTGCCCCGCTGGCAGGTGTCCGCCCTGTGTGCGGCGGGCTGCGGCCTTGCGGCGCTGCGGGTGTCTGGTCCGGTGGCAATGGCCGCCGTCGCCCTCGTCCTGTGGTGTGTGTGCCTGAGCTTGATCGACCTGCGCATCCGGCGGCTGCCGAACTCCCTGACGGTCACCGGCGCCGCGGTGATCGGAGCGTTCGCGGTGGCCGCCGACCGCTGGGAGGCGGCAGCGCTCGGCGCGGGGCTCTTGGCGGGGGCATATCTGCTGGGGCGGCTGGCCGGCGCGGGCTTCGGCGGGGGAGACGTGAAGCTGGCCGTCGGGCTCGGCGGCGTCACGGCGATGGCCGGCGGCCAGGTGTGGCTCTGGTCGGCCGTGGGGGCTTTGATTCTGACGGCGGTTGCGGGCCTGTGGCGAGGTTGTCGCGCCCGCCGCGCTGGCATTCCGGTTCCGCACGGCCCCTCGATGTGCGTGGCGTCGCTGATCACGTTGGCGGCCTTGGGATAACGGCCCGCCACCACTTGCGGCGCGAATGGGCGGCCGGTTAGGAGATTACCGGGGTCCTCGTGGGATGATGGCCGGGTGCTGCGTTGGACTACTGCTGGAGAATCCCATGGACCCGCGCTGGTGGCTTTGCTGGAAGGCATGGTCGCTGGTGTCGAGGTAACCACAACCGAGATTGGCGTCGAGCTCGCTCGCCGTCGCCTGGGCTACGGCCGAGGCGCGCGAATGAAGTTCGAGGCCGACGTCGTGACGCTGATTGGCGGTGTCCGCCACGGTAAGACGCTCGGCGGGCCGATCGCCGTCGAGGTCGCGAATAGCGAGTGGCCGAAGTGGGAGCAGGTGATGTCCGCCGACCCCATCAATCTCGAAGAGCTTGAGGACCAGGCGCGCAATGCCCCGCTCACCCGGCCGCGCCCCGGACATGCCGACTACGCCGGCATGCTCAAATATGGCTTTGACGACGCCCGCCCGGTCCTCGAGCGCGCGAGCGCCCGCGAGACCGCGGCCCGGGTCGCCGCCGGCACCATCGCGCGGGCCTTCCTGCGCCAGGCTCTCGGCGTGGAGGTCCTCTCGCACGTCGTGTCCATCGGCGGCGCCGGTGTGGACGAGCCGGGCGTGCCGGACTGTGTCGACCGCGACCGCATCGACGCGAGCCCCGTGCGGGCCAACAGCGAAGAGGCCTCGGCGCTCATGGTGGCGGAGATCGACGCGGCCAAGCGCGCCGGCGACACCCTCGGCGGCGTCGTCGAGGTCGTCGTGCACGGCCTGCCCGTCGGGCTCGGCTCCTTCACCGCTGGCGACCGCAAGCTCGACGCGCGACTGGCCGCCGCACTCATGGGCATCCAGGCGATCAAGGGCGTTGAGATCGGCGACGGCTTCGAGACGGCCCGCCGCCGCGGCAGCGCCGCGCACGACGAGATGCGTCCCGGCTCCGACGGCGTCCTGCGCTCCACCAACCGCGCCGGCGGTGTCGAGGGCGGCATGACCAACGGCGAGCCGCTGCGCGTGCGTGCCGCGATGAAGCCGATCTCCACTGTGCCCCGCGCCCTCGCCACAGTGGATATGTCCACCGGCGAGGAGGCCGTGGCGATCCACCAGCGCTCCGACGTGTGCGCGGTCCCGGCCGCGGCGATCGTCGCCGAGTCGATGGTGGCCTTGGTCGTGGCGCAGGCCGCGCTGGAGAAGTTCGGTGGCGACTCGATCGTCGAGACCCGCCGCAATGTCGAGTCCTACCTCGATGCGGTGCGGGAACGGCTCCGGCACTGATGGCTCCGCGTGCGGTGCTGATCGGCGCTCCGGGCGCGGGCAAGTCGACGATCGGCAGAAGGCTTGCGGCGGCCTTGGACGTCGACTTCTGCGACACCGACGCCGAGATCGAGGTGCGGGCGGGCAAGGCGATCCCGGAGATCTTCGCCGCGGATGGCGAGCCCGCGTTCCGCGAGCTTGAGAAGGCCGTGGTCCTCGAGGCGCTGAGCACCCAGACGGGGATCGTCTCCCTGGGCGGGGGCGCGATCTTGTCGGCCGAGACGCGGAAGGCGCTCGCCGGGCACACCGTGGTGTACCTGGACATCAGTGTCGGCGAGGGGCTGCTGCGCACGGGCATCACCGCGCGGGTCTCCGAGGGGCATGCGCCGCATCCGAAGGACGGCTCCCGACCACTGCTCGAGGGCCCGGACCCGGCTGGCCGGTATCGGACGCTGTTCAACACCCGCCGCCCGCTGTATCGGGAGGTGTCCACCATCGTGGTGCGCTCCGACCGGCGCAGCCCCAGCAAAGTGGTGCGAGAATTGACGGATCTGTTCGCTGACGACGGCGTGCAGGACAGGACTGGACGAGGAGATCTCCGTGGCTGATCAGGTAGTGGGTGCCGGCGAGCCGGTGCGGTTGCAGGTTAATAGCGAATCGCCCTATCCGGTGATCATCGGCAGGGGACTGCTGGGCGACCTCACCGAGGAGCTGCGTGGCACCCGCACCGTGGCGATCTTCCACCAGCCGACCCTCGTCGAGACCGCGGAGGTGGTGCGCCAGTCGCTCGCCGACGTCGGCATCGACGCACACCGCATCGAGATCCCCGACGCGGAGGACGGCAAGGACCTCAAGGTCGCCGAGTTCTGCTGGGACGTCCTCGGTCGCATCGGCCTTGCCCGCCAGGACGCCGTGGTGAGCCTCGGCGGCGGCGCCGCGACCGACCTCGCCGGCTTCGTCGCCGCGACGTGGATGCGCGGCGTCCGCGTGGTGCACGTGCCGACAACCCTGCTGGCCATGGTCGACGCGGCCGTGGGCGGCAAGACGGGCATCAACACCGACGCCGGCAAGAACCTCGTCGGCTCCTTCCACGAGCCGGCCGCCGTGCTGGTGGACCTCGCCACCCTCGCGACCGTGCCCAAGAACGAGATCATCTCCGGGATGGCCGAGATCATCAAGGCCGGCTTCATCGCCGACCCCGTGATCCTCGACCTCATCGAGGCTGACCCGGAGGCCGCGCTCGACCCCGCCGGCGACGTGCTGCCCGAACTCGTCCGCCGAGCTATCGAGGTCAAAGCCAACGTCGTCGCCTCCGACCTGCGCGAGTCCGATCTGCGCGAGATCCTGAACTACGGCCACACCCTCGCCCATGCCATCGAGCGCCGCGAGCAGTACCGCTGGCGCCACGGCGCGGCGGTGTCCGTCGGCCTGGTCTTCGCCGCCGAGCTGGGCCGCCTCGCAGGCCGGCTCGACGACGCGACCGCCGACCGGCACGCCAGCATCCTCGCCAGCGTCGGGCTGCCCACCACCTACGACGCGGACGCATTCCAAGCCCTGCTCAAGGGCATGCAGACCGACAAGAAGAACCGCTCCGGCCTGCTCCGCTTCGTGGTCCTGGACGGGCTGGCCAAGCCGGGCCGCCTCGAGGCCCCAGACCCCACGCTGCTCGCCGGCGCGTACTCGGTGATCGCCCGCGAGGACACCTCGGGCACGACCAGGATCATGCTGTGACAGAAGGCCGGACCATCGTGGTCCTCAACGGACCGAACCTGGGCCGACTGGGCAAGCGTCAGCCCGAGGTCTACGGGGCGACGACGCATGCCGACCTCGTCGGGATGTGCGCGGCACTCGGCCGCGAGCTCGGCGTCGACGTCGTTGTCCGGCAGACCGACCATGAGGGCGAGCTACTCGGTTGGGTGCATGACGCCGCGGACGCGGGGGAGCCCGTGATCATCAACGCCGGCGCGCTCACCCACACCTCGGTGGCGCTGCGCGACGCGTGCGCCGAGCTGGGGACCTTCATCGAGGTGCACATCTCCAACGTGCACGCCCGCGAGGGCTTCCGCCACCACTCCTACCTGAGCGCGATCGCCAGCGGCGTGATCGTGGGTCTCGGCGTGGACGGCTACCTGCTGGCCATCCGGCACCTGGCGGACCGCTAGCTGGCGGTACAGACGACGAGAGCGCGGCCCGCACTGGAGAGTGCGGGCCGCGCTTTTGGTCTCGGAGTTGGGTTCCGGCAGCTACACGACCTGTTTGCCCACCGCGATATCGTGGCGGCGCTGGCGTTGGAGTTCGGCCTCGTCGTCCGGGTTCGGCTCGGACTTGCCGATCCAGCGGCCGAGGGCGATCCCGATGGCTGCCGGCACGATGATCATCAATGCGGTGCCCGCGGCGCCAGACGTGAGGTCGAAGAGCAGGCTCTGCGAGCCCACGCCGTCCGCGCCCAGCTTCTCCAGGATGTGGCAGATGAGTCCCGCCGCGACACCCGTGATCAGGCCGGTGATGATCCACCGCATGATCAGGTCCGAGCGGTCCTCGACCAGCGAGTGCTGGCGCGCGTCCACCACCCCGTCGAGGCCGGCCCACACCAACGCGATGATGATCACGATGCCGACCGCCACATTGCGCGAGAGCACCCCCTGCAGCGGCGCCGCCGTGATGATGATGCCCAGAATTACCCTGGCGATGACGTGCACCGCAGTCATGCCGATCGATCGCACTCCCCAACTGATCATGCCGAAATAGTAACCGGTGAATGCTGACGCATGTGTCCTGACCCACATCCGGGTGTGCCGTAGCGTGGGGATATGTCCGCCAATCATGCCGCTCGACGTGTGGCGCTCGCCACGATGCTGCAGGCCCAGCAATTATCCGCACTGCTCGTGACCGATCTGGTAAATGTCAGATATCTCACCGGATTCACCGGGTCCAACGCGGCGCTCCTGGTCTGGGCAGAGCCCGGTAGGGCCCCGGTGTTCAGCACCGACGGGCGCTACGTGGAGCAGGCGGCCGAGCAGGTTCCGGACCTGGTCGCGGAGATCTCGCGGGATGCGCTGGCCCCACTGCTGACAGCGGCCGAGAACTGCGCCGCTGCGAATTCCGCCGCTGTGGACGTCGGCCCCGTCGGATTCGAGGCGACCCAGCTCAGCGTCGCCGTCCATGCCGATATTCGGCGGCGGGCGCCGGGACTGGCGCTGCAGGCCACCACCGGCCTGGTCGAGGGCCTGCGGATCGTCAAGGATGAGCATGAGGTGGGCCTGCTGCGGCGGGCCTGCGCCATCGCGGACGAGGCGTTGGCGATCCTTCTCGAGCGGGAGGGCATCCGGCCCGGCCGCACCGAGCGCCAGGTGGCCCGGGATCTGGAGTGGCTCATGTACGAGGGGGGCGCGGACGGCATCGGCTTCGAGACGATCGTCGCGGCTGGAGCCAATTCCGCTGTGCCGCACCATCGTCCGACCAGCGCAGTGCTGGCCGAGGGGGATTTGGTGAAGCTGGACTTTGGCGCGCAGTACGGCGGCTACCACTCGGATATGACGCGGACGTTCACGCTCGGCTCGTGCGCGCAGTGGCAGCGTGACACCTATGACCTGGTCGCGAGCGCCCAACAGGCGGGCCTGGACGCCGTCGTCCCCGGGGCGTTGGCGGCGGACGTGGACGCCGCCGCCCGGTCGGTGATCGCCGCGGCGGGGGTCGGCGAGTTGTTCGCGCACGGCCTGGGACACGGGGTCGGGCTGCAGATCCATGAAGCGCCGGGAATCGGGTCGAGCGCCACCGGTACACTTCCCTGCGGTGCGGCGGTCACTGTCGAGCCCGGTGTGTACCACGCGCGCCGCGGCGGGGTCCGAATCGAGGACACCGTCATCGTGCGCGAGGGCGGCCCGGAGATTCTCACGGTGACGACCAAAGAGTTGCTGGTGCTCTAGATAGTAGGCGCAGTGCTCTGGGGCGGATGCGCCGCAATGCAGATGTAGACAGACCAGACGAGTGAATTACCAGAAGGGTAGACGCTGTGGCTTCCACCAGTGATTTTAAGAACGGCCTAGTGCTGAAGATTGACGACAGCCTCTGGCAGATCGTGGAGTTCCAGCACGTCAAGCCCGGCAAGGGGCCGGCCTTTGTGCGCACCAAGTTGAAGAACGTGGTCTCGAGCAAGACGGTGGACAAGACGTTCAATGCCGGTGTCAAGGTCGAGACCGCGACGGTCGACCGTCGCGACATGACTTACCTGTACAAAGATGGCGCGGACTTCGTGTTCATGGACGACGAGAACTATGAGCAGCTGCAGATCGGCGCGGACCTTGTCGGCGACAACGCCAAGTTCATGCTCGAGAACATGCGCGTGCAGATCGCGATGCACGAGGGCCTGCCGCTGTATGTCGAGCTGCCCGTCGCCGTGAACCTGATCGTCAAGCACACCGATCCCGGCCTGCAGGGTGACCGCTCCACCGGCGGCACCAAGCCCGCCACGATGGAGACGGGCGCGGAGATCGCCGTGCCGCTGTTCATCAACACCGGTGACAAGCTCCACGTCGACACCCGCGACGGCAGCTACCTGAGCCGTGTGAACGACTGACGTGAGTAAGTCCTATAAGAAGTTTGGAGCGCGCCACAAGGCGCGCAAGCGTGGCGTCGACATGTTGTTCGAGGCCGAGGCGCGCGGGGTCGATCCCGTGGCCCTCGCCGCGGAGCGGGTGGCGATGTCCGCCACCGACGAGTCGATCGCCCCCGTCAACGAGTTCACCACCGAGATGCTGACCGGGGTGGCGGAGAACCTGGACCGAATCGACGCCGTGATCGCCGACCATCTGCAGGAGTGGAGCCTGGAGCGGCTGCCCGCGGTGGATCGCGCGATTCTGCGGATCGCGGTGTGGGAGCTCTTCCACACCGACGTGCCGCCGGTGGTCGCGGTGGACGAGGCCGTGGAGTTGGCGAAGCTGCTCTCGACCGATGATTCGCCCTCGTTCATCAACGGCGTGCTCGGCCGCATCGTGACGGTGGCGCCGCAGGTGCGGGCCGCCGCCGCGGCGACCGCTGCGGTTGTCGTGGACTCCGTGGTCGAGGACGCTGTGGTCGAGGCTCCGCAGGTTGACGACGGGGCTGACGGCGAGGCCGAGCATGTGATCGATCACTCGAGGCCGGAAAACTAGCGCCACACTGATAGTGTTCAGACGCAAGAAATCGAACTGCAAGACATCCTTTAACGATCCGTCCAGTGAGGCGGAGAAGGAGGTCGCGGCTTGCCGTGCCCGAACATGTTGATACACCTCAGTTTGATGATTCCGCGTCTGAGCCCGTGCCGCCGGTAGGCGCCGCGCCCGCCCCGCGGGAGATCATGTCCGCCTCTGATGTCGGGCGGACGATCGCGCGGATCGCGCATCAGATCATCGAGAAGACCGCGCTCGACGCACCCCATGAGGCTGGCGGGGGCTTGTCGGGTGGTCCGCACGTCGTACTCATCGGAGTGCCGACCCGCGGCGCCCCGCTCGCCTCGCGGCTGGCGGCGAAGATCGCGGAGTTCAGTGGCGTGCAGGTGCCCGTGGGCACCTTGGACATCACGCTCTACCGCGACGACCTGCGTGGCAAGCCGCACCGTCCTCTCGAGCGCACCTCGATCCCCGTGGGTGGAGTCGACGACGCGACGGTGGTGCTGGTTGACGACGTCCTGTTCTCCGGCCGCACCGTCCGCGCGGCGCTCGACGCGCTGCGCGACCTCGGACGCCCGCGCGCCGTGCAGCTCGCGGTGCTAGTCGACCGCGGCCATCGGGAATTGCCGCTGCGCGCCGACTATGTCGGCAAGAACATCCCGACCGCCCGCACGGAGGTCGTCTCGGTCCAGCTCGCAGAGCACGACGGCGTCGATGCCGTGCTGATCAGCCAGGCGCCCGCCAGCCAGGGCTCAGTGCCCCCGGAGGTGAGCTAGATGAAGCACCTGCTCTCCATCTCGGACCTCACCGCGGACTCCGCGAACAGCCTTCTAGATGAGGCCGAGCGCTTCCAGCAGGCGCTGCTGGGCCGCGAGGTCCGCAAGCTGCCGACGCTGCGCGGCCGCACCATCATGACGATGTTCTACGAGAATTCCACCCGCACCCGCGCCTCGTTCGAGGTCGCGGGCAAGTGGATGAGCGCCGATGTCATCAACATCAGTGCCTCTGGCTCCTCGGTGGCGAAGGGCGAGTCGCTGCGGGACACCGCGGCGACGCTCCACTCGATCGGCGCCGACGCGATCGTGGTCCGGCATCCGGCGTCGGGCGCGGCCCAGCAGGTCGCCCGCTGGACCGCCGAGATGTCGATCGACGGGCCCGGCCCCGCGGTGATCAACGCTGGCGACGGCACCCACGAGCACCCCACGCAGGCGCTGCTGGACGCGCTGACGCTGCGGGAGCGGCTCGGGGGGATCGAAGGCCGCCGGATCGGCATTGTCGGCGATATCCTGCATAGCCGGGTCGCGCGCTCGAATGCGTTGCTGCTCAGCATGCTTGGCGCGGAGGTCGTGCTGATCGCCCCGCCGACGCTGCTGCCCACCGGCGTGCGCGAGTGGGCAGTAGCGACTGTGGCGAACAGCCTCGACGCGGAGCTGCCCACGCTCGACGCGGTGATGATGCTGAGAGTGCAGGCCGAGCGCATGCAGGGCGGGTTCTTCCCAACGGCCCGCGAGTACTCGATCCGCTATGGCCTCAACGAGAAGCGCCAGGCGATGCTCCCGAAGCATGCCGCGATCCTGCACCCCGGCCCGATGCTGCGCGGCATGGAGATCGCGTCCAAGGTCGCGGACTCGGAGTCGATGGCGGTGCTCCAGCAGGTCCGCAACGGCGTGCATGTGCGGATGGCCGTGCTGTTCCGCCTGCTGGTCGGCACGGGGGACATTTGATGGGCGGCGATATTCGATGAACTCCATAAACACACAAGAGGAGAGCTCCGCGGTGACGGTCCTGATCACGGGCACCCGCCTATACGGCGAGGGTGACCCGGTCGATGTGCTGATCGGCGATCAGCAGATCCTGCGGATCGCGCCCGCTGGCACGATCGAGCAGGCCGACACGGGGGGAGTGGAGCTGGTCGAGGCGGCCGGCACCGTACTACTGCCCGGCTTCGTCGACATGCACACGCACCTGCGCGAGCCCGGCCGCGAGGACACCGAGACCATCGACTCCGGCTCGGCGGCCGCGGCCCGCGGCGGCTACACCGCGGTGTTCGCGATGGCCAACACCGACCCGGTGGCTGACAACGCGGTCGTCACCGACCACGTGTGGGCCCGTGGCCAGGAGGTCGGCCTCGTCGACGTGCACCCGGTCGGCGCGATCACCAAGGGGCTCAAGGGGACTGAGCTCGCGGAGATGGGCGTCATGGCCGCCTCCACGGGTGCGGTCCGGCTGTTCTCGGACGACGGCCACTGCGTCGCGGACCCCCTGCTGATGAAGCGCGCGCTCGAGTACGCGACGGGCCTGGGCGTGCTCATCGCCCAGCATGCGGAGGAGCCCCGCCTGACCGAGGGCGCTGTCGCGCACGACGGTCCGACGGCGGCCCGCCTGGGCCTGGCCGGCTGGCCTCGCGCCGCGGAGGAGTCCATCGTCATCCGCGACGCGCTGCTCGCCCGCGACGCCGGCGCCCGCGTGCATATCTGCCATGCGTCGACCGCAGGCTCTGTGGAGCTGATCCGCTGGGCCAAGAACCAGGGGATCTCGATCACCGCCGAGGTCACACCGCACCACCTGCTCCTCGACGACTCGAGGCTGGAGACTTATGACGGCGTCAACCGCGTCAACCCGCCGCTGCGGGAGGCCTCCGACGCGCAGGCTCTGCGAGCGGCACTGGCAGAGGGCGTCATCGACTGCGTGGCAACCGACCACGCGCCGCACGCCGAGCAGGACAAGTGCTGCGAGTTCTCCCAGGCGCGGCCCGGCATGCTCGGCCTCGAGACCGCGCTGTCGGTGATCGTGGAGACAATGGTCAACCCGGGCCTGCTGGACTGGCGCGGGGTGGCGAAGGTCATGAGCGAGCGGCCCGCGGAGATCACGGGCCTGCCCGACCAGGGCCAACCGATTGCCGAGGGCGAGCTGGCGAACCTCACCCTCATCGATCCCTCCGCCACCTGGACCGTATCCGGCCCGGAGCTGGCGAGCGTGTCCGACAACACCCCGTTCGAGGGGCTGGAACTGCCCGGCCAGGTGCGCGCGACGATCTTGCGCGGACGCCTGACCGTGGTCAACGGAAAGGTAAGGCCGCTCTAAATGGAATCAACCGCGTCCAACGTTGCGGTCGTCGCATTCTTCATTGTGATGTGGGGGCTGATCGCGTTCGCGATGTACAGGGGCTGGAAGCGCAAGAGCGCGAACCAGCAGGCCTGGATCGGCGAGCTGCCGGCAGTGCCTAAGAAGCTCGGCACGCCGCGCGTCGAGCAGGCCACGGGCCTGTACATCGGCACCGCCTTCGCGGAGAACTGGCAGGCACGGGTGGCCGCATCGGGCCTCGGCGCCCGCGCCAACGCGACCCTCGTCGGCTATCCGGACGGCGTGGTCCTCGAGCGCGACGGATCCGAGCCGCTGTGGATTCCCCGGACGGCCATCATCGAGGTGCGCACCGACCGGCGTCTGGCGGGCAAGGCGATGACGGAGGACGGCCTGCTGGTTATCCGCTGGCATCCGCCGGGCTCGAATGACGAGACCATCCAGATCGACTCCGGCTTTCGCGGCGACGACAAGGCCGTGTACCCCCGCTGGATCCAAGAATTCGACAGCAGCAATGCACAGGGCAGAAAGGCAAGCGAGTGAGCGACGCGATTCTCGTGCTCGAGGACGGCCGGGTTTTCCGGGGTTTCGGTTTCGGCGCGGAGGGGCAGACCCTCGGCGAGGCCGTGTTCACAACCGGCATGACCGGTTACCAGGAGACGCTCACCGACCCGAGCTACCACCGTCAGATTGTGGTGGCCACGGCCCCGCAGATCGGTAACACCGGTTGGAACAGCGAGGACAGTGAGTCCCGCGACAACGAAGGCAACGTCAGCGGCAAGATCTGGGTGGCCGGCTACGCGGTCCGCGAGCCCTCCCGCCGCGTGTCCAACTGGCGCGCCGAGGGCACGCTCGAGGACGAGCTGGTCACGCAGGGCATCGTCGGCATCTCCGGCCTGGACACGCGCTCGGTGGTCCGCCACTTGCGCGACCGCGGCGCGATGCGCGCCGGGATCTTCTCCGGCAGCTCCATGGCGCCCGTCGACGCGCTGCTGCGCATCGTGCAGGCACAGCCGTCGATGCTGGGTGCGGATCTCGCCAAGGAGGTCAGCAGCGACAGCGGTTACCTCATCGAGGCCAAGAACCTGCACGCGGGTGATGCCCCGGCGTACACCGTCGTCGCCATCGACCTCGGCATGAAGGCCAGCATCCCCACGCAGCTCTCGGAGCGCGGGGTGCGCGTGCACGTGCTGCCGGCGAACGCGACGCTGGAGCAGGTCCTGGCGCTCAACCCGACGGGCTTCTTCCTCTCGAACGGCCCGGGCGACCCCGCCACCGCGGACTCGACCGTGCATCTGACGCGCAGCGTCATCAGCCAGGGCGTGCCGATGTTCGGTATCTGCTTCGGCAACCAGATCCTGGGCCGGGCACTCGGCCGCGGCACATACAAGATGCGCTTCGGCCACCGCGGGATGAACATCCCCGTGATCGAGGAGTCCACCGGCCGCGTCTCGATCACCTCCCAGAACCACGGCTTCGCCCTCGAGGGCGAGCGGGGCGAGGAGTTCGACACCCCCTTCGGCCGGGCCCGCGTCAGCCACATCTGCGCCAACGACGGCACCGTCGAGGGCGTCGAGCTGGCGGACGGCATGGCGTTCTCCGTGCAGTACCACCCCGAGGCCGCCGCCGGCCCCGAGGACGCGCGCTACCTGTTCGACCGTTTCACCGCCTTGATGGACAGCCAGAAGAAAGCAGGCCGCAACTAATGCCTCGCCGCACTGATATCAAGCACATCCTGGTCATCGGGTCCGGCCCGATCGTCATCGGCCAGGCCTGCGAGTTCGACTACTCCGGGACCCAGGCCTGCCGCGTGTTGCGCGAGGAGGGCCTGCGGGTCTCCCTGATCAACTCCAACCCGGCGACCATCATGACCGACCCCGAATATGCCGACTCCACCTATGTGGAGCCAATCACGGCGGAGTTCGTGGAAAAGGTCATCATCCGCGAGAAGGAGCTTGGGCACCCGATCGACGCGGTGCTCGCGACCCTCGGCGGCCAGACCGCGCTGAACACGGCGATGGACCTGGACGCCCGCGGCACGCTGGTCAAGTACAACGTGGAGCTGATCGGCGCGGACATCCCCGCCATCCAGCGCGGCGAGGACCGCCAGATGTTCAAGGACATCGTGGCGTCCGTCGGCGGCGAGAGCGCCCGCTCCAGCGTCTGCCACACGATGGCCGAGGTCCACGCGACCGTCGCCGAGCTCGGCCTGCCCGTCGTCGTGCGCCCCAGCTTCACCATGGGCGGGCTCGGCTCCGGCATGGCGTACACCACCGAGGACCTCGAGCGCATCGCCGGCGGCGGCCTCTCGGCGTCGCCGACGGCCAACGTGCTCATCGAGGAGTCCATCCTCGGGTGGAAGGAGTACGAGCTCGAGCTCATGCGCGATAGCCGCGACAACGTGGTCATCGTGTGCTCCATCGAGAACATCGACGCCATGGGTGTGCATACCGGCGACTCCATGACGGTGGCCCCGGCCATGACGCTGACCGACCTCGAGTACCAGAAGATGCGCACGCTCGGCATCGAGATCCTGCGCGCCGTGGGCGTCGAGACCGGCGGCTGCAACATCCAGTTCGCGGTGGACCCCGCCGACGGCCGCCTCATCGTGATCGAGATGAACCCGCGCGTCTCACGCTCGAGCGCGTTGGCCTCGAAGGCCACCGGCTTCCCGATCGCGAAGATCGCGGCGAAGCTGGCCATCGGCTACACGCTCGACGAGATCGTCAACGACATCACCGGCGAGACCCCCGCGTGCTTTGAGCCGACGCTGGACTACGTCGTCGTCAAGGCGCCGCGTTTCGCGTTCGAGAAGTTCCCGGGCGCCGACGGCACACTGACCACCACCATGAAGTCGGTGGGCGAGGCCATGTCGATCGGCCGCAGCTTCCCCGAGGCGCTCGGCAAGGTGCTCCGCTCGTTGGAGACCAAGTCCGCGGGCTTCTGGACGCAGCCCGACGATGCCGCCTTCGAGGGTGACGTGACGCAGGTCCTCGCGGATCTGCGCGTGCCCACCGAGGGCCGCATCTACGACGTGGAGTTGGCGCTACGCCTCGGCGCCTCCATCGAGGAGGTCCACGAGGCCTCCAGCATCGATCCCTGGTTCATCGCCGAGGTGGCGTGGCTCGTCGGGCTGCGCCAGGAGATCCTGGACGCGCCGGTGGTCGACGGCGGACTGCTCCGCCGGGCCAAGCACGCTGGGCTGTCTGACGCCCAGGTCGCGGCTCTGCGCCCCGAGCTGGCAGGGGAGGACGGCGTGCGCACGCTGCGCCACCGCCTCGGCGTGCGTCCGGTGTTCAAGACCGTCGACACCTGTGCCGCCGAGTTCGAGGCCAAGACGCCGTACCACTACTCGACGTATGAGCTGGACCCCGAGGCCGAGTCCGAGGTCGCCCCGCAGACCGAGCGACCGAAGGTGCTGATCCTGGGCTCCGGGCCGAACCGCATTGGACAGGGCATCGAGTTCGACTACTCGTGCGTGCACGCCGCGACGACGCTGTCGGAGGCCGGCTACGAGACGGTCATGATCAACTGCAACCCGGAGACGGTCTCCACGGACTACGACACCGCGGACCGCCTCTATTTCGAGCCGCTCACGTTCGAGGACGTGCTCGAGGTCTACGACGCGGAGCGCGCCTCCGGCACCGTCGCCGGCGTCATCGTCCAGCTCGGCGGCCAGACCCCGCTGAGCCTGGCAGCGCGCCTGGAGGCCGCGGGCGTGCCGATCGTCGGCACCACCCCCGCCGCGATCGACCTCGCCGAGGATCGCGGCGAGTTCGGCAAGGTGCTCAGCGCCGCCAAGCTGCCGGCGCCGAAGTTCGGCATCGCCACCAGCTTCGAGGAGACCAAGGACGTGGCGGCCGAGATCGGCTATCCCGTGCTGGTGCGACCGTCCTACGTGCTCGGCGGCCGCGGCATGGAGATCGTCTACGACGAGCCCTCACTGGAGGACTACATCTCCCGCTCCACCGAGCTGTCGAACGACCACCCGGTGCTGGTCGACCGCTTCCTGGAAGATGCCATCGAGATCGACGTCGACGCCCTGTGCGACGGCCACGAGGTCTATCTCGGCGGCGTCATGGAGCACATCGAGGAGGCCGGCATCCACTCCGGCGACTCGGCGTGCGCCCTGCCCCCGATCACCCTCGGCCGCCAGGACATCGAGGCCGTGCGCCGCTCCACCGAGGCCCTGGCCCACGGGATCGGCGTCCGCGGACTGATGAACGTCCAGTACGCGCTCAAGGACGACGTGCTCTACGTCATCGAGGCGAACCCCCGTGCCAGCCGCACGGTGCCGTTCGTGTCGAAGGCCACGGCCGTCCCGCTCGCGAAGGCGGCCGCGCGCATCATGCTCGGCGAGACCATCGCGGAGCTGCGCGCGTCCGGGCTGCTGCCGGCCACCGGCGACGGGGGCACCGTCCCCGTTTCCGCGCCGGTCGCCGTCAAGGAGGCCGTGCTGCCGTTCAACCGCTTCCGCAAGTCGGACGGCACCGGCGTCGACTCCCTGCTCGGCCCGGAGATGAAGTCCACCGGCGAGGTCATGGGTATCGACTCCGACTTCGGCCGGGCGTTCTCCAAGAGCCAGACCGCGGCCTACAGCCCGCTGCCGACGTCGGGCACCGTGTTCGTCTCGGTGGCCAACCGCGATAAGCGCGCCATGGTGTTCCCGGTCAAGCGGCTCGCGGATCTTGGCTTCCGCATCCTCGCCACCGAGGGCACCGCCGAGATGCTGCGACGCAACGGCATCGAGTGCGACCAGATCGGCAAGTACTCGGACGACCGCGAAGCCGACAACCACTCGATCGTCGAACTGCTCAAGGCGGGGAAGGTCGACATGGTGATCAACACCCCGTTCGGCACCTCCGGCCCGCGCGTGGACGGCTATGAGATCCGCGCGGCCGCCATCGCCTCGTCCACCGCCTGCATCACCACGGTGCAGGGCGCGGCCGCGGCTGTCCAGGGCATCGAGGCCGGCATTCGCGGGGACATCGGGGTGCAGTCGCTGCAGGTGCTGCATGCCAACCTGCGCTCCACCCCGGCATCTGTGATCTCGTGACCGGCACGCCTAGCTGGGGCAGCCGCCTCCGGTCCGCCATCGCGGACCGGGGGCGGCTGTGCGTCGGCATCGACCCGCACCCCGGCCTGCTCGACCAGTGGGGCCTGCCACGCACCGCCGCGGGGCTCGGCGAGTTCGCCGACATCTGCGTCGAGGCGTTCGGCGGGACCGTGGCGGTAGTCAAGCCGCAGGTGGCGTTCTTCGAGGCCCATGGCAGCGCTGGCTTCGCCGCGCTGGAGCGGACCCTCGCGGGGCTGCGCGCGTCGGGCACCCTGGTGGTGGCGGACGCCAAGCGTGGCGACATTGGCTCGACCATGGACGCCTACGCGAACGCGTGGCTGGGGGAGTCCCCCCTAGCCACGGACTCCGTGACGGTCTCGCCCTATCTCGGCTTCGGTGCGCTGTCCCCGGCGCTGGAGTTGGCACGGCAGCACGGCCGCGGCATCTTCGTGCTGGCCCGGACCTCGAACCCCGAGGGCGGCCACGTGCAGCGCTCTGTCAGCGCGGGTGTGAGCGTCGCGCAGTCGATGGTCGACGACGCGGTGGCCGCCAACGCGGACGGCCGCGGGACCGTCGGACTCGTCGTTGGCGCCACCCGTGACCACGGCCTGGACCTCTCGCGCTTCGACGGACCCATCCTGGCTCCCGGCCTGGGCGCGCAGGGGGCGAGCGCGGCAGACCTCGCCGAGATCTTCGCTGGCAACACCGGGCTGCTCCTGCCGAACAGCTCCCGCGGCATCCTGGCGCAGGGACCCGATGTGGCGGCCTTGCGCGCCGCGGCCGAGCAGGTGCGGGATGAGATCGAGCACGCGTTGGCGCGGTAGCCGACGCCCAGATTGAGAGTTAGCACACGGTCTGCGTGGGGATACGTCTCCGCGCAGACCGTGTTTTCTCCGCGACCGTGGTCTCCTCGGGACGCGTGGAGGCTGGGTGATCTCGCGGGTTTCGGGGCCCGGCGGTGGCCCGACACGCGAGGAGGCGAAATATTCCGCAATAAATATTTTCCACCCCCGTGGACCTGCGAGGACGCCTTTTTTGGTCCCTCTCGACAACGGCAGGCAGAGAACTCATGGGATTCTGTAAACTGTTGCAGCACAAAGCATTTCATGCAGAGAGGGCTTCCCTGTTGGAGGTTCTGACGGCCGTTCATCTGGTTTTCGCTGGCGGTGGTGGTGGGCCTCTAACCCACCAGAATTGGCAACCCGGTGTGGGGGGTCGGTTAGCAATCCCCGCGCAGCGTGAGTACGGTCGCTATCGCCGCTGGTACACCAGTGGAGTTGTTCAAATGCACACGACGAGACGGAGGAACCGTGGCCCTTCCCCAGTTAACTGATGAGCAGCGCGCTGCTGCTCTGGTGAAGGCGGCTGCCGCCCGCAAGGCCAGGGCGGAGCTCAAGGAGCGCCTCAAGCGTGGTGGTACCGACCTCAAGCAGGTCCTGAAGGACGCAGAAGACAACGAGATCCTTGGCAAGATGAAGGTCTCGGCATTGCTGGAGGCCCTGCCGAAGGTTGGCAAGGTCAAGGCGCAGGAAATCATGACGGAGCTCGAGATCGCCCCCACCCGCCGTCTGCGCGGGCTCGGCGATCGTCAGAAGCGCGCGCTGCTGACCAAGTTCGATTTCGAGGTCGACGAAAAAGCGTGATTGCCAACGAGACCCGCACCACGGGCTCGGATTCGGCACCGGAGGGTCGGCTGGTAGTACTAGCCGGCCCTTCGGCCGTCGGGAAGTCCACCGTGGTGCGAGAGCTGAAGGCCCGTATGCCCGAGCTCGTCTTCAGCGTGTCGGTCACCACCCGTGACCCGCGCCCCGGCGAGGTCGACGGGGTGGACTACCGCTTCATCGATTGGGCCGAGTTCCAGCGGATGATCGACGCTGGCGAACTGCTCGAGTGGGCAGACATCCACGGCGGCCTGCAACGCTCTGGGACCCCGGTGGCCCCGCTGAAGAGCGCCCTGGCCGCCGGCCATCCCGTCTTGGTCGAGGTCGACCTTGCCGGCGTCCGGCAGGTCCGCGAGAACATGCCCGACGCGATCTTCGCCTTTCTCGCGCCCCCGAGCTGGGACGACCTGGTCTCCCGGCTCACCGGTCGCGGCACCGAGGACGACGCCGTGGTGGCGCGACGGCTCGAGACCGCCCGCGTGGAGCTGGCGGCGCAGTCTGAGTTCGACCACATCATCGTCAACCACCAGGTGGAGCAGGCCACGGACGAGTTGGTATCCTTGCTGGCCGGCACCGCCTAGCAGGCACTGCCGGGCGTTACCGGTACTATGGGCCTTAGCCCGTGCGCTTTGGCGCGCGTAGCGGCTGATATTGAGCTTGTATCGCCAGATTATGCGGCACCAGATTTAGCAGCACCATCAGATTTAGCAACCGAGAGCAATTCAGGAGCAGCCTCAGTGAGCAACATCCAGGTCGACGCCAACGAATCCGCACTAGCGGGAGCTGTGCCGGCCTACGACACCCCTCTCGGCATCACCAACCCGCCCATCGATGAGCTGCTCGAGCGGGCCTCGTCGAAGTACGCGCTGGTAATCTTCGCCGCCAAGCGCGCGCGTCAGATCAACGACTACTACAACCAGCTCAGCGACGGAATCCTCGAGTACGTCGGCCCGCTGGTCGAGCCGGGCCTCCAGGAGAAGCCGCTCTCCATCGCGCTGCGCGAGATCCACGCCGACCTGCTTGAGCACACTGAAGGCGAGTGAGTACTAGCGGATCCGCGCCGAAGCGGATCATCGTCGGTGTCGGGGGCGGGATTGCGGCCTATAAGGTCTGCTCGGTTATCCGACACTTCACCGAGCGTGGCCATCATGTCCGTGTGATTCCGACGGCGTCGGCGCTGAACTTCATCGGCGCCGCCACCTTCGAGGCGCTCTCGGGTAATCCCGTCGACACCGGCGTGTTCGCCGACGTGCCGTCTGTTCAGCATGTCCGGCTCGGCCAGGAGGCCGACCTGGTGATCATCGCGCCGGCCACTGCCGACCTGATGTCGCGCTCGGCCTCGGGCCGGGCAGACGACTTGCTGACCGCGACGCTGCTGACCGCGCGCTGCCCGGTGATCTTCGTGCCCGCGATGCACACCGAGATGTGGGAGCACCCCGCCACCGTCGCGAACGTTGCGACGTTGCGCGAGCGCGGAAATATTGTCATCGAGCCAGCCTCCGGCCGGCTCACGGGCACCGACACCGGTGCCGGTCGACTGCCTGAGCCCGAGGAGATCTCGGCGCTCGGCGATCTAGTCCTGGAGCGGTCCGACGCCATCCCGCGCGACCTCGAGGGCGTGCGCGTCCTCGTGACCGCCGGCGGCACCCGCGAACCCTTGGACCCAGTCCGGTTCCTGGGCAACCGCAGTTCTGGGAAACAGGGGTACGCCCTGGCCCGTCTCGCCGCTCAGCGCGGCGCGGACGTCACCCTCATCTCCGGCGCCGGCGTGCATCTGCCGCCCCCGCCCGCCGTCGCTCTGCAGCACGCCGGGACCGCCGCCGAGCTCGAGGCCGCGGTCAACGCTGCCGCCCCGGAGCACGATGTGGTCATCATGGCCGCTGCCGTGGCGGACTTTCGACCCACGACGTTCGTCGACGCCAAGATTAAGAAGGGCCCCACAGAGCCCTCGCTGATTGAGCTCACCCGGAACCCCGACATCCTCGCCGGACTTGTCCGCCGTCGTGCTGATGGTTCCTTGCCGCAGGCCAAGATCATCGTCGGCTTCGCCGCGGAGACCGGGGACGCGTCGGGCGACGTGCTCTTCCACGCCCGCGCGAAGCTCGCCCGCAAGGGCTGCGACCTGCTCGTTGTCAATGCGGTCGGTGACGGTAAAGCCTTCGAGATGGACAGCAACGCGGGCTGGCTGCTGAGTGCCGACGGCTCCGAGGCCGCCATCGAGCATGGCTCCAAATCCCTGATGTCCAGTAGAATTCTCGACGCGATCACTGCGCTGCTGGGCGACGGAGCCTGTAGTACCTGACGTCGGGCACAGCAGCACAGACCCGCCGCATTCGGCTGCGGCGGGCGGGGTATTAGTCTCGAAGCCGAACGATGTCCGTCCGGGAGCCCCCGGCAGCCAAATTTCTCGTTGCCAGTTGGCGGACTTTCCAGTTGACGTAATCATTCATCGTTCTGCGGTGCTCCGGCATCGCGTGAGAACGGCGCAGCGAGAGAACAGTGGGAGAGGAATAACCATGGACCAGTCGGGCCATCGTTTGTTCACCAGCGAGTCAGTCACCGAGGGGCACCCGGATAAGATCTGCGACGCGATCAGCGATTCAATCCTGGACGCCATGCTGGCTTCGGATCCGACCAGCCGCGTCGCGGTCGAGACGCTGGTTACCACCGGACAGGTGCATGTCGTCGGCGAGGTAACCACCTCCGCCTACGTCGACATCCCCAAGATCGTCCGCGACAAGGTCCTCGAGATCGGGTACGACTCGTCGTCCAAGGGCTTCGACGGCCACTCGTGCGGCGTGAACATCGCCATCGGCGCGCAGTCCCCGGACATCGCGCAGGGCGTGGACAGCGCCTATGAGGCCCGCCTGGGCCTATCGGATGACGCGATCGACCGCCAGGGCGCCGGCGACCAGGGCCTGATGTTCGGCTACGCATGCAAGGACACGCCTGAGCTCATGCCGATGCCGATCGCGTTGGCACACAGGCTCTCTCGCAGGCTCACCGCCGTGCGCAAGGACCAGGTGCTGCCGTATCTGCGTCCCGATGGCAAGACCCAGGTGACCATCGAGTACGCCGACGACAAGCCCGTGCGTCTCGACACCGTCGTGATCTCGACGCAGCATGCCGCGGACATCGATCTCGACAACATGCTCGCGCCGGATATCCGCTCGAAGGTCCTCGACAGCGTGTTGGCCGACCTCGGTGAGACCAGTCTGGACATCTCCGACGTGCGCCTGCTGGTAAACCCCACCGGCAAGTTCGTCCTCGGTGGCCCGATGGGCGATGCGGGCCTGACTGGCCGCAAGATCATCGTCGACACCTATGGCGGCATGGCCCGCCACGGCGGCGGCGCGTTCTCTGGCAAGGACCCGTCCAAGGTGGACCGCAGCGGTGCGTACGCGATGCGCTGGGTCGCCAAGAACGCGGTGGCAGCGGGCCTGGCCGAGCGCATCGAGGTGCAGGTGGCCTACGCCATCGGCAAGGCCGCGCCCGTGGGCCTGTTCGTCGAGACCTTCGGCACTGAGCAGCTCGATCCCACCAAGATCCAGGCGCTGATCAGCGATGTGTTCGACCTGCGCCCCGGCGCGATCGTCCGCGACCTCGACCTGCTGCGTCCCATCTACGCGCAGACCGCCGCGTACGGCCACTTCGGCCGCACCGACGTGGACCTGCCGTGGGAGCGCACCGACAAGGCTGAGGAACTGCGGGCACTCGCCGGCCTGTAGATACAGTTCTTGAGTTTGGGCCCGTGCCTTCGGCTGATTCTGGCACGGGCCCAAACTTGTCGCACCCCCTATCACGGCTTGGATCAGTCCCATCGAGACATGGAGGCGAGCCGATCATGCCGTCCCAGCACTGTCTGCCGCGCGTGATAGAACGACTACCGTGACCGCCACTGTGAAGCCCGCCGACGCCTTGCCGGTCGCTCGAGTGCTGCCTGTTGTTCAACCGGCGCATTTGGACCGGGTGTTCGACTATCTGGTGCCAGCAGATATGGACGCGACGGCGCAGGTCGGTGTGCGGGTCCGTGTGCGTTTTTCCGGCCGGTTGGTGGACGGTTACATCCTTGATCGGGTCGAGCGCAGTGAGCACGTGGGAAAACTGGGGTTCCTCGAGCGTGTGATCTCGCCGATCCAGGTCCTTACACCGGAGCTGGCAGTCCTCTGCGAGGCAGTCGCCGCTCGCTATGCCGGTACCCGCGCGGATGTCCTCCGCATGGCCATCCCGCCCCGGCACGCCCGTGCGGAGGCCGCAGTTCTCGCAGGTGAGAAGCAACCCTCTGCAACGGCGGCTGTGGGAATCGACCCGGCGGGGTGGGAGCGATACGTCCATGGCGGCGCGTATCTCGCGGCGCTTGCCGAGGGCCGGGGCGCACGGGCCGTCTGGCAGGCACTGCCGGGGGATGACTGGCCCGCACGCCTCGCGGAGGCCGCGGCCACCTGTGTCACGGCTGGGCGCAGCGCGGTGGTCGTCGTCCCGGACCGACGCGACATGGATCGTGTGGTCGCGGCGGCCACGGCACTGGTTGGGGCGGCAGCGGTGGTGGCGCTCTCGGCCGGGCTAGGCCCTGCGGCCCGCTATCGCCGGTGGCTGCTGGCGCACAGCGGCGGACCGGCCATCGTCGTCGGCCCCCGTAGCACCGCGTTTGTGCCGGTCCAAGACCTCGGGCTGATTGCCGTGTGGGACGACGGCGACGACAACCTCGCCGAGCCGCGCTCGCCGTATCCGCACGCCCGCGAGGTCGCGTTGCTGCGTGCCCAGCACGGAAGCAGCGCCCTGCTGGTGGGCGGGCACGCGCGCACTGCGGAGGCTCAGGCTCTGGTGGAGAACGGCTGGGCGCATGACCTCATTGCGAGCCGCGAGGTGTTGCGACAATCCGCGCCGTTGATCAAGGCCCTGGCGGACAGCGACGAGGCTTTGGCGCGGGACCCGGGCGCCCGCTCGGCCCGGCTGCCCGGGATCGCGTTCGAGGCCGCACGCGGCGCGCTAGCCGCGGACTTGCCGGTGCTGGTGCAGGTGCCGCGCGGCGGCTATGTCCCGGCGGTGGGCTGTGCCAAGTGCCGAGAGCCCGCGCGATGCAGACGCTGCGCGGGACCGTTGGGCCTCCCGATGCCAGGGGTCGGTGGGGGGCCCAACAGTCCCGCGCAGATGGGGGAGGACGGAGCCGCTGCGCCAACCTGCCGATGGTGTGGCAACGCAGAGCGGGCCCACCGCTGCGGAAAGTGCGGCTCGCGTGCGCTGCGGGCCAGGGTGACCGGCGCGGGGCGCACGGCCGAGGAGTTCGGCAGGGCCTTCCGCGGTGTGCCGATCATCAGCTCTAGTGGCGAGGACGTGCGGGACGCTGTCCCGGGCGTGGCCAGCGTCGTGGTGGCCACCGTGGGCGCGGAGCCGGTCGCAGCGGGCGGCTATGGGGCGGCGCTGCTGCTCGACGGGTGGGCGTTGCTCTCCCGGGCCGATCTCCGCGCGGGGGAGGAGACTCTGCGCCGCTGGATGGCGGCCGCCGCGCTGGTGCGCCCCGGCCCGGATGGCGGACGCGTGGTGGTGGTCGCCGAGGCGGGCATACCGGTGGTGCAGGCGCTGATCCGCTGGGACCCGGTGGGGCATGCACACACCGAGCTCGAGTCTCGCCGCGAGGTGGGGTTTCCGCCTGCCGTGCATGTCGCGGCGGTTGACGGCAGCCCAGACGCGCTCGCGGGTTTTCTCGAGGTGCTCCACCTCCCAGCGGGCTGCGAGGTGCTGGGGCCGGTGCCGATGCCGGCGGGGATGCGGGGTCCCGCGGGCTCAGACAGCGAGCCTGCCGATGCGGAGCGGGTGATCCTGCGGGTGCGCCGACGGGATGGCGCTGCGCTCTCCGCCGCCTTGCGGGAGGGCTTAGCCCAGCGCAGTGCGAGACGGCTTCCTGGTGCGATCCGCGTACAGGTCGACCCGATTCGGGTGGGATAGCGCCGATCGTGGTTGCGGTGTCGTCACGGTGCAGTCGACCTTGCTAAGTTTAGTTGAAACTTGGAGTAAGGTCGGCAGCGCACGATGCCGGAGCGATCGGGGCCTCACATGTGGAAATTGCGTTGGCGGGCAGGACTATTCGTAGTCCTAGCAGTAGCACTGGTGCGGCCGGGGATCTCGATGGCTGACGATCTGCCGTCGATCGCCGGGCCGACGAGCCGCACGGCGGCCGAAGCGAAGACGGTCGGCATGGGGGATAACTCCCTGGCCCCGCCCGGCGCGAATAAGGCGGATTGCCAGCCCACCATTGAGCACCCCAATCCCGTAGTCCTGGTGCACGGCAGCGACAGCACCGCCTATCTCGACTGGGCGGGGCTCTCGCCTCGACTGCGCGAGCGGGGGCTCTGCGTGTTTGCGCTCAATTACGGTCAGGTCGAGGGGGTGGGCAATGCTCAGATCCCCATCGCGGAGAGCTCGGCCCAGCTGGCGGCGGTGGTCGGTCAGGTGCTGGACCAGACCGGGGCGGAGAACGTCGATTTGGTGGGCTTCTCCCAGGGCGCGGCGGTGACGCGGTACTACGTGAATATTCTGGGCGGGGACGAGCACGTGGATAAGTGGGTGGGGCTGGCCTCGCCGACCTATGGCGGCACGTTCTACGGCGTCGGTGCCGCGGTCGCGGCAGAGCCACGCGGCTCCGCGTTGATCGGCGCTGCGCTCGGGCCAGCGCTCCCGGAGCTGATCGTCGGCTCGGAATTCCTGACGCGGCTCAACGCCGGCGGCGACACCGGGCGCGGGGTGGACTACACCACAATCTCGACTCGGTACGACGAGATGATCCAGCCCTACCAAAATCAGCTCCTCCGCGGTCCCGGAGCCACGAACCTCGTTATCCAGGACCAGTGCCCGGCCAACCTCATCGGCCACATGAGCTTGCCGTATGACGCATTCACCCAGGATCTGATCATCCAGACGCTGGATCCGTCTGCGCCAGAACCGGTCTGTCAGCAGGTGCCACTCGGCACGGGCATGCTCGAGCTGATGATCGTCAGCAATTCCTGAGCGCCCGCTCGGTGCTCGTGGGCGACAGCGGCTGTGACCTTCATCGCCACTGGTCGGCTGCGGTAGTCGGGGGCGGCCCGGCAGGACTCTAAGCTGTGCGGTGGCATACCCGTTCGTCACCCCGGCGAGCTGGGCCTGGCCCACCGGAAGGATTGCTGAACGTGCGACTGATTTTCGCGGGGACACCAGAGCCGGCGCTGCCGTCTCTGCTCGGCCTCATCAACTCCCCTCGCCACGAGGTGGTGGCTGTGGTGACGCGGCCCGACGCGGTCTCCGGCCGGGGGCGACGCGTCAATCGGTCCCCGGTCGCGGAGCTGGCGGACGCGCACGGCATCGAGGTCCTCACTCCTGCGCGCGCCGACGATCCAGACTTCACCGCGCGGCTGCGTGAGCTGGAACCGGACTGCGCCCCGGTGGTGGCCTACGGCAACCTGCTGCCCCAAGAGGTCCTGGACATCCCGCGGTTCGGCTGGGTCAACCTGCACTTCTCGCTGCTGCCCGCCTGGCGCGGCGCGGCACCCGTGCAGGCGGCCATCCGCGCGGGCGATGAGATGACGGGCGCGGCCACCTTCCAGATTGAGCGGGCCCTCGACACCGGGCCGGTGTTCGGCCTGGTCACCGAGCGTATCCAGGACACCGACACTTCGGGCGACCTGCTGGCGCGGCTCGCGGAGTCGGGTGCGCTCCTGCTGGCATCGACGATGGACGGCATCGAGGACGGGGCTCTCAACGCCGTGCCCCAGTCGGCCGATGGTGTCTCCTACGCGGAGAAGATCACGGTCGACGCGGCGCGTGTGCGCTGGACGGTCCCGGCACTGGCGGTGCACCGCCACATTCGGGCGGTCACCCCGGAGCCCGGCGCGTGGACGATGATCGACGATGTCCGCGTCAAGCTCGGACCAGTTCAGATTGATCCGGAGATCACTCTCGACCCAGGTCAGATAGAGGTGAGTAAGCGCGCGGTGCACGTTGGCACCGCCAGCGTCACGGTGCGTCTAGGCGATGTTCAACCCCCCGGCAAGAAGCCGATGCCCGCCGCCGACTGGGCGCGCGGGGCACGTTTGACCAATGAAGCGAGGGCGCTGTGAGTACTCCACAGGACAATTCCGGGCAGGGCAGCTCCGGGCAGGGCCAGCGCGGCGGTCGGCCGAACCGGCAGGGGCCGGGCAAGACTGGCGGCACCCAGAAGCCCAGAACCCAGAAGCCCGGCACCCAGAAGCCCGGCAGCGAGAAGCCCGGCGCCAAACAGGGTGGTGAGCGTCGCGCGAGCGGCCAGCGGGTCAGCGTCGATCCGGTGCGCGCCGTCGTGCGCGACGTGCTGCGGGCCGTGCGGGAGCGCGATGCGTACGCCAACCTGGTGCTGCCCAAGATGCTGCGTGACCGCCGTCTAGAGGGCCGGGACGCCGCGCTGGCGACCGAGCTGACCTATGGCGCCTGCCGCACCCGCGGCCTGCTCGACGCGGTCATTGCGGACTGCGCGGGCCGGCCGCTGGAGGAAATCGACCCGCTGCTGCTGGATTCGCTCCGGCTCGGTGTCTATCAGCTCCTGCGCACGCGCGTTGCCGCGCACGCCGCGCTCTCGACCACCGTGGACCTGGTCACCGACGAACAAGGCAAGGGCGCCGCGGGCTTCGTGAACGCGGTGCTGCGCCGGGCCTCGGAGCGCGAGGAGGCTGAGTGGATCACCCGCCTGGCGCCGCCCGCCGACCAGGATGCCTTGGGCCACTTGGCGTTCCGGCATAACCATCCCGTGTGGATCGCACGTGCGTTCACCGATGCGCTGGGTGCGGACGCCGGCGAGCTGGCCGACGCGTTGGCCGCGGACAACGTCAGCCCCCAGGTCCACCTCGTGGCGCGGCCCGGCGTGATCACCGCAGAGGAGCTGGCCCTGGTCACCGGAGGGGAGGAGGGCAAGTACTCGCCCTACGCCGTGTACCTGGAGGGCGGGGATCCGGGCAAGTTGGAGCCGGTGCGTGACGGATTGGCCGGAGTTCAAGACGAGGGCAGCCAGATCGTGGCCCGGGCCGTCGCGGAGGCGGAGCTGGTCGGGGACGACGGCGGTCGGTGGCTGGACCTGTGCGCCGGACCCGGCGGCAAGGCCGCGCTGCTCGGGGCGATCGCCGCGATCGACGGCGCCACGCTGGACGCCGTCGAGCCCCAGGAGCATCGGGCGGAGCTCGTCCGCAAGGCCGTGCGGGAGCTGCCCGTGACGGTGCATGTGGTCGATGGCAGGGAAACCGGACTCGAGGCGGGCTACGACCGGGTCCTCGTCGACGCGCCGTGCACGGGGCTGGGCGCGCTGCGCCGTCGGCCCGAGGCCCGCTGGCGCCGGCAGCCGTCGGACGTCAACGAGCTGGTGACGTTGCAGCGCCAGCTGCTCGCCGCGGCAGTGGAGCTGACGCGCGAGGGCGGCGTCATCGTGTACTCGACCTGCTCCCCGCACATCGCCGAGACGGTGGGGATCGTGGCCGACGCCGTGCGGCGTTTCGGCCTCACCCAGCTCGACTCTCGCGACCTGGTGCCGGCGATGCCGCAGCTCGGCGACGGCCCGCACGTGCAGCTCTGGCCGCACCGGCACGGGACCGACGCGATGTTCATCGCCGCGCTGCGCAAGTAGGCCGTGGGGAGACTAGAGCACTGGACCGCCTCGTCCCGTTTGGGGCATCGGGGCGGTCCTTGCCTAGACTGTCCGGCATGGCCCGCACGCGTCTGACCCAGCCGATGATTGCCCCTTCGATCCTCTCCGCGGACTTCGCGCGCTTGGCGGATGAGGCCGCCATCGTGGCCGGTGACGGCGGTGCGGACTGGCTGCATGTGGACGTGATGGACGCGCACTTCGTGCCGAACCTCACGCTCGGCCTGCCCATCGTCGAGAGCCTGCTCAAGGCCACTGACATCCCACTGGACTGCCACCTGATGATTGCGGATCCGGGCCGCTGGGCGCCGCCGTACGCAGAGGCCGGCGCGCACAACGTGACGATCCACGCGGAGGCGACAGACAATCCGTCGGCGGTCGCTAGGGATATCCGCGCGGCCGGGGCGAAGGCGGGCCTGGCGGTCAAGCCGGGAACGGACATCGAGGACTACCTGGAGATCCTGAAGGACTTCGACACCCTGC
Organism: Tomitella biformata AHU 1821; assembly: GCF_000524475.1. Classification (GTDB taxonomy): domain Bacteria; phylum Actinomycetota; class Actinomycetes; order Mycobacteriales; family Mycobacteriaceae; genus Tomitella; species Tomitella biformata. The sequence goes on along the minus strand of NZ_BAVQ01000080.1, from coordinate 134,834 downwards.
TGGTGATGAGCGTGGAGCCCGGCTTCGGGGGCCAGTCCTTTATCGCGGACGTGCTGCACAAGGCCGCGACAGTCCGCCGCCTCGTGGACTCGGGGGAGCTGACCCTGCTGGTCGAGATCGACGGCGGGATCAGCATGGACACGATCGAACAGGCCGCGGCGGCCGGGGTCGACTGCTTCGTGGCCGGCTCCGCGGTCTACGGGGCGCACGACCCCGCGGGGGCGGTGCGCGCGCTGCGTGAGAAGGCCGCGACGGCATCGCCCCACCTGCACCTGCCGCACTAGGACATGGCTCTCCTGACGATTGAGGCCGCGATGCGGCTGGCGATCGCGCACTCGGACACCGCGCGCGGGCTCACGAGTCCCAACCCGGCCGTCGGCGCGGTGATCTTGGACGCACAGGGCCGACAGGTCGGCATTGGCGCGACGACGCCGCCCGGCGGACCACACGCGGAGGTTGTCGCCCTGCGCCAGGCTGGCATCGCCGCACGCGGCGGGACCGCTGTCGTCACCCTGGAGCCGTGCGCGCACCAGGGCCGGACGGGCCCCTGCGCGACGGCATTGGCGGCGGCCGGCGTCGCCGCGGTGCACTTCGCGGTGGCGGACCCCAACCCGACAGCGGCCGGCGGCGCGGACAGTCTGCGTGCGGCCGGAATCGCGGTGAGCGGGGGACTGCTGGCCGACGAGGCGGAGACGGGCCCGCTCGGCGCGTGGCTGTTCCGACAGCGCAATGGCCGCCCCCGCGTGACTCTGAAGTTCGCCGCGAGTCTGGATGGCCGTGCCGCCGCCGCCGACGGCACCAGCCAGTGGATCACCGGCCAGGCAGCGCGAGCGCGGGTGCACGAGGAGCGCGCGAAGATCGACGCGATTGTCATCGGCACGGGGACGGTGCTGGCGGACAACCCGTCGCTGACCGCGCGCCACCCCGACGGCAGCCTGCGCGCACACCAACCGCTCCGAGTGGTCGTCGGGCAGCGGGAGATTCCGCGTGCTGCGCAGGTGCGGGACGGGGCCGCCGAGATGTTGCACGTGCGCTCCCACGATCTGGCGGAGGTACTCGCCACCATCGCGGACCGGGCTTGTGACGTGCAGGTGGAGGGCGGACCACTGCTGGCCGGACGCTTTTTAGCAGCGGGCCTGGTGGATCGGGTACAGATGTATCAGGCGCCGGTGATCCTCGGCGCGGGCAAGACCGCGATCGAGGCGGCCGGGGTCGGCACAATTGGTGAGGCGCTGCGCTGGCGCCGGAAGTCGATCGAGGTCCTCGGTCCAGATGTCTTGATGGTCTTCGAGCGACTGATCGCCAGCCCCGAGTAGACAGGCACGCTGATGAGTGCAGATGAGCTGAAGACAGACAGGGAGAACAGCCAGTGTTCACAGGAATAGTCGAGGAGTTGGGCGAGGTCACCGGCAAGGAGGACCTGGCGGACTCCGCACGGTTCACAGTCCGCGGCCCGCTGGTGACGAGTGATGCGGGACATGGGGACTCGATCGCGGTCAACGGGGTGTGTCTGACGGTGGTCGATCTGCTCGCCGATGGATCCTTCACTGCCGACGTGATGCATGAGACCCTCTCCCGTTCCAGCCTCGGCGGGCTCGACGTGGGCAGCGCGGTCAACCTCGAGCGGGCGGCCGCGGTGAACAGCCGCCTTGGCGGCCACATCGTGCAGGGGCACGTCGACGACGTTGGCGTCGTGCTCACCCGCACCCCGTCCGAGAACTGGGAGGTGGTGCGGATCTCCCTGCCGGCGCAGATTGCTCGCTACGTGGTGGAGAAGGGCTCGATCACCGTCGACGGCGTGTCGCTGACAGTGAGCGCACTGGGCATGGCGGAGAACAGGGCGGAAAAGGACGGCGGGGACCAGCACTTCGAGATCTCGCTGATCCCCACCACCCTCGCGGCGACCACCCTTGGCGGGGCGGTCGTGGGCACCCGGGTCAACCTCGAGGTGGACATCATCGCCAAATATGTGGAGCGGCTGCTGAGCACCGGATCGAACCCCACAGTCGCCTAGGGAATACCCTCTAGGCAGAGCCCGCTCTAAAAGCTAGAGCACACCCTTAAAGCCGGAGCCCCCGAGAACGCACGGGGGCCGTCCTGGATCCTTACAGTACCCATGGGAGCGATGAGCACGTCATGAGATTCGACAGTATTGAGCGTGCGGTGGCCGACATCGCGGCCGGCAAAGCGGTTGTCGTGGTCGATGACGAGGACCGTGAGAATGAGGGCGACCTGATTTTCGCGGCCGAGATGGCCACCCCGGAGTTGGTGGCCTTCATGGTCCGCTACACGTCCGGCTACCTGTGCGTGCCGCTCGTCGGCGAGGACTGCGAGCGCCTCGGCCTGCCTCCGATGTACTCCACCAACCAAGACAAGCACGGGACCGCCTACACGGTCACCGTCGACGCCCGCGAGGGCATTGGGACCGGGATCTCGGCTGCGGACCGCGCGCGCACGATGAAGCTGCTGGCGGACCCCGACACGGGTGCCCACGATTTCACCCGCCCCGGCCATGTGGTGCCGCTGCGCGCCAAGGAGGGCGGTGTCCTGCGTCGCCCCGGGCACACGGAGGCCGCCGTGGACCTCGCGAGCCTGGCGGGCCTGCGCCCGGCCGGTGTCATCTGCGAGATCGTCAGCCAAAAGGACGAGGGCGATATGGCCCGCACCGACGAGCTGCGCGTGTTCGCGGACGAGCACGACCTCGCGATGATCTCCATCGCGGACCTCATCAGCTGGCGTCGCCGGCATGAGAAGCACGTGGTGCGCGTCGCCGAGGCCCGCATCCCCACCGACCACGGCGAGTTCAAGGCCGTCGGCTATACCAGCGTCCACGACGATGTCGAGCATGTCGCGCTGGTGCGCGGCGACATCGGCGACGGCAAGGACGTCCTGGTGCGCGTGCACTCCGAATGCCTCACCGGCGACGTGTTCGGCTCCCTGCGCTGCGACTGCGGCCCCCAACTGGACGCGGCAATGGGCCTCGTCGCGGACGAGGGCCGGGGCATCGTGCTCTATATGCGCGGGCACGAGGGCCGCGGCATCGGCCTGATGCACAAGCTGCAGGCCTACCAGCTGCAGGACTCGGGCCGCGACACCGTCGACGCCAACCTCGACCTCGGCCTGCCCGCCGACTCGCGGGACTACGGCCTGGGCGCGCAGATCCTCGTGGACCTCGGCGTGGAGTCGATGCGGCTGCTCACCAACAACCCGGCTAAGCGGGTGGGCCTGGACGGCTATGGGCTCACGATTACCGATCGCGTGCGGATGCCTGTGCGCGCCAACGCCGAGAACCTGCGCTACCTGCGCACCAAGCGGGACAGGATGGGCCACGACCTCGTCGGCCTGGACGATTTCGACCCGACGCAGGACGACCCGACGCAAAGCGCCTCGGCCCAGACGGGTGGCACGCTGTGAGCGGGGACGGCAAGCCCGAGGTTTCGGCGACCATCGAGCCCGGCCTGACACTGGCGATCGTGGCCGGCCAGTGGCACCGGACGATCAGCGACGCGATGCTCGCCAGCGCGGAGCGCACCGCGCAGGCGCACGGCGTGGCCTCGGTGACCGTGGTCCGCGTGGCCGGCGCGGTGGAGTTGCCCGTCGTCGCCCAGCAGTTGGCCCGCACCCACGACGCGGTGGTGGCGTTGGGCGTCGTGATCCGCGGCGGCACCCCCCACTTCGACTACGTCTGCGACGCGGTGACGGCGGGGCTGACGCGGGTGGCGCTCGACGAGTCCACGCCAGTCGGCAACGGCGTGCTCACCACGGACACGGAAGCCCAGGCCCTTGACCGCGCGGGCTTGCCCGGCTCCGCCGAGGACAAGGGGGAGCAGGCCACGACGGCCGCGCTCGACACCGCGACCACCCTCCGAGCACTGCGGGCGCGGGCATGACCGAGAAGCAATTGCCTGACTGGGAGCTTGAGGTCAAGCCGCGGCGGGTCAAGATCGTCGCCTGGCTGTTGGCCATCATGATCGTCGTCGTGTTCGGGGTGCTCGCGGGCCTGCTGCGGATCACCGACACCGGCGTGTACTTCCGGGTGTGGGACCAGTTGGCAGTCGCGTTCATCGGCGTGCTCATCGCCATGGCGTTCCTGCTGTTCACCCGGCCCCGTCTCCGGGCCGGAGCCCGCGGTGTCAGCGTGCGGAACCTGTTCGGCGACAAGCTCGTCGAATGGGATCTGGTCGAGGCGCTGACGTTCCCGGAGGGTGCCGCATGGGCTCGCCTCGAGCTGCCTGACGAGGAGTACGCCCCGGTGCTGGCCATCCAGATCTATGACCGCGGTCGGGCCGTCGACGCGGTGCGCGACTTCCGGGCGATCCACGCGAAGTACGCGCCGGCCGCCGTCGAGCCCCAGGTCTAGCCCCAGCCCGAGTCGCCACCCCAGCCTGTCGGCACCCGCTGGCAGGCTGGGCGCGGCCCGGTTCCCGGCGGTCGATAGCCTGGACGGGTGTCAGATCCAGCGTCGTACCGCCCTGCCCCGGGATCGATTCCGACCGACCCCGGGGTATATAAATTCCGCGACCCGCACGGGCGCGTCATCTACGTCGGCAAGGCCAAGAATCTCCGCAGCCGGCTGAACTCCTATTTCGCGGACCTCGGGTCGCTGCACACCCGCACGCAGCAGATGGTCACCACCGCGAGCTCCGTGGAGTGGACGGTGGTCGGCACCGAGGTCGAGGCGCTGCAGCTCGAGTACAGCTGGATCAAGGAGTTCGACCCGCGGTTCAACGTCCGCTACCGCGACGACAAAACCTATCCGGTGCTCGCCGTCAGCATCGGCGAGGAGTACCCGCGACTGTTCGTCTACCGCGGACCCCGGCGCAAGGGTGTCCGCTACTTCGGCCCGTACTCGCACGCCTGGGCCATCCGCGACACCCTCGACCAGCTCCTCCGCGTGTTCCCGGCCCGAACCTGCTCGTCCGGGGTGTTCAAACGCCACCAGCAGCTGGGCCGGCCCTGTCTGCTCGGGTATATCGGGAAGTGCTCGGCGCCGTGCGTCGGCCGCGTCAGCGCCGCGGAGCACCGCGACATCGTGGACGACTTTTGCGACTTTCTCGCCGGCCGCACCGACAAGCTGATCCGGGACGTCGAGCGCAAGATGCTCGACGCGTCCGCGGAGCTCGACTTCGAGCGCGCCGCGCGGCTGCGGGATGACCTGTCCGCGCTGCGGAAGGCCCTCGAGAAGCAGTCCGTGGTGCTGGGGGACGGCACCGACGCGGACGTCGTCGCCATCGAGTTTGACGACCTCGAGGTGGCGGTGCAGATCTTCCACGTGCGCGGCGGCCGGGTGCGCGGCCAGCGCGGCTGGGTGGTCGAGAGGGTGGAGGCGGCCGAGCTGCCGGACCTGGTGGAGCAGTTCCTGACCCAGTTCTATGGCGGCGAGATCGACCTGGCGGAGCGTGCGGGCGCCGCCGCGGAGGAGGCGACGGCGACCGCGGTGCCGCGTGAGGTGCTGGTGCCGGCGATGCCCGCGAACGCCCCTGAGTTGCAGAAGTGGCTGTCGGCCCTGCGGGGCAGCGCGGTGAGCGTCCGCACGCCCCAGCGCGGCGACAAGAAGGATCTCGCCGAGACGGTGCACCGCAACGCCGTGCAGTCGCTGCAATTGCACAAGCTCAAGCGGGCCGGGGACCTCACCACGCGCAGCGTGGCACTGCAGGGTATCCAAGACATGTTGGGCCTGGACACCGCGCCGCTGCGGATCGAGTGCGTGGATATCAGCCACATCCAGGGCACCGACGTGGTGGCGTCTCTGGTGGTCTTCGAGGACGGCCTCGCTCGCAAGTCGGACTATCGGCACTTCGCCATCAAGGAGGCCGCGGGGGACGGGCACTCCGACGACGTGGCGAGCATCGCCGAGGTCACCCGCCGTCGCTTCCTGCGCCACAAGGCCAGCGTCGAGGCGCTACAGGCGAGCGGGGTGCAGGCCAAGCCGCCCACACCCGAGGAGTTGGACGCGCTGGCCGGGGACGGCGGCGACCTCGCGCCGGAGGCCGGGATCGATCCCGCGACCGGCCGGCCGCGCAGGTTCGCCTACCCGCCGAACCTCTACATCGTCGACGGCGGCGCCCCGCAGGTCGCCGCCGCCTCGGCGGTGCTGGCCGACCTGGGGATCACGGATGTCGCGGTGATCGGCCTGGCGAAGCGGCTGGAGGAGGTGTGGGTCCCCGGGGAGGAAGACCCGGTGATCCTGCCCCGCAACAGCGATGCGCTGTATCTGCTGCAGCGGGTCCGCGACGAGGCGCACCGGTTCGCGATCACGTTCCACCGCAGCAAGCGCTCACGCCGGATGACCGCCTCCGCGTTGGACGGCATCCCGGGCTTGGGCGAGGTGCGCCGGACCGCGCTGGTCAAGCACTTCGGGTCGCTGGCCCGGTTGCGGCAGGCTAGCGTCAGTGAGATGACCGAGGTGCCGGGCATTGGGGAGATGACTGCCCGGTCGATTTTGGAGAGCCTTGCGCAACCCATTACCGAACAGACAGGTGAGACACCACAGTGAACGTCAGTCAGGATAGGGCCGAGGCGCCCGCCATCGAGGTGTTATTGGTGACCGGCCAGTCCGGCGCCGGCCGCAGCGCCGCCGCGAAGGTGCTGGAGGACCTGGGCTGGTATGTGGCGGACAACCTGCCCCCGCAGCTCGTCCCGACGCTTGTGGACTATGGCCTGGCGGAGGCCACCCGGATCCATCGGCTCGCGGTGGTCGTGGACGTGCGCAGCCGCACGTTCAGCGGGGACCTCGCCTCGGTGGCCGCGGCCATCCGCGAGCGCGGCGGCGTGCCCCGGGTGCTCTTCCTCGACGCGTCGGACTATGTGCTCGTCCGCCGGTTCGAACAGGTCCGGCGCGGACATCCGCTCCAGCTGGAGGGCACGCTGTCGGAGGCCATCGCCGCGGAGCGCGAGATGCTGGCCCCGCTGCGGCAGGCCGCGGACCTCGTGATCGACACCACCTCGTTGACGGTGCAGCGGCTGCGGGAGCGCATCGAGAACGCATTCGGCGACCCGGACACCGGCACCGTGCGGGTGACCGTGCAGTCCTTCGGCTTCAAATACGGACTGCCCACCGATGCGGACATGGTCGCGGACGTGCGCTTTCTCCCGAACCCGCACTGGGTGCCGGAGCTGCAGAAGCACACCGGGCAGGACGCCGGGGTGCGGGACTATGTGCTGGGCCAGCCCGGCGCGGAGCAGTTCCTCGACAGCTACCGCCAGTTGGTCAGCCTCATCATCGGGGGCTATCTGCGGGAGGGCAAGCGGTATGTGACCCTCGCGATCGGCTGCACCGGTGGCAAGCATCGCAGCGTCGCGATGACGGAGGCGTTGGCGAGCCAGCTGTCGGAGGACCCGGCACTGTCGGTCGGCGTCGTGCACCGAGATCTGGGGCGCGAGTGACCTCGGGCCCGGAGGTGGTGCGGAGTGGGCCCGCGATTGTCGCGCTGGGCGGCGGCCACGGCCTGTACGCGACCCTGAGCGCCGTCCGCCAGCTGACTCCCGCCGTCACGGCCATCGTCACAGTCGGCGACGACGGGGGCTCCTCGGGCCGGCTGCGTTCCGAACTGGGCGTCATCCCGCCCGGGGATCTCCGCATGGCGCTGGTCGCGTTGGCCGCTCAGGACCCCGAGCATTGCGTGTGGGCCGACGTCCTCCAACACCGCTTCGGTGGCACCGGCGCACTGGCCGGGCACTCCGTGGGAAACCTGATCTTGGCCGGGCTGACCGAGGTGGTGGGCGACCCCGTGCAGGCCCTGGCCATGGTCGGCAACCTGCTCGGAGCGCCCGGGATGGTGCTGCCGATGTCGCGGGTGCCGCTGACTATCGAGGCTGACGTCGCGGGCCTCGAGCAGGACCCCAGGGTGGTGCGGGGCATCCGTGGCCAGGTTGCCGTCGCGACGACTCCGGGCCAGGTCCGCCGGGTGCGTCTGGAGCCGGCGAACCCGCCCGCCGCGGCCGAGGCGGTGGCCGCAGTGCACGCGGCGGACATGGTGGTGTTGGGGCCGGGGTCCTGGTTCACCAGTGTCATCCCGCACCTGCTCGTGCCGGAGCTGTATACGGCGCTGCAGTCGGCGACAGGCCACAAGGTCCTCGTCCTGAATCTCGCGGCGGAGCCAGGGGAGACGGCCGGCTTCTCCGCCGAACGCCACCTGCATGTGCTCTCACAGCACGCGCCGGATTTTGCGGTCGACTCCGTGGTGGTGGACGCCGGCGCGGTGGGCGCCGCCAGCGAGCGCGCCACTGTGGAGCGGGCGGCGCTGCGCTTCGGCGCCAGGGTCGAATACGCGGACGTCGCGGTGGCCGGCACCTGCATCCACGACCCCGTGAAGTTGGCGGCCGTGCTCGCGAAGTTGGGCGGGGCCCGCACGCCCGTGGATATGCTTGCCGCTGGATCGCCCGCGAGGGAGACACTCAGGGGCGTCAATGGAGAGGACTCACAAACGTGGCGTTGACAGCCGAGGTCAAGGACGAGCTGAGCAGGTTCGTGGTGACCCAGACCAGCGCGCGCCGCGCGGAGGTCGCCGCGCTGCTGCGATTCGCGGGTGGGCTCCACATAGTCGCCAGCCGAGTCGTTGTGGAGGCTGAGGTGGATTTGGGCGCCACGGCCCGACGGCTCCGCAAGGAGATCCACGAGCTCTACGGATACCCCAGCGAGATCCATGTCGTCGGGGCCAGCGGACTCCGTAAGAAGGCGCGCTATCTTGTGCGGGTCGCCAAGGACGGGGAGGCGCTCGCCCGCCAGACGGGCTTGATCGACGCCCGCGGCCGGCCCGTGCGCGGACTCCCGACCCAGGTGGTGGGCGGCAGCATCATGGACTCCGAGGCCGCGTGGCGGGGGGCGTTCCTTGCGCACGGCTCGCTCACCGAACCCGGTCGCTCCTCCGCAATGGAGATCAGCTGCCCCGGACCAGAGGCCGCACTGGCGCTCGTCGGCGCTGCCCGCCGGCTCGGCGTGGCAGCGAAGGCACGCGAGGTGCGGGGCGCGGACCGGGTCGTGATCCGCGACGGCGAGGCGATCGGGGAGCTGCTCACGCGGATGGGGGCTCGAGATGTGCGGCTGATCTGGGAGGAGCGCCGTCTGCGGCGCGAGGTGCGGGCCACCGCGAATCGCCTCGCGAACTTCGACGACGCGAACCTGCGCCGCTCCGCACGCGCCGCCGTGGCCGCTGCCGCCCGGGTCAGGCGGGCTCTCGAGATCCTCGGCCCGGAGGTGCCGGACCACCTCGCCGCGGCGGGCGAGCTGCGGATTGCGCACAGGCAGGCCTCGCTCGAGGAGCTGGGCCAGCTGGCCGATCCGCAGATGACTAAGGACGCCGTCGCCGGCCGGATCCGCCGCCTGCTCTCGATGGCGGACCGCAAGGCCCAGCAGGTGGGGATCCCGGACACGGAGTCGGCGGTCACCGCCGAGCTACTGGACGACGAATGAGCCGAGCCGGCAGGCGATACACCCTGGCAGGGACATGACCAGGTCCCCCTTTTCATGATCTGCGCCACAGCCGGGTTGTAGGGTGGCTCAGTCGACGTGGGACGACCGACTAAGATGTTTCCGAGGGATACTGGCAAGACCTGAACACGTGAATCCAAGTGGTCGACAGGACGATGGTCGACCCGAGTCTGCGCATTGCCAAGCCTGACATGGCTGGCTCTGCATAAGACTGCATAAAAGTTCTGCGTGCACACTCCACGCGGAAAAACTGGCGTAAAAGGAGCGAACTGTGACGATCCGGGTAGGCATCAACGGATTTGGTCGTATTGGCCGTAACTTCTTCCGAGCGGTCGAGGCGCAGCGCGCCTTGGGACAGACCGAGATCGAGATCGTGGCGGTCAACGACCTCACCGATCCCGCGGCACTGGCGCACCTGCTCAAGTACGACTCGATCCTGGGACGCTTCCCGGCCGAGGTCACCCTCGAGGGCGACGAGATCGTCGTCGGTGAGCAGCGCATCAAGGCCTTCGCCATCAAGGAAGGCCCCGCCGCGATTCCGTGGGGCGATCTCAACGTCGACGTCGTCATCGAGTCGACCGGCATCTTCACGGACGCGGAGAAGGCCAAGGGCCACCTCCAGTCCGGCCCGAAGAAGGTCATCATCTCCGCGCCGGCCAAGGGCGAGGACCTGACCGTGGTCATGGGCGTCAACGACGACCAGTACGACGGCAGCCAGACCATCATCTCCAACGCCTCGTGCACCACGAACTGCCTCGGCCCCATCGCCAAGGTGCTCGATGACAACTTCGGCATCGTGCAGGGCCTGATGACCACGGTCCACGCCTACACCCAGGACCAGAACCTGCAGGACGCCCCCCACAGCGACCTGCGTCGCGCGCGCGCCGCCGCCCTGAACATCGTTCCGACCGGCACGGGCGCCGCCAAGGCCATCGGCCTGGTCCTCCCGCAGCTGCTCGGCAAGCTCGACGGGTATGCGCTCCGGGTCCCGATCCCCACCGGCTCGGTTGTCGACCTCACGGTCAACGTCCGCAAGTCCGCGACCCTCGAAGAGGTCAACGCGGTCATGAAGGCCGCCGCCGAGGGCCCCATGAAGGGCATCCTGAAGTACAACACGGACCCGATCGTGTCCTCGGACATCGTCACGGACCCGCACTCCAGCGTCTACGACGCGCCCCTGACCAAGGTCATCGGCGACCAGATCAAGATCGTGAGCTGGTACGACAACGAGTGGGGCTACTCGAACCGTCTCGTCGACCTGACCGACCTCGTCGGCAAGTCCCTCTGAGTAAGACAGGTCTGAAATAGATATGGCTGTGCAGACGCTGCAGGACCTGCTGGCGGCCGGAGTGTCGGGGCGCACCGTTCTGGTGCGCTCCGACCTCAATGTGCCGCTTACAGGTTCCTCGATCACCGACCGCGGTCGGATCATCGCCTCCGCCCCGACGATTGCCGCGTTGGCCGACGCCGGCGCGAAGGTGATCGTCATGGCGCACCTGGGTCGCCCCGGCGGCAAGGTCGACTCCGCGCTCTCCCTCGAGCCCGTCGCGGCGGCGCTGGGCGAGGAGTTGGACCGCTACGTCCAGCTCGCCTCCGACGTGGTCGGCATCGACGCGCAGGCGCGCGCCGAGGGCCTCACAGAGGGTGACGTGATGCTCCTCGAGAACATCCGCTTCGACCCCCGCGAGACCAGCAAGGACGATGCGGAGCGCACCGGGCTCGCCCGCGAACTGGCGACGCTGACCGGCGAGGACGGCGCGTTCGTGTCCGACGGCTTCGGGGTCGTGCACCGCGCGCAAGCCTCGGTCTACGACATCGCGAAGCTGCTCCCGTGCTACGCCGGCGGCCTGGTCGCCGACGAGGTCGAGGTGCTGCTGCGCCTGACCAGCGACACGGACCGGCCCAACGCCGTCGTGCTCGGCGGCTCCAAGGTCTCCGACAAGCTGGCGGTGATCGAGGCGCTCGCGCCGAAGGTCGACACCCTCGTCATCGGCGGCGGCATGTGCTTCACGTTCCTCGCCGCACAGGGCCTCGGGGTGGGCACCTCGCTGCTGCAGGAGGAGATGATCGACACCTGCAAGGACCTCCTCGAGCGGTACGCCGACGTGATCCACCTGCCGGCGGACATCGTGGTCGCGGACGGCTTCGCCGCCGACGCGAACACCCAGACCGTCAGCGCCAGCCAGATTCCCGACGGCTGGATGGGTCTGGATATCGGCCCAAAGTCCGTCGACCGGTTCGCGGCGGTGCTCAAGGCGGCGAAGACCGTGTTCTGGAACGGCCCGATGGGCGTGTTCGAGTTCGCGGCCTTCGAGGCGGGCACCCGCGGCGTCGCGGAGGCGATCGTGGAGGCCACCGCCAAGGGCGCGTTCAGCGTTGTCGGCGGCGGCGACTCCGCGGCGGCCGTGCGCGCGCTCGGCCTGCCGGAGGACGGCTTCAGCCACATCTCCACCGGCGGCGGCGCATCCCTGGAGTACCTGGAGGGCAAGGAATTGCCCGGCTTGGCCGTCCTGGAGGCCTCGGCCTCCGAATCGACTGAAGGGTAGGCACGTCTCATGGCGCGAAAGCCGCTGATCGCCGGCAACTGGAAGATGAACCTCAACCACTTTGAGGCCATCGCACTGGTGCAGAAGGTCTCCTTCTCCCTGCCGGACAAGTATTTCGAGAAGGTGGACGTTGCGGTGATCCCGCCGTTCACGGACATCCGCAGCGTCCAGACGTTGATCGAGGGCGACAAGCTCTTGCTCACCTATGGCGCCCAGGACGTCTCGGCGCACGCGTCCGGCGCGTACACCGGCGAGATCAACGGCGCGATGCTGGCGAAGCTCGGCTGCACCTATGTGATTGTCGGCCACTCCGAGCGTCGCGAGATGCACGGCGAGGATGACGCGCTGGTGGCCAAGAAGGCCGCCGTCGCGCTGGAGCACTCGATGACGCCGATCGTCTGCGTCGGGGAGGGCCTCGAGGTCCGCGAGAAGGGTGCGCACGTCGCGCACTGCGTCGCGCAGATCCGCGGCTCGCTCGCGGGCCTGAGTGCGGAGCAGATCGCGGCCAGCGTCATCGCCTATGAGCCAGTCTGGGCCATTGGCACCGGTCGCGTGGCCACCCCCGACGACGCGCAGGAGGTGTGCGCGGCCATCCGCGAGGTGATCGGCGAGATCGCGAACGCGGAGGTTGCCGCCGGGATTCGGATTCTCTATGGCGGCTCGGTCAGCTCGAAGAACGTGGCCGAGATCGTGGCGCAGACGGATGTCGACGGCGCGCTCGTCGGCGGGGCATCCCTCAAGGCCGATGAGTTCGCGACTCTGTCCGCGATTGCGGCCGGCGGCCCGCTGCCGTGATGTTGGTGCTGCGTGTCGGCCTGCGGGCCGGCACGCGGTAGCATGTCCAGACCACCACCCACAGCTAGAAGGGCAGCACAGAACCGCCATGGAACTGTTTCTCCAAATCCTGGTCGTTGTCACCAGTTTGCTGATGATCGCGCTTGTCCTGCTGCACCGCGCCAAGGGCGGTGGCCTGTCCACGCTGTTCGGCGGCGGCATGGCCTCGAACCTGTCTGGCTCGACTGTGGCTGAGAAGAACCTCAACCGGTTCACCGTCCTGACCGCCGTGATCTGGTTCATCGCGATCGTGGGCATCGGCCTCGTGGTCAAGTACCAGTAGCAGCCCGCATAAACGAGTTCGCCCCCGTTTTATTGGTTTACCGCACTTGTAAGCGCGGCGAACCAATAAAACGGGGGCGTTCTGCGTCAGAGGTCCGCTGCCGCCGCCTCGTCCAGGAACCACAGGGTCTGCTCCACGCCGAGCGCGCCGGCCGACGGGATGTCGACGGGGCTCGCGCCGTTGATCGCGGCGGCGGCCGCCACGGCCTTCTCCGCGCCGGCGACCAGCAGCCACACCTGCGCGCTGCGGCGGACCAGGGGCAAGGTCATGGTGATGCGCGTCGGCGGGGGCTTCGGGCAATTGCGGACGGGCACCACGGTCGCCTCGGCCTCATGCACGGCGGGGGAGTCGGGGAAGATCGAATTCACGTGGCCCTCCCCGCCCATGCCCAGGAGATGCACGTCGAAGAGGGGCGAGAGGACGCCCTCCGAGTCCACCGCGGTGGGCAGGTGCAGCCGGTAGAACTCGGCGGCCGCGTCCACGTCACCGGCGAACTGGCCAGAGTCGGTGGGCATCGGGTGCACCTTCATATGGTCGACAGGCACATGGTTGAGCAGCGCCTTGCGGGCTTGGACCTCGTTGCGCTCGGGGTCGGACGGAGGCAGGAAGCGCTCGTCTCCCCAATAGAACTCGATGTGCTGCCAGTCGATGTCCGCGGCGGACTCGCGCAGCGCCGCCAGGAGCGCGATGCCCGCGCCGCCCCCAGTCAGCACGATGCGGGCGATCCCGCGCTGGTCCTGGGCCTCCGCGATGGCCGTCGTCAGCCGCTGCGCGGCGTCGGCGACGAGCGCTCCCTGATCGGGGAAGCGGAGTAATTCGGTGTGGGTCATGGTGTGAGATCCCTCGTCTCCAAGGGCCCGTCGTGACTGTCCCCATCGGGGGCTTCCTCGTAGAGGACCTGCGACAGACCGGCTAGCGCATTTTCGTAAATTTCGTCTGGGTCCAGGCGGCGCATCTCCTCCGCGAGGCAATCCCAGATGGCCCGGCGGCCCAGGGCCACCCGGCTGTCATGCTCGCCTGGCCGCGAGAGCACCGCGAGGTGGTCGCTGAGCCGGGCGATCGCCACCGATTCGCCGGCGGCCGTCAGCTCGATTCGCTCGGTCCCCACCCTCCGGGTCACGGGGACGCGGAGCGTGGCGGCGAGCCAGCCGGCGACCAACTCCGTGGACGCGTCGGTGACGGGGCCACTGACCACGGCGCTATCGATCGGACCGAAGCGGGGATGCTCGATGGCGGAGGCCAGCAGGGCCCGCCACTGCGTCACGTTGGACCAGGCAAGGTCCGTGTCGCCGGCGCTATAGCCGATCTGGCGGCGCCGCAGGACCGCGCGGGGATCGCCGAGGGTAGGTCCGGTGATGCGCCGCTTGGCCAGCCGGCCGAGTGGGGCATCCGCCGGCCGGTCGGGGCCGGTGCCCGGCCACCAGGTCACCACCGGGGTGTCCGGCAGCAGGAAGGGCAGCACGACGCTGTCGCTGTGCTCGGCCAGCGGTCCGCTCAGGTGCAGCAGAATGACCTCGGAGGCCCCGGCGTCTGCGCCCACCCGGATCTGGGCGTCCAAGCGGGACGGCGCAGCGTCGGGAGGAGACATGGTCACCACGATGACGCGGCACGGGTGCTCGCGGCTGGCCTCGTTGGCGGCCTCGATGGACTCCTCCGTGGACCAGCCGTCGTCGACTCCCACAACGAGAGTGAGCACGCGGCCGAGCGTCACGGCGCCGCCAGCCTCGCGGATCTCATAGAGGCGCCGGATCACGATGGCGGTGGAGGTGTCGGGCAGGTCGATGATCATGGTCGCCGCCATTCCCGGCCGCTGCGAGCCAACAGTTGGTCCGCGGAGGCGGGACCCCAGGTGCCGGATTCATACGGGTCCGGAGTGCCGGCCTCGGCCCACTCGCGCAGCGCGGGGTCCAGGATGGCCCAGGAGAGCTCGACCTCTGCGTTGGATGGGAACAGGGAGGGCTCACCGAGCATCACGTCGAGGATCAGCCGCTCATATGCCTCGGGCGAGGACACGGTGAAGGCCTGCCCGTAGCTGAAGTCCATGTTGACATCGCGCACCTGCATGCTCGAGCCCGGCACCTTGGAGCCGAATCGCATGGTGATGCCCTCGTCGGGCTGGATCCTGATGACAAGCGCGTTCTGCCCCAACTCCTCGGTCATGGTCGCGTCGAACGGCAGGTGCGGTGCGCGTTTGAACACGACGGCGATCTCGGTGACCCGTCGGCCCAGGCGCTTGCCGGTGCGCAGGTAGAACGGCACTCCCGCCCAGCGGCGGGTGTCCACCTCGAGGGTGATTGCCGCGAAGGTCTCCGTGGTGGAGCCGGTGACGAACCCCTCCTCGTCCTGCAGCCCGCACACGTGCTCGGAGCCCTGCCAGCCGTCGGTGTACTGCCCGCGGGCGCTGGTCTCGGCGATCGGCTCTGCGAGCCGCGTGGCCGAGAGCACCTTGACCTTTTCGGACTGGATCTCGCTGGGCTCGAAGCTGATCGGCTCCTCCATGGCAGTCAGCGCCAGCAGCTGGAGGAGGTGGTTCTGGATGACGTCGCGCGCGGCGCCGATCCCGTCGTAGTAGCCGGCGCGACCGCCGAGCCCGATGTCCTCCGCCATGGTGATCTGCACATGGTCCACGTAGTGGGCGTTCCAGATCGGGTCGAAGAGCTGGTTCGCGAAGCGCAGAGCCAGGATGTTCTGGACCGTCTCCTTGCCGAGGTAATGGTCGATGCGGAAGACGTTGTCCTCCGGGAAGACCTCGTTCACGGCGCTGTTGAGCTCCTGGGCGCTCTCCAAGTCGTGGCCGAAGGGCTTCTCGATGACCACGCGGCGCCAGCGTTTGCGCAGTTGCTCGGCCAGGCCGTGCTCGTGGAGCCGGGTGCACACGGTGGGGAAGGAGTCTGGGGGGATGGCCAGATAGAACGCGTGGTTGCCGGCGGTGCCGCGCTCCCGGTCCAGCTCGGCGAGCGTGGTCGCGAGCCGGTCGAAGGCGGGACTCTCGTCGAACGAGCCCTGCACGAAGCGGATGCCCTCGGCCAACCGCTCCCACACGGCGGCCCGGAACGGGGTGCGGGTGTGGCCCTTCACCGAGTCGAGGACGAACTCTCGGAACTGCTCATCGGTCCAGTCTCGGCGGGCGAAGCCGACCAGGCCGAAGCTGGGCGGCAGCAGGCCCGCCGCGGCGAGGTCGAAGATGGCGGGCAGCAGCTTCTTGCGGGCGAGGTCGCCCGTGGCCCCGAAGATCACCAGGCTGCAAGGCCCGGCAATCCTCGGGAGCCGCTTGTCCCGGGGGTCCCGCAAGGGGTTCCCAGAGGGCTTGCGGGCAGTCTTCTGGGAATATCCCGACACGCCGCGCTGGCCGCCAGTCGCGGCGGTCGGCACTGTTCAGTCCGCCGTTCGAGTGGAGTCGGCCTGCGCTGCGGCGAGCTGGGCGGTGATGGCGTCCGCCAGCTCAGACCACGAGACCTCGAACTTCTCGACGCCCTCGGTCTCGAGCACCGCGAAAACGTCGCCGAGGTCGATGCCGGCCTCCACCAAGCTGTCGAAGACCTGCTGTGAGGCCGCGGCGGTGCCGCTGATCGTGTCGCCGGTGACCACACCGTGGTCGGCGACAGCCTCCATCGTCTTCTCCGGCATGGTGTTCACCGTGTGCGGCGCGACGAGCTCGGTGATGTAGAGCGTGTCGGGGTATGCGGGGTCCTTGACGCCCGTCGAGGCCCACAGGGGGCGCTGCACGTTCGCGCCCTTCGCCGCCAGCTCCTGCCAGCGCTCGCTCGGCTCCACACCGCCGCCGCCGAAGACCTCGACGTAGGCGGCGTAGGCCAGACGCGCGTTGGCCAAGCCTGCCTTGCCCTTGAGCGCGAGAGCCGCGTCGGTGCCGATCTCCGTCAGCCGTGCGTCGATCTCCGAGTCGACGCGCGAGACGAAGAACGATGCGACGGAGTAGATCTTCGACAGCTTGTGGCCAGCGGCGGCAGCCTTCTCGAGACCCGCCAGGTAGGCCTCGATGACCTTGCGGTGGCGGTCGACCGAGAAGATCAGCGTCACGTTCACGCTGATGCCCTCGGCGATGGTCGCCGTGATCGCCGGCAGGCTCGGGACCGTCGCCGGGATCTTGATGAACAGGTTCGGCCGGTCGACGGTCTGCCACAGGTCGACGGCCTGGGCGCTCGTCTGCGCGGTGTCGCCGGACAGCGTCGGGTCGACCTCGATCGACACGCGGCCGTCGACGCCGCCGCTGGCCTCGTACTGCGGGCGCAGCACGTCGCAGGCGCTGCGGACATCATCGGTGGTGATCAGCCGGATCGCCTCGTGCGCGTCGCCGCCGCGGTGGGCGATCTCGGCGACCTGCGCGTCGTACTCCGTCCCCTTGGTGAGGGCCCCGGCGAAGATCGTCGGGTTGGTCGTGACGCCGACGACGCTGCGGGTGGCGGCCAGCTCGGCCAGGTTCCCACTGGTGATGCGCGTGCGGGAGAGGTCGTCCAGCCAGACGGACACCCCCGCCGCGCTCAGCGCCGCTAGATTCGCATTGGTGGTCATTGCAGTACTCCTTAAGCTGTGGTGGTCAGGCCTTGGCGTTATCGATGGAGCTGTGGGCCGCGGCCACGACCGCCTCGATGGTGACACCGAACTCGCGGAATAGCGTCTGGTAGTCGGCGGACGCGCCGAAGTGCTCCAGCGAGACCGCGATACCCGCGTTGCCGATGTGGCGGTGCCACGGCATCGCGATGCCGGCCTCGACGCTGACCCGGGCGCGGACGGCTGGGGGGAGCACCGAGTCGCGGTACGTCTTGTCCTGCTGCTCGAACCAGTCAAGGCACGGCATGGAGACGACACGGGTCGCGATGCCGTCGGCCTCGAGCAGCTTCGCGGCTCCGACCGCCAGCTGGAGCTCGGAGCCGGTGCCGATCAAGATGACCTGCGGCGCCTCCGCCGCGGTGCCTCGGCCAGTGCCGTCCACCAGGGTGTAACCGCCCCGCTCGACGCCCGCCGCGGCGCGTTCCTTGGTGCCCTCGAGGACCGGGATGTTCTGCCGGGTCAATGCGAGGGCCGCGGGGCCGGTCTTGTGCTCGAGCGCGGTGCGCCAGGCGTGGGTGGTCTCATTCGCGTCGCCGGGGCGCAGCACCGAGAGGTTCGGGATCGCACGCAGCGCCGCGAGGTGCTCGATGGGCTGGTGCGTCGGGCCGTCCTCGCCCAGGCCGATGGAGTCGTGCGTCCACACGTAGGTGACGGGCAGGTTCATCAGCGCGGCGAGCCGGACGGCCGGGCGCATGTAGTCGCTGAAGACCATGAACGTGCCGCCGTACGGGCGGGTGGGCCCGTGCAGCGCGATGCCGTTGAGGATCGAGCCCATCGCATGCTCGCGGACGCCGAAGTGCAACGTGCGGCCGTACGGGTGCGTCGTGTACTCGCGGGTGGTGGACGACGGCGGGCCGAAGGAGTCGGCGTTCGGCATCGTGGTGTTGTTGGAGCCGGCGAGGTCGGCGGAACCGCCCCACAGCTCGGGCATGATCGGCGCGAGCGCGGCGAGGACCTTCTCGGAGGCCTTTCGGGTCGCGACTCCGGACTCGTCGGCGTCCCAGCTGGGCAGCCCGTCGGTCCAGCCGGCGGGGAACTCGCCGGCCTGCAGGCGGTCGAAGAGCGCCTTGCGCTCGGGCTCGCGCGCGGCCCAGGCGTCGAAGCCGACCTGCCACTGCGCGTGGGCGGCCTGCCCGCGGTCGCGGGTCTGGCGGGCGTGGGCCAGCACCTCCGCGTCGACGTCGAAGCTCTTCGCCGGGTCGAAGCCGAGGATCTCCTTGGTGGCCGCGACCTCGTCGGCGCCGAGCGCCGCCCCGTGGATGCCGCCGCTGTTCATCTTGTTCGGAGCCGGGTAGCCGATGATGGTGCGCACGATGATGATCGACGGCTTGTCGGTGACCGCGCGGGCTGCCTCGGCGGCCGCGAGCAGGCCGACGACGTTCTCGCCGCCGACGACGCGCTGCACGTGCCAGCCGTACGCCTCATAGCGCTTGCCGACATCCTCGCTGAACGCGATGTTGGTGTCGTCCTCGATAGAGATCTCATTGTCGTCGTAGAAGACGATGAGGTTGCCGAGCTCCTGGTGGCCCGCGAGCGACGACGCCTCAGCGGTGACACCCTCCTGGAAGTCGCCATCGGACGCGATGACATAGACGTGGTGGTCGAAGGGGCTGTCGCCGGCGGGGGACTCGGGGTCGAAGAGTCCACGCTCGCGGCGGGCCGCCATGGCCATGCCGACGGCGGATGCGAGGCCCTGGCCCAGCGGGCCGGTGGTGATCTCGACGCCGGTGGTGTGCCCGTGCTCGGGGTGGCCGGGGGTGAGGCTGCCCCAGGTGCGCAGCGCCTCGAGGTCGGCGAGCTCCAGGCCGTAGCCGGACAGGAACAGCTGCACGTACTGCGTCAGGCTGGAGTGCCCGCAGGACAACACGAAGCGGTCGCGGCCGACCCACGCGGCGTCGCTGGGATCATGGCGCATGATCCGCTGATAGAGCGAGTAGGCCAGCGGCGCCAGGCTCATCGCGGTGCCCGGATGGCCGTTGCCGACCTTCTGAACAGCGTCAATTGCCAAAACGCGGGAGGTGTCGACGGCTTTTGCGTCCAGCGCGGACCAATCGTCGGGCAGGGCGGGGACTGTGAGGGAGCGAATCTCGTCTGTGACCGACACTGGCGGAAATCTCCTGAGCTCTCGGGTGCTGAAGTGCAGGGGCGTCCAGCGCGCTGACGGCAAGTGCGCTGACGGCAACACGGCTGTATTCTCAGCCTAGTGGTCGCGGGCCGGAACGTGAGAACAGCGCCCCATATTTCCTGTTCAGTCTGCGGGCGGCGCATCGTCAGGCCCTGTGATCTAGCGCTCCAACCGCCAGGCCGGTTTCGATTGGCGGCGGAAACCACTACCATGCTCTGTAGTAGTTGTGTCAGTCGTTGGCCTTTTGCCATCCAGTCTGGGTGGCAGGGCAACCTGCGGGTGTATTGCCCGCGGCGTGATCGCGACGTATTCGTTGGCGCCGGAAGTGTGCGTCACGGCCGAGTTTCGCTAGGAGAATTGGTGCGGATTGTGGAGCAGGCGCACGGTCATGGTCTGGGTGGGCACGGAGTGAGTGGGCATGGTCTGGGTGGGCAGGCGGTGGTCACAGGGGACTCGGCTGAACCGTCAGCCGAGCCGACCCCGAAGGCTGAGCTGGGACTGCTGGGCCGAGTCGGGAAGACCGCGGGCGCCTACCTCGCGCTCACCAAACCCCGCGTGATCGAGCTGCTGTTGGTGGCGACGATCCCCGCGATGCTGCTGGCCAACCGCACCCTTGCCGATCCGAAGAGCGCTGGCGCGTTGGCGCTGCTGGTTCTGAGCACGCTGTTCGGTGGCTGGCTCGGTGCGGCGAGCGCCAACACGCTCAACTGCGTGATCGACGCCGACATCGACAAGGTCATGAAGCGGACCCTCAACCGGCCGCTGGTCAGCGACGCCGTGTCCACCAAGCAGGCCCTGATCTTCGGGCTCGTCACCGGGGTGGCGTCGTTCCTGTGGCTGAGCCTGATGGTGAACTGGCTCTCCGGCATCCTGATCGTCATCACGATCGCCTTCTATGTGCTGGTGTACACCAAGCTGCTGAAGCGCAGGACTTCTCAGAACGTCGTGTGGGGCGGGGCCGCGGGCTGCATGCCCGTGATGATCGGCTGGTCCGCGGTCACCGGGACCATCGGCTGGCCGGCCGTGGTCATGTTCCTGATCATCTTCTTCTGGACGCCGCCGCACACCTGGGCGCTGGGCATGAAGTACCGCGACGACTACAAGGCCGCCGGCGTGCCGATGCTGCCCGTGGTGGCCGAGCCGCAGGTGGTGACGCACCGGATCGTGCTCTACACGATCGCGATGGTCGTCACGTCCTTCGCCCTGATCCCCGCCACCGGGTTGATCTACGCGATCAGCTCGGTGCTGATCGGCGCCTGGTTCCTCACCATGGCGATTCGGCTACACATCGGCGTGCGCAACGGCGCCGAGGTCAAGCCGCTGAAGCTGTTCATCATGTCCAACAACTACCTCGCCGCGCTCTTCCTGGCGCTGGCGCTGGACTCCGTGCTGAATATGACGACGGTGGCGGACCTGCTCTAGATCACCGCTGTTCTAGATCACCGCGGCACCAGGACTATCGAGCCAGTCGTGCGTCGGCCTTCCAGGTCGATGTGCGCCTGGCTCGCCTGCTCTAACGGGTAGGCGGCGCCGACGCGGACGTGCAGGGCTCCCGCCGCGATGGACTGGAGGATCTCGCCGGCCCGCCATTCGAGCTCGGCGCGATTGGCGATGTGGTGGGCCAGGGTCGGCCGAGTCAGGAAGATCGATCCGGCGGCGTTGAGCCGCTGCGGGTCCACCGCCGGCACTGGTCCGCTGGCCGCGCCGAACAGCGCAAGGGTCCCGCGCATGCGCACGCACTCCAGGCTCTGGTCGAACGTCGCGGCGCCCACGCCGTCGTATACCGCCGCGACGCCGGCGCCTCCCGTGAGCTCGCGGACCCGCGCCACCAGATCGGGGCCATAGCGGAGCACCTCGGCCGCGCCGGCCGCCGCGGAAAGCGCCGCCTTCTCCTCGGAGGACACGGTGGTGAGCACACGGACCCCGCGGGCGGTCGCGAGCTGGGTGAGGAGCAGGCCCACGCCGCCGGCGCCCGCGTGCACCAGGATGGTGTCGCCCGCCTGTGCGGCATAGGTGCTGGTGATCAGGTAGTGCGCGGTCATGCCCTGTAGCAGCGCGGAGGCCGCCACGGCGGCGTCAACACCCGGGGGCACCGTGATCGCGCTGCTGGCCGAGACCAGCGCTTGTTCCGCGTATGCGCCCGCACCGTTGGCGAACGCGACGCGGGCGCCGGGGCGGAACCCGTCCACGCCCTCGCCCACCGCGGTGACGGTGCCGCTGCCCTCGGAGCCCGGGACGAAGGGCAGGGCGGAGGGGTAGGCGCCGGAGCGCAGGTATGTGTCGATGAAGTTGACGCCGATCGCGTCCAGCTCGACCAGGAGCTCGCCGGGCCCCGGGCGTGGCGCGGTCCGCTGCCGCAATTGCAGAACCTCGGGACCGCCGTACTGCCTGACTTCGATTACACGCATGGCTTAAGTTCTACCGGATTGCTTGTCGTCGGCGGGGGTGTGCCGTTCGGCGACGCTTGCCCAGTAGTCTGGCAGCCATGAGCGATCACGTTTCCAAGGTCATCAGCAAGTTCGTCGCGGAGCACGGCGGCTCCGCCCGCGCGGTGCTGCAGCCGGTGGGCCGGCGCGGCATCCGCATCACCCTTGTGGGGTCCGACGGCATCTTGGGCGACCAGATGGTCGAGACAATGGCCGAGGCGGAGGCGGCGATCGCCGCGAACCCGAGCGTGACGCGGTCGGAGTGGGACCGCGAGCTCGTCAGCGTCGCGACTCCGGAGCCGGCGCACGCCCGCCGGATGGCCGGCCTGATGGGCCGCGGCTAGCCGCTCTTGTGGCGGGCCCCCGCCCGCTACTCGAAGCGGAAGGTGCGGACCGCGAGGAATCCGCAGACGACCGCCCAGGCCGCGAGCACCGCGACCTGGGCGAGGGCCACCGTGCCGCTCTGCGCCTGAGCTAGGGCCTGAGTGAGCGCGCCGGACGGGATCACGGTCACGAGCACATCCAGGGCGGCGGGCAGAGTGTGGTCTAGCAACGCCAGCCCGGCGATGCCGAGCATCGCGAACCAGAGGATGTTGGCCAGCGCCAACACGATCTCCGCCTTGAGCCGGCCGCCGACGAGCAGACCCATCGCCGCGAAGGTCAATGCGCCGACAATCACCGGCACCGCGCCGGCCGCAAGCCCCGCGAGGGTTGGCCGCCAATCCAGGAACAGCGCGATGGTGCACAGGATTGCCATCTGGCCGAGGATCACGATCCCCACCGCACCACTCTTGCCGCCGATGATCGCCCACTTGGGCAGCGCCGTCGCCCCCAGCCTTTTCAGCGCGCCATAACGCCTGTCGAAGCCCACCGCGATCGCCTGCCCGGTGAACGCGGTGGACATGATGGCGACGGCGAGCACCAGCGGCAGCACATGGTTGATCCGCGGCTCGGCGAAGTCACCGAGGGGGAGCAAGGTCAAGCCGACCAGCATCGTCACCGGGATGAGCAGGGTGAGCAGCAGTTGCTCGCCGTGGCGCAGGATTAGCTTCAGCTCCAGCGTGGTCTGCGAGCGCAACATCGCCGCCGGGTTGCTCGCCCGTGGCGCCGGTGTGAAGGTGCCCGTGGGGAAGATGGTCGTGCTCCCGTCAGTGTGTGCCGCGGCCGGGGCAGTCCCATCCGCTTGAGTCCCCGCCGTGTGTGTGCCCGTGGTCATCCCCGAAGCTCCCTGCCGGTCAAGTCGAGGAAGACGTCCTCGAGGCTGCGTCTGTCGGTGCTCAGCTCGGAGAGCAGGATCCCCTGCGCGGCGCACCAGGAGGCGACCTCGGCGAGGACCTGCGCGGTGGCGGCGCCGGAGACCCGATAGCGGCCCGCAGCGGTGGTCTCGACGTGCCGGGGCGGATGATCCTCGCGCAGGCTGGCGGCCAGGTGCTCGGTGAGCCCGGCGGTGTCGAGCAGCGCGGGGCCGGCGAACGTGAGTTTTCCTGCGGAGCGCTCGGTGGTGAGCTCCTCGGGGGTGCCCGACGCGACCAACGCGCCGTTGTCGATGATCGCGACGTGGTCGGCCAGCTGCTCAGCCTCGTCCATGAGATGCGTCGTGAGGAGCACGCTCACGCCGTCGCGGCGGAGGGCGTTCACGAGATCCCACACGAGGTTCCGCGCCTGCGCGTCGAGCCCTGCGGTCGGCTCGTCGAGGAACACCAGCTCGGGCCGGCCCACAATGGCGCAGGCCAGACCCAGCCGCTGCTGCTGCCCGCCGGACAGGCGGCGGTAGGGGGTGTTCGCGGAGCCGGCGAGGCCGAGGGTGGACAGGAGCCACTCTGAATCGTGTGGATTCGCGGAGTACGAGGCGACTAGGCGCAGCATCTCGCCAGCCTGAGCTCCGGGGTAGGCGCCGCCGCCCTGCAGCATCACGCCGATACGAGGCTTGAGCGCGGCCGCCTCGCGGATCGGATCCAGGCCCAGCACGCGGACGGTGCCGGCGTCGGGCGCGGTGAACCCCTCGCACATCTCGACCGTCGTGGTCTTGCCGGCGCCGTTGGGTCCGAGCAACGCCAGGATGCTCCCGCGCGGCATCGACAGGCTCAGGCCGGCGACGGCAGTCTTGTCGCCGAAGGTCTTCCTGGTGTCGATGAGCTCAACTACGGGGTCACGGTCGGCGGGGGTCACGGTTCACCAGCGTAGGTGTCTCCGGGCGCCCGGCGGCCCACGGTCTCGGCCACAGTGGCCTCTGCCACACCTGGGGGTTCGGCTGGGGGCTCGTCCGGGTCCGTGTCCCGGAGCCACGGGATCCGCTTGCGGGTGAAGAACACGATCACGCAGAGGGTGCCGATGACCGCGACCGCCGCCTGGACGATCACCAGGGGGGGATACTCCCCGCCGTTGGGCATGGGCCCGACGATGCAGACGAACGCGGAGATCGCCACCGCCGGCACCCGGAACATCGGCTTTGTGGCCCAGGCCGCGAGTGGCACCAGCGCCCAGAGCAGATACCACGGCTGCACCACTGGGAACAGCAGGACGAGGACCGCGAGGGACACGCCCAGAGCGCCCACCGGATGCACGCGGCCCGTATAGGTCGCGATGAGCATGCGCGCGGTCGCGATGCCCACGACCACCAGGGCCAGCGGTTGCGTGATGCTGAGGATGGCTGCGGTGTGGTCGCCCAGACCGAGCAGGATCCCCACCCCGCCTGTGCCGATCCCCAGCAGGGTGGGCAGCGACATCCAACTGCGGACCTCGCTCGCAGTGTTGAGGGTGTGCAGCCAGCCGAAGCCCAAGCCAGTGCTCCAGGCGAGGAAGGCCAGCCCGAAGATCGTCAGCGCGCTCAGGGCGGCGGCGACGGTGAACACATGGCGGAATTGCGGGCCGAGACGCCGGGCCAGGGCCAGGCCGACGAAGCCCAGCGCCAACAGGGTGGGAATCTTGATCGCCGAGGATAGGACAATCACGAACGCGCCGAAGTAGAACAGGGCCCACCGGCCGCGAGTGAGCCGCTCGGTCCCCTCGATCGCCCGCATGCACAATTCCACGCCGGCGACCATGAGGCCGATCATCAGCGCCTCGTTGTGAACGCCCGCGATCAGGTGGAGGTAGACCAGGGGATTGGCAACGCCCAACCACAGCGCGGCGACGGGGGCGACGCCGCAGCGGCGGGCGAGTCGGGGGACCGCCCAGATCATGAGGGCCACGCCGAGCACTTCGAGGAGCCGATGCGCGAGGATCCCGGCGACGATGTTGTTCCCGGTGACGCTGCCGATCAACTTGCCAAGCCACAAGAACAGCGGCTCGTAGGGAGCCGGGGTCTCCCGCCAAATATTGGGCACGGTGCGGGTGAGAATGTTGTCCACGCCGAGCGCCTGCGCCGGCCCCAATTTATAGGGGTCCATGCCCCGGGCGGCGATCTCGCTCTGTGCCAGGTAAGAGTAGACGTCCTTGCTGTACATCGGCGGGGCGACGAGCAGCGGGGCCATCCATAGGAAGAGGGTGCGATCCATCTGGGACCGGCTCAGCTGCCGGGGCGTGTTCCCCCGCCGCAGCGAGCCGACCGCCAGCCGGCCAAGGAGCAGCCATGCCAGGACCAGCAGCACTGTGCCGGTGAAGGCGACGGTGAGCGCCACCGACGGCATGCGCGCCATTAGGCCGAGGACCCGCTGCCCATAGACCGGGTTCTGCATCACAGGCTGTGCGCCGGCGCCGAGCGCGCCGATTGCCATCATGACCGCGCCGGTGGCGCCGACACGCCGCACCGCGCGCAGTCGGCCGGTCTCGACGGCGTTCAGGGGCGGGGCGTCCGGCTCGCGGGTGTGCAGGGCGGCGACGCCGGCTCCGGCGTCGTGGAGACCGCCCTCCATATGCAGACCCAGGAGGCGCCGAAAAGACCCTCGGGCTGCGCTGATGGAGGCCCGGGAGGGTTCGGGATCGGTCGAAGTCACAGCGTGAGCCTAGGGCGCCCTCGGGCGGTGGGCAGATATCCGGGATCCAAACCCCGCCGAACCCGTGGACGGACGTCTTCCGCCGGTTATATAGGACACCCTTAGTGGACCTCGCCGCGCAATTCGGTCACACTGGTGTTGTGGAATCCAGGCAGAGCGGTATCGGACGGTCCATAGGCGCAGGCAGCCTAGCGGATCCCCTTGTTGCGCGAGGACTCGGAAACCCGCCCGAAAGCAATACCCGCACCTCGGTGGTCACGCTGTTGCTCGAGGACGGGCCCATCTCCGCCTCGGAGATCGGCGCGCGGCTTGGGCTGAGTGCCGCGGGTGTCCGACGTCACATCGACGCGCTCATCGACCAGGGCGAGGCCGCGGTCGCAAGTCCGTCCAGCTGGCGGCAGCGTGGCCCCGGCCGGCCGGCGAAGCTGTTCCAACTGTCTCCGGCTGGCCGTGCCCAGCTCACCCACGCCTATGACGATCTGGCTGGTGCGGCGATGCGCCAACTCCGCGACATCGGCGGCGATGAGGCAGTGGCGGAATTGGCACGTCGGCGCATCGCCGACATCGTAGATATGGCCGGCGAGGTGCCGGGGGACCTCTCGGAGGACGAGCGGCTCGAGTCGATCGCCCAGAACATCGCCGACGCTCTCACCGGCGCCGGATATGCCGCCTCGACCCGCAAGGTCGGCAGCGGCGTGCAGATCTGCCAGCACCACTGCCCCGTCTCCCATGTGGCGGCGGAGTTCCCCGAGTTGTGCGAGGCGGAGCGAGAGGCGTTCCAGCGACTACTGGGCACCCACATTCAGCAGTTGGCGACAATCGCCAACGGGGATTCCGTGTGCACCACCCACGTGCCATTGGGGATGCCAAGTTGAGATATCCCAGGGTGCGATCACCCAGCGCGACACCGCCGTAGTTTTGACAACACACGTTCGCTTTCACCTATATCGCAAGCACCCCAGGCGCCACAACGCTTCGGGACGTACAAGCCTCCGGAAGGAGCTCGCATGACCGTCATCTCGGATCAGGCAACAACAGGTGCCCCAGGCGCGCCCGAAGCGCTCAGCCAAGAAGAGACGATCGACTCGCTCGGCCACTACGCCTATGGCTGGTCGGACTCAGACGACGCCGGCGCCACGGCCAAGCGCGGCCTGTCCGAGGCTGTCGTGCGCGATATCTCCGCGAAGAAGAGCGAGCCCGAGTGGATGCTCGACATCCGGCTCAAGGCCCTCAAGATCTTCGAGCGCAAGCCCATGCCGAACTGGGGCGCGGATGTCTCCGGCATCGACTTCGACAACATCAAGTATTTCGTGCGGTCCACCGAGAAGCAGGCGACGTCGTGGGACGAGCTGCCGGAGGACATCCGCAACACCTATGACCGGCTGGGCATCCCCGAGGCCGAGAAGCAGGCCATGGTCTCCGGCGTCGCGGCGCAGTACGAGTCCGAGGTGGTGTACCACCAGATCCGCAGCGACCTGGAGGAGAAGGGTGTCATCTTCATGGACACCGACACCGGCCTGCGCGAGCACCCGGAGGTATTCCAGCAGTACTTCGGCTCGATCATCCCGGCCGGCGACAACAAGTTCTCCGCGCTGAACACCGCGGTGTGGTCGGGCGGCTCGTTCGTCTACGTCCCGCCGGGCGTGCACGTCGACATCCCGCTGCAGGCCTACTTCCGCATCAACACGGAGAACATGGGCCAGTTCGAGCGCACGCTGATCATCGTCGACGAGGGCGCGTATGTGCACTACGTCGAGGGTTGCACTGCGCCGACCTACTCCTCGGACTCGCTGCACTCCGCGGTGGTCGAGATCATCGTGAAGAAGGGCGGCCGCTGCCGCTACACGACCATCCAGAACTGGTCGAACAACGTCTACAACTTGGTGACGAAGCGGACCCGCGCCGAGGAGGGCGCGACCATGGAGTGGGTCGACGGCAACATTGGCTCCAAGGTCACCATGAAGTACCCGGCGGTCTGGATGACGGGCGAGCACGCGCACGGCGAGGTCCTCTCCGTCGCGTTCGCCGGCCCGGGCCAGCACCAGGACACCGGCGCGAAGATGCTGCACCTGGCGCCGAACACGACGTCGAACATCGTCAGCAAGTCCGTCGCCCGCGGCGGCGGCCGGTCCTCCTACCGAGGCCTCGTCCAGATCAATAAGGGCGCGCACGGCTCCAAGTCCAATGTCGAGTGCGACGCGCTGCTGGTCGACCAGATCAGCCGCTCGGACACGTATCCCTACGTGGACATCCGCGAGGACGACGTGACGATGGGCCACGAGGCCACCGTCTCGAAGGTCAGCGATGACCAGCTGTTCTACCTCATGAGTCGCGGCATGACCGAGGAAGAGGCCATGGCCATGGTGGTGCGCGGCTTCGTCGAGCCCATCGCCAAGGAACTCCCCATGGAGTACGCCCTCGAGCTCAACCGCCTAATCGAACTGCAAATGGAAGGGTCAGTGGGCTAGTGACAACCGCAAGCCAATCAGCAGGAGATGTCGCTAGCGCGCAAGCGGCGTTGGTCGGGGAAGCCTTTGTGGGCAACACTCCGGAGGGCAAGAAGTCGGCACCTGTTCTAAACAAGGGCGAGGTCTTCACCTCGTTCGACGTCAGCGCGTTCGAGGTGCCCGCGGGCCGGGATGAGGCCTGGCGATTCACGCCGATGCGCCGCCTCCGCGGTCTGCACGACGGCAGCGCAGTGGCCAACGCCCAGGCAATCACCACCGTTGACAAGGTCGACGGGGTCCAGGTCGAGACTGTCGGCCGCGACGACGCCCGTCTGGGCACCGCCGGCGTTCCGGCGGACCGGGTCACGGCACAGGCCTACACCTCGTTCACCGAGGCGACGATCATCACGGTCGCCAAGGAGCGGGAGATCGCCGAGCCCGTTATGGTCGCGGTAGCAGGCCCCGGCGAGGGCAATGTCGCCTTCGGTCACACGCAGTTCCGCGCGGAGGCTTTCTCGCAGTCGGTGCTAGTGCTTGATCAGCGCGGCAGCGGCACCTATGCGGAGAACGTCGAGTTCCTCGTCGCCGACGGCGCGCATTTGACCGTCATCACGATCCAGGACTGGGACAGCGACGTCGTTCATGTCGCCGGCCACCACGTCAGCCTCGCTCGCGATGCCCGCCTCACCCACTTCGTGGTGACCTTGGGCGGCGACCTGGTGCGGATCACGCCGACGGTCACCTACAAGGGTCCCGGCGGCGCGGTCGACATGTGGGGCGTCTACTTCGCGGACGACGGCCAGCACTTCGAGCAGCGACTGCTCATCGACCACTCAGAGCCGCACTGCCGCTCCAATGTTGTCTACAAGGGTGCGTTGCAGGGCGATCCGACGTCGAAGAAGCCCGACGCGCACACCGTGTGGATTGGCGACGTGCTCATCCGCGCGGCGGCCGAGGGCACCAACACCTACGAGCTGAACCGGAACCTGATCCTCACCGACGGTGCGCGGGCCGACTCGGTCCCGAACCTCGAGATCGAGACCGGCGAGATCGCCAGGGCTGGCCACGCGAGCACCACGGGCCGCTTCGACGACGAGCAGCTGTTCTACCTGTGCTCGCGCGGGATTCCGGAGGAGGACGCCCGCCGCCTGGTGGTGCGCGGTTTCTTCCACGAGATCATCGAGCGGATCCCCGTGCCCGCGATCCGCGACCGCCTGGCGGCGACCATCGAGGAAGAGCTCACGGCCGCCGGGTCCTAGCACCACGGCACTCAGCAACATTGCCCGCGGCGACCAGGGGTCCCGCGACCAGATAGGAGAGAGTCACCACATGTCTTCCGAGAAGTTCACGCTCGAGATTAAAGACCTGCACGTCAACGTCGCGCAGTCGGACGAGAACGCGGCCCCGATCGAGATCCTCAAGGGTGTCAACCTGACCGTGCGGTCGGGCGAGACCCACGCCATCATGGGCCCCAACGGCTCCGGCAAGTCCACGCTGTCCTACGCGATCGCCGGGCACCCCAAGTATGAGATTGTCTCGGGCACCGTGACCCTCAATGGCGAGGACCTCCTCGCGCTGAGCGTCGACGAGCGGGCCCGCGCCGGGATCTTCCTCGCGATGCAGTACCCGATCGAGGTGCCCGGGGTCTCGATGACCAACTTCCTGCGCACCGCCGTCACCGCTGTGCGCGGCGAGGCGCCCAAGCTGCGCCACTGGGTCAAGGAGATCAAGGTCGCCTACTCCGAGCTGGAGATTGATCCCAAGTTCGCTGAGCGCAGCGTCAACGAGGGCTTCTCGGGCGGCGAGAAGAAGCGCCACGAGGTGCTGCAGCTGGGGATGCTCAAGCCGAAGATCGCGATCCTCGACGAGACTGACTCCGGCCTGGACGTCGACGCGCTGCGCGTCGTCTCCGAGGGTGTCAACCGTTACCGCGAGAACGAGAACGGCGGCGTCCTGCTGATCACGCACTACACGCGGATCCTGCGCTACATCAAGCCCGACTTCGTGCACGTGTTCTCCAATGGCCAGATCGTCGAGTCCGGCGGCGCCGAGTTGGCCGACGAGCTCGAGGAGCACGGCTACGAGCGCTTCACCAGTACCGCCGCGGGGGCCTAGTCCCGTGACTATCGCGCCGATCTCGGTGGAGCCCAGCGCCCGCCACGTGGCCTCGATCGACGCCGCGGAGCTGTCCAGGATCCGGGCGGACTTCCCGATCCTGGACAGGACCGTGCGCGACGGGAAAGCCCTCGTCTACCTCGACTCCGGTGCCACGTCGCAGCGGCCGCTGCAGGTGCTTGACGCCGAGCGGGACTTCCTGCTCACCTGCAACGCCGCCGTGCACCGTGGGGCGCATCAGCTCGCCGAGGAGGCGACGGATGCCTACGAGGGCGCCCGCGCGCGGATCGCCGGCTTCGTCGGCGCCACGCCGGACGAGTTGGTGTTCACCAAGAACGCGACCGAGTCGCTGAACCTGGTGGCCTTCACCCTGGGCGATGACCGCGCGGGCGAGCTGGCCATCAAGGCCGGCGACGAGATCGTCATCACCGAGCTCGAGCACCACGCGAACATCCTGCCGTGGCAGGAGTTGTGTCGGCGCACGGGCGCGGTGCTCAAGTGGTACGGCGTCACGGATGACGGCCGCATCGACCTCGACTCGCTGGAGCTGACCGAGCGCACCCGCGTCGTCGCCTTCACCCACCAGTCCAACGTCACGGGCGCCGTCGCGCCGGTGACGGAGCTGGTGCGGCGGGCCCGGGCCGTCGGCGCGCTCGTCGTGCTCGATGCCTGCCAGTCCGTGCCGCATATGGCAGTGGACTTCCGCGCGCTCGACGTCGACTTCGCCGCGTTCTCCGGCCACAAGATGCTCGGCCCGTCCGGGGTGGGCGTCCTGTACGGCCGCGCGGAGCTCCTCGCCGCGCTGCCACCGTTCCTCACCGGTGGCTCGATGATTGAGACCGTGACGATGGAGGGCAGCACGTTCGCCGCTCCGCCGCAGCGGTTCGAGGCCGGTGTGCCGATGACCTCGCAGGTTGTGGGGCTGGGTGCGGCGGTCGAATACCTCGAGGGCATCGGTATGGAGCGGGTCGCCGCGCACGAGCATGAGCTGGTGGAGCGGACCCTGGCCGGGCTGGCGGGCATCGAGGGCGTGCGCGTCGTTGGACCGGCCGACGGTGTGGAGCGCGGCGGGGCGGTCTCCTTTGTGGTGGACGGCATCCACGCACACGACCTCGGCCAGATCCTGGACGATGAGGGCGTCGCCGTACGCGTCGGGCACCATTGCGCGTGGCCACTGCACCGGAAATTCGGAGTCGCCGCAACGGCGCGCGCATCCTTCGCGATCTACAACACCGAGGCAGAGGTGGACGCCCTGATCGCGGCGATCCGCCGGGCCCGCGAGTTCTTCGGAGTGGCCTGACATGAGAATGGAACAGATGTACCAGGAGGTCATCCTGGACCATTACAAGAACCCGGTCCGCCGGGGGTTGCGGGAGCCGTACGGCGCGGAGGTCCACCACGTGAACCCCACGTGCGGGGACGAGCTGACGCTGCGGGTGCAGCTGGGCCGCGACGATGCCGGCGCCGTCACCGTCGACGATGTGTCCTACGACGGGCAAGGCTGCTCGATCAGCCAGGCCGCAACGTCGGTGCTGGCCGAGATGCTGGTCGGCGAGAAGCTTGCGGACGCGATGGTCACCGTGGCCGCTTTCCAGGAGATGGTGAGCAGTCGCGGTACCGTGGAGGGCGACGAGGACGTGCTCGGTGATGGCATCGCCTTCGCCGGGGTGTCCAAGTACCCGGCACGCGTCAAATGCGCGCTGCTCGGGTGGATGGCGTTCAAGGACGCTGTTGCGCAGACTACCGCTGCTCAAGAAGCTGTTGACCGCCCGGCGGTCGTATGAACGCCGAGATTTCTCGGCCTGAACTGGAGGACAAGGACATGACGGAAAGCCAAGTATCAGAAACGTCAGCCAGCTCGGTGCCGTCACTTGACGACATCGAAGAGGCGATGCGCGACGTCGTGGACCCCGAGCTCGGCGTGAACGTCGTCGACCTTGGGCTGGTCTACGACATCAAGGTCGACGAGACCGGCGTCGCGCGGATCGACATGACGTTGACGTCGGCTGCGTGCCCGCTCAGCGACATCATCGAGGACCAGGCCGTGACGTCCGTCGTGCGCAGTGGGCTGTGCACCGACCTCGAGGTCAACTGGGTCTGGATGCCGCCGTGGGGCCCGGACAAGATCACCGAGGACGGCCGCGAGCAGCTGCGCGCCCTCGGCTTCACGATCTAGAGGCGTCACACAGCAGCACCGCAATTCGCTCCCGTTATTCGAGTTGGCCGCCCTTGCCAGGGCAGCCGACTCGAATAACGGGAGCGAACTCATTTGCGGGGGCGAGGGGGACACGCCCTAGCAAAGTTGCAGGACGTCAGTTGGGTGTGGCCACCGATATTATTCAGGCATGAGTGTGAAAGCGGGTGAGTCGGCAAACCTTCCCGAGTCGGTTGCGATCGAGCTGCGCCGCACTGCCGCCGAATTGTTGGAGAACGTGTCGTCGTACGCGGATGACATGCTCAACTACCTACTTGAGCGTATCCCGGAGGCTGGCGCCGATGACGATCTTCGCGGCCTGACGCTCGGGTCGTGCTCGTCGAACCTCGAGGCAGCGCTGTCGATGGTCCGGCACGGTATCGACGTCAGTGCCGCGACGGCACCGGTCACCGCGCTCGAGCATGCGCGGGCCATGGCGGCCCGCGGCTACAGCGTCGATGTGATGCTGCGCTTCTACCGGATGGGTCACGCATACTTCAGCGAGCGCATCTTGGCCCGGATCACAGATTTCGTGTCGGATCCGGCGCTGGTCCTTGCGGTGGTGGCCGACCTGCAGAGCTACGCGTTCGCCTACGTCGACCGCATCTCCAGCGAGGTCGCGGCCGAGTACATCGCCGAGCTCAACCGCATACAGAACCGGGTCCGCGCGGCCCGGACTGATGCGGTCCGCGGGTTGATCGCCGGCGACCGGATCGACTTCGGCCGCGCCGAGCGGACCTTGGCCCACCGGCTCACCGGATGGCAGACCGCATTTGTCTGCTGGACCGATCGCGATGACGCCGACCTCGCGCGCGTCGGCGCCGCGGTCGGTGCGCACTTCGGTTCGCATCATCCGCTGCTCGTCCCGGACGGCGCCCAGGCGCTGTGGGGCTGGGTCGCCACCACGCGGGCGCCCGATGTGGTGGCGGAGGGCCTCGCGGCATTGGCCGACGAGCTCCCGAAGGAGGTCCAGATCTGCATCGGCACTCCGGCCCAGGGCCCGGGCGGCTTCCGGGACTCGCACGTCCAGGCGCAGCGCGGTCGTCGAGTGGTGGAGCTCTCCGGCCGGGGAGCTCCGGTGACTTCGTACACCGAGCTGGCGCTCGTGGACACGATGAGCGGCGACCTGGACCTGGCCCATGGCTTCGTCGCGATCGAGCTCGGAGCCCTGGCAGTCAAGGGACGCCGAGAGGACGAGGAACGCCGAACGCTGCTGGCAGTGCTTGACGCACAGGGAGGGCTGGCAGCTGCGGCCGAGGAGTTGGGGGTACATCGCAACACCGTGCTGCAGCGGCTGCGCCGCGCAGAGGAACGTCGAGGGCGGCCCGCTACGGACCGTATTGTCGAGCTGCACGCGGCGCTGCGGCTGGTCCAGATACTCGGCCCAGTGGTACTCACCTCAGAACCCGGCTGAACCTGACCACTATGTGCTGCGCGCACACCGTCATGTGCTCGGAATCACTGGTGGTGCCAGCTCGCGGTTCGTAGGTTGAGGGACATGTCAGCGACCACAGTGCAATCCGCGCCCGCAGCCTCGCGTCACGCGTTTCCTGACCCCGGCGAGGGGGTGCCGACCATCTCGTGGCCCATTGTCGGCATATTCACCGGCGCCATCGCGATCTTCGCATTCTCCACGTGGGCGGCGGTGACCGACAGGCTTCCGGTTCCGGTGACGATCTTGATCAGCGCGTTCGCGATCTTCATGCTGTTCACCGTGCTGCACGACGCGTCACATTACTCGGTGAGCACCCACCGCTGGGTCAACGTGGCCTTCGGCCGGGTGTCGATGCTCTTCGTCTCGTCACTGATCTCGTTCAAGTCGTTCGCGTTCATCCATATCGAGCACCACCGCAACACCAATGACGATGCGAACGACCCGGACCACTTCATCAGTGGCGCTGCGTGGTGGCAGGCGCCCGTTCGGTTCCCGCTGATGGATGTGCCGTACCTGACCTGCCTGGTGCGCAACGTGAAGCGCCGTCCCCGGGCTGAGGTGCTGGAGACGTCGTTCCTCATGGTGGCTAGCGTTGCCGTGATCGTGACGTCTGCGTTCACCGGACACCTGTGGACGCTTGCGGTGCTCTACCTGATCCCCGGCCGCGTAGCCATGTTCGTGCTGGCCTGGTGGTTCGACTGGTTGCCGCACCACGATCTTGAGGACACTCAGCAGGAGAACCGCTACCGCGCCACCCGCAACCGCGTCGGCGCCGAATGGATCTTCACGCCACTGCTTCTCTCGCAGAACTACCACCTTGTCCACCACTTGCACCCCTCGATCCCGTTCCACCGCTACGTCGCAACCTGGCGACGCAACGAGGATGCCTACCTCGCGCGTGACGCCGCGATCGGCACCGTCCTCGGCCAGCAGCTCGACCCACATCAGTACCGCGAGTGGAAGAGGCTGAACGGCAAACTGGCCCGACTCCTCCCGGTGCGGATGCCGAGGCGATCCTCCGCCCGGGCCGCAGAGTTCCACTCGGTCCCGGTCGCCAGCGTCGACCGGTTGACCGAGGACAGCGTGCTGATCCGCTTCGCCGTGCCCGACGAACTGCGCGAGGAGTTCTCCTTCGAACCCGGTCAGCACATCACCGTCCGTACCGACCTCGGCGGCGAGGGTGTACGACGCAACTACTCCATCTGCTCCTCGGCCACCTCCGACACGCTGGCGATTGCCGTCAAACTCATTCCAGGTGGGGCCTTCTCCACCTTCGCGATGACGCAACTCCGGGCCGGCGACACCCTTGAGCTGATGACACCGACCGGTTCGTTCGGCACACCGCTGCACCCACTCGCCAAGAAGAACTACGTGGCGATCGTCGCCGGCAGCGGCATCACCCCCGCACTATCGATCCTGCAGGCGACGCTCGCCGTCGAGACCGAATCTCGCTTCACCTTGATCTACGGCAACCGGGATGCCGACAGCACCATGTTCCGCGACGAACTGGACGACCTCGAGGCGCAATACGCCGACCGGCTCCGGATCATCCACGTGCGCTCCCGCGATCCGCGACATCCGGCCCATCTCCGTGGTCGCGTCGACCACGCGAGACTCGAACAATGGCTTGACTCTGACCTGGCCGCGGCCTCGGTGGACGACTGGTTCCTGTGTGGACCGGTCGAAATGGTGACCGACTTGCGCGGAAGGCTCATCGAGCGCGGCGCCGAGCCGAACTGCGTCCACGTGGAACTCTTCCACGGCTACGAGACGTCCAGGGTGGCCGACGACTTCTCCCCGGCGACCATCGCGGTCAAACTGCGCGGTCGCCAGCACGAAGTTTTGCTGGCAGCCGGCGACACCGTCCTCGAGTCCGCGCTGAAGGCTGGATTGGAGGCGCCGTATGCCTGCCTCGGCGGAGCCTGCGGCACCTGCACGGCGAAGGTACTGCTGGGGTCGGTCGCGATGGAACAGAACTTCGCTCTATCGCAGGCTGTCGTGGAAGGCGGCTACGTGCTCACCTGCCAATCGCACCCGACTACGCCGTCGATCACCGTCGACTACGACGCATGACAGAGGACATCGTTGTCCGCGGATAATCTCACTGTGCTGCGCGGGGACTGTCCGCCTCCAGTCGATACCGCACGGTGCCGACGCTGATCGAGGGTGCCATGAGCAGCTGCGCGCCCTCGGCTTCACGATCTAGAAGCGTCACACAGCAGCGAACTCATTAGCGGGGGCGAGTCTGCGCGGGGCCGGGGCCGCGGGGCCCCGGCCCCGAACATGGTCGGCCCGAGCAGTCAGCCTTCGATCCGGGCGATGAACCCCTCGACCTTTGCGCGGATCTGCTGCACCCGCTCGTCCGAGTCGAAGTCCTCACGGAACAGCCGACCCATCGACGGACTCTTCTTGCGGCGGGCGTACAGGGAGCAGTCGAGGTCGGCGCACATGTAGATGCCGACAGTGTCCCCGCGCCGACCCGCCTCGCCCGCCTTCTGCGCGGCCATCAGTCGGACGGCGCCATTGGGATGGGTGGTCAGACAGACCGAGCACATCTGGGCACGCCTGGTGGCGCCCTTCTCATAGCGCAGGGCAAGGCCGACCAGTCCGCTGCTGCCCGGATAGACGAGGTAACTGCGGCCGGGGGAGGCCGGGTCAGTCCAGCCGAGGAAGTCGAGGTCCGCCCACGGCTGGTCCGCGAGGTCTCGTGGCGTGTGGAGCCGTTTGGCGGCGCCCTTCGAACAATTGATGAACGACGGCCTGATGTCGAGATCGGTGATCGGCTCCATGGCGGGTACGCGCCTCCTACGGGCTAGCGGTCTGAGCCCGTCCACACTATCGAATTGTGCGCCCGGCCAGCCCCACGGTGGCCGCCGCGACCCGGACCCGAGTCCGGCCCGGCAGCCGGGCGAATACCCCGGCCATCGCGGCGGCGGTGGCGGCGATGGATGTGCGGTTGGACAGGAAGTCCCGCTGGCGATGGACCGGCAGCGCGAAGAAAGCGTGGAAGAACCTCGGCAAGTCCGCGGGCGGCAGCGCGAGGAGCGCGGCGAGACCCCGTAGACGCATCGCCCGCACGGTCTTGGATCCGCGCGGCCACAGCGCGACACAGACCCGCTCACCTCGGGCGACCGCGGCCGCGGTGGCGTCTGCCCACGTCAGTGCGGCGGCGACGCTGTACCCGGTGGCGGGGTGCGCCATGCCAGAGCACGCGCCATAGGCGTCTGGGGACGGCTTGCCGCGGGGGTGCAGGGGGAAACGTACGATCTCCACGACTTCGTCCCCGGATAACTGCACGCCCCGACTCTGTAAGCGGGCATACAGTCGGCTCTTGAGCTCGCCTACCGCGGTCGCGGGCTGGCCAGCCAAGCAGGTCTCTTCCAGCAGCACGCGGTCGGCGGACAACGGCACGGCGTACAGGAAGCTGGGTGCGCCATCGGAGAAGCTGGTGGTGGTGGAGTCTCGGTAGTCCTGCCGCCAGTCCATGAACCAGGCCTGCTGTCCCTGCAGCGCGGGGGCTGCAGTCGCGGTGGCGACGACAATCCCGTACGCGGTCTGCTCCGGCACGCCCGCCTGCCCGAGGAGCCCGCGGGCGTCGACGACCACCGGCGCGGAAATCTCGGATCCATCCCGCAACAGCACCCGATGTTGGGCGAGAACCGCGGCCCGCTGCGCGATCACGTGGACTCCGCTTAGGGAGAGCGAGCGCTGCAGGGCGGGGGAGTCGAACACCACATACGGCCGAGGCAGGAGGCGGGCCTCGCCGGTCTGTACTGCCGGCGCGTCGGCGACCGCACCGATCGCCTCGGGGGCCACCCACTCGGGCAACTCGTCGGCCCACGCGCCGTAGGTGGACCGCCACGGCTGCTCAGGGTGCGGATCGACGGCAACGACCGTCAGCCCGGCCACCGCGCAACGATGCGCCAGCGCGCGCCCGGCGGGACCGAGTCCGACAATCACGACATCGGGCTCGGCCTCCGGGGCGGCCACCGTTAGATCACGCCGGTCGCGAGGAGTCCGCCGTCGACGCGGATGGTCTCGCCGGTCACCCACGAGGCGTCGTCGGAGACGAGGAAGCCCACCATCTTGGCAATGTCCTCGGGCGTGCCCAGCCGGCCCATCGGGTAGGCGGCGGATGCCTGCTCCTCGCGGCCGTCGACCAGCATCGAGGCGAAAGCGGTCTTCACGATGCCCGGCGCCACGGCGTTCACTCTGATCTTGGGCCCCAGCTGCCAGGCGAGCTCCTCGGTGAGGCGGATCAGCGCGGCCTTGGACGCGCCATAGGCGGAGATGACCCCGCTCGACCGCAGCCCGGCGACACTCGCGATGTTAATCACCGACCCGCCATGCTCTGCCATCCAGCCGTGATAGGCCTGCTGCACATAGCCAAGTGCCGCCACCACATTCGTGTCGAAGATCTTCTTCACCCCGCCCAGATCCGCGTCCATCAGCGGGCCGAACACGGGATTCACTCCGGTGTTGTTGATGAGGATGTCCAGCGACCCGAACTGCTCGATGGTTCTGGTCACCGCGCTCGCGCGGGCGGACTCGTCGCCGGTGTTCCCGGCGATCGCCAGCACACGGCTTGGGTCGGCGTGGGCGCCCAGATCGGCGGCGGCGACGTCGAGCGCGTCCTGCTTGCGGCCAGTGATGGTGACGGCGGCGCCGCGGGAGAGGAATTCCGTCGCGATGGCGAGGCCGATGCCCCTGCTGCCGCCGGTGACGAGGGCAGTGCGGCCGGCGAGGTCCTGGGTTCGGGGAGTGGTAGACGTCATACCGGACATATTAGCTCTGCACTAACTGGAGCAGGGGAGGCACGTCGAGGCCATTCATACTGGCTTGCGTATGATCGATCCCAGTTCACGGTGGCGATTTGTCCGCGCTCTCAGCATATGGACGAGCCAGCAGGGGCCGAAGTGAACGCATCGGCAATCACTTGGTCGCTGAACGGCCATGTCGTGGTGGCTTCCGCACGCCCAGGGGGAGCCCACTAACTGGATATCGTGGGCTAAGTCCGAGGGGGGCTTCTGTAATTTCGTAAATTTCCGGCGACTTGATGACCCATGCCCGAAATGGTGGAGGATCGGCGGTCGCTGAGAGGCCAGAACGCTGCCGGGTTGATATGGTAGCCATTGACCGGCGGCGAGTTGTGGACTCGGTGCGGACAAAGGTCGGGACTGCTTGGGGCCCTCATGAGGGTAGAAGGTTCCAAGCACTCTTGGCTGAGGAGAGCTTATGCAACGGTATCAGCCAGCGGCCAATCGGCCGCAGAAGAACGCGAAACAGGTTGCTGATGCCCGAACTCGCTGGAGAGACCCTATTCGGTACCTATGGCCGCTAGGGATCGTTGCCGCAGCCGGGCCGATTATCGCGTGGGCGCTCGCGCACAGCGTTAGCG
This sequence comes from Tomitella biformata AHU 1821, assembly GCF_000524475.1. GTDB lineage: Bacteria > Actinomycetota > Actinomycetes > Mycobacteriales > Mycobacteriaceae > Tomitella > Tomitella biformata. The sequence continues at coordinate 95,097 of NZ_BAVQ01000080.1, read as the reverse complement.
GGGTGCTGTGGGGGTTCGGTGGATACCTATTCGTGGTGATGATCCCACTCGCGGACCTGGCGACAGGGACGAATACGACAGCGCCGCCTGAGTCCAGGATGGGCGAGGTGTCGAACGACAAATACTACCGCTGGTGCACCTACATTTATGTGCCCGTGCAGTATTTCGGGCTATTCTTCGGATTTTGGTGCCTCGCATATGATCAAATGACGACTGGGGAACGTGCAGGGCTCTCCATCACCCTCGGCGTTAGCGGGGCAGTGGCCATTAACGTGGCACACGAGCTGGGGCATAAAAAGTCACGAATTGAGAGATCGCTGGCCAAACTTGCGTTGGCGCAGTCCTTCTATGGGCATTTCTTAATCGAACATAATGTTGGCCATCATGTGAATGTCGCGACACCGGACGACCCGGCGTCTGCGCGCTTTGGAGAGTCAGTGTGGGCATTCTTCCCGCGGGCCGTATTCGGTGGTCTTGCATCCGGAATACGTCTGGAATCGGCAAGACTCCAGCGTCAAGGTGAGCGGTTTTGGGGTCCACACAATAATATTTTACACTCATGGCTGACGAGCCTGGTCATATACGGGGTCATCCTCGGGGTGTTCGGTTGGAGAATGCTGCCCTGGATAGCTCTACAGGCGGTTCTCGCGGTTCTCGTCCTTGAGGCGGTCAACTATATCGAGCACTATGGACTGCTTCGTCCACTCTCAGCCAACGGCCGGCGGACACAGATATCCAGTCAGCATAGTTGGAACGGGGACCATCTGTGTAGCAATCTATTCTTGTTTAACTTGCAGCGGCATTCGGACCACCATACATATCCACGACGCCGGTACCAGGTACTTCGTTCATTGGATGATGCGCCACAGTTGCCAGTTGGGTATGCGTTGATGGTGCTTCTCTCATTGGCACCGCCGTTGTGGCGACGGGTAATGGATCCGAGAGTTCTCGCGCACTATGATGGCGATCTAACCAAGATCAATATTCAACCGTCTAGGCGTGACAAAATAGTGCGCAAATATGGCCCGTTGTCCGCAAGCCTTGATCCTGATGATGGTCGCGGTAGCTCCGCCGATTGACCGATGAATTGGCGAAGCTTGATGGCGGGGAAAGTGTAGTGCCTGGCGATCTGCGTTGACATCATGCCCATTGTAGTTGGGAAGACGCACTCCAGAGTTTAAGAGGATTTCCCCTGTACGGTGGTGTTAGAGCCTATTGCAGAGGTGTACCAATGTGACCTGGCCGCCCAACCGGAGGGCAGTTGATCGTGCGAGCTATAGGGGGTTTTGCATTGAAGGGGCCAACATTGCAGCATAGATATGGAAAATATTCGGGTCTGTCCGCCGGCGAGACGTCGAGGGTTAGATTCGCAAGTTCCGCTGAGGTTGATCAATGGGACGATTTGGTACTTCAGAACCCCGATGAGGGAACGGTATACCGCAGTGCGGCCAATATTGACGGCATGGTGCTGCAGGGCTATTTGCCAGTTTATTTGATCGTAGATAATTTTGCTGTCACGGGATTCCGTGTGAATGTCTCGGCATTTGGATCGATGTGGGTGCTTTTTGGTCCTCCGGTCTCGACGACCATTGAGCTATTAGACCTCAAGCGTCCACTGGCACTTTTTGCTAGGAAAAATGGTATCTCAGCGGTCAGGGTGCGTACCCAGATTAGATCGGATGCGGTTGGCGAGGACCTGCTCTTTGACAGCGGTCTGCGTCGGGTGCCTGCGTGGCTGGACGACCATACAGTGATCGTTGATCTTTCGGGGACTGAGGACGAAGTATTTGCGAGATTCAAAAAGCGAGCTAGGAAGTCGATACGGAGAGCTGGCCGTGCGGGGGTGACTATTGAGCAAGTTGACGCTACTGTTGCGAACTGCGAAATAATGTTCGATATGTTAAATGCGACAAGTGGGGGCAGGTTTTCGATTCCTAATCGGAGCGCATCAATATCGCTATTTCAGAGATTTGAGGCATCAAATAATGGCCAATTGTTCTTCGCCCTTCATGAGGGTGAGATTGTAGCGACTGCTTTTGTGGCGACTTTCGGCCCCAATGCATTGTATTTGGGCGCGGGATCACTCAGGAAGGAGCCCGGCGAAGCTGGAGAATGTGGGCTTGGCTCCACCGGGGCCGCATATATTATGCAATGGGAAATCATGCGGTGGGCGCGCGAGCAAGGGTGCGTGCGCTACGATTTGGACGGGACCCCGTCGACGGAACATGCCTTGAATCCCGCGCATCCGAGGCAGGGGGTTGGTCAGTTCAAGACTGCGTTCAGCGACGAGATAGTGGACTATATTGGGGCCTACCAAATTTCGGCCCATCCAATCCGCGGCTGGCTGATGCGTCAGGTCGAAATAGTCAATGGTCGTTTGATGGTGTCCCCGGGCCTGAATCGGGTACTAGGGCGGACGGCCCGTCCCAATCCTGATTATGTGTGGTTGAACCGGAGGTGGGCAATTCCGACCGCGGCTGGCATCACGCGCTCAGTAAGGAATTCGCTAGGAAGCCTTAAGATGCTTTCCACACATTCCGAACAATGAAGACTGACTTCATCCTATTGATAGGCGGCCCGTGAGTCGGTGGGAGTTCAGAACCCACTGGGAATCGTAGACGGACTGTAGGACTCCGACGTGATCCGCCATCTCTGTGAGCCCGACGGGCCGTGGGTTTCGTCAACAGGTGAGGTCCGGTTACAGATCCTGGTGGCCGACGCGCCAGCGCAGTCTGCCGAGCCTCACCTCGATGCCGCCATCGGCGCTCCGGGCGGTGCAAGAGGGAACCTCGGCGCGCAGGTGGAATCTGCGCGCGGTCCTGACGGAGGCGTAATGGCCGTCGATATGGCCGTCGATGTCGTACATGGAGATCCGCCGATCGCCGGAGAGGCCGCGTGAATCCATATCGACCCAGCTCAGACCGTTGTAGCCCCTGAATCGACCGGGCCACTAGTCAGATTGACGATATGCGGGCCAGCGCTCGTCCCTAGGCGAGGGCCGCCGCCGTTCACCCGTAAAGCGGCCAATGCCACAGACAAGTGGTGATCGACGGCAGAAATAGCCGGTAAACTGGCAACTTGGTGTGTGCCCACGCGTCCAGACGCCGCCGGCCCGCACGCAACGCACTTCGCCCCGCAGTACCACCGTCAGGAGACATTCAGTGATCACCGCAACCGACCTCGAGGTACGCGCCGGGGTCCGGACCCTGTTGACGGCGCCGGGCTCGGCGCTCCGGGTGCAGGCGGGCGATCGCATCGGCCTGGTGGGGCGCAACGGCGCCGGCAAGACCACGACGCTGCGCATCCTGGCGGGGGAGGGCGAGCCGTACGCCGGCACCATCACCCGCAGTGGCGAGATGGGCTACCTGCCCCAGGACCCCCGCGAGGGCCACCTGGACATGTCCGCGAAGAACCGGGTCCTGTCCGCGCGCGGGCTGGACGAGATCATGAACTCGATGGAGAAGGCCCAGATCGCCATGGCGGAGGCCGTCGACGACGATGATCTGACCAAGGCGATCAACAGGTTCGGCCAGCTCGAGGACCGCTTCTCCTCCCTCGGCGGCTACCAGGCAGAGGCCGAGGCTGCCCGCATCTGCAACAACCTGGGTCTGCCGGACCGGGTGCTGGACCAGGAGCTGAACACGCTCTCCGGTGGACAGCGCCGACGGGTCGAGCTCGCACGGATCCTGTTCGCCTCCTCCGACGGTAGCGGGGGCAAGTCCGGCACCACCTTGCTGCTCGACGAGCCGACGAACCACCTCGACGCCGACTCCATCGTGTGGCTGCGTGCGTTCCTGATGGGCCACGATGGCGGGCTGATCATTATTAGCCACGACGTGGACCTGCTCAACGACGTCGTCAACCGCGTCTGGTTCCTCGACGCGGTGCGCGGCGAGGCCGACATCTACAACATGACCTGGAAGAAGTATCTCGACGCGCGGGCCACCGACGAGCAGCGTCGCCGGCGCGAGCGGGCCAACGCAGAGAAGAAGGCCGGGGCCCTGCGCATCCAGGCCGCGAAGATGGGCGCCAAGGCCACCAAGGCCGTCGCCTCGCAGAACATGCTCAAGCGCGCTGATCGGATGATCGAGAACCTCGACGCTGAGCGGGTGTCCGACAAGGTGGCGCGGATCAAGTTCCCCAGCCCTGCGCCCTGCGGCAAGACCCCACTCATGGCGAAGGGCCTGACCAAGGTCTACGGCTCGCTGGAGATCTTCACTGGCGTGGACCTCGCGATCGACAAGGGCAGCCGCGTCGTCATCCTCGGGCTCAATGGCGCGGGCAAGACGACGCTCCTGCGCATTCTCGCCGGCGCGCAGCAGTCCGACGGCGGCACCATCGAGCCGGGCCGCGGCCTGAAGATCGGCTACTTCGCCCAGGAGCACGACACGATCGACGACAGCACCTCGGTGTGGGAGAATATCCGGCACGCCGCGCCCGACGCCGGCGAGCAGGACCTGCGCGGGCTGCTCGGGGCGTTCATGTTCACCGGTCCGCAGCTCGAGCAGCCGGCTGGCACCCTGTCCGGTGGCGAGAAGACGCGTCTTGCGCTGGCGGGGCTAGTCTCCTCGGCGGCGAACGTCCTGCTCCTCGACGAGCCGACAAACAACCTCGACCCGGTCTCTCGCGAGCAGGTGCTGGAGGCGCTCCGCAGTTATGAGGGTGCCGTGGTGCTCGTGACCCACGATGCCGGCGCGGCCGAGGCGCTCAACCCGGAGCGCGTCATCCTGCTGCCGGACGGCACCGAGGACCACTGGTCCGAGGAGTACCTCGAGCTCATCCAGTTGGCCTAACCGATTGGCCACCTCCTCGCTAGCTACCTCCGCGCGATATCGAATGTCAACGCGGCGGGTCGCACATAGTCCGCGGGGTCGGTGATCATCCGCAACTCGGGCGGATTCGGCAGCCCCGCGAGGGCCTGCCGCAATCGAGGCTCGTATGCGAGCGCCGGTGCGGACAGCGGCGCGAGCCAATTGTCGTGGTGGGCGGGCACAAAGATCCCGGGCCGCAGGGCCTCGACGTAGTCGAGGGGATCGCTGAGGCCATTGGTGTACTGGCCAAAGCCCTGGATGGAGCCAATCTGCACGGTCGACGCGGGCAGCGCGCGCAGTCGCTCGAGGGCGTCCGGCGCGTCGCTGGCGATAGGGCCAGAGGTGTCATGCCAGGTGAGCACGAAGTCACCGAGCTGGAACTGATACAGCAGCGATCCGCCCTGGTCGTCGCCCAGATGCGCCGCGAGGTGCTCGATGTCCTGCTGCGTCGGCGGATGTTCGAGGCTCGGCGTGAAATCGGGCGTGAGGACGAGCGGGGGCTGTGCGCCGGTTGGGGGCCGCAGCGCCGAGTGCAGGTGCCGCACGGCGCGCACGACGACGCCCCCCGGCAGAGAGAAGTCGATGCGATCGCCGTCGAGCGAGTGGGTCCGAAGCTCCCGCCCCGCCTGCTGAGATATCTGCTGGCAGTGCTCGGTGGTACCGACGACGGTTGCGCCGCATTGCGTGGCGATATCCGCGGCGTCCGCCGCGTGGTCGAAGTCGCCGTGCCCGATGAGGATGTGGCTCGGGGCCAGCGTGGCCAGTTCAGCGGGGGCTGGTGGGCACGTAGTTCGAGAATCCGCCGCGGGGGACCCAGGCGTCGAGAAGCACGATGTTGCCGCCGATGGCCATCGCGAAGTTGGAGACTCCAAACCACGAGAGAATTGCCTTGCCCGGGTCGACCGCGCCGGTGCTGGCGTCAACGTTCTCCACGCCGAAGAACCGCTGGCGCGCGGTGATTGTCGGGTCCGAGGTGGCCGGCGCCCCCAGGCCGGACGGCACGGACCCTGTGGCCTTCGTCGCCGCCAGGGCGGTCGCGGCAGTGACCGCAGCGCCCACGAGGAAAGTGCGACGGCTGACTTTGTTCGATGACATGGCGACAGTCTATTCAACTGACCTGGGACGCTGCCGCCGATCAGACCCTAGTCGCGCTTGCGGACGGACTTCTCGACCATGTCGAGCACCGCGGACAGGTTTTCGGTCCCGTATCCGGCGGCTAGCCTGCTGATCAGCCCGTCGAGCACCAGCTCCAGGTAGTCCTGGAGCACCTCGTGGGGGACGTCGTCGCGCAGGCGACCAGCGGCCTTCTGCTGCCGCAACCGCTCGTTCGTGGCGGTTGTCAGGTCCTGGGAGCGTTCGAACCACCGCTCCCGGAAGTCCGGGTCAGTGCGTAGCCGCCGTGCCATCTCCAGCCGAGTGCCTAGCCAGTCGAAGCGCTCGGGGTGGGTGAGGACATCGCGCATCACCTGCACTAGGCCCTGCTCGGCGACGGTGTCGGCCATCTTGTGGGCGTCATCCTGCGCGAGTTCGAGGAATAGCGCCTCTTTGTCGCGGAAGTGGTGGAAGATCGCGCCGCGGGAGAGCTGGGTGGCCTCCTCGAGGCGTCGGACGGTCGCGCCCTCGTACCCATACTCGCCGAAGCACAGGCGCGCGCCATCCAGGATCTGGGTCCGTCGCACATTGCGGTGTTTCTCGCTTACCCGGGGCACCACTTGATCATAGTCTTCCAAGCCGTACGTACGTTACGGGATGGCGTGGGTGGACCAGCCAGTTCCCGCATGCTAGCTTCGGACTCCATCTGGGCCGTCCTCGTGGGGCACGGCCCAGTGTTCTCGGGGGCCCGTATCTATCAACCTGACGATGCCGGGCGGGCTGTCGTCGCCGACGGCATTTTACAGATGGGGATGGAAGCGATCAATGAACGATGAGACGGTGGGATTACCCGGGGGCCCCAATCAGCCCACCGGAGCCCCGCAGTACCAGCAGGGTCCCGGACCTATCCCGCACCAGCCGGTCCACGGCGGTCCGCAAATGCAGTATGGCCCGCCGATGGGGCAGCCGCTGCCGCAGCAGTTCCAACAGCAGTTCCAGCAACAGAGCTACCCCTCGATACCCAGCTCCTGGCCACCACCACGCATCGCCGCCCTGGTCATTGTGCTTGCCGGACTGGGGACGTTGATCGCATCCCTGTTCAGCCTGTACTCGGCCAAGGTCACGCCGACCAGTTGGGATTTCTCCGGCAGCGACGCGCCCAGCGGGACCCTGTCGATCGGCCTGGGGTTCTATGACAGTGTGCCGTTCCAGGCGCCGATCATCGCGGTGGCCATCCCCATGTTCATGCTGATCGCCGGATTGACGGCGCTGCCGATGCTCTTTCGCGGGCAGAACCAGAAGCCGGTCCTGCCCGCATTCTTCACACTCGCCGCGACTGTGGTCGCCATCGTTCTGATGTTCGCCGGGCCAATGCCGGGCATCAACGTGACCGGGGAGCTTGCCCGCGAGTTGAAGGATGAGGCTGGAACCTCCGATCTCAACAGGCTGATCGATACGGTGGTGCCGATTTCACCGGGTGTCGGCCTGATCCTCGCTCTCGTCTTCGGAATCCTGGGCGCTGCCGCCGCCCTCTACATCTATATTCTGGCCGAGCGGGGCAATCGCAACCCGGGCGCCGCGCGCCAGTCGATGCCGCCCGTCGGCAGCCAGCCACCGGGCGGGTATGGGGTGCCCCAGCCCGGCCCGGCCCCGATGGCGCCGCCGCAGGGGAGCCCTCCACCCGGGTGGCAGCCTCAGGCAGGGCAGAACTGGTGAGTGGCCAGCTGAGGTATGTGCCCGGCTACCCGCCCGCGGCGGCCAGGCCATCTGCTGGATCGGTCAATGACACGCTGCTGGGCTCGATGCTCGCGGGTGCCGCCATTATCGGACTGGGCTGCACGCTGCTACCGTTGGTCACCTTCACGCTGGAGAGCGACGCGCTGATCGAGAACTTCGGCGACGACTTCAGCAGTAGCGAACTGGAGCTCATCGGAAATGGCACGGCAGCCATCGACTTCGGATATTACGACTTCCTGTCGTCCTCGTTGTTGATCTCCGCGGCGATCCCACTCGCGCTGATCCTCGCGCTGTTCGCGGGCGGCGCTCTCCTGGCCGGCTATTCGTCCAAGTCTCTGGTGGCGCTCTCGGGCCTGTCCAGCGTTGTCGCGCTGCTGCTTGTGGTGTTCTTGGCGATCCGACCGATGAACAGCCTCAGTGGCGTCATGGATGGCATGAGTGTCGACTCCACCGAGGCGATGCCCCTGGGCTGGTCCTTCGGCGCGGGTCTGTATGCGACGGTGTCGATGCTGGCGATCGCCGCCGCGATCGCGATCTGGAGCCATCTACGTCGAGGCTGAAGCCTGAACGCTGAAAATAGGGACTGCCGGTGTGCGGGAGGATTTTTCCTCCCGCACACCGGCAGTCCTTTTCTTGGTCTAGCTGGCTATCCGGCGTTGACCATGTTCCGCAGGACGTACTGCAGGATGCCGCCGTGGCGGTAGTAGTCCGCCTCGCCGGGGGTGTCGATGCGGACGTCCCCGTCGAACACGACGACGGAGCCGTCGAGCTTGGTGGCGGTGACCTTCATCGTCTTGGGCGTGGTGCCCTCGTTGAGGGTGGTGATGCCCTCGATGTCGAAGGTCTCGGTGCCGTCCAGGCCCAGCGACGCGGCCGACTGGCCGGCCGGGTACTGCAGCGGGACGACGCCCATGCCGATCAGGTTCGAGCGGTGGATGCGCTCGAAGGACTCCGTGATGACGGCCTTGACGCCGAGCAGTGCGGTGCCCTTGGCGGCCCAGTCGCGTGAGCTGCCGGAGCCGTACTCCTTGCCGCCGAGCACGACGAGCGGGATACCCGCGGCCTGGTAGTTCTCCGAGGCGTCGTAGATGAACGCCTGCGGGCCGTCGGCCTGCGTGAAGTCACGCGTGTAGCCGCCAGCGACGCCGCCCTCCACGATCGCGTCCAGCAGCTGGTTGCGCAGCCGGATGTTCGCGAACGTGCCGCGGATCATGACCTCGTGGTTGCCGCGACGCGAGCCCAGGGAGTTGTAGTCCTTGGCCTCGACGCCGTTGGCATCCAGGTACTGCGCGGCGGGGGTGCCGGGCTTAATCGGGCCAGCCGGGCTGATGTGGTCGGTGGTGACCGAGTCGCCGAGCAGCGCGAGAACGCGTGCGCCCGTGATGTTCTCGACCGGGGCCGGGTCCATCGTCATGCCGTCGAAGTACGGCGCCTTGCGGACGTAGGTGGACTTCTCGTCCCACTCGAAGGTGTCGCCCTCGGGGGTGGACAGGCCCTGCCAGCGGTGGTCGCCCGCGAAGATGGTCTCGTAGGACTTGCGGAACATGTCCTGGCTGATCGAGGACTTGATGGTGTCCTCGATCTCCTGGGTGGACGGCCAGATGTCCTTCAGGAAGACCGGGTTGCCCTCGGTGTCGTCGCCAAGCGAGTCGGTCTCGAAGTCGAAGTCCATCGTGCCGGCGATGCCGTACGCGATGACCAGCGGCGGGGAGGCCAGGTAGTTCATCTTGACGTCGGGGGAGATGCGACCCTCGAAGTTGCGGTTGCCCGAGAGCACGGCGGTGACCGAGAGGTCGTTATCGTTGATCGCCTTCGAGATCGGCAGGGGCAGCGGCCCGGTGTTGCCGATGCACGTGGTGCAGCCGTAGCCGCCGAGGTAGTAGCCGAGCTTCTCGAGGTACGGCCACAGGCCGGCCTTCTCGTAGTAGTCGGTGACGACCTGCGAGCCGGGGGCCATGTTGGTCTTGACCCAGGGCTTGGTGGTCAGGCCCTTCTCCACCGCGTTGCGCGCGAGGATCGCGGCGCCGAGCATGACGGACGGGTTCGACGTGTTGGTGCAGGACGTGATGCCCGCGACGACGACGGCGCCGTGGTCCAGCTCGAACTCGCCCTCGGCGGTGCGGACCTTGACCGGCTTGCTCGAGCGGCCCTGCGCGTCCTTGTCGTCGGTGTAGTTGACGATGTCGCTGGCGAAGGCTTCCTTCGACGCCGAGAGCAGGATGCGGTCCTGCGGGCGCTTCGGGCCGGCGATCGACGGGACGACGGTGCTCAGGTCCAGCTCGATGTACTCGGAGAAGATGGGCTCAACGTCAGGGTTGTGCCACAGGCCCTGCTCCTTGGCGTACGCCTCGACGAGCGCGAGCTGCTCGTCGCTGCGGCCGGTGAGGCGCAGGTATTCGATGGTCTCGCCGTCAATCGGGAAGATTGCGGCGGTGGAGCCGAACTCGGGGCTCATGTTGCCCAGGGTCGCGCGGTTCGCGAGGGGGACCTCGGCGACGCCCTTGCCGTAGAACTCGACGAACTTGCCGACGACGCCGTGCTTGCGCAGCATCTGGGTGGCGGTGAGCACGACGTCGGTTGCGGTCACGCCGGGCTTGATCTCGCCGGAGAGCTTGAAGCCGACGACGCGCGGGATCAGCATGGAGACCGGCTGGCCGAGCATGGCCGCCTCTGCCTCGATGCCGCCGACGCCCCAGCCCAGCACACCCAGGCCGTTGACCATGGTGGTGTGCGAGTCGGTGCCGACGCAGGTGTCCGGGTACGCCTGGCCGTTGCGGGACATGACCGTCGGCGCCAGGTACTCGATGTTGACCTGGTGCACGATGCCCATGCCCGGGGGGACGACCTTGAAGTCGTCGAAGGCGCCCTGGCCCCAGCGCAGGAACTGGTAACGCTCGCCGTTGCGCTGGTACTCGAGGTCGACGTTGCGCTCGAGGGCGTCGGACTGGCCGAAGACATCGAGGATGACCGAGTGGTCGATGACCATGTCGGCGGGGGAGAGCGGGTTGACCTTGGTCGGATCGCCGCCGAGGGCCGTGACGGCCTCGCGCATGGTGGCGAGGTCGACGATGCAGGGGACGCCCGTGAAGTCCTGCATGATCACGCGGGCGGGGGTGAACTGGATCTCGATGCTCGGCTCGGCCGAGGGATCCCAGCTGGCGATCTGGCGGATGTGGTCCGCCGTGATGTTCTTACCGTCTTCGGTACGCAGCAGGTTCTCAGCGAGAACCTTCAGCGAATAGGGCAGCTTCTCGGTGCCGGGAACCGCTGAAAGCCGGAAAACCTCATAAGAGTTGTCTCCGACCTCAAGGGTGCCGCGGGCGCCAAATGAATTAATACTGGTGGTCACGTCAGCTCCACTCGTCATTGAGGCTCACCATCGACGGGACTGCGCCGACGGCTCCGCGAGTCGCGGGGCGCGTCTAACTGGACAGACGGCGCCTCGGCTCGCTGAAAGCCTAACAGTACGCACGTACTAGGAGGTCGCGAGGGGTATTGCGGGGGCATGGGCCGGCCGCCGTCCAACCCGAAAGCGGACACGCCCCCGACAGCTGGGAATGAACGGTCAGGACGTGCCTAGGATGACGACCGGGGCGCCCTACCGGTCGCGCGCCACAATCTATGGAAGGTCGCCGTCACCATGAACTTCGTCCCGTTCGCCACGGATATCGTCGCCGGCGTTGATGTGGACGCAGTCCTCGCAGACCTCGCCGACGACGGCGTGGCGGCCCCTGCGGCGCAGGTGGACGGGCTGCGGGTCGTGGTGGCCAATGCCGCTGAACAAGGCGTGCCGCTGCGGGTGGTCGTCATCGAGCAGGACCCGTTCCTGCCGGAGCAACTCCGCGATCTTGCGACCTCGGTGGGCAATGCCGAGGGCGGCACCGTCGTCGCGATGAGCCCGCACATGATCGGGACCAACAGCGACAGCATCAGCCGGTTCGTTTTGGAGGAGGCGGAGACGGCGCCCCGGACAGGTGACAGCTCTGCGGATGTGCAGGCCTTTGTGGACCAGATCGCCGAACCGTCGCTGCCATGGACCGCGATCGCGTCCATCATCACGTTGGCGGTGCTCGTCCTCGTGGTGCTGGGCACCGCACTCAATGTGCGTGCGAGCCGTCGTCAGGCAGGTGCTGCACGCAGCGCTGGCGCGGGCGGCATCGGCGTGGACGTGGGGAGCCAGGCAGGGCCGGACTCCTAGCTCATTCGACGGCTGATTTCAGGACGGATTCGTCGAATCTGGGCCGATTTGGCCGTGATTGAGACTTACGTCACATTAACCGAGGCATTGCCAAAACGTTCTGACCTGCTGTTTGGTGGATTACATCGTTGTGTTTTGTGACGGAAGTTCACAGTGGTGCAGGATTTGTCGTACGGTGCTACTGGCACGAATGTTGCAGGAGTGACTCGATTCCGAGGTTCGACGCGCGGGCTTTCGCCACGTGTGGTCGGCCCGGCGGACGGTCGCACGTGGTGACATCTCTGCTGTGCGGAGCGAAGGGAAGCGTTCCGCGCACTGACGCTTTGACCGCGGGCGGCTTGGTCCAGCGCCGGCCGAAGCGATACCTAGGGAGATCTTCGTGGGACGTACTGACCGTCGCGGTTCACGCCGCAATGCGCCGAATTTCGCAGGACGTCGCTCCAGCAGCATTTTCCTTGGCGGGATCATGGCCGCGGCCATGATCATCGGGACGCCCGGAGTTGTTGCCGCAGTGCCGCCACCGCCGCCGAACCCGACCGACTCCGATATCCAGCGGGCCACCGATGTCGTAGGCAGCCAGATTGGCGAGGTCAGCGCGCTGATCAACCAGGTCTCGAGTGCGGACCAGCGTTTGCAGGACCTGCTGATGCAGGTGGCGTTCAAGCGCGAGGAGGCCAATAAGGCACTCGTGGACCTGCAGGTGGCCCGTGGCGCGGCAGAGCGGGCGGCCCAGGCCGTCGGCACCGCCAAGCAGCAGCTGGCCGATGCGGGTGAGGTCATCAACACCGCCCAGAGCCAGTTCAATAAGTTCGTCTCTGCCAGCTATCAGCAGGGCAGCCGCGTGGGCACCCTTTCAGCGTTTGTCAGCACCGGCGGTCCCGATGACGCGTTGACCCGCGCCCGGCTGATGAAGATCGTCGCCGATGCGCACTCCGCGTCCATGGACAAGCTCCAGCTCGCTCGCACCGAGCAGGCCAATAAGGACTCGGCGGCCCGCGCGGCCAAGCAGGAGGCGGACACCGCCGAGGCCAACGCGTCCGCCGCGGAGGCGGAGTCCCAGCAGGCGATCTCCGCCGCGGTCTCGGAGCAGGACCAACAGGCCGCAGCCAAGGCGCAGATCGAGGCCGAGAAGGCCGGTGCCGAGGCGCAGCTGGAGGCCGCGCGGAACAACGTCGACGGCCTGCAGTCTCAGCGCGAGGTATTCGACAATTGGGATCGCCAACGGCTTGCCGAAGAGGCGGCTGCCAGGGCTGCGGAGGCTGCGGCCAAGGAGGCGGCAGCGGCGGCGGCCCGAAGGGCGGCCGAGAACAAGGCCTCGCAGGACGCGGCCAACAAGGTGCAGAGCCAGCAGCAGAGCGGCAATGTCACCGGCAACGTCACCGGTCCGATTACCAGCGCCAGCGGCAACGAGAAGATCGAGATCGTGATCGACCGTGCGATGTCCCAGCTGGGCGTGCGCTACTCGTGGGGCGGTGGCAACCCCAACGGGCCCACGATGGGTGTGCGCGACGGCGGCGTCGCCGACTCCTACGGCGACTATAAGAGCGTTGGCTTCGACTGCTCCGGATTGATGCAGTACGCGTTCGCCGGCGCCGGGATCTCCATCCCGAAGTACTCCGGCTACCAGTACACCGCAGGCAAGCAGGTGCCCTCGAGCCAGGCCAAGCGCGGCGACATGCTGTTCTGGGGTAATGGCGGCGTGCATCACGTGGCGCTCTACCTCGGAGACGGCCAGATGATCGAGGCGCCGTTCTCCGGAAACGTCGTGCGGGTCACCTCGGTGCGCTATAACGACATGACCCCCTACGCCGTTCGGATGATCGGCTAGCGTTAGCGCCGGGTGGCCGTTGCTGGAATAGTTGGCGGCAGCGGCAGCACCAGATCTGACGAAAGCGGTGAGCGTTGATTCCGAACGGTGGGGCGATGATGACGGACCAGATCGATTCAGGGGCGACTGCGGGGGCGACGCGGAACGACGCGCTGCTGCTGGAGAAGGCCGTATACGAGATCAAGCGGGTCATCGTCGGCCAAGACCATCTGGTGGAACGCATGCTGGTCGGCGTGCTGGCCAAGGGCCACGTGCTCTTGGAGGGCGTCCCGGGCATCGCGAAGACCCTGGCGGTGGAGACCTTCGCCAAGGTGATGGGTGGCAGCTTCTCCCGCATCCAGTTCACCCCGGACCTGGTCCCCGCCGACCTCATCGGCACGCGCATCTACCGGCAGGGCCGGGAGAGCTTTGACACCGAGCTTGGCCCGGTGGTCGCGAACTTCGTGCTGGCCGATGAGATCAACCGCGCGCCCGCGAAGGTGCAGGCAGCGCTCCTCGAAGTCATGGCCGAGCGCCAAGTCACCATCGGTGGCACCACCTTCCCCATGCCCAGCCCCTTCCTCGTGATGGCAACACAGAACCCCATCGAGAGCGAGGGCGTCTACCAGTTGCCCGAGGCTCAGCGGGACCGCTTCCTGTTCAAGGTGGAGGTCGACTACCCCACGATCGACGAGGAGCGGGAGATCGTCTACCGCATGGGCCAGTCGGTGCCGACGCCCAACGCGGTGTTCACGCCGGAGGACATCATCCGCCTCCAAGGAGTCGCGAGCAACGTCTTCGTGCACCACTCCCTGGTGGATTACGTGGTGCGCCTGATCGGTGCGACGCGGACCCCGAAGGTCTACGACCTGGTCGAGGTGGAGAGCTGGATCGCCTACGGCGCGTCCCCCCGCGCCACGCTCGGCATCATCGCTGCCGCTCGCGCGCTCGCGCTCGTCCGTGGACGCGACTATGTGGTGCCCCAGGATGTCGTCGAGGTGGTGCCCGATGTGCTCCGGCACCGGCTGGTGCTGACCTACGACGCGCTCGCCGATGAGGTCTCGCCCGAGGAGATCATCCGCCGGGTGATGGCTGCGGTGCCCCTGCCCCAGGTCAGCGCGATGCCGGCCGCGGCCGGCATCCCTGCGCCCGCGGCCACGCACGCACGGTGACGACCCCAACCCCAGCGCCAGCGCATACGCCGCCGTCCTTTAGTGGCGGCGAGCTTCGCGATCCGAAGCTGGCCGCCGCGCTGCACACCCTGGAGCTGACGGTCCGGCGCCGCCTCGACGGCCTCCTGCACGGTGACTACCAGGGGCTTATCCCCGGTCCGGGCACCGAGCCGGGCGATGCCCGCGAGTATCAGCCGGGCGACGACGTGCGCCTGATGGACTGGTCCGTCACCGCCCGCACCACCCATCCCCATGTGCGCATGCCGGTGGCCGATCGCGAGCTCGAGACCTGGCTGGTGGTGGACCTGTCGGCGAGCCTCGACTTCGGCACCGCGGCGTGTGAGAAGCGCGATCTGGCCGTCGCCGCGGCCGCGGCCATCACGTACCTGAGCATGCGAGGCGGAAACCGGGTGGGTGCCGTCATCTCCACCGGCTCCACCATCACCAGGCTCCCGGCCCGGGCCGGGGACCTGCACGCGCGGACGATCCTGCGCAAGATCGCGACCACCCCACGCGCGGAACAGGGGGTTCGGGGGGACCTAGCCGGCGCCATCGAGACCTTGCGCCGACGCCGGGCCCGACGCGGCCTCGTCGTGGTGATCAGCGACTTCCTGGGGCCGATTGATTGGGACCGCGCACTCCGCGGCGTCGCGGCCAACCACGACGTGCTCGGCATCGAGGTCCTCGATCCGCGCGATCAAGAGCTGCCGGGGATCGGGCGGGTAATGCTGCGGGACCCGGAGAGCGGGCAGAGCCGCGAGTTCGTGCTCACCGAGCGCATCCGGGCGGACTTCACCGCAGCCGCCCGCCTACACAGCGAGGCCGTGCGGCAGAGCGTCCGCCGGTGCGGCGGCCTGGTCATGGGACTGCGCACGGACCGCGATTGGATCGCGGATGTCGCCCGGTTTGTCAGCGTCAACCGCCGCGGGCTGGCCGGCACGCCGGCGCCGAGGCGGGCCGGTTCGGGAGGCAGTCAGTGATAGGGGGAGGCAAGTGAGCCTGTCGGGATTCGCCAACGCCTGGTGGCTGCTAGGCCTGGTGATCGTGCTGGCGGTGGCGGTCGCCTATGTGCTGGTGCAGTTCTATCGCAAGCGCCAGGTCCTCAAGTTCGCCAATTACGAGTTGCTCGAGTCCGTGGCGCCGGCTCGCCGCGACTGGTTCACCCATCTGCCGGCAGTCCTCCTGGTGTTGAGCCTGCTTTCTCTCACCGTCGCCCTCGCCGGACCCACCGCCGACCAGAAGGTCCCGCGGAACCGCGCGACGGTCATGCTGGCGATCGACGTGTCATTGTCCATGGAGGCCACGGACGTCGATCCGAGCCGCCTGGAAGCGGCCCAACAGGCGGCGAAGACCTTCGCCGACGAGCTGCCCAAAGGCATCAACCTCGGGCTAGTCGCCTTCTCCGGGACCGCATCGGTGCTGGTGACGCCGACGACCAACCGCAAGTCCATCACTAGTGCCATCGACAATCTGCAGTTGGCCGAGCGCACCGCCACCGGTGAGGCGATCTTCACGTCACTGCAGGCGCTCGAGAACTTCGACGCCGGCATTGGCGGTGGCGAGGACACCCCGCCCGCCCGCATCGTGCTGGAGTCCGACGGCACCCAGACCGTGCCCAAGAACCTCGACGACCCCCGCGGCGCCTTCACCGCAGCCCGACTTGCGAAGGAGAAGGGCATCCCGGTCTCCACGATCTCATTTGGCACGTCGCACGGCTACGTCGAGATCGAGGGCCAGCGCATCAACGTGCCCGTGGACGACGTCTCCCTGCAGGAGATCGCGAACCTCTCCGGTGGCAACTTCTTCTCAGCCTCCAGCTTGGGCGAGCTCGAGGGCGTCTACGACACGCTGCAGAGCCAACTCGGCTACGAGGAGGTGCGCGGCGACGCGAGCCGCCCGTGGTTGATCGCAGGCGCGGTGCTGCTGGCGCTGTCGGCGGCGGGCGCGCTGGTCGTCGGGCGTCGTCTGCCCTGACGGCCTGTGCTGTCCTGCTCTGACGTAATTCCCGATTGCTCCATTCGCAAAGTAAGGTGAGCGACCATGTCCAACTCTGACACCCCGTCCAACTCCGAGCCCATGTCCAAAGTCAGCCGCTCGGTGCTGGTCACTGGCGGCAACCGGGGCATCGGCCTCGCCATCGCCCAGCGGCTCGCCGCGGACGGCCACAGGGTCGCCGTCACCCATCGCGGCTCCGGCATCCCTGAAGGTCTGTTCGGCGTGCAGTGCGATGTCACCGACTCCGAGTCCGTGGACCGTGCGTTCACCGAGGTCGAGGAGCACCAGGGGCCCGTCGAGGTCCTCGTCGCGAACGCGGGCATCACCGACGACACTCTGCTGATGCGGATGACCGAGGACCAGTTCTCGAGCGTGCTCGACGCTAACCTCACCGGTGCCTTCCGTGTCGCCAAGCGCGCCAACCGGGCCATGTTGCGCGGCCGCTGGGGCCGGATGATCTTCCTCGGCTCCGTCGTCGGACTCGCCGGCGGTCCCGGCCAGATCAACTACGCGGCGTCCAAGGCCGGCGTGATAGGCATGGCCCGCTCGATCACCCGTGAGCTGGGCTCGCGCTCGATCACCGCCAACGTGGTCGCGCCCGGATTCATCGAGACAGATATGACTGCGGGCCTGTCCGAGGACCTGCACAAGCAGGCCAAGGAATTCATCCCGCTCAAGCGTCTCGGCAAGGCCGAGGACGTCGCCGCGGTGGTCAGCTTCCTCGCCTCCGAGGACTCGGCCTACGTGTCCGGCGCCGTGATTCCGGTCGACGGCGGCATGGGCATGGGCCACTAGCTAGAGGCCACTAGCCCAGCCCCACACCGGCACTTCATCTCACTTCTCACAGGAGGAACACATCATGGGCGGACTGCTCGAAGGCAAGACCATCCTGGTCACCGGCATCATCACGGACTCGTCCATCGCATTCCACGTGGCGAAGGTCGCGCAGGAGCAGGGCGCGAAGGTGATCATCACCGGCTTCGACCGGATCCGGCTGATCGACCGCATCGCCCAGCGCCTGCCGCAGCCCGTGCCGCCCGCCGTCGAGCTGAACGTGCAGGACGACGAGCACCTCGCGACTCTGGCCGACCGCGTCCGGGAGCTCGCGCCCGAGGGCCTCGATGGCGTCGTGCACTCCATCGCGTTCTCCCCGCGCTCCGGTCTCGGCGCCCCGTTCCTGGATGCGCCGTGGGCTGACGTGTCGAAGGCGATGGAGATCTCCGCCTACTCCTACGCCTCCCTCGCCAAGGCTCTGCTGCCGGTGCTCAACGACAACGCGTCTATCGTCGGCATGGACTTCGACCCCTCGCGCGCGATGCCGTTCTATAACTGGATGGGCGTCTCCAAGGCCACCCTTGAGGCTGTGAACCGCTATGTGGCCAAGGAGGTCGGCGGCCGCGGTATCCGATCCAACCTGGTCTCCGCCGGCCCCATCAAGACCCTGGCCGCGAAGGCCATCGCCGGTGCGAGCACCGGCCCCGGCGCGGAGCTCGACAAGCTGAACACCGCGTGGGATGCCGCGTCGCCCATCGGCTGGAATGTCAACGACCCGACGGCCGTCGCCAAGAGCGTGTGCACCGTGCTGTCTGACTGGCTGCCGGCCACCACCGCGTCGATCATCTATGTCGACGGCGGTTTCCACGCGATGGTGGGCTAGCACCTTCATGCCCGAGTACGACGCCGTCCTGCTCCTCTCCTTCGGTGGTCCCGAGCGGCCGGAGGATGTGATCCCGTTCCTGGAGAACGTGACCCGCGGCCGAGGGGTGCCGACAGAACGTCTTGAGGAGGTTGCGGTGCACTACCTGCACTTCGGGGGTGTCTCGCCGATCAACGCGCTCAACCTCGACATCATCGACGCGGTCCAGGAACGCCTACTGGCCGATGGCATCGATCTGCCGGTGTACTTCGGTAACCGCAACTGGCATCCGATGGCGGAGGACGCCGTCGCGCAGATGATGGCCGACGGCGTCGAGCGCGCGCTGGTCTTTCCGACATCTGCGTGGGGCGGCTATTCCGGCTGCCGGCAGTATCACGAGGACATCTCCCGGGCCCGCGAGGCTGCTGGTCCTCACGCTCCTGCGCTCGTGAAGCTGCGGCAGTACTTCGATCACCCGCTCATGATCGCGGCGTTCGCGGACGCCATCGAGGCGTCCCGCGCGACGTTGCCCGAGGCCAGGCGGGCTGGCGTCCGCCTGGTGTTCACCGCGCACTCGGTGCCGCTGTCCGCCGACGCGAACGCCGGCCCGCCCGCCGACGGCGGCCACCTCTACAGCCGCCAGGTCGCGGAGACCGCCCGGTTATGCGCCGCCGCAACGGGTTTCGACGAGCACGACGTCGTGTGGCAGTCCCGCTCCGGCCCGCCCCAGGTGCCGTGGCTCGAGCCCGACATCTGCGACCACCTCGACGCGCTGGCCGCGGCGGGGGAGCAGGCCGTGATCGTGTGCCCCATCGGCTTCGTCTCCGACCACCTGGAGGTGGTGTGGGACCTCGACACCGAGGCGCGGGAGAAGGCCCAGAACCTCGGCCTCGGTTACGCCCGGGCGCTGACGCCGGGCACAGATTCCCGATTCGCCGAGATGGTGGTGGCCCTCGTGCGCGAGCAGTTGGATGGCGCCGCGCCCGCGCGGCTGGGGAGCGAGCCGCTCTACGGTGCTGGCGTTAATGGCAGCCTGTGCGCCGTCGACTGCTGCGCGCCCGCCCGCCGGACCGGTGCCCAAAACTAGGGGCAAAGCCACCGCGGCTCGGGCTGCAAGCCTTACCCGCCGAAGTTCACGATGCTGTCATTGAGCGGCAACTGCTTCGTGCGCGCCTCGGGCGCGGCGTGGTGCGCGAAGAACTCGCCGGTGAGGTAGTCGTCGGCCGCGATGATGGCCGCGGGGTCGATATAGCCGGCGTAGTCGAAGCTGTCGAACACGTACGGGATGCCGTCGCTGCCGATCAGGTTGGGCCCGTCCATCAGCTGGAAGTGCAGGTGTGGGGCGTTCGAGTTGCCGGTGTTGCCGAGCTTCGCGATCACCTGCCCCTTGGTCACCTTGTCGCCGGGCTTGACCAACAGGGAGCCCTTCTGCAGGTGGGCGTACATGGCCCAGGTGCCGTCGCCGAGGTCCTGGACGATGTGGTTGCCGTCGACATTGTTGACGGTGAGTTTCGCGGCTAGGGCCGGCACCGTCGCGGGCAGGATCCCGGGGGCGTTGGCCTCCACCTCGTCGAGGGTCGCGGAGATGGTTCCGTCGGCGACCGCGTGGATCTCCTGCCCATAGTTCTGGTAGCTCTCGTTCTTCGTTCTGTCACCGTCGTAGAAGCGGCCTTGATCGTCCAGCCGCATCCAGTCGATGGCGAACCGCTGGCTGTCCGCGAGCTGCCCGGAGAGCGGGAGCAGCGACATCACGTGGGGGAAGCCGATTTCGCAGCAGCCGTTCTGTGCCACCCAGTTGTCGCCGCGCAGCGGTGGAGAGATCACCAGCGCGGTGCGGGCGGCGACGTCCTTCGGCGTCACCAGGTATTCCACCTGGGTGGGCGCGCCGGGCCCGGGTGTCGCGGAGGCGAGCGCGGTCACCTTGTGCAGGACCGATTTTGGTGCGGTGGTGCCGGGGGCGAGGGTGAAGTCGACGAGCAGGGCACGCGATTGCCCGGATTCGATATCGGCATTCGGCGCCGGGCTCGAGGGCAGGGTGCGCAGCCGGTTGCACGCGCCGTACCCACATGACGGGTCGACCAGATCGGGGCCGGAGAACGACGCGAGCGTGCGAGTGGGATCGGCGGCGTCGACCACGTCGACGCGCTCGAGGGTGGCCGGGGCCAGCCCTGCGTTGGTCAGTTGCAGCGCGTAGGCGACGTGGTCCTGGCCGTCGGAGCCGCGAAACGGAAACGTCGGATTCCCGAGGTTGGTTACCGTCAGGGCGGTGTAGGCGACCGAGACGTTGGCCGTGTTGGAGCTCTGTTCGGCTGCCGAGGATGCGTTGGCGCTCGATGCGTCGGCGCTCGAGGTGCTGGCTTCGGGGGAGCTCGAACTCGAGCAGCCGGCGGCGAGAAGAAGCGTCACCGCCGCCGTGATCGTCAGGGCACCCGTCAGACTTCGGTTGGTCATACATCCAGGTTCCGCGAGAAGGGTGGGCGGCCGCGATAGACCTAGGTCGCCAATACGACGGTTCGGCGACTTAGGTCTATCGTCTGGACCCGCCTGCGACCCAGAGGATAGGTGCGACGAGACGCTGCCGACAGCGTCGGGGAAGGGAGCGCGAGATGGGTGAGGCCGTCGGTGCCATCGACGTGTTCTACCCACGGGCCGGCGAAGTCGACTCACCCTGCGGAATCATCGCCGCGGGGGGAGATGTGTGGTTCACGAGCATCGCGAACGGGCGCGTCGGCCGGGTGCGGGCTGCGGATTGGCGCGTGGAGACGTTCGCCGATCCGCACGGCCGAGTGCGACTGCCCGCCAACATCTTCCCCGGGGCCGACGGCCGCCTCTGGTTCACCTGCCTCGGCTCCGACGCCCTCGCTGCCATCGACCCGGACGCGGCCGACCCAGCGGGCACCATAACCCTCCACACCCACCCCGATCTACGCGGCCCGGTCGCGATCAAGGCCGCGGCAACCGGGCTTCTGTGGTTCACCGCGCGCGGGTCCCAGGCCGTCGGCTCGCTCGACCCGCGCGCCCACAGCCCCACGGCGTCGCTCAGGCTGATCCGCTCGGAGCTGATCGCCGATCCGTCGGCGCTATTCGTCGACGCCCGGGGCCTGGTGTGGTGGGTCAACGCGGGCAGCGGCACTGTCGGTCGACTAGATCCCTCGTCAGGGGATCCCGCCCGCGCCGTCGCGCGGTTCGGGCCGTGGCCCGAATACGGCGTGCCGCGCGCGTGGGCGATGGATCGCGCGGGCGCGCTGTGGCTGACCACCCGGGAGCCGCCGGGGCTCATGACGATGGATGGCGCCGGCGAGGTCTCCTGGCGCACGGACGAGAGGCTGCGGACCCCCGACGGGGTGTGGGTCGCCGGCGACGACGCGGTGTGGCTGGCCGACACCGCGGCCAACGCGATCGTGCGGTTCGACCCCTCGGTGGGGGACTGGCTCGGATTCACCGCCCCGGGGGTGGCGGGCCCGTTCGACATCAAGCCCGGACCCGACGCATCCGCATTGTGGTTCACCAACAAGCGAGGTGGATCGATCGGCAGTATTCGTGTAATGGGTTAGTGAGGGACCCTAGTCGGCTTAGTCTGAGCAGGTGAGAGTGCCGAAGTCTGCTCTGCCGCGGTCGCTGGACCGGGCCCTCCTGATGCTTGGCGGCGCGTTGGCGGCGCTGGGCGTTGTGGAGCTGGTCCTGTCGCTGCCGGGCTCGGGGCCAATGTGGTGGACTCTGGTGTTGGTGACGCTGGTGTACTCCGTGTACGCGGTCTCTGGGCTGCTGGCCTGGCATCGACGGCCCGCCAACAACATGGGCATGATCCTGGTGCTGGGCGCGCTGGCGGTGTTCGCCGGGAGCCTCGGGAACACCGGCGTGCCGGGGCTGGTGGAGGTGGGGACGGTGTCCGCGACCGTGGTCCTGGCGGTCGCCGTGCATCTGCTGCTGGCCTTCCCATCGGGCCGGGTCCACGGGGCGGCCGCCGCGGTGGTGGCGGCGGGCTATGGAGTCTCGATCCTCTTGCAGGCGCCCCTGTATCTGTTCGATCCCGCGGTGCCCACACTGACTATCGCCGACCGCCCCGACCTGCTTGCCGCGGGCGTGTGGGGACAGCGGACGGCGGGCGTGGTGGTCGTTGTGGCGGCCGCGATAATCCTGATGCGACGGCTGGCACGCGCGGAACCCGCGCAGCGTCGTGTGCTGGCCCCGCTGTTCATCTACGGCATGGTGACGCTGCTTGCCGTCCCCGTGCGTGGCGTTGTCATGGACCCGCTGTTCGGGGCGACCGCGGCCGCGGTGATCCAGTATCTGCTGATGGCGGGCGTCCCGATCGCCTTTCTGCTGGCTATGCTCCGCGGCGGGTTCGCCCGCACGGGACGGCTCGAGGAGCTCGCGGTGTGGCTGGGCCGCGACGAGACCGCACGCGAGGACCTGCCCCGGATGCTCGGCCGGGCGCTGGGCGATGGATCGATCGAGTTGCTGCTGTGGATGCCCGATCGGGTCGGCTGGGTGGACACCTGGGGCAGCCCCGCCGAGATCCCGGCGCGCGCGGGCCGTGCCAGCGTCGACGTGGAACTCGCCGGCGAGCGGATTGGCGCGATCGTCTACGACGGCGACCTCATCGACGACCCGGAGTCGGTGCGCGAGGCCGGCCGGGTGATCGCACTCGCCCTCGAGCGGGAGCGGCTGCTCGCCCAGCTGATGGCTCAGCGGGGCGAGCTGCTCTCCTCCCGCGGGCGCATCGTGGCCGCGGCGGATCGTGAGCGGCGCCGGATCGCCCGCGACCTGCACGACGGCATCCAGGTGCGGCTGGTGCTGCTGGCCATGGATGCGCAGCAGATCGCGGGGACGGAGAGCCTCGAGGGGGCGCGGATGCAGGCGGTCGCCGTGCGGGAGGGCATCGACGACGCGGCCACGGAGCTGCGGACGTTCGTCCACCGGCTCATGCCAGCGGCGCTGATCGAGCGCGGACTGTGCGCCGCGACGGAAGACCTGGTGGACCGGATGCCCCTGCCAACCACGCTGCACGCCGACCTGGCCGACGGCGACCTGCCGGCGGGGGTGGAGTCCGCCGCGTACTTCCTCATCGCGGAGGGGCTCGCCAACGCACTCAAGCATGCGAGCGCCCAGGGCGTGTCGGTGCGCATCGACGGCGACGGCGCGCGCCTGTCCGTCGAGGTGCACGACGACGGCGTCGGGGGCGCCGCCCTGCATGCCGGCAGGGGGCTGCGGGGCCTTTCCGACCGGATCGACGCGCTCGGCGGCGTGCTGCGGATCGACAGCGACTCCACCTATGGCACGCATCTGCGGGCGGAGCTGCCATGCGTCCGATGACCGGCACGGCGGTGATCGGAGATGACGAGGTGCTGCTGAGGCAGGGCCTGGCGACGGTGCTCGAGCAGGGCGGCTTCCGGGTGGTCGAGGCGGTGGGAGACGCGGACGCGTTGCTCGACGCCGTCGCGCGGCATCGCCCCGACCTGGTGGTGACCGATATCCGGATGCCGCCGCGCAACGCGGACGACGGACTTGCCGCCGCGCTGCGCATCCGCGCCGAGCTGCCCGAGACCGCGGTGGTGGTGCTGTCCCAGTACGTGCAGCGCCGATACGCCGCCGAACTGTTGGCGGGGGCCCCGTCACGGGTCGGTTACCTGCTCAAACAGCGCATCTCCGATCTCGACGGATTCCTCGCCGACTTGCGCGCCGTGGTGGCCGGCGGCACCGCCATCGACCCCGAGGTGATCGAGGTGATGGTCAATCGGGCGAGCCTGGTCGACGGCGAGTTCGCCCGGCTCACGCCCCGGCAGCGAGAGGTGCTCCCCCTGATCGCGGAGGGCCGCAGCAACGCGTGGATCGCCGAGCGCCTGGTCATCTCGGAGAAGGCCGTGGTCCAGCACACCTCGCACATCTACGACGCGCTCGACATCCAGGTCGACACCAACGACCATCGCCGGGTGTTGGCCGTCCTGCGGTATCTCGCGCGTTGAGGTTCGTCTGGGATGTGGGGTTGGACCCGGGAGAGGGGACTCCAGGCCGTGCCGCTGCGCGCGGTCCGTGCCTATATGCAGACATGCCCCGGCCAATGACCGGGGCATGTCTAGTGTGTGGACCCTTGGACTAGTAGGCCTGCTGGATCAGCGCGGCTACTTTGCCGACGTCGTTGTTCGCCTCGAAGACCCCCGCGATCTCGTCGTAGAAGCCCTGGTTCACCATGATGGTGAACGCGAGATGACGACCCTTCTCGGTGTCCATCACTCCACCGAGCGTCTTTGTGACCAGGCGGAGGCGGTTGTTGAGAGCATCGCCGCCGATCAGGGTGCCGGTCTTCGCGAATACCTTGCCCGCCGCTTCGCTGCCAGCCTGCACGTCGGCTAGCGAGCCGTCGACGCCGAGGATCGGCAGGGTGCCTTGCCACCGCTCCGCATCCGGACGCGCGGCCATGATCGCCTGGATGTCGACGGCGTTCCGCGGGGTGATGAAGTTGCCGTCGAGCCCGGACCCATCCACAAGCGAGGCGCCCAGGGTGTCCAACCCCGCATCAGCCCAGATGGATTGCATCACCGCCATGCCCGCGTTGCATGCGGTCTCTCCGGCATCGGCGGCGAGACGGCAGACAAGCGCCTGGGCGCCGCGGTTGTAGCTGATCTTCATCACGTACTTCACCTCTTCACCGAGCGGCAGGGACACGAGCTCCGCTGCGGAGGCCAGCGCGGTGACAGTGGCTTGGTCGGGCAGGGATTGCTCGGGATTCGTGGCCGTCGGATTCGCCGAAACCGACACGCCGGCGCGCTGCAGCGCCTCGATGAAGGCGGCGCGGGCGAAAGTCGCGGGGTCTTCGAGCTCATAGACCTTGAGTGCGGGATTACTGTCGGCGGCAATGGTGCCGGAGATCCGGATCGTGTTCGGGTCGTCGGGCGAGACTGTGGGGTCCTTGAGTACTGCGTCCTCGCCGGCAGCCACGGTCCGCACGTCGCTGACCAGCTTCCAGGGGGCGACCGCGGGTGTGAGCGCCGTCGTCGCCGGCTGGCCCTCGGCGCCCGGAGTGATCTGGATGTCGAGCAGGTTCTGGTTGATGATGATCGGCGTGACGGGTTTGCCTTCGAGCGAACCGGTGAAGAGGCGGTTATCGACGATGACGTCGCCGTTCACCGCGGTGATTCCCGAGGCCTTCACCTGCTCGGCGAGATCGTTGAGGCCGGTGAGCGGGTCCTCAGGGGTGAGCGTCGCGCCGGGCAGCGGGTTGGCGTCATTGTGGTCGAGGTTGGTGAAGTCGACGGTGCCATCGGCCTTCGTGCGCCCGCCCATCGTGAGGTCCCCCTGGCCCACGAGAATGAGATCGCCCGTGAGAGTGCTGCCGGCGACGGTGCCCGATTGTTTCACCGGGGTGATGATCGTGTGATCCGGCCCCCATTTCACCCAGGCGGCGCCCGCACTGTAGGTCTTCACGAAAGAGCCAGGCTCGGCGAGTTTGTCGCCGTCGAGGTCGATCAGGGTCTCCCCAGTGTCGAGATCTTCGACTGAGATCGACCAGCGACCACTCGCGAACTGCGGTTGGTTCATCACGTCGAGCGCCGCATCCGGAAGCCCGGGAACGGAGGCGATGGCGGTGCCCGGAATGGGCGTGGCACCGGGGGCGGCGCCGCCGCATCCGGCGGTGAGAGAAACAGCCGCGACTATGGCAACAATTCCGGCGCCGCAGACTAGCCCGCTTCGGGTTGGACGCACTGCGGTGATGTGATCGTTCACTTGCCCGCTCCGTTCTCGAGTACGGCGGCGAGGGCTCGGAAGGCCTCGTCGGCAGGGTGCGATTGGTCTGCGGTGTCCGACTCGTTCATGTACACCACGATGCTCGCCCCTGTTTCACTGTCATAGAAGGTCGCGGCGGTGAATCCCACGCCTTCCCCGTTGTGACCCCACCATCCGTTGGTCGTTCCCATCCCCACCGCGTAGAGGTCGTAGGGCGGTTTGGCGATCTTGTGGCCGATCTCGCGCAGTTTCTGTGTCTCTGGCTTCAGCAGCGCACCAGACCCAAGAGTCTCTGCCCACACGCGGCCGTCGTCGAGTGTTGAGAACATCGACCCGGCCGGGCCGAGGATCGAGGAGTTCTCCTCCCGCGCCTCGGCAACACCATTTTCGATGACATACCCCACTGGGTGAGGTTCGGTCCATTTGGAGGCATCGAGCATGTAGCTCGTGCCGGTTTGTTCGAGAGGATCGAGGATGCGCTCCTGCAGCACATCGGCATACGGTTCACCGGTCACCTTCTCGATCACGGCACCGAGCAGGTTGATGTTGGAGTTGGTGTAGACGTACTGCGTGCCGGGTGCAAACTCAGCCGGTTGGTCGAGAGCCCCACTGTTCAGTTCGTCAAGTGTGAAGATCTTCGTGGGGTCGGCCTGCCACTCGGCGAGGAAAGCCTCATTGACGTAGTCGGCATTGCCGCTAGACATGTTCGCCAGTTCGAGCAAGGTAATCTGGTCGCCATTGGTGACGCCGTCAACGTACTTATCGATGGTGTCGTCGAGTCTCAGTTCGCCCTCGTCGGCGAGCTGAAGGATCAGGCTGACCGTGTATGACTTCGTGATGCTGCGAATGGGCCACACCATGTCGGTCGTTGCGGGGATACCTCCGTCGATGTCGGCGAGGCCGGCGGCCGTTGTCCACGAACCTTCGCCGGGCACCCAAACGCCAGCGGCTGCTCCGGGCACGTCGTAGGTGGCCATGACCGTCTCGAGTGCGGCTTGGAGCTCGGTTTGGAGCGCCTCAGGGAGTTCGCCCTCAGGAGCAGCAGGGCGAGAGACTTCGATTGTGATCGGCGCCACGGTGTTACCAGCGTCGATCGCGCCACTATCGGAGGAGGGCGAGGAGCATCCGCCGAGCAGCAGACCGCTCGCCGCGACAAGCGCCACTGCCGTTGCGAGCGTAGGAGCTCGGCGTGAACGACCGCATGTGTTCGTCATGTCCTTCTCCTACCATCCGCAATTGGGTGGGCCGGTTGTTTCAATTCCGATGATGCCGACCCCGCGCCGCCACGTCCATAGACCTAGATCCGGTGTGCCGAAGCCGTTTCGTCACTGTCCTGCACCGTTATGCCTCATCGTCGCGCTCCGTTCAATCCTTTCGCCAGGATCCGTGCGGGATGTCGCGGATTCTGCGTCCATGGTCCGCCGGCGCCGAAGGTGCGACGCTGCCACCCTGTCGGTTTGGCAAGTGCAAGCAGGCGACCGGGTTCCTCGAGAGAGGGGATTTAGGTCCATGGTTGCCCCGGCGCAGAACTGGGATTGTTGAAGTCATCGAGTGTGGAGCCGCCTCGCTCGAACTACTCGACAGAACACGAGGTTCTCATGTCTGAAGAAGACTCATACGCAAAGGTCATCGCCAAGGCGTGGGCCGACGACGCTATTCGAGTGATGTGGACGGCATGAAGAACATACGACGCGTAGTCCTCCGAGACGGTTTCCCGGCACGAAGCGCCGCGGCAGTCTTCGTCGCCGCGGCGCTCGTGCTCGCGGGTTGCGCCGGCGGTAGTGCCTCGCCGGGCACGGCCAGCCCAACTGAGGCACCCTCCACAGACTCCGCCTTCACGTTCAATGCGGATGAACTCACCGCAGCATTCGAGAAATCCGCCGCTGAGATGCTCGTTCCGGGTGCCGTCATGCTCATCCGCACGCCCGACGGTGATGTCGAGAGCGCATACGGGGTCACCGAATGGGCTGGGTCAACGCCCGTCACGATGGAGGATCACATTCGGATCGGCTCCAACACGAAGACATGGACGGGAACCGTCATCCTGCAGCTCGTCGAGGAGGGTGCGATCGCCCTCGAAGATCCGGTGTCGATGTATCGCCCGGATGTGCCAAACGGCGACAACATCACGATCGAACAGTTGCTGAATATGCGCAGCGGGCTGTTCAATTACACGACGACTCTCGAGTTGAACACCGCGCTGGATGTGACGCCGGAGCGTGTCTGGGATCCGGAGGAGCTCGTGCGCATGGGTCTCGCCGAGCCGCCGTATTTCGCGCCAGGAGCGGGTTACGAGTACTCGAACACCAATACGGTGCTGCTTGGACTCATCGCCGAGGATCTCGATGGCAAGCCACTGAACGAGATCTTCGAACAGAGGCTATTCGCACCACTCGGGCTCACCGAGACGTCGTACCCGGCTGTGACCGACACCTCGATCCCGAAGCCGTATTCGCACGGATACATGTTCTCGAACAACGTGGACACGATGACGCAGCCGTCACTCTCCGAGGACGACCTCGCTGCGGCGGCGGCGGGTGAGCTGCTGCCGACCGACCATACCAACGACAACGCATCGTGGACGTCGGCGGCCGGCATGGGCATCTCCACCGCATCAGACCTGGCGACCTGGGTTGAAGCCCTCGGCGGCGGAGGACTGCTGAGCAATGAAATGCAGCAGAAACGGATGGAGAGCTTCCAGCCGAACGACGGTGGTGCTTACGGGTGGGCAATCGCGGAGATGGGTTCTTTCTTTGGGCACATTGGCTCGCTGCCGGGCTACAACTCCTTCATGGGGTACGACCCCGAGACCGACATCACCGTGGTCGTGTGGACGAACCTCGCGCCGGGCGCAGATGGCCGGCCGCCCGCGGCGGATCTCGCTCGGCTCTTGATCGAGACGATGTACGGCATGTAAGTAGTTGCGACGCTGAGGCCCCGCACCCCTCCACCGAGGCGTGCGGGGCCTCAGTGTGCGTGCGGAACTGGCGCTTGCAGGTGGCGGACGACGGCGAGCACGCGACGGTGATCGTCGGCATCCATACTGCCGAGGTACCTCGACTCACCCGTGTGACCAGCACCGAAACCACCTCGGGATCGAGCGCGGTGCCGCGCTCGGCAACGCGTCGGATGTCGCTCGTGAACGTGCGCACGTCGGCGATCCGCTGCTTGATCAGGCGGGGAGGTGGTCGGCTCCCCACTGCGCGCCGCCACAGGCCTCTATGGCCCGCCGGTCGCGAACAAGAATGCTACGACCGCGTACAAGATGACTACGGATCGCCTCGGAGACGACGGTGCCATCACCCGGATAGTGCTCTGCCAGTGCCTGCCCCGCAATACCGCGCCAACAAGCAGTCCCTGTCCGGCAAGTCCCACTCTGGTCAGCCCCGCCGCCAGCGTGGACCCCGGCGCGCTGACATTCGGCGGCACCGCGCAGATCCAAGCTGGCATGGCGGAGGCGGCTCTGGCGGGGAGGCGCACACGGCGGAGGGGATCCGGACTGGAGACACCGCGGCCCGTGTCCGAGATGTCTATCGGGGTGCGACGCTGGCGGAATCCTACGAGGGGCTCAACTCGGTGAAGGTCATCCTGGTCACGGACAGCTCCGGCGGGTCTATCGGCTTCCGGTTCACCGCGGGTAACGACACTTCCGACAGCGTGCCGGACTCGGCGACGGTCACGAACATCCTCGCCGGGAGACCGGGTATGGCTCTCGGCTACGAGGTCTGCTCCGGGTATCTGTACCAGGGAGCTAGCCGACAGTCAGGACCGCGGCGCTGGGGGAGTCGATCGGCAGCGCGTAGCCGTTCGGCCCAGCCTTGAGCCGCAGCGGCGCCTTGGGCGTGAAGGTGCCTTCGCTGGAGACCGTCGCGCCGCCGAAGGTGGTGTCGCTGTTGGCGTCTAGCGCCCCGCCATCAAGCCGCTGCACACGAGCGGACTGCGTGGCGCCATCGTGCCTGTCACCATCGATGACCACCGAGGCGTCGCCGCGGAAGGCCGGGTCGAGGTTGTCTACGAGGACCTTCACGGTGCCGTCGGGCAGCCGCACCGCGAATGCGGAGAGGTGCGCGTCGCCGGTGACCGTGGTGGGCAGGATCTGGCCGCCAACGAACTCGCTGAATGCAAGGGCCGCATAGTACTTCGGGCCGACCTGGACGGCTTCCTGGCGGACCTGCGCACGGTGGTCGGCGACGTCGCGCGCCTGACGCCGCGGCAGCGGGAGGTGCTGGCGCTGGTCGCCGAGGGCCGGAGCAACGCCTGGATCGCCGCGCGCCTGGTGATCTCGGAGAAGGCGGTGGTCCAACACACGTCGCACATCTACGACGCGCTTGGCATCCAGATGGACTCCAACGATCACCGCCGGGTAATGGCGGTCGTGCGGTATCTCGCTGGCTAGCCATCACCAGTCAGAGCCCTGTTTGATTGACTCCATACGTTGCCTGTGCCCGATCGAACCCCTCGTACTCGAGCTGCTCGATGAGCCCCTGCCGTGAGAACGACGTGTAATCGAGGTAGTTTTCCGCGGCCAGCGCCGCCTGCTCATTCCAATCGGGCGATACCTGGTCTACTGCGAAGGTCGCGTCTGCGGTTGAATACCCCTCGAATTCCAGCTGCTCGATAAGTCCCGAGCGGGAGAAGGCTGTGTAGTTGAGGTAGTCCTTGGCTGACTGGACCGCATTTGATTGCGCCCGGGGGAGAGCGGGCGCTGGCGCTGCAGTGGTGGGCTGGGCGGTCTCCACGAGCGGCGCGGTGTCGGGTCTCGTCGTAACCGTGACCGTGGGCTGCGTGGAGGTCGTCGGCTGCGTCGTCTCGGTGGACTGCATCGCAGAGGATGTTCGCGGAGTTGCTGACGTGGCTGATTCCCGCTCTACCGAAGTTGTGACAGCCGCACTTGCGCTGCCGTCCTTCTCGTTGGTTGCGCCACATCCGGTGAGACCGGCGATGATGAAGATTGGCAACATAATTCCCGCACCATGCGACTGAAGTGCATTCTTCCGATAGGGCTCTTTCTTGCCACCCATTTATCAATTCCTTCGGTGCGGTCAAATTCATGCGGGCATAACGATTTCTCAGGATTTCCGACTTTAGCCCAGGCATCATCATAAAACCATTTTCAACAAACTGTGGCGCCGAGTTACGGGCAAGATTCGGGAGTCCGGCACCGTCGCGCACGGTGGCCGCGATGATCGGCGCGCAAGGCAGCGCGCCGCATCAGGACCGAACGGGCAGATGGCCACCGTGACCGACAATGCCATCGCGCTCCGTCGGGTCGACCGTTAGATGATGCTTAGATAGGGCCGCGCTGAAAAGTGTGGCCTGCGTTGCTATTTTGGTGACAAGGTCGATAATTTTATCCGATCAGGATCATGAGGGAGCATTATTGATGTTCAATCCGTCGAATGAGATTGGCGCGTCAGTGCCGTTCCGCCTGGTACTGGCCCACACAGACGCAGTCGCACTGTGGATGACGAATGTCCGGGTTTTCACCGGCGGTATGACCTTCTCCCTCGACGCCTGTCAGCGCGATGGCGACAAGCACCTCGATATGGGGGGGTTCGGCAGGCCAGTTTCTCACGCCACCCCGCCACTGCTCTTCGGGATCGAGGATTCCGCCGGCACAATCGCCACCAACCTCCCACGGACTCGGTCAGGACTTCAGCTGGAAGGAGGTGGAAGCAGCGATGGCAATAACTCGGCGAGGTTTTCCCTGAGCCCGCTCCCAGCACGAGGCGCAATGGGGGTCTACGTGGCCTGGCCGCACTTCGGAATCGAGGAGACCCGGTTCGATGTCGACACCACGGCAATCCACGACGCCGTGGCCGACGTCATCGCGCTGTGGCCCGGGGAGGAACGGAAGCCCTTGCTCGTGGACATGGACGACTATTCGATTCCAGACTTGGAAATACCGGCCGATGGCTGGTTCGCGCGGCAGAATCCTCCGCCCCGTCCTCCCCGCCAGCCCGCTGACCCGAATCGGATTAACTTCGGTTATGTGGGGGACACCGGACAGGCGTTGTAGACGGATACGGCCCAGCTCAGGACCCCTGGCCCCCGCGGCGCGCCTGCACGCTCGACGGCAGCGGCGCCGCAGTAGGAGTCCCACCGGCCAGATCCCGCGCGGCCTCGTGCACGGCGGCTAACCGGGCCTCGCGCACCACGCCCCACAGCCGGCGCAGCGTCTCCTCGGCCAGCGCCGCCGCAGAGGTGGTCGCGGCGTTCCCGCCGGCGGACTCCGCGGCGACGGTGAGGATCGCGGCCACCATGGCCGCGGAGTCCAGCACGTCGGCGACGCGGGCCGAGACGGTCGGCGGCAGCGAATGATCGTGCGCCTGCTCGGTCAGCTCGGTGATGCGGGCGCGGGCGGCGGCGGGGGAGGCGCCCACCGTCTGGATCCGGGTGAACATCTCGGCGGCGTCGCGCACGGCCTCCCGCAGCTGGTGGCGCGCCTCGCCTAGTGCGTGGGGCCCAGGCAGCGTCGCGGAATCCTCCGCGGACAGACCGTAAACGGCCCAGCGAATCACATCGCGGCCCTCACGCACGGGGATCAGTCCAAGCCCCCGAAAGGCGCCCAACGGCTGGGCCGGGCTCAGCAGCAGAGTCTCGCCGGCGGAGATGGCGTCGCGCGTGTGGGCCGTGCCGGGTGTGAGGCCGCGAGTGTCACCGGCGGAGGGGAGCAACAGACGGATCTGCCCGGGCCCGGCGAGACGTCGGAAGAGGCCGAGCAGTGCCACGGCGCCCGGTTCCTGCGCACCAGGCCAATCGAGTCCCGCGGCGTCGGCCACCTCAGCGCTCTCCGCGGTGACCAGATGCAGGTCAGCCCAGCCGGAGAGGCCATCGATGACGGCGTCGGGGGACGCGCCGTCGCTCAGCCACGCATCGGCCCAGAGGGCGAGGCTGAGGCTGGGACAGCCCTGTGCGGAGTTGCCGAATCCTTTGATCATGACCGGACCAGGATAGGCCCAATGCGGAAACCCCGGCGCGCCGGTTGGAAGCTGCTGCGGGGTCCACCTACCCTAAGCACTCGTGAGCGATATGTACGGCGGCGATATCTTCGCGGGCCATGTCAGGAAGAAGCCCCGCGTCATTCCCGAGGTCGAGGCCGAGCGCGACCTCGTGGTCGAGGACGCCGACAGCGGGTTCTGCGGCGCGGTGGTCGGCTTCGAGCGGACGTACGACGGGGAGTTCGTCCGGCTAGAAAATGGTCGGCGGCAGACCAGGCTGTTCGCGATGCGCCATGCCGCCTTCCTCATCGACGGCGAGACGGTCACCCTGATAAAGCCGACGCCTAAAGCGGCGAAACCGGTTGCGTCCGCGTCGGGTTCGGTCCGAGTCGAGGGCCTGCGCGCCCGCACCGCCCGCGCCAGCCGCATTTGGGTGGAGGGCGTGCACGACGCGGCCCTCGTGGAGCGGGTGTGGGGGCATGATCTCCGGGTCGAGGGCATCGTCGTGGAATTCATCGAAGGCCTCGACAACCTGGACGAGAACCTCGAACGCTTCCAGCCCGGACCCGGCCGACGCGTGGGCGTGCTGGTCGACCACCTCGTGGAGGGGTCGAAGGAGTCCCGCATGACGGTGGGCCTAGGGGAGAGCGTGCTGGTGACCGGCCACCCGTATATCGATGTGTGGCAAGCGGTTCGGCCCGAGGTCATGGGCATCGACGCCTGGCCGGTGATTCCGCGCGGCATCGATTGGAAGACCGGGATCTGCGACGCGCTCGGCTGGGGCACGCCGCAGGAGGGCTGGCGGCGGATCAACTCGGCCGTGGAAACATACCGCGACCTGGAGACGCCGCTGATCGGCGCGGTTGAACGTTTAATCGACTTCGTCACCGACCCCGGCTGACCGCGCCTTTTCGCCCCGGCGGGCGCGCCCACCCTCTGGTTAGATGGAGTCGTGGCAGCATTATTGTGGTTTGCGGGTGCGGTCTTGCTCGCAGGTGCCGAGGCACTCACTGGAGACTTCTTCCTACTCATGCTCGCTGGCGGGGCACTGGGCACGGCCGGCTTCGCGCTGGCCGACTTCCCGATCTGGATCGACGCGATCTTCTTCGCGCTGCTGTCCCTCACGCTGATCCTCGGCCTCCGCCCGGCGCTGTTGCGCCGGTTCAGCCGCCCGCCGGAGCTCATGACGAACACACCGGCGCTCGAGGGGAAAACCGCGACAGTACTCCAGGAGATTAGCGGCGGCCTGGGCCGGATCAAGCTCAGCGGCGAGGTGTGGACCGCGCGCGCCATGAACAAGTCCGACACATATATCGAGGGGGAAACCGTGCGTGTTTACGAGATCGACGGCGCAACAGCCGTCGTCTATAAGGAGCTGTGATGGGACCGGCATTGATTGTGCTGATCATCGTCGTTGTGCTCGTGGTGATCGTCGTGGCTAAGTCGGTCACGCTGGTGCCGCAGGCGGACGCGGCCGTGATCGAGCGGCTGGGGCGGTACTACAAGACCCTCTCCGGCCAACTGACCTTCCTGGTGCCCTTCGTGGACCGGGTGCGGGCGCGGGTGGACCTGCGCGAGCGCGTGGTGTCCTTCCCTCCTCAGGCCGTCATCACCGAGGACAACCTGACCCTGGCCATCGACACCGTCGTGTACTTCCAGGTGACGAACCCTCAGGCCGTGGTCTACGAGATCAACGACTACATCACCGGCGTCGAGCAGTTGACGATCACCACGCTGCGCAACGTCGTCGGCGGCATGTCCCTTGAGGAGACGCTGACCTCGCGCGACTCGATCAACGACCAGCTGCGCGGCGTCCTCGACGAGGCGACCGGCCGCTGGGGCCTGCGCGTGGCACGCGTCGAGCTTAAGAGCATCGACCCGCCGCCCTCCATCCAGGAGTCGATGGAGAAGCAGATGAAGGCGGACCGTGAGAAGCGGGCCACGATTCTCACGGCCGAGGGCCAGCGCGAATCGGCGATCAAGATGGCCGAGGGCGGCAAGCAGTCCCAGATCCTCGCAGCCGAGGGCTCCAAGCAGGCCGCGATCCTCGAGGCAGAGGCGAATCGGCAGTCACAGATCCTGCACGCGCAGGGCGAGCGCGCCGCGATGTACCTGCGGGCGCAGGGCGAGGCGAAGGCCATCGAGAAGCGGTTCGCCGCGATCAAGAAGGGCCGGCCCACGCCGGAGCTGCTCGCATACCAGTACCTGGAGGTGCTGCCCGAGATGGCCAAGGGCGACGCCAACAAGACTTGGGTGATCCCCAGCGACTTCGGCGCCGCACTGCAGGGCTTCGGCAAGATGCTCGGGGTGCCCGACGGCGACGGCGCGCTGCGCTATGTGCCCAGCTCCGAGGCCGACGACCACCTGCCAGCGGATGACACCGAGGAGGTCGCGGAGTGGTTTGAGACCAAATCGGACCCCGCGGTGGCTAAGGCTGTCGCCGACGCCGAGGCGGTCGCGCGCAAGCCGGTCGAGACCACCCCGGGCCTCGTGCCGCGCACACCACGGCCAGATCTCGGCTAGCTTCTCTGCGCCCTCGCCCCCGTTGCTTGACCTGACTCCCGTTGCAACGTCAGCGAGGTCAATAAACGGGGGCGAGCGCCGTATGCAGGGCTCCGCTACGTGATCAGCAGCGTCGCGACGCCGCAGATCGCGAGCGCCCACAGGACGCTGGTGAAGGTGCCGATGATGAACTGCTCGGATGCGTCGGCGCGCCGCAGTTCCGGATAGCGTGCCAGGCCCTTGACCGCGAGCACGACGGCGATGCCCTCCGGCCAGTGCGTGAGTACCGCGGCCGCGATTGCGGAGCGTTCCAGGATTCCGATGGCCAGTCCGCCCCGCAGGGGCCCGGGCTGGCCATCGTCGTCGTCCGGGGCGTGGTCGGCGGGAGGCTCGGTGGCCGCAGTGCTGCGGCGGGCCAGGGTGAATGCCGCCCGCACCACCGGGTCTGCGGAGAGCGCGACGGCCGCCACCGCGACCACGAGTGCGGCGTTGCGCCAGAAGCCGGCGACGGGGTCGGCCGCGGCGGCGAGGATTGCGGCCAGGCCGAGGGCGACGGTCTGGACGCTCGCGCCGAGCAGGGCATGGCGTCCCCAGCCGCGCAGGACCGGCTGGGCCAGGGCGAGCAGTGCGAGGATGACGATTGCGGTGACGCTCATTTGTCGGCCTCTCTCAGCAGGCGCTCACAGAGGCTTCGGCCGGCCACCTCGGGCTGCCAGGCCGCCGTGGTGAGACGTTGGGAGACGGCCTGCTTGGTGATCCCGAGCAGGTCGGCCACCTCCGCTTGGCTCATGCCGCGGTCCATCAGGCCAGTGGCGACCTGGCCCTGGGGCGATCTGCGGGCCACGATCAGGCCGGTGAGCACCAGCGCGGTCTGAGCGGACTCCGCCGCGGCGCCAGCCCCGGACTCGCCGACGATGGCCACTGGCACCTGTGCGGTCTTGGCGGCGTTCACTGCCAGGCGCGCGGACTCGAAGGCGGGGCCGCGGCCGGCCCGGGTGCTGGCGGGCAGGGGGGCCTCCACCGCGCCGACACCAATGCCGACGCTCCAGTGCTTGCGCCGGATGAGATCGAGGGCGATAGTGACGACGAGTCGGGCGTTGTCGGTGACCGCTTGGACCTCGTCGCCGGCGGTCCGCTCGAACGGCCGCAGCAGCGGCGCCTTGTTGAGGTCTGCGAGAAGTTGCTCGACGCGGTCCACATCACGCCGGCTGCGTCGTTGGTCGACGGTGAGTACGTACACATGCGCTCCGAAGCCTCGGGGACGGCAGGTCTTCTACCTTGAGTCAAGGATAGAGGCTGGACAGTTTGAAGTAAAGGCTAAGAGCTTGACGAAGCGGTTTCGGTGTTCTCAGGCTCGCGCAGGTCGATATCGACGCCCAGCTTCGCGTCGAGCACCAGGCCCAGCAGCCCCACACAGATGCCCGCGGCGGAGATGGCCAGTAGCGCCGGGTTGTACCCGGTGTTGAGCACGTCGCCGAGCAGCACGACGCTCACTGTGCCGGGCAGGATCCCGATAAGCGTCGCCGCCAGATAGGGCAGCAGCCGCACAGCGGACACCGCGCTGCAGTAGTTGACCACGAAGAAGGGCACGAAACCGATCATGCGCAGCGATCCCACGGCCAGCCATCCGCGCCGGGCCAAGCGCGCCTCGACCCCGCGGACCATCGGATGGGTCAGCTGGCGCTCGACCACCTCGCGGCCGATGGAGCGCACCACGACGAACGCCACGAGCGCGCTGATCATGGTGGCCACTGTCGCGAGGGTGATGCCCAGCACCGGGCCGAAGAGGACGCCGGCGGCCACGGTGAACAGAGTGCGGGGGATCGGTGTCACGGTCACGGCCGCGTGCAACAGCACGAACACCACAGGGAACATCCATCCCATGGACGTGGACCAGTCCGAGAGCCGGCTCAGATTCAGCTCGGGCGAGACGATCACCGCGGCGGCGATCACTCCAAGCAGGATCAGTGCGGAGATCAGCTTGCCTCGACGTAGCGTGCTGGAGCCGCCCCGGAAAGCCAGCACCATGCGGCGGTAGGTTCGCCGCGAGTCGGCTCGGGCACCTCGGCGATCAGTCACGGACCAACAGAGTACGCGGCGGCCCGGGTGGGTGGTCGCGCTCGAGCGGCCTGCCGAGACGATGGTTACTGACCAGTAGCCTTTTGAGTAGCGTCGTGGCCGGTTACCCAGGGGAAAGCGAAGGTCGCCCTTCCGACTAACATCAGCCAAATGACCGAGTCGACAACCGGCGTTGCCGCGAGCAACCCGACACCGAATGTGGCCTGGGACGCGGAATACGCGGCCTGGCAGAAGGCTGTGGCAGGCGTGCTCGCCAAGGGCCGCCGCGTGGATATCTCCGAGATCCCCGCAGACGCAGCCGCCCTCCTGGCACAGACCACCTATGACGGCGCCACCATCGCGCCGTTGTACACCCCGGCCGATGAGCAGGCCGAGTCCGCGCTGCCCGGCCGCTTCCCCTTCGTCCGCGGTCGCGATGGCAACCGCGACGTGACGGTCGGCTGGCATGTCACGGCCAGGTTCGGCCAGCGCGACGCGAGCCCGGCCGTGGTCAACGAGGCCATCCTCGATGCCCTCGCGAGCGGCGTGAGCGCCCTGTGGCTCGCGATCACCCCCGGCACCGTGAGCCCCGGCGCTTTGACCCCCGCAGATCTTCCGGCAGTGCTCCGCGAGGTCCTCCTCGATCTGGCGCCGGTGACGCTAGACGCCGGCACCGAGGTCGCCGCGGCAGCCGAGTCGCTGTACGCGATCCTCGAGGCCACCGTGGTCGCCGACCGCGCGGCAGTCCGCATTGGCCTCGGCGCCGCGCCGTTGACCGAGTCCTTCCGCGGCCAGACCCCAGCCGTGGACGCCGCCGCGCTGGCCGCTCTGGCCTTGGCCGCAGCACAGCGCACTGAGTCCGTACGCGCGATCACAGTCGATGGCACCGCCTTCCACGAGCGCGGCGCAGCCGACGCCGAGGAGCTCGGCGCCGCGATCGCCGCCGGTGTGCAGTACGTGCGCGATCTTGTCGCAGCCGGCCTGTCCGCCGAGGACGCGCTGGGCCAGATCGAGTTCCGACTCGCCGCCACCGACGACCAGTTCCAGACCATCGCGAAGTTCCGTGCCGGCCGCCAGCTGTGGGCCCGCGTCGCGCAGGTCCTCGGCCACGCCGAGGCCGGCGCCGCGCCGCAGCACGCGGTCACCTCATCGGCCATGATGACCCAGCGCGACCCCTGGGTGAACATGCTCCGCACCACCCTCGCGGCCTTCGGCGCCGGAGTCGGCGGCGCGGATAGCGTGACCGTGCTGCCCTTCGACGCCGCGCTGCCGGCCGGAGCGCTCGGCACCTCCGCCGCGTTCGCCCAGCGCATCGCCCGCAACACCCAACTGCTGCTCCTCGAGGAGTCGCACCTGGGCAGGGTCCTCGACCCCGCAGGCGGCTCCTGGTACGTCGAGTCGCTCACCGGGGACCTCGCGGCCATCGGCTGGAAGTTCTTCCAGGAGATTGAGGCGGCCGGCGGCTACACCGCCGCGTTGGCCACGGGCATCATCGCCAACCGGGTCGAGGAGACCGGACAGCGCCGCTACTCGGACATCGCGCATCGAGTGAGCGCCCTGACCGGCATCAACGAGTTCCCGAACCTCGCGGAGACCGCGCCGGACGCCGACAGCGCACCGCGCCTGGCGGACGTTCGCCGCTACGCCGCAGCCTTCGAGGGCTTGCGGGACCGCTCCGACGCGCACCTGGCCGCCACCGGCAGCCGCCCACGCGTCGCCCTCGTGGCCCTGGGACCGCTGTCCGAGTACAACGTCCGCACCTCGTTCGCGTCCAACCTGCTGGCCTCCGGCGGCATCGAGGCCGTCTCGACGGGCACCGTGGCCGCCGACGACATCGCCGCGGCACTGACGAAGCTGGCCGACGCCAACACCGTCGTCGTGGTCTGCGGCACCGACCGGCGCTACGGCACCGAGGCCGTGGCCGCAGTGGCCGCGATCCGCGCCGCCGGCGCCTCGCAGGTCCTGCTTGCCGGGCCCGAGAAGGCATTCCCGGGCGAGGGTGACACCCGGCCCGACGGTTTCCTGACGATGAAGATCGAT
This sequence comes from Tomitella biformata AHU 1821, assembly GCF_000524475.1. Taxonomy (GTDB): domain Bacteria; phylum Actinomycetota; class Actinomycetes; order Mycobacteriales; family Mycobacteriaceae; genus Tomitella; species Tomitella biformata. The sequence continues at coordinate 55,383 of NZ_BAVQ01000080.1, read as the reverse complement.
GCTGTCGAGACCCTCACCGGCCTCCTCGACACCCTGGGAGTGAACTGACCATGAGTGAAATTGCCAGTTTTGCCGACGTCCCCCTGGTGGACGACACGGCCGAGGCCGCCAACCCGACGCAGGCCGACGTCGCCGCCCTGATCGACAGCGCGGCGGCAGCCAACAACCTCACGGCCGACCAGGTCGTCTGGAACACGCCCGAGGGCATCGACGTCAAGCCCGTCTACGTCAAGGGCGACCGCGACGCGGCCGTCGACGCGGGCTACCCGATCGACAGCTTCCCGGGCAAGGCCCCGTTCCTGCGCGGGCCGTACCCGACGATGTACGTCAACCAGCCGTGGACCATCCGCCAGTACGCGGGCTTCTCCACCGCCGCCGAGTCCAACGCCTTCTATCGCCGCAACCTCGCGGCCGGCCAGAAGGGCCTGTCGGTCGCGTTCGACCTCGCGACCCACCGCGGCTACGACTCGGACCACCCGCGCGTGCAGGGCGACGTCGGCATGGCCGGCGTGGCCATCGACTCGATCCTCGACATGCGCCAGCTGTTCGACGGCATCGACCTCTCGCAGGTGTCGGTCTCGATGACGATGAACGGCGCCGTGCTGCCGATCCTGGCGCTCTACGTCGCCGCCGCGGAGGAGCAGGGCGTCAGCTCGGAGCAGCTCGCGGGGACCATTCAGAACGACATCCTCAAAGAGTTCATGGTCCGCAACACCTACATCTACCCGCCCAAGCCGTCGATGCGGATCATCTCCGACATCTTCGCGTACACCAGCGCGAAGATGCCGAAGTACAACTCCATCTCGATCTCGGGCTACCACATCCAGGAGGCCGGCGCGACGGCCGACCTGGAGCTGGCCTACACCCTGGCCGACGGCGTCGAGTACATCCGCGCGGGCCTCGCGGCCGGCATGGACATCGATGCCTTCGCCCCGCGCCTGTCCTTCTTCTGGGGCATCGGTATGAACTTCTTCATGGAGGTGGCCAAGCTCCGCGCGGCCCGCCTGCTGTGGAGCGAGCTCGTCGCCGAGTTCAACCCGAAGAACCCGAAGTCGCTGTCGCTGCGCACCCACTCGCAGACCTCGGGCTGGTCGCTGACCGCCCAGGATGTCTACAACAACGTGGCGCGCACCTGCGTCGAGGCGATGGCCGCAACCCAGGGCCACACCCAGTCGCTGCACACCAACGCGCTCGACGAGGCCCTGGCCCTGCCCACGGACTTCTCCGCGCGCATCGCCCGCAACACGCAGTTGGTGATCCAGCAGGAGTCGAACACGGTTCGCCCGATCGACCCGTGGGGCGGCTCGCACTACGTCGAGACGCTCACGCACCAGCTCGCCGAGCGCGCCCGCGCGCACATCCGCGAGGTGGAGGAGGCCGGCGGCATGGCCCAGGCCATCAGCGAGGGCATCCCCAAGCTCCGCATCGAGGAGGCCGCGGCCCGCACCCAAGCGCGCATCGACTCCGGCCGCCAGCCGGTGATCGGCGTCAACAAATACCAGGTCACCGAGGACCAGGAGATCGAGGTCCTCAAGGTCGAGAACTCGAAGGTCCGCAAGGAGCAGCTCGAGAAGCTCGTGACGCTGCGCGCCGAGCGCGACGAGACGGCCGTGCAGGCCGCGCTCGACGAGCTCACCCGGGCGGCCAGCGCGGTCGGCCAGGCCGGCGAGGATGGCATGGACAACAACCTCCTCGCCCTCGCCATCAAGGCCGCCCGCGCGATGGCCACCGGCGGCGAGATCTCCGACGCCCTCGAGAAGGTCTATGGGCGCCACCAGGCCGAGATCCGGACGATCTCCGGCGTCTACCGACAGGAAGCAGGCGCCGTGCGCAACATCGACGACGCGATCGAGGTCGTCGACGCGTTCGCGGAGGCAGAAGGCCGACGCCCCCGCGTCCTCATCGCGAAGATGGGCCAGGACGGGCACGACCGCGGCCAAAAGGTGATCGCCACGGCCTTCGCCGACCTCGGCTTCGACGTGGACGTCGGGCCGCTGTTCCAGACCCCCGACGAGGTTGCGCAGCAGGCGGCAGACAACGACGTCCACGTCATCGGCGTCTCCTCGTTGGCGGCCGGGCACCTCACCCTGGTGCCCGCGCTCCGCGAGGCGCTGAAGGAGGTCGGCCGTCCCGACATCATGATCATCGTCGGCGGCGTCATCCCGCCCGGCGACTTCGACGAGCTGTACGCCGCCGGCGCCTCGGCGATCTTCCCCCCGGGGACGGTCATCGCGGACGCCGCCAGCGACCTCCTCCGCAAGCTGGCAGCGCGTCTCGGCCACGACCTCGGTGAGGCCGGCGCCGCGGTACGCGAGTGATCGCGGTGGCCCCTAAGACCCCGGCCCGCCCACCGATCGACGTGCCCGCACTGGCGGGGAAGGTCCTGGCCAACAGCCGGGCCGACCTCGCCCGTGCGATCACGCTCGTCGAGTCCACGAGGCCCGACCACCGCGCGCAGGCCCAACAGCTGCTCATGGAGCTGTTGCCGCACGCGGGCGGCGCCCACCGGATCGGCATCACGGGCGTGCCGGGGGTCGGCAAGTCGACGTTCATCGACGCGTTCGGGATGCATCTGATCGAGCGCGGGCACCGGGTGGCCGTCGTCGCGGTCGACCCGTCGTCCACCCGCACCGGCGGCTCCATCCTCGGCGACAAGACGCGGATGGCGCGGCTCTCCGCCGAACCTAACGCGTTCATCCGGCCCTCGCCGTCCGCCGGCACCCTCGGCGGCGTGGCGAAGGCGACGCGCGAGGCCATCGTGGTGCTCGAGGCCGCAGGCTTCGACATCGTGCTGGTCGAGACCGTCGGCGTCGGCCAGTCCGAGGTGACGGTCGCGAACATGACCGACGTGTTCTGCTTCCTCACGCTCGCCCGCACCGGTGACCAGCTGCAGGGCATCAAGAAGGGGATCCTGGAGCTGGCGGACCTGATCGCGGTGAACAAGGCCGACGGCAAGCACGTGATGGAGGCCAAGCGGGCGGCGCGGGAGATGTCCGGCGCGATGCAGCTGATCCACCCGCACGACGCGTTGTGGCAGCCGCCCGTCATCACGATGAGCGGGCTCGAGGGGGAGGGGCTCGACAAGTTCTGGGACGCCGTGGTCAAGCACCGCGAGGTGCTCACCGAGGCCGGGGACTTCGAGGCCAACCGCCGACAGCAACAGGTGGACTGGACGTGGACGATGGTGCATGAACAGCTCATCGACCGGCTCATGCGCGATGCCAAGGTGCGCGAGATCCGCGGCGACGTCGAGGGCCGGGTCCGCGAGGGCACCTTGACGGCGGCCCTCGCCGCGCAGTCGATCATCGAGGCGTTCGACAACTAGCTAGAACCAGTCAGCGCGCGTGTGCCTTCCTGGCGCACGCGCGCTGAGCTTATAGCGCCGCGATCTCCGCGACCATCTCGTCGGTCATGACCCATTCGCTCGCCGTGCTGTTGGCGGCGATCTGGTCGGGTCGGGTGGCCCCGGCGATGACAGAGGTGACAGCGGGCTGGCCGAGGAGCCAGCTGATGGCTAGCTCGCCGATCGTGCGCCCATGGTCGGCGGCGTACTTCGCGTAGGCCTCCACCTTGTCAAAGTTGGCCTCGGTCGCGATCTCGGCGAAGAACGAGATCGCCGCGAATCGCGTGCCGCTGGGGAAGGCCTCGCCCCGCACGTACTTTCCGGTCAACAATCCCGAGGCCAGCGGGTAGTAGGGCACCACACCGAGTCCCAGCGCTGTCGCGGCAGGCACCGTCGCCTCCTCAACGTCGCGGGAAAGGAGGTTCCACTCCAGTTGGGTGCCGACGAACGCCGCTGAGCCCAACGCGCTTGCTGTGGCGGCCGCCGCAGTCAACCGCTCAGCGTCGTTATTCGAGTTGGCGAGGTGTCGGACCTTTCCCGATCGAACAAGCTCGTCGAGTGCCTCCAGGGTCTCTTCGAGGGGAGCCTCGGCATCGGGGTAGTGCTCGTAATAGACGTCGATGTAATCCGTGTTGAGCCGACGGAGGCTGCCCTCGGCGGACTCGCGGATCCGAGCCGCGACCACTCCTGGCGTGTAGGGCTGGTCCTTCGGGCGCGGCATGAACTTGGTCGCCACGACGACCTCGTCTCGCCTCGACCCGAGCGCGGCTCCTAAATATTGTTCGGACACGCCGTTGCCGTACATCTCCGCGGTGTCGAAATGCGTGATCCCGGCATCGAGGGCGGCCTTGACCACCGCAGCGGTCTCGTCCGCATCAATGCGCATACCAAAGTTGTTGCAACCCAGTCCGATCTCCGACAGCAGTGGTCCGTGCGCGCCCAACCGACGTGATTCCATAACAATCCTCAAACTCTCGCTATTCGATGACCAGCAGACAGGTATCGATTCTGGGGTGCATATTTCGGACGTGGTCGCTCCACCTTGTCATCTCGACCGATGGGGTGTTCAGGTCCTCCCAACGTTTGGGAGGCCGATTTCCCGCTGATCAGGGCGTGGGGGCTACGCGGAAATGGTGTTCGCGACGCTGCAGTGCGGCTAGACGTTGCCGGTGGCCGCTGGCTGAGAGATAGCTCTCGGCCAGGGTGATGACGACGCATGGGAAGATTTTGCGGGTGGTCCAACTTTCCAGGACCGGCCGACTTGAAGCGGTTCCCGCCGTTTCTGACTCGGCGACACGACTGAGAGTGGAGAAATCTCGATGAGCACCGTGGTGGAGTACTTCATCGCCGATAGCGAAGAGTCGGCGGAGGCTCTCGTCTCGGAGGGCCCCGGCGGCTCCGGATGGCGCGGCGTCCCCGGCCCCGACCCGTCCGTGGCACTGACCGCGTTGGCCACCCTGGCCAGCGGCATCAGCTTCGACGATTACCTCGAGGAGGATGATTTCTGCGGCCTCGTCGCGCAGGACGGCGACACCGTGGTCATCACCGTCTCCCGAGCGGTCGTCGACGCGATCGCCAAGATCAAGGTTGAGAAGTCCGCAGACCTACTCGCGAAGTGGGTGGCCGCCGACGAGTCCCTCCGAGACTCGAGCTTGGAGGATCTGGGGTACTTCGTCGAGGAGTTCCAGGACCTGGCCGGGGATGGCTACGCGAACCAGATCTACGCCTGGATACAGCCGTAGCCGTCTCGCCCGGAGGCGGGGGCTAGTGCCAGCCGCCCTCAGCGTCGATGCGCTCCGCGACGCTGGCGGGCATCGCCCCGCAGCTGTTCTTCTCTCCTGCAGGGTCCGCCGCTGCGCCCGTGATGCCGACCGTCGCCGCGACAGCCTCTGCCCCGCCGGATCGCTCGATCGCCGCGGGCATCCGGTTCTGCGCCCGCTCGATGGTGGAGTTCAGCACCCACTGACCATCGCTCGTCCGGTCCACGCCTCCGCCGGGCAGCCGTTTGCCGTTCTCGCCAGCTGGAAGCATCCCGGCGAGGGTCGCGGCCTGCGTCATGGTCACATCCGACGGTGCGCTGTTGAAGTAGTACCAGCTGGCCGCGCAGACGCCGTAGAGGTTGGGCCCGAACTGGGCGTAGTTCAGGTACAACTCGACTTGGCGCTTGTCGCCCATCAGGTTGAACGGCCACGATAGGACCGCGTCGCCGCCCTTGAGCATGACGCGGAAGATCTGGCCGGCCTGCCGGACGCCAATCATCGAGCCCTCTTGGCCGAAGCTGTCGCCGCGCAGCAGAAAGACGTTCTTCACGAGCTGCTGGGGGATTGTCGAGCCGGACTCGTCCTCGCCTGCGGTGACATACGTCCACGTCCGGCTGGCGTAATCGCCCAAATGGTAGGGGCCCGCGCGGGAGCCGAGTTGGGCGTCCTCGTGCGAGATGACAGCCGCGATGATGTTGCGGCTGATGTAGTCGATATCCACGTTTTGGTAGACCGTGGGGCCACTACCCGAATCCGACAGCATGAACATCGTGCGCGGGGGAGTCCAGACGCGGTAGACGAGCGGGGTCACCAATAGCCACACCATGACCACGGCCAGCGCTCGCCAGACCCACCGCCAGCGAGACTTCTTGGACGGTGCGCTGGGTGGTCCCGGGATCGCCGGTGGGACGCTCTGCGGACCGAGCGGGGGCCGAACCAGCGGCGGCTGGCCCCGCGGCGGCAGCGGGGGAGTGTCGGGCGGCCCATACAGCCCGGCCTGCCGGTCCTGTTGCGGCCCGCCGTGGCGATGTCCGGTCCGCCGCTCCCAGTCGATGTCCTCCCACGCCCTGGGTTGGCGGGGCTGGGGGTTCTGGCGGGCCGGGGGTGGCTGTCGTGGGGGAACGGCCGGATGCTGGGGGGCGCGACGCGGGGCGGCCTGACGCTGCGGCGCTTGCCCCGCGCGACGCGGATCTTGCGGATGCGGCTCGGGACGGCGAGTCGTGGGCCTGCGGGCGCGTCGGTTCTGACTATCGTCGGGTCCTGCGGTCACCGTGCCTCCGTTGGCCAGCGCACGGCCCCGTCGATGGGTCTGGGCGAAGTCGCCACCCGATCCAACCTAGCGAAGGTTGGGGAGCTGTGTCGGCCCGTACGGGTGGGACTGCTCACTTCATGGCGCCCATCACGCCGACGGTACCCGAGAAATGCCAACCGGCCGCTCCCCGCTCCGTGCCTCGCCGCAAGTTGGACTTCTAGGCGAACTCAGTGGTCGCGATATCGCTTTAGTTCGCACCCATCCCACACGAACCTGGGCCACTTTCCACCTGTGGCCTGGGCGTACTCGCAACCTGAGGTGTAATGTACATGCGGCTGCATACATTTAGTGATGTATAAATCCATGCGTCCGCATGTAATTGTCAGGGATGAGGAATTGCGATGACGGAGGCGGTGCGAGCGCTGGAGCGCTGGCTGGGGATCTCTCGGCCGGTGCAGGCGATAGCAAGCCGGCTTGAGGCGGCGCTCGCCCAGCGGCATGCAGTGAGCCTGAGTGGCTACGAGGTGCTGTCGGTGTTGGCCGCGCGGCACGGCTGGACGCTGATGGTGGACATCTGCGAGGCGGTAGATCTTTCACAGCCGCGCCTGTCCCGTCTGGTCGCGCAGCTCGCCGACGAAGTGTTAGTTGAGCGGGAGCGGGTCGAGGTCGACGGCCGGGCGTTCCAGGTCCGCCTCACAAGGAAGGGGCGACGGGTGCATGGCGCGGCAGCCGCGACACTGGTCGAGGTGCTCAAGCAGGCGGAGGCAGCTTCAGGACCGGTGTCGGAGTTGCTCAGAGACGGGAGCGTGGAGGCGGCGAGCGACTAGCGGTCAGGCGGCGACGCGGCCGGACTGCGCCGCGACGATTGCGCCCTCGACCAAGATGAAGAGCACGTCGGGATCCAGTCGGCCGCAGCCGATCTCGCCGAGCAGTGTCCGCAAGTCCTACGCGTGGCCATCCACCGCGACATGACCGGCAGACCTGAGCACGCCCCACTCCGCCCGTGCGTTGATGAAGGCGCAGCCGTTGAATCCCAGCTCCGAGAACCAATCCCCGAGCCATGCGGACAGTGCGTCGAGTCGCGCCCGGGGCTCCGATTCGGCAGCCACCGCGCGTCGCAGCGGGCCAATCCAGGCGGTCCGTCGGCGCGTCAGGTAGTCGACGACAACGCCATCTTTCGAGCCGAAATGGCTATAGAGAGGGATACGCCCGCCGCGGCGCGAAGCTCCTGCCCACCTTCTGAGCTACCTCACCAGGGGGACGGCCGGAAGTCCTTGAGGAAGCAGCCGTAGAGGTCGACGCCGGCCTCGCCCTGCACGATGGGGTCGTACACGCGGGCCGCGCCGTCGACCAGGTCCAGGGGCGCGTGGAAGCCCTCGTCCTCGGCCATCCGGAGCTTGGTGAAGTGCGGGCGCTCGTCGGTGATCCAGCCGGTGTCGACGGCGCTCATCAGGATCCCGTCCTCCTCGAGCATCTCGCCGGCGCTGGTCCGGGTGAGCATGTTCAGGGCGGCCTTGGCCATGTTGGTGTGCGGGTGCCCGGCACCCTTATAGGCGCGCGAGAACTGGCCCTCCATGGCGGAGACGTTCACGACGTACTTGCGGCGGAACTTCGAGGCCGCCATCGATGGGCGCAGCCGTGAGACGAGGATGAACGGGGCGACGGAGTTGCAGAGCTGGACCTCGAGCATCTCGATGGGGTCCACCTCGCTGACCGTCTGCACCCAGCTGTTGGAGTGCACCAGGTCCGGCACCAGGCCGCCGGCGTCGATCGCGATGCCCTGCGCGACGCGCTCGAGCGAGGCCGAGCCGGCGATCATGGCGAGTGCGCTGACATCCTGCGTGCCCATGGTGTGCACGATCGAGTCCGCGGCCGCGGGCAGCGCGCTCGCCAGCGAGGCCGGGTGCGCGTCGCTGGTGATCCCGAAGGTGACGACGTCGGGCAGCTCGCCGGACGGCAGTTCGCCGATCTCGGCGCCAGCCAGTGCGGCATAGGAGCCGGGCGTGCGGCGAATGGTCTGCGCGGCGTTGTTGATGAGGATGTCGAGGGGACCCTGCTCGGCGACGGAGTCGGCGAGAGCCACGACCTGGGCCGGATCACGCAGGTCGATGCCGACGATCCGCAGGCGGTGGATCCAGTCCCCGCTATCCTCCATCGCCTTGAAGCGCCGGATGGCGTCGTTGGGGAAGCGGGTCGTGATGGTCAGGTGCGCGCCATCGCGGAGCAGTCGGAGGGCGATATACATTCCGATCTTCGCCCGCCCGCCAGTGAGCAGTGCGCGGCGCCCGGTCAGGTCGGTGCTCGCGTCCCGCTTGCTGTGGCTGAACGCCGCGCAGGTGGGGCAGAGCTGGTGGTAGAACGCGTCGACCTGGGTGTAGCGGTCCTTGCAGATATAGCAGGGGCGTGGGCGGATCAGCGTGCCCGCCACCTCGCCAGCGGTGGGCGAGGAGATGAGGACGCCCGCGGTCTCGTCGTCGATACGGTCGGGGGAGCCGGTCGCGGTGGCGGCGACCACCTGACGGTCTGCGTCGGAGATCTTGTCCCGGGCCTCGGTGCGGCGTCGCTTCTTGAGTTCCTTGAACATCTTGCCGCTGGCGCGCTGCAGGGCGATTGAGTCGGGGTGTTCGGAGTCGATGTCCCCGGCCTCGGCCAGCACTCTCAGGCAAATCTCGAGATCCGCGGGATCGATACTGGTCATTGCGTGTGCCATCTATTTGGTGCTCAGTTCTGATCTCGGGGTGCTAGTTGGGGGGAATTCTACCGAGCCGAGGCCACGGGTCCGATCCGCCCCGTCACGGTAGAAGCGAAGGCGCATAAACAGGAAGACCCCGGACCAATTGGTCCGGGGTCTTCCTGTCTCAGTGTGCGCGAAGGGGGACTTGAACCCCCACGTCCCTAAGGACACTAGCCCCTCAAGCTAGCGCGTCTGCCATTCCGCCACTCGCGCTTGCACACTCTTTATTTGCACCCGCGTTCTTGGTGCCTGGTAAGACTAACTGATCCCCGCTTCCAATCCCAAATCGTCAGGTCAGTGGCGGTATTGGCCGCGTCTGACACTGCAGTGGGCGTGTCGATGGTAGTAAAGAGGGCGTGGAATCAACCTCGCACTCAGCCCCGTCGTCCGCCGCCGAATCAGAGGTGGTGGATCTGGTCAGCAAGCTCATCCAGTTCGACACCTCCAACACGGGCGAGCCCGCCACCACCAAGGGCGAGCGAGAGGCCGCCGAATGGGTTGCCGCCAGGCTCGAGGAAGCGGGTTACGACACCACCTATGTGGAGTCCGGCGGTCCCGGCCGGGGGAACGTCTTTGCCCGGCTGCCCGGCGCGGACCCCTCGCGCGGCGCGCTGCTGCTGCACGGACACCTCGACGTCGTCCCCGCGGAGCCCGAGGACTGGAGCGTGCACCCCTTCTCCGGCGCGGTCGTAGACGGCTATGTGTGGGGACGCGGCGCCATCGATATGAAGGACATGGTCGGGATGCTGCTCGCGCTGGCCCGTCAGTACAAGAGGGAGGGGACCGTCCCCCCACGGGATCTGGTGTTCGCCTTCGTCGCGGATGAGGAGGCGGGCGGCAAGTACGGCTCGCAGTGGCTGGTGGAGCACCGGCCCGACTTGTTCGAGGGCGTCACGGAGGCCGTCGGGGAGGTGGGCGGCTTCTCCCTGTCGGTGACCAATAAAGAGGGGGAGGAGCGTCGGCTGTATCTGGTGGAGACCGCGGAGAAGGGCATGGGCTGGATCCGTCTTACCGCTCGGGGGACGGCCGGGCACGGCTCGTTCCTACCCGAGGACAACGCCGTCACCCGGCTGGCGGGGGCCGTCGCGCGGGTGGGCGCGCACACCTTCCCCCTCGTCCTGACGGATGCGGTGCGCGAGTTCCTCGGCGCCGTCACCGACGAGACCGGCCTGGACCTGGACCCCGAGGGCCCGGATCTGTCCGGGCATCTCGCGAAGCTGGGCACAATCTCGCGGATCATCGGCGCCACCCTGCGGGACACGGCGAACCCGACGATGCTCGACGCCGGCTACAAAGCCAACGTCATCCCGCAGACGGCGCACGCGGTCCTGGACTGCCGGGTGCTGCCAGGCCGCCAGGCCGCGTTCGAGCGGGAGCTGGACGAGTTGCTGGGGCCGGGAATCGAGCGCGAGTGGATCACCAAGCTCGAACCCTACGAGACCACGTTCGACGGCCATCTTGTCGACGCGATGAACGCGGCTATCCTGGCTCATGACCCGCAGGGCAAGACGGTGCCGTACATGCTCTCAGGCGGAACCGACGCGAAGGCGTTCTCCAAGCTGGGGATCCGCTGCTTCGGTTTCGCCCCACTGCAGCTGCCCCCGGAGCTCGACTTCGCCGCGCTGTTTCACGGCATCGACGAGCGTGTGCCCGTGGACGCGCTGCTGTTCGGCACCCGGGTCCTCGACCATTTCCTACGCAACAGCTAGATCACGAAAGGACCACTATGAGCCGCGACCCCTATGCGGAAATGCCGGTACTCCCGGAGTTCACCCTCACGTCTACCGAGCTCGCGAACGGCGAGTCCCTGGGCAACGACCAGGTGAGCGGGATCATGGAGGCGGGCGGCAAGGACATTTCGCCGCAGCTGAGCTGGTCCGGATTCCCGCCCGAGACCAAGAGCTTCGCCGTCACGATGTACGACCCCGACGCGCCCACCGGCGCCGGCTTCTGGCACTGGGCGGTCGCCGACATTCCTGCGACCACCACCTCGCTGCCCACCGGAGCGGGGGATGAGAAGGGATCCGGCCTGCCCGCCGGCGCCGTGCAGCTGAACACGGACACCGGCCTGGCCCGCTACCTCGGCGCGGCGCCGCCCGTCGGACATGGGCCGCACCGCTACTTCTTCACCGTGCACGCGGTGGACGTGGAGTCGCTGGGCTTGCCCGACGGCGCGACGCCCACGGTGCTCGGCTTCAACCTGTTCTTCCACTCGATCGCCCGCGCCCACATCATGGGCACGTACGAGCAGAGCTAGCAGCTATTCCAGCGCCTCGCCCCCGTTCCTGGATCTGGCCCCCGCTGCAGAGCCTGTTGCCGAATGACTGGACGTGAAGACGAATTGTGCCCTGCCAGAGATGGCAGGGCACAATTCGTCCTCGGATTCGATCATCACCCGCGATGCCGGGATGCGACAGCGGCCAATAAAGCTGCATAGACGGGCAGGTCCGGGGAATACAATCCCGCCCTACCCGCCTATACGGTGACCAACCCGCCGAACCCCTTCACCGTGAACACCCGCAGCAAGTTCGTCACCGCCGCCGCGAAATGCAACTCACTGTTGACCGCATCGAGCCCGCGCATCGAGAACCGCCGCAACCCCCGACGATCCTTCAGATGCGCATTGATCGGCTCGATCATCCACCGCCGCCGACGATACGACTGCGTCCCACCCGGAGTCGACAGACAGTAGTCCATCACCGTCAACAGATCCGCATCCTCATCTGGAAACTGTTGCCGCACAACAGATTTTGTCTTCCGTTGCACGTTCTGCCCAGCAGCTGATGGAATCAGCCGATCCGGCCCATCCGCAGCAAGATTGTCCGTGGACGAATAGCCAGCATCGGCGAGAACCACCCCAATCCGGCCGCGATCAGCACCTGCCGCGGCGAGAGCGTCCAGCGCGGCGACCGTCTTGGCGATCATGTGCTGATACTGGCGAACATCACTTGTCGCGTTGGACGCGGCAGCCGCGAGGATGATGTGGTCGGTGCTCGCGACGAGCTGGTTGTTGTAGCACTGGCCCCACCCGCTACCCATCCGCATCACCCGCGAGTCCATATCCGTGAGATTGCGTCGCGCCGGGTTCTGCTTGGCCTTTTTCACCGCCATCGCCTCCCGCGCAGCGAGCACCCGGTCCCACGCGTTGCGCACTGCCAGGGTCTGGCCGAGTGGCTTGAGAGCACCACGCCCCACCACGTTGCCGGCGGCGGTCTTGGCTGCCCACCGTTCGTGCATCGCCTTCGCCGCGGCCAACTCCCGGTCATACCGGGCCTGAGCGGCGGCGAGCCGGTTGAGGGAGTACTGCATGTCCTGGGATGGGGACTGCTCGAGCTCGTCGTCGATCTGCGCTAATGCCTCGCGAACCTGGGCGGCAAGAGCACTGTGACCTGCACTACCGCCCGGGTCTAGGGGTCCGCGGCGATTATCATGGGCCGCTGGCTCATGGTCCTCGCGTTGGTCGGCGGCTACTGATTCGCAGATTGCCTCGTCCGCGATCGCTCGAGCATCGGCGGCGGTGAAGACTCTCTGCCCGCCAGGCTCAACGCCCTGCGGCCGCGGAGGCTGCTCGGCCGCGAGTGCAGTCGCCATTTTTCGCAGCGTGCCCTCTTTCAGCGATCGGGAGTGGGAGGCGTTGGCGGCGATCTTCGTCCCGTCCAACGCGACGGCCCCGACTTTCACCATTCCGGCCCTCGCGCAGAGCAGCAGCACCTGGGAGAAGAAGTCGACGAGCGCGGCTTTGTGTTCGCTGCGGAACCGGGCGATCACCGTGTGGTCAGGGACGTCTTGGGCGCACAGAACCCGGTAGGCGACGTCGATATGGCAGTCTCGCTCGATGCCCCGGGAGGATCGTTGTCCCACCGCATAGGCGTAGATGAGCAGGCCAAGGAGCATGTCGGGGTCATAGCCGGGTTGCCCGGCACGTGAGTGCTGCGTTTTACGGCGGGCAGGCCGGTGGGTGAACGCGGAGGTGTCCATCTGCTCGACCGCCGCCAGGATCCACCAGACGAGATGGTCTGTGGGGAGCCACTCGCGCATGTCGACGGGCATCAGGGTGCCTTGGTCGCGGTTTATGGGTCGATAGTTCACTGCCATTCGCCTATTTTACCAGGTCAACACCCATTTTTAGGGGTGTTGACCTGGTAAAACTTCGATTCGGCAACAGGCTCTGCAACGTCAGCGAGGTCAAGGAACGGGGGCGAGGTGGCGTCTAGGGGTCAGCGCCGCAGCGATGGCCCGAGCCGCGGCTTGATCTTCGCCTCGATGCGGTGGATCAACCCGTCCTCGGGGATGAAGAACAGCTCCGAGATCTCAGCGACCACCAGGTTGAGCCCGAACACGTTCGTATCCAGCAGGTAGTGCGTCTCGATCACGCCAGGCTTGGCCACACACTCGAGTTCGCGGATGCCGCCGATAACCCTGAACTGCGGGCCGCGGGTCAGACTGCGCCGGATGTGGTTGCCGGAGAAGCCAGTCTTGAGACCGGCCTCGATACGCACGGCCTTCTCGGCCAGTGGCACCGCGGTGCCGTCGTGGCTGACCAATGCGTCGAGGTAGGCGCGAGCGGCATCGATCCGCTGCTCGTCCGTGGCGTTCTCTGTCATCTGTGTTACCCCCTGTTGTTGGAGCCGACGGCGTCTGCGATCGACCCGAAACCGTCCGCACGCAGCCGCGCCGCGATGCCCCGGTGGATATTGCGCATCCAGAACGGACCGCCGTAGATCAGTCCGGTGTAGCCCTGGACTAGGGAGGCGCCAGCGCAGATCCGCTCATAGGCCTGATCTGGCGTCTCCACCCCGCCCACGGAGATCAGCGCTATCGAGTCGCCGACGCGGGCGTAGAGCCGTTCGAGGACCTCGAGGGAGCGCGCGGCCACGGGCGCGCCGGAGAGCCCGCCCGCGCCGATGGCCTCGACCTCGGCCGCTGGGGTGGCCAGGCCCGCCCGCGAGATGGTGGTATTGGTCGACACGATCCCGGCGAGTCCCAGTTCCACGGCGAGGTCCGCGACAGCGTCGATGTCGGTGTCGGCGAGGTCCGGCGCAATCTTGACCAGCACTGGGATCTCGACCGCCGCGACCACCGCGGAGAGCAGGGGGCGGAGCGAGTCCACGGCCTGCAGGTCGCGCAGGCCGGGTGTGTTGGGCGAGCTGACGTTGACGACGAGGAAATCGGCTAGCGGCGCGAGGCGGGTGGCGCTGTAGAGGTAGTCGTCGACCGCGGCCTCGACCGGCACGACCTTCGTCTTGCCGATATTGATGCCCACGGGCACTGTGCTGCGACGCCGGGCGAGCTTGCCGGCCGCCACGTCGGAGCCGAAGTTGTTGAAGCCCATCCGGTTGATCAGGGCACGGTCGGCGGGCAGACGGAACAGTCGCGGGTACGGATTGCCTGGCTGCGGCTGCCCGGTGACGGTGCCGACCTCCGCGAAGCCGAAGCCGACCTCGCCCCATGCGTTCACACCCGACGCGTCCTTGTCGAAGCCTGCGGCCAGGCCGAGCGGTGCGGGGAAGTCAATGCCAAAGACGGTGCTGCGCAGGATCGGGTCCTGGGTGGTGAGCAGCTTGCGCACGCACCAGCGCACGCCCGGCACGCGGGTGACCAGCAACATGACACTGAAGGTGAGGTGGTGGATGCGCTCCGGGGGGATGCGGAACAGCACCTTGAGAACCCAGCCGTAGACCCTGCCGGCGGCCATCAGCGGATCTCCGCGGAGGGGATGCGCTGCACTGCGCCGGTGGTGCTGGAGCCGATGTACAGGTCGCCGCTCTGCTCGTCGACAGCCACCGACTGGGGGTCTTGGATGGTGGGGAGACGGAACTTCTCGTCGGGGGCGCCACTGGACAGGTCGAACGCGGCGACCTCGTTGGTGCCGGTCAGCGTGACCCACACGAGGTTGCGGGTGGCGTCGTCGGCGAGGCCGAACGGAGACTCGCCCGCCGGTCCCATCTGGCGGTTCAGCAGCGGGTCGACGCTGAACACGACGATTTGTCCACCGTCGGTGTCCGCGGCGATTATCCGGCCGTAGTGATCGGCGATGATGCCGGTGGCGCCGATGCCCACGCGCAGCGCGCCGCTGAGCGAGCCGTCGTCGACGTTTATCTCGGTCGCCGAGGTCTGGTGGGTGTCGAGAGCCACCAGAACGCCGTTGGCCGCGGCGAGCCCGTCCACGCTGACGAACCCGGTGACCGTGCGCTCCGGCGTCAGATCGCTGCCCAGGATCACGACCGAGCCATTATCGGTGCCCACCGCGTAGCGGCCGTCCGTGGTCTTGGCCGCGGAAAGTGCGGTGCCGGTGACCTCTGCGGTGCGGGTGCCGCCGTCGGCGAGCGAGACGACCGTCAGGCCGCTGGGGCTGGGGATGAGAGCTTCCCCATCCGCGGTCAACACGGCGGTGCCGGCGCCCTCGGGCAGGTCGAACTCCTGCGCGACCGAGCCCAGGTTGACTGTGGAGTCCGGGCCACCCAGATTCCAGGCAATGAGCTTGTCTGGGCCCGTGGCCTGGACCAGCAGCGTCTGGGCCTCGGCCGCTACGCCCACAACGGTGGTGGGCGAGTCCAGCATCGTCACCGATCCGATGGGCGACGCCGTGGGAGGGGAGGCGACCGGCGTTGCGGGATCGCGCGTCGGCACGCTCGCCGGACCCTCGGCGGCGCTGCCGCAGCTTGCCAGCACCAGTGCAACCGCGACGGCTGAGACCGCCATGCCGGCCCCTCGGCCAACGCGGTGGGAACGACGCTTGCCCGTCCGCGCCCTTGTTGAGATCTTGGACATAATGTCCGTCACCGCCTGCTCTCCTTGAATATTGCCATCGCAGTCCGCCGCGGGCACCTGCCGAAAATGCCACTGCCCCAACGGGTGGACCGCCCACCACTCCGGGGGCTATCCCCTAGGATTTCCTCCGGAAGGTGATTGGCACACTGCTGTACGCCTGTCTCGATGAGGATACGGACGAGTTCGTGGCGCGCCGCCGACGCCCCACAGCCGACAACGCTTGGAGAGCAATGAGCTTGGACGAAGACGAGACCTCGAAGGATGGAACCGAGCCCACCGCGCCCGGGTTCGCCATCGAGGATCTGACCTGCGGCGCCCAGGCGCATGGCTTTGGTCGCACCGAGGACGGCCGAACCTTCGCGTTCCAGGTCAAGCGTGCGGGTATGCGGCTAGAGGTCTACCGGGCCGGACTGCTCAATG
Source organism: Tomitella biformata AHU 1821 (assembly GCF_000524475.1). GTDB lineage: Bacteria > Actinomycetota > Actinomycetes > Mycobacteriales > Mycobacteriaceae > Tomitella > Tomitella biformata. The sequence continues at coordinate 39,103 of NZ_BAVQ01000080.1, read as the reverse complement.
AGGTCCCCGGGCCGGAGGACGTCGTGTCCGTCGCGGAGTTGTCAGTGAAGGATGTGGACCTCAGCGACGAGCGCAGTGTCAGCGCTCTGGTGCGCGACGCCGCGGACGAGGCCGTCAAGACCGAGCGACGCCCCGATCAGGCCACCACTATCCACGCGTTCCTCACCAGACTTGGCTCAGTCATCGATGGAATCTGAATACCGGGCGCCGCAGCCTGCCGCCATCCCGAAGGGCCAGCAAGAGCGCGCGAGCCTGCTAAGCCTCCTGCGGGTGTATCTGCGCCCGCACACCATCGCCATCATCGCGGTGATGGTCTTGACCATGATCAGCTCCGGCCTGGCGCTGTTCCTGCCGACGCTCAATGCCCGGATCATCGACGACGGCGTCGCCGTCGGCGACACCGGATTCATCATGCGGGCCGGTGGCATCATGCTGCTCGTCACGCTGGCGCAGGCCCTGTGCGCGGTTGCGATTGTGTACGCCGGAGCCAAGGCTGCCACCGGTCTCGGCCGAGATATCCGCACCGCCATCTACCACCGGATCAATGCTTTCTCTGATCGGGAGTTCGCGCAGTTCGGCACCCCGTCGCTGATCACCCGCACCACCAACGATGTACAGCAAGTGCAGATGCTCGTGATGATCGCCGCGACCATCCTGGTCACCGCGCCCATCATGGCCGTCGGCGGCGTGATCATGGCGCTCCGCGAGAACGCGAAGCTGTCCCTGGTGCTGGTGGTGACCGTGCCGCTGCTCCTAATCGTCGTCTCCGTCGTCATGTCGCTGATGATCCCGCTCTACCGCCAGATGCAAACCCGCATCGACGGCGTCAACCGCGTGATGCGCGAGCAGTTGACTGGGATGCGCGTCGTGCGCGCCTTCGTCCGCGAGAGCCTTGAGATCGAGAAGTTCGACGTCGCGAACCGCGGCCTGACGGATGTAGCGCTGCGTGCCGGCCGGCTCAACGCCCTGATGATGCCGGCCATCATGCTGATCTCGAACCTGACCAGCGTGTCCGTGCTGTGGTTCTCCGCACAATTGATCGACACCGGCCAAATGCAGGTGGGCCAGATGACCGCCTTCCTCGCGTACGTGATGCAGATCCTCTCGTCCGTGATGATGGTCGTCGTGATGGCAGTGCTGGTGCCCCGCGCCGCGGTGAGCGCCGAGCGGATCAGCGAGGTCCTGAACTCGGAGCCGACTGTGCGACCGCCGGACAATCCGCTGCGGCCAGGGACAGCTGCCGGCCGGATCCAGCTGCACGACGTCGAGTTCGGCTACCCCGGCGCGGAGGCCCCCGTCCTGTCCGGCATCACGCTGGACTGCCAGCCGGGCACGAGCACCGCGATCGTCGGCAGCACCGGCAGTGGGAAATCGACCCTGCTGTCCCTGGTGCCACGATTGGTCGACGTGAATGCTGGCGCGGTGGTGATCGACGGCGTCGACGTGCGGGACCAGGACCTGGACCAGATGTGCCAGGGGATCGGCCTCGTGCCGCAGAAGGCATACCTGTTCACTGGGACGATCGCCAGCAATCTGCAGTTCGGCAAGCCCGACGCCTCCGAGGAGGAGATGTGGGAGGCGCTGCGGATCAGCCAGGCGGAGGAGTTCGTCGCGAAGCTCCAGGGCGGGCTGATGGCGCCTGTCGCGCAGGGCGGGGCCAACTTCTCCGGCGGCCAACGCCAACGCCTGACTATCGCACGCGCCGTCATCCGCACGCCCCAGGTCTACCTCTTCGACGATTGCTTCTCAGCCCTGGATCTTGGCACCGAGGCGGCCCTGCACCGGGCGCTGATGGAGCACCGGCCGGGTGCCACAGTGCTAACTGTCAGCCAGCGCGTCAGCCGCATCGCGTTGGCTGACCAGATCGTCGTCCTAGAGGACGGTCGAGTGGTCGGGATCGGCACGCATGCGGAGCTCGTGACCACGTGTCGGACTTACTGGGAGATTGTGCAGTCCCAGCTCACTGAGGAGGGAAGCCGATGACCACTCCCACCTTGCCCCCGGGTGAGAAGCCCCAGCAGTTCCTGAAGTCGATGCGCAGGCTCGTGCTGGAGATGGGCCACGAGGCGCGCAGGTTCGCAGTGGTGCTCACGATTTCCGTGATCGCCGTCGGAATGGGCCTGGTGGCCCCTCTGGTCATGGGCCACGCGACCGACCTCCTGTTCAGCGGATTTATCGGCCGGCAACTACCTGAGGGCATAACCAACGCGCAGGCCGTGGAGGCTTTGCGCGGCGAGGGGCAGAACACCTTCGCCGACATGGTTGCGAGCATGAACGTGGTGCCCGGCACCGGCATCGACTTCCCCGAGCTCTCTCGCGTCATCTTCCTGATCCTGGCGATCTTCGTGGTCGCCAGCGCGCTGAGCTGGCTGCAGGCATACCTGCTCAACATCGTCGTGCAGAACACCGTGTATCGCCTGCGCAAGCAGGTGGAGGCGAAATTCCATCGCCTGCCCCTGCGGTACTTCGATAAAACGCCCCGCGGCGAGGTGCTCAGCCGAGTGACCAACGATGTCGACAACATGCAGACGGTCCTGGGACAAACCATCAATCAGCTCGTCACGTCCTTCTTGACGCTGATCGGTGTGCTCGTGCTCATGCTGTACCTCTCGCCCCTGCTGACGCTGATCTCCATCGCCCTGATTCCAGTCTCGTTGTTCGCGGTGTCGCGGATCGCCAAGAAGGCACAGCCGCTGTTCAAGCAGCAGTGGGTACAGACCGGCCTGCTCAACGCACACATCGAGGAGACCTTCAGCGGCCACGATCTTGTGCGCGTGTATGGCCACCAGCGTCAGGTCGAGGAGCACTTCGGCAAGGTCAACGACGAGTTGGTCAAGAGCAGCTTCGGCTCGCAATTCCTCTCCGGCATGATCACACCGATCATGGGTATGGTCGGCAACCTCAACTACGTTCTGCTGGCCGTGGTCGGTGGCATCCGCATCACCAGCGGCACCCTCACCCTGGGTGATCTGCAGGCGTTCATCCAGTACTCGCGCCAGTTCAGCCAGCCGCTCACACAGATCGCCGCGATGGCAAACCGCATGCAGTCCGGCATCGCGTCGGCCGAGCGGGTGTACGAGTTGCTCGACACCGAGGAGTTCACCCCCGATGAGGAGATCGGCGGCCGGCACTCCCCGGCGTACAAAATGCACGTCGACGGAATCCTCGGTCAGGTGGACTTCAACGACGTCGTCTTCCGCTACGACGAGGACGTCCCCCTCATCGAAGGCCTGAGCCTGCAGGTGAGTCCAGGGCAGACGGTCGCGATCGTGGGCCCGACAGGCGCTGGCAAGACCACCCTGGTCAACCTCATCCTGCGCTTCTACGAGGTGAATTCCGGAGCCATCACCATCGATGGGGTGAATATCGCCGATGTGCCCCGCCACCTCCTCCGCAGCCGGATCGGCATGGTCCTCCAGGACACCTGGCTGTTCGAGGGCACCATCTGGGACAACATCGCCTACGGCCTGCCTGGGGCCACTGACGAGCAGATCCGGACTGCGGCCAGCGCCACCTTTGTGGACAGCTTCGTCCAGCACCTGCCCGACGGCTATCAGACCGTTCTCGGCGCGGACGGCGGCAGCGTGAGCGCCGGCCAGATGCAGTTGATCACCATTGCCCGGGCCTTCCTGGCGCAGCCGTCGATTCTCATCCTCGATGAGGCGACCAGCTCCGTGGACACCCGCACCGAACTGCTGCTGCAGGATGCGATGCGTGCCCTGCGCACCAACCGGACCAGCTTCATCATCGCCCACCGGCTGTCCACGATCCGCGATGCCGACGTCATCCTGGTCATGGAGTCCGGCGCCATCGTGGAGCAGGGCTCGCACGAGCAGTTGCTCGCGGCGGGCGGCGTCTATGCCGAGCTCCACAACGCGCAGTTCATCGGCGCGCCCAGCGCGTAGTTCCGGCCCGGACACCGGCTGACTGATCTCACTCGTCAGCCGGTGTCCGGGCCTTTGTGGCTGGTGTTGACCAGTGGTGCAGAAGTGACATAAGTGCTGGTTGAGGATAACGAAAACACCATCTTGCGTAGTTGTGTGCGATTAAAATCAGAGTATGGAACTACCCGGGATGGTCATCGACGAACAGGTTGTGGACCTGCTCGCGCACCCGCCCACCCCCGATCTGACCGCCCACCATAATCGGCAGGTCTGCGAGATCACCGAAGAGTTGATGCGCCTCCAACGCGCCGTGACGGTCGCGCAGTGGCGGGAAATTGATGAGATGGTCACCCGCGAGGGCACCCGACGCGCCGTCGACATCACCGCCGACTGGCTGCACGCGCACTCCGCACTGCTGCTGCGCGATACCCGGGCGCTGGTGATCATGGCCGTGCGGATGTGCGCGGACCCTGCCGTCCTGCACGCCTTCGCCGGCGGGGATCTTGGGGAGCGGGAGGCGAAATATATTGTCGACTTCCTCGCCTACCCGCCGAAGTACATGAATACCGACCCCGCCACCGGCCAGCCCAGGGATGCGGCGGGTCGGGATCGGTTGCGCGGTGAGGTGATCGACGGTCTGCTCGTGGCCGCCGGATCACGGGATATGCGGGTGCTGCGCGCCCACGGCGAATACACCCGCGACGCCCTCTCCGGCGAGATCAGCCCCGGCGATGATATTGTGAGTATTTGTAGGCTTGGAGGCCACCCAATATTGCCTTCGGGGGCCAGCGATATTGCCGGTGGGAGCCGGTGACTATGGCTTCGGGGGCCACCGACCCCACCGGCTAGCTTCTCACTGGCACATGCTGGCATGTTCACGCATGTTGCAGCTGCAGGTATCGAACCAGACGGTGTTGTGCACGATGCGATCCATGATCGCGTCAACATGCACCCCGGAGCCGAGCCGCTGATGCCAATCCTTTTTCGCGTACTGGGTGCAGAACACCGTCGAGCCGGTGCCATACCGGCGCTCGAGCAGTCCCTGCAGCATGCTCCGCATCGCCTCGTCGGGGTAGTCGCGCAACCTCTCAGCGATCACCAGCAATGCAGCGGACTTATTCACCGCTTACCCCGGCTGACGACATCGTCCGCTACTGCGCCGCCGCATCGGCGGCCTCCAGCGCCGCCGTGATGCCCTTTCGGAACATCCCCTGTGATGCCGAGATCGCCCGCCCGGACAAGCCCCCTGCGTGTAACCGCAACACCAGCTTCGCCATGATCTTCCGTGCCATTGATAGCTATCTTTTCTGCCATAGGCACACGGTGGAGGGAGCCCCAGCCCGGTGGCCCCCGAGCAGGCCACTACAGGCCCCCGCGCCCGCTATTACCCAATCAACGCGCCGGCCCCCGCGCACGCGACCGATGGACCCCAGTGAAGCGAATATTCAATTGATCGCAACACCGTCGATATCGCGGACTACGGCACTGGCCGGGTGCGGATCCGCGGGGATGTCGACACCGAGACGGGCATGAATCTGCGGGCGGCGCTCCAGCCGTTTATGGATTCGCGGCCCGAATTCGATGGGAGCCCGGATCGGCGTAGTCCCAGCCGGGTTCGGGCGGATGCGTTGTCGGAGTTGGTGCGCCGGCACACTCCCGCCGCCGCTGCGGCCACTGCGACTCCTGACTCCACTGATGGTTCGGCCCCTGATGCTGATGCTGAGGCTCCTGGCTCATCCAGCCCTGCCGACGTTCCCAGTCCTGACGCGGCTGCAGCGCAGCGCGGGGCGGCAGTGCAACCGCGGATCAGCATCTACATCCCCATCGAGATGTTGTTCGGGGATATCCCCACCCATGCCGAGGCCATCGAGATGATCAAGGACGGCCGCATCAAGGACGTTTTCGAGCGGACCGGGCGGGGGTGGATGTCTCATCTGAACTCGATCTCCATGGCCGCGGCGCAGCGCTTGGCGTGTGATTGCGAGTTGACGATGATCGGCGCGGACATGCACGGGGCCCCGCTGACCGTGGACACGGCGAAGAGGTTCGCGTCCAAGAAGCATCGCATCGCGTTAGAGGGCCGGGATAAAGGGTGCGCGTTCCCGAATTGTGATCGGCCGGCGGATTGGACCCAAGCCCATCATATGATTCCGTGGGAAACCCGGCATGAGACGCAGATCGATGGATTGTGTTTGCTGTGCACCGCGCATCATGTCGCGGTCCACCACCAAGGCTGGGAGGTGGCTCTGGGGGCCACCCGATATCCGGTGTTTCGGCCACCGACCAAGATTGATCCGCTCCGCCGATGGCGCGATAGCAATGGGAACTTCACCGATGACCCACCCACTCCGGAAACGTTCTTCGCGGAAGGCGCTTAACCCACCGATGCGGAACCCCCGCCAGCACCTAAGTCCAGCTGACGGGGGCGCAAGCACGTACTAGAAGATGGACCCGGGCCTAAGGGGCAAGATCAGCTGCCGGCCGGTCTCCGGGTGCTGGAGCACCTCAACCGGATGCCGGTAAACGTCTGTGAGGAGCTCAGCGGTGAGGACCTCGTCCGGGCGGCCATAGGTGGCGATCCGGCCGCCGCTTAGCACGGCGATCTTGTCGGCGTAGGCGGCGGCAAGGCCCAGGTCATGAAGCACCACCACCACACCGACGCCCGAGGCAGCACGTTCGGCGGCGATCTGCATGACTGTCTCCTGATGATGCAGATCCAGGGCCGCTGTGGGCTCATCCAGCATTATCGTCGGAGTGTCCTGAGCCAGGACCCGGGCCAGTGCGACGCGCGCCTGCTCCCCTCCGGAGAGAGTGGCGAAGGAGCGCTGCGTGAAGCCCTCGATATCGCAGATCTTCATGGCCTCGGCGACCGCCCGCTCATCGTCGCGGCCGCGGTCAGTCCGTGCCCAGGGCGCACGGCCCATCTGAACCACCTCGTGGACCGTGAAGCCGAAGCCCAGCCTGTGCTGCTGAGGGAGCACCGCACGTCGGCGGGACATCTCGGAGGTGGACCAATCGGCGAGCGGTAGTCCGTCGAGTTCGACGCGGCCAGTGTGTGCGGGGAGGTCGCCAGCCAGCGCCGCGAGCAGGGTGGATTTCCCGGCGCCGTTCGGCCCGACGAGGGCCAGCACCTCACCGGCCACCACCTCGAGCTCTACTCCGTCGAGGATGGGGCGTTTGTCCCGCAGGACCGTCAATTCTCGGGCCCGCAGCGTGACGTCGCCGGCGCTCGGCGCAGCCGGCTCGGTGTGCGTGGCGGAGAACCGAAACTTGCGAATCATGCCCACCCTCCCTGTGTGCGGCGGGTGCGGTAGAGCAGCCAGAAGAAGAAGGGGCCGCCGACGATGGAGGTGAGCATTCCGAGGGGCAGGTCCGCGTTCGCGACGAGGGTGCGGGCGCCGATGTCAGCCGCCAGCAGGACGACAGCGCCGCCGATGGTGCTGGCCGGGATGAGAAGCCGATGCCCGGGCCCGACGAGCATGCGGAAGGCGTGGGGGACGATCAGCCCGACGAACGCGATGATCCCGGTGAAGGCGACCCCCGCGGCGACGAGTATGCCGACGAGGACAACGGCGCGGCGGCGGACACTCTCGACGTCGACGCCCAGGTGGCGGGCCGGTCCCTCGCCCAAAGCCAGCAGGTCGAGTTTGGGCGCCAACATCTGTGCGCCCACCACGCCTATCACCGCGAGCGGGGCGACGACGGTGACCGCCGACCACGTGGATCCGCCCAGCGAGCCGAGCTGCCAGAACACGATCTGCTCGCGAGCCGCGGGGGTCGCGGCAAAGATGAGGTAGGCGAGGATGCCACCGGCCAGGGCATTGACGGCGACGCCGGTGAGGATCACAGTGACCACCTCCGTGCGGCCGTCCGATCTTGCCAGCGCGTACACCAGGATCGTGGTGCCGAGGCCGCCCAGGAATGCGGCACCCGCGACGAGCCAATTGGAGGCGAACACGCCACCCAGCAGGATCACCGATGCGGCGCCGACGGCCGCGCCACCGGACACACCGATAACGCCGGCCTCTGCCAGGGGATTGGCGAACACGCCCTGGAGCACGGCGCCCGCGCAGCCGAGGCTGGCACCCACTAGCAGAGCCATCACGACACGGGGGAAACGCACCTGCCATAGGGCGGCGTCGCCCTGCTCGTGTGCGGGTAGCGGGCCAAGGCCCAGACCGATGCGGTGGCTGATCGAGCCCAAGATCTCCATCGGGGAGATCGGCACCTGGCCGAGGCCCGCAGCGATGACCGCGAGGATCAGCAGCAGGACCAGCGAGCCGCCAAGCACCCACCGGCCAGAGAGCCGACGTTGGCTGGCCCCCTGCCCACGGCGGGCGTGAGGAGTCCGCCCAGGCTTGGCCTGCATGGGCTTGATCTGGGTCATCCTGTCGGGCTCCCGTAGTAGGCGGCGGTCAGCGACCGGATCACGGTGCCTGTCGAGGGGCCGAAGCTGAGGAGCACGCTGTCGTCCATGTCGATGACGCGGCGATTCTGCCCCGCGGGGGTCTGCGCGATACCGGGAAGGGTCACCAGTCCGTCGACGCCGTCGACCGACTCGAGCCCACCGGTCATCATCAAGATCGCGTCCGGGGCCGCGACGATCAGCGCCTCGCTGGTGACCTGGGTGTATGGCTTGGTCAGACCGGACGCGGTGCCGGCGTCGATCCCCCCGATGGCAGTGATCAGCTCATCGGAGCCGCCGCCGGGACCGCCGAGCAGCGAGACTGTCGAGCCCCGCTGATAGAGGAAGGCGATTTTCGGCGGGGTGTCCTGCCTGGGCACCGCCGCGATCGCCTCATCGATCTCGGTTTGGGTGCGCTCGGCTAGCGCGCGCCCCGCCTCGGAGACGCCGAGAGCGGCGGCGACTGCCTCGATTTGCTCGCCCACGGTCGCGAGCTTGCGCTCCGGGTCGAGGAAGACCACGGGGATGCCGGCATCGCGTAGCTGTATCTGCACCGCCCTCGGGCCGATGCTCGCGTCGGTCAGCACGACCGTGGGGGAGAGGGCCAGGATCGCCTCGGCGTTCAGCGAATGCCCGCCGGGAGTGACGTTGGGGATGTCGGCGGCGGCTGGGAAGCTCGTCGCGATGTCCCGGCCGACGACGTTGCCGCCGAGGCCGAGCGCGAAGATGGTCTCCCCGATGGTGCCGTTCTGGTCCACCGCCACGATCCGGCTGACATCGGTGATGGTTACGGGGACCCCGTCGCGTGAGTCGACGGTGACCGGCAAAGTGGGCGTCGGGGTGCCGCCGATAGGCGTGGGATTCAGATCCGCAAGCACTGCGGTGGCCGGACCGGTGGCGCCTGCAGACCCCTGTGCCGCCGAGCCGCATGATGCGATCCCAGCGCCCAGAGCGAGCGTCAACGTCCCTGCAGCCATCGCCTTGCCCAGCCTGCCAAGTCGGGTCCCCGCGCTCATTCCGCGGCCTGCATCTGCGCAACCACGCCGTCCAGCTCGACGAAAAGGTCTTTGTTGAACTGGAATGCGGCACTGACCTCGTCGATGAACCGGAGCTTGTCCTCCTCGCTCAGGTCGAGGGCGTCCATGGCCGCGCGGTAGTCGTCCTTGAACGGCTTGGGCTTGGCGATCTCGTCGAAGATGTAGAAGCGGACGCCGTCGGTCTCGTAGCCGTAGGTGCGCTCCATGATGCGGCGGATGATCTGGCCGCCGGACAGGTCGCCCAGGTAGCGCAGGTAGTGGTGCGCCACGAAGCCGGCGGGCCAACTGGGGGAGACCTCTCGCAGGCGAGCGGCGTAGCGCTCAGTGGCGGGCAGCGCTGACACCTTGTCCTGCCAGTCCTCTCCGAGGTGGAAGGCGAGATCCTGTTCGAGTGCGGACTCGCGCAGCAGGCTGTCATGCAGGAAGGGCTCCGCGACGGCGTCGCCGGCTAGCGCTCGGCCGCCGGCCTCGAGATCGCGGTAGATGAACCAGTTCTGCGCGAGCAGCGCCACATACGCCTCGGCTGGCAGTTCGCCTGCCAGCAGCTGAGACATAAACTGTGAGCCCTCGGCGTCACGGTGGGCGGGATCGGTCGCAATCTTGACCTGGGCGGCGAAGCCCTCGGGTGCCTTCGTCTGCATGTCAAATTCCTGTTCGATGAGTTACATCCAGGCCTCTGGACGTTCGAGCTTCAGCGCTTGATCTGGCAGTGTGACCACTGGTGCACTAGGTTAGCCTAGCCTCAATACTTACCGAACTTAGGAGTAACAATGAACAGGTCCGGCCTTCTCGTCCGCCGTGCGGCGTCCACTCTGGCGATTGGCGCACTCGCGTTCGGTTCCGCACTGGCGCTGGGCACCGGCGCGTCTGCTGCACCCGGCGACAGTGTCGAGCTGATCGTGTCGCAGGACTCGGGCCTGGACAACGGCCAGGCGGTCACCGTCACGGGCACCGGACTGGACCCGGAGGTGGGCTACTACTTGTCCACGTGTGTCATTGGCACCGAGGGCCCCACCGGACCTGACTGTGCAGGTGGCCCCGGCATCGTGGGCGCCTCGATCTGGGTGTCCAATAACCCGAGCGCGAATGCCCCGATCAACCCGGACGGCACGTTCACCACAGATCTGAATGTGACCCAGACCGGGGAGACCATGAACAAGGTCGCCATCGACTGCGATGAGACGCCCTGCGCCGTGACGCTCTTCGGCGATCACCGCAACGGCTTCGGCTACACGGCCGGCACGCCGGTGACGTTCGGCGCGGCCCCCGCCGCGGCCGCCGCGCCTGCCACCACCGCCGAGGCCAGCGACGAGGCCAGCGACGAGGCCAGCTCGAACACCGTCTGGTGGATCGTTGGCGGCGTCATCGTCGTGGCCGCCATCGCGGGCGGCGGCGCGGTCGCGCTTCGCAAGAAGTCCTAATCCGGGCACTGTCGAGGGGCCAACAGCCTCGATAACGTGCAGAAGGTCCACTGAATCGCATCGCGGTTTCAGTGGACCTTCTGCACGTTCGGGGGCGCCCGCCGCCCTAGGTGCTGCTGACGTCGTCCAAGGCCGCTGTGATGGCGGGCGGCAGGGTGATCTCCGCTGCCGCCAGCGCACCGGTCAATTGGGCAAGGTCTCTGGTGCCGACGATCGCGGAGGCGACCCCCGGCCGGTCCCGCACCCAGGCCAGTGCGACCGCAAGTGGGGAGGTGCCCAGCCCGTCCGCAGCCGTGACCACCGCCTCGATCACCCGCAGCGAATCCGTGCCGAGGTAGGCCTGGATCATCGCCCCCCGGAACTCGTCTGCGCCGCGCGAGTCGCTGGGGATGCCGTCCCGGTACTTGCCGGTGAGGACGCCGCCGGCCAGGGGCACTGCGGCGAACAGCCCGATGCCGTGGTGCTGGGCGGCCGGGATCAGCTCGTCCTCCACCTCTCGTGCGAGCAGCGAGTACTCGGCCTGGGTGGCGATCATCGAAGACGACTCAGACGCCCCAGACGCCCCAGTCGCGGCCGCCACCGTGGCCAGCTGCCAGCCGAGGTGCCCACGCACGCCGGTGTACCGCACCTTGCCGGAGCGCACCGCGTAGTCGAGTGTCGCAGCGATCTCCGCCACCGGCGTCTGCCGGTCCCAGGTGGCCACCTGCCACACGTCCAAATAATCGGTCCCGAGGGCGGTCAACGTGTTGTCGAGCTGCGCCAGCAGCGCGCGCCGCGAGCAATCGACCCGGCGGCCCAATGGCGCTGCGGGGGCGATGCCGGCGGACCCGCTGATTACGAGGTCCTCTCGGGGCATCACGTCGCCCATAAGCTCGGCGAGCACCTGCTCGGAGGCACCGTCGGAGTAGGCGGGGGACGTGTCCACCAGGGTGCCGCCCGCCTCCACGAAGGCGACCAGTTGGGCGGCCGCCTCGTCGCCGGGCGTGCCCCGGCCCCAGGACAACGTGCCCAGGCCCAGACCGGAGACCCGTAGGCCGCTATTTCCCACTGTGCTGATTCTCATCGGATGTGCTCCACAGTTCTGGAACCCTAGTCTGCCGCCGGTACGGGCTGCGCCGCGCCGCGCCGCTAGCGAACACGACACTGTGCGGGCCCCGGCCGACATAGGCTTTGTGCCATGACGGTGATATTGCTCCGCCACGGCCGCTCGACCGCGAACACGGCAGCGACCCTGGCCGGCCGGACGCCCGGCGTGGAATTGGATGAGACGGGAATCGCGCAGGCTTTGGCGCTGGTGGACAGGCTCGGCGAGCTGCCCATCGCGGCCATCGTGACCTCCCCGCTACAGCGCTGTCAGCAGACGGTGGCCCCGCTGGCAAAGACCTTGAACCTCGAGCCGGTGTTGGAGGAGCGGCTCATCGAGGTGGACTACGGCGAGTGGACGGGGCGCCCCATCGCGGAATTGCTGAAGGAGCCGATGTGGAAGGTGGTCCAGCAGCACCCGTCCGCGGCGATCTTCCCGGGCGGGGAGGGGCTGGCGAGCGTCCAGTCGCGGGCCGTCGCCGCGATCCGGGAGCATGATCGAGAGCTCTCGGCGGCGGCGGGCCAGGACTGCCTTTGGATCGCGTGCACGCATGGCGACATCATCAAGTCGGTGCTGGCCGACGCCCTCGGCACGCACCTGGACGGCTTCCAACGCATCATGACTGTGCCCGCCGCGGTGAGCGTCATCCGATACACAGAGCAGCGGCCGTTCGTGTTCCACATGAACGACACCGGCTCGGATCTGTCGGGGTTGGCCGCGAAGCATGGCGCCCCCCAGCAGGAGGCAAAGACCGGCGTCCCCGGAGGCGAGGTGTGACGGCGCGCGCGCACGACCACGGCGCAGGTTTGCCACGCCAGTATTTTTCAATAGATTGGAGGTGCCATGCCACGCGCCATTCATATTTTCCGCAGCCCTGACCGCTTCGTCGCCGGAACCGTCGGTGAGCCAGGCGACCGCACCTTCTACCTGCAAGCCAGGGAGGGGAAACGACTCATCTCCGTCCTGCTGGAAAAGCAGCAGGTCAACATCCTCGCCGACCGCATTGGGACCCTGCTCACGGAGGTCAGCCGTCGGTTCGGCACGGAAGTGCCCACCGCGGACGTGTCCGTTGATGACATGGATCCCCTGCAGATGCCCGTCGACTCGGAGTTCCGCGTCGGGACGATGGGGCTGGGCTGGGAGGCCGACACCGGCGTTGTCGTTGTCGAATTGCTCGCCGTGACCGAGACGCCCCTCGACGAGTCCGTGGTCCTGGACGACGCGACCGAAGGCCCCGACGCGGTCCGCGTCTTTCTCAGCCCCGAGCAGGCGCGGAAGTTCTCGGCGCGCACGGCCCTGATTGTCGAGTCCGGTCGCGCGCCGTGCCCCCTGTGTGGGGAGCCGCTCGACGCTCTGGGCCATATCTGCGTGCGCACCAATGGATATCACCGCGATGTCGACCTGCGGCTGCTGGTGGAGCCGCACGAGGATGACTGAGCTCGAGGCGGATCTTCTGCTGTCCGGCGAACTGACCATCCGGGGACGGATCACCACGGCGAGCAACGCGACCTTCGTGTGCGATGCCACCCCGCCCGGCGACGACGCGGGTGGCCCGAGCGCCGGGTGCGTTTATAAGCCGGTGCGGGGCGAGCAGCCCCTGTGGGACTTCCCCGACGGCACCCTCGCCGGCCGTGAGCGGGCGTCCTACCTGCTGTGCGACGCGCTGGGATGGGGGATGGTCCCCACCACAGTGCTGCGGGATGGCCCGTATGGGCCGGGCATTGTGCAGCGTTGGATCGACACGACGGACGAGACGCCCGAGTTGGTGGACGTCTTCGCGGTGGACGCGGTGCCGGCGGGTTATCTGCCGATTTTCGCTGCGCAGGACGGCCGGGGCAACGATGTCCTACTCGCGCACGCCGACGATCCCCGCCTGCGCCGCATGGCGGTGCTGGACCTGGTGCTCAACAACCCCGACCGCAAGGGCGGCCATGTCCTGCCCGGGACGGACGGCCGGTTGTACGGCGTCGACCACGGGATTTGCCTGCATGCGGACCCCAAACTGCGGACGGTCCTCTGGGGCTGGGCGGGCCGGGACATCGAGCCGAGTCTGCTGGTCGACCTCGCGGGACTTGCCGAGAAGGTGGGCCGGCCCGGTCCGCTCGCCGAGGAATTGGACGAGTTGTTGACGATCGCCGAGGTGGAGGCGCTGCTGGGGCGCCTCCAAGACCTGCAGGACCACCCCGTCATGCCGCACCCGGGCCATGGTCGCATGATCCCGTGGCCGCCGTTCTGAACCCGACCACCTAGGCTGGCGGTCATGCTCTCCTGGTCCGACGTCGCCGTCCCCTCCCTGCCTGGAACTGGCCTCCCGCTGCGCCTGTTCGACACCGCCGACCGCGCCGTGCGCCCGGTTAGCCCGGGCAAGGTCGCCACCATGTACGTCTGCGGGATCACCCCGTACGACGCCACGCACATGGGGCACGCCGCGACGTACCTCGCATTCGACATGATCAACCGCCTCTGGCTCGACGCCGGGCACGAGGTCCACTACGTGCAGAACGTGACGGACGTGGACGATCCGCTGTTCGAGCGCGCCGCGCGCGACGGCATCAACTGGATGGATCTGGGCGAGAGCCAGGTGGAGCTGTTCCGCTCCGACATGATCGCGCTGCGCGTGCTGCCGCCGCGGGACTACATCGGCGCGATCGAGTCCATCGACGAGGTCATCGCGATGGTCGAGAAGCTCCTCGCCTCCGGCGCCGCCTACGTGGTGGACGACGCCGACTACCCGGACGTGTACTTCCGGCACGACGCGACCGAGCAGTTCGGCTACGAGTCCGGCTACGACCGCGCCACGATGGATCAGTTCTTCGCCGAGCGCGGGGGAGACCCGGACCGTGTGGGCAAGCGCGACCCTCTCGACGCGCTGCTGTGGCGGGTCGAACGCGAGGGCGAGCCGTCCTGGCCCTCGCCGTTCGGCGCCGGCCGACCCGGCTGGCACATCGAGTGCTCGGCCATCGCCCTGAACCGCATCGGCTCGGGCTTCGACGTGCAGGGCGGCGGCACCGACCTGATCTTCCCGCACCACGAGTACTCCGCGGCGCACGCGGAGGCGGTCACGGGCGACCGCCGTTTCGCCCGCCACTACGTGCATGCAGGCATGATCGGCCTCGACGGCGTGAAGATGTCGAAGAGCCTCGGCAACCTGGTGCTTGTGTCCAAGCTGACCGCCGACGGGGTCGACCCGATGGCGATTCGCCTCGCGCTGCTGGACGGGCACTACCGGCAAGACCGGTTCTGGACCGACGAGCTGCTCGCGACCGCCCAGGCGCGGCTGGCCACGTGGCGGCACGCCATTGCGCTGACGCAGGGGCCTGACGGCGCCGAGGTGCTCGCGCGGGTGCGCCAGCACCTCTCCGACGACCTGTCCACCCAGAAGGCGCTCACCGCGATCGACGGCTGGGCGGCCGAGGCGGCCGCGGGCCGCGGCTCGGATGCCGCCGCGCCGCAGCTGATCTCGGACGCCGTCGACGCGCTGCTGGGCGTGCGGCTCTAGCTGCCCGCCTGACCCTCGTCGCGCCGGCGCAAGTACCGCTCGAAGTCGGCGGCGAGCGCGTCGCCGTCGATGGTGCCGAGCAACTCTGCGGCGTCCTCCTCGGCATCCCCGCGCTCCTCGAGGGTCTGCACATATTCGGCGATGTCGCCGTCATCCTCGGTGATGGCCGTGACGGTGGCCTCCCACTCCTGCGCCTGCTGCGGCAGGTCGCCAAGCGGCACCTCGATGTCGAGGACCTCCTCGACGCGCTGGAGCAGCGCCACCATGACCTTCGGGTTGGGGGACTGGGAGAAGTAGTGCGGCACCCCCGCCCACAGGTTGATCGCCGGCATGCCCTCGCGCACCGCCGCGTCCTGGAGCACGCCGGTGATGCCCGTCGGCCCCTCGTAGTCGGTCTGCTCGATGCGGAAGCGCTTGGCGGCCGCAGCGCTATAGGCGCTGCCGGTCACCGGCACGGGCCGGGTGTGCGGGGTATCAGCGAGGAGCGCGCCGAGCACCACGACGGTGTCCACGTCGAGCTGGGTGAAGATATCGAGAAGCTCGGCGCAGAAGCTGCGCCAGCGCATGTTCGGCTCGATGCCGTGCACCAAGATCACGTCCCGGTCGCTGCCCGGCGGGCGGCAACGCGAGAGCCGAGTGCTGGGCCATTCGATGCGCCGCGTCACCCCGTCCACCTGCCGGATGGTGGGCCGGTTGATCTGGTAGTCGTAATAGCCCTCGGACTCGATCTCGGCCAGGGGCGTCGCATCCCAGATCAGGGCCAGGTGCTCGACCACTCCGCTCGCCGCGTCGCTGGCGTCATTCCACCCCTCGAAGGCCGCCACCACCATGGGTCGCGAACTGTCGGGGGACTCGGGTGTACCACTTGTACTGCTCACAGGAGCAGCCTACGGTGAATGCGATTTGCCGGAACCTCTACGCTGGTCCTCATGTCTGCCTTCGCTGATTCAGTATTCTCCCGCGCCCTGACCCAACGTGTGATCATTGGCGACGGCGCTATGGGGACAATGCTGCAGGCCGAGGACCTCACATTAGATGACTTCCTGCAACTCGAGGGTTGTAATGAGATTCTGAACGAGACCCGTCCCGACGTGCTCAAAGCCATCCACGGCGCGTTCCTCGACGTCGGCGTCGACGCCATCGAGACCAACACCTTCGGCTGCAACCTCTCCAACCTCGCCGACTACGACATCCAGGACCGCATCCGCGACCTCGCCCAGCGGGGCACCGCCATCGCCCGCGCCGCCGTCGACGAGGCCGGCCCAGGGCGCGACGGCATGGCGCGCATGGTCCTCGGCTCAATGGGCCCCGGCACCAAGCTCCCCACCCTCGGCCACGCGCCCTTCGCGGTCCTGCGCGACGCGTACGTCGAGTCCGCCCTCGGCATGCTCGACGGCGGCGCCGACGCCATCCTCATCGAAACGTGCCAGGACCTGCTGCAGGCCAAGGCCGCGATCATCGGCAGCCAGCGTGCGATGGATATCGCGGGGCGCCAGATCCCGATCATCACCCACGTGACCGTCGAGATGCAGGGCACCATGCTCATCGGCTCCGAGATCGGCGCGGCCCTCACGGCCCTCGAGCCCCTCGGCATCGACATGATCGGCCTGAACTGCGCCACCGGCCCCGCCGAGATGAGCGAGCACCTGCGCTACCTGTCCAAGCACTCGAAGCTGCCTGTCTCGGTCATGCCGAACGCCGGCCTGCCGGTGCTGGGCAAGAACGGCGCGGAGTACCCGCTCAGCGCCGACGAACTCGCCGATGCCCTCAGCGGCTTCGTGAGCCAGTACGGCCTGTCCATGGTCGGCGGCTGCTGCGGCACCACCCCTGAGCACCTGCGCAAGGTCGTCGAGGCCGTCTCCAAGACCGAGCAGGGGACGCGGAACGTGGTGCGCGAGCCGGGTGTGTCCTCGATCTACTCCGCGGTGCCGTTTCAGCAAGACGCCTCGTTCTTGGTGGTCGGCGAGCGCACCAACTCCAACGGCTCTAGGGCGTTCCGCGACGCGATGCTCGGCGGCGACATCGACAAGTGCCTCGACATCGCGAAGGAGCAGATCCGCGACGGCGCGCATATCCTCGACTTGAACATCGATTACGTGGGCCGGGACGGCGCCGCCGACATGGCGGTCCTCGCCGGCAAGCTCTCGACAGCCTCGACGCTGCCGATCATGCTCGACTCCACCGAGCCCGACGTCCTGCGCGCGGGCCTGGAGCTGCTGGGTGGGCGCAGCGTCGTCAACTCGGTGAACTTCGAGGACGGCGACGGCCCCACTTCCCGCTACCAGCGCATCATGGCGCTGGTGAAGGAGCACGGCGCGGCCGTCGTGGCGCTGACCATCGACGAGCAGGGCCAGGCCCGCACCGCGGCGCACAAGGTCGAGATCGCGGAGCGGCTGATCAAGGACATCACCGAGACCTGGGGCCTCGAGAAGTCCGACATCATCATTGACTGCCTGACCTTCCCGATCTCCACCGGCCAGGTCGAGGTCCAGCGCGACGGCATCGAGACCATCGAGGCCATCCGCGAGATCAAGAAGCGGCATCCGGATGTGTACACCACGCTGGGGCTGTCGAACATCTCATTCGGCCTCAACCCGGCCGCCCGCCAGGTGCTCAACTCCGTGTTCCTGCACGAGTGCGTTCAGGCCGGTCTGGACTCCGCCATCGTGCACGCGTCGAAGATCCTGCCCATGGCGCGGATCCCCGACGAGCAGCGCGACGTGGCCCTCGACGTCGTCTATAACCGCCGCTCCGACGACTACGACCCGCTGCAGAAGCTCATGGCGCTCTTCGAGGGCGTCTCTGCCGCGTCGGCCCGCGAGACCCGCGCGCAGGAGCTCGCCGGGCTGCCGCTGTTCGAGCGCCTCGAGCGCCGCATCGTGGACGGCGAGCGCAACGGCCTCGAGGAAGACCTCGATGAGGCGATGCAGGTCAAGAAGCCCCTCGAGATCATCAACGGCACCCTGCTCGACGGCATGAAGACCGTCGGCGAGCTGTTCGGCTCCGGCCAGATGCAGCTGCCCTTCGTGCTGCAGTCCGCCGAGACGATGAAGGCGTCCGTCGCGCACCTCGAGCCCCACATGGAGGCGAGCGACGACGATGGCAAGGGCCGGCTCGTGATCGCCACCGTCAAGGGCGACGTGCACGATATCGGCAAGAACCTCGTCGACATCATCTTGAGCAACAACGGCTACGACGTGGTCAACCTGGGCATCAAGCAGCCCATCGCGACCATCTATGACGCGGCTGTGGCGCAGAAGGCGGACGCGATCGGCATGTCCGGCCTGCTCGTGAAGTCCACCGTGGTGATGAAGGAGAACCTGGAGGAGCTCAACGCCCGCGGCGTCGCCACCGATTTCCCCGTCATGCTCGGCGGCGCGGCACTGACCCGCACCTATGTCGAGAACGATCTTGCCGAGGTCTACCAGGGCGAGGTCAGCTACGCCCGTGACGCGTTCGAGGGCCTGCGCCTGATGGACGAGATCATGGCCATCAAGCGCGGCGAGGGCCCGGCCCCCGACAGCCCCGAGGCGCTCGCCGCGGCGCAGAAGGTGCTCGAGCGCAAGGAGCGCCATGAGCGCTCCAAGCGGATCGCGGCCCAGCGCAAGGCGGACGAGGTTCCCGTCGTCGTGCCTGAGCGTTCCGACGTGGCCATCGTCGACGAGGTGCCCACCCCGCCGTTCTGGGGCACCCGCATCGTCAAGGGCCTGGCGGTAAAGGACTTCGCCGGGCTGCTCGACCAGCGCGCCACGTTCCTGGGCCAGTGGGGCCTGCGCGGCGCCAAGAAGGGCGAGGGGCCCAGCTACGAGGACCTCGTCGAGACCGAGGGCAAGCCCCGGCTGCGCTACTGGATGGACCGGCTCACCGCAGAGGGCATCCTGGCGCACTCGGCCGTGGTCTATGGCTACTTCCCGGCGGTCTCAGAGAAGAACAAGGTCTTCATCCTCGAGTCTCCGGAGCCCGACGCGCCGGTGCGCTACGAGTTCGAGTTCCCTCGCCAGGAGCGCGGCCGCTTCTTATCGGTCCCGGATTTCGTGCTCTCCCGCGAGGAGGCTCGGGCTCAGGGCCGGGTTGATGTGATGCCGTTCCAGCTGGTCACGATGGGTCAGCCCATCGCGGACTTCGCCAACAGGCTGTTCGCGGCCAACGAGTACCGCGACTACATGGAGGTCCATGGCCTCGGCGTGCAGCTGACGGAGGCGCTCGCCGAGTACTGGCACCGCCGCATCCGCGAGGAGCTCACCCTCACCAGCGGCGCGAACCTGGCCGCCGAGGACCCCGAGGACATCGAGGGCTACTTCAAGCTGGCGTACCGCGGCGCCCGCTACGCCTTCGGCTACGGGGCCTGCCCCAACCTGGAGGACCGCGCCAAGCTCGTCGAGCTGCTCGAGCCCGGCCGGATCGGCGTCGAGCTGTCCGAGGAGTTCCAGCTGCACCCGGAGCAGTCCACGGACGCGTTCGTGCTGCACCACCCGGAGGCGAAGTACTTCAACACCTAAACCGCCGCTGGGCCGGAACCGAAAACGCCGCGGCTTCCTCGATCGACTGCGCTTGCAACTGCAGCGGATCGAGGAAGCCGCGGCGTTCTGGCTCTAGCGGGCCTCAGCGCAGGCGGCCCAGGCGCTTGATGAGGCCACGTCGGGCCTCGGGCCAGTCTTCCACGGTGATCGAGAACAACACGGTGTCCCGGACGGTGCCGTCGGCCCGCCGGTGGTGGCGGCGCATCGTGCCCTCGTAGCGTGCGCCCAGCCGCGCGATCGCCTGCTGTGAGCGGGCATTGCGGGCGTCAGTCTTGAGCTGCACGCGGCCCGCCCGCAGCGTGTCGAAAGCGTAGCCGAGCAGCAGGAGCTTGGTCTCGGGGTTGACCGCGGTGGCCCAGTGCTGCGGCGCGTAGAGCGTGCGGCCGATCTCCAGGCGGGCATCCTGGGGGGCGGCGTCGAGGAAGGACGTCATGCCGACCACCTCGCCGCTGCCGGCCAGCCGCACGGTCCACACCTGCCAGTCCGGCCGCGCACCCAGCGCGTGGAGGTCATCCGCAAACTGCTCGGGATCGCGCGGGCGGCCGTCCACCGCGGCCCACACCGAATGGTGGTCCAGTGCCGTGAACAGTGCGAGCGCGTCGGCGTCGGGGTCGGTCGCAGTCGCGATGACGGACCGCCCGGCCAGCCGGGTGCGCGGCGGCACCGGCCATGTCAGCTGTGGCCAGGGCCCGTCTGCAGGGCGCGGATCGGGGATGGGGGTGAAGCGTTCGGGCTCGTCATGTGGGTGTGACACAACGTCCATTTTGCCTATAATCTTGCCGCCGCGGGCGATCCCGGCAACTCTCGGCACGCCGCCCAAAGCCGGTGTGGAAAGATTACGCACTGTGAAGACCTTCGATTCGCTATTTGCCGAGCTGTCCGAGCGTGCCGCCTCCCGACCCGAGGGCAGCGGCACCGTCGCCGCCCTGGACGCTGGTGTGCATCACATCGGCAAGAAGGTGATCGAGGAGGCGGGCGAGGTCTGGATCGCCGCAGAGTACGAGAGCGACGAGGAGCTGTCGGGGGAGATCTCCCAGCTGCTGTACTGGCTCCAAGTGATGATGATCAAACGCGGCCTGACCCCCGCGGACGTGTACCGACATCTGTGAGCCGTAATCCCCACCCCCCGGCCGACGGCCACACCTCCCTTCCCCTGAATCTCACCCACGATCTCTAAGGACTCAACACATGTTGCGGGTCGCAGTACCGAATAAGGGCGCGCTCTCCGAAGCCGCGCAGGACATGCTCTCCGAGGCCGGCTATCGACGCCGCTCCGATCCCAAGGACCTCACCGTCCTCGACGATGCGCACGGCGTGGAGTTCTTCTTCCTCCGCCCCAAGGACATCGCCACCTATGTCGGCTCCGGCGAGCTGGACCTGGGCATCACCGGCCGGGACCTCGCGCACGAGTCGGGGGCCGCACTCAACGAGCGGCTCTCGCTCGGCTTCGGCCGCTCCACCTTCCGCTATGCGGGCACCAAGGATCGCGAATGGACGGTGGAGGACCTGCGCGGGCTCCGCGTCGCCAGCGCCTACCCGAACATCGTGCGCGCGGATCTCACGCGCCGCGGCATCGACGCCACGCTCATCCCGCTCGACGGGGCCGTGGAGATCTCGATCCAACTCGGTGTGGCCGACGCGATCGCGGACGTCGTCGGCTCCGGCCGGACGCTGCGCCAGCATGATCTCGTGGCATTCGGCGACGTGCTGTGCACCTCCGAGGGCGTGCTCGTGGAGCGCCAGAGCCCGGATCCCGCCAGCGCGCGGGCTCGCGACCAGCTGGTCGCCCGTGTGCAGGGCGTCGTGTTCGCCCAGCAGTACGTGATGCTCGACTACAACTGCCAGCGCGAACTGCTTGCGGCCGCGGCCGAGGTCACGCCGGGCGTGGAATCCCCGACGGTGTCCGATCTTGCAGAGCCCGGCTGGGTCGCCGTGCGCGCGATGGTCCCGCGTAAGGGCATGAACAACGTGATGGACGAGCTGTCTGAGATCGGTGCCCGCGCCATCCTCGCCTCGGACATCCGCGCCTGCCGTATGTGATTTCGCCCCCGTGCGCACCTGATCGAGGATTCCTCGCGAATCTCCCGATGAGGTGCGCACGCGCGCATGCGAGGCCAGCTGCTCGTATCCGGCAGCTCCTACCGGGGCCGCACCAGCAGTGACTGCGCCGCCCGGCCCACCGGACCCGCCTGGTCATGGATGACCGCCGAGCTCATCCCGATCCCGTCCGGGCCGATGGAGCTCTCGGCGGCGATGCCGATCCACTCGCCCTGCGGCGCCCGGTGCAGGTGCACAGAGAGGTCGGTGTTGAGGAAGGTCCACTTCGTCGGGTCCAGGGTGGCGCCGACGCCGTTGGCCGCGTCCACCACGTTGAACATGTTCTGCATGGCGCTGGGCTCCTCGCCGAGGACCAGCGGCAGCCTTGGACGGGCCCACACCAGGCCCGGACCGTCCGCGCTGGCCCCGGCCAGCCAACGCCACTCGAGCGCGTCCACGTAGGTATAGCCCGTCTGGCCCCAGTTGAACCCGAGGCTCTCGTCGATCTCGCGGACCGGGATCATCGGGTCCCGTGTCTGGATGGCCGCAAACGTGTCCGCCGTCGCCATCCGCCAGGCCGTGGCGGTGGCGGCGAGCAGGTACTCGCCAGTCTCCGTCATCGTGGACAACGACGCGCCGAGGAGCTCGATGTTCCGGCCCGGCCGCAGCACCTTGGTCTCCACGCGGGTCTGGGTGACAGCCACCGGCCCCAAGAGGTCGACAACGATGCTGCTCAATCGCGCACCGTCGCGAGCGCCGTGGTTCTCCATCGCGCGCACCATCAGCGCCGCGGGCGGGGAACCGTGCTGCATCTCGGTGGACCACACGCTGCGCGTCGCGTCGGTGGGGGTGAAGATCTCGGCGCCGTCGTCGTCGGCGCCGAGCGGGAGGTAGAAAGCCTCGGGCGTGGTCGTTGAATCCGTCATGGCACCAGTCTGGCTTGCCGTTCCGCGCCCCGAACGCCGGGGTCAACCCCTACTCCGGCCACCCGGGATACGGCGGTGGCGTGCCGCCGAAGGACGGGCAGCGCTGCTTGTGGTCGCACCAATCGCACAGCTTGCTCGGGGTCGGCTGGAAGTCGCCTGTCACGCCGGCGGCGAGGATCGTCTGCCAGATCGCCGACAACGTGCGCTCGAAGCTCAGCAGCTCCTCCTCCTGCGGCGCCAAGGTCAGATTCTGCGCATCCGCCAGATACATCAACTTCAGCTGGTCCGGGATCACGCCCCGGGTGCGGAAGATCAGCAGTGCGTAGAACTTCATCTGGAACAGGGCCTGGGCCTGATACCGCTCGTGCGGCGACTTCCCGGTCTTATAGTCGACCACGCGCATCTGCCCCGTTGGCGCGATATCGATGCGATCGACAAAACCACGCAGCTTCGTCCCGTCCGGTAGCACCGCCTCGACCCGCAGCTCGCATGACTCCGGCTCGAATCGCGTCGGGTCCTCCATCGTGTAGTAGTTCGCGACCAGTGCCATCGCGTCCGATAGGAAGCCCGCACGCTCACCATCCCCGACAAGCGCGTCGAGCGTCGGGTCCGCCGCCGCCATTGCGGCCCACGCGGGCCCCACCATCGCCTCGGCCCGCGCCCGCTCCCGCTCTGGCGCATCCAGGCCATAGAGTTCCTCGAGCACCGAGTGCACCAGTGTGCCCCGCACCTGCGCGACGGAAGGCGTCTCCGGTATCCGATCCACCGCCCGGAACCGGTAGAGCAGCGGGCACTGCCGGAAGTCCGAGGCCCGTGACGGGGATAACGCGAGGCTGCGTCGCCCGCGGGCGATCGTGGGGTCTGACGAATCTATTGGGCTCACACCTGGCAGGCTATTCCCTGGCTCTGACATCTTCTACTACGGCAACTGCCAGCCGCGCCCCTTACGAAAGGCAAACCCGACATGGTCACCAATCCCGGATTCCCCGATCGCGTACCCGGCGGTCCGTTCCAGCCGGGAGACCGCGTCCAGCTCACCGATGGCAAAGCGCGCAAGTACACCATCGTGCTCGAGGCGGGCCGGGAGTTCCACACCCACCGCGGCGGCATCGCGCACGACGAGCTGATTGGCACCCCCGAGGGCAGCGTCGTGACCTCGACGAACGGCACCCCCTACCTGTCTCTGCGCCCGCTCCTCGTGGACTACGTCCTGTCGATGCCGCGCGGCGCCCAGGTGATCTACCCGAAGGACGCCGCCCAGATCGTGGCGGAGGGCGACATCTTCCCGGGCGCGCGAGTCCTCGAGGCCGGCGCGGGTTCCGGAGCGCTGACCTGCTCGTTGCTGCGTGCGGTGGGCCCCCAGGGCCAGGTCATCTCCTACGAGGTGCGCGACGACCACGCCGAGCACGCCGTCCGCAACGTGGAGACGTTCTTCGGCGCGCGGCCCGCGAACTGGGACTTGACGATCGCCGACCTCAACACGTTCGACCCCGAACGCCATGGCGGCAAGGTGGACCGCGTGGTCCTCGACATGCTCGCGCCGTGGGATGTGCTCGAGACGATGAAGGACGCCATCGTGCCCGGCGGTGTGCTGATGGTCTACGTCGCCACCACCACCCAGCTGTCCAAGGTCGTCGAGGCGCTACGCGAGCAGACGTGCTGGACCGAGCCGCGCTCGTGGGAGTCTCTGGTGCGCGAGTGGCACGTCGTCGGGCTCGCGGTCCGCCCGATGCACCGAATGCAGGCCCACACCGCGTTCCTCGTGAGCGTGCGCCGTCTCGCCGACGGCGCCGTCGCCCCACGGCCCGAGCGGCGGCCCGCGAAAGCCGCCTCCCAGGCCGCCGCATTGGCGGAGGCCGTGGCCAAGTCGGAGGCCATCGCAGCCGCGGCCGCAGTCACCGCAATCCTGGACGCAGCCGCCGCAGAAACTCCGGAATAGCCCGCAGGCGGCTCGCCGCTGAGGCCATGAGCGGCTCGCCGCTGCCGAATGCCAGGGGCAATCGTCCTCGCAGAGGTAGCGTTGTCAGCAGATCGGGAGGAGTGCCATGTCAGGACCACAAGGTTCCGCAGATGACCAGGGTGCCAGCGGAAAAGAGCTGGGGCAGAGCGCAAGTGACCGGCGGGGGCACGCGGCACGCGAGCAGGTGGGGCCGCTGCGGCGCGGCGACTCCGGCACGCTGTCCGCGGACCAGCAAGCTCGGATCGAGTCGCTGACCACCCGCAACGCCAAACTGATGGACACCCTGAAAGAGGCGCGCACGCAGCTGCTCGCCCTCCGTGAAGAGGTCGATCGACTCGGCCAGCCGCCCAGTGGATACGGCGTCTTCATCGCGGCCCACGACGACCAGACCGCAGACGTGTTCACCTCGGGCCGCCGCATGCGGCTGACCTGCTCGCCGAATATCCTGGTGGAGTCGATCAAGCGCGGTCAGAGCGTGCGTCTGAATGAGGCCCTGACCATCGTCGAGGTCGGCGATTTCGACCGGGTGGGGGAGATCTGCGCCCTGCGCGAGCTGCTGGACGACGATCAGCGCGCACTGGTGATCGGCCACGCCGACGAGGAGCGCGTCGTGTGGCTCGCTGAGCCGCTCACGCTCGCTTACGCCGAGGCGGACCCGGAGCGACGCAAGCTCCGCGTCGGCGACTCGCTGATCGTGGACACCAAGGCGGGGTACGCGTTTGAGCGTATTCCCAAGGCCGAGGTCGAGGACCTGGTGTTGGAGGAGGTGCCGGACGTCGACTACAGCGATATCGGCGGCCTCACCCGACAGATCGAGCAGATCCGCGACGCCGTAGAGCTGCCGTTCCTGCACGAGGACCTCTTTCGGGAGTACTCGCTGCGCCCGCCGAAGGGCGTCCTGCTCTACGGCCCTCCCGGCTGCGGTAAGACGCTCATCGCCAAGGCTGTCGCGAACTCCCTGGCGAAGAAGATCGCGGAGGCGCGCGGCGAGGACTCCAAGGACGTCAAGTCCTTCTTCCTCAACATCAAGGGCCCCGAGCTGCTCAACAAGTTCGTTGGCGAGACCGAGCGGCATATCCGCTTGATCTTCCAGCGGGCCCGCGAGAAGGCGTCCGACGGCACCCCGGTGATCGTGTTCTTCGACGAGATGGACTCGATCTTCCGCACCCGCGGCTCGGGCGTGTCCTCGGACGTGGAGACGACGGTCGTCCCGCAGTTGCTCAGCGAGATCGACGGCGTCGAGGGCCTGGAGAACGTCATCGTCATCGGCGCCTCCAACCGCGAGGACATGATCGACCCCGCGATCCTGCGGCCCGGCCGTCTCGACGTGAAGATCAAGATCGAGCGGCCCGACGCGGAGTCCGCGCAGGACATCTTCTCCAAGTATCTGGTCGAGACCTTGCCCATTCACGCTGAGGACCTTGCTGAGTTCGGAGGGGATCGTGCCGCCTGCGTGGCGGCGATGATCACCAAGGTGGTCGACCGCATGTACGCCGAGAGCGACGACAACCGCTTCCTCGAGGTCACCTACGCCAACGGTGACAAGGAGATCCTGTTTTTCAAGGACTTCAACTCCGGGGCAATGATCCAGAACATCGTGGACCGCGCGAAGAAGTATGCGATCAAGGAGGTTCTGGAGACGGGTGCGCCCGGTCTGCGGGTTCAGCATCTGTTCGATTCCGTCGTGGACGAGTTCAGTGAGAACGAGGACCTGCCCAACACCACGAATCCCGACGACTGGGCGCGGATCTCCGGCAAGAAGGGCGAGCGGATCGTCTACATCCGCACGCTGGTCACCGGCAAGTCCGCCAGCGCCAGCCGCGCGATAGACACCGAGGCGAGCACCGGCCAGTACCTGTAGTCCCGGCTGCGGCGCCCTAAGGCGAGACGCTCCAGTTGTTCGAATCCGCCGCCCCTGCTGGGTGCGCGTCCTCGAACAACTGGAGCGAACTCGTGTGCGGACCTGGCAATCACGTGATGACACGCGAGTGTGTCGGCGCCCACGGCTAGGCTCGGCGGTATGCAGCGCATC
Organism: Tomitella biformata AHU 1821; assembly: GCF_000524475.1. GTDB lineage: Bacteria > Actinomycetota > Actinomycetes > Mycobacteriales > Mycobacteriaceae > Tomitella > Tomitella biformata. The sequence goes on along the minus strand of NZ_BAVQ01000080.1, from coordinate 12,298 downwards.
ATGGGCACCGAGGTCGAGTACGGCATCTCCTCGCCGCAGGACCACACCACCAATCCGATCGTCACGTCCACGCAGGCGGTGCTCGCCTATGCGGCGGCGGCCGGAGTGCCGCGCACCAAGCGCACCCGATGGGATTACGAGGTGGAGTCGCCGCTGCGGGATGCGCGCGGTTTCGACCTGGGCCGTAACCGGGGGCCGGCGCCCATCATCGACGCCGACGAGATTGGCGCGGCAAATATGATCCTCACCAACGGCGCCCGGCTCTACGTCGACCACGCCCACCCCGAGTTCGCCAGCCCGGAGGTTGTCGACCCACTCGATGCCGTCATCTGGGACAAGGCGGGGGAGCGGATCATGGAGGCGGCCGCACGGTTCGCGTCGAGTGTGCCCGGCAACCCGCGCCTGCAGCTGTACAAGAACAACGTGGACGGCAAGGGCGCCTCGTACGGCAGCCATGAGAACTACCTGATGAAGCGGTCGACGCCGTTCGCCGATATCGCGTCGGGCCTGATTCCATTCTTCGTCTCCCGCCAGGTCGTCTGCGGCTCCGGGCGCGTGGGGCTGGGGCAGTCGGGGGAGAAGCCGGGCTTCCAGCTCTCCCAACGCGCGGACTACATAGAGGTCGAGATCGGTCTCGAGACCACGCTCAAGCGCGGCATCATCAACACGCGCGACGAGCCGCACTCCGATTCGGACAAGTACCGCCGGCTGCACGTGATCGTGGGCGATGCGAACCTGGCAGAGACCTCGACCTACCTCAAGGTGGGCACCGCCGCCCTGGTGATGGATCTGATCGAGGCGGGGGTGCCGCTGTCCGACCTCGAGCTGGCCCGCCCCGTCGCCGCGATCCACGAGATCAGCCACGATCCGACCCTGAAGGCGAAGGTGGAGCTCGCCGACGGGCGTTTGCTGACTGGCCTGCAGATCCAGCGCGAGTACCTAGAGCGCGTGCAGCGCTTCCAGGCGCAACGGGCGGAGCCAGACGATCGCGCCGATGACGTCATGGCGACCTGGGAGCGGGTCCTCGGCCTCTTGGAGGAGGACCCGATGCTGTGCGCCGACGTGCTCGACTGGCCGGCGAAGCTGCGACTGCTGGAGGGCTTCCGCAAGCGGGAGGGCCTCAGCTGGTCCGCGCCGCGCCTGCACCTGGTAGATCTGCAGTACTCGGATGTGCGCCTGGACAAGGGCCTCTACAACCGGCTCGTGGCGCGCGGATCGATGAGGCGACTCGTCACCGAGGAGCAGGTGATGCATGCCGTGGACAATCCGCCCACCGACACGAGGGCGTACTTCCGGGGCGAGTGCCTGCGCCGATTCGGGGCCGACATCGCCGCGGCAAGCTGGGATTCGGTGATCTTCGACGTCGGCGGCGAGTCGCTCGTGCGGATCCCGACGATGGAGCCACTCCGCGGCACCAAGGCACATGTCGGCGAGATTCTCGACGCGGCCCGCACGGCACGAGAACTGGTCGACGCTTTGACGTCGTAACGCGCCGTCGGCTCGGTAGGGTGAAGGCAGACAACACAAGTCAGAGGAGGCGGTCATGGCCCAGGAACAAACCACACGCACCGGCGGCGGGGACGACGGCGAGGATGTCACGGGCAGCGGCGGTGCCGGACAAGAGCGCCGAGAGCAGCTCGCGAACGAGACTGACGACCTGCTCGACGAGATCGACGACGTGTTGGAGGAGAACGCGGAGGACTTCGTCCGCGCGTACGTCCAGAAGGGCGGCCAGTGAGAGTGCCCCCCTCCCACGGGTTGCCACTGCCTAGCACCGGCGCCGGACTCTCGTCGTTCTCCGACCACCTTCGCAGCCACGCCCCCGAGCTGCTGCCCGGGGCGGGCGCGCAGGGCTCTGGGCCCGGGTCACACGGCTCGAGAGACCTCAGCCATGTGGCCCCGCATGGCACCACTATCGTCGCGCTGACCCACTCGGAGGGCGTCTTGATCGCCGGCGACCGGCGCGCCACGATGGGCAACCTCATTGCGAGCCGCGACATCGAGAAGGTCTTCGTCACCGACCACACCTCGGCCGTCGGCATCGCCGGCACGGCGGGGATCGCGATCGAGCTAGTGCGGCTGTTCACCGTGGAGCTTGAGCACTACGAGAAGATCGAGGGCGTTTCGCTGACCCTTGACGGCAAGGCGAACCGCCTGTCCACGATGGTCCGCGGCAACCTCGGCGCGGCGATGCAGGGCCTGGCCGTGGTACCGCTCTTCGTCGGCTTCGACACGGCCGCCGCGGAGCCCTCGAGCGCGGGCCGGATCATCTCGTACGACCTGACCGGCGGGCGCTATGAGGAGCACGCGGGCTACCACGCGGTGGGCTCAGGCTCGCTGTTCGCCAAGTCCGCGCTCAAACGCCTGGCCCGGCCTGCCGACGATGGGGCGACAGCGCTGCGCAACGCCGTCGAGTCCCTTTATGATGCGGCCGACGACGATTCGGCCACGGGCGGCCCCGACGTCGCCCGCGGGCTTTTCCCCTCCGCGATCAACATCACCGCGGCGGGGGCGCAGAGCGTGCCGACGGCCACGATCGAGAGCATCGCCCGAGCGGTCCTCGCGGCGCGCGCCGCGGCCGATGGGCGCGCGGTCGGCGGCCCCTCCTCAGACGGCCCCTCCTCAGACAATGACAGGTGATCACCGATGACGATGCCGTACTACGCCTCTGCCGAGCAGATCATGCGGGACCGCTCGGAGTTGGCCCGCAAGGGCATTGCCCGGGGCCGCAGCGTGGTCGCCCTGACGTACGCCGACGGCGTGCTCTTGGTCGCGGAGAACCACTCCAAGGCGCTGCACAAGGTGAGCGAGCTCTATGACCGGCTCGGCTTCGCCGCCGTGGGCAAGTACAACGAGTTCGAGAACCTGCGTCGCGCCGGCATCATGCACGCGGATATGCGCGGATACTCCTATGACCGGCGGGATGTGACGGGCCGGTCGCTGGCGAACGCCTACGCGCAAACCCTCGGCACGTTCTTCACCGAGCAGCCCAAACCCTATGAGGTGGAGATCTGTGTGGCCGAGGTGGCGCAGCCGGGCAGCGCGGCACCAGCCCAGCTCTACCGGATCACCTATGACGGCTCGATCATCGACGAGTCCACCTTCATCGTCATGGGCGGCGCCACCGAGCCGATCTCTGTGCTGCTGCGTGACACCTATCGCGCGGACATGGCGCTGGGAGATGCGCTCGGCACCGCGGTGCAGGCATTGGAGAAAGGGACGGTGGACACCGCCAAACCCGACCCCCGGGTGTTGGACGTCGACATGATCGAGGTCGCGGTGCTCGAGCAGGGCCGGCCGCGGCGCGCGTTCCGCCGGATCGCCGGCGCGGAGTTGGCGGGGATTATGCCTGAGCCCCCCACGGCTCCCGCCGCCACAGACCCGGTGCCGGCCGAGGAATAACCCACCGGCAGCGGGCATTTCACGAGTCTGACCGACGCGAAAGCACGCCGGTGCCGCGCACTCGCGGTAGTGTCGAAACCGTGCAGCGACGGATCATGGGTATCGAGACCGAGTACGGGGTCACCTGTACGTTCCAAGGCCATCGTCGGCTGAGCCCCGACGAGGTCGCGAGGTATCTGTTCCGGCGGGTGGTGTCGTGGGGCAGGAGCTCTAACGTGTTCCTGCGCAACGGCTCCCGTCTCTATCTCGACGTTGGCTCCCACCCCGAGTACGCGACGGCGGAATGCGACAGCCTCAACCAGTTGATCACCCACGATCGCGCGGGGGAGCTTATCCTGGAGCAGTTGCTCGTCGACGCGGAGGAGCGGCTCGAGGCCGAGGGTATCGGCGGCGACGTCTACCTGTTCAAGAACAACACCGACTCGGCGGGCAACTCCTACGGCTGCCATGAGAATTTCCTGGTCGCGAGGGCGGGGGAGTTCTCCCGGATCTCTGACGTGTTGCTGCCGTTCCTCGTCACCCGGCAACTGATCTGCGGCGCGGGCAAGATCCTGCAGACGCCGAAGTCCGCGTCCTTCTGTCTGAGCCAGCGGGCCGAGCACATCTGGGAGGGCGTCTCCTCGGCCACCACCAGGTCCCGGCCGATCATCAACACCCGCGACGAGCCGCACGCCGACGCCGAGAAGTACCGGCGCCTGCACGTGATCGTCGGCGACTCGAATATGTCCGAGGCGACGACCCGGCTCAAGGTCGGCAGCGCGATGCTCGTGCTGGAGATGATCGAGGCGGGCACCCCGTTCCGGGATTTCTCCCTCGACAACCCCATCCGCGCAATCCGCGAGATCAGCCACGACCCCACCGGCAAGCACCAGGTCCGGCTGGCCGGCGGCAAGCAGGCGAGCGCCCTCGACGTGCAGCGGCATTACTACGAGAGGGCCGTCCAGCACCTGGCCCAGCGCGAGCCCAGCGCCGAGCTGGACGAGGTGGTAGACCTGTGGGGCCGGATGCTCGACGCGGTGGAGTCCGACGACTTCTCCGCCGTAGACACCGAGATCGACTGGGTGATCAAGCGCAAGCTGTTCCAGCGTTATCAGGACCGCCAGAGCCTGGAGTTATCCGATCCGAAGATCGCGCAGCTGGACTTGGCCTATCACGACATCAAACGCGGACGCGGAGTCTTCGACCTGCTCGAGCGTAAGGGCTTGGCGCTGCGGCTGACCGACCCCGTCGACGTGGCCACGGCCGTGGAGACGCCACCGCAGACGACACGGGCCCGCCTCCGCGGCGAGTTCATCACCGCGGCCCAAGAGGCGGGCCGCGATTTCACGGTGGACTGGGTGCATCTGAAGATCAACGACCAAGCTCAACGCACCGTGCTCTGCAAGGACCCGTTCCTCGCCGTGGACGAGCGGGTCGAGCGGCTCATCCAGTCCATGTGACTGTGGGGGAGTGCCGACGCGCTGGGCGCGTCATGGCCTGCCCGCGGGGTGCGCTCCACTAGGCTGCTGCCGTGACGGTGAACAGAGCGGAACGGCTGGTGAACCTGGTGATTTGCCTCCTGGCCAGTCGACAGTTTGTGCCGGCGTCCAAAATTCGGGCGACGGTGACCGGCTACCAGGACTCCAAGTCGGACGGCGCGTTCAGCCGGATGTTCGAGCGCGACAAGAACGACTTGCGGGATCTCGGCATCCCGCTGGAGACCAGCAAGCCGTCCTGGACCTCGGAGGTCGAGGGGTACCGCATCTCGCCGGACGCGTATGAGCTGCCGGAGATCGATTTCACCCCGGCCGAGTCCGCCGCGGTGGCCGTCGCCGCTCAGTTGTGGGAGTCCCCGGAGTTCACCACCTCCACCCAGTCCGCACTGCTCAAGCTGCGCGCCGCCGGTATCCAGGTCGACGGCGAGGACGCGCTGACCTCCATCTACTCCGGCGGGACCGGGTCTCGTGGCTCGGAGCCCGCGCTGGCGGGGATGCTCACCGCCGTGGAGTCTGGTCGCGTCGTCACCTTCTCCCACCGGGCCTCGGGCCGCGGCGCCGCGCAAGTGCGCCGACTAGAGCCGTGGGCCGTCGTCACGCACTCGGGCCGGTGGTATGTGGTGGGCCATGACCGCGACCGTGAGGCGACGCGCACGTTCCGCCTCTCGCGCATCGTCGGCCCCGTCACATCCACGGGCCGCGCCGGCGCGGTGAAGGTGCCCGCCGGCGTGGACCCCCGCGCCATTGTCGCCGAGGCGGCGGCAGTCGCGCCCTCGGTCAATGCCTTGGCCACGGTGTGGGTCGCGGCGGGCCGCGTCCATGAGCTGCGCAGGATCGGCGCGGTGAAGGTGGAGCTGGACATGGGCGGCCGGCCCGGTTCAATCCTGGAGGTGCCCGTCGACTCGTGGGAGCAAGCGACCCGCACCATCGCCAGCTACGGCGTCGACGCTATCGCGCTGGCGCCGTCCAGACTGCGCGCCGCGGTCCTCGACCGCCTCGAGCCCACCACCACTATCGCCACCGAGGAGCGCCCATGACCAGCCCTCGGCACCCCCAGCGACTGCTGCGATTGCTCAACCTCGTCCCGTATTTCAAGGCCAACCCCGGGATCAGCCTGACTGAGGCCGCCGCGGAGATGGGCATTAGCACCGACGCGCTGACCAAGGACCTGGACCTGTTGTGGATGTGTGGGCTGCCGGGGCACCGGGGTGGCGACCTGATCGACCTGTCTGTCTCCGAGAACTCCGTCGAGGTCAGCTTCACGGCGGGATTCGACCGGCCTCTGCGGCTGACCTCTCTCGAGGCGACCTCGCTGGTGTTGGCGCTGCGCATCCTCGTGGACCAGCCGTCGAGCATCGAGCCCACGGCCGCGCTGAGCGCCATCGCGAAGATCGAGCAGGCCACGGGTGTGGCCGCTGCGGCGCACTTGCCGAGCCCAGACCCCGCCGAGGCGGTCGCCGCGGCTGCCAATCCCGCTGCTGAGACGGTCCGCTCGGCGGTGTCGAACCGCCATGCGCTGCGGCTGCACTACTACTCGGCCACCCGTGACGCCCTGACCGACAGGGTGGCCGACCCCATCCGGGTACGGCTGGTCGACGGACAGAGCTATCTGGAGGCCTGGTGCCGCCAATCCGAGGGTCTACGACTGTTCCGCTTCGACCGCATCTATAGCGCGGAGGAGTTATCCGAGCCCGCCGTGGCGCATGTCGACGTCCCAGAGGCCAGCCCGGACCATGGTGGCATCTTCGAGCCCGACGCGGACCTGCCCACCGTGCGCCTGCGCATCGAAGCTGAGTCCACGTGGCTCCTCGAGTACTACGCTCTTGAGGTCGATGCGGAGTTCGACGATGGTGGCGTCGAGGCCACGTTGCGGTATGCCTCGCCGGAGTGGTTGCTGCGATTGCTGCTGGGCTTCGGATCGCAGGTCAGCATTGTCGGCGACACGGAGTTGTCTGCGCGCCTGACGGACGCCGCGGCGGCAGCCCGCGCGGCATATGCCGACTCTGAATCTTTGCTCACTTAGCGTGAACTCTTGCGAATCCCGCGGGTTGTACTCGGCCCGGCGCATCTCCGGTAGTATGGGCCGCGACTCGACTTCGGAGGATGGGTAGTTATGGGTGCGTTGAGTATCTGGCATTGGGCAATCGTCCTGATTGCGTTGATTCTGCTGTTCGGTTCCAAGCGTCTGCCCGACGCGGCCCGGGGTGTGGGCCGCTCGCTGCGCATCTTCAAGAGCGAGATCAAGGAGATGTCCGGCGACGACAATCCGGTCGCCCCGGAGGCCGCTGCACCGGCGACCCCGGCGCAGCTCCCTGCAGCCGCCGTGACTCCTCCGGTCGTCGCACCCCAGGCTGTGACGCCCCAAGCTGTGACGCCCCAGGTGGTAGCTCCTCCGGCAGTGCCGTCGACCAACGAGACCTCCGGCAGCTGAACTCATACGCCAAGATTCGGGCCTGCTATCGGCAGGGCCTGGGTCGAGGCGTGTTGAGTTTGACTAGAGTCTGACCGTGCGCATACCCCTGGACCCTCGGAAACGCAGAAGCCGCACCAATCCCGACGGCACGATGTCTCTGACGGAGCATCTGTACGAACTGCGAACCCGGCTGCTTATCGCAGTGGCCGCCATCTTGCTGACCACCATCGTCGGGTTCATCTGGTACTCGCAGCGCATTCTTGGGCTGGAAAGCCTCGGCGAGCTGCTCCGCGGCCCGTACTGCGCATTGCCGGAGAGCTCCCGAGCCGATATCTCGTACGACCAGGCCTGCCGGCTGCTCGCCACCGGCCCGTTCGACCAGTTCCTGCTGCGGTTCAAGGTCGCGTTCACCGCTGGCGTGATTCTCGCCTGCCCTGTGTGGCTCTATCAAGTGTGGGGTTTCATCACCCCGGGCCTGCGCAAGCAGGAGCGCAGGTTCGCCGTCGCCTTCGTGCTGGCCGCCTCCTTCCTGTTCATCGCGGGCGCGGTGCTGGCCTACTTGGTGGTGACCAAGGCCCTCCACTTCCTGATGACTGTTGGCGATAATGTGCAGGTCACCGCACTGAGCGGCGACCAATACTTCGGCTTCATCATCCAACTGCTCATCATCTTCGGGGTGAGCTTCGAGATCCCCCTGCTTATCGTCGCGCTCAACATGACCGGCGTGCTGCCCTACGCGAAGATCAAGAGCTGGCGGCGCGGCATGATCTTCGCGCTGTTCGTCTTCGCCGCCATCGCGACGCCAGGCCAGGACCCGTTCTCGATGCTGGCCCTCGCGCTGGCCTTGACTGTGCTCTGCGAGGTCGCGAATCAGGTGGCCCGGCTGCACGATAAGCGCAAGGCCGCCAAGGTCCGCAAGGAAGCCGCCGCGGAGGTCGATGACGAGCACGCCGCCCCCATCTCCGCACCCCAACCGTTGCACGAGTTCCACCAGGTCACCCAGGTGGAGAGCCCCAACCCAGTCGCTGCGCCTAACCGCGGTACCGACTACACCGACACGATCTGAGGCCATAAACATGGTGGATGCGACCGCTGAAGCCACACCGGAGCAGGCGGACACGCTGCTGGCCTTCGCAACGGGCTTGGATTTCACACTCGACCCCTTCCAGATCCGGGCGTGCAACGCCCTGGCCGCGGGATCAGGTGTGTTGGTATGCGCGCCCACCGGATCCGGCAAGACGGTGGTGGGGGAGTTCGCTGTGCACCTCGCACTGGAATCCGGGGGGAAGTGCTTCTACACCACCCCGATCAAGGCCCTGAGCAACCAGAAGTACTCGGACCTGTGTGATCGGCACGGGACGGATGCCGTTGGCCTGCTCACCGGCGATCAGAGCGTGAACTCGCATGCACCGATCCTCGTGATGACCACCGAGGTCCTGCGCAACATGCTGTACGCGGACTCGCCGGCGCTGCGAGGTCTGTCCCACGTCGTGATGGACGAGGTGCACTACCTGGCCGACCGCTCGCGCGGCGCCGTGTGGGAGGAAGTCATCCTCAACCTCCCCCAGGAGGTGCGGGTGGCGAGCCTGTCCGCGACGGTCAGCAACGCCGAGGAGTTCGGCGCGTGGATGCAGACCGTGCGCGGCGACACGACGATTGTCGTCGACGAGCATCGTCCTGTGCCGCTGTACCAACACGTGATGGTGGGCCCCCGCATCTTCGGGATGTTCGCCGACACCCCGGGGCGGTCAGGGCGCGGGGCCGTCGTCGCCCAAGATCTGCAGCACTATGTGAAGAAGAAGCTGGCCGACGAGAGCTGGTCGGAGTTCGAACGCGGCGGCCGCGGCGGGGGTCGCGGTGGCGGCAGCCATGGGGGCTATCACGGCGGCGGTGGCAGCTTCCGGCCGCTGCCCCGCCCACAGGTCATCGCCAACCTCGACGACGCGGGTCTGCTGCCGGCGATCACGTTCATCTTCAGCCGCGCGGGCTGCGACGGCGCCCTCAACCAGTGCCTGCGCTCGGGCCTGCGGTTGACGACGCCTGCGCAGGTCGAGGAGATCCGCGAGGTCATCCACCGCCACACCGCGGATCTGCCCAAGGCGGACCGGCCGGTGCTGGGCTATGACAGCTGGCGCGAATCGCTGGAGCGAGGATTCGCGGCGCACCACGCCGGCATGCTCCCGCTGTTCCGGCACACGGTCGAGGAGCTTTTCCTCAAGGGCCTCGTCCGCGCCGTGTTCGCCACCGAGACGCTCGCGCTGGGTATCAATATGCCGGCGCGCACCGTCGTGCTGGAGCGCCTGGTCAAGTACAACGGCGAGACCCACGCGGACCTGACGCCGGGGGAGTACACCCAGCTCACCGGGCGGGCTGGACGTCGTGGGATCGACGTGGAGGGCCACGCCGTCGTGCTGTGGCAGCCCGCCATGGATATCACCGCGGTGGCCGGGCTGGCCTCGACGCGGACCTATCCGCTGCGCAGCTCGTTCCAGCCCGCCTACAACATGAGTATCAACCTGGTCCGCCGACTCGGCTCGGACGCCGCGCGCACTCTAATCGAGAGGTCGTTCGCGCAATTCCAGTCGGACCGCTCCGTGGTGGGGCTGGCCCAGAAGATCGATCGCAACACTGAAGCTCTCGAGGGCTATCGGGAGCATCTGGACTGCCATCTCGGCGATTTTGTGGAGTACGCCGAGCTGCGGGACCGCATCAAGACCCGGGAGCGGGCACTGGAGCGCCAGACTCGCGAGGAGCGTCGCGCGGAGACCGTCCAGGCCCTGTCGCGGTTGCGGCATGGGGATGTCATCGCCGTCACCTCCGGGCGCAGGTCCGGCCTCGCTGTGGTGCTGGAACCCGATCTGGATCGCTCGGATCCCCGGCCACTGGTCCTCAACGAGGATCGGTGGGCCGGCCAGGTCGCCGCAGACGACTTCCGCGGTTCCGTCAAGGTCTTGGGCTCCATCCGCCTGCCCCGCCGACTCGACCACCGCTCGCCGCACACGCGCCGCGAGCTCGCGGAGACACTGCGCAGTTCCGGTCTCAAGCCGCCGCGGAAGGCCCCGCACAAGACGAAGTCACCTGCGCGCAAGGACTCCGAGCTGGCTGGCCTGCGCCGGGAGCTCACAGCCCACCCCTGCCACAGCTGCCCCGAGCTCCACGACCACAGTCGGTGGGGCGAGCGCTACTTCCGGCTCTACCGCGAGACGGACAATCTGCGGCAGAAGCGCTCTGCCACCTCCCATTCCCTGGTCCGCGGGTTCGACCGCATCCTGGCGCTGCTCACCGAGCTCGAATACCTCGAAGTGGTCGAGGGCACAGAGACGGTGACCGACGCCGGCCTGATGCTCGGTGGGCTGTACTCCGAGAGCGCGCTAGTGGTGGCGGAGTCGCTGCGCCTGGGCGCATTCGAGGGCCTGCCACCCGCCGAGTTGGCCGCGGTGGTGTCCGCGCTGGTCTACGAGTCCCGGCGCGCGACGAGCGCCCCCTCGGTGGCGGACACCGATGGGATCCGGCGGGGGCTGGGGGAGATCAACCGGCTCTGGCTGCAGGTCCGCTCGGCGGAGACCCGACATCGCCTGTCGCACACCCGGGAGCCCGACGCGGGATTCGCCTCGGCGATCTACCGGTGGGCCACAGACGAGCCGCTGGTGGACGTGCTCTACGCCGCCGGCGACGAGGGCAAAGCCCTTTCTGCGGGCGACTTCGTCCGCTGGTGCCGTCAGGTGATCGACCTGCTCGACCAGATTCACACGATCTCCGCAGATAAGACGCTCAAGCGCAATGCCAGCGCGGCGATCGCCGCGATCCGCCGAGGCGTGGTCGCCATCGACGCGGTGTGATCGTGACCCGGTATCGGCGGTGTCGACGCGGCGCTGGTGGGCCCGCCCGCTAGGTTGTTCAGCAAAGGTAGGCGTAGTGACGCAGGATTAGTCGGCGCCGCAATGCACAAAGTTGATGGGGAGAAGAAATGGGCAGTCCGAACGAGCCGCACGATCCGCAGCAGCAGTGGATCCCGCCCGCCGCTGGCGAGCCCATCGCGGCCGCGGAGACCCCGGCAGAGATCGACGACGCACCGGGCCCCGCCGACCCCGCCGCCAGCCAGCAGCCTGCAGCGCCGCAATACCAGCAGCCCCAGTATCAGCAACAGCCGTACGGGCAGCCGCAATACGGGCAGCCCGCGTATGGACAGCAGGCTCCGCAGCAGCCCCAGTACCAGGATCCCCAGTACCAGAATCCGCAGTATCAGCAGCCGCAATACCAGGATCCCCGGTATCAGCAGCAGTATCAGCAGCCGCAATACCAGCAGCCACCGCAGCCCCAGTACCAGGATCCGCAGCATCAGCAGTATCAGCAGGCGCAGTATGGGCAGCAGGCCCAGCCCTACCAGCAGCCTCAGTACGGGCAGCCCGACTATCAGCAACAGTCCTACGGGCAGGAGCAGGCGCCCGCCGAGCAGACACCGGCCACGTCCGTGATGCCGGCGGTCGCTGATGTGCCGGCACAGCCCGAGAGCCAGCCGGCCGCAGCGCAGTACGGCCAGCAGCAGTACGGTCAGCAACCGCAGTACGGCCAGCAGCCGCAGTACGGCCAGCAGCAGTACGGCGACCAGTACCAGGGGCAGAGCCAGTGGGCCCCCGCGGCCGAGACCAGCGCCGCGGCCGACGGGGATGACTCGAGGAAGTCCCCGTCGACGACGCTGTGGGCCAGTGTCATCGGCGGCGTCGTCGCGGTGGCGGCCATCGTCGCGGTCATCGTGCTGTGGTTGATCCCGACGTATTTCACCACGACGGTGCTGGACCAAGAGTCAGTCCAGAACGGTGTCATGGGCGTGTTGGACAAGGCCGGCGTGAATGTCAGCACCGTGGCCTGCCCGTCCGGCATCAAGGTCGAGGTGGACGCCATATTCACCTGCGACGCGACGATAAGCGGCGAGGTCAAGCAGATCGAGTCGAAAATCACGAGCGCCGAAGGAAACTACGACGTCTCCCTGCCCAGCGGCAGCTAAGCG
>NZ_BAVQ01000081.1 GCF_000524475.1 Tomitella biformata AHU 1821 | reverse complement strand
CCACGCATCGGCATAACTGAAACGTCGGCATAAACCTTATTATGCCGACGTCGGCATAATAAGGTCGTCACGTCATAAAGGATCAGGCTCAGGCCGCCGGTGTCAGCGGCGTGGTCGAAGCATTTGTCGGCGATGATGTCGCGGTAGCCGCTGGGGGTGATCATCGCCAGATGGCGTTGGATTGTCTTGTAGGACACCGGTTCTGCGCCCAGGTCGTCGAGGACACGCTGGGTGTCGGCCTTCGAGGTGGGCTCGATGATCCGGGCGATGACCAAGTCCCGGAACACGTCGTCGCCGACGATGTTGAAGCCGAGCTGGTCGTAGACCGCGCCAAGAACCTCGTAGATCAGGCGGGAGCTGGTTGCGCTGATTCGTCCCGGCGGCGCCAGCCCCGGGGCGGGCCGGGGTGCCGGTGGGAGCAGTTCGGGGTTTCGCCAGTCCGCGACGTCGTCGATGCGGTGGATCAGTTCGGGCACCTCGAGGTCGAGCATCGGCTGGTCGCCGCCGACGAAGGCGTGGGCCTGCGCGAGGAGGACGCCGAGTTCGGCGTCGGTGTGCGCGGATCCGAAATGCTTGATGATCTCGAGTTTGCCGTCGCGTTTCTCCGCGGCCTGGACGGCGACTGCGCCGGAGCCTGTTCGGGTCTTTCGGACGAACACCACGGCCTGGATACTACCGCCTTAGTATCCTTTTCCGCCCTACCAACGACGCGAACACGCAGGTCACAACATCGCCGGCCGATCTACTGACCGGTAATGTCCTAACTCAGGTCGGACCACCCACCGCAACGGCACCCGACCCAAGACCCTCGCCACCGCCAGCGGCGACATCGAGCTCGCGATCCCCAAGCGGCGGCAGCAGCGACACCGCCGTCGCCGTCGCCGTCGCCGAGTCTTGGGACAAACACCTGGCGCTTTGCAAGTTTTGGGACAGCATTCAGAGGCAAAGCTGAGACAGTCGAACCAAGGTTAGCCTTGCCACGCAAAAGCGCGTGGGTTGCCCCTAGCGGCTATCGCCTCGCCGGGCCGAGATCCGTTTCTCCCCGTCGCGACCGCCGGGGCTCGCCGAGGAAGTTACGAGGCGCCATCGGGGTAGCTCCCCGGCGGCACCTCACCATGCCCTCATGACAAACTTTCCTACATATCAGCTGAGACGGCTCATTCGAAGCGCAGGTCGGCGACGGACGGCGTCGTATCGGCGTCGTACACATGATCGAAGGATTGTTCGACCAGTGGCCACAGGTGCTGTTCTCCGTCGTACACGGAGTTCACGACGTCAGCCCCGTCACCAAAGACCACGAACTCGTGGGGGATGACTCGTCCCGCTGCGTCTCGTCGCCCCTCCGGGTCCGGGAATCGCACTGCGACCACTTGTCCGTTTCGGCGCCATGACGCAGGTTCGTCCGCGAGTTCGGCGAATGCACGCTCGTATTCTGGAAGCGGATCGCCCAGGCCTGCATCGAGCAGGAATCGAAAACCCCAGTTCCGGCCCCGAGTCGCCCAGATGAGGTGTGACCGAGACACCCCTCCCACAGTCACTTCTGCTTCCTGAGCACGTTGTCGGTCACCGCTTGGTCGAGGTCGATCTTGAACTGCGTAAGCATGGCCCGCAGGTACATGTGTTTCGCGCGCGCGCCCTCGTTCATCTCCCTGAGTTTCGGGCCGACAATCGTGATCGCAGCAACGAGAGCCGCGGGGAGAGTTTTGGCCATGAACTCAGCCTTCGGGTTGTTCTTAGTGACCATTCGCAGGAGCTTCTCGAAAGCTGGGAACTTGACACCAACCATGGCCGCTGCGATCACGTCTGCCCCGTCAGCGAGCGAGTCAACCACCTTCCGTGGAAGCTCCATCTTCCTCTCCCACAGGACCCGGCGCTCCAGCGGCAGAAGTGACGCGATGGGGAGCACCAGGTCAAGGCCGATGCGCTGTTTCAGGTCGATCTCGACGGGCTCTGCACTTTCTGCCTTGAGTTCGAACTTGGCCGACGAGAGGAGCATGAAATCCTCGCCGATGGACAACGCATCCGGCGTGACGATCATGTCCGCGATTTCCGAGCGAAGCCTCTCGATATCGTCAGTAGCCTTCAGAATGATGAGATCACGGAACGTGTTCACGTCCCAGTCGGGGAACAGATCAGCCTTGGACAGCGACAGGATCCAGATTCGAGGGAACTCGACCAGCGGCCCGTCATCGCCAAGGAGAGGGCCCCTGAGTCGGACCAAGGTCTGGCGGAAGTTGTGAAAGAGCGACTTGAGGTATCGCTCTTCCTCGCCGCGATGGTCAAGGAGTTTCTGCCCATCCACAAGGAGGAGGGCAACATCCGAACTGAGAAGGGTCCTGAAGGTGTCGATCCGGCGCAGGTTCTCTTCCTCGCTGCTGGGATCATCCTCGAACCAGTCACCCGGGTAGTCGTGCCATGCCAGACGCAACTCGTCGAATGGACGCTTCTCTTCCTCATCGCCTTCCCCGGCCTTGAGCTTGACCGAGAAGTCGTACGTGGTGTTCGTGAAGCGTGTTGTCATGGGTGCCTGTGCGCTGTCTCGCATACCGAGATAGTTCCGGTACAGGCCATTTCCCTGCCCGCCTTTGTCGGCAACGAGATCCCAGAGGTCGTTCTTGAAGGAGCCCTCCTGGGTGCGGCTGAGTATTTGATGCGTTGAGCGCCACCCGATCGTGCGGTTCAGCGCCACCGATCGTGCGGGAGAGCGCCGGTAGTTACCTGGCTGGGAGCCACCGACGCCCTCCACCGCGGATTACGCGTCAGCGAGTGCTGTGTGCTCGCGCATGTTGTAGCTACCGGTGTCGACCCACACTGTGTTGTGGATGATCCGGTCCATGATCGCGTCAGCGTGAACCCCAGAGCCAAGGCGCTGGTGCCAGTCCTTCTGCAGATACTGCGTGCAGAACACCGTCGAGGTCTCCCCATACCGGCGTTCCATCAACTCCAGCAGCATTCCCCGCATCGAATCAGTGGGCCGATCAAGGAGCCACTCATCGATCACCAGCAGCGTGAACGACGCGTACTTGCGCAGAAACTTCCCCGCACCACCAGGCTTGTCCTGCGCCGCGACCCACGCCTCCTCCAGATCAGGCATCCGCACGTAGTGCGCCCGGACCCGGTTCTCGCATGCCCGTTTCGCGAGAGCGCATCCCAGATACGACTTCCCCGATCCGGTGAACCCCTGGAAGACGACGTTCTGCTGACGGCCCACGAACGAACAGGAACCTAACTGGGCCAACACATTTCGGTTCAGACCACGCTCGTCGAGAAGATCAATCCGCCGCAGATCGGCGTTCGGATAACGCAGGCCCGCCCGCCGGATCAACCCGGTCACCTTCGAGTGTGTGAACGAGGAGTACGCGTCATCGACGATCAGCCGGACCCGCTCCTCGAACGGCAGGCCCATCGACAGCGTCTGGTCCTGCGCGTCGATCGCCTCCAGGATCTCGCCCGCGTTCATCTCCCGGAGCTTGCGGGTGGTCTCAGTGTCCAACCGGCTCATCGGGCACCTCCCGCATAGTAGGCGCCGCCACGGACATATCCGCCGACTTCATCCTCACCAGGCGGCGGGGCATGCAAGATCTTGTCTTGTCCGGTGTCCAAGATCGGCCGCAGGTGCGCATAGCGTGGGGACCTGATCGGCCCCCGCAACGCGACCTGGCAGGCCGCCTCCACCCGTGCCGGAGAGAACCTGCGCGTCAGCCGCAGGATCGCCAACGCCGGGTCCAGGCCCTGCTCCTCGATCTGCACGGACTCGAAGACCCGCTCGGTCACTGCCTGCGCGGCGGGGCCGATCCGGGCTGCCCACGCCGTGACCTTGGCCCGGTCCCACTCCTGCCATGCGCGGCCCTCGGGAAGGTGCTCGTCGTTGCTCTGATACTGGTTGACCGCGGTGGGCCCCAGCAGCAGGTGGCTGGTCAGGCGCTCATCGCCGCGGTAGATCTCCACCACCGTGCTGGTCACGCGCAGGTCCACCCGGACTCCGATATGGGCGATCGGCACGGAGTAGAAGTTCCGTGCCCACACCACATGCGCGTTCTTGTTGACCTTCCGCCCGTAGGCCCACGTGCTGATCTCGAATGCGGCCGCGGGCAATGCTGTGAGCAGCGGCGCCTCCTCTGCGGCGAAGACCGAGCCCCTGGTGCCCTCGCGTTTCTGGAACGGCTCTCGGTTGTAGGCGTCGACACGCTCACGGACCCGGATCCGCAGCTGCGCGAGGCTGGTGAACCTCTCATGCCGGAGCCCCGCGATTACCCAGGTCGCGATATGCGCGACCGTATTCTCCACTGACGCTTTGTCTTTGGGGTGGCGGACCCGGCCCGGCAGTACCGCGGCCGAGCAGTGCGCGGCCATCTCCCGGTAGGCGTCGTTGAGGACGATCTCGCCCTCGCGGGGGTGCGAGATGACCCCGGTCTTGAGGTTGTCGGGGACGATCCGGGGGACGGTGCCGCCGAAGAACTCGAACATCGCCACGTGCGCGCGCAGCCACGTTTCCTGCCTCATGTCCAGAGACACCTCGACGAATCCGTACCTGCTGAACGGCAGGCACGCGACGAACAAATACACCGTCGATGCCTCCCCGGTCACCGGGTCAGTCAGCGCCATCGTCGGCCCGGACCAGTCGACCTCGACGCTGCGGCCAGCCTTGTGGTTGACCCTCGAGGTCGCACCGGCCGCCGCCGTGTAGTCGCCGTAGAGGCGGCAGAACCGGTCGTAGCTCATCGCCGCCTGCCCCGACCGCGTGGTGGCGTCTTCGTACTCTTGGTGGAGCAGCTTCAGCGTCACCCCGACCTTGGCCAACTCCTTATGGACCTCGGGCCAGTCGGGCGCGGCGAACACGCTCTCTCGTATCCCGCGGCCGGGGAACAGCGCCTCGTACACGTCGGTGTCGGGCATGTCGGCGACGTCGTCCCAGCCCAGATGCTGCTGTGAACTGCCCCAGGTTTTGTGCCGCATCCTTGTGAGTTGAAAGGATGCAAACATGCCCAAGAAGATCGAGCCC
>NZ_BAVQ01000082.1 GCF_000524475.1 Tomitella biformata AHU 1821 | reverse complement strand
CCCGATGACGAGGTGCATCAGATGGTCGAGCTCAACGCGCGGGCGTTGTTGAACTTCCCCCGCACCTAAACCCGGCCGCACGGTCGCACTCAGACACCCCACCGAGAGGTACCTAGCAATGGCCAACACACGTCCACTTCTACGCGCGGGCATCGCAGTCGCCGCGCTCAGCCTGGTGCTAGCCGCCTGCGGCGGAACCAGCAACAACGGCGCCGGCCCGGCGTCCGGCGGCTCCGTCGGCGCTGACGCGGCAGACGCCGACCCGAACGGCCACCTCCGGGTGGGCTCCACGGTCCCGGCCCCAGCACTGAACCCGCACAAGATGCCATCGGCACCCGCCGCATTCTCGTACCTGACCCCGGTGTATGACCGCCTGACGCAGATGGTCGACGTGGATGGGGCGCTCGAGATCGCGCCGATGGCGGCGACCGAGTGGGAGTTCTCGGCGGACGGCAGCGAGGTCGTCTTCACTCTGCGCGACGGAATGACCTTCACCGACGGCGCAGTCCTCGACGCCGCGGCGGTCAAGTCCACGTTGGACCACGCGAAGAACACGCCCGGGTCCACGGTCGCCACGACATTCTCGATGATCGACTCAGTGGAGGTCGTCGACCCCAGCCACGTGCGGATCATCGCGAACCGGCCCGCCGCGGACCTGCCGTACGTCATGTCCGGGGTGGAAGCCTCCCTGATCAGCCCGAACGCGCTCGACAATCCCGATCTGGACGTTAACCCGGTCGGGTCGGGGCCGTACGTCGCGACCTCTGTCAAGGTGGGCGACTCCGCCGCGTATGAGCGCCGCGAGGGCTATTGGGATACTGACGCGCAATTGGCGAAGACGATCACGATTACCGGCATGGTCGACGACAACGCACGGCTCAACGCGCTCCGCTCGGGCCAGCTCGACCTGATCCTCTCCAAGATCGGCCAGTACCCGCAGGCCTCCACGCTCGGCGATGGCTTCGGTTTCTTCGCCTACCCGGCGATGCAGCTCTACACGATGACGATGAACACCGACAGCCCGGAATTCTCGGACGTCCGGGTTCGGCAAGCCCTGAACTTCGCCGTGGATCGGGAGGGCATCAACACCTCCCTGCTTAACGGGCAGTGCATGCCGTCGGGGCAGCCTCTGACCGAGGGCGTTGAGGGGCACCTCGCCGAGCCGGCGATCGACTACTCCTTCGACCCCGAGCACGCGCGGGCGCTGCTCGCGGAGGCCGGAGCCGAGAACCTGACGTTCACGTCCCTCGTGGGCGCGGGTCTATCGCCGCAGGATGAGATCGCTGCCGCACTGCAGGCGCAGTTTGCCGACGTCGGGGTGGAGATGAACATCAAGCCGGTCGACCTAGTCGATATGACCGCGCAGTTCGCGGCCAAGACGGAGCCGGCACTGGTCAACGTGCGGGTGGGCGATCCGAGCGCCGCGCAGTTCCTCAACCGCAACTACACCGTTCCGCGGCTGTTCCCCGGCACGCTGCCCGTGGAGTTCCGCGAGTCGCTGGCTCCCGCCTTCGATCCCAATATGTCGGAGGCTGATCGCACCGCTGCGGTGGAGGCGACGGCGGCGGTCGCGGTGGACCAGGCGTTTGACGTCTTCATCTGCGGGCTCAGCACTCAGGTTGCCTTCTCGGACAACGTGATTGGTTCGGCCAACATGGGCGTCTCGCACTACACCGGCGTGATGGATGTGCGCTACCTGGGCGTCACGAAGTAGCTCGTGGCCCCATCGCCGCCGCCGTCCAGGACGCGGTCTGAGGAGATCTTGTTTCATGACTACTGACGTGTTGAGGATCGAGAACCTCTCGGTCGAGTTCCCGACAGAGCGGGGTTGGACGCAGGTCGTCGACGACGTCTCCTTGCGGGTCCCGGCGGGTTCCGCGGTGGGGCTGGTGGGGGAGTCGGGGTCGGGGAAGACTGTGACCTCGCTGGCGGCGATGGGCTTGCTGCCCCCGCGTGGTTCGCGGGTGAGCGGGTCCATCCGCATCGCCGGCCGCGAGACCGTTGGCCTGTCGGAGCGGGAGATGTCTGATATCCGCGGCACGGACGTGTCGATGGTCTTCCAGGAGCCGCGGCGCAGCCTGTCCCCGGCGTTCACCGTTGGCGACCAGATCGCCGAGGTGGTCCGTCGGCATGAGGGGGCGTCCAAGAAGAGCTCGGTGGCCCGGGCAATTGAGATGCTCGATGCGGTGGGTATCCCGGACGCTGCGCGTCGGTCGCAGGCCTATCCCCACGAGTTCTCGGGCGGCATGTGCCAGCGCGTGATGCTGGCGATCGCCATGGTCTGCCGGCCCAAGTTATTGATCGCGGACGAACCCACCACGGCTCTGGACGTGACGGTGCAGCGGGAGATGCTGCGGCTGATGAAGGATCTGCAGGCCGAGTACGACGTGTCGATCCTGTTCATCACGCACGATCTGGGCGTCGTCGCCGAGATGTGCGACAGCGTGGCGGTGATGTACGCGGGACAGATCGTCGAGTCCACGCGGATCGACGATCTCTTCGACGATCCGCGGCATCCCTACTCCGAGGGCCTGCTCGCCGCGATCCCGGACCCCAGGGCCCGTGGGACGCGATTGTCCTCGATCCCCGGCGCCGTGCCCGCCCCGTGGGATTGGCCGGAGACCTGCCGCTTCCAAGAGCGCTGCCGGCACGCGGTGGCAGGCGTCTGCGACGCCGGTCCGGTGGGGCTCGAGCGCCTCGCCGCAGGGCGGGCGGTGCGCTGTGTCCGGGACGGCGAGCTCGAGCTGAGGGGACTGGGCGCATGAGCCATCTGCTGGAGGTGGCCGGGCTATCCAAGTCGTTCCCGGCCAAGAGGAATCTCCTCGGGCGCGTCACCGAGCGGAGCCTGGTGACCAACGACGTGAGCTTCACGGTCGATCGTGGCGAGACCCTCGGCATCGTCGGGGAGTCCGGGGCGGGGAAGTCGACGATCGGTCGCCAGATCCTCCGGCTGATCGAGCCGGACGCCGGCGAGATCCGCTTCGATGGGCAAGACGTGCGGAAGCTGCGCGGCAAAGAGTTGCTGGCCTTCAGGCGGCGCGCACAGATGATCTTCCAAGACCCGTTCAGCTCCCTCGACCCACACATGACGATCCGAAACGCGGTGGGGGAGCCGCTGGCGATCCACTTCGGCCTCTCCGGGGCGGAGCGCGATCGCCGGGTGGTGGAGATCCTGGAGCGGGTCGGGATGCGCGCGGACCAACTCGACAAGTATCCGCGCGAGTTCTCCGGCGGCCAGCTACAGCGCATCGCCATCGCGCGGGCCCTCACGCTCGACCCGGACTTCATCGTGTGCGATGAGCCCGTTGCCGCGCTGGACGTTTCGATCCAGGCGCAGGTCCTGAATCTCCTGCTGGATCTGCAGGCCGAGCGCGGGCTGTCGTACGTGTTCATCTCGCACGATCTATCGCTCGTGCGCTTCCTCGCGCATCGGGTCATGGTGATGTACGACGGGGAAGTGGTGGAGACCGGACCCACCGAGGAGCTGTTCGAGAATCCGCAGCATGCCTACACCAAGTCGTTGCTTTCCGCTGTCCCGGACCCGCGGGCCCGGCGCCGCAATCTGACTCAACCCCCGTTGGAGGCATGATGGCCACTTTGCTCGCTAAGCGCTTGCTGTCGGCGATCCCGCTGCTGCTGTTCCTGAGCTTCTTCGTCTACGTCCTGGTCGACTTCATGCCGGGTGACGCCGCGGCGGGCCTCGCCGGTGACAATGCGACGGCGGCCGAGATCGCCGCGGTGCAAACGCAGATGGGCCTGGACCGGCCGCTATTCGTGCGTTACGTCGAATGGCTGGGGAACGTGCTGACGGGTGATTTCGGAACCTCGCTATACAGCTCGCAATCCGTCAGCCAGATTCTGGCGGACCGGATTCCGACAACGCTGTCCCTGACCGTGGTGACAATGGTGATCGTGATCCTCGTCGGCGTACCGCTCGGGATCATCGCCGCGATGCGCGCCAACTCGCTGCTCGACAGGGCCTTGACCACGGTGTCGTCGGTCGCGATGGCAGTGCCGCCGTTCATCATCGGCCTGGTCCTGGTGATCACGCTGGCGATCTCGTCCCCAATCTTCCCGGCGACGGGGTATGCCCCGCTCAGCGATGGCTTCGGACTGTGGCTGCAGCACCTGATTCTCCCGGCGCTGGCGATCGCGGCCATCTCCACCGCGGAGGTGGCGCGTCAGACGCGCGCCGCGATGGTCGACACCCTGGCCAAGGACTTCATCCGGACCACGCGGGCGAAGGGCCTGCGGACCCGGACGATCGTGACGAAGCACGCGCTGAAGGTGGCGGGCGTCCCGATTGTCACTGTGCTCGGCTTGCAGATCAGCCGGATCTTCGCAGGCGCGGTCACCGTGGAGTTTGTCTTCGCGCTGCCCGGCCTCGGCACGTTGGCCGTGAACTCCGTGTTCAGCCGCGACATCCCCGTGATCCTCGGCATCGTGATGGTGATGGCGGTAGCGATTGTGCTGATCAATCTGATCGTCGATATGGCCTATGGATACTTCCACCCCCGAGTCCGGGCTTGACCCGAATGCCCTCGAGAGGACTTCCTATGAGTGAGACCCCGGCCACCCCGGACATCACCGCCGCGAAGCCGGCCGATGATCGCAAGGCTCCGCAGCGGCCTCGACGTGGGCAGCTGCTGCATAAACTGCAGACTTCCCGCCCGCTTCGCTTGCTGCGCAAGAATATTCCGGCAATGATTGCGCTGGGATTCTTGGTCCTGGTGGTCCTGCTGGCGGTGTTCGGGTCGGCGCTCGGGCCCCACCCGCCTCATGCGCAGAACCTGAATAACAGCCTGGCCGGCGCCTCGGGCGAGCACTGGCTGGGCACGGACATCTATGGCCGCGATGTGTTTAGCCGACTGCTCACATCCGCCAGCGTCACGATGCTCGCCGTCTTCCAGGCGGTGGGTGTGGCGGCCGTGCTCGGCATCCCCACCGGTCTGTTCGCGGGCCTGGTCGGGGGCCGTCTGGGGGGTCTGATTAGCCGCTTCTCGGATGCCTTGCAGTCGCTGCCCCCGCTCATCCTGGCCATCGCGATCATTGCGATCTTCGGCCCCGGACTTACCAACGCGATGCTGGCCATCGGCTTGGTCATGGCACCGGCACTATTCCGGTTGGCGCGTGGGGCCGCGGAGTCGGTGGCCACAGAGACCTATATTGAGGCCGCCCGGGCTCTGGGCTGCGGCAAGGGCCGACTGCTGTGGAGCCACGTGCTGCCTAACGCGGCGTCGCCGCTGCTCGTACAGCTGTCCTTCTCAGCGGGCGTCGCGATCGTCGCGGAGGCGAGCCTGAGCTTCCTGGGTCTCGGCGTCCAGGCCCCGGAGACCTCCTGGGGGTCGATGGTCCGTGAGGCCTTCGACAACGTCCACTCGGCACCGGGGCTTATCGCTGCGCCGGCGATCATGATCGTGCTGACGGTGTTGGCCTTCTCCACATTTGGCGACGGACTGCGGGACGCCCTCGAGGGCGCGGAGTCCTCGAAGGGTTCCTGACGGACGATCGACCTCGGCTTGAGCGGCGCTTTATCGGGGGTGCAGTCGCGACTATGTGACGCAGCTTGCAGCACACTCACTTAGTGAGCTAGGTTAACGGTGATGTAGATCATAGAGATCGCGGGTGTGGAGTTCGGGCGGCGGATCGTATGGAGTCGCCCCGGCAGGTGGTGTGGACAACACTCCACGAGGGAAAGGGTCGACGGCGGACACTATGGTGCTCACATTCTCGAAGCGGATAGGCCGGAGCCTGCTCGTGCTTTTCCTGGTGACACTTGCGGTGGTGGGGCTGCTCAGCCTCGCCCCGGGCTCTGCCGCCGACGTCGTCCTCGGCGAGAACGCGTCGCCCGAGGCTGTTGCCAAGATGAACGCGGAGATGGGCCTCGATCAGCCACTGTGGCGCCAGTATCTCGACTGGCTCGGCGGCGCGCTGCACGGCGACCTGGGCCGCTCGCCGTTGACCGGCCAGGACGTCACCCAGGCAATCTTGGATCGTCTGCCGGTGACCATCCAGTTGGCGGTCATGGGGCTGCTGCTGGCCCTGGTGTTGGCAGTGGTGTTGGCGGTCGTGGCCGCGGCAACCGAGGACTCGGCCCTGGACCGAGGCATCAGCGCGTTGTCCTCGGCCTTCTTGGCGGTGCCGGCGTTCATCGCAGGCCCGGTCCTGATCTACTTTCTCTCGGTCAAGCTGGGCCTATTCCCGGTCTCCGGCTGGTCGCGGATGAGTGATGGGATCGGCGAGAACCTCAAGCACGCCTTCTTGCCGGTCGTCGCCATCGCGCTGGTTGAAGTCGCGACTTTCCAGCGGCTACTCCGCACAGACCTGGTCAGCACCCTGCGAGAGGATTACGTGGCGGCTGCCCGTGCTAAGGGAATGCCGCGCGCCTATGTGCTGTTCCGGCATGCTCTGCGGCCCTCATCGCTGTCGATGATCACCCTGGCCGGCATCAGCCTCGGCCGGCTGATCGGCGGCACGGTGGTGGTCGAGGTGCTGTTCGGGTTGCCCGGCCTGGGCCAGCTCGTCTCCTCCTCCATCACCCTCCGCGATGTGGTGACCGTGCAGGGCATCGTCGTCTTCATTGCGCTGGTCTACGTGGTGATCAACATGGTCGTGGACACAAGCTATGGCTTGCTTGACCCGCGAATTCGGAAGGCGGTCTCCGTATGACGATCACCAGCGCAGATAAGAAGCTCCAGGACGAAGGCCCCTCGGTGCAGGTGCCGGTGGTGCCGCCGCGAAAGAGGCGACGCTCGATCATCGTCCGCGGGTGCTACCTCTTCATCGGGGCCGTCATCCTCTTAGCGATCTTCGCGAACCTCCTGCCATTGGCGAACTACGCTGTGCCCGTTGGAGGCGCGCGGTTGGGCCCGCAGTGGGGCTCGATCGACCTGCTGCTCGGGACGGACAGCTTCGGCCGCTCGATCCTGTCCCGGTGCGTCTATGGCGCGCGGGTCTCGCTCCTGGTCGGGGTGGTCGCCGGGGTGGCGGGCCTGACCGTCGGCACCCTCCTGGGGATGACCGCGGGGTACTTCGGCGGGCGCGTCGACTGGGTCCTGTCCGTCTTGACGGACGCCATGCTGGCCTTCCCGCCCCTGATCCTGCTACTTGCGCTGACCTCGATCCTGACGCCGAGCGTCACCACGATCCTCATCGGGCTTGCTCTGGTCACGGTGCCCGCCTTTATGCGGTTGGCCCGCGCGAACACCATGGCGTGGTCCTCTCGCGAGTTTGTCCGCGCCGCGAAGAATCTCGGAGCCGGGCACAGACGCATCCTGGTGAAGGAGATCTTCCCGAATGTCGTGCCCACCCTCGGCGCGTTCTTCCCGATCGTCATCGCGATGCTCATCGTCGCAGAGGGCTCCCTGAGCTTCCTCGGCCTGGGTATACCTCCGCCGCAACCGAGTTGGGGCGGGATGATCAGCGACGGCAAATCCGCTATCGCCACGTCGCCGCACATGGTGCTCGTGCCGGCGACCACTATCTTCCTTACCGTTTTCGCGCTTAATCAGATCGGCGATCACCTCCGCGCGCGGTTCGACCGTGCTCTGCAGGACTGATCGGCAAAGTAGAAACCATGAAAGGTGTGGACATGTCCATCAAGAAACGGGCGCTGGTGGCACTGGGCGCTGCCGCCGCGGTGCTCTTTGTCGGTGCCTGCGGCAGTGGTGGCGGCAGTGGCAGTAGCGACTCCACGATCGTGGAGGGTGTGGCCGGCCCGTCGGGCGAGGCGGTTGCCGGTGGCGTCGGCCGCGCGCTCCAACTCGCGGAGCCCCGGACCCTGGATCCGGCGGCCAACCTGAATTTCTGGTCGAACTCGCCGCTAGTGTTCAACGCCCTCTACGGCACGTTGATGATCAACAATGAGGTGACCGGCGAGGTCGAGTACAGGATCGCCGAGGACATGTCGACCACGGACGGTGGCAAGACCTTCACGCTGGTGCTGCGCGACGGCGTGGAGTTCTCCGACGGCACCCCGCTGGATGCGGCGGCGGTGAAGATCGCGTGGGACCGCATGAGGGACCCCGCGGTCGCATCGGTTGACCTGCCCCAGGCCTCGATGCTCGAGGGCACCGAGGTGGTGGACGCGCAGACCCTGAAGGTCACGCTCGTCGAGCCCCTGCCGGCCTTCCCGCAGGCGGTGCTGCAGAGCTCGATGAACTGGATCGCCTCGCCGGCGACCCTGGCGGCGGACCAGTCGGTGGTCGACTCCAATCCGATTGGGGCCGGGCCGTTCACGCTCGAGCGATGGTCGCGTCAGGACGTGATCGTGCTGACGAAGAACGAGAACTACTACGACGCCCCGCGGCCATACCTGGACACGCTGGAGGTCCGCACGATGGGTGATCCGGACCAGCGCTACAACACCGTCCTGAGCGGCGGCGCGGACCTCGCGGCCGAGAACCGCTGGCAGAACCTGGACCGGGCCGCGACGGCCGGTCTGCAGAGCTCAGTGATTCCGCTCAACGGTGGCGTAGGCCTGGTGCTGAACATGACCAGGGCCCCGTTCGATGACCCGCGTGCGCGTGAGGCGCTGTCGCTGGCTTTGGACGTGGACACGATCGACACCGCGCTCTACGAGGGCACGGGCGTGGTCCCGGAGACGTTCTTCGACGAGTCCTCGCCGTTCTTCAAGGACATTCCGCTGAGTGAGCACGACCCGGTGCGGGCGCAGGAGCTCTTCGACGAGCTAGCCGCAGAGGGCAAGCCGCTGGACTTCACGATGTCCCTGTTCGCGAACATCAAGGACGTGGGCGAGGCTGTGCAGACCCAGCTCAGCGTGTTCAACAACGTCGAGGCACACGTCAAGATCATCGACTTCAGTGAATACAACGGCATCATGGGTGCACGGGACTATGACGTCGTCTCCAACGCGGTGATCTTCGGGGAGCCGGAGCCGCGCATCTGGATCGGGCTGCACAGCACCTCGAGTGGAAACTTCAGTGGCATCGCCGATCCGGAGCTCGACGCGGCACTGGAGAAGGGGCGCCTCTCGGAGGACTTCGCCGAGCGCGATGCCGCGTACCAGGTGGTGCAGGAGCGGGTGTCGGAGCTCAACCCGACGGTCTTCTACACCCGGGCGGCACCGGGCGTGATTGCCGGTGCGAACGTCGGCGGGGTCCAGCAGTACGGCATCGGGTCGATGCTGCCCGACTCGTTGTGGATCCAGAAGTAGCCATGACCGATACCCCTCTCCTCCATGTTCGGAACCTGCACGCCTACATCGGCTCCGACCGGGGCGTGGTCCGCGCTGTGGACGACGTGTCATTCAAGCTGGCGTCGTCGGCGGCGCTGGGCGTGGTGGGCGAGTCCGGATCCGGAAAGTCGGTGATGGCCCGGGCGATCATGGGCTTGATGCCGGCGCATTCGGCGCAGACCGGGGAGGTTTACTTCCAGGGGCGGGACCTCCTCGCGCTGAAACAGAAAGAGCGCGAGGCGATCTGGGGCAAGCAGATCGCGATGGTGTTCCAGGACCCGGGGCGATCGCTCAACCCCGTGGTCCGCGTGGAGCGGCAGTTGACCGAGGGGATGAGGCGCCATCTCGGCGTCTCATCCTCGGAGGCGCGGGCCCGCGCGTTGAGCCTACTCGAAGAAGTCGGCGTGCCGGATCCGGAGCGCAGGCTGCGCAACTACCCCCACGAGCTGTCGGGCGGCATGCGCCAGCGGGTCATGCTGGCCATCGCGCTGGCCTGCGAGCCGGATCTGCTCATCGCTGACGAGCCGACGACCGCGCTCGATGTGACCATCCAGCGGCAGATCCTCGATCTGCTGCGGGACGTGCAACGCAAGCGCGGCATGGCCCTGATGCTGATCAGCCATGACCTGGCGGTGGTGGCGGGGCGGACGGACCGAGTGGCGGTGATGTACTCCGGCAAGTTGGCGGAGATCGGCGCAACGAGGGCGGTATTCGACGCGCCCCGGCATCGTTATACGCACGCGCTGCTGGGCGCGACGCCCACCCTTGATCACGAGCGGCACACGCCCCTGAACCTGATCGCGGGCTCGCTGCCAACGCCGACCGATCCCCCTCCGGGATGCCGCTTCGCGCCGCGGTGCGGCTTCGTGGAGGCCGCCTGCACGGATCCGGGCCCAGTGATGGAACTGGTCGGCCCCGACCACGCGGTCGCGTGTATTAACAGCGTCCCCGTGGGCGCGGACGATGTCGTTGGAGGTGAGCTCGTTGGCCGGTAGCGGGACCGCGCATCTGCGCGGTGATGACACGCTCCTCAGTGTGCGAGACCTAGAGGTCGAGTATCGCGTGAAGGGCGGGAAGTTCAAGGCGGTCGCGGGCATCAGCTTCGATGTCCGGCAGGGCGAGACGCTCGGGATCGTTGGCGAGTCCGGCTGTGGGAAGTCCACGACCGGGCGGGCCGTGCTGCGGCTGGACCCGATCGCGGGCGGGCAGATCCGGTATGGGGACGAGTGGATCGAGCGGGTGCCTGAGAAGCGGATGCGCCAGTTGCGTCGCGAGATGCAGATGATCTTCCAGGACCCCGTCGGGTCCCTGAACCCCCGCCGCCAGGTCAAGGAGATCGTTGTCGAGGGCCTCGCGATTGACGGGGTCGCCGAGGCGGAGCAAAAGAGCGCCTCGCGCAAGGTGCTCGAGCAGGTGGGGCTGCCCGGTGACCGCTTTGCGGAGATGTCGCCGCGTCAACTCTCGGGCGGGCAAGCGCAGCGCGTGGCGATCGGCCGCGCCATTGCGCTCAATCCCCGGCTGCTGATCTGCGACGAGCCGGTCTCGGCCCTGGACGTGTCGGTGCAGGCGCAGATCCTGAACCTTCTCGAGGAGCTCAAGCGGGAATTCGGGCTGACGATCGTGTTCATCGCGCACGACCTGGGGGTGGTGCGCGCGGTCAGCGACAACGTGCTGGTGATGTACCTCGGCAAGGTCTGCGAGTTCGGGGACTCGGTCGAGGTCTACGACAGGCCGGCGCACCCCTACACCCGGGCCCTGCTCGACTCCGTCCCCCTCACCGACCCCGAGAGGGGGTTCGCGGGCCCGGCGCTCAAGGGCGATATCCCCTCCCCGCTGAGCCCGCCCGCGGGCTGCCGGTTCCGGAGTCGCTGCCCGCAGGCGCAAGGCCAGTGCGCCGCCGAGGAGCCGGTGATGCGGGAGGTCCGGCCGGGCCAGTTCGCGGCCTGCCACTTCCCGCTGGCCTGAGCCGCCCGAGAACTGACCCAAAAGTGTAGTGCCCGTCAAGAACAACAGACGCGCCTCGCGCGCGTGAGAAGGAGTGAACAATGGTTGATTTCCAAGCTGGAGACGCGGTCCCAGAGCCCTCCGCCCCGCACGACCCGATTGCGCAGAGGTTTGTCGGCAAGGTCGCGTTGATCACCGGTGCCGCCCGCGGCCAGGGCCGCGCCGAGGCGGTGCGCCTCGCCGCGGAGGGCGCGGACATCATCGCCCTCGACATCTGCCAGGACCTGCCGACCACCCAGTACCCCGGGGCGACCCCGGAGGATCTCCGCGAGACGGTGCGGCTGGTGGAGGAGAAAGGCCGCCGCATCATCGCCCGAGAGGTGGACGTCCGCGACTTCGCGGCGCTGAAGGCGGCGGTCGACGACGGGGTCGCGCAGCTGGGCCGGCTGGACGTCGTCATCGCGAACGCCGGAATGACGACCGCGGCGCCGACGTGGGAGATCGACGAGGAGCACTGGGAGGCGACCATCGGTATCAACCTCACGGGCGCGTTCTTGACGGCCAAGGCCACGGTGCCGGTGCTCCTGGCACAGGGCACGGGCGGCGCCATCGTGTTCATCAGCTCCGTGGCCGGCCTGCGCGGGCTGCCGCTCCTGGCCGACTACGCCGCGGCGAAGCACGGGGTGGTCGGGCTGGCCAAGACCCTGGCCAATGAGCTGGCGGAATACCGGATTCGCGTCAACACGGTGCATCCGCATGGCGTGTCCACGGACCTGACAACGCCCGAGCTGTTTCCGCAGCTGGAGCATCGCCCGGAACTGGGACCCCTGTACATGGGCAGCCTGCCCACCCCGGTCAGCACCTCCGACGATATCGCGGCCGCGGTGGCCTGGATCGCCTCAGATGAGGCTCGGCATGTCACGGGCATTCAACTTCCCGTGGACTTGGGACGCACCAACAGGTAGTGCCGCGTTGCGGCGGCTGGCACATCCGGGCACAAAAAACACAGATGGGCAGGGCTGATGGGACAGGCAAACAAAGACACTGACGACTGGTTCAGCGGTAAGGCCGCGATTGTCACCGGTGGATCTCGCGGGATTGGGCGCGCGGTGGCTGGCGAACTCGCGGTGCGGGGCGCGTCGGTGGTGCTCAATGGGCGGGACCAGGCGGTGCTGGATCTCGCCGTGCAGGAGCTTCGGGACGCGGGCGGCTCGGCAATCGGCGTCCAGGGCGATTTCCTTGACCCGGAGTTTCCCGATCGGGTGGTCGGTGCCTGCCAGGAGGAGTTCGGAAGGATCGACTTCCTGGTCAACAACGCTGCGGCCTCCTCCCATTCGGGGCGGGTCCTAGATTGTGGTCCGGACGCCTTCCGCGACACAATCCTGGCCAACTCGTGGCCGGCGGTGGCAATCACCCAAGCGGCTGCGGCGGCTGGACTGGCGGAAGGTTCCGCCATCGTCAACATCTCCTCGGCCGGGGCGCGGCGCGTCCACGAGTTGGCCGGCGTCTATACCGCGGGAAAGTTGGCGCTGGAGAGCCTCACCTTTACGTTGTCGCGCGAGCTCGGGCCGCGGGGAGTCACGGTCAACGCCATCGAGCCCGGCATCATCCGGACCGATATGGCCGGAACCATCTGGAACGGCGAGCGTGGGGCCGCGGAGACCCGGCTGGTTCCAATGCAGCGACTCGGCTTGCCCGCAGATATCGCGAGCGCGGTGCTCTATCTGCTCGGCCCGCATGCGCGCTGGGTCAACGGCACCATGCTTCGCGTCGACGGCGGACGCTTCCACGTGGGCGGCGAGTCCGCGCACATGATCGGCGTCTTCGAATAGTTCTTTCCAACTTCAGTGAACAGGTGGGTAGAGGAAACATGACAGTACGAGTAGGCGTTGTCGGGTTGAGTGCGGGCGGAAGTTGGGCGTCGTTTGCGCACCTGCCCGCATTGCGAGCCGCGGAGGGCTTCGAGGTCCGCGCGTTGGCGACAAGTTCCCCCGAGTCGGCGAAGGCCGCGGCCGAGGCATACGGGGTGCCGCTGGCATTCTCGAGCGTCGAGGAGCTGGCTCGCTCCGAGGAGGTGGACCTCGTGGTGGTGGCCGTCAAGGTGCCCGACCATCGAGAGATCGTCCTCAAGGCCCTGGCGGCGGACAAGCCGGTGCTGTGCGAGTGGCCCCTCGCCAACGGCGTCGCCGAGGCAGAAGAATTGGCCAGTGCCGCCGAGGGTAAGCGCGTCTACGTGGGTTTCCAGAGCACCGCGGCACCCGCCGTGCGTTACCTGCGGGACCTGATCGCCGACGGTTTCGTCGGCGAGGTGACCTCGACCAGTCTGATCGCGACCGGCGGCCCGTGGGGCGGCCCGGTGGGCAACCGCACGGAATACCTGCTGGACAAGACCCATGGTGCCACCATGATGACCATCATCTTTGGCCATCTCGTGGACGCCTTCAGCTACATCGTCGGTGATCTGGTTGAGGTGAACGCCACCACGGCGGTGCGCAACCCGATGGTGCTCAACACCGATTCCGGTGAGCTCGTGCCCGCCACGGCGGAGGACGATATCGCCGTGACCGGCACCCTCGCCAGCGGCGCGATTGCCTCCCTCCACCTCCGGGGCGCGAACGCGCACTCCAGCAAGATGGTCTGGGAGATCAACGGCACCCAGGGGCATCTGCGCATCGACGGGAGCGGGGCCACGTTGGCCAACCCGATGAAGATCCAGGGTGCACGTGGGGACGACGCGATGAGCGAGATGCCGGTGCCGGCCAGCTATGACAGCCACGCCGACCTGACCGGTTCGCCCGCGCACGCCATGGCCCACGCCTACGACCGCATCCGGGAAGACCTCACCGGGGACGCAGCGCAGGCACCGGACTTCGCACACGCTCGCCAGCGGCACCTGCTGCTCGACGCCATTGAGCGTGCGGCGGAAACTGGTGCGCGACAGTCTGTTCCGGCTAAGTGAGTGCGGATCCGATGAACGCTGAGGCTCAGCTGCAGGAGCTATGGGACGTCGAGTCCATCAAGCGAATGCGCGCCAGCGTTTCGCGGCTCCTGGACACGAAGCGGTGGGAGGAGTTCGGCGACCGCTTCACGGCCGACGCGGTGCTGGAAGCGCCCGAGGCGGGCCTGCGGTGCGTGAGTCGGACGGAAATCGTGAAACTAGTCAGCGCCGGCATGGACGGTGTGCGGAGCGTGCATCACCTGCACGCGCCGGAGATTACGATCACCGGCCCAGACTCGGCGACGGGTATCTGGGCGATGTCGGACAGCCTCGAGCGCGCCTCTGCCCAGGGGCCCACGGTGATGACCGGGTACGGGCATTACGTGGAGCGTTACGAACGCCACGACGGGGACTGGCGAGTCCAGTTGCTGCGTCTGGAGCGTCTCCGCATCGATAACTGATAGGCGGACTGTGTGAGCAGGAGGCCGTGCCGGGGTTCAACCCCGCCACGGCCTCCTGCCGTCACAAGGTCATTGATCGGCCAAACTAACCGAGGAAAGGTGTGTAGATGACCATCAAGAAGCGTGTGTTGGTGGCGCTGGGAGTTGCCGCGGTGCTCTTCGCCGGGGCCTGCGGCAGCGGCGGTGGTGATTCCGCTCAGGTCGGGGGAGTCTCCGGCCCATCGGGGGAGGCGGTGTTCGGGGGTACGGCCACGGCAATCCAGCTCGCGGAGCCGCGGACGTTGGATCCGGTGGCCGTACAAAATGCCTGGTCGAACTCACCGCTGTTGTTCAACGCCCTGTACGGAACGCTGTGGGTGGAGAACGTGGAGACGGGGGAGATCGAGTACAAGATCGCGGAGGACCTCTCGACCGCGGACGGCGGCAAGACGTTCACGTTGGTGCTGCGCGACGGCGTGGAGTTCTCGGACGGCACCCCGTTGGACGCATCGGCGGTGAAGTTTGCCTGGGACCGGATGAAGGACCCGGGTGTCGTCGTAGCGGACCTTGCGCAGGCGGCAATGCTGGAATCCACGGAGGTGGTGGATGCTCGGACTTTGACGGTTACCCTGGTCGAGCCGGTGCCGGGCTTCGCCCAGGCGGTGCTGCAGACGTCACTGAACTGGATCGCCTCGCCGGCGACGCTGGCGGCAGACCAGTCGGTGATGGACTCCAATCCGATTGGCGCCGGGCCGTTCACGCTCGAGCGGTGGTCGCGTCAGGACGTGATCGTGCTGACGAAGAACGACAACTACTACGACGCGCCGCGGCCATACCTGGACAAGCTAGAAATTCGCACTATCGCGGATCCCGACCAGCGCTACAACACCGTCCTGAGCGGCGGCGCGGACTTGGCCACCGAGAACCGCTGGCAGAACCTGGACCGAGCCGCCACGGCCGGCCTGCAGAGCCCGGAACTCTCCTTTAACGGTGGTACGGGTCTGGTGCTGAACATGACCAAGGCGCCGTTCGATGATCCGCGTGCGCGTGAGGCGCTGGCACTGGCTTTGGACGTCGAGGCGATCAACACCTCGCTCTATGAGGGGACGGGTGAGGTACCGCTGACGCTCTTCGACGAGTCCTCGCCGTTCTACAAGGACATTCCGCTGGGCAAACACGACCCGGTGCGGGCGCAGGAGTTGCTCGACGAGTTGGCTGCCGAGGGCAAGCCGTTGGACTTCACGATGTCGCTGTTCGCGAACATCAAGGATGTGGGCGAGGCGGTGCAGACCCAGCTCAGCGTATTCAACAATGTCGAGACCAACATCAAGCTCATCGACATCGCCGAGTTCGGCCGGATTATGGGCCAGAAGGACTATGAGGTTGTCATCAACGCGATCATGTTCGGGGAGCCGGAGCCGCGGCTGTTGATCGGACTGCACAGCACCTCGATCGGCAACTACAGCGGCATCGCCGATCCGGAGCTCGACGCGGCCCTGGAGAAGGGACGTATCTCCGAGGACTTCGCGGAGCGCGATGCGGCATACGAGGTGGTGCAGAAGCGCATCGCCGAGCTTAACCCGACGATCTTCTACACGCGCCCCGCGGCGGGCATCATCGCTAGCCCCGAGGTGGGCGGGATCAAGCAGTACGGCATGGGCTCGGTGCTGGCGGAAACGCTGTGGATCCAGAAGTAGCAACGCTCACCAGAAGATGAAGTAGAGCGGGGGCCGGTGCAAAGTGCACCGGCCCCGCTCTATTTGTCCGGGCTCTGCCGGTTAGGCTCCCAGCTCGGTCAGCAACTCGCTGAGCCAGGCGACCGACTCGGCAGCCGCCGCGTGGTGGCCACGATCGTCGATGGCAGGGCCGCTGAGCTCGAGGTCGAAGACGCCGGTATAACCGGCGGCCAGCAACTCCTCGATCAGGTGCCGACTGGGGACGTCGCCGGCACCCAGGACATCCCGGCAGGGCAGGGACCGCATCCCGGGGGTCATGTCGCTGAGCTGGACGTGGGAGATCAGCTCGATGTTCTTGCGGATGTCGTCGAGCAGCTCGGCCTCGGTCCACACGTGGAAGAGGTCGAGGCACGTGCCCATGCCGGTGCGAGCGCCCAGCAGGAGCGCGTCGTGCAGGCTGTGCACGAAGTTGAGGTCGGCGTAGAGCCAGTTGGTCGGCTCCACCGCCACCGCGATGCCCTTGCCGGCGGCGTACTCGACGAGGCCGGCGGTGATCTGGGCGTAGCGGGAGGCGTTGGCCTCCCAATCGGGGAAGTGCCGGCGCCCCGTCAGGGTATAGACGGAGCGGGCGCCGACGGTCTCCGCCTGGTCGATGTCCGCGCGCGCCAGGGCGAGCTGCTCCTCGATATCGGCGCCGGGCGCGAGTTCGAAGCGCAGTAGCGCGGTGGTCGTGGCCATTCCGACGCCGTGCTGGCGGCAGGCCTGGGCGACGGCGTCGGCCCCGGACTCGCGGATCTTCGTCGACGTCATCGACGTGCCCGCGACGCCTAGCCCGCCGATGGTCGCGATGGCGTCCACCGCGGACAGCGTGGGGAAGCACAGGCCGCTCACCGCCACACGCGGGTGTGCCGGAGTCGCCGCGACGGCGTTGTCAGCTAGGTTCGGGTTCACTCTCGTTACCTCCAGTGGTCGCCGGGCGGGCCCGGCTCGTGGAACGGGGATCGGTACTCAGGTGTGGCAGCCGAGGGCGCGCACGCGCCGGATCTCGTCGGCGGCCTCGACGACCGCCCGCGCGCCGGCGACGGCACGGCGGGCACACTCGCTCGGCGTAGTGCCCGCCTCGGCCAGGGACCGCATCGGCGACTCCACCCCGACGACGGGGACGGGCGGCAGCGCGGCGAGCATCTGAACCAGCGGAAGCTCGCCCTCGCCGGGGACGCGGCGGTCGCTCGAGTCGTCCCGATAGACCGGGTTGCGCTGTGCGAGCGAGTGGTCGCTGAGCTGGATATAGCCGACGAACTCGGGGTCGAGCATTATCAGGTCCTCCGGACCGTGGCCGGCGCGGGCGGCGTGCATCGTGTCGACGAGCAGGCTGAAGTCCGGGCGGTCAACGTGTCCGACGGCCTGCAGCGCGGTTGGCAGGTCAGCCACGGTGAGGGATTTCGCGAACTCCATCGTCGTGGTCATGCCGCGGCTGGCCGCCATCTCCGCGAACGTGGCCAACTGGTCGAAGCTGCGCGGGAGGTCGGGGTCCATCGTCACGGCGTTGACCCGGGTGACCCCCATCTCGGCCATGACGTCCAGGTTCGCGGCCTCGTCGCGCAGGTCATGGGCGGGCTGGACGACGAAGCCCTCGCCGAGGGAGATCGACACGTCGCGATCCCGCAGCGCGGCGATGAACCGCGCGCGGAGAGCCACGTCGTCGAGCATGGAGTAGACCGGGTGGTCGTACGGGTTGTACGGCCCGCCGCCGCCGGCGACCTTCATGGAGATGTGGTGGCAGTCAAGATCGGCCGCGAGGTGGACGAATTCCACTGGCGGCAGGCCGAGCACGGTCTGGTACTCGATACCTAGTTCGGTCATGAGGATCCTTCCGAGACAGTGTGCTTCATCGAGCCTGGTGTCAGCGGTGTGCGCTCGATGAGCGCGCGGTCCGGCGGGGCACCTGAGCACAGCACCCTCTTCTCAACCAGCTCGGAGGAGAGGACGTCGCCGAGGAGCCCCAGGTCTGCGCCGGCGCGCTCCGCGATCTCGCGGACCACCACCACGTCCTTGAGCATGAGCTCCGCGAGGCGAATGCCGACGGCGTCCACCCCGATCCATGCGACGCTGCCCAGGGCCCGGCTGTCGCCGCTGCCGTGCTGGACCGCGGCGAGGATCTCGGCCTCACCGATGCCGATGGACTCGGCGAGCCGGACGGCGTCGACCGCGAGCCCGACCTGCGCGACGAAGAGGGCGTTGTTGACCAGCTTGACGCGCTGGCCGTGGCCAATCGGCCCGACGTGCAGCACTGAGGAGCCATAGGACTCGAGCGCCAGGCGGACGGTGTCGAGGACGGCCTCATCGCCTCCGACCCAGATTGTGAGTGCGCCGGCCGCGGTGTCCCGCGGATTGCCGGAGACGGCGGCGTCGAGCACGCGCACGCCCCGCGTGGCCCCGGCATCCGCCACCGCGACCGCGGTGTCCGGATCGCATGTGGTGTGCTGCACCAGGACGGCGCCGGGCGGCATGGCCGCGATCACGCCGTCCGGGCCCAGGAGCGCCGCGCGCACCTGCGCGTCGTCGAGCACGATGCTGATGACCAGCTCCGCGGACCGGACCGTCTGCCCGACGGTGTCGGCGGTGTGCCATCCCTTTGCCTCTGCGGCGGCGCGGGCCTCGGGGCGTCGGGTCAGGACGGTGACGTCGTGGCCGGCGGCGACCAGGCGCTCGATGATCGGCGCGCCCATCCTGCCCGCGCCGATGAATCCGATTCTTAGCTGATGCATTCTGGACCTCCCTTGCGTCCCAATAGGCGTGAGTGCGGCCTTGGGCGAAGCGTACAACTAAATATAGGTGCACTAAGTAATATTAGTAACACTCGTAGAGGGGAGGAGTCGATCTGCTCAGGAAAATCAGAGTTGCAACTGGAGAAATAACGCGGGTGGTATGCGGCCATGGGGGACACCAACCGGGCATTCGTCACCCACTCAGCTATCCGGGCCGAGTTCGGCGCGATGTTCACTGAGTTCGCGGCCACCGACGGACCGCAACTGTTCTACTGCACCCAGGGCAAGGACCGGGGGCCTCGACTGCGGCGATGCTGCTATCCCTCGCCGGTATCGACCGGGAGACAATCTACGCCGACTATCTGCTGACCAATGAGTACTCGCGTGAAAATCGGGAAGCGACCTTGGCCTCCTACCCGCCGGCGATAGCCGAGATCTTCCGGCCGGCCAACATGGCGGAGCGGGACTACCTGAAGGCAGGTCTCGGCCAAAGCCCCCAGACGATTGCGGCACTAGGGGCAAAGCTGCTCAGATAGGTACTCGGCGGCGATGCGCCTCCGGCCAGGGTCCCGCCGACCAGAGTGGTCGGCGGGATCGCGAGTCCTAGAACCCCCGCATACCCGCCTCCAGTTGCAGGCCGAACGTGTTGAAGACCATGCAGTGCATGTCGTAGGCGCCGATGAGGAAGACCACGTCCATCATCTGTTTGCGGTCGAAATGCGTGGACAGCTCCGCCCACGTGCCGTCAGAGATGTACCGGTCCTGGCACACCTCCTCGACCGCGCGGAGGAGGGCGGCGTCCGTCGCCTCCCAGATGGCGGCCGTGGAGCCCTCCTTGATCGCCTCGATGTGGTCGTCGGTCAGACCTGCGGCGAGGCCCATGCCCGTGTGCTGGGCCCACTCGTACTCGCCGCGGCGCAGCCAGGCTGTCCGCAGAGTCAGGAGTTCGCGTTCGCGCGCCGCCAGGGTCGAGTCGCGGAGGTGGTTGGAGAACGTCAGCCAGCTGCGGGTCAGCTCGGGATGCCAGGCGTAGATGGCGATGACGTTCGGCACCGTCTTCGGCGGCGGCGGGGTGGCGCCGCTGGCCTTGCCCGGGTTGAGCACGGACAGCGCGTCCAGCACTGCGGCATCCCAGTCTGCTGGCGGTCGGGGGGCGATTCGTGGTGCGTTCATGTCGTCAACTCCGTGGGGTGTGGTGGATGGATCAGCCGAGGTAGGAGCCGCCGTTGACGCTGAGGGTCTGCCCCGTGACGAAGCTCGCGTCGGCCGAGCACAGGTACGCGCAGGCGCCGGCGATGTCGTCCCCGGTGCCCATGCGGCCGGCGGGGATGAACTTGCCCATCTGCTCGCTCGACGGGACGATGCCGGCCTCCTGCTTCTTCCGGACGCTGGGGGTGTCGATCGAGGAGGGGGCGATGTTGTTGACGGTGATGCCCAGCGGCGAGTACTCCAGCGCCAGGGTCTTCGTCAGTGCGATCACCCCGCCCTTGGACGCGGCGTAATGCGCCATCCTCGGACCGCCGCGCTGCGCGCTCGAGGAGGAGATGAACACCACCCGCCCTGTGCCCGCCTCGACCATGTCGGGCAGCACCGCCTGCGCGCAGTGGAAGGTGCCCGTCAGGTTGATCGCCAGGATGCGATTCCAGGACTCCACGCTGATCTCGGCGAAAGGCTCCTGGATCGCGACGGCGGCGCTGGTGACGAGGAAGCCCACCGGGCCCGCGTCGGCCCGCACCGCGGCAATCGCCTGGTCGACCTGCGCTCGATCGCTCACGTCGAGTTGATAGGCCTTCGCCTGGCCGCCGGCCGCGACGATCTCCTTCACGGTCTGCTCCGCGCCCTCGCCGTTGAGGTCGAGCACGGCCACTGTGTAGCCGTCCGCGCCGAGACGCTGGGAGATCGCGCTGCCGATCCCGGAGCCGCCGCCGGTGACGACGGCCACGCGCGCCGTCGCCGCCCGATTCGAGGTGGAATGGGGAATGCTCATCATTTTCTACCTTTCACATTCACTGGGCTCTGTGGCTCCACTGGATCGATACTTGTGCATTCGCGCGGAGCCCGGGCCGCGCCGGGGCGGAAATGGGATGGAGTGGGATTGTCCCCGGCCCGGCGCGGCACGAGAGGGCCTCACATGGCGAAGGACAGGGTCCGACGCTCGAAGAGCCACTCGCCGTCCACCAGTCGCAGCGCGTCCCGATACTTGCCGACCATCTTCAGGGCCCAACCAGACTCGCCGTTCATCAGGACCAAGACGTCGCTGCTGGACTCGACAGTGTCGGCGGCCGGCTTCGAGACCATGGTGTTGGCCAGGACGTGGCGCAGGTTGAGCTCCGCAGTGGAGGCGGTGTAGTAGTCGCGTAGTGCGGCGTGGCCCTGGGCTGACACCTCGAACTGCGGGATCTCAAAGGTCGCGTCGTCACGGAAGGTGGCGAGGACCTCGTCGACGCGGCCCGCGTCGAGGGCCTGGGTGTACGCGGCCTGGGTGGCCTGGACGCCGACGGTGACGTCGGTCTGCGTCAGATGGGACATGCTCATGGGGCTCCTAGCGCTGATTGAGGTGGGCGGGTCGAGGCTGGGTGCGGGCCGGGGCCGGCCTAAAGGACGACCTTGTCCGCGCGCAGGGCCGAGATCTCGCCGCTGCTCAGACCGAGTTCCTCGAGGAGGATCTGGTCGGTGTCGGCTCCGAGGCTGGGTGGGTATTGGTGCGTCCCGCCTGTGGATCCACTCATCCGCATGGGGTTGCCGACCACCCGGATGGACTCGTCCGCCCCGTCCAGGTCGAGGACCATCTGCCGACCCGCGGCCTCCGACTCCTCGAGGGCTTCGGGGACTGAGCGGATCGTCGCGGCGGGGACCCCGCGCGCGGTCATCAGCTCGGCCCATTCGGCGGCGGGCCGGGTGGCGAAGGCCGTCTCCCAGAGCCGCCACAGCGCGTGCCGATTCTCCAGCCGGGCCCCGGGGTCCAGGAAACGCGGGTCGGCGGGGAGGTCCGGCAGCCCGAGCACCTCGCACGCGCCGCGCCACATCCCGTCGGTGTTCGCCGTGATCGCGATCATCCGATCATCACCGGCGGTGAAGGTCCGATAGGTCGGAATGGAGTCGTGGGCACTGCCCTGCGGGGGCGGGGTCACGCCCGCGATCAGCGCGTAGGCGGATTGGTAGGAGAGCATCGCCAGCTGGCTGTCGAACATGGCGACGTCGACCATCTGGCCCAGTCCGGTCCGCGCGCGCTCGTGGAGCGCGGCCCCGATGCCGACCCCTGCGTAGAGGCCCGCGACCAGATCACCCGCCGGGATGCCGAGGCGTACCGGCGGGCCCTCGGGCTCACCGGTCAGGCTCATCACCCCGGATGCGGCCTGCACGATCATGTCGTAGGCGCCGCGGTCACGCCACGGGCCCTCGTGCCCGAACCCGGTGATCGACGCCCACACGAGGTCCGGCTGCGCCGCGCGGATCTCGGCGGGGTCGATCCCCAGCCGGGCGCACACGCCGGGGCGGAAGTTCTCCACCACGACGTCCGCGGACGCGATGAGCCGGCGCACGACGTCGATGCCGCGCGGGGACTTCATGTCCACGGCGATGCTGCGCTTATTGCGGTTGGTGGACAGGAAATAGGCGCTGTCGGCCCCGACGAAGTGCGGGGGGATGGCGCGGCTGCTGTCTCCGCCAGGATGCTCGACCTTGACCACCTCGGCGCCGAGGTCCGCGAGCATCTGCGTGCAGAACGGCCCAGAGAGGAAGGTGGTCAGGTCGACGACGCGGAGGCCCGCGAAGGCGCCGGAGCGAGTGGCGGTCATGGCATTTTCCGCTCGAAAATGTGGATTGCGCAGGCGCCGTGGTCCAGACCGGAGATGCCGCCGCCCGTCACGTGGGTCATGGCGTGCACGGGATTCTCGACCTGGCGATCGCCGGCGGACCCGGTGAGCTGCCAGAACACCTCGGCGACCTGCGCGACCCCGCTGGCGCCCACCGGATGGCCCTTGCAGAGCAGGCCGCCGCTGGGGTTCACGACGACCGCGCCGCCGTAGGTGGTCTCCCCGGCGCGGAGCATCTGCACGCCCTCGCCGGGCTCGCAGAGCCCGAGGGCCTCGTAGTACACCAGCTCGGCCACCGAGAAGGCGTCGTGCAGTTCGATGACGTCGAGGTTTTGGGGCCCAATGCCCGCCTCTGCGTACGCGTCGCGGGCCGAGTCGTAGGTGATCTCCGGGCGCAGCATGTCCCGGTGCCCGGGCGCGTAGGTCCCCGAGTGCACCACGGAGGCCCGGACGGTCATCGCCGGGACGCCCATCCGCCGCAGGACCGCGTCGGACACCACGACGACCGCCGCCGCGCCGTCCCCGGTGGGGCAGCACTGGAGCATGGTGAGGGGGTCCGCGATCATCCGGGACGCCAGCACCTCCTCGACCGTCACGGGCTTGCGGTACTGCGCGTAGGGGTTGTCCGCCGCGTGCTTGCGGGCCTTGATGGTGACCTCGGCGAGGTCCGAGGTGGTGGCCCCGCGGTCATGGAGGTAGCGCCGTGCGCGCATCGCGTACATGGCCGGCATGACCATGCCCTGCTGGACCTCCCAGTCCTCCGCCACCAGGGGGAGGGTGCCGCCGCCGAACTGGGTGAGCTTGTCGACGCCGACCACGAGCGCGATATCGCAGTGCCCGTCCCGGATCGCGCGCTGCGCCTCATGGAGCGCGGTGGCGCCGCCGGAGCAGGCGTTGTCGACGTTGATCACCGGCACGCCGTTGATCCCGATCTCCTTGGCGATCCGCTGCCCGGTGAGCATGCCGCCGAACGCGTGGCCGGCCCACATGGCGTTGATTTCGCCGGGGGCGATGCCCGCCTGCTTCAGTGCGGCCAGGACCGCGGGGACCGCGAGGCCGGAATAGGACGACTCGGGGTAGCGCCCGAAGGCGATCATCCCGGCGCCGATCACATGTGCGTTGCCGCTCATTTCTTCTCCTCCGGAGTGAACCACCAGTGATTGTCAGCGTCGACCCGCAGCTCGCAGCGGGTGTCGAGCTCGGGCAGGCCGGCTGTCACGTCGATCGTGCCGAGGACTCGCACGCCCTCGTCGAAGTCGACGAAGCCGATTGTGTAGGGGGTCTCTCGGGCGGACGAGACGTGCACCGTGCTGTACGAGTAGAGGGTCCCGCCGGGGCCGATCGGGTGGCGCGCCGGCTCCGCGGTCGCGCAGGCGGGGCACACCTCGCTGCGCGGGAACCACGCGGTGTCGCACTTGGCGCACCGTGCGCCGATCAGCCGGGCCGTGCCGTCCGGCGCGGAAGCTATGACCTCCCGGCCGGGGGCGAGGTCGGCGAACGGAATCGCCGGGGGTTGGATGCTCATCGGACACCTCCATCTTGGGATTGCTGTGGGTTCGTGCGCAGGTGCGCCATGAAGTGGGCGGACCAGTCGACCAGCGAGGTCGGCACGATATAGCCCGCCTCATCGTTGATCTGGTCCCAATTCGCGGCGACGTCCTCGACGGTGGGCCGGGCGTCGCCCGTGTGCAGGTAGCCGGGGGTCTCGGCGATGAACAGGCGGGTGAACCGGCCGGCGCCGGCGCCGAAGATTCCGCCGCGAACGGGACAATCCTCATGCGCGAGGTAGGCCATCATCGGCCCGACGAGTTCGCTGTCGAGTGGACCCGAGGTCTGCTGGCCCAGGGCCTCGATGCTCGCTTTGCCCTCTCCCCGTCGGGTGGACGCGGCCGGCGCGAGGACGTTGATCTTGATGTCCTGGTCCGCCGCGGCGACGGTAAGGCTGCGGGCCATCCCCACGATTCCGCCCTTAGCCGTGGCATAGGCGAGGTTGTCGGCCAACCCGAGCATGCCGTGGGAGGCGGTCATCACGATGCGTCCGTAGCCCTGCGCCACCATGTGCGGCCAGGCGGCCAGGGTGGTGAAGTAGGACCCGCCGATGTGCACCGCCAGGGTGCGATCGAGGTTGGCGGCGTCGGCGTCGAGGGGGCCCTTGAACTCGGAGATGCCGGCGTTGTTAACGACGATATCGATCCGGCCGAACTCCTCGATGGCGGTCTGGACGAGCGCCTGGCAGCCTTCCGGGGTACCGACGTTGTTGAAGTCGGCCACCGCGACGCCGCCGGCCGCGCGGATCTCCTCCACGGCCTCCTGCGCCGGCGTCGAGTCTGCCCCGAAGCCCTCCTTGCTGCCGCCGAGGTCGTTGACAACCACCTTCGCGCCGAGTTCTGCCAGCAGAGACGCGTGGGCCCGGCCGATTCCGCGGCCCGCGCCCGTCACGATCGCCACGCGATCGTCGAAGCGGTGTCTACTCATGGGCTGTCCTCCTGAGCTCAACGCGGATCGCCGGGGATGCGCGCGGTGGTGAAACCCCAGGGGACCCCGAGGCTCGAGGTGGGGTCGGTGATGATGGTGTCGTCGGTGCGGGTCTGGACGCGGACGCCCTCGGCGGTCAGATGGCGCTCCACACGTTCGAGGTCGACGACCTTCCACGTGATCGCGTGGTAGACGTCGTCGGGTCCATTCGCCGTGAGATCGGCGGCCGCCGCCGAGCCGGCCGTCGGCGTCGCGTACTGCACCACCGCATCGGCCAGGTGGAAGTGGTCTCCGGTCACGGACCTGGCCGGGTCGTGGCCGCGGTGGACGACGGATCCGCCGAGCACGTCGACGACGAGGGCCCGTGCCCGCTCGATGTCGCTGGTCAACACCGTGTGGTGCGAGCAGCGCTCGATGCCGAGTGGGTCGTCCGCGGTCACCGGCGGGATGGACCAGCCGGGCGCCCGCCGTGGGTCGGGCCCGAACGGCAGCGGCGGGAAGAAGCTGTAGCTCAGGCCCGCGTCGGCCGGCAGAGCCTTGAAGTGGTGGACGGGACCCGCCATCGGCGCCTCGTCGCCCGCCGCCACGAGGCCCTGGCTGTCGGTGACACGGCTGCCCCGCCGCTTGAGCTCGCGGTAGAGCCCGGGCATGCCCTCGACCTGCCAACCGAGGGCGCGCGGGTGACCCTGCTCGACGGACGGCAGG
Source organism: Tomitella biformata AHU 1821 (assembly GCF_000524475.1). GTDB lineage: Bacteria > Actinomycetota > Actinomycetes > Mycobacteriales > Mycobacteriaceae > Tomitella > Tomitella biformata. Next base: position 23,919 of record NZ_BAVQ01000082.1, on the reverse strand, counting down.
CGTTGGACCCCATCGACGACATATTTGTGGGGGGCGAGGTTATCGATGAGCACGTCGCTGACCGCGGTGAACGTCGAATAGTCGATGGCGTGGTTCGGCCGCGGCGGTTTGCGCACCGAGGCGAGGGGAGTGCTGGGCCGGCCGAAGACTCGGGCGTAGAAGTCCGCGGCCTCGTCGAGATCGACGACGTGGATGATGGGTCGGTGCATCATCAGCACACGGAAATCGCGCTTGTCGAGCTGGGCCGCGGCATGGATGGAGCGTTCGGGCATCGTCGTCCTCTCTGATGTGATTGCCAAACCCTCTGCGAGTTGGGGCGGGCCAGTTACCCGGCGGTCGCGGGCTCGAGGCTGTTGGCGGGGGTGGAGAGGAAGCCCCGGTAGTCGCTGTCGACGACCGCGGCCATCATCTCGTGGAGCTTGCCGCGGCCACCGGGGTTGAGGAGGAAGCGGCGGGGCTTGCCGGGGATGTTCGCGCCGTAGTAGTGACTGTGGTCCTTCGAGAACATGCTGTGCGGGGCCAGGGTGTTTACCATGTCCATCCACTGCGCCTCCGCCTCGAGCGGCGCCTCGAAGACGGTCTCACCGGAGTCACGCAGGTGCACAAGTGAGTCGGTGATGAAGTCGACCTGGTCGCTGCCATAGCGTGGGTAGTTGCCGCCGCCGGCGCCGTGCGGGCCGCCGGGGAAGAACAGGTTCGGGAAACCGTGCACGGTGAAGCCGAGGTACGTGGTGGGCCCGGCGTCCCAGTGCTCCTCGAGTCGCAGGCCGTCGCGGCCCACGACGTTCATCCGGCTCAGGGCGCCGGTGCCGAAGTCGAATCCGGTGGCCCAGACGATGATGTCGACGTCGAGCGAGCCCGCGGTGGTCTCGATGCCAGTCTCGGTCAGACGCGTCATCGGCGTCTTCTTCAGGTTCACGAGGGACACGTGCGGCTGGTTCATGGTCTCGTAGAAGCCATTCTCGAACGGCGCGCGCTTGCCGCCGTAGAGGTGGTCCTTCGGGATCAGGTTGTCGGCGGTCGCAGGATCCTCGACGATGCTGCGGATCTTCTCGGCGATGAACTCGCACCACTCGCGGTTCACGTCCTTGTTGGTGGTCATGTCCATGTAGTTGCACGTGAGCTTCGAGAATCCGGGGCTGTTCCACATCTGTTCGAAGAAGGCCGCCCGCTCGTCCTTGGTGAAGTCGGTGGACACGGTCAGGTTCAGCTCGTGCAGGAAGCCGTGCGGCGAGTTGAGCAGGGTCTCCTGGATCGACGGGAAACTCGCCTGCAGCTCGGCCCACTCCGCGTCGGTGATCGGCCGGTTGTTCAGGGGGGTGGCCCAGTTCGCGGTCCGTTGGAAGAGGGTCAGCTCCGCGGCCTCCTGGGCGATGATGGGGAAGATTTGGATGCCGCTCGGGCCGCTGCCGACCACGGCGACCTTTTTGCCCTTGAAGTCGACGGGCTCGCTCGGCCACAGCCCGGTGTGGTGACTCTGGCCGCGGAAGTCCTCGAGGCCGGGGATCTCGGGGAAGTGGGGCACGGAGAGCCCGCCCGTCGCAGCGATGACCACCCGCGCCCGGATCTGGCCGCCGGCCGCGGTGCCTACGACCCAGGAGCCGTTCACCTCGTCATAGACGGCCGACGTGATCCTCGTGTTGAACTGCATGTCCTTGCGTAGGTCGAAGCGGTCCACAGTGTGGTTGAGGTAGGCCTCGATCTCGGGCTGGCCGGCGAAGTGCTCGGACCATTTCCAGTCCTTGAACAGCTCCTCGGAGAAAATGTAGCCGTAGGTGTAGCTCTCGGAGTCGAAGCGGGCCTGCGGGTAGCGGTTCCAGAACCAGACCCCGCCGACGTCCGCGCCGGCCTCGACCAGTGTGGCGTCGAACCCGGCCTCGCGGGCACGGTAGAGCTGATAGATGCCCATCACGCCAGCGCCGATGACCAACACGTCGACGTCGGGCTTGTTCGAGTCGGTTCTCTGAGAATTCATGGTTTTCCTACTCTGTGGGGCGATGAGGAGTGGGGTCCGGGACCCGGCGGGATGTGTGCTCCTCCGGTCGGGTCGAGGCGACGACGTGCTCTACGCGGTGGTGCGGTGGCTATCGGTGTGCACGAGCGGAGGTGGTTGGTCGCCAACGTTTGAGACAGCTGCCAGGGCTTGCCGGAGGGACCCGCGGCGGCCATCGCGGTGCTCCCGTGCGAGCTCGGGTGCCATGCTCAACTCGGGATCAGATCAGGGGCCGGTCAGCTAAAGGTTGCGCCAACCGGGTGGTGATAATTAAGCACATTAGCTTTGATTGTGTCAACCATTGGCTTGGGCGCGTGGGGCGGCGGGAACCTGGTCCGGACGATTCCGGTATTCGCGCATGTGGCGAGGGCTGTCATGCGGGAACTGGAAGGGCGCTAGCATTCGGCTTGAGCATCGTCGGCGCGTCGCAATCGCAATGCTGACTTAAAGATCAGCGTGTGAAGACGGGGCTCGCCGGCATTTTTTTGAATCCTGCGCGCACGCGGACGCTCGTCGAACGTGGGGCAGGCGGCTGGTCGGCCTGCGGAGGCGGGCGGGCTGATCAGAGGAGATGAACCTGATGATTGAGAGCCCAGACGGGCCTGCCGCCCAGGCCGGCGCACAACGCCGACGCGACCCCCTGGGGCGGGCGATCCAAGTGCTGGTCCACATGGTCGACAGCGGCAAGGACGCCTATGGCGTGCGAGATTTGGGCGCGCGGTTGGGCCTCAGCGCGAGCACTGCGCATCGGCTGCTGACAGAGCTCGAGCAGCTCGGCATGGTGGACCGGACACCTCGCGGCTCATACCGCGTGGGGTTGGAGTTCCTCCGCGTCGCGCGCACTGCGTCGGCCCAGTTCCCGTTGCAGCACAAGGCAAATGACGTGCTCAGTGAGTTGACCCAGGCGAGCGGGGAGACCTCGTTCCTCGGTGTCTACAGCAGCTAACGCCAGCAGATGATGTTCTCGATGTCGGTGGAGTCCTCCCACCCCGCTCCGCTATGTGCTGCAGCTGAATCGATGGCTGCCGGTCCACTCCGGTGCGAGCGGCCTGGCCATCCTCGCGTTCCTGCCGGCGGCGGACCGGCGGGATGTGCTGCAGGGCAGCCTGGCCGTGTTGACCCAGCACACGATGGTCGACGCAGGTCAGCTCACCGACCGGCTGGCGCAGATCCGCCGCCGGGGCTACGCCAGCTCACGGTCGGAGCGCATCGTCGGAGCGGTCGCCGTGGCCGCGCCGGTCTTCGCGCCCGAGGGGCGGGTGTACGGCGACGTGGGCCTGACGATCCCCGAGAGCCGGTTCGACGAGGAGGCGGAGGCGGTGCTGGCGGAGCAGGTCATGCGCTCGGCCCAGATCCTCACCGACAGTCTGGTCGGGGTTAAGCCGACTTACTGATAAATGGGGTCGATATCCGGGCGGGGCCTGGGCCCGTGGGCGCGGGCATTCGGCGCGGCCGGGCGTCGGGGCGGCCTCCGGTGCAAGCCGGATTGCGCGAGACGGAGGCCGGTTTCGCGCAATCGGGTGGCGCGTCGGGTCGGGGTGCGTGGCGTTTGCCGCGCCGGCACGGGGGTGTCCTCCTAGCCTTGGCGGGGCGGGCCGCCGCGGCTGCGGGGGTCCTGCGGCCGCGCGGCGCGCGGGGTCCTGCCGCCGTAGGACTTCTGGAGGTAAGTGCAGGTCCAGTGGAGTCGTCTCTCCCGCAGCTCGCTTTCCCGGGGTGTCGGGGATGGGCGCGGACGCGCGGTTATCCGGCCGCAAGCGCCGAGTTTTCGACCGTGGTGAGGGGACATTCGCGATTACGCGGACGCCGCCGACACGGAGCTGGCACCATGGGCCGCGGGCCGGCCCGGCGCGGGTGGGTCGGTGCCTCGCAGTGCGGTGGCGTGTGCTCCCATGGGGAAAATTGGGCATCGCGATGAGTGCTTACCGCGACTCGAAAAAAGATGCCTGGCTAAACCCCTTGACGGCAAGTGACTTCAGCTGCCAAGCTTAGTCGGACCACGGAACAACTGTTCCGCAGTCTGGAACGGCACCTAGGGCGCAGGCGTGAATACGGCTCCTATGCGAGGTCCAGACCAGACAGCAGGTGAGAACAATGATTTCTATTTCGGAGTCGGCTCAGTCTCGCGGTTCTTCATCTTGGCTCGTCGATACGAGGCCAGGCCGGCAGCACGTAATTCGTCTGCGCACCTAAATGGGAGCTTGGTGTACTTCCCCCAGCGTGAGCATTAGATCTGATATCGCGGTGATTCACCCCGCTCGATTCGGAGGGGCTCGCGATCGATTCTCAAAAAGGATGGCCCGTGCAGTTTGAGAGGTTCGGACGAAAAGGGATGGTGAGGAAGTGAGATCGTGGGAGTTGAAACGACGAGCGGGTTCGCTATTCCAGTTTCTGCTGCTGTTGTTCCTGGTCTCGGTCGCGGTGTTCTTGCTGATGGAGCTGGTGCCCGGCGGGCCAGTGGACGCGCTTCTCCCGCCCGACGCCACCCCGGAACAGATCGCGGCGGCGCGCTCGGCCTACGGGCTCGACGATCCATTGTTCCAGCGGTACTTCAGCTGGCTCGGCGGTGTGCTCCAGGGCGATTTCGGCAACTCGTACCAGACGGGTGAGCCCGTGGGGGAGATGATCTGGAAGCGATTCCCGGTCACGGCTGAGATCGCGTTGCTATCGGTGCTCCTGGCGCTTCTCATCGCCATCCCGGTGGCGATCTGGTCCGCGTACCGTCCGGGCGGCGTGATCGACCGGGTGGCGAACATCATCGGATCGGCGATGCTGGCCACCCCATCCTTCGTCCTGGGGCTCATCTTGGTCGTGGTCTTCGCGATGACGCTGAAGCTCGTGCCGCCGATGGGCTGGGTGCCATTCTCGGAAGACCCCGGCAAGCACATCGAGCGGATCATCCTCCCCGTGATCACCCTCGCGGCGGGCGAGGTCGTGCTGTTCATGCGGATCCTCAAGGGCGACATGATGACGACCCTGCAGCAGGACCATGTGCTGTCGGCCCGCGCCCGCGGATTGCCGACCTGGCGGATCCTGTCGTTCCACTCCTTGAAGCAATCCTCCTTTTCTCTGGTGACCGTGTCCGGCATCGTGATCGGCCGGCTCATCGGCGGCACAGTCCTGATCGAATCGATCTTCTCGCTGCCGGGGCTCGGGACCATGGCGATCAACGGCATCTATTCCCGCGACTATCTCGTGGTGCAGGCGGTAGTGATGGTCTGCGCCGTCGGATACATATTCGTCAACGCGCTGGTCGACCTCTCCTATCCGTTGCTGGACCCGAGGGTCAGGAAGGTAAAGGCATCATGACTGAGGCAGCATTGGAAACTGAAGCGGTATTGGAAGTCACCGGCTCGGTCGCACTGGCAGGCCGGGTGGAGCAGGACCGGTTGCCCGATGTGGTCATCAAGCCGATTCGCCGGAAGCGGGACATCGGGGCGTTCATCGGGGTCGTCTGGATCGCGGCGGTCGGTCTCGCGGCGCTCTTCGCGGGCCTGTTGCCGCTGCCGGATCCGGACGACGTCTCCTCCGTCTTCAACGCGATGCCGGGGGCCGACGGTCACCTGCTGGGGACGGACTCGCTTGGCCGCGACGTCTTCTCGAGGCTGGTCTACGGCGCCCGGGTCTCGATGGCGGTGGCCATCGGGGCCACGACCATCGCGCTGGTGCTGGGCGTCGCACTGGGCATGCTCGCGGGCTATTTCGGCGGGTTCGTCGACAGGGTGATCTCGATGTTCATCAACTTCTCGCTGTCCTTCCCTCCCCTGATCTTCCTCATCGCCTTGGTGGCGGTGCTCGAGCCGAGCCTGACCACGCTGGTGCTGGCGCTGGCCTTCATGGGCATCTCCAACTTCGCGCGCGTCGCGCGGGCCAACACACTGGCGTTCTCCGAGCGGGAGTTCGTCACGGCCGCAAAATCTTTGGGCGCATCACCCTGGCGGATCCTGCTCCGAGAACTGCTGGCGAACGTCATGCTCCCCATCCTGTCCCTCGCGCTGGTGGTGATGGCGACGCTGGTCATCGCCGAGGGCTCCCTGAGCTTCCTCGGCGTGGGCGTGCCGCCGCCCACGCCCAGCTGGGGCGGGATGCTCGCCGCCGGGCGTGAGCAGATGAGCCGGCATCCGCAGCTGGTGTTGATCCCCGCGGTGTTCTTCTTCGTGACGGTCTTCTCCTTCAACAGGATTGGCGACTGGGCCAGTGGCCGCGTCGGAAAGGAATCGGCGATATGAGTCAGGCGATCAAGACGGCCACCCCCGCGGCACCGTCGCGGGAGGTCGACTCGGACGAGGTGCTGCGAGTCCAGGACCTGCGGGTTTGGTTCCAGACACCGCATGGCCTGGTCCGGGCCGTGGAGGGCGTGAGCCTGGGCCTGCGCCGCGGAAAGACGCTGGGGATCGTGGGCGAGTCGGGCTCCGGCAAGTCGGTGCTCTCCCGCGCCATCATGAAGATCCTGGCCCCGAACGCCCACGTGCTGCCGGGCAGCGAGATCCTGCTCAACGGCGTGGATCTGGCGACGGTGACCGGCAAGGACAACCCACACCTGTGGGGCGTGGACCTCTCCATGGTGTTTCAGGACCCGATGACCTCCCTCACGCCGGTCAACACGATCGGGAAGCAGCTCACGGAGACGCTGCGGTTCCACCTCGGCCTCGACAAGAAGGAGGCCAAGGAGGAAGCGATCCGGCTGCTGAAGATTGTCGGCATCCCGGAGCCGGAGAAGCGGTTCTTGCAGTACCCGCACAACCTGTCCGGTGGCATGCGCCAGCGGGTGACCATCGCGCTGGCCATCGCCTGCTCGCCCAAGCTGCTGATCGCGGACGAGCCCACCACCGCCCTGGACGTGACGGTCCAACACCAGATCCTGAACCTCCTGCAGGAGCTGCAGGAGGAGTCCGGCATGGCGATGATCCTCATCACGCACGACCTGGGCGTGGTCGCCGGCCGGGCCGACAACATCGCGGTGATGTATGCGGGCCGAGTCGTGGAGAACGCGCCCACCAGGGAATTGTTCGCCAATATGCGGCATCCGTACACCAAGGCGCTGATCGACGCGATCCCCAAGGTCTCGCACGCGAGTCACACTCGGCTCCCGTCGATCCCGGGGCGGCCGCCCACCGTTATCGACCCGCCCGACGCCTGCGCGTTCGCCGCGCGCTGCGCCTCGGCGCAGCCGCGCTGCCTGGAGGAGACCCCGATGCTGCGCGCAGACTCCTTCGACACGGAGCACGCGGTGGCGTGCTTCTTCCCGCTGGGCACCGCCGACGGCGACGCGGCCCGGTCCCGAAATATCGCCGCCGGAGTCACCGCGGCGGGCACTCCGGTTGAGGATGAGGTGATGGTCTGATGGCGGGTAGCGGAACGGCGCACCTTCGCGACCACGACGAGAACGTGGTCCTGTCCGTGCGCAACCTGGTGGTGGAATACCCCGGCCCGGCCGGCCAGCGCGTCTACGCGGTCTCGGACGTCAGCTTCGACGCCGTGCGCGGGGAGACGATCGGACTGGTCGGCGAGTCGGGCTGCGGCAAGTCCAGCGTGGCCAAGGCCATCATGCAGCTGCCCGCGCCGACCTCCGGCAGCGTCGAGTTCGAGGGCGTCAACGTCGTCGGCCTCAAGGGCAAGGCGTTACGCCGGCAGCGGCGCAAGATGCAGATGATCTTCCAGGACCCGATCTCCTCGCTGAACCCGCTGCGCAAAGTCAAGGACATCATCGCCGAGGGGCTTCGCATCCACGACGGGCGGAGCAAGGAGGAGGTGGCGGCGCGGACGCAGGAGATGATCGAGCGGGTCGGCCTGGACCCCCACACCGCGCCGGACCGCCGCCCGCACGAGTTCTCGGGCGGGCAGTGCCAGCGCATCTCGATCGCGCGCGCCATGGTGCTGGACCCGGAGGTGATCGTCTGCGACGAGCCGGTGTCGGCGCTCGACGTCTCGGTGCAGGCCCAGATCATGAACCTCCTGCACGATATGAAGGAGCGCTATCAGATCACGATGGTCTTCATCGCCCACGACCTGGCGGTGGTCAAGAACCTCAGCGACCGGATCGTCGTGATGTACCTGGGCAAGATCTGCGAGATCGGCACGTCGGACGGGCTGTTCTCCGCACCGGCCCACCCCTACACGCGGGCCCTGGCCCAATCGATCCCCGAGCCGGACCCGGAGGCCCCGATCCTCAAGGCGGCCCTGACCGGCGATCTGCCCTCGCCGCTGAACCCGCCCAGCGGCTGCCGTTTTCGCACCCGATGCCCGATGGCGCAGGATCGCTGCGCCGCGGAGGAGCCGGCGATCCGCGAGGTGCGGCCGGGCCGGTTTGTGGCCTGCCACTTTCCGATCGATGAGCCCGCGCTCGTGTAGCGGGCGCACCACTTCCGCAGCCGGCGAAGTGCCCGGACACCCTGCGGCGCGCACTATTCCCAACGACCTGCTCCGGCCCGTGTGAACGGACGGCACGGGCGACACCGATGAAGGAGTTCGACTTGCACAAGAAAACAGGTACGAGATCGCGACGGGTCCTGGGATCCCTCGCGGCAGTGATCGTGGCGGGTGTGACCCTGGCGAGTTGCTCGTCGTCCGGCGCCACCGGCGGGGAGTCGGGCGGCGAGCCCCAGTCCGGCGGCACGCTGGCCTACGGGATGACCGGCGAGACGCAGTCGATGGACCCCGCGAACTGTGGCCTCGTCGCCTATCACCGCTGCGCGCCCGTCTTCGGCACGCTGATGCGCTATGACGCCGAGGCCGGGAAGTTCACGCCCTATATGGCGGAGTCCTTCGAGAGCTCGGATGGCAAGAACTGGACGCTGAAGCTGCGTCCGGGCGTGGAGTTCAGCGATGGCACCCCGTTCGACGCGGATGCCGTGGTCTTCAACTGGGACCGCATCAAGGACCCCGCCACGCTCTCGCCCGTCGCGAGCGTCACCCAGGGCATGACGTGGGAGGCGGTGGACCCGCTGACCGTGAACATGACCGTCGAGCAGGCCAACTTCCAGCTGCCCTGGCAGCTGGTGCGGGGGATGGGCGCCATCGGCTCGCCCACCGCGATCGCGGCGGCGGGCGCCGAGGTGGGCAGCAAGCCCGTGGGCGCCGGCCCGTTCATCATGAAGGAGTGGGTGCGCAACTCCGAGATGCAGCTGGTGCGCAACCCCACCTACTTCGAGGAGAACCTGCCCTATCTCGACGCGCTCACCGTCAAGCTCATCAGCTCTGAGGAGCAGAAGATGAACGCGGTGATCAGCGGGGAGGTCCTGATGACGCCCCTCTCGAGTGCCCTGGACATCCAGAAGATGGAGGACAACGGATTCAACTCCTATGAGTCCGAGGTCATCGGCGGTAGTGGCGTGATCTTCAACTACAAGGACGCGAGCCTGCAGGACGAGGGACTGCGGAGCGCGCTCCTGGCCGCGATCGACGCCGACCAGATGGTGGCGGCGCTGGGCACCCAGACCACGACCGCCAAGGCGTACCTGCCCACAGACACCGCAGCCGCGTACCCGAAGCTGGACCTGACCGAGGCGCAGAAGAAGTTCGACGACTACCTCACCCGCTCGGGCAAGACGAGCGAGAACCTGACCCTGACGACGTATGCCGGCTTCCCGGTCATGGAGCAGACCTCGCAGATGCTCCAGGCGCAGTTGCAGAAGATCAAGGGCCTGACCGTCAAGATCGAGCCGCTGGACGCCCCCGTGCTCCTGGGCAAGCAGCGCCAGGGGGAGTACCAGTTGCTGACCACCACCTACATGTCCCCGTCACGGGACCTGATGTATGACCTGTTCCACACGGATGGTCCGCAGAACGCCACCGGTTACTCCAACCCGAAGGTGGACGAGGCACTTGAGCTGACCCGCTCCTCGAATGACAAGGCCGAGGTCGACGCCGCCTACGAGGTGGCCAACTTCGAGGTCTCCCGTGACGCGCCGGTCCGGAACTGGCAGTACATCGGCTCCTACCTGACCGCGGACACCAGCGTCCACGGTGTCCACATCGTGTCCACCGGCTCGGGCGCCGCCTGGGACTTCGAGAAGGTGTGGCTGAACTAGCATGACCGCTGGTGGGCCGGGGTCCGCCCCGGCCCACCAGCGCAACCCAGATTTCTAGGACTGGGCCGGCCGAGGATGGCCTGCCCAGTTCGGGCCCGCGCCCGGCGCAGTGCCCGGTTCATCTCGTTAGGGAGGAAGCGTTTCATGAGTACCTTGACCACCACCAGGCTCACCGAGTCGATGGGCGCGGAGATCACCGGGGTCGATCTCGACCGGCTGCTGGGCGACGAGTCAGTGCCCGCCCAGATCTGGGCGGCGCTGCGCGAGCACGGCGTGCTGTTGTTCCGCGGCGTCGGGTTCACCCCGGAGACCCAAACCCAGTTCAGCGAGCGCCTCGGCACCCTGGACCGCACGAACGGCGAGATGTATAACGAGCCCGGCGTGCAGCGGGTGTCGATGGATCCGAAGAAGAACGGCGGCCAAGAGACCGTCGCGGGCACCTTCAACTGGCACATGGACGGCTGCACCCTGCCAATCCACCTGAACCCCTCGCCCGCGACGATCCTGACCTGCGCCGTCAAGTCGGAGACCGGCGGCCAGACGGCGTTCGCCAGCACCCGCGCGTTCTTCGCAGGCCTCGACGCGGACGAGCAGGCGAGGCTCTCGGCGCTGCGGGTGGTGCACTCGGTCGCCGGGTCGCGCCGCCGGGTCTTCACCAACCCGACGCCGGAGCAGGAGGCGTCATGGGCGCAGATGCAGAGCCGCGAGCATCCGCTGGTGTGGCGACACCGTGAGGGCCGGCCGTCCCTGATCATCGGCGGCACCACGGACCACATCCCCGGGATGGACGTCGCGGAGGGGCGGGCGTATCTGGACGACCTCGTCGCGCGGGCGACCACCCCGGATCGCGTGTACAGCCATGAGTGGTCGGTGGGCGACACCGTCATCTGGGACAACCCCGGCATGCTGCACTGCGTGCAGCCCTATGAGGAGGGCTCGGCGCGGGAGATGATCCGCTGCACGCTGGTCGGGGAGGAGCCCACCGAATGACACATTCCCAGGCCTAGGGGCGGGCCACCACCCGGTGATTAAGCTCGTCTGGCGAAATTACGGTATCGTCAACGGCGGTCGAGTTGGGTTGCACCGGGTGGTGGGTTCGCGAGGAGGCCCTGGGAAATTCTCTGTGCCCGTTGGTTTCTCAGGTGATATCGACTAATTCGGACGATAGGGAGGCGGGGACAATTTTCCATAGTGACGTTGTCCTCAGGTGAAATATGCCAGTGACACCAGCTGACAGGACGACCTCGAGTGGCAATGGCGGCAGGCGGTCGGCCGCAGGCAAGGAGCGGGTGAACACCCGCGGCGACGCCACCCGACTGCTCCTGATGAGCACCGCCGAGGAGTTGTTCGCCCATCGCGGCATCGCCGCCGTCGCGCTTCGGGACATCGGTATCGCCGCCGGCCAGAAGAACCACGCGGTGGTGCAGTACCACTTCGGCGACAGGGAGACCCTCGTCGACGAGATCATCGCGTATCGCGCCGAGGCCAGCGAGGAATGCCGCGTCGAGATGCTGGCGGACCTGCTGATGCGTGGCCAGCCGAGCATCTCGGACCTGGTGCGCCTTTTCGTCTCCCCGCTGGCGAGCCACCTGGAGGAGGGCAATCATTACCTGGCCTTCATGTCCCACTACATCCTCGAGAACGGCGGCTATTCGCGGCTGAACCCGAGTAGCAGCATCATCATCCCCTCTGCCAGCGCCAGCACCGTGCTGGGCCTGCTGAGGCGGTTGCTGGCCGATCTCTCCGACGAGATCTTGGAGGAGCGCTGCATGCAGATGCTCACGGGCACGGTGCACACCCTGGCCCGCTACCAGGCGGTGTTGGCCTCCGGCGAGAAATTGCCGTTGCCGATCGAGATCCTGCTCGAGGACATGGTGCAGTTCTACACCGCGGGCTTGGTGGCGCCGATCGGGCCGGCGACCGAGGCGATCAAGGCCTCGCTGGGCGAGCGGAAGACGCCGAGCCAACTCAAGCGGAGCGGTCCCCCCGTCAAGTAGTCGCGCGGCCGCGACGCAGCCGGTCATGGTGTTGAGGAGATAGTCTGCCTCGCCGCCATGGCCGGCTAGAGGCATGTCTGGTGCCGGGGCCAGCGGCGGTGTCGAGGGCCGACGGCGGCCGCGCGTCACCAACTTCCTTGCGCTCCAGTGATTTTCATGAGGTGGGGGAGTTGGTTGTGGAATGCGCCCGCGGCGTCCCGGCTCGGCCAGGGCCTCTCGCAGCAGTTCGCGTCAAGCCATTGACAAAGTGAGCTGAAGTGATTAATTTGTGACGTATCGCCTGGTAGTTACTGTGGCATCGAGGTAAGAGACTTTGAAAGCGCTGCTTAACTCCCAATTCATGCGAGTCATCCGAAATTGGCCTACGGAGAGGTATCCGATGAGGACTGAAGACCTGATTCTGGTGAGCACGGACGATCACGTGATCGAGCCGACCCACTTGTTCGAGGGGCGACTGCCCAAGAAATACGTTGACGCGGCGCCGCGCTTCGTCACCCGGGATGACGGCACTATGGCGTGGGTATACGGCGACGCCGTCGTGCTTAACCCGGCCGTGCAGGCCGTCGTGGGCCGCCCCAAGTCGGAGTGGGGCATGGACCCGGTCTGCCGGGAGGAGATGCGACCCGGCGTCTACGACATCCACTCGCGCGTCAAGGACATGGACGTCAACGGCATGCTGGGCTCGATGTGCTTCCCGTCGTTCGTGCGTTTCTCGGGAGCCCTCTTCCTGGAGAACGGCGACCGCGACCAGTCGGCGGCGATGGTCCGCGCGTACAACGACTGGCACGTCGACGAGTGGGCCGGCACCTACCCGGGCCGCTTCATCCCGCTCGCGATCCCCATCCTGTGGGATCCGGAACTGGCCGCCGAGGAGATCCGCCGGATGGCGCGGAAGGGCTGCCACGCGGTCACCTTCACCTCCAACCCCTACGACCTGGGCCTGCCCAGCATCTACCAGGAGCACTGGGATCCGTTCTGGCGGGCCTGCGAGGAGGAGGGCACCGTTGTCTGCATGCACATCGGCTCCAACTCGAAGGCGCCGACGACCTCGCCCGACGCGCCGGTGGAGCTGATCTACTCGCTGTCTCCGATCGGCTCCTTCGAGGCCGCGGCGGACCTGGTGTGGAGCCGGCTCTTCCTGAAGTTCCCCAACCTCAAGGTCGCACTGTCCGAGGGTGGCATCGGCTGGGTGCCGTACTTCCTGGAGCGCCTCGACTACCTGTACCAGCACACGCAGCACTGGTCGGGCATGGACCTGCAGGGGCGCCTGCCGTCCGAGCTCTTCAACTCGAACGTCATCACCTGCTTCATCGACGACGAGGTCGGTATCGACAACCTCCACCGCCTCAATATCGACAACGTCACGTGGGAGTGCGATTACCCGCACTCCGACACGATGTGGCCAGAGTCCCCCGAGGGCGTCATGCGTTATATGAAGCAGCTCTCGGACGAGCAGATCAACAAGGTCACGCACCTGAACGCGATGAAGCACTTCAAGTACGATCCGTTCGCGCATATCTCGCGCGAACAGGCGACGGTGGGCGCGCTCCGCGCCCGCGATCCCAACTGGGACACCAGTGTGGTGGCGACCGCGCATAAGCGTCCCCAGATCATCGTCGGGGCCTAACCCACCAGCAGGACTGCGCTCTGCGATGCCACGGTCGCCCTACGGCGGAGATCCGTGGCATCGCAGACGCGGTCACGAACCCCAGTCCAAGTGCGCTCTGCGGTGGGGCGCGAGGGCAGAGCAGTGGCAGACAACCAATCTTCAAGGGAAATCGCATATGAGCAACTCTGAACACCGCATGCTGATCGACGGAGCTCTCGTCCCCGCTGGAGACGGCGGCGTCTATGACAACATCAACCCCGCCAACGAGCAGGTCATCGGCGTCGTCCCTCGAGCGACTCGGGCGGATGTCGAGCAGGCGATCCGCGCGGCCCGCAGGGCGTTCGACACCACCTCGTGGTCCGTCGACACGGAGCTGCGCCGCCGGTGCCTGATCCAGCTGCAGACCGCGCTGCGCAAAAACTCGGAGGTGCTCCGACCGATGCTCATCGCCGAGGCGGGCTCGCCGATCGCCCTCACCTACGACGTGATGCTGGACCGTGCGATCGATATGGTCAGTCACTACATCGATCTGCTCGAGACCTATGAGTTCGAGAGCGTCATCACCCCGATCGCCGGGGACGAGGGCGCGCACCGAATCATTCGCCGGGAGGCGGCCGGCGTCGTCGCCGCGATCACCCCCTGGAACTACCCCTTCTACCTGGCGCTGGGCAAGCTCGCCGCGGCGCTCGCGGCGGGGTGCACCGTGGTGCTCAAGCCCGCGCCGGACACCCCCTGGAACACCCTGGAGATCGGCCGGGCGATTTTCGACCACACCGACATTCCGGCCGGTGTCGTCAACATCGTCACCACCGACGACAACGACGTCGCGGCGCTGTTGACCTCCCACCCGGAGGTCGATGCGATCACCTTCACCGGCTCCACGGTCACCGGCCGGCGGATCATGGCGGCCGCCGCGCCGACGGTGAAACGCCTCGGCTTGGAGCTCGGCGGCAAGTCCGCCACGATCTTGCTCGAGGACGCCGATTTCGCCTCGATCATTCCTCGAGTCACCGCAGGGACTTGCAGCCACGCCGGCCAGGGCTGCGGGGTCTCGTCGCGGCTGCTGGTCCCGCGCTCCCGCCTCGCCGAGGCGGTGGAGATCGCGGTCGGCGCGGCCGAGAATCTGCCGTGGGGCGATCCCAACGACCCCGCGAACTACATGGGGCCGGTGGCGAACAAGCGCCAGTACGAGTCGGTGCTTCTCTACTACGAGATCGCCAAGCAGACCGGCCGCGTGGTGACCGGCGGCAACGCGAGTGACCGATTCGAGAAGGGGTATTGGGTCGAGCCCACCGTGCTCACGGACGTGGACCCGCTGTCCACGATCCCGCAAGAGGAGATCTTCGGGCCGCTCCTGACGATCCTGCCGTTCGAGGACGACGCCGAGGCGGTGCGGATCTCCAACAGCACCATCTACGGCCTGTCTGGCGGGGTGTGGAGCCCGGACCTCGACCGCGCAATGCGCATCGTGCGCGGCATGCGGGCGGGGGCCATCGGCGTCAACGGCACCACCTGGAACCACCAGACCGCGCCGTTCGGCGGCTATAAGCAGAGCGGCATCGGCCGCGAGTGGGGGGTCGAGGGGCTCGAGGAGTTCCTCGAGGTCAAGACCATCGCGCGGCCCGCACGACGGCTCGCGGCACTGTGAAGGAGATAACACGATGAAGGTCCATGTCGATCAGAGCCTGTGCCAGGGCCACACCATCTGCTCGATGGTCGCGCCGGGCGTATTCGAATTGCGAGACGAGGACGGCCACGCTTTCGCGATGAACGGCGGCGACGTGCCCGCCGAGCTCGAGGCCTCGGCCCGCGAGGCGCTGGGATCCTGCCCGGAACGCGCGATCGTGGAAGTCCGCGAGAGCGCCGACGCCCCGGCTTGACGTTGCCACCCTGTCCGCTGGCACCGCCCAAGAGCGGCCGCCCAACGCACCTCGGAGAAAATCATGACCCAAGACGATGCCTACAACGTCGAAGACTTGAAGAAGTGCCCGATCAACTTTGAGCGGCACAGTCCCGGTTTTCGCGACGAATTCCTGGAGAAGACCCACGAACTCCACGCCAAGTGCCCGGTGGCCTGGAGCGACTCCTATGACGGGCACTGGGTGGCCAGCGGCATCGACGAGCTTTTCGCCATCGCCCGCCGGTCCGACGCCGTCACCAGCTTCCGGGACCACGATGGCTCCGTGAACGGATACAAGGGCATCAGCATCCCGCACATCCCGATGGCCGGGCCCTTCACCGCCCCGTCCTTCTTGGAGTTGGACCCGCCGGAGCAGACGGACTACCGGAAGATCCTCAACCCGTACCTCTCGCCCGCGGCCGTGGCCCGGTGGTTCCCGGTGATCGACGACCTGGTGCGGGCCTGCATCGACGAGAAGATCGAGAGCGGCTCGATCGACTTCGTCCACGATTTGGCGAACATCGTGCCCGCCGTCGTCACCATGGGACTGCTTGGTCTGCCGCTGGCGGACTGGGTGATCCACAACGAGCCGGCGCACGCCTATGTCTACACACCGCCGCACTCGCCCGACTTCCAGCGGGTCCGGAAGCTGATGCAGGAGAGCACCATGGCCCTGATGGCCTCGGCGCAGGAGATCCGGAAGGATCCGCGCCCCGGCCTGCTGAACGCGCTGATCCAGTCGCCCGTCAACGGGCAGCCTCTGAACGACGACTCGATCAGGGCCACCGCGGCGTTATTGGTCGGCGGTGGCTTCGACACCACCACGGCGCTCACAGCCCAGTCACTGCTGTGGCTGTCTGAGAATCCGGCGCAGCGGGCCCGGCTGTGCGATGAGATCGACACCCTCCTGGACCCGGCGACCGAGGAGTTCCTCCGGTACTTCACGCCGGCCCAGGGCGATGGCCGCACCTTCAGTAAGGACGTCGAGATCAACGGCGTGCAGTTCAAGGAGGGCGAGCGGCTCTGGCTCTCGTGGGCCATGGCCAACCGCTCGCCGAGCGTGTTCCCCGATCCGGACACCATCGATTTCGACCGCCACGGGAACCGGCACACGTCCTTCGGCCTGGGCATCCACCGGTGCATCGGCTCGAATGTCGCCCGAGTGATCTACAAGCGGATGATGGCCGCGGTGCTCGAGCGCCTGCCCGATTTCTACTGCGATCCGGAGACCGCCGTCCACTACGAGTCCATCGCGATCATCAACGGGCTGGTTAGCCTGCCCGCCACGTTCACGCCCGGAAAGCGGCTGGGCGCCAGTTTGGAGGAGACGATCGAGCGGGCGCAGCAGATCGTCGACGAGGAGGGGCTCGCGGAACCGGTCACGGGGAAGCGGGCGACGGTGTAATCCGGCTGGCCCCTACCGGAAGACGAGATCCCTGCCGCTCAGCGTCACGCTGAGCGGCAGGGATCTCGTGTTCGAGGAAATTAGACTGGGAGGTCCGACGGCACCCAGTTTGGGGGGCGCTTCTCCATGAACGCGAGCATCCCCTCGCGCGGTTCCGGGGACGTGTCGAGCGCGCCCCACATGGTCTCGTAGTCGAACAGCCCATAGCGCTCGTTGAGCATGCGCTTGACCTGCGCACGGGCCAGCGGCGCGGAGTGCAGGACTTGGCCGGCCGCCGCCAGCGCGGCGGTCCGGAGCTGCTCGTGCGGCACCACCCGGGAGATGACGCCGAGGCGGAGGGCCTCCGCCGCGTCGAAGACACGGCCGGAGAACATGAGGTCGCGGGCCACCGCCACGCCGACATGGGCCGGGAGGGTGGCGGCGAACGTGGCGTCGGGGATACCGCGCAGCAGCTCGGGCACGCGGAAGGTGGCACGGTCGCTGACCACGGCGATATCGGACATCATCGCGATCAACAGCCCGCCGGCCTGGCAGATGCCGTTCACTGCGGAGATCACCGGGGCGCGGCTGTCACGGACGGCCATAAAGGGCACGATATCGACGCTGGACAGTCCGTCGAGCGGGCTGTCGCCCGGCTCCTTCCGTCTGCCGAGGTCCCCACCCGGGGCGAACACATCGTCGACCCCGGTGATGATCAACGCGGCCAGGTCGGGATCGGTGTTGACGAGTCGGACGGCCCGTTTGATGCCGAAGTACATTGCCGCGGTGAGGGCGTTGCGGGCGGCCGGACGGTCAATGATGCACCAGCCGATACTGCCCTCCCGTTCGAATCGCAATCCGCCCGCGCCGAGGTCGTCTGGCATTTTAAATTCTGCAACTTTCTCAATTATTGTAAAGGCGGATATCTCAGGTTTCTGACAGCATTGATCACCCGGCGTGAATCATCTCAGATGATTGGGGGATGCCGCATCGAGACTGTCGAGGGTGCCTATGCGCGGGCGATGTTCGACGCGGCCTCGAGGCGGACGAAGCCCTCGGCTCCCGCCTCGTCGAGCTCCATCACCTCGACGAAATGCCCCATCTCGGCCGTCATGTCCAGGTAGCCGAACCGGACGCCGCCGCTCACGCCGAACTGCGCCCACTCCCGGCCGCTGGCCTTGACGACCGCGGTCGCCGCGTCGAAGTCGTCGACCCGGAAGCCCAGGTGATGCAGTGTGGCGGGGATACCTGGCCGGATCGCGTTCCGGTACAGGTCCACCGAGCCGCTGACCGGCCGGATGATCTCGAGGTTGGTTGGGCCGGCGTTGACCAGCGCGACGTCGATGACCCATTCGTCGGCCAGCGCGCCGTTCACCACGACGAAAGAGGTCGCGGGGCCGTCGAGCCCGGCCTGCGGCCGGCCGCCGCCCAGCGAGGACTTGTAGTGCTTGGCGCAGGACACGGTCCCCAGTCGGGTCTCGAGGAATTGTGCTGCAGCATCGATATCATCGGCCACATACCCCACCTGCATGAAGTTTCGGAAGAGGTCGCTAAGGGAATGCATTTTATTCTCCGTGGTTCGGCGAAATGTGCCTTAGGCAATTTTCTCGCGTATGGTCAACGAACTCATTTTGGTACAACTTCCCACATGAACAGGGGTGCCTGTCAACGGTCCATTTCATCAAACGGAATGCGGGGTAAGATTAATTTAGGCGCTATGGATGAGCCTGTGTGTGTGGAATGATTGGGAAATGACCAGCCAGTATGAGGGATCGACACGCACGATGGCCGCGCCCGCGCGCCGCGCGGATCCCAACGGAGGCCAACTGACGTCGCGCATCGGAGGCGGCCGGGTGGGCGAGTCCGGGCCGGATCTGGCGGCGCTAGAGCACCGGGTCATCACGATGCAGAAAATGATCGCGCAACTAGTTGGCTTCGGCGACCTCGGCCGGGAGCAGTTGGACAGCAACCCGGCCGCGGGCCTTGTCATCGAGAGGATGCTGGCCCTACTGGTGGAGTTGGCCTTCGACGTCAACAGTCATGTGGCGGGAGTCGTGTCGGGGGAGGCTCCGCGCACGTTCGCCGAGTCGTTCGGCGCAGCGGGGCGTGCGGGGCTGATCGACGTGAGACTGGCGGCCGCGCTCGCGCCGGTGGACGGCCCGCACCACGTGCAGGTGCAGTTGTACATGGACACAGATCCGGCTGAGGTCGGCGCGGTGGTATCGGCGGTGACAGCCGGGTACCAGGACTACTTGCTGCAGGTGGGGGAGTGGATCGAGGCGAGAATGTCGCGGTGATTCGAGCCGGAGCGGGCGGCGTGCGCTGTCGGCGAGGGGCGCTCGGCCGCACGGTGTGTTGGACTTAGCTCCACGTTAGGGAAGCGTCTTGCCGAGGACTGAGCCTCGGTAGGGCGAAGGACGAATATGCGTCTCAGCCGCGAGGGAACTCCACTTCTGGGGATCGCCGGCTGGGGAGCTGATGAGCGTGAAGGCAGAGGGCCGTTGTCGGCAGGATCGGAGAAGCTCGCGTCGCAGGTGGCCCGGAAAATCGAAGACCAGATCATCGACCGGCGTTGGCCGGTGGGCGAAGTGTTGGGCTCGGAAACTGAGCTGCTGGAGCAGTTCGGGGTGTCGCG
This sequence comes from Tomitella biformata AHU 1821, assembly GCF_000524475.1. Lineage (GTDB taxonomy): Bacteria > Actinomycetota > Actinomycetes > Mycobacteriales > Mycobacteriaceae > Tomitella > Tomitella biformata. Next base: position 4,374 of record NZ_BAVQ01000082.1, on the reverse strand, counting down.
GTCTGTGCTGCGAGAGGCGATCCGGCTGCTGGAGCATCTCGGGGTGGCGAGAATGCGCAGCGGGCCGGGCGGCGGGCTCGTGGTGTGCGCGCCGAGCGCGTCGTCGTCCTCGCGCGCGCTCGTGATCTATCTGCAGTACATCGGCATCAGCACCGACGATCTGTTGCAGGCACGGGTCCTCCTCGAGCCCCTCGCCGCCCGGTTGGCCGCTGGCGCGGTCACGGAGGAGGGTATTGACGCACTGCGGGAGATCGTGCGTAAGGAACAGGCCCAGGAGCTGGGGCAGGAGTGGGTCGGCGGGCCCAATGCGGTTGAGGACGATCTCCACGTGGCGCTGGGGCGGATGTCGGGGAACGCGGTGCTGCAGTTGTTCATCGAGGTCGTCGCCTTGTTGACCGCCCGTAACGTCCGCTCGGAGGACTACCCGGAGATGGCGGTGCTCGCGCCGGCCCAGTCGGCGGCCACCACCCGGCATGCGGAGATCGCGGACGCCGTCATCACCGGTGACACCGCCGCCGCGGAGATCAGGTTGAGCCGACACCTCGACGAGGTGCGGGCCTGGATGCTCTCGAGCCCGGACCGGCGGCGGTCTGGGCGGATGCGCACCCGGCCCACCGACCCCACCCCCGACACAAGCGTGGGGAGGAAGCTCGCCGAGGTGATCGCGGGCCGCATCCACAACGACATCACCGGCGATGGCTGGCAGATCGGGGAGGTGTTCGGCTCGGAGCCAGACCTGTTGGCGCGCTACGGGGTTAGTCGGGCGGTCCTGCGTGAATCCATCCGCATCCTCGAGCACCACAGCGTGGCCCGGATGCGCCGGGGCGCGGGTGGGGGACTCGTGGTGCTGGCCCCCGATCCGTCGGCGAGTATCCGTGCCATCGCGCTCTATCTCGACTTCGAGGAGATGAGCCCTGTCCATCTGCATGTGGTTCGCGAGTCCATCGAATTGGGCTGCGTCCAGGCCGCCACCGGTGCCGCCGCGCAGGACCCCGAAGCGGCGGCGAGGCTGCGCGCGTCGCTGGGTTCCGGCACCGGGGCTGGTGCGGCCTCGAACTTCCACACGGAGCTCGCCGCCGTCGCGGACAACCCTGTGCTGGCCTTGTTCCTGCGGATCATCATGGAGCTGTGGGCACGGCATTGCCGGACTAAGGACTTGTCGACCATTGCGGCCGATGCTGAGGTCCGGCAGGCCCACGGCAATATCCTCGAGGCCGTCTTGGCTGGCGATGACGGCCTCGCCCAGCATCGCATGCGGCGCCATCTGCAGGAACTCGCCGTGCGGTGGGACTGATCGCCCCGGCGGTCAGATCCGGGGTCCGCCGAGTCGGTGGGTCGCGTTCCAAATGGCGGTTGCGGTGCTGCGCACGGCCTCGGTGGCCAAGCCCCACCGCATCCGGTTGGCTGGGCCGGTGACGGAGACCGCCCCGATGGTGTGCCCGGCGCCGCGGATGGGCGCTGCCACGCACACCAGATCGTCGTACGCCTCGCCGCGGTCGAACGCGGTGCCGGCCCGACGCACATTGTTCAGCTCGGCCAGGAGCGCGGAGGACGTGGTGATGGTGTTCGCCGTCTTCCGAGGTGTTGGCGCGGAGAGGACGGTGCGGGTGGCCGCATCGTCGAAGGCGGCCAAGGCCTTGCCGAGCGCGGTGCAATAGGCGGGGTTGCGGCCGCCGCGCCGGATCGGGAGCCGTACAGGGCCAACCGCGATGCGTTCGAGGTAGACGACCTCGGCCGCGTCGAGGATGCCGAGTTGCGTGGACATCCCGGTCCGGGACGCGAGAGCCTGCAGATGCGGGAACGCGGCTTTATGGAGTTGGTTGCCCTCGATTGCCAGGCTCCCGAGCTCGAACATGCGCAGGCCGATCCGGTAGCCGTCGGGCACCCGCTGGATCCAGCCCACCTGGCAGAGCTGCTCGGCTAGGCGGTGGAGAGTCGACTTCGGCAGACCCGTGCACTCGTTGAGGTCGCTGAGTGTGAGCACCTGTTGGTTGCCGTCGAACGCATCCATGATGGACGAGACCCGGCCCATGACAGTGCGCTCCGGCTTGCGGCGGGCCTCGGCGCTCTGCTGGTTGGCCAGCGATGTCGCGAAATCGTCCAATGCGCCGTCCAGTGGGCTATCGACGGTGTCCATGTGCAGATCGAACGTGCGGTGGGTCAGGCTCGCGGTCACGGCTGGCACCTTTCGGTGGAGAGTCCTAATAGGGACCTATTTGGGCTGATTTTCGAGGATACTGGCCAGATCTGCCCGATTGACGCCTAATAAGTATCCTTTATCGATGTAGTGAGAGTCACACTGATCGAGCTGTATGTCAACCCCCACTATTGGGTCCGCCCCAAAATCCCCCGTGGCGAGGGGGCGGCCAGGCACAACGCGAAGGGCCGCCTTCGAGAATTTCTTCTCGAAGGCGGCCCTTGGTGTCCGCTGCTCTGTCGAACCCGCGGAGGGTTAGACGTGGAAGGACTGCATCTTCAGGTAGCCGCCCGCGTCCACCCGCATCTGCGTACCCGTCACATACCGCGCCTCATCCGAGGCCAGGTACAACACCGCGTTGCTGACATCGACCGGCTCCACCCACGGAATCGGCATCGCCTGCTGCACACCGAACGCACCCTTCGCGTCCTCGAGCGTCGGGTTCTCCAGATCCGGCCGGAAAATCTGGTACATCGAGTCGGACTGCAGCATCGCGGTGTTGCAGTTCGTCGGATGCACCACATTCGCCCGGATCATCTGCGCCGAGAGCACCCGGGCGAGCTCGTGGATGTACTGCGAGATCATCATCTTCGCAACCGTGTAGCCGGCGCCGCCGGGATCCGCGCCCGGGTTCTCCACAATGTCGTTCTGCATGAACGCCGCCGTCGAGCCCGTCGCGATGATCGATGCCCCCGCGGTCAGGTGCGGCAGCGCCGCGTGGATCGCGTTCTGCGCGCCCATCAGGTTCACGCCAATCACATCGAGCCAGCCCTGCATGTTCGGGCCGCCCAGGATCGGCATGATCCCGGCGTTCGCGACGACGATGTCGAGCTTGCCGAACGCCTCCAGGCCCTGATCGATGGCCGCGGACATCTGCGCGATCTCCCGCACATCGGCCTCGGCCGTGACGATCCGCCGGCCCGTCGCCTCGACCAGACGAGCCGTCTCCTTCAGGTCCTCCGGACGAGCGAGGGGGTACTTATTGGTCTCGATATCGCGACACAGGTCCACCGCGATGATGTCCGCGCCCTCCTCCGCGAGGCGGACCGCATGGCTGCGGCCCTGCCCGCGTGCCGCGCCAGTAATGAATGCGACCTTGCCTTCAACTCTGCCCATCATGTGCTCCTCATAGCTAGAAAAACCGGGGAAATGCGTAGGTATGGCCGGTGTCGGCTTAGTCGCCGAAGATGTAGCGGTCGGCGACCCGGTGGTGGTTCCAGATCGTCATCTCCTGCTCCTCGCTCAAGCGGTGCCCGTCGAAGCTGGGCGAGTGCATACCCGCCGTCAACTCGCTGGTGTTGGCCAGGTCCTGGGAGATCACCTGGCCCATGTCGGCGTCGCGCCAATCGTCGAAGTACTCCGGCGTGAACTCGCGCTTGAGGTCGTAGTCCGCCACCGGGATCTGATCCAGACTGAACACCTCGAACAGGGCCTTATCGGGATCGTTGTCCACCGGCCGCGCCCGATACCAGAACGCCGAGCCCTGACCGGGCAGGATGATGGAGTTCGGGAACACACTCCACGAGCTGCCGGCCTCCGACCACTGCTCCGGCGTGATCTGCGGCCAGTCGAAGCCCTCGTTTACCGACAACTCGCGGTAGAGCTGCAGGAAGTACTCGCCAGCGGACATGCCCTCCGGCAACTCCGCCGTTTTCAGCGTCTCCGCCGCGCGCCAGCTGCGCTCATTTTCCAGGCCCCGCATGTCCTCGTGCAGGTACTGCACCGAGTTCGCCAGGTTCAACCGCTCATCGGAGGATGCGTCGGAGCTGCGCACCGACGGATCCTTACCCTTGGTGCCGGTCGCCGACTTCTTCGGGCCGAGCGCCGAATAATGCGAGTGCCGCTCGTACAGCGTCGTCGGCGCCCACAGCCGCCTGTCCAGTTCTTGAAGCGACGCGAGCTTGTCATTGCTCCGGTCGAGACGGAATAGTTGCGGGTGGACCGCCGCAGTGTGGTAGGCCTCGAGGAAGCCGTCGAGTGCGGTCTTCCAGTTGCAGGGGACGATCACGCCCTTGCCCCAGCGGATGCGGAAGTTCTGCAGCTGGAATGGCGCGAAGATCCGCACGATCGGGTCCAGGTACTCCAGCAGCGGCTGCGCCTCGTGGTCCATGTTGATGAACACGAAGCCGCCCCACTGCTCCGCCAACACCGTCGCCAGGCCCAAGTCGTCATCCGAG
>NZ_BAVQ01000083.1 GCF_000524475.1 Tomitella biformata AHU 1821 | reverse complement strand
ACCCCCCCCCCCCGCCACACTGCCCACACACGGTTTAGTGCTGATCGACCGCGATCACGGTCGGCACGATCATGGGGCGACGGCGGTACTTCTCCGCTACCCAGCGGCCCACCACGCGGCGCAGGTTCTGTGCGATGCGGTGGGTATCAGAGATGCCCTCCGCGGCGAGGTTGTTCAGTTCCTTCTCGACGACGGCGACCGCCTCGCGCAACGCCTTCGGGTCGTCGGAGAAGCCGCGACCAACGACCTGCGGGGTGCTGACGGCGCGGCCGGTCGTCCGGTCCACGACGACGGAGATCGAGATGAACCCGCCCTCCCCCAGAACCAGACGGTCCGACAGCGTGGACTCGCCCACATCGCCCACCGAGAGCCCATCGACGTACACCATGCCGACGGGGACCTGGCCGGTGATCGTCGCGACACCATCGACAAGGTCGACGACGACACCATCTTCAGCCAGCATGATCCGCTCCTCCGGGATACCGGTGGCGGCGGCCAGCGCGGCGTTGGCGCGCAGGTGGCGCCACTCGCCGTGCACGGGCATCGCGTTCTTCGGGCGCACCGCGTTGTAGAGGTAGAGCAGCTCGCCAGCGGAGGCGTGGCCGGAGACGTGGACCTTCGCATTCTGCTGGGTCACGACGGCGGCGCCGCGCTTGGAGAGCGCGTTGACGACGGCGAACACGGAGTTCTCATTGCCGGGGATCAGCGAGGATGCCAGGATCACCAGGTCGTCCGCACGGATGTTGATCTGACGGTGGTCGCCGCGGGCCATCCGGGAGAGCGCCGAGAAGGGCTCGCCCTGGGAGCCGGTGGAGACCAGCACGACCTTGTCGTCGCCCAAGCCTGCCGCGGTGTCGATGTCCACCTCGACGCCCGGAGGCATCTTCAGGTAGCCGAGGTCCTCGGCGATCGCCATGTTGCGCACCATGGAGCGGCCGACGAACACGACGCGGCGCTTGTAGCGGTGCGCGACATCCACGATCTGCTGGATGCGGTGCACATGGCTGGCGAACGACGCGACGATGACGCGCTGTGTCGCCTTGCCGATGACGTTGTCGAGGACCGCGCCGATCTCGCGCTCCGGCGTCACGAACCCGGGGACCTCGGCGTTGGTGGAGTCCACCAGGAACAGGTCGACGCCCTCGTCGCCCAAGCGGGAGAACCCACCGAGGTCGGTCAGCCGGCCGTCGAGGGGCAGCTGATCCAGCTTGATGTCGCCGGTGTGCAGCACGGTCCCGCCCGGGGTGCGGATGGCGATCGCCAGGGCGTCCGGGATGGAGTGGTTGACGGCGAAGTACTCGCACTCGAAGTTGCCGTGGGTGGTCTTCTCGCCCTCGGTGACCAGCACCAACTTCGGCTGCTGGCGGTGCTCGCGGCACTTGGCGGCGATCAGCGCGAGGGTGAACTGGGCGCCGATGATGGGGATGTCATCACGCAGACGCAGCAGGAACGGAATCGCGCCGATGTGGTCCTCATGCCCGTGCGTGAGGATCACCGCCTCGACGTCGTCCATCCGGTCCTCAATGTACGAGAAGTCCGGGAGGATCAGGTCCACACCGGGCTGCTGGTCCTCGGGGAAGAGCACGCCGCAGTCCACGATCAGCAGTTTTCCGCGGTACTCGAAGACCGTCATGTTGCGGCCGATTTCGCCGATGCCGCCCAGCGCCACGACCCGCAGGCCGTTCTTGGGCAGCTTCGGCGGGCTCCCGAGCCGCGCCATCGGCGCGGAGCTGGTCGCCGGTCCGGAGCCCTTCCGCGCATTATTCGACGGCCGTGATGGCCGCTGCCGACCCTTGCTACTACTCATTTATAAAACCCCTGCCGCACGCATGTCCGCCGCCAGCGCATCGATCTGCGCGGGCGTCGGAGCTATCTGAGGTAGTCGGGGATCGCCGACATCGATTCCTTGCAGCCGCAGCCCGGCTTTGGACGCCGTGACACCGCCGAGCGCGCTGACCGCGTGTACAAGCGGCAGCAGCGAGGCGTTGATCGCGCGCGCGGTGACTAGGTCACCGGCACGGACCGCGGAGTGAAGCTCACGCAGGCGGCCGGCCGCCAAATGCCCGATGACGCTGACAAAGCCGATGGCGCCAACAGAGAGCCACGGCAGGTTCAGGGGGTCATCGCCCGAGTAGAACTCGAGGGAAGTGTTCGCAATCAGGTCCGCGCCCGCGTTCAGGTCGCCCTTGGCGTCCTTCACCGCCAGGATCTGCGGGTGGTCCGCCAGCAGTCGTAGCGTCTCCGGCTCGATGGGGACCACTGAGCGGGGCGGGATGTCGTAGAGCATGACGGGCAGCGCGGTGGCGTCCGCCACCGCGATGAAGTGCTCGTAGAGGCCGCGCTGCGGTGGCCGCGAGTAGTACGGGGTGACAACGAGCAGTCCGTGCGCGCCCGCGTTGGCCGCGTCCCTCGCCAAATCCACGCTGTGGGCCGTGTCGTTGCTGCCAGCCCCGGCGATAATCCGGGCCCGGTCCCCCACCTCGGCCAGCACGGCCTCCATCAGCTGCAGCTTCTCGGCCTCGGTGGTGGTCGGGGACTCGCCCGTGGTGCCCGCGAGCACCAGACCGTCGCAACCGCTGTCCACCAGGTGCTTGGCCAACCGCACGCCCGCCTTCAGGTCCAGCGCGCCAGCATGGGTGAACGGAGTCACCATGGCGGTCAGGACCGTGCCGAACTGACGCTCGGCGGTGTTTGCAGTGTCAGCAGTGCTCATGGCTGACTACGCTACCTGTTGGCAACGGCCGATTGTCAGCCACACACCCGGATTGGCCCAGTCCGGCCTTCGGCGCGGCCGGCTCAGCCCTCGGTGACATACGTGCTCGTGGCGACCTCGGTGCCGTCGGCAAGCGTGGCGATGTCGAAATCGCCGAACACCGTGGGGGCCACCGCCATCAGCTGGCGCAGGCACTCGATGGCGAGTTGGCGCATCTCCACATCGGCGTGCTCGGTGGCCCGCATGGCGATGAAGTGCCGCCAGGTGCGCAGGTTCCCGGTGACGACGAGGCGAGTCTCCGTGGCGTTCGGCAGCACCGACCGCGCCGCCTGGCGCGCCTGCTTGCGCCGCAGGATCGCGTTGGGCACGTCCGCGAACTTCCGCTCGAGCGCGTCCAGGAGCTTCCCGTACGCGTCCCGGCTGGCCTCGGTGGCGTCGAGGAACAGCGCCTCGAGCTCTGGGTCCCCCACAATGGCAGGCGGCGGCACCACATTCGCGTCGTGCTCCGGAACATAGCGCTGGGACAGTTGGGAGAAGGAGAAGTGGCGGTGCCGGATCAATTCGTGGGTGCAGGACCGAGATAGCCCCGTGATGTAAAAACTGACGCTGGCGTGCTCGAACACGGACATATGCCCGACTTCGAGAATGTGCCGTAGATACCCCTCGTTGGTGGCAGTCCGCGGGTTCGGCTTGTCCCAGCTCTGGTAGCAGGCGCGACCTGCGAACTCCGCCAACGCCTCTCCGCCGTCGGCGTCTGTCGACCAGGGCACCTCCGGGGGGGTGAAGAACTCGGTCTTGGCGACCAGTTGCACGTCCAGTGGCACTGTCTTCGGCACAAATACTCCTCGTTGGCGATTGGGTCCCAGCCTAATGGCACGGGTTAGCGACGGTTTGCCAGTGTCGAACCCTGGCGCGGCGGGCTTCGTGATTCAATGCACCGAACGGATGATCCTCAGACCAGTTAGGGATATCAATGGCAACCCATGGCCAGGCAGACATCGAGATCAAGGCGACTCCGGCGGAGGTGATGGACGCGTTGGCGGCCATCGAGGACATGCCGAAGTGGTCGGGCCCGCACCGGAGCGCGACCGTTGAGTCCCGCCACGAGGACGGCCGGCCCAACCGCGTGCGCATGGTGATCTCGGTCGTCGGGGTGACGGATGAGCAGGTGGTCGAGTACACGTGGAACGGCAACGAGTCCGTCAAGTGGTCGCTGGTCGAGAGCACGCAGCAGAAGACGCAGGAGGGCGGCTATGTTCTCACGCCGACCGCCAATGGCACCAAGGCCGATTTCGACCTGACCATCGATCTGAAGATCCCGCTGCCCGGGTTCATCGTGAAGAAGGCTCAGAAGTCCGGCATCGAGGTGGCCACCAAGGGCCTCAAGAAGTGGATCGAGGGCGGCAAGTAGCCATCCGCATAAGTCAGCCCCCGACGGATATCGCCGGGGGCTTGCTTAAGCGAACTGCACGGCCACCGTCGCGCCGAGCTCCCAGCACGCCCCAAGGTCGTCCTTAGTGGGCTTGTTGGACGCGACGATATAATCCGCGGCCTTCGCCCAGCCGAGGCAGGTGGCGATGGCACCGACGGCACGCTCCGCCCCCTCCGTGCCCTCATTGCCGTGCAGGTACAGCCCGTACAGCCGGCCGCGCGTGGAGTCGAGGAATCTGGTAGTAGATCACGTCGAAGGCGTCTAATTGTGATCTAAACTCCTCTACTATGACCGTCCCGCTAAGAGCCCTCATCTACGTCCGCGTACCTAGCGACAATGCCAACGGGCGATCCGTCCAATCTCGAAACGGCAGCGGTCCAGTGACAGAAGGGTCAATACCCGCCGGATAGCCCCGCCGCGTTGGTCGTTGCTCACAACGTGGCGGTCCACGCAGTCGGTAGGAGGATGACTTTCGCCTCCCCAGACGCTGCTGCCCGCCGTCGGGAGGGAGCTGCTGTGTCCTCCATGTCGGCCTACTTGAGCAAGCAGATCGGGTGAGCGGCGTGGACGATGTGGCCGACGTGCGCAACCCAGGCTGTGTCGGTGCGGAAGTCCACCCAACGCAGCGTTCCGTCCAGCTACGGTAGGCGAGCCGTCGATCCCTCTTCGGCAGGCACTTATCCGACTCGTGGAGGCTGATCGCCGATGGGCAAGAAAAAACGGAAGGGTCCGCGCCCACAAAATACGCGCGCAAACCCTCGTGCGCGCGGCGCCGACGCCATGACCCATGAGCAGGCACAGGAGTTGCTGGGAACGCCGATGTTCCCAATCGTTTCTGGCCACGCTGGTTTAGCGGCGATGGACCGCCCGAAGCGCCTCGAGTTCCTGCGTCAGTTCAACCTCGCCTCGGCGTTGCAGCCCCTCGTCTCGATCCAGTCACAACTCGATGTCGCAGCCACAACTGACTGGACCGAAGGGGCAGTCGAGCGGCGGCTTCTGACCGAAGCAGACCCCAGTTGGGTCACTCTGCTTGATGACAAGGTGGGCCGGACACATCGTCTTATCCCACCACGCTCAATGACGCAGTTGATGCGCGAAGTGCTTGAACTCGGCCACACTGAGCCCGACGGTGGTGACATCTCGGTCGCAGCGGCTCTCGAACTCATCATGTCGATCACAACAGAGCAACTGGCTGATAGCAGCCCGCTCGATGCGGACCCAGATCCGGACCCAGCCGAATTGCAGAGGCTTATGGCTGAGATCGCCTCATACACCCCCGAGCAGAGCATTCTTGCCAACCGCGAATTGGCCCTCAGCGAACTCGCCAACCTTCAGAGCAATGCCCCGGTGAAGCTGGAGCTGATTCTTGCGTCGACATTCGACCTGTGGTTTCAGCCCTGGCCAGAGCGGGTCACGGATGCGCGTGTCGGCGATACCCCGGCTTCTGCATTTGAACTTGCTAACGGCGTTGCCCTCCTCGACGTCATGGTTGTGGGCCAGATTCTCACCGAGCGCGTGCTGGCCGGCAATTATGACAGCACCAGGGATGACCTTCTCGCCGATGGTGCAGTCGAAGAAGCCGTGGAATTCGTGTACGAAAATATGAGTTACACCATATCTGGATTCCGAACCCGTCTGGAAAAAGACCGCTCACGGGGGCCCGTTCTCGATCAGCGTTACGTTTTCACCGAGCGCCCGTTCGTCGCGCAGGAGAACGGGAACCTATCTGCCCTTCGCTACCAATGGGTCATCGACCGATTCTTCGGGGCGCAGCTCTATTGGCAGACCTTCTTCGCATTCGGGCGACCCACAAAAGGTTCTACTGCTGAGGCCTTCAGTCAAGCCATGAACTACGCGTTCGAACGGACTGTTGGTGACGCTCTCGAACAGATCGCTTCGCGTAGCCAGAAGATCACGAGGGTCGTGACCGAGCCCGAGATGCAGGAGGAATGGGCGGAACGTCGAGGCGCGCCACCATCGGTCTGCGATTTCGTGCTGGTTGCCGGACGTGCTTGCTTTTTGCTCGACGCCACCAACCACCACCTCGGTGCCAACCTGGCGCAGGGGATTGCATCAGTCGAAGAGTTCAACAAGGACATCGAAGAAGCCTTCGTTGCCAAAAAGTTCGAGCAGCTAGTAGCGACCGCAAAGAAGATTCGTGAGACTACGTCGTTCGGGATCGACGCCAACCCCGTCTTCTATCCGTTTGTCGTCGTGCCGGACAACGGGCTATCGAGCATCACATCGGTACAGTTTGACTGGAGACAACGTGCTGTCGAGCCTTTCAGAGACCTACAGGGTAGTACCAATGCGCCGGTTCCGATCAGCATCAGTGAACTATCGCTGATAGAGGGGCTAGCGGAGCGATACTCTCCGGGCCGTGACATCGCTGATTTCATCGGGTGGTGGCTGGCGCTCCCTATGCCGTTGTCGTTGAGGCAGTTAGTCGACAAGGCCAAGCTTCTAGCACCGATTCCTAAGCGGATGCTTCGGAACCAAGAGACTCTTACCAAAATGATCAGAGATCACCGAAACTCACCGCGCCGAGACAACCCGAGCCGCTCTCAGCCCTCCATGAGTTGAGCTGCGACCGTCGCGCCGAGGTTCCAGCACTGTTCGAGGTCCTCCTTGCTCGGCTTGCCTGACACCGCCACGTAATCAGCAGCCTTGACCCAGCCGAGTCCGGTGGTGATCGACGTGACCGCCTTCTCGGCTCCTTCGGTACCCTCGTTGCCGTGGAGGTAGAGCCCGAAGGGTCTCCCCCGAGTCGAGTCGAGAATCTGGTAGTACGAACAATCGAATGCGTGCTTGAGGGCACCGCTGACATATCCCAGGTTCGCCGGGCTCCCGAGGAGATAGCCGTCAGCCTCAAGGAAGTCCGAGGATGACACCGAGAGAGCTGCGCGGCGCACGACCTCCACGCCCTCGATCTCAGGATCAGTGGCACCGGAAATCACCGCCTCAAACATCGCCTGCGTATACGGCGACGGTGTGTGGTGGATGATCAGAAGTCGAGGCATCTATTCTTCCGTTCTCGTTGCGACGGGACTCTTACCTAGATGTGGCATCACGGCAGTTTCACACCAATATCCCTGCGGGCAAGGGCGATAAAAGCTGCGGATGTGGCATCCCGGCGCTTTGCGTTAGCCGTCGAATGCGATCCGCCTTCCCAAGACAAGAGGGACGCATCCGCGAGTTGAGACGCAGCATCGTACGAATCGCGTGGGGACATGAGTCCGATTGCGGCGATGCAGTCCTGGAGCTCGATGTTCGCCTGCCGCAGCTCCTCAAATGCTGCAACCTCGTTGGGGTCGTTATTCGAGAACTTGGTTACTGCTTGGTCGGTCCGGTGCACTGCGGCAAGGAATCGCGTGTAGACATCGCGCTGCGTCCTTCGTAACTCACGATCGCGTTCATCAGATCGCTGTTGATATGCGAGAATCCATTGTGCAAGGAAGGACAGAAGAGCGCCAACAGCGACACCCACGATCGTCCACAGTTGGGTGCTCACGCCGCTGACCTCCCCGTACAGGCAATAGGGGGGTTAGCTACAAAAGAATGCTTGAGCGCGCCGCTGATATAGCCGAGGTTGACGGGGCTGCCCAGCAGGTACCCGTCCGCCGCGAGGAAGTCGGACGCCGACACTGTCAGCGCGGCCCGACGGACCACCTCAACGCCCTCGATCTCGGGGTCGCTCGCGCCCGCCACCACCGCCTCGAACATCGCCTGGCAGTGCGGGGAGGGCGTGTGGTGGACGATGAGCAGCGTCTTGGCGGGCGCCACTAGCGCGCCGCTCGCTCCGCGGACTCCAGCGCCACCGCGCGACGCATGATCTCGCGTGCCCGGCTCCGGTCCCCCGCCACGTCGTAGGCGCGGGCGAGCTGGTAGTTGGTGCGCCAGCTGTCGGGGTCGGCCTCCCACTCCAGCTTGTACCGCGCGAACAGCTCGTCCGCCGCCTCGCGCTCCACCCGCCCGGACGGGCGCTTGGGCAGCTCGGAGATATCCATCGTGCGGCCCTCCTCGAAGATGCGGCGGGCCAGCCGGTCATGGTCAAACGTGGTGCGCAGCGTGCCGTAGATCAACCACACGCCGAGCAGCGGCAGGACCATCACCGCGATGCCCATCACCAGCAGCCCGATGTTGCCGTCGGTCATCAGGCTGATCGCCTGACGGCCCAGCACCACGAAGTAGACGGCCAGGGCCGCCACGATGATGCCGATCATCAGCTTGACCCTGCTCGCGCCCTGGGGGGCTGACGCGCTCACAGGTTCAGGAGCGGCTCGAGGCCGATGGTCAGGCCGGGGCGGGTCGCGGCGTTGCGCACGCCGAGCAGCACGCCGGGGGCGAAAGAGTTCCGGTCCATCGAGTCGTGCCGGATGGTCAGCGTCTCGCCCTGGGTGCCCAGCAGGACCTCCTGGTGCGCGACGAGGCCGGCCAGGCGGATCGAGTGCACCCGGACCCCCTCGACGTCGGCCCCACGCGCGCCGTCGAGCTCGACGGTGGTGGCGTCGGGCGAGGGTGCCAGACCCGACTCGCGGCGGGCCTGGGCCACCAGCGCGGCCGTGCGGTAGGCGGTGCCCGACGGGGCGTCCGCCTTGTGCGGGTGATGCAGCTCGATGATCTCGACGGAGTCGTAGTAGCGGGCCGCCTGCTGGGCGAACAGCATCGAGAGCACCGCGCCGATAGCGAAGTTCGGGGCGATCAGCACGCTGACCGCTGGCCGAGCCGCCAGCCACTCCCGGACCTGCGCCAGCCGGTCCTCGTCGAAGCCCGTGGTGCCGATAACAGCGTGGATGCCGTTCTCGATGAGGAACTCAAGATTGCCCATCACCACGTCCGGGTGGGTGAAGTCGATGACGACCTCGACCCCGGCGTCGACGAGGCCCTGCCGCGGATCCTCGCGGTCGAGGGCCGCGGCTAACTCAAGATCCGGGGCGGCCTCCACCGCCGCGCACATCGCCTGCCCCACTTTGCCGTCCGACCCCAACACACCTACGCGAATGCCCACGGATTCCTCTCTCGATCTACCACTTGACACCTGCTCACAAGAATACCGGCCCGGCTGGTCAGCTCACCATCGCGCGTAGCTCCGATGGCAGGTCCGCCACACCTTCATAGGGCCCGAGCACGACGCCGCCGAGCGGCTTGGCCAGCAACCGGGCCGCCATCGCGGACACGTCCTCCGACGTCACCGCCGCGATCCGATCCAGCGAGCCCGCGACGGAGCTGTGCCGGCCCAGGTTCAGCTCGCTCCCGCCAATGCGGTTCATCCGGGAGTTGGAGTCCTCCAGACCCAGCACCAGGCCCCCGCGCAGCGCGCCGCGGCTGCGGGCACACTCCTGCTCGGTGAGGCCGTTCTCGCGCACATCCTCGAGCACCGCCCGGATCTGCGCGGCGACCTCGCCGACGTTCTCCGGCTGGCAACCCGCGTACACGGAGAACGCGCCGGCGTCCGCGAAGGTGTCCACGCTCGAGTACACCGAGTACGCCAAGCCGCGTAGCTCGCGGATCTCTTGGAACAGCCGCGAGCTCAGGCCGCCGCCCACCGCGTGGTTGAGCACGGCCAGCGCCCAACGGCTCCCCGGATCGTGCCGGCCGAGGGTGCGTACGCCGAGGCTCAGGTGCACCTGCTCACCGTCATGCGGGCGCACCAGCACCTGCGGGCGGCCCGTGAACCTGGCCTTCCCGCCCCGGCATCGATCCGGCTCCACGCCGTCGGCGCCGGGACCGGTGATCGCATCCGCGAACGCGAGCCTTGTCAGCTCCACCACGACGTCGTGGTCGACGTTGCCGGCGACTGCGACGACCATGCGGCGAGGCTGGTAGCGGCGCTTGTGGAACGAGTGGATCTGGTTCCGGGTCATCGCCTCGATGGACTCGTCCGTGCCGATCACCGGCCGGCCCAGCGGGTGGTCGCCGAAGAGCGAGGTGGTCAGCAGGTCTGCGACCAGGTCCTCGGGATCGTCGTCGCGCATGGCGATCTCCTCGAGCACCACACCGCGCTCGAGCTCGACGTCATCGGTATCGCAGCGCCCGCGCAGCACGACGTCCGCCACGACGTCCACCGCCAGCGCCAGATCCTCGTCGAGCACGTGCGCGTAGAAGCACGTGTACTCCTTGGTGGTGAACGCGTTGAGCTCGCCGCCGATGGCATCGACCGACTCGGCGATGTCTGTGGCGGTGCGCGTCGGTGTCCGCTTGAACAGCAGGTGCTCGAGGAAGTGCGCGGCGCCGGCCACCGAGGCCGATTCGTCACGCGAGCCCACGCCGACCCACACGCCGACCGACGCCGAGCGCACCCCCGGCACATGCTCTGTGACGACGCGCAGTCCGCCCGGCAGCACTGTCCGCCGAACGCCCACAGGGGCTCCCTGGTCAATGACCGGGGAGCCCCTGTAGGACTGCGCGAAACTGCTACTCAGCGGACGCCTCGGCGTCTGCGGGAGCCTCTGCTTCGGCGGAGGCGTCCGCGCCGTCTTCGACGGGCACCAGGCTGATCTTGCCCCGGTTGTCGATGTCGGCGATCTCGACGCGGATCTTGGAGCCCACGTTCACGACGTCCTCGACCTTGCTGACGCGCTTGCCGTTGCCCAGCTTGGAGATGTGCACCAGCCCGTCGCGGCCCGGGAGCAGCGAGACGAACGCGCCGAAGGCAGTGGTCTTGACGACCGTGCCCAGGAAACGCTCGCCCACCTTCGGGAGTTGCGGGTTGGCGATGGCGTTGATCATGTCGATGGCGGCCTGCGCGGACGGGCCGTCCGTGGCGCCGACGAATACGGTGCCGTCATCCTCGATGGAGATGTTGGCGCCGGTCTGCTCGGTGATCGAGTTGATCATCTTGCCCTTCGGCCCGATCAGCTCGCCGATCTTGTCGATGGGAACCTTGATGGCCGTCACGCGCGGAGCGTAGGGGCTCATCTCATCCGGCGCGTCGATGGCCTCGGCCATGACCTCGAGGATCGTCAGACGCGCGTCCTTGGCCTGCGTCAGGGCGCCGGCCAGCACGTCGGAGGGGATGCCGTCGAGCTTGGTGTCCAACTGCAGCGCCGTGATGAAGTCCTTGGTGCCCGCGACCTTGAAGTCCATGTCGCCGAAGGCATCCTCGGCGCCGAGGATGTCGGTCAGCGCGACGAACTTCGTTTCGGACTCCCCGGCCTCGTTCTTCACCTGATCCGAGACCAGGCCCATGGCGATGCCAGCCACCGACGCACGCAACGGCACACCGGCATTGAGCAGCGACATGGTCGCGGCGCAGACGGAGCCCATCGACGTGGAGCCGTTGGAGCCCAGCGCCTCGGAGACCTGGCGGATGGCGTACGGGAACTCGTCCTGGCTCGGCAGCACGGGCAGGATGGCCCGCTCTGCGAGGGCGCCGTGGCCGATCTCGCGGCGCTTCGGGGAGCCGACGCGGCCGGTCTCGCCGACCGAGTAGGGCGGGAAGTTGTAGTGGTGCATGAACCGCTTGGACGTCTCCGGCCCGAGCGAGTCGATCTGCTGCGCCATCTTGACCATGTCGAGGGTGGTGACGCCCAGGATCTGGGTCTCGCCACGCTCGAACAGCGCGGAGCCATGGGTGCGCGGGATGAGCGCGACCTCGGCGGAGAGCGAGCGGATGTCGGCGATGCCGCGGCCGTCGATGCGGAAGTGGTCCTTGAGGATCCGCTGGCGCACGAGGCTCTTGGTCAGCGCGCGGAACGCGCCGCCGATCTCCTTCTCGCGGCCTTCGAAATCGCCGCCGATGGCCTCGAGGACCTCGGCCTTGATCTCGTCGGTGCGGTCATCGCGATCCTGCTTGCCCGCGATGGACAGCGCGTCGGAGAGCTTCGCGGTCGCCGCGGCCTCGACCGCGGTGTATGCGTCCGCCTGGTAGGCGGGGAACAGCGGGAAGTCGCCGGTGGGCTTGGCAGCGTTCGCGGCCAGCTCCTTCTGCGCCTCGCACAGCTGCGCGATGAACGGCTTGGCGGCCTCGAGGCCCTGCGTGACGACGGCCTCGGTGGGGGCCGTCGCGCCGGCGGCGATCTGGGCGATGACGGTGTCGCTCGCGCCCGCCTCGACCATCATGATCGCGACGTCGGCATCCTTGCCGGAGCCGGAGACGATCCGGCCGGCGACGACGAGGTTGAAGACGGAGTCCGCAAGCTGCGAGACGGTCGGGAACGCGACCCACTGGCCGGCCGGGTTCTCCAGCGACGTGATCAGCGAGACGCGCACAGCGCCGACGGGGCCGTTGAAGGGCAGGCCCGCGATCTGCGTGGAGGCGGACGCGGCGTTGATCGCGACGACGTCGTACTGGTCGTTCGGGTTCAGGCTCATCACCGTGACGACGACCTGGATCTCGTTGCGCAGGCCTTCGACGAAGGTCGGGCGCAGCGGGCGGTCGATCAGGCGGCAGGTGAGGATCGCGTCCGTGGAGGGGCGGCCCTCGCGACGGAAGAACGAGCCGGGGATGCGGCCCGCGGCGTACATGCGCTCCTCGACATCCACCGTCAGCGGGAAGAAGTCGAAGTGGTCCTTCGGGTGCTTGCCGGCCGTGGTGGCCGAGAGCAGCATGGTCTCCTCGTCGAGGTACGCGACCACGGCGCCAGCGGCCTGCTGGGCCAAGCGGCCGGTCTCGAAGCGGATGTTGCGGGTGCCGAAGGCACCGTTGTCGATGATGGCGGTGGCTTCGTGCACACCCTCATCCAAGTATTCGTTGTCTGACATAGATTCTCTTCTCGTCCTCTTTGTTGTCTTTTCCGACGTCAGCACCGGATGCGAGATCCTCGTGATCTGCATTGCCGTCGTGCGCCGCGGAGGTCGTCGATCGAAGCCATCGGATGCGCTCGTGAGGGCATTGCCGCGCCTGGACTCGTGTTCTTAAAAACCAAGAGTCCCAGAAACGCGTGGCCCCCCTACGCTCCGATAACCACCACCGAGGACCATCCGTTGCCGTTGTGCGACGTGGTGGTGTTCTTGGGGTTGTTACTCGGGCTGAGCTGTGGAGTTGTCGGGTCGGTATCTCAATTGGCCGACCCGATCATCGGGCTGGCCACATATTCCGGCTCGCCACGATGCACTGTCGACGATCGCCACGGGCCGTACTGTTCCGCGGCGAAGCGTCGATGGATTCGGCCGAGCCAAGCAAAACAGTACCATCAGGCCCCGCCTGCGGGCCCATACACGCGCTGAGGGACCCGTCACCAGATGGCGACGGGCCCCTCAGAACAGTCGTGCACGCGCAGTTCGCGCTGGTATCGCTAGCAAACTAGCGACGCAGTCCCAGACGCTCGATGAGCGAGCGGTAACGCGCGATCTCGACGTGCTGCAAGTACTTGAGCAGACGACGACGACGGCCGACCAGCAGCAGCAGGCCACGACGCGAGTGGTGGTCATGCTTGTGCATCTTCAGGTGCTCGGTGAGGTCCGTGATGCGCTTGGTCAGCATCGCGATCTGCGCCTCGGGCGAGCCCGTGTCGGTCTCGTGGAGGCCGTACTCCGAAAGGACCTGCTTCTTTTCTTCGGTGGTCAATGCCACTGGAGATTCTCCTGCTCATTGTGGTCCGCGCTCTGTGTATATCCACCGCCTGGACACCTGCCGGGGCAAAGATCTAGTCGGGAGATCGGTGCAGCCGCCGCGAACCACAGCCACACCGCTGACCCACTCTACCAGCCCCGGAAATCAGCCCTGAGCCGCGTCGCCCGCCGCTTTGTCCGCCGCCAGGACCTCGCGAACTTTCACGACGTCCGCGTCCATGGCGGTGATCAGCGCCTCCATGGAGTCGAACTTGACCATCCCCCGCAGCCGCTGCACGAAGTCCACCGCGACGTGCTGGCCATAGAGATCGGCGTCCGCGTCGAGCACGAACACCTCGACCGTGCGGGTCTGGCCGGAGAACGTCGGGTTGGTGCCCACCGAGACCGCGCCCGGATACGCCACCCCGGAGGTCAACGCCGCCTCGGGCGCCTCGTAGCCGAAGCGGGTGAACCAGGCGGCGTAGACGCCGTCAGCCGGGATCGCCGCGTGCACCGGAGAGTCCACGTTGGCGGTGGGATAGCCGAGGTCGCGGCCGCGGCGCTCGCCGCGGACGACGACGCCCTCCACCCGGTGCGGACGGCCCAGAGCCTGGCGTGCGGCCGCGACGTCGCCGGCCGCCACGCAGGAGCGGATATAGGTGGAGGAGACGGTCACCGCATCCTCCGCGAGCAGGCCCACCCCCTGCACGGTGAAGCCGAAGCGCTGGCCGAACTCGGTGAGCATCTTCAGGTCGCCGGCTGCCTTGTGCCCGAAGGTGAAGTTCGCGCCGACGACGACCTCCGCGACATGCAGCCGCTCCACGAGGATCTCGTGCACAAACCGCTCCGGCGCCAGCCGCGAGAGCTCCTGGTTGAAGGGCAGCACGCAGAACACGTCGACGCCCAACTCCCCCGCCAACTCCGCGCGCCGGGACAGCGAGCTGAGCTGCGCCGGATGGCTGCCTGCGCGGACCACCTCGGACGGGTGCGGGTCGAAGGTCACCAGGACCGACTTCACGCCCTTCGCCCGTGCGGACTGCACTGCGGCGAAGATCAGCTCTCGATGCCCCCGATGAATGCCGTCGAATACCCCGATCGTGGCGACACAGCGCCCCCAATCGGCCGGGATGTCATCTAGTCCTCGCCACTTCAGCACGGTTCGGATTCTACGTCGCGACCTGCGCACCGCGGCCCGTGGGGACACCCCGTCGTGGGAAAGTAGGTTAGCCGAGGCTATGGCTCTAGGCTTAGGGGTGATGTCCGACCAATCTGAGACCCCCGCCCCGGCCCCCGCCTTGACTACCGCAGCCCAGGATTACCTGAAGGTGATCTGGACCGCCAGCGAGTGGTCCGCGCAGCCCATGTCGTCAAAAGTCTTGGCAGACCGGCTGGGCCTGGCCCCCTCCACCGTCTCCGAGGCGGTGCGCCGCCTCGCCGACCAGGGCCTTGTGGATCATGTCCGCTACGGCGCGATCACCCTGACCGAGGCCGGCGTCGCCGCAGCGGTGGCGATGGTGCGCAGGCACCGTCTCATCGAGACCTTCCTGGTCCGCGAGCTCGACTACGGCTGGGACGAGGTGCATGACGAGGCTGAGGTCCTCGAGCACGCGGTCTCGGACCTGATGATCGCGCGGATCGACGCGAAGCTGGGCTATCCCAGCCGCGACCCGCACGGCGACCCGATCCCGTGCGCCGACGGGACGCTCCCGCAGATCGAGGGACAGCGCCTGGTGGAATTGGGTGCCGGCATGCGCGGGACCATTACCCGGATCTCGGACGAGCAGCCGGATCTGCTGCGCTACTTCGACGCGCTGGGCATCGCGCCCGATGTGGGGCTCGCAGTCCTGGAGCGGCGCGATTTCGCGGGCACCATCTCAGTGCGCGTGGCCGGGCAGGACCCCGACGCGCCGCCGGTGGAGCTGGGCCAGTCGGCCGCCGAGGCTATCTGGCTGATCGACCTGGTCGAGAGCTAGCCGGACTCGATCCCCGAGTTCGCCGCCGCTCTGCGGACCGGCCCCCGTTGCAGCGACGGCGCGCCTGGGAAGCCGCGGCGAACTCGCGAAGCCGGTGCCGATCCGGCCCTAGTCCCGCAGCGTGGCCGGCCGCACCACCAGCACGGAGGCGGCGCGGCGGCCCTCCTCCTTGAGCAGCGCGATGACGTTGCCCCCCGGATCCACCACGCCGTAGACGCCCTTGATACCCACCGTCTCGAGCCAACGCCCCTGGCTGATCGCCTCCGCCTCGTCCGCGCTGATATCGCGCAGCGGGAACGCGGTGCGCACCGCCTCGTCGATGGGCAGGTTGACCTCCGCGTGCTCCGCCAATTCGTCCAGCGTGCGGGCGCCGTCGAGGCCGAACGGCCCCACCCGGGTGCGCCGCAGCACGGTCAGGTGGCCGCCGACGCCGAGCGCCGCACCGATGTCGCGGGCCAGCGCCCGGATGTAGGTGCCCGACGAGCAGTCGACCTCCACGTCCAGGTCCAGGTACTCGCCCACCACACGGGTGCCGAGGACCTCGAAGCGGTCGACCATGACGTCCCGCGCCGGGATCACGACCTCCTCGCCGTCGCGCACCCTCTTATGCGCCCGCTGGCCGTCGATCTTGATGGCGGAGACCGTGGACGGGACCTGGGAGATCGAGCCGGTCAGCTTCGCGATCTCGGCCCGCCAGTCCTCCTCGGCGATCTCATGGGCCGGCGCACCGCCGGAGGCCTCGCCCTCCGCGTCGTCGGTGGTGGTCGACTGGCCCAACCGGATTGTCGCCGTATAGGACTTGGTCGTCAGGGCCAGCAGGCCAAGTAGCTTGGTGGCGCGCTCGATACCCAGGACCAGCACGCCCGTCGCCATCGGGTCGAGGGTGCCAGCGTGGCCCACGCGTCGGGTTTTGAACAGCTTGCGGCACCGCGCTACCACATCGTGGCTGGTCAGCCCGGCCGGTTTGTCGACGATGAGCAGCCCGGCGCCGATGAGGCCGGAGGGTGGTTTCTTTCCAGGTGCGGACACAGGGGCAAATTAGATCACGGCGATGGCCGTGACCACTAACCCGCCGCGCACCACCCAGCGGCCGTCGAACCCCGTGAGCTCGTCGCCCGCCAGGGTTCCGCCCGGCACCAGCAGCCGCGAATGGAACGTGCCGGCCGGGCTGTCGCCCTCGTGAACAAGGGAAAAGGTGATGTGCGCGTCCTCGAATCCGAGCCAGCGCTCGGTGAGCGGGTACCAGGCCTTATAGGTCGATTCCTTGGCGCTGAACAGGAGCCGGTCCCAGTGCACACCCCCCTCTCCTGGACCCGAACCGGAGCTCTCCCCCGACCCCGCCGCCGCCAACCACTCCCGCTCAGCCGGCAGGCTCACCGAGGAGAGGACGCCGTCGCTCGGCAGCGGCGCGTGCTGCTCGGCGTCGATACCCACCGAGCGCATCCCCATCGAGAACCCCACTGCCGCAGCGCGATACCCCTCGGTGTGGGTCATGCTCCCCACGATCCCGCGGGGCCATTGCGGCGCGCCCTTCTCGTCCTTGAGAATGCCCACGGGGTCCAGCCCCAGCCGCCCCATGGCCGCGCGGGCACAGTGGCGGGCGCTGGCGTACTCGCGCTGGCGCTTGTCGACGGCGCGCGCGATCTGGGCGCGCTCCTCGGGGAACAGGCCGAGATCCGCCGGATCGTGGAACAGCTCGGCGGACTCGACACCGGGCGGCAGGATCTCCCCAATCACGCCGAACCCCGCTTCGCCAGCCTGGCCCGCAGGCGCTCCATCTCCGCCTCTTGCTCCTCGCTGACGTGGAAGTGCCCGCCCCACTTGTTCAGCGCGCCGGGCGGGTAGACCGGGGCCGGCAGGATCTGCCGCAGGACCGGCTCCGGCAGCCCACGCTGGCGCCACTCCCGCGGGTAGCCGACGGAGACCTCCTCGAAGCGGACGCCGTCGTAGTAGGTGGTGCGCGGGATGTGCAGGTGCCCGTAGACGGCGCAGACCGCCCGGTAGCGCACGTGCCAGGCCGCGGTGGCATCGGTGCCGCACCACATCGCGAACTCGGGGTGGATGAGCACCCGCGTGGGCTCACGCACCAGCGGGAAGTGGTTCACCAGGACCGTCGGCAGCGAGCGGTCGAGGGCGTCGAGGCGGGTCCTGGTCTCTTTCACCCGCGCCCGGCACCAGGCCTCACGGCTGCCGTAGGGCTGGGGCGAGAGCAAGAACTCGTCGGTGGCGACGACGCCGCTCTCCCGGCCGATCTCCAGACCTGCGGCCTTGTCCGCGGCGCCGTCGGGCAGCCAGGAGTAGTCGTAGAGCAGGAACATGGGGACGATCACGGCAGGCCCGCCGTCGCCCTCCCACACCGGATACGGGTCCTCGGGGGTGACGACGCCGATCTCCCGGCACATCTCCACCAAGTAGTCGTAGAGCTCGACGCCGTGCAGCTGCACCGGGTCCTTCACGGTCGTCCACAGCTCGTGATTGCCGGGCACCCAGATGACCTTCGCGAACCGCTTGGCCAGCAGTTCCAGGCTCGTCCGGATCTCTTCGGTGCGCTCGGCGACGTCGCCCGCCACGATCAGCCAGTCGTCCGGGCCCTCCCGCCGCAGCCCCTCGATGACGGGCAGGTTGCCGCGGTGCCCCACGTGCAGGTCGCTGACCGCGAATAACTTTGCCACCAGTACTCCCTATCTACTCAGGCCCGGACGCTACCGGGGACGGCCCACTTGCCCGACGCGGTGCGCCACAGGACGGCCACCACGCGCAGGGCCATGAACAGCACCAGGCCCCACCAGATGCCGGTCAGGCCCCAGCCGAGCATAAGCGACAGCCAGATCAGCGGGAGAAACCCGAGGACCGCGCTGGCCAGGGTCGCGGTGCGCAGGAACGCGACGTCGCCGCTACCGAGCAGCACCCCGTCCAGGGCGAACGCGACGCCGCCGAGCGGGATCAGCAGCGCGAACAACCACCACACGGAGCCGATCTCCGCGAGCACCGAACCGTCATCGGTGAACACCTTCGGCAGGACCGGCGCGAGGAGCGCGATCGCCGCCGCCAACGCCGCCGCCAGCCCCAGCGACCAGCCGGTGATCCGCCAGGCCAAGCGCCGCGCATGCGTGACCTGCGCCGCGCCGAGGGCCGCCCCAATCATGGCCTGCGCTGCGATAGCCAGCGAGTCCAGTGTGAGAGTGATGAAGTTCCACAATTGCAGCACCACCTGGTGCGCGGCCAGCGCCGGAGCACCGAACCGGGCGGCGACGGCCGCCGCCGAGAGGAAGCAGGCCTGGAAGCCCAAGCTGCGCAGCACCAGGTCCCGGGCCATCGACAGCTGGGCCCGCATGACCGGCCACTGCGGGGCCAGCGACTGCCGCTCCGCCACGAGGGCCCAGATGAACAACGCCGCCGCAAGCACCTGGCCCACGAGATTCGCCACCGCGGAGCCCGCGAGGCCCCACTCGGGCGCGCCCAGCAGACCGAAGACCAGGACGGGGCACAGCACCGCGGACACGGCCAATCCTGCGAGCACGCAGCGCAGCGGCCGCATTGTGTCCTGCACCCCGCGCATCCAGCCGTTCCCGGCGAGGGTGATGAGGATCAGGGGCGTGCCCAGGATCGCGATCCGCAGCCACTGCCCGGCGTCCGCGGCGATCTCGCCGTCCCCGGCGAGCAGGGACAACAATGGGCTCGCCGTCGTGAACACCGCGGCGGCGAGCACCGTGCCAATCACGACGGCCATCCACGTGGCCTGCACGCCCTCGTTCACGGCGTCCCCACGGCGGCCAGCGCCGAACATGCGCGCGGCGCGGGCGGTCGTGCCGTAGCTGAGGAACGTGAGCTGAGTGCTGACGAGGCCAAGCACCAGGGCGCCCATCGCCAGCCCGGCCAGCGCGTCGGCCCCGAGGCGGCCCACCACTGCGACGTCAAGCAGCAGGTACAGCGGCTCTGCCGCCAGCACGCCGAGTGCTGGCAGGGCGAGCGTGAGAAAGCCCCGCAGCGTGACGCCGGGTGCGACCTCGTCGGAGACCTGGCTACTCAACGGCGCTACCCAAGAACCGACCGCAGGGCGGCCAGCACGTCGTCTCTGGTGCCCGTCGCGGAGTACCCGGCCGCCGCGGCGTGCCCGCCGCCGCCAAGCTTCAGTGCCACCTCGGCGACGTTGATCAAGCCCTTGGACCGCATCGACACGGTCCAGCGCTGCTCTCCCTGCTCCTTGAGGACCACGGCAACCTCGGCCTCGGCGGAGGTGCGCACGATGTCCACGACTGACTCGATCTCCTCCCACGCGACGCCGGCGACGTCGGTGTGCAGGACGACGGTGTGCACTAATCCCAGTCCGCAGGCGGCGGCGGGCTCCAGCTCCGCGCGGCCTAGCACGGCGCCCAGCATTGGCAGCCACGCGAACGGGTGGGTGTCCATCAGCCCGCGCAGCAGCTCCGCGCCGTTGATCCCGGTGCCGAGCAGCCGGGCCGCCAGTAGCAGCGACTCGGGGTTCGCCCAGCGCAGACCGCCGGTGTCGGTGACGAGCCCCGCGTACAGGCAGGTCGCGATGTCCGCGTCGATCTCTACGCCCAGCGCGTCAAGCACCCGCGTGATGAGGACGGTCGTGGACTGCGCGTCGGCGTCCACATAGTGCAGATCGCCAAAGAAAGTGTTGGTCCGGTGATGGTCGATCACCAAAGTGGTGTCCGACGCCGCTATCTGGCCGGACAATCCGGCCAATCGGTCGGCGCTGCTGCAATCGACCACGACCAAAAGTTCGGCGGCGTCGGGCAGCGCCGCCGGCGGCACCACGAGGTCGCGCCGAGGCAACAGCTCCAGAGACCTCGGCAGCTCATGCGGCTCCGGGAACGACACCTGCACGGGGGTGCCCGCGCGGTGCAGCGCGATCGCCAAGGCGAGCGCGCTGCCCATCGTGTCGGCGTCGGGGTGGACGTGGCACAGCACGGTCACGGCGGCAGCCGCTTGGATCTTGGCTGCGGTCTCTTCCACACTGACCGTGCTGTGCTGATCGCCCATCGTTATTCGGAGCCTTCGGTGTCCGCGGCCGCGCCGTCGAGCTCGTCCTCCACGTCGGTGTCATCCGACTTATACGGATCCGCCTCGCCCGCCGGCTTAGCCCCGGCCGCGACGGCCGCGACCTCCGCGTCCTTGGCCTTCGCCCGGGACAGCAGCTCCTCCATGTGGCGGGCCGCGTCTGGCACGGTGTCCGCCACGAAGGTCAGCGTCGGGGTGAAGCGCACCCCGGTGCCGGCGCCGACGCGGGTGCGCAGGGCGCCCCTGGCCTTCTCCAACGCCGCCGCAGCCGACTCCATGTCCGGCTCCGCCTCCACGCTGTCGCCCATCACCGTGTAGTAGACGGTGGCGTCGTGCAGGTCTGCGGTCACCCTGGTGTCGGTGATTGTGACGTAGGCCAGTCGGGGGTCTTTGATCTCGGTCTGGATCGCCGACGCGACAATCGTGCCGATGCGCTTGGCGAGCTTCCTCGCCCGTGCCGGATCAGCCATCTTGATTCCACTCCTCGTACTCGCTGGTGGTTCTAAAGCGATCGATCCGGTGCGCACGCGACTAGCTCGCCACGTGCGCACCGGATCAGATCAATGCCTAACTACCGTCGACCATTAGTCGCGCGGAACCTCGCGCAACTCGTAGGTGTCGACAATATCGCCGATCTTGATGTCAGAGTACGACACCGTCATACCGCACTCGAAGCCCTCGCGGACCTCGGTGGCGTCGTCCTTCTCACGCCGCAGCGACGTCACGCTCATCGTCTCGGCAATCACCGCTCCGTCACGGATCAACCGCGCCTTGCTGTTGCGGCGAACCGAGCCCTTCGTGACCATGCAACCGGCGATGTTGCCCAGCTTCGACGACTTGAAGATCGCGCGGATCTCGGCCTGGCCGAGCGCGTGCTCCTCGTAGACCGGCTTGAGCATGCCCTTGAGCGCGGCCTCGATCTCGTCGATCGCCTGGTAGATCACCGAGTAGTAACGGATGTCGACGCCCTCGCGGTTCGCCAGCTCCGTTGCCTTGCCCTCGGCGCGGACGTTGAACCCGAGGATGATCGCGTTCGACGCCGTCGCCAGGTTGACGTTGGTCTCGGTGACTGCACCGACACCGCGGTCGACGATGCGCAGCTCGACCTCGTCGTCGATCTCCAACCCGACCAGGGCCTCTTCGAGGGCCTCGACGGTGCCGGAGTTGTCGCCCTTGATGATCAGGTTGAGCTGGCTCGTCTCCTTGAGCGCCGCATCCAGATCGTCCAGGCTGATGCGCTTGCGTCCACGGGCCGCCAGCGCGTTGCGCTTGCGAGCGTTGCGACGGTCTGCGATCTGCCGGGCGATGCGGTCCTCGTCGACCACGAGCAGGTTGTCGCCTGCGCCGGGGACCGACGTGAAGCCGACGACCTGGACGGGACGCGACGGGTACGCCTCGATGACGTCATCGCCGTTCTCGTCGATCATGCGGCGCACGCGGCCATACGCGTCGCCCGCCACGATCGAGTCGCCGACACGGAGCGTTCCGCGACGGATGAGCACGGTGGCCACCGGGCCACGGCCGCGGTCGAGGTGCGCCTCGATGGCGACACCCTGGGCGTCCATGTTCGGGTTGGCCCGCAGGTCCAGCGACGCGTCCGCCGTCAGCAGCACGGCCTCCAGCAGCTCGTCGATGTGCAGGCCCTGCTTCGCGGAGATGTCGACGAACATGGTGTCGCCACCAAAGTCCTCCGCGACCAGGCCGTACTCGGTCAGCTGGCTGCGAATCCGCAGGGGATCCGCCGCCTCCTTGTCGATCTTGTTCACGGCCACGACGATCGGGACACCGGCCGCCTGGGCGTGGTTGATGGCCTCGACGGTCTGCGGCATGACGCCGTCGTCCGCCGCCACCACGATGATCGCGATATCAGTGGCCTGGGCGCCACGGGCACGCATGGCGGTGAACGCCTCGTGACCGGGGGTATCGATGAACGTGATCAGGCGGTCGACACCCTCGAGGTGCGTCATGACCTGGTACGCGCCGATGTGCTGGGTGATGCCACCGGCTTCACCCTCGCCCACGTTCGCCTTGCGGATCGAGTCCAGCAGGCGGGTCTTGCCGTGGTCGACGTGACCCATGACCGTGACCACCGGCGGACGCTGCTCCAGATCGTCCTCGCCACCGGCATCCTCGCCGTAGGTGAGGTCGAAGCTGTCGAGCAGTTCGCGATCCTCGTCCTCGGGGCTGACGACCTGGACGACGTAGTTCATCTCCGAGCCGAGCAGCTCCAGCGTCTCGTCGGGAACCGACTGCGTCGCGGTGACCATCTCGCCGAGGTTGAACAGGGCTTGGACCAGCGCTGCCGGGTTCGCGTCAAGCTTGTCCGCGAAGTCCGAGAGCGAGGCGCCACGGGCAAGACGGATCGTCTCGCCGTTGCCGCGAGGCAACCTGACGCCGCCAACGGCGGGCGCCTGCATGGAGTCGTATTCCTGACGCTTCTGCCGCTTCGACTTGCGTCCGCGACGAGGCGCGCCTCCGGGACGGCCGAATGCACCGGCCGTGGTGCCACGACCGGGGGCGCGACCGCGACCGCGGAAGCCACCACCTGCGGGAGGCCCACCAGCGGGAGCGCCGCCACCGGGACGGAAACCGCCGCCGCCGCCAGCGCCGCCGCCGGGACCACCACGGCCACCGGCGCCGCCGGGGCCGGGACGACCGCCCGGTCCGGGACGACCCGCACCGGCGGGCTTAGCCGCACGGGAGGGCATCGCACCGGGGTTCGGGCGCGGAGGCATGCCACTGGGAGACGGGCGAGGACCGCCGGCACCGGGAGCCGGACGAGGTCCACCTGCACCGGGAGCCGGACGAGGTCCACCTGCGCCAGGCGCCGGACGGGCACCGCCGGCGCCGGGAGCCGGACGGGCACCGCCCTGACCCGGCGCGGGACGCGATGCCGGACGCGGCGCGGGTGCCGAGGAATAGGGGTTATTCGCGACACGCGGAGCGCGCGGGCCGGGCTTGGGACCGCCGGGACCGGGCTTCTCTGCGGCTTCCGCGGCCGGGGCCGACTCGACCGGAGGCTGCGGGGTCGCGTGCTGGACCACGGGCTTCGGCTTGGGCGCACCCGGCATGGGGGACGCCGCGGCGGACTTCGCCGCAGCAGGCGCCGCGGCCGGGGTGGCCTTCGGCGTCGGGGTCGCAGGCTTGGCGGCCACAGGGGCTGCCGGCGCCGGTGTTGCCGGGATCGGCGTCGCCGCCGCTGCCGGCTTCGGTCCGGGGCGGGGGCCGCCGGGCTTCGCCGAGCTGGGGGTTGCGGCGCCGGGCGTCGCTGCGCTGGGCGCTGCGGCCGCGGGCTTCGGCGCACCGGGCTTGGCTGCGCTAGGCGCTGCTGCCGGCTTCTCGCTGGCTGCGGGCTTCGCCGCCGCCGGGGTGGGCGTCTCGGCGGCGGATGCTCCACCGGACGGTTCGAATGATGAGCGGAGTCGGCGTGCGACGGGTGCTTCCACCGTCGACGATGCGGACTTCACAAACTCGCCCTGGTCCTTCAACCGGGCGAGAACTTCCTTACTGGTGACACCGAGCTCTTTAGCCAACTCGTGCACGCGGGCCTTGCCTGCCACTGCTCTCCTCACTGGTGAGGTCGAGCGGCCAATGCCCGCACGACCTCGGGTTAACTCCGATGGACGATCATCGCTGGTGCTTCACGGTGTGCTCATGAGTTTTCTGTATTGTCCTTCTCAAGAGGTCGTTCTCGCGTGTGTTCACGTCGACGGCCGAAGCCGTGACCATCCGCCCTGGTGGCGCATGACCGACGCTGTTTCCTATTCCGCCCCGATCCGGCTATCGAGGGCGCTCAGGTCCAAGTCTCCCTGTACCCGCAGTGCCCTCCCGAATGCGCGACGCCTTTCTGCCAACTTCCGGCACTCCGCGTTGGGGTGCAACCACGCACCCCGACCGGGCAACCTTCTGGCTGGATCTGGCGCCAGCGCGAACCCGGAGGTTGCGCCCGGCACTGCCACCAGCCTGAGCAGATCGGAGCTCAGCGTCCGAACCCGGCAGCCAATGCAGGTCCGCACCGGGATTCCCGGTGCTGGATCTGTGGCTGCGAGTCCTTCGTGCTGGGCCATTTGGCAGTCTACCGCTCTTTGTCGCTGTCTGGCTAACCTGACGGCGCTCCCGAGGTCGGGCGCGCCCCTGATCCGAGGCTCAGGACTCCGGGACGGGCTCGCCGGTCTCGGGGTCGATAACCTCCGCGTCGCTGCGGATGTCGATGCGCCAGCCCGTGAGACGGGCGGCGAGGCGGGCGTTCTGGCCCTCCTTGCCGATTGCCAGCGACAGCTGGAAGTCCGGCACCACGACACGGGCTGCCCGTGCCAGCTCGTCCACGACCGTCACCGAGACGACCTTCGACGGGGACAGCGCATTGCCCACGAACGTGGCCGGATCCTCGTCATAATCGATGATATCGATCTTCTCACCTGCGAGTTCACTCATCACGTTGCGCACGCGCTGCCCCATCGGGCCGATGCAGGCGCCCTTGGCGTTGAGGCCGGCGACGGCGGAGTGGACGGCGATCTTGGAGCGGTGGCCGGCCTCGCGCGCGACCGACGCGATCTCGACCGAGTTGTCCGCGATCTCCGGGACCTCGAGCGCGAACAGCTTGCGCACGAGGTTCGGGTGCGAGCGCGAGAGCGTGATCTGGGGGCCCCGCGCACCGAGCGTGACACCAATCACATAACACTTGATGCGGTCGCCATGCTCGTAGCTCTCCCCTGGCACCTGCTCGGCCTGGGGTAGCACGCCCTCGATGCCGTGCGCGTCATTGCCGATGCGCACGATGACCATGCCGCGCGCGTTGGCGCCGGTGTCCCGGACGATGACGCCGCCGACGATTTCGCCCTCGTGCATGGCGAACTCGCCGAACGTCTTCTCGTTCTCAGCATCGCGCAGGCGCTGCAGAATGACCTGGCGGGCTGTGGTGGCGGCGACGCGGCCGAAGCCCTCGGGGGTGTCGTCCCACTCGGAGATGAGGTTGCCGTCCTCGTCTACTTCGCGTGCCATGACGCGGACGGAGCCATTCTTCTGGTCAATGTCGATGCGGGCGTTCGACTCGTGGCCCACGGTGTGCTTGTAGGCGGTCATCAAAGCGGTTGCGAGCGCCGCGAGGACAGCGCCCTGCGGGATGTTCTTCTCCTGCTCGATGGCGCGCAGTGCGTTCAAGTCAATATTCATTTGTCATTCTCCTTAGCTGCCTCGCCCGAGTCGGCGATGGCATCCTCTGCCGCTTCCAGATCTACAGTGCCCGTGCTTTCGCGCCCCGCTTGGACGCCGCCGGCAAGCTCCAGCTCGCGGGGGTCGACCTTCCCGAATTCCACCTGCACCACCGCGTTCGACACCTCGGCGAGCGCCACCTTGCGCACGGCCGGGCCCACCTTGGCCGACTGGCTCGGCAGCACGAGGTCCACCTGGGGGGTCTCGCCGCCCTCGCCGTGCACGCGCCCGATCCGCGCGCTGATCGTCTCGGGCTCCGCGCCGGTTGCCGTCACGACTGCCTCGACCTTGCGGCCCCGTGCCCGGCGCCAATGCCGGGGCTCGGTCAACGGACGGCTCACGCCGGGCGAGGTGACCTCGAGGGTGTACGGGGCCTCGCCGAAGGACTTCTCCGTGTCGAGGTGGTCGGAGACCAGCCGCGTCAGCGTGACGATGGCATCGAGGGCCAGACCGGCATCAGAGTCGACAATCACGCGGACGATGCTCTTCTTGCCGGCCTGCGTGACCTCGACGTCCTCGAGGTCATAGCCTGCGAGGCGGACAGGCTCGTTCAGCAGCTCGACCACCTTGTCTCTGGTGGGCACTGGCATCGGAGCGCTCCTAGCTTCAGGTTTGGGCAAAAAAATCGGGGGTTGGGTCTGGCCGCGACGAGCACGACCCAGTCCGGCGCGCACGGTATTACTCGTGCTCGACGGCGATCTCGATCGGCTCAGCGTAGTCGAGATCATCCCGCTCGCGCCGCACCCGGCACAGTTGTCAAGAGTAGCCTGCCGAGACTGGCAGACTGTCCACTGTGCAGTCGTCCTCATCACATGCCCCCGCCCCCCTCGCCACCCCGCTGGCCCGCAGATTCTCCCGGCGGACGGCCCTCCGCAATTCCGGTCTCGGGCTCGGCCTTGGCCTGGCGGCGGTCACGGGCTCCGCCGCGCTCGGCGGGTGCACGATCGGCACCAACGAACCGTCCGCCCCCGACCCCCTCATCGCGATGGCCGCGGCCGCGCGCGCCGACGCCGAGACCGCCACCCAGCTCTCGGTCCAGTTGCCTGACCAGGCACCTGCGCTCACCACCGTCGCCGCCGAGCGCGCTGCCCACGCGGACGCGCTGGAGACCGAGCTCGTTCGGGCCAACGGTCCCACCACCCCTGCCCCCGAGCCCGACCCAGGGCAGACCCAGTCCCCGCCATCTCCCCCGCCGACGCTCGACGGCCTGCGTACCGCGTTGGCGAACGCCCAACGCGGCGCGGCCGACGCTGCCCGGACCGACTCCGGCTATCGGGCGGGACTCGCCGGATCCATCAGCGCCGCGTGCGCCGCCCAGAACGAGGTGCTCCTGCCGTGACCACACCCACCCCCACACCGGCGGGAGAACCATTGTCCGAGAACGATATCGCCGCCCTCGGCGTCGCGTTGGAGGCCGAGCACGCCGCCGTCTACTCCTATGGCCTCATCACCGCGTATGGCAATGCGAGCCGGCGTGATCAGGTCGCGGTGCACGCCGCCGCCCACCGTGCCCGCCGCGACGCCACTGCGGCAATGTTGGCTGCAGGCGGTGCGGTGGTTCCCGCTGCCGCGGCCGGCTACACCGTGCCGTTCCCCGTGACGGATCCGGCCTCCGCCGCGCAGCTCGCGGTGACGGTCGAGGAGGACGCCGCGACCGCCTGGCGTTCCGCGCTCGAGCACGCAGACTCCGAGCCTGTGCGTGGGATTGCGATCGACAACCTCACCGACTCTGCCGTCCGCGCCGGGAACTGGCGAATAGCCCTGGGCGTCACGCCCCCGACGACGCCGTTCCCGGGACAGCCAGTCTGACTCTCGCCTGGCTGCTGCCGCTGGCCAGACAGCCGCTGGCCAGACAGCCGCTGGCCAGACAGCCGCTGGCCAGACAGCCGCGAACATGAAGAAGATCCGCCATCGCCCGAGAGCGCGGCGGAGCTTCTTCATGTTCGCGGCGAAATTCGTGGCCCGGGCCTGTGGATAACTGCCATTATTCCGGCATTCCAGGCCATGCGGGGAGTGTGGGCGCTGCCACGATGTCTCCATGGGGGAGTTCGATAGGCCATTTCTGGGAAGCTCGAGCGGGCTGGGCAAGCATGAACTGCGATTCTTTCGCAAGCTGCACCGCAACGTATATGTCCACCGACGGTCCTGCGCGTCTGCGATATTGCGAGCGCAAGCCGCGTGGCTCTGGCTTGGCGACAACGGAGTGCTGGCGGGTCTTTCGGCCGCCGCTC
Source organism: Tomitella biformata AHU 1821 (assembly GCF_000524475.1). GTDB lineage: Bacteria > Actinomycetota > Actinomycetes > Mycobacteriales > Mycobacteriaceae > Tomitella > Tomitella biformata. Next base: position 209,757 of record NZ_BAVQ01000083.1, on the reverse strand, counting down.
TGCACGGGTCCAAGTGGGTGGACTCCGACCGGCCGGCTGAGGCGATCCGGCGGGCAAATCTCCGGTCTGTGCCGGGGATCCGGGTCCGGTCGGACTCGCTGTTGCCCGGCGAGGTCGTGACCATCGACGGGATGAGGGTGACAAGTGCCGCCAGGACTGCCTTCGACCTCGGGCGATGGCTCGGACACGATGATGCGATCGAGATGGTTGACGCGCTATGCCACGCAAGAAAGTTGCGGGTGGAGGCGATCACTGCGGTGGCTCAAGCTCATCCAGGTGCACGGAACATTCGCCAGTTGCGCAGCGTTTTGAGCCACGTTGACGCGGGTGCCGAGTCACCCGCCGAGACGCGAACACGGTTGGTGCTGGTACGCGCTGGACTTCCACGCCCGTCCACGCAGGTGCATGTGTTCGACAAGCTCGGCCGGTTCGTCGCTCGATGTGATCTGGGGTGGGACCGCTGGCGTGTTGCCGTCGAATACGACGGCGAGGGACATTGGTCTGCCGAACATCGCCGCACCAAGGATATTCGCCGGTATACCCAGCTGAACAGGCTTGGCTGGCGAATCGTGCGGGTCAACTCCGAGTTGCTCCGAGAAGACCCGACGGAGGTCGTGGAGAACGTCCGCGTCGAGCTCCGGGCGGCGGGGGCGGATATCTGACCCTCTGCGACGGCCGCCAACATGAAGAAGATCCGCCATCGCCCGAGAGGACAGCGGATCTTCTTCATGTTCGCGAGGGCATCAGCGCCCAGCCCTCGCAGGCCCAGCCCCCAGAGGCCTAACCGCGGATCGCGGCCAGCACCGTCTCGAGCGCCTCGGCGGCGGGCACCTCGCGGGCCTCGCCGGTGAAGCGGTCGCGCAGTTCCACGTTGCCCTCGGCCCAGCCGCGGCCGACGACCACGACCTGCGGGATGCCCAGCAGCTCGGAGTCCTTGAACTTCACGCCGGGCGAGGACTTGCGATCGTCGAGGATAACGCGGACGCGGGCCTTGTCGAGGGCGGCGGCAAGCTCCTCGGCACCGGCGCGGGCGGTCTCGTCCTTGTTCGCGATGACCACGTGCACGTCGGCGGGCGCGACCTCGGCGGGCCAGCACAGGCCCTTCTCGTCGTGCATCTGCTCGGCGATGACGGCGACCAGGCGGGATACGCCGATGCCATAGGAGCCCATCGTCGGGCGCACGGGCTTGCCGTTCTCGCCTAGCACATCGAGTTCGAACACGTCGGTGTACTTGCGGCCGAGCTGGAACACGTGGCCCACCTCGATGCCGCGGGCGGCGACCAGCGGGCCAGCGCCGTCGGGCGAGGGGTCGCCGTCGCGCACCTCGGCGGCCTCGATGGTGCCGTCCGGGGTGAAGTCGCGGCCGGCGACGAGGCCGACAACGTGCTTGCCGTCCTCGTCCGCGCCGGTGATCCAGCTGGTGCCGTCGACCACGCGGGGGTCGACGAGGTAGCGGACACCGTTCTCCAGCAACGCCTTCGGGCCCATGTAGCCCTTGACGAGGAACGGGTTCTTCGTGAAATCGCCCTCGGTGATCATGACGAACTCGGCGGGCTCGAGCGCGGCCTCGAGGCGCTTCTCATCCAGTTCTCGGTCGCCGGGGATGCCGACACCGAGCAGCTCCCACTCGCCGCCCGGCACGCGGGTCTTGACGACGAGGGTCTTCAGGGTGTCCGCGGCGGTGATCGTGCGGCCGAGACTCGCGGTGTTAGCCCACGCGACGACAGTGTCGATGGTGGTGGCGCCGGGAGTCTCGTGCACGGACGCGTCGGGCAGTCCGTCGAACGGAATGGCCTCGGGCGCCGGGGTGGTGACGGCCTCGACATTCGCGGCGTAGCCGGACTCGAGGCAGCGGACGTAGGTGTCCTCGCCGATCGGGCTCTCCGCGAGGAACTCCTCGGAGGCGCTGCCGCCCATGGCGCCGGAGGTGGCGGCGACGATGACGTACTTAATGTTCAGCCGCTGCAGGATGCGCTCGTAGGTGTCGCGGTGCGCCTGGTAGGACGCGGCGAGGCCCTCGTCGGTGAGGTCGTAGGAGTACGAGTCCTTCATCAGGAACTCGCGGCCGCGCAGGATGCCGGCGCGGGGGCGCTGCTCGTCGCGGTACTTGTTCTGCACCTGGTACAGCGTGACCGGGAAGTCCTTGTACGAGTTGTACTCGGCCTTGACGGTGAGCGTGAACATCTCCTCGTGGGTGGGGCCCAGGAGGTAGTCGTTGCCGCGGCGGTCCTTGAGGCGGAACAGGTCCGGGCCGTATTCCGTCCAGCGGTTGGAGGTCTCGTAGGCGTCGCGGGGCAAGAGCGAGGGCAGCAAAATCTCCTGCGCGCCCATCGCGTCCATCTCCTCGCGGACCACACGCTCGACCTCGCGCAGCACGCGCAGGCCCAGCGGCAGCCAGGAGTAGATGCCGGGCGCGATGCGCCGGACATAGCCGGCTCGCACCAGCAGTTTATGGCTGGGAACCTCGGCGTCGGCCGGGTCGTCGCGGAGGGTGCGCAGGAACAGCTCTGAAAGACGGGTGATCACGGTGGTCCAGCCTAGTCGGTGCCTCGCGCGGACGCGTCGGTAGCCTTGGCATCTGTGTTGGTCTTATTGCCTCCCTCCGAAACCAAGTCCACCGATGGCGCCGACGCGCCGCTGGACCTCGCCGAGCTCTCGATGCCGGGCCTGACCGCGACGCGGGAGATCCTGGCCAACGCGCTGGTCGAGCTCGCGGCCGACGCGGAGGCCTCGCAGGCCGCGCTGGGCCTGGGCCCCACGCAGGCCGACGAGATCGAGCGCAATGCGAAGCTGTGGGTCTCCCCCACCTCCCCCGCCCTGCGCCGCTATACCGGCGTGCTGTTCGACGCCCTCGATGCCAAAACGTTCACCAAGGCCCAGCATTCGAAGGCCCTGCAGCGCTTGGGCATTGGCTCTGCGCTATTTGGCACGATCCGCGCGGGCGACCCCATCCCCGCCTACCGGCTCTCCGGCAACTCCAAGCTGCCGGGCTTCGGCACACTGGCCTCGGTATGGCGCACGGAGTTGCCCGACGCGATCCGCGCGGAGGCCGACGGCGGGCTGATCGTGGACCTACGCTCGGGCTCCTACCAGCAGCTGGGCCCACTCAAGGAGTCCGTCATCGCGACGGTGCTCACGGAGAAGCCCGATGGCAGCCGATCGGTGGTGAGCCACTTCAACAAACATCACAAGGGGCTGCTGGCCCGCGCGCTGACGATCACGCGCGCGGAGCCCACGGACCTCAAGGGTGTGGCCCGGGTCGCGGAGAAGGCCGGGCTGCGGGTGGAGATCGCGTCGGAACGTGAACTGGTCATCCTGACTTGATGCTGCCGCCTCCGCTGCCGAGTACGCCGTCGCTTCGTTGATCCGCCGTCGTTGCAACCTCAGTGCCTCCACGAAGCCGCAGCGAACTCGCGGGAGCAGGTCATGTGCGGGCCTGGGCAGCATCGCGCTGCCCCCATACGCGATCGGGCTGAGCTTCACATAGGCGCTCAGCCGCAGTCAGTCAACACCGTGCGGCCGTTGGCGGATGGATCGCCGCGAGGCGAGTTCGCCCCCGCAACGTGTCCTCGCTGACGTTGCAACGGGGGCCAGGTCAAGTTACGGGGGCGAGGCGGAGAAGTGCGGCGGGGGAAGTGCGGCGGGGAGATCAGTCCGCGAGCTGCGCGGCCTTCTCTGCCGCCTGCGCCTCCGCGATGTCCGCGGGGGTGAACCGCATGAACAGCGCCGCCACCCCTGCCAGGGCCGCCGCGGCAGCGCACCCCACCAAGGCGAAGGTGTAGCCATTGCCGAGGGCGATCAGTTGGTAGTCGCTCATCTCGGCGACCTTGATGTCCACGGAGCCGCCGTCGGCGATGGTGCGGGACGTGGCGAACACGCTGATGATCGCGATGCCCAGGGGTCCGCCCAGGGTCTGCGCGACGGTGCCGATCGCGGTCAACGGGCCGATCTCCGACGGGCCGACCCCGGCGATGGCGCACAGGGGCAGGGGCACCAGCGCTAGGCCGACACCCAGGCCGATGGCGATCGTGGGTGGCAGCAGGTCGGTCAGGTAATCCGCGGAGCCGTCGAGGGTGGAGCCGTAGAGCAGGCCGACGACCATCAGCGCGGAGCCGGCGAGGACCACCCAGCGCGGCTGGACGCTCAGCGTGAGCTTGGAGGCGATCTGGGCGCCCGCGCCGATGCCGACCGCGAACGGGATGAACGCCAGGCCCGCGGTGAGCGGCGAGTAGCCGAGCAGGTCTTGGACGAACAGGGCCACGTACATCGTCATCGACAACAGCATCGCGCCCGCGAAGAAGATCGCCACGAGGGCGGCGACTCGGTTGGGGTTGCGGAACAGGACGAACGGGAACAGCGGGTTGTTCGCGGTGCGCTCCACATAGAGGAACAACCCCAGCGTCAAGATGCCCAAGACCAGCGACCCGATGATCACCGGGCTGGTCCAGCCGATATTGATGCCCTCCATCATGCCGAACACCACTGCGGTGCAGCCGACCGTGGCCAGCACCGCGCCGGGCACGTCGAGGGTGATCCGCTTGGCGTTCTCCGACTCGTGCAGGGCCACGAAGGCCAGCGCGACGATGACGATGCCGATCGGCACGTTGATCCAGAAGATCCACCGCCAGGACACCTGCGTCAGGGCCCCGCCGATCACCAGGCCCGCGACGGAGCCCAGGCCGGTCATCGCCGCGAAGATCGCGATGGCCTGGTTGCGGGCTTTGCCGGGCGCGAACGTGGTGGCCACCAGTGCGAAGGCCGTCGGCGACGCGATGGCCGCGCCGACGCCCTGGAACGCCCGCGACGCGAGCAGCATCGTCTCGTTCACCGCGATGCCGCAGAGCAGCGAGGCCACGGTGAACAGCGCGACGCCGACGATGAACATCCTCTTGCGGCCGAACACGTCGCCGAGCCGGCCACCCAGCAGCATGAGGCCGCCGAACGCTAGCGCATAGGACGTGAGCACCCAGGTGCGGCCGCTGTCGCTCAGGCCCAGGTCCGCCTGCAGGCGGGCGAGCGCAAGGTTTGCCACGGTGCCGTCGAGCACCACCATGAGCTGGAGCGAGCCCAGCACCACGATGGCCATGCCGAACGCCCGGGTCGTGAGTTCGCGCATCAGCCCAGACCACCGAGCAGGTCCGCCAGGCCGGCCACGGCGCCGATGACGGTGATGGCGGGCGGCTTGATCTGCTCTTGCTCGACCCGCTCGGCAATGGTCGCCAGGTCCGCGCGCAGGACGCGCTGTTGGGCGGTGGTGCCCTCCTGGATGATGGCCACCGGGGTTGCGGCGTCGCGGCCGCCGGCGATGAGGGCGTCAGTGAACAGCTTCAGCTTGCCCACGCCCATCATCAGCACGATCGTGCCGTTGAGCTTGGCCAACACGTCCCAGTCCAGCAGGGAGTCAGGGTGTCCGGGGGGCAGGTGGCCACTGACAATCGTGAGCTCGTGGGTGATGCCGCGGTGGGTGACAGGCACGTTCGCGGCGGCCGGCACGGCGAGCGCGCTGGTGATTCCGGGGACCACGGTCACGGGGATGCCGGCGTGGGTCAGCGCGATGAGCTCCTCGAAGCCGCGGCCAAACAGGTACGGGTCCCCGCCCTTGAGCCGGACGACGAACTTGCCCGCGCGCGCGTGCTCGATCAGCAGCTCGTTGATCCGCTCCTGCGCCATCGCGCGGCCGTACGGGATCTTGGACGCGTCGATGACCTCGACGCCCGCGCCCAGCTCCCCCAGCAGCGAGGCCGGGCCCAGGCGGTCGGTGATCACCACGTCGGCCCGCACCAGGAGGCGTCGGCCGCGGACCGTGATCAGCTCGGGGTCGCCGGGGCCACCGCCCACGAGCGCGACGCCCGCGGCCATCGGCTCCGCGGAGTCGTCCACCGCGCCGGTGCTCAGCGCCTCCGAGAGGGCTGTGCGCAGCGCCGCGGATCGCCGGTGGTCCCCGCCCGCGAGGATGCCGAGCGTGACGCCGTCGTGCCTCGTCGTCGCGGGGGTGACCGCGCTGCCCGCCGAGCCGAGATCGGCCCGCACACAGAACACCCGCAGCCGGTCCGCCTCCGCGACAACGGCCGCGTTCACGTCGGCGTCGTCCGTCGCGGCGATGACGTACCAGGCCTGCGCCAGATCCCCGTGGCTATAGGCGCGGCTTAGCAGTTCGATCTGGCGGGAGTCCGCCAGCGCCTCGACGGCCGGAGTCACGGCCGGTGCGATCACCTGGATATGAGCGCCGGACTCGATCAACAGCGGCAGCCGGCGCTGGGTCACCGAACCACCGCCGACGACGACGACGCGCTTGCCGACGAGGTTCAGCCCCACCAGGTACGCGGACTCGGTTGCGGACACTGGGGTTGTGGTCCCTGGGGTGGTCGACACTGCATCTCCTCGGGTGGTCCTCGCGGCCCATGAGTATTGGCTTATAGACAGCGGTACACCCGGGCCGATGAGCCCGGGTGTACGCGGCATTGCATGGTAAAAGGTTAACGCCAGGTCAGGCGTCGGCGCGCGTGTCCCGGTCAAGTTTCAGGGCCTCGGAGGTCCACTTCCACAGCTCGTCGAACAGCGCCTTGTCATCGGCCAGCGCCACCCCGTAGGACGGCACCATCTCCTTGAGCTTGGGCTGCCAGTCGGCTTGGCGCTGCGGGAAGCAGCGGCGCAGCACGTCGAGCATCGCGTCGACCGCGGTGGACGCGCCCGGGGACGCGCCGAGCAGGCCGGCGAGGGTGCCATCGTCGGAGTTGACCACCGCGGTGCCGAACTCCAGGACGCCGAGGTTGCCCTTCCGGCGGATGACCTGCACGCGCTGGCCGGCGGTGATCAGCTCCCAGTCGCCGCTCTCGGCGGACGGGACAAACGCGCCGAGGGTACCGATACGGTCTTCCTCAGATTGCATCAGCTCGCTGATCAGGTACTTGGTCAGGCCCATCTCGGTCAGCCCGACGCCCACCATCGACATCAGGTTGTCGGCCTTGACGGAGAACGGCAGGTCGGTGATCTTGCCGTTCTTCAGGAACTTGGGCGACCAGCCGGCGTAGGGGCCGAACAGCAGGCCCTGCTTGCCGCCGATGACGCGGGTGTCCAGGTGCGGCACCGACATCGGGGGCGCGCCCACCGCAGCCTTGCCGTAGACCTTCGCGTGGTGCTGGCTAATCAGCTCCGGATTGGTGCAGCGCAGGAACTCGCCGCTGACCGGGAAGCCGCCGAAGCCCTTGGACTCCTTGATCCCGGACTTCTGCAGCAGGTGCAGCGCGCCGCCGCCCGCGCCGACGAAGACGAACTTCGCGGTGAGCGTGCGCTTCGCGCGGGTGCGGGTGTTGCGGACGGTGATCTGCCAGCTGCCATCCGAGAGCTGTTTGAGGCCGGTCACCTCGGTGCCGAACGCCAGGGTCGCGCCGCCCGCGCCCAAGTTCGCCAGGAGCTGCTTGGTCAATGCGCCGAAGTCGACGTCCGTGCCGCCCTCGATCCAGTTGATGGCGGCGGGCTCGGAGAAATCCCGGCCCTTCGCCATCAGCGGCAGGCGCTCGGTGAACGCCTCCTCGCTGGCCGAGAACTCCATGCCCTGGAAGAGAGGGTGTCCCGCGAGCGCCTCGTAGCGCTTGCCCAGGTACTCGACGTCGTCGGCTCCGTGGACAAAGCTCATGTGCGGGATCGGGTTGATGAACTCGCTCGGATCGGGCAGCACGCCGTTCTCAACCGCGTGTGCCCAGAACTGGCGGGACATCTGAAACTGCTCGTTGACCTTGACGGCCTTGCTGATCTCCACGGAGCCGTCGGAGTTCTGCGGCGTGTAGTTCAGCTCGCACAGCGCCGAGTGTCCGGTGCCGGCGTTATTCCAGGGATCGCTGCTCTCGGCCGCAGCGGCGTCGAGCTTCTCCAACACCGTGATCGACCACTCGGGCTGGAGCTGGCGCAAGAGCACGCCGAGAGTGGCGCTCATAATACCCGCGCCAATAAGGACTACATCGGCACTTTCGGCCTGTGAACTCTGCTTCGACACTGGAAATTCAACATCCTCGGTCAACTGGACACATAGATAACGCGCATCACGTTACTCGTCAGTCGCGCACGTGCCCGCATCGGATTGAGCCTCCTTGCCGTGTCCGGTCCCCGTCGACCCAGATAACCTGGCGCCATGACTTGTTCGCAGTGGTCCCCCGATCTGCTCGGAGCCCCATTCGAGGCGCGCTCAATCCCGCTGGGGCCCGACCCCGACGGCGAGTCGGAAGTGTCCGCGACTCTCGTCCGACAGCTCGCTGACCAGGGTGAATCCCCTGCCGAACCCCGCCGCGCGGTGTTGTATGTGCACGGCTTCACCGACTACTTCTTCCAACGGCACCTCGCCGCGCATTTCGTCGAGCACGGCATCGACTTCTACGCGCTGGACTTACGCAAGTGTGGTCGGTCACTTCATCCCGGGCAGACCCCGCACTACATTTCCGACCTGGCGCTTTATGACCGCGAGCTCGAGGCTGCGATGAAGTTGATCGGCCCCGCAGAGACGCTGCTGATGGCCCACTCCACCGGTGGGCTGATCTTGCCCCTGTGGCTGGACCGGCTCCGCCGCGCTGGCCGGGCCCCCCGCACCCTTGGCATCACCGGACTGGTCCTGAACAGCCCCTGGCTAGATCTGCAGGGGCCGGCCTTCCTGCGGTCGGTGGGCACCGTCGCGATCAACACCGTCGGCAAGGTCCGGCCCCGGACCGCGCTGCCCACGGAGCTGTCCTCCGCCTATGGCGACAGCCTGTACGCCGGCGCCGGGGGCGAGTGGGACTACAACCTGGACTGGAAGCCGCTCAGCGGATTCCCCGTGCTGGCCGGTTGGCTCAGCGCCGTCCGCCAGGGCCAGGCCGAACTGCACCGCGGCCTCGACATCGGGGTGCCGTCGCTGGTGCTGCGTTCGGCCCGCACCCACTACTCCCGGAAGTTCGGCCCCGACTCGAGCTCCGCGGACACCGTGCTCGACGTGCGCCAGATCGCCCGCTGGTCCGGCTGCCTGGGCGACCGCAACACCACCGTCCCCATCGATGGCGCCCTCCACGACGTCTTCCTCTCCGCCCCCGCCGCGCGCGCCGCAGCCTTCAGCGAGGTCGACACCTGGCTCGCCGATCTCGAGCGCCGCAACTCCAACCCCACTCTGCAGGAGTCCTAAAGTGACACATTTCGACGTTGCCGTCATCGGTACCGGATCCGGCAACACCTTCCTCGATGAGCGCTATGACGGTCTCAAGGTCGCCCTGTTCGAGGAGGGCGTCTTCGGCGGCACCTGCCTGAACGTGGGCTGCATCCCCACCAAGATGTTCGTGTACGCCTCGGACGTGGCCAACGCGGTGCGGAGCGCGCATCGCTACGGCGTGGACGCCCACATCGACGGGGTGCGCTGGCAGGACGTGGTCAGCCGCGTGTTCGGCCGCATCGACCCCATCGCCGACGGCGGCCGCCGCTACCGCGAGCAGGATTGCGCGAACATCACGGTCTTCCGCAGCCACGCCGAGTTCACCGGGCCCAGGACGATCACCACACACGCCACCGAGGCCAGCCCCGCGCAGACGATCACCGCCGACCAGGTCGTCATCGCCACCGGCTCACGGCCGATCGTCCCGGATGTGGTGCGCGACGCCGGCGTGCCGTACTTCACCAATGACGACGTGATGCGGATTCCCGAGCTGCCGGACCGCCTCATCGTGCTCGGCAGCGGCTACATCGCCTCCGAGTTCGCCCACGTCTTCTCCTCGCTCGGCTCGGACGTCAGCGTCATCGGCCGCAGCGGCCGGATGCTCCGCCACCTCGACGACGAGCTGTCCGCGCACTTCACCGAGCTGGCCAAGGCCAAGTGGGACTGCCACCTCGACTCCGGGGTGCGGGCTGTGCGATCGGGCTCCGACGGTGGAGTGGAGATCGAGCTGGAGAACGGGACCGTCGTCGCGGGCGACGCCCTGCTGGTCGCCGTCGGCCGCGCGCCCAACTCGGACCTGATCGGGGCCGAGGCCGCGGGCATCCAGGTGCGTGAGGACGGCCTGATCGTCGTCGACGAGTTCCAGCGCACCACCGCCGACGGCGTCTTCGCCCTCGGCGATGTCAGCTCCGCCCATCAGCTCAAGCATGTCGCAAACCATGAGGCGCGAGTGGTCGGGCACAACCTGATCGCGGTGCGCGCGGCTGGCGGATCGGACCCCGAACTGCGCGCGTCGGATCACCGCTTCGTCCCCGCTGCCGTGTTCACCGAGCCGCAGATCGCCGCCGTGGGACTGACCGAGGCGCAGGCCCGGGCCCAGTACCCGCGCATCACAGTGAAGGTGCAGAACTACAGCGATGTCGCCTACGGCTGGGCCATGGAGGACACCGAGGGGATCTGCAAGATCATCGCGGACCAGGACACCGGCCAGATCCTGGGGGCTCACATCCTCGGCGCGCAGGCTTCCATCCTGATCCAGCCGCTCATCCAGGCCATGTCCTTCGGCCTGAGCGCGACAGATATGGCCAAGGGCCAGTACTGGATCCACCCGGCGCTGACCGAGGTCGTCGAGAACGCGCTGCTGGGCCTGGAGCTCTAGACCCCGCGCACCAAACGGGACGTTGGGGTCTGGATTCCACTTGAATTCCGACCCCAACGTCCCGTTCGGCAACTAGGGGCGGAGTTACCAGGGGTTGCTGCGCAGGATGATCTCCGTCGCCAGCGAGGCCGCCAACGCGCTGTCGACGACGCCGCCCGGCGTGCCAGCGGGCAACTCCACCACCCGATAGTCCGAGTACGTGTGCCGCCCGGTCCCATAGGCGCGGGTGCGGTGGTCGTCCGCGGTGAGGATCAGTGTCGTGGCGACCTCGACGGCGGGGCAGCCCGCGTCGAGCACCAGGCCCTCGGTGTCCGCGGCGGCGGGATGGCCCTCGTCGACCACCACGAGACTGCTGATCCGATCGAAGTTGCGGGCCGCGACCTGCCAGGCCAACGCCGCCCCCGCACCGGAGCCGGCGAGATGCGCCCAGTGCGCGCCGAGGCCGTCGAGGATCGTGATGATATCGGCCGCCTCGAGCCCCGCAACGTCCTCGAGCACGTAGGAGCGCAGCCCCGAGTTCGCCAGGCGTGTCGCGATGTCCGCGTAGCCCGCGGCGTCCGCGGGGCCGCCCGTGAGCATCAGTACCGCCAGCGCACCCTCGGGCCCGTCCACTCGCATGGTGCGGGAACGCCCGCCGGCCATGACCTCTGCTTCGCTCATGAGCAGTTACGGTACTGGAACATGGCCTGCAGGCGCGCGTTACGGATCACGGCAGCGTGAGGATCTCTGTGCCGGTCTCGGTGACGACGAGGGTGTGCTCGAACTGCGCGGTCCACTTGCGGTCCTTGGTCAGCACCGTCCAGTCGTCGTCCCACATGTCCCACTCGATGCCGCCCATGTTGATCATCGGCTCGATGGTGAAGACCATGCCGGGCTCGAGGACCGTGTCCACGTTCGGCTCGTCGTAGTGCAGCACAACCAGGCCGTTGTGGAAGGTCTCACCGATGCCGTGGCCGGTGAAGTCACGCACGACGCCGTAGCCGAAGCGGTTGGCGTAGGCCTCGATGACGCGGCCCACGATGTTGAGCTCGCGGCCCGGCTTGACGGCCTTGATCGCGCGCATCGTCGCCTCGTGGGTGCGCTCGACCAGGAGTCGGTGCTCCTCCGAGACGTCGCCGGCGAGGAAGGTGGCGTTGGTGTCGCCGTGCACGCCGTGGATGTAGGCGGTGACGTCGATGTTGACGATGTCCCCATCCTGGATCACGGTCGAGTCTGGGATGCCGTGGCAGATGACCTCGTTGAGCGAGGTGCAGCAGGACTTGAGGAATCCTTTGTAGCCGAGCGTCGACGGGTACGCGCCGTGGTCGCACATGTACTCGTGCGCGATGCGGTCCAGCTCGTCTGTGGTGACACCGGGGGCAACGGCCTTGCCAGCCTCCTGCAGTGCGCGCGCCGCGATCTTGCTGGCGATCCGCATCGCCTCGATCGTCTCCGCCGACTGCACCCAGGGCTCGGAGCCCTCCTGCACCGTCGGCTTCCACGCATATTCTGGACGCTCGATCGAGGACGGGACGGTACGGGTGGGCGAGATGACTCCGGGAGTCAAAGGTGCACGTGAGGCCATGGCGTCGAGAATAGTACCGGCGCCGACGGCTCGGGTCCTGCGGGCCACAATGTCGTGGTGAGCACCACTAACCAGCACCTGTTCCGCCGCACCACCACAACCCTGTCCGACGGCCGCGAGCTGATCTACTTCGACGATTCCGCCACGCCCCCGCGCCGCGAAGCCGCCGACCTGCGCGGGCTGACGGCCGTCGAGCATGGCGGTGAGCTGCGCTGGGACGCGCGCGTCGGGCAGTGGGTGGCGCTGGCCGCGCACCGGTCCGGCCGTCCGCACCTGCCGGGCGACGGCGACAATCCCCTGGCGCCGACGCGCGCCGGTCGGTCCACCGAGATCCCCGCCGACGACTATGACGTGGTCGTCTTCGAGAACCGCTTCCCGTCCTTCGCCGGTCTGCCCGGCGACGAGACCGTGCTCGACGGGGAACCGTTGTGGCCGCGCCGTCCGGCCGCCGGGCGCTGCGAGGTGTTGTGTTTCTCCCCCGACCCCGCCGCCTCCCTGGGCGATCTGGGCCCGTCGCGCATGCGCACCGTGATCGAGGCCTGGGCGGACCGTACGAGAGAGCTCGCGCGGTTGGCTGGTGTTGCGCAGGTGTTCTGCTTCGAGAACCGGGGCGCGGAGGTCGGCGTCACGTTGCCCCACCCGCACGGGCAGATCTACGCGTACCCGTTCCTGCCGCCGGACACGGTCGCGGTGCTGGAGCAATCCCGTCGACACCGGGCGACGACGGGCCGCAATCTCCTCGACGACCTGCTCGCCGCGGAGCTGCGCTCGGGCCGCCGGATCGTCGCCGAGGGCGAGCACTGGGTGGCCTATGTGCCAGCCGCCGCACGCTGGCCAGTCGAGCTCGAGATCGCCCCGCGCCGCCACGTGCCGGACCTGTGCGCGCTCACCGATTCCGAGCGCGCCGAGCTGGCTGAGTTCTATCCCGGGCTGCTGCGCCGGCTGGACCGCTTCTTCACCGGCGCGGATGGGGCGCCGCTGCCGCTGCCGTACGTGTCCGCCTGGCACCAGGCCCCGGTCCACGTCGGCCGTGACGAGTTCCGACTGCATCTGCGGCTGTTCTCCGTGCGCCGCGCGGCTGACAAGATCAAGTATCTGGCCGGTTCGGAGTCGGCGATGGGCGTGTGGATCACGGACACCACGCCCGAGGCCATCGCGGATCGGCTCCGGGAGCTCGCGCCGTGACCTGGTCGGAGGCGGAGGGCGCGCGGCGCGCCCGCGAGGTATTCGCCCGAGAGCTCGGCGGCGCCCCCGAGGGAGTCTGGTCTGCCCCCGGGCGGGTCAACCTCATCGGGGAGCACACCGACTACAACTCCGGGCTGGCGCTGCCGATCGCGCTGCCCCACCGGACCTTCGCGGCACTGCGCCGTCGTGAGGACGGCCGCATCCGCGTGGTCTCCGCCCAGCGCCCTGGCGAGCCCATTGAGGCCATGCTCGCCGAGCTGGCCCCGCCGTCCACGTTCGGCTGGGCCGGCTACGTGCTCGGCGTGGCGTGGTCGCTGCGCGAGGCCGGCCTGCTCTCCGCCGGATTCGATCTGGCCCTCGACTCATGTGTCCCGGTCGGCGCGGGCCTAAGCTCCTCGGCCGCCCTCGAGTGCGCGATGGCCGTGGGTCTGGCGGGCCACGCGCCGACCGACGTGTTGATCCCCGCCTGCGTGCGCGCGGAGAACGACTTCGTCGGCGCACCTACCGGGGCGATGGACCAAACCGTGTCCCTGCGCGCACAGGCTGGCCACGCGCTGCTGATCGACTTCGCGGACGGCTCGCTCGAGCAGATCCCGTTCACCGCCGAGCTGCTCGTGATCGACACCCGCGCGGAGCACGCACTGGCCGACGGCGAGTACGCGCGCCGGCGCGCCGAGTGCGCCCGCGCCGCGGAGCTGGCGGGTGTCGCCACCCTGCGTGAGCTCACGACCGTGCCGGCTGATCCGGTCCTCGCCGCACGCGCACGCCACGTGGCCAGTGAGAACGCGCGGGTGCTGGAGTTCGCCGCCGAATTGCGGGGGCCCGCCCCCGCTCTCCCCCGACTGGGTGCGTTGCTCAATGCCTCGCACGACTCACTGCGCGATGATTTCGAAGTGTCCTGCCGCGAGCTGGACGTCGCCGTCGACGCTGCGCGGGCGGCCGGGGCCTACGGCGCTCGAATGACGGGCGGAGGCTTCGGCGGCTCCGCTATCGCGCTGGTCGAGCCCGGCGCGGCGGCGGTGGTGCGCGCCGAGGTGGCTGAGGCGTTCCGACGGGCGGGGCTGGGCGCCCCCACGTTCTCCACCGCGGTCGCCAGCAGTGGAGCTTTGACCGAATAGCCACAAAGCCCACGGCGATGTCAGTCACACTTCAGCCCATGAGCGCAAATCGCAGCTTGGCCATCGCATTGACATTCGCACTGTTGGCAGCGGGCGCCGCCTGCTCCTCGACAAGCAACACGACGAGCGGGGCCACACCATCGGAGGCCGCGGCCGCGGCCGACCCCGCCCAAGCCGCCGAGATCATGACGCTGGTGGAGTCGGAGATGGCGGCCCGGCACCTGCGCTCGGTGATCGTCAAGGTGTCCGTCGACGGCGAGGAGGTGGTGCGCGAGGCCCGGGGCGACTCCATGACGGGCGTGCCGGCCACGCCCGAGATGAGCTTCCGCAACGGGGCCGTCGCCATCTCCTATGTGGCGACGCTGCTGCTGACGCTGGTCGACGCAGGAAAGGTCAGCCTCGACGACAAGGTGTCGACGTACCTGCCCGAGCTCAACCATGCGGGCGAGGTCACCGTGGGCCAGCTCGCGCGGATGACCTCGGGCTACCCGGACCACGTCACCGACCCGGCCTTCGTCGCCGCGAACTCCGCCGACCCGTTCCGGCTGTGGACCGTCGACGAGATTCTCGCCTATGTCATCGACAAGCCGCTCTCGTTCGAGCCCGGCTCCAATTGGGGATACGCGCACACCAACTACCTCATCCTCGGCCTGGTTATCGAGAAGATCACCGGGCGGCCCATGGCGGAGGTCATGCAGGCCGAGGTTCTCGACCCGCTCGGGCTCGACCACACCGTCGCCAGCCAGACGGCCGCAATCCCCGAGCCCGTGCTGCACTCCTTCAGCTCCGAGCGCCGCGCCGACCTCGGCATCGCGCCGGATGCGCCATTCACCGAGGAGTCCACGTTTTGGAATCCGTCTTGGTCCATCACCCAGGGCGCGGTCCAGACCTCGACTATCGACGACTTCGACAGATCCGCCATCGCCATCGGCACCGGCGAGCTCCTCTCGCCGGAGTCATATGAGGCGATGATCTCCACCGACCTGCGCGGCTTCGGCCACGTCCAGGAGGGCTGCTCGTGCGGCCCCATGTCGGAGTTCTACAGCTACGGCATCGGTCTGGTCACCTCCGGCGATTGGGTCCTGCAGAACCCGCTGTTCAGCGGGTACGCGTCGCTCATGGCGTACCTCCCCGAACAGAAGGTGGCCATCTCCGTCGCGGTGACCTTCGAGCCCGGGGCATTCGGCGCCGACGGCGCGTATGCCAACAGCGCCGACGCCATCTTCCGCGAGATCGGCGCGATCATGGCGCCCGACGCCGCGCCGCCCACCCGCCCCTAGTCGGCCATATACCCGTCGGGCAGCCCGATCAGCATCTCGCGGCTGACGGCGACGGCGTTGTCCGAGCTGCCGCCATCCACGATCAAGGCGGCGAACGCGATGTCGCCGCGGTAGCCCGCGAACCACGCGTGCGAGCCGCCGTCGAACTCCGCCTCGCCGGTCTTGCCGAACACCGCGCCCTGGTCCGCGATCCGGGTGCCGGTGCCGCTGGTGACCACCTGCCGCATCATCTCCCGCAGCCCGTCGACCATCTCCGGCGTGATGACGCCTGGATCACCAGTCACAGTGGTCTCATGCCCACTAATCAACTGTGGGACCGGGGTGCGCCCGTTGGCCACCGTCGCCGCGGTGAGCGCCATGCCAAACGGCGAGGCCAAGTCGCGGCCCTGCCCGAAGCCGTCCTCCGCGCGCTGGACGATGTCCTCCGCCGCCTGCACGGAGCCGGTCATGGTGCGCAGGCCCCGCACGTCGTAGTCGACGCCGATGCCGAACTGGGCGGCGGCCGTCGGCAGCGCGTCCGCCTCCATCCGGCTGGCGAGCTCGGCGAAGGTGGTGTTGCACGATGCGGCGAACGCGGTGGCCATGGAAACACCGCCGAGGGCAAAGCCCGCGTAGTTCGGGACGGTGCGGTCGCGGATGACGATCTCCCCGGGGCAGCTCAGCGGGGAGCCTGGGCCCGCGAGTCCGCCCGAGATGGCGGCGCCGGCAGTGATGATCTTGAAAGTCGAGCCGGGCGGGTACATGCCGGTCAGCGCGATCGGGCCCTCCTGGTCTGCGGCCTCGTTCTGCGCGACAGCCAGGATCTGGCCAGTCGAGGGCTGGATGGCGACGAGCATCGCCGGCTTGTCGGTGATCCGCACCGCCGCCTGCGCGGAGGTCTGGATCAGCTTGTCCAGGCTCACCGAGACCGCCGGGGCGGGCTTGGCGGCAGTCTCCGTCAGCAGGTCCACGTCGACCCCGTCCTGGTTCACAGTCACCACCCGCCAACCGGCGGCCCCGTCGATGTCGCCCAGGACGATGTCCTTGACGTTGCGCACAATGTCGTTGTCCAGCATCGGATCGGTGACGATCAGGTCAGGCTGCTCGACCAGGCGCACGCCCGGCAGGAGCTCTAGCTGCCCGCGCACCTGCTCGGCCTGCGCCGCGGTGATCCGGGTGATCGCGTAAAAGCCTGTGGTGCTGGTCGCCCGTTCCGCCAGGGTCTGCGGAGTGATGCTGGGATCGAAGCCCTGCAAGGTCCGGGTGAGCGTGTCCACGGTGTTGCGCAGATTCCCGGCCTCCTTCGCGTTGAGCAGGACCTGCACGCTGATGCCAGGCACCATGAGCGGGGCCCCGTCGTGGCCGATCACCGGGGCTCGTGGCGGCGCGCTGGTGCGCAGAGCCATCGTCTGGCCGGCCCCCAGCCGCGGGTGCACCGCCGTGGAGTTCCAGCGCACCTCCCACTGCCCGCCCTGCCGGATTAGCCCCAGCTCCCCGGAGTATGACCAGACGCGCTCCTTCGGCAACCGCCACTCATAGGTGTACTCGACGGTCGCGGTGTCCCCCACTACGCTCATGGCGCCCAGCTTCGCCGTCAGCGACTCCGCCTGCAGCCCGCCCCAGGCGTCCGCGAGCACCGTGCGCGCAGTGTTCGGGGCATCCGTGGCGGCCGCGGCGGCATCAAGGTCCTGATTGGCGAAGTGGTCGATAAAGTCTTGGGCAGCCGTTTGCGCCACGTCGGGCCGGCTGCCACAGGAGACCAGGCTCAGGCCCAGGATGGCGACGAGCAGGGTCAGGCCGAGGCGGGTGAGGCGGTGAGAGTTCATCGTGCGCCATGATAAGTGGCGCCACCGACAGCGCCGCCGAGGCCACCCGCCCGGCTAGTCGATCAGGATGGTGGAGAACGTCGCCACCTGCGTGAACCCGATCTTCTCGTAGGATCTGCGCGCGGCGTGGTTATAGGCGTTGACATACAGGCTCGGCACGCGGCCCTCCCGCTGGATGGCCTGCGCGATCGTGGCGGTGCCCGCGGTGCCCAGCCCGCCACCGCGCAATTGGGGACTCACCCACACGCCGTTGATCTGGCTGACCTGGTCCGACTGCGCGCCGATCTCCGCTTTGAACACCACTTCACCGTCCTCGAATCGCGCCCACGCGGCCCCGCTGGCGATGATCCCTCTGATCCGGTCGCGATACGCCGCACCGCCGTCATGCGCGCGCGGGTCCACCCCCACCTCCTCGATGAACATCGCGGTGGCGGCGGCGAGATACGGTTCCAGCTCCGCGGCCCGCACCTGGCGCACCCGCAGATCGGGCTCGATGCGCGGCGGCCCGCTGAGCGCCAGCAGCGGCTGTTCGGGACGCACCTCGCGAGGTGGTCCCCACTCCGAGGCCAGTTGCTCCCACAGCGGGATCGCCAGCTCTGTCCGCCCGACAATGGCGCTGCACCGCCGCGGATGCCGCAGGGCCCGGTCCGCGAAAGTGTGCAGATCCTCGCGCTTGCCCCATAGGGGCACGAGGTTGCCGCCGGAGAAGCACAGCGACCGCCCGACGGCGCCCCGGCTCCACAGCTCGCCGCGGATGGCGGTGGGGCTGAGCCCGTGCCGCTGCACGCGCGCGGCGACCATGCACGTCGCGATGGGGTCTGTGTCGAGGCCACGCAACACCGCGGTCAGCTCCCAGGGGCCCACAGGCCTGGCTCCAAGCAGCTTCAGCACATCAACTCCGGTCCTCGAGTCCGCAGGTCACAGACCCAAGATCGGCGATGCGCCGCGGGCCCTTCACCAGATTGCCACGAATCTGCGACGGGTGCCCTTGAGATGCCCATTCACGGCTGGTCAGGGCGACCCCGACCAGCCCCACTTAGCCCCGCCTAGCCCACCGTCACGCTAGGGCTGCTGCCGTCGGCCTCCATCTGCTCGGCAATGCGCATGGCCTCCTCGATGAGGGTTTCCACGATCATGGCCTCGGGGACGGTCTTGATGACCTCGCCCTTGACGAAGATCTGGCCCTTGCCGTTGCCGGAGGCGACACCCAAGTCAGCCTCACGGGCCTCGCCGGGGCCGTTGACGACGCAGCCCATGACGGCCACTCGCAGCGGGACCTCGAGGCCCTCGAGGCCGGCCGCGACCGCGTCGGCCAGCTTATAAACGTCGACCTGCGCGCGCCCGCAGGATGGGCAGGAGACGATCTCCAGCTTGCGGGGGCGGAGATTCAGCGACTGCAGGATCTGGTTGCCGACCTTGATCTCCTCCACCGGCGGGGCGGAGAGCGAGACGCGGATGGTGTCGCCAATCCCCTCCGCGAGCAGCGCGCCGAACGCGACAGCGGACTTGATGGTGCCCTGGAATGCCGGCCCGGCCTCGGTCACGCCCAGGTGCAGCGGGTAGTTGCACTGCGCGGCCAGCTGGCGGTAGGCCTCGACCATGATCACCGGGTCGTTGTGCTTGACCGAGATCTTGATGTCCTCGTAGCCGTGCTCGGCGAACAGCCCGGCCTCCCACAGCGCGGACTCCACAAGCGCCTCCGGGGTGGCCTTGCCGTATTTCTTCATCAGGCGCGGGTCCAGGGAGCCGGCGTTGACGCCAATACGGATCGGGATGCCGGCCTCGCCTGCCGCCTTCGCGACGTCGCCCACCCGGCCGTCGAACTCCTTGATGTTGCCCGGGTTCACGCGCACCGCGGCGCAGCCAGCCTCGATGGCCGCGAAGATATAGCGCGGCTGGAAGTGGATGTCCGCGATCACCGGGATCTGGCTCTTGCGGGCGATCTCCGCGAGGGCGTCCGCGTCCTCTTGACGGGGGCACGCGACGCGCACGATGTCACAGCCGGATGCGGTGAGCTCCGCGATCTGCTGCAGTGTCGCGTTGACGTCGTGGGTCTTCGTGGTCGTCATCGACTGCACGGAGATCGGGAAGTCGCTTCCCACGCCGACTTTGCCGACGTGCAATTGACGCGTCTTCCGACGCGGTGCCAGCACGGGGGGCGGCGGGACTGGTAGGCCCAGTCCAATGGGGGTCGTCACTGCGATCATCCTCTCCAGGCAGGACTGGCCGTCATCGCGATCATCAGAAAATCTTGATCGGATTGACGATGTCGGCCGTCACTGTCAACAACATAACTGCACCTAGCAGCACCGCGACCACGAGAGTCACGGGCATCAACTTCCCGTAGTCGACCGGGGCGCCGGCCTTCTTGCCAAACAGTCTGCGCAGCGCGTCCCTAATCTTCTCGTAGATCACCACTGCGATGTGCCCGCCGTCGAACGGCAGCAGCGGCAGCAGGTTGATCAAGCCCAAGAAGAAGTTCAGCTGTGCCAACAGCAAGATGAAGCTCGCCCACGCGTCGTTCTCCGCGAAGTCGCCCCCCAGCCTACTCGCGCCGACGATGCTCATCGGCGTGTCCTGCCCGCGCTCGGCGCCGCCGATGGAGCGGACCACCGCGGGGATGCGCGACGGGAAGTCCAGCAGCGCGCTGAAGCTCAGCCGGGCCAGGTCGCCGGTGAACACCAGCGAGCCGGGCACCGCAGAGAAACCGTTGTACTGCCGCAGCGGCTCCGCCGGCACCGAGCCCGCGCCGATCGCGCCGACGGTCTGCTCGCTCACCGTGTCTGTGTTCGTGTCCTTGACCAGGCGCTGCACCGTCGCGACTGTCACCGGAACATCCATCTTCTGGCCGTCGCGCTTGATGGTGAAGTCCACCGTGCCGGTGGATTTCTGAATGCGGGCCACGAGGGCGTTCCAGGTGTCGACCTCCTGGCCGCCGATGGCGAGCACCTCGTCCCCGGGGCGCAGCCCCGCCTCCTGCGCTGGACCCGTGCCGGAGCAGTCCACCAGCGTGCCGTCGGCATTCTGGCTCGTCGCCGCGCAGCTGAGGTCGCCCAGCGTGGTCTGCGGGGCCTGGTTCAGATTCGGCAATCCCCAGCCCAGGGCCAGCGAGTAGATCAGCACCAGGCCAATCACGAAGTTCATGAACACGCCGGCGAGCATCACGAGGACGCGCTTCCACCAAGCCTGCTTGTACATCGCCCGGTCAACCTCGTCGGGCTCCAGCTCGTCCATCGCCGTGATGCCGGCGATGTCGCAGAAGCCGCCCGCGGGAATCGCTTTGAGTCCGTATTCAGTCTCGCCGCGCTGGAAGGAGAACACCTTGGGGCCGAATCCGATGAAGTACCGGCGCACCTTCATGCCGAACGCCTTCGCGACAGCCAGGTGGCCGAACTCATGCAGGGCGATCGAGACGCCGATCCCTAGCGCGAACAGCACCACGCCCAATGCAAATGCCATTACGGGATTAGCCCTCCAGCTTCACAAGTTCACGCGCATGTGCCCGCGCCCAGTCCTCAGCGGCGAGAACCTCGTCCACCGTACGGGGTTCCGCGGTCCATTGGTCACCAGCTGTGAGCGACTCGGCGATGATCCGCACGATCGCCGGGAAACGAATCCGCCCGGCCAGGAACGCGGCGGCCGCCTCTTCGTTCGCGGCGTTGTAGACCGCGGTCATCGTGCCGCCCGCCAGGCCGGCGCGCCGGGCGAGGTCGACGGCTGGGAAGACCGCGTCGTCGAGGGGCTCGAAATCCCAGGTGGAGGCGGTCGTGAAGTCGATCGCCGGCGCTGCGCCCGCGATCCGGTCCGGCCAACCCAGAGCCAGCGCGATCGGCAGCCGCATGTCCGGCGGGCTGGCCTGCGCGATGGTGGAGCCGTCGAAGAACGTCACCATCGAATGCACGATGGACTGCGGGTGCACCGTCACCTCGATCTGCTCATAGGGCACGCCGAACAGCAGGTGCGCCTCGATCAGCTCTAGGCCCTTGTTCACCAAGCTCGCGGAGTTGAGCGTGTTCATCTCCCCCATCGACCACGTCGGGTGAGCCGCGGCCTGAGCCGGGGTGACGCCCTCCAGGTCCTGGGCCGTCCAGCCGCGGAACGGCCCGCCCGACGCGGTCAGCACCAACGAGGACACCTCCTCGGCGCGCCCGCCCCGGAGACACTGCGCCATCGCCGAGTGCTCGGAGTCCACCGGCACAATCTGCCCGGGCTTCGCGGCGGCCAGCACCAGTGGCCCGCCCGCGATCAGCGACTCCTTATTGGCCAGCGCCAACCGCGCGCCCGTCTCCAACGCCGCAAGGGTCGGGCGCAGTCCCAGGGAGCCGACCAGCGCGTTCAGGACGACGTCGGCCTCGGTCTGCTGGACCAACTCGGTGACAGCGTCGGGGCCGCTCCACAGCCGGGTCCCGGGCACCGAGGTGGCCAGCAGATCCGCGAGGGCCTCCGCCGCGTCCTCGTCCGCCACCGCCACCGCACGAGCCCCGGTCGCCTGGACCTGCGCGGCCAGCAGGGCCACGTTGCGACCACCGGCGGCCAAGCCCACCACCTCGAAGCGGTCGGGATTGGCGGCGATCACCTCCAGCGCCTGAGTGCCGATAGAACCAGTGCTGCCCAGCAGCAAAACTCGTGTGATGCTCACCGGGCCATTGTTCCTGACCTCGTACGGTTCTAGCCACCCGCGAGCACAGGGCCCCGATTACGACCCATCGTCGTATTGCTCCCGGCAATATGACAGGATTGGCGAAACAGACTTTTTCCCAGGAGGTTCGACCGTGGCCAGCAAGCAGTTGCAGCAGCCGTCCCTAGAAGACGCCATCGAGGCCTCCGGCATTGATCCGGCAGATGAGCCCTCCGTCGGTTGGGGTTGGCATGGACACGCCAACAAGGCCTTCAAGGTCCTCGGCCTGTTCTTCGCCGCGTTCCTGCTGCTGATGATGATCGGCAACCACGAGAGCCGCATCGAGGACTGGTACCTCGGTATCTTCGCCGCGCTGATCGTCTTCTTCATCGGCGCCGACGAGTACCGCGCGCGCAATAAGTGGCACCGCTAGTGCCTTAGAGCTTCACAGCGCAACGGCCGACTCGGATTACGAGTCGGCCGTTGTGCTTTATGCGGCCCGCGGCCCATGCCCCGACGCGATTCGCCCCCGTAGTTTGTCCTTGCCCCCGCTGCAGCGGGGGCAAGGACAAACTACGGGGGCGAACTGTTCTACGGGGTCAGCTCTCCTGGGCGGCCAGCTGCCCGCAGGCGGCGGCGATCTCCTGGCCGCGGGTGTCCCGGACGGTGCACGAGACGCCCTGAGCCAACACGCGCCTGACGAATTCACGCTCGACCGGCTTCGGCGAGGCATCCCACTCGCTGCCCGGCGTGGGGTTGAGCGGGATCAGGTTCACATGCACCCGCGAGCCAAGCGCCTTGTGCAGCTTCTTGCCCAGCAGGTCCGCGCGCCACGGCTGATCGTTGACGTCGCGGATCATCGCGTACTCGATGGAGACACGCCGGCCGGTCTGGTCAGCGTAATAGCGGGCGGCGTCGAGGACCTCCGCGACGGTCCAGCGGTTGTTGACGGGGACGAGGGTGTTGCGCAGCTCGTCGTCGGGGGTGTGCAGCGACACTGCCAGGGTCACCGACAGCCCCTCGTCGGCCAGCTTGCGGATCGCCGGGGCCAGGCCCACCGTCGAGACGGTGACGTTGCGCTGGGACAGGCCCAGCCCATTCGGCGCCGGCTCGGTGATGCGCCGCACGGCCGCGACCACCCTCTTATAGTTCGCGAGCGGCTCGCCCATGCCCATGAAGACCACGTTGGACAGCCGGCCGGGCTCCCCCATCTGGCCGTCCCGCATCACCGCTGCGGCGGACCGCACCTGGTCGACGATCTCCGCCGTTGACAGGTTGCGGGTGAGCCCCGCCTGACCGGTGGCGCAGAAGGGGCACGCCATGCCGCAGCCAGCCTGGCTGGAGATGCACAGGGTCGCCCGGTCCGGGTAGCGCATGAGGACGCTCTCGAGCAGCGTGCCGTCGTTGGCCTTCCACAGCGACTTGCGGGTGGTGCCCGCATCGCAGGAGATGTCGCGGACCGTGGTCAGTAGCTTCGGGAAGAGCGACTCGGCGATTTTCTCGCGGACCGCTGCGGGCAGGTCGGTCATCAGCTCGGGGTCGGCGACCAACCGGCCGTAGTACTGGCGAGCGATCTGATCGGCGCGGAAGGCGGGCAGGCCCAGTTCTTTGACTGCGGCCTTGCGCCCTTCTTCGTCGAGGTCGGCCAAGTGCCGTGGGGGCAGCCCGCGACGGGGCGCGTTGAAGACAAGGGGAACGGGAATTACCTGCGAAGATCCAGCCATGATTGATCCATTGTCCCATCCCCACCGAGATCTGCCCCGGTTGGGCTGTGATATTGCCCGATTTACGGCAGGATTGGTGTATGACCCCTGAGAATCAGCCGAATCCCGACCTGCCGTCCGAGGCCACCGGACTCCCCCAACCCCCGCTGCCGGCAGACCCCTCGGCGGGCGAGGCGCCAACGCTGCCACCGACCGGAGCAACGTCGGCCGCCACCACCCGCAAGCGGGACTGGGACCGAGTCCGCGCCACACGCACTGGCCGTGCCTGGACAGGCCTGATCGTTGGCGCGATCATCCTGGTCCTGCTGCTTGTGTTCATCATCCAGAACCTGGACTCGGTGCGTCTGAACGTCCTCGCGTGGGAGTGGAACCTGCCGATCGGCGTCGCCATCCTCTTCGCAGCGATCATCGGCGCACTGTTGGCTGGGCTGATCGGTGGGGCCCGCATCCTGCAGTTGCGCCGGGCCGCGAAGAAGCTCCCGCGCTAGCAACCGGCTAGAGCAGTGCGCCCAGGATCACCCAGGTCACCACGGCAGACGGCAGCGCCGAGTCCAACCTGTCCATGAGTCCGCCGTGGCCCGGCAGCATCGCGCTCATGTCCTTGATGCCAAGGTCCCGCTTGAACTGCGATTCGACCAGGTCCCCCAGCGTTCCCGAGAGCACCAGGGCGGCGCCGAGCACCGCGCCGATCCACGGGGACTCGTCCAGGATGAACGTGACGGTCAGGATGCCGCCGACGACGCCGAACAGCAACGAGCCGGCCAGGCCTTCCCAGGACTTCTTGGGGCTGATCGCCGGCACCATCGGGTGCTTGCCGAACAGCACGCCGGCGATGTAGCCGCCGACGTCGGAACACACGATGCCGATCATCAGGCAGAACACCATGCCCGGGCCGTTCTCGCCGTGGATCACCATGAGCGTGGCGAACGACGCGAACAGCGGGATCCACGCGGCGACGAAGATCGACACCGCCATGTCCCGGGTGTAGTTCTCCGGCTTGTTCGCCAGGCCCCCGTTGAGCAGCCGCCAGATCATCAGCACCAGGACCGTGACGCCGAAGGCGTTGAGGATACCTGGAATCCCATAGGGCCAGCTCAGCCAGACCATCGCCTGGCCGCCGACGAGCAGGGGGATCAGCGGGACCGCGATGCCGTGCTCCCGCAGACGCTGCGTCACCTCGTAGGTGGCGATCGCCGCCGCGACAGCGACCACCGCCACCCACAACTTCGGGGCGAACAGCAGCGTGCAGATGACCAGCGCGCCTAGTCCCACGCCGACGGCGATCGCGGCCGGCAGGTTCCGGCCGGCCTTCGACTGCTTGGCCTCGGCTGGTCCATTCTCGGCTGGCTGCTGCGCCGCCCCATCCCCCACCGACACAGCGCCTCCTGAGTTTGCCAACGGTTCTTCTCGCCTATCCACTGATCGTGCGGGTGCCTCTGGGGTTAGACCTCGAGGAGCTCGGCCTCTTTGTTCTTGACGATCTCGTCGACCATGGCCACGTACTTCGCCGTCACCTTGTCGAGTTCCTTCTCCGCACGGTTGACCTCGTCCTCGCCCGCATCGCCATCCTTCTGGATGCGGTTGAGCTCCTCCATCGACTTGCGACGGATGTTGCGGACAGTGACCCGCGCGTCCTCGCCCTTGCCTCGTGCCTGCTTCGCGAACTCCCGACGACGGTCCTCCGTGAGCTGCGGGACGCTGATGCGGATCAGCGCGCCGTCGTTCGACGGGTTGAAGCCCAGATCCGAGTTTCGGATCGAGGTCTCGATCGCGCCGAGCATCGAGGCCTCGTACGGCTTGATGATGACCATCCGCGGCTCGGGCACACTGATGCTCGCGATCTGGGTGATCGGCGTGGTAGCCCCGTAGTAGTCGATCACGATGCGCGAGAACATGCCCGGGTTCGCACGCCCGGTGCGGATTGAGCCCAGGTCTTCCTTGGCGACCGTGATCGCCTTCTCCATCTTCTCTTCGGCCTCGAAGAGAGCTTCGTCGATCACGACATTCCTCCGATTGTTGTCAATTCCACATAACTGGTGATCATGGGCTGCACAGGTTACGTGCGGACCAACGTACCGATCTTCTCACCTGACACCGCGCGTGCGATATTGCCCTGCGTGAGGAGGTTGAAAACCAACATCGGCATCTCGTTGTCCATGCACAGGCTGAACGCGGTGGCATCGGCCACCTTGAGGCCGCGGCGGATGACCTCGGCGTGGGTGATTTCCTCGAACATCGTCGCCGTGGGGTCCGTCCGCGGATCTGCGGTGTAGACGCCGTCGACGCCCTTGGCCATCAGCACGACCTCGGCGCCGATCTCCAACGCACGCTGCGCGGCTGTCGTGTCCGTCGAGAAGTAGGGCATGCCCATACCAGCGCCGAAGATGACGACGCGGCCCTTCTCAAGATGGCGCTCCGCGCGACGCGGGATGTACGGCTCGGCGACCTGGCCCATCGTGATGCCGGTCTGCACGCGCGTGTCGATCCCTTCCTTCTCCAGGAAGTCTTGCAGCGCAAGGGAGTTCATGACAGTGCCGAGCATGCCCATGTAGTCCGAGCGCGAGCGCTCGAGGCCACGCTGCTGCAGCTCCGCACCACGGAAGAAGTTGCCGCCGCCGATCACGACGGCCATCTGCGCGCCGTCGCGGACGACCTCGGCGATCTGCGCGGCCACGGTGTGCACAACGTCGGGGTCCAGGCCGACCTGGCCACCGCCGAACATCTCACCACCGAGCTTGAGCAGCACTCGTCGGTAGCCCGTCCGGTTATCGGTCAGATCCGCCATCTCTCTCCTTCGGACAGTTCGCCGGCTTCCACGGCGATTTCTATGTGCTCTGGGCTGCGCACCAGCCACCTCCACCTACAAGGACGGGACCGCCCATGGACCCTCAAGTCCAGGACGGTCCCGCCTTATCTTGCCTTACTGCGCTAGCGCAGGCCTTAGGCCTGGCCAACCTCGAACCGCACGAAGCCCGTGACAGCCGCGCCGGCGGCGTCGAGAACGGCCTTGACCGTCTTCTTCGAGTCCGTGACGGACGCCTGCTCCAGCAGCACCGCATCCTTGAAGAAACCGTTGACACGGCCCTCAATGATCTTCGGCAGCGCCTGCTCCGGCTTGCCCTCCTCGCGCGCGGTCTCCTCGGCGATGCGACGCTCGGTGGCGACGATCTCCTCGGGAACCTCGTCGCGCGTGGTGTAGCGCGCCTTCATGGCAGCCACCTGCATGGCGGCGGCCTTGGCGGCCTCCGCGGCGGTGTCGCCGTCACCGGTGTACGCCACGAGCACGCCGACTGCCGGGGGCAGGTCGGTGCTGCGCTTGTGCATGTACGTGGCGACATTGCCTTCGAGGACCGCGACACGGCGAAGCTCGAGCTTCTCGCCGATCTTCGCGGACATCGCCTGCACGGTCTCGCCGACGGTGGAGCCATCGAGCTCGAGTGCGTTGAGCGCCTCGACATCGGCCGGCTTGCCAGCTGCGGCCACGGCCACAATCCGGTTCGCCA
Organism: Tomitella biformata AHU 1821; assembly: GCF_000524475.1. Classification (GTDB taxonomy): domain Bacteria; phylum Actinomycetota; class Actinomycetes; order Mycobacteriales; family Mycobacteriaceae; genus Tomitella; species Tomitella biformata. Next base: position 182,413 of record NZ_BAVQ01000083.1, on the reverse strand, counting down.
GGTCCTGGAACTGGTCGTTCTTCGCGACGAAGTCCGTCTCGCAGTTGATCTCGATGATCACGCCGCCGGACGAGGCCACGAGGCCCTCGGCGGTGGAGCGCTCTGCACGCTTGCCGACGTCCTTGGCACCCTTGATACGCAGGTACTCGACGGCCTTGTCGAAGTCGCCGTCATTGTCGGCGAGCGCGTTCTTGCAGTCCATCATTCCGGAGCCGGTGAGCTCGCGGAGACGCTTCACATCAGCGGCAGTGTAGTTCGCCATTTCAGTGAGCCTTCCTTTCGAATAGGGGCCCGGGTCACGGGCCACCACACGGATAATGGTTAGGCGTCAGCCTCGGGCGCGGCAACCTCAGCAGCGGCCTCGGCGACAGGCGCCTCGACTGCGGCGGCCTCTGCCTCGGCGGGGGCGTCCACTGCGGGGGTCTCGACTGCTGCGGCCTCAGTTGCGGGGGCCTCGGCCGTCGCGCCTGCGAGGAGCTCCTGCTCCCACTCGGCGAGAGGCTCGGAAGCGGCGCCTGCCGCGGGCTTCTCGTCGGTGCCACCGCTGTTGCGGGCGGCACGCGCCTGCAGGCCCTCGGCCACCGCGGAGGCGATGACCTTGGTGAGCAGGCCGGCGCTGCGGATCGCGTCATCGTTGCCCGGGATCGGGTAGTCGACGAGGTCGGGGTCGCAGTTGGTGTCCAGGATCGCGATGACCGGAATGTTCAGCTTGCGCGCCTCGGCGACTGCCAGGTGCTCCTTGTTGGTGTCGACAATCCACACCGCGGAGGGGACCTTGGCCATGTCGCGGATGCCGCCGAGGGTGCGGTCCAGCTTGGTCATCTCACGCGTGAGCATGAGGATTTCCTTCTTGGTGCGACCCTCGAAGCCACCGGTCTGCTCCATCATCTCAAGTTCCTTGAGGCGGATCAGACGCTTGTGGACGGTCTGGAAGTTGGTGAGCATGCCACCGAGCCAGCGCTGGTTCACGTACGGCATGCCGACACGGGTCGACTCAGCGGCGATCGACTCCTGCGCCTGCTTCTTGGTGCCGACGAAGAGGACAGTGCCTCCGTGCGAGACCGTCTCCTTGACGAACTCGTACGCCTTGTCAATGAAGGTCAGCGTCTGCTGCAGGTCGATGATGTAGATGCCATTGCGGTCCGTGAAGATGAAACGACGCATCTTCGGGTTCCAACGGCGGGTCTGGTGTCCAAAATGGGCGCCGCTGTCCAGCAGCTGCCTCATTGTCACTACGGCCATGTTCAGCCAGTCCTAACATTCGGTTTGTCGCGGCGACCGGTCGGCCACCGCCCTGGCGCCCGCAGGCCGTCCGAACCCACATTGCTGTGGGACCGTCGGCGGCCCATTTCCCCGAGGGGTCCTCCGCACTGGCTAAGCCAGCACGGATTGCGCGGACGCGCGAAGTCGATCCACCTGACGGCAGAACGCTTGGCAAGTGTACGTCCTCAGTGGCCCAGAAAAGAAATGCGCCTGCCATACGACTCCCCCGCCGCCCTGTCAAGACCCCTAAGCCGCTCCTGTGCAGAACCGGCCCATTTCTCCCCAGCCGCCCTGTTCTCCCCGCCTGGACCTGTGCGCCGAAGGCCATGCTGGGGCGATGCGCTTATTTCACCGTGCGGCCTCGTTGGCGTTGGCCGCGTGCTGCGCGGTCGCCGCGGCGCTGCCGTTGTCCGCAGCGCCCGGCGGGGTCCCCGCGACCCGAGGCGATTACGTCTGGCCGCTGGCGCCCCGGCCCGCCGTCGCCAGGCCCTTCGAGCCGCCGCCATTCAAGTACGGGCGTGGGCATCGCGGCGTCGACCTCGCGGGTGTGCCCGGCCAGACGGTCCTGGCCGCGGGCCCCGGAGTTGTCGCGTTCGCCGGCCAGGTCGCGGGCCGGCCGGTCGTGTCCATCGACCATTCCGACGGCTTGCGCACCACCTATGAGCCAGTCGCCAGCGGGCTGCCGGCGGGTGAGATCGTCGTCGCCGGTGCGCCCATCGGCGCCCTCGAGGCCGGTCACCTCGGCTGCGGCCAGGCCGCTTGCCTGCACTGGGGGCTGCGGCGCGGCGAGGATTATCTCAACCCGCTGACGCTGGTGGGCGCCGTGGCAATCCGCCTCAAGCCCGTGGATGCGCCTGATCGTGCACCGCCCGCAGCCGCGCCACGCTGACGTGGGTGTAGAGCTGGGTGGTGGTCAGGCTCGCATGGCCCAACAACTCCTGCACCACACGCAGATCCGCGCCGCCCTCCAGCAGATGAGTGGCCGCCGAGTGCCGCAGCCCGTGCGGGCCGAGGTCTGGGGCACCCGGCACCGCCGAGAGCACCTCATGCACCACGGTGCGGGCGATCCGCGGGTCCAGTCGGCCCCCGCGCGCGCCCAACAGCAGGGCCGCGCCAGACCGCTCCGCGACCAGCGCAGGCCGCCCGTGCTCGAGCCACTCCGCCAACGCCTGCTCGGCGGGCGCACCGTACGGCACCGTCCGCTCCTTATTGCCCTTACCGAGCACGCGGAGCACCCGGCTCGAGCGATCGATGCTCCCCACGTCTAGCCCGCACAGCTCCCCCACGCGAATGCCGGTGGCGTACAACAGCTCCACGATGAGCCGATCGCGCAGCGCCTGCGGATCCCGCTCCCGTGCGCCCAGCTCAGCGGCGTCCATCGCGGCCTCCGCCTGGTCCACCTGCAGCACGCCCGGCAGCGTTCGGTGCGGCTTCGGCGCGCGCAGCCGGATCGCAGGGTCCTCGGCCAAAAGCCCGCGTCGCAGCGCCCATGCGGTGAAGTTCCGGGCGACCGACGTCCGGCGCGCCAGCGAGGTGCGGGCCGCCCCCGCGTTGGCCTGCGCTGCGAGCCAACCGCGCAGCACCGGGAGCGTCACGCCGCCCATCGGTCCAGGCGCAGCGTCCACGTCGGCGAGTAGCGCATACCGCAGCAGCGACTCGACGTCCGCGCGATAGGCCCGCACTGTGTGCTCCGACCGGCCGCGCTCGAGCAGCAAGTAGTCCGTGAAATCATCGACGGCCATCGCCAGAGCCGCCGGGAGCGCGGCAGTGGCACTGGCCGGCCCGTCGGTCGCAGCGCTGGCCCGTCCCTCGGCTGCGGCCCGTCCGCTGGCCTTGGTCGTGGCCCTTCGCTTGATTGTGCTCACCGTCTCAGCATGCCCTGCCGAGGCGGTGGGGGCGAACGGGCCGAATCGCCGTGTACGTCACAATTGCTCTCGTGCCCGCCTCCCCCGCTCGTCGCCCCATTCCCATCTCGATGCTCTGCACCCTGGCCCTGCTCTCGGCCACCGCCCCGCTGGCCATCGACATGTACCTGCCCGGCCTCCCGCAGATCGGGGCGGACCTGGGCACCAGCGCGTCGATGGCCCAGTTGACGTTGACGTCCTTCATGATCGGGCTCGCGGTGGGGCAGCTGGCGATCGGGCCGCTGTCGGATGGTCTGGGCCGACGGCGCATCCTGCTGATCGGTACCGCGGTGTTGGCGATCGCCGGCCTCGCCTGCGCCCTCTCGCCCTCCATCACGGTGCTGATCGCCGCACGATTCCTGCAGGGTTTCAGCGGCGGCGCCGGAGTGGTCGTGGCCCGCGCGGTCATCTCCGACCGGGCAAAGGGCGATCACGCCGCGAAGCTGTTCAGCCTCATGATGATCATCGGCGGCCTCGCCCCGGTCATCGCGCCCCTCATCGGCGGCGTGCTGCTCGGTCCCATCGGCTGGCGCGGCATCTTCGTGGTGCTCTCGGCCCTGGCACTGGTCATGCTCGTCGGCGTGTGGCGGTTCATCCCCGAGACCTTGCAGCCCGAGCACCGGCACGCCACCACGCTCGCCGGCTTCCGGAGCAACCTCGCCACCGTCCTGCGGCACCGCCAATACCTCGGGTACACCACCTCCTTCGCACTGTCCTTCGGCGCGCTGTTCGCCTATATCTCCGCCTCCCCGTTCGTTATTCAGGACATGCTCGGCTTCTCCCCTGGCTGGTTCTCGGTGTTCTTCGCGATCAACGCGATGGGGCTCACCGGCGGGAACGCCGTGAACTCCCGATTGATCGGCCGCTTCCGCCCCCGGCAGCTGCTCACCGTGGGGCTGGCCGCGATGTTGACGGTCGCCGTCGCCATGACCGTCGTCGCCCTCGCCGGGGTCGACGCCGCATGGCCGATCCTGGCGTTGATGTTCGCGCTTGCCACCTCCATCGGGTTCATCTTCGGCAATGCGACCGCGCTGGCGCTCGGCCACGTCCGGCACCTCGCCGGCAGCGGGTCCGCCGTGCTCGGCGCGCTGCAGTTCACCGTCGGCGCGGTGGTCTCACCTATCGCCGGACTCGGCGGCTCGACGAGCATCGTGCCGATGGCGCTCACCATCCTGGTGGTGGCGGCGGGCGCGAACATCCTGATGCACACGCTGACGCGCGATCCGCTCAAGAGTTGAGCGTGGCCGGCGGAGTCCTATCGCCACGAAGCGGAGTCCAGCCGGGCGGGCGGGGCCCATGGAACTCGGCCCTGCTCAGATCCGCCGCCGCCGACCACCCCTGAGCGGTCTGCGAGCCAACTTCGCCTACCGCACCACGCGCCACCCGAAACCCGACGTCTTCGAGCACTGCGTCCGGTGCGCTGCCGCGTCGCACTGAGGCCCGGCAGCTCCACTCCGGATCAGCCCATCCCCCGCCCCGGATGCTGCGATAGTCGGCATAGCGGGCGGTGTCGGCATAGTCCCAGCACCATTCCCAGATGTTGCCGATCATGTCGAACACCCCGAAGTCGTTTGGCACCTTGCCGCCCACCTCCTGCGGGCCGTCGACCTGGTCTGCAGCTGTCCACGCGATGTTTGCCAACGGTCCGTACGCCGGACCAGAGGTCCCCGCCCGGCAGGCCCATTCCCACTCGGCTTCCGTCGGCAGCCGGAACCCCTCAGCCGCCACGTCCCACCGCACCTCCCGGCCACGGATCTCATAGGCCGGTGCCAGGCCCGCCAGGGCGGAGGCCTCGTTGCACCACCGCACGGCCTCGAACCACGTCACCGCGTGTGCTGGGATCTGCGGACAGGCCTCCGGCCCGGCTGCCGCCGCGAATTGCGCGCGGGTGACCGTGGTGCGACCAATGTTGAAGGGCCTCAGCGTGGCGTCCCGGGAAGTCCCGGTCCGGGCGTCTCGCAGTACAACCGTCCCCGCGGGTATCGCGACCAGGTGCGGGGTAGCCGAATTCATGTGGCCAACCGTAGCGGCTGGCGGCGATCACGCCGCCGCAGACATGATGATCGGACAGGCGCAAGAGCCGCGCTGCGCAACTTTTGGGCGCATTGAACGCCAGGCTTCGCGCGATCCGATGACGGAGCCAGGTCACCGTCAAAGTCGTCTAATGGCCGGATCACGTGGGGTTTCGCAGCGTTACACGCCGGAGTCGATGGATACGTCGCTTCCGCGCATACCCGAGCGTCGCCGCCGGTAGCCGAGGCCGCCGCCGGAAGGGCAACGTGGGGCGTTTCGCGGGCAGCCACACGGGGTATCCCCTCGTGTAAGCAGGCCCATCGACGAATGGAGATCGCCATGATCACTTTGGGAATCATCTTGCTGATCCTGGGCTTCATCTTCAATGTCCCGTTCGTGTGGACCATCGGCATCATTCTGCTGGTGATCGGCCTGATCCTGCTGCTCCTGGGCTCGATGGGCCGCGCTGTAGGTGGTCGTCGACACTACTACTGATCACACCGCAGTCGCCGCCGCACACTAGGCAGTGGTAGATCCCATCTGCGCCGTCCTGCCCACGCTCCTCAGTTCTGGAGGCCGGATGCTCCTGGTGCATTCGGCGCTCTCCGATGTGGACCAAGCATTATCGCGGCTGCGCGCGGCAGGTCTTTCGCCCGCAGTCATCGCCGGTCAGAAGATCCATTTTTGCCCGGTTCTCCGTAGTCGCATGGACTATCTGGTGAGGAGCGGTTTCATCACGAGCAAGGATAGATCAGACGGAATTGTCGTTATCGGGGCGGAGAAGGAGCCCGTCCGTGCGCCCCGCGTCCTTGCCCCCTGACCGTGTAGACCTCGGCGGCACACCGCGCCAGAATGGCCGACTGTCACCCTTTGTGCCCGGGCTCGAAGTCCCGGACCAAAAGCGAGGACAGCAGTTCGGTTGATCGCTCGGCTGCGTCGCCACGGTCAGGCTCGATCACGAAACCCGTGTGGTCGCCGAAGCGCACCACGTTCACGATGGGACCCGCGAACCAAAACTCAGCCCCTGCCAGCACCGGCAGATTGTCTGCGGCCATGGACCATTCGCAGCGCGCGAATTTGTCGACCGTGTCACCCGTCTGCTCGCCGAACAAACGCGCCAATTCCACCTGGTCGGCTGCGACGTAGTGCACAGCCAGATGGCTGGCGCGACCGGCGACTCGAAATGTGTGGTTCTTATCGGATAGACAGACCAGGAAGCGCGCCGGCAGCAGGCTCACCTGAGTGGCGAAGCCGACCAAGCAGCCAGACAGCTCGCCGTCGGCGCTCGTGGTGGCGATAAGCATCGGATAATCGAGCTCTGCGGCCGCGCGTTCGAACGCGTCCCCGCTGCCGCTGGCTACCATCTGTGCCTCACCACCTGCCGGCTCTCTGACATCCCATCTTCCGCCGCCGCGCGTAGCGCCGACACAGGCCGCGAGCGCGCGGACTCTCGGGCGTCGGCCAAAACAGAACCGCGGTCGTCGGCATCCACAGCCCCAATTTCCCACACCACCCGCCCTCGCACAGGCGAATAGCGATGACTGACCCGGCTATGGCTCGTCGATCACATGGACCGCGGCCTCCTCAGCTGATGCCGCCGCGCCGTCGATGCCGACGTCCTCCGCCACCAATTCGGACTCCGTGTCCTCGCCGACGCCCTCGTCCTCCGCGAGGAGCCGGCCCGCCCGCTTGTCTCCCACCTCGCCATCGACTGGACGAAACCGCGGGTCGACATCGTCGTCGGAGGCCAGTGGCACCTCGGGTACCTCCGTGGAGAGTTTGCGCCCGAGACTTTCACCTTCCCTCTGCTCCGCCTCGGTCATCCCGAACGTGTCGACCCCGACCGGTCTCTCCAACGGGGAGAAGCCCTCGTCCAGGATGTCATCCACGCCGCGGTCGACCAAGCTGTCTTGTGGCTGCAGCTGGTCCTCGTCGTCGATGGCGTACTCGCCGCCGGGTCCCTCTTGCGCGTTCTCTGGCATGTCCATGCTTCCAACGATGCCACCGACGCCGGGCCCGTGCCACCGTCCACATACATTGCGGCCCCGGGTAAGCGGTTTCTCTACGGTCGGACTGCCCCAGGGTAGTCCGCACTTATGTCCACAATGCCGCTCGCAGAGAGCGAGTTCGTGGTCGTCGTCAACAGCCTCCCGCTAGATGTCGAGATCCACCCCGATGGACAGGCCAGTTGGAGTCGCGGCCCCAGCGTCCTGATCGCCGCTGGTCGGGTCCCCCGCCATTGCCGGAACGCCTGACCGCACAGCTAGGACTAGGCCGCGCATCCGCGCGCCGCCAATCATTCAGGCACGAGCGGGACCTAGGAGTCGCACCACTCCATGCGGATCAGTCATTGCCTGAGCGCCTCGCGCAACTGCTCCAGGGTCCGTGCCAGGATTCGCGACACATGCATCTGCGACATTCCCACTCTCTCGGCGATCTGCGTTTGAGTCATCGACCCGAAGAAGCGCAACAACAGTATCCGGCGTTCGCGATCAGGGAGCTGCGCCAACAGAGGCTGCAACGCGACATAGCCGTCGACGTTCTGCAGCTCGGGATCCTCGGCCCCGAGCACCTCGGACAAACGCAGGCCGCCATCCTCCCCGAAGACCGCCGCGTCCATCGAGTCGGTGTGGTACGCGCCCTTCACCAGTAAGCCCTCGGAGACTTCTTGCACGCTGATCCCCAGTTCGACCGAAAGCTCACGTGCGGTCGGCGCGCGTCCCAACCGCTGCGACAGCACCTCAGTGGAGCGCGCGATCATCAGGTGTAATTCCTTCATCCGGCGGGGCACGCGCATCGCCCACCCCGAGTCCCGGAAGTAACGCCGCACCTCACCCATGATCGTGGGGACCGCGTACGACACAAAGTCTCCCCCACGTGTGATGTCAAACCGGTCGATCGCATTCACTAGTCCGATCCGAGCGACCTGCAGAAGGTCCTCGTGCGGCTCGCCGCGGCCTCTGAATCGCATGGCAATGTGCTCGGCGAGCGGCAGACATCGGGTGATCACTTGCTCGCGCAACCTCGCGAATTCAGGGCTGTCCGGGGAAATCTCTGTGAGGGCCTGCAGCGATGCCGCCACATCGGAGTAGTCGTCAGACGAGCTCGCACGCCGGTGGGTCCGGCCGCGCTCTGGCACCACTAACCGCCAATTCGGCGTTTGATCAACTCCACGGCAAGTCGCCGGTTTACGCCTGGCGCGCTCTCCGTCGGCTCGCGCACCGAGATGGCGTCGGCGACAGCCACCAATACATGCCAACCAAACCCCTCGCGTCGAAGTACATAGCCGTCCATGACCTGGGCGGAGACGGTGATGCGAAGCTCCGTGTCCGTGATGAGGAAAAGGCATCGGAGGTCTGAGCTCTCCACCGCGCCGGCGATCAGCTCCGAGCCAATCTCGTCGATGGCCAGCTTGATATCGGCAACCTCATCCAAATTGAAGTCCACCAACACCGCCAACGTCTCGGCCACGGCACGGATCACCGGAAGCTGATCGAACTCCGCCATGACCCTCAGTTCCGCGGCCTTCCCCAAGACGGAGTTCAACTCTTCCGTGTGGCTGGCAGTAGGCATCAACACTCCAGGTTTTCAAGTTGGGCTTGTCGGTAAAGGATACCCAACACTGCGCCCCGCAAACTGGGATCATGGCACCAATCCGCTCATCGCGATTGATGGGAAGCGGGCATGACCCCTTGCAGTTATCACATGGCAAACGTAGCGTTGACCAGGCATGGTTGAGAACACATTTATGACGCATCCTGCGGATACGCGTGGTGTTTGCGGCCGACGTGCCTCCGCAGCCACTCGATGCGCCATCTGAAACGCGGTAGGCGCGGATCGGAGAATCATGACTCGCCTCTCAAAGCCAGATTACATGCAGCATGAGCGGGTTTTGGAACCTGCAGGCGTGTCCGACATCCGCGCACACTGTGCTCTGCCCCGCGGCGCCACCGATGTCGCGGTAGAGATCATCAACCGAGACGGGGTGGCCATCGCCTCCCTCTCAGGCGCCGTCGATGTGCTGACCGTGCCCGCATTCTCCCTTGCGCTCAAGCACTTGCTCGCGCAACCACAACCGTGCATAGTCCTCGATCTGACCGGAATAGATTTCTTCGGCGCGGTCGCGCTCCGCGAGCTCATCAACTTTGGCCAGATTGTGTCGAAACCAGGCGTCAGCTGGGCAGTTGTCGGCAGCCGCGCGGTCCTGCGGCCCTTGCAGCTACTCGGGGCGCTCGGCGGATTGCCGGTGTGCGGATCTGTTCACAGTGCGATAGCGCACGTATCAGCCAAATAACCATGTGCGCCACGGAGGATATTTCGCGTGTCAAGGGGTAGTCGCAACCCATGACTGATCATCATGACGAACAGCGCCCATCCGCTCGCGTCCCACACCTTCTAGGGCCCACCTGCTCGACACACGGTATACGACTTTCACAAATGCGGTCATCCCACCAATTGCGAGCAGCGGGCTCGGCACAAACGTCAGGTCGTCGGCATAGGCTCTCCCCTGCGTTTTGACGGCCACTTGGCATCTCTCACCGTGGCAGATCACATTCTGACTCTATTCCCGATTTTTACTCGGCAACGTGCTCGGGATCCTCGGAGCTCTCCGAGTCGTCGTCAGTCGTGTCGGCGGCGGCGCAGGTGGGGCACTGCACTATCGGGCCGACTACCCATCCGTTTCGGCGGGCAGAGTCCTCGGACTCTCGCATGTCATCAACGGGCGAATGATATGCGCGGCCACACTCGTCGCACCGCATATCCCACATGTTTATCTCCTCTATTTTAACGATACCCATTGCTTCTCGGTTCCCGCTGTTTTTCGCCGCGGATATTCGGCATGCGGCCGGCGACCGCGGGCCAAGCGCCTTGTCGCCCTCTCGATCAGCTAATGGTCATGGGAAACATTTGAGTTCGGGCCCCGCCCCTCCTGCTGAGTCTGGATCTCGTGCTCATCTCCGCTTCGTTCATGCCGGTAAGGATCGCTTGAGTCGACGTCGTGCCGATAGAACCGCCCACGACGCGCACCCATGTCCACGCCGTTGGCCAGTGTCTCGTCGTCGCGGGCCCCAAAGGTGGAGAGCCTGCCGATCATCAGTGCGGAGAAGAACAAGATGATGGCGCCGAGTCCACCGAAGAACGCGAGGTCCTGGAGAGCGCTCATGTTCGGCCCGCTGGCCCCCGGTGTGCCCATTCCGTCGATTCCCACCACGGGAGCTAAAGTTCTGCCGACGATGAACCACGCTCCTGACAATGCGCCCAGCACCGCGCCGACCTGGCTCGACAGCCGGTTACCACTCGTCACCAGCAGCAAACCTCCAATGAACGCCGCGGCGCCGGGTAAGACCTCGAGCCAGCCCCGCGCAGAGGTCCACACCCAGGCGGTGTCCGGATCCGGTGTGAAGGAAAAGTTGAAGTATGGCCCGACAAACGGGATCAAGGCACCCCACAATCCGAGCAGCATGACGATTACCCCGCACAGTGCTCCTCTGCGGCGACGCATCACAGGACGGTGTCCATCTCTGATTGGCTCTCTGCCCTGCTCGCTGACGTTCATGAGCGACTCCCTTCACCACATATGGACACTCGTGGATACCCGGTAGGACGTGCTGGGAAACACCGACCTCAGTGAGAGTCGGGGCTTGTCAAACGCCAGGGCGACGCCGGCTCCGCATGGAGGCGGCTTTGGTTCACCCGGCTGGCCAGCACCAGCACCACACTGTTACTGCGCGACATGAGGGGTGAGCCTGGCGCGACCGTCTCGGGGCAGCAAGATCTAGTTCAGCCAAATCGCGAACCATCACAAATGCCGCAAAAGAAGAATCACTCGCACCATAGAGCTTCCTCATCTCCCCGGACGTCGCGCCCTATGCCATTTGCTATTGCTATTGCTATTGCGGTGGCGATAATCCTCGCTCAAGACAGTCGGTACCGCCGCCACGTCTCTGCGCGCTGACCTGGCTGTCGCTGGCGTAGCGGCGTCCTTGCGTACGGCCGCTCACTTCCTGAACCATCCCGTGCCATCCGTCGACACCAGCCCCTCCAACTCCAGCACCGACAGCGCGCCCATCACAATCGGCATCCGCAGGCCCGACTCCTGCGACAGCTCAGCCACCCCGATCGCCCCGGAACTGGGGAACCCGTCATAGACCTGCAACTGTGCCGGGCTCAGCTTGTCCGTCGGCCGCGCCGGGACCGTGGGCTCGAGCGCGAGCGTCCCGATCGGCCCAGCGGCCTCCATCACGTCCCCGGCATTCGTCACAAGCGTGGCAACCCCCTCTTTGATCATCCGATGGCAGCCCGCGGAGGTGGCCGCCGTCACCGGGCCGGGGACAGCGAGAACCTGCCGCCCCAGCGCCGCCGCCCAGTTCGCGGTGTTCCGCGCCCCGCTCCGCCAGCCAGCCTCGACGACAAGCGTCGCGTCGGTCAACGCCGCGACGAGGCGGTTTCGCGCGAGGAACCGGAACTTCGCGGGCACCGTGCCCGGCGGGTACTCGCTGATCACCGCGCCCTGCCGGGCGATCGCCTGTAGCAACTTGCCGTGCCCCGCGGGGTACACCCGGTCGAGTCCGCAGGCCAGCACCGCCACGGTCTTGCCGCCCTGGCCAAGTGCCGCACGATGAGCACTGCCGTCGATTCCATAGGCCGCGCCGGAGACCACCGTGTATCCCTCCACCGCGAGGTCGCCGGCGATCTCCGCCGTGACATGCTCGCCGTACCCGCTGGCGGCCCGCGTGCCGACGATCGCGACGCCCCGATCGTCCAGTTCCGAGAGCGCCATCTCGCCGCGCACCCACAGCGCCACGGGCGGCGCGTAGTCCGACCGCTGGTGAATCGTGTTGTCGTCGTCGAGGAGGGCGAACGCGTTGAACCTCCAGGCCGGCCACTCCGGACTGTCGGGCGTCACGAGGCGCCCGCCCATCCGGGCAATCGCCTCGAGGTCCTGTTCCACCAGGTCGATCTCGCGCCGGGCCACGGTCTTGCTGTCGAGAACCTCGAGCCGGTTCTCCCGCACCACCCTCGCCGCGATGACAGGCCCGACCTCGTTGATCAGTGCCACCAGCGGTTTAGACGCGCCCTCCACGACTCTGGACAGGTAGGCCCAAGCCAGTTGCCGCTCTTCGGGGGACCCCTCATCGGCCGGCTCAGGCTGACGCACTGCCGCGCTCATGCCGCGCCCCGATCCCGCAGGAACAACGCGGCGGCGGTGTCGTCCGCACTCGGCGCCGTGCGCCCATCCAAATCCGCGATCGTCCAGGCGACCCGCAGCGAGCGATCCACGCCGCGCGCCGTAATCTGGCCACGCCGCAGCGCGGCCTCCACCGGCTGGCGGGCCTTGGGCCCCAGCGCGAATCTGCGCCGCAGCATGGGCCCGGGGATCTCGCCGTTGGTCCGCCAGCCCCATTCCGCCCAGCGATCGGCCGCGACGAGCCGTGCCATCGCGACCCGTTCCCGGACCACCGCGCTGGACTCCGGGCTGTCCGCCGTCAAGGCACCCGACGTCGGCGGACGCATCGTGATCCGCAGGTCCACCCGATCGAGCAACGGGCCGGAGATCCTGCCAAGATAGCGCCTCCGCACAGAGGGCGAGCAGACGCAGTCGATATCGCGAGCGGGTGCGCAGGGGCACGGATTGGCGGCCAGGATCAGCTGGAAACGCGCCGGATAGATCGCCACGCCCTTCCCCCTGGCCAAGCGAACCTCGCCCTCCTCCAGCGGTGTCCGCAGCGCCTCCAGAACCCGGACTGGCAACTCGGCACATTCGTCGAGGAACAGCACCCCGCGATGCGCGATGCTCACCGCCCCCGGCTTGGCGAACCCAGCCCCGCCGCCGACCATCGAGCTAGCCGATGTCGTGTGGTGCGGGGCGATAAACGGAGGCTCGCACACCAGCGGATGGTCCGGTGTGAGCAGACCCGCCAACGAGTGGATGGCGCTGACCTCCAGGGACTCGGCCGTCGTCAGCGGCGGCAAAATCCCCGACAGTCGCGAGGCGAGAAGGGTCTTCCCCACGCCGGGGCTGCCGGTGAGCATGAGATTGTGCGCCCCCGCAGCCGCGATCTCGAGGGCCTGCCGCGCCTCAGCCTGGCCGACCACGTCCGCCAGGTCCGGCCCGAAGGTCCTCGCCCGCGCTGGTGGCGGCCGCGGGGTCAGCAGTGCCACGTCGCCGCGCAACCAGCCGAGCAGGTCGCGCAGATGCCAGGCCCCCAGTATCTCGATGCCGTCGACGGAGCTGACCTCCGGCAGTATCGAGGCGGGCACCACCACGCGTCGCCAGCCCGCCCGCTTCGCGGCGAGCACCGCGGGCAGCACCCCGCGCACTGCTCGCACCCGCCCGTCGAGGGCAAGCTCGCCGATGAGCACCGTCTCGCGCAGGGGCAGGCTCGGAACCACGCCCGCGGAGTCAAGCACCGCCGATGCCAGCGCGATGTCGTAGACCGAGCCGACCTTGGGCAATGTCGCGGGAGAAAGCGCAAGCGTCACTTTGCGGTTGGGCCAGGTCTCGCCGCAGTTCGAGATCGCCGCGCGCACCCGGTCCCGCGACTCCTGCAGCGCCGTGTCCGGCAGCCCCACCAGGTGCACGCCTGGCAGGCCGTTGCCTAGATCCGCCTCCACCTCGACTATCTCGCCGTTCAACCCCGTGAGGGCAACAGAGAACGCGTGTCCGAGCGCCATCAGAACGCTCCCTCATAGTGCTCGAGGCTGGCGTCTCCGGTGATCGGCACGACGATGCCGATCACGTCGAAGCGCACGTAGGACCAGACCTCTCTGCGCGCGGTCAGCCACAGGCTGGCCAGCCGGCGGATCCGCTGAGCCTTCTGATTGGTGACTGCCTCCCCCGGCATCCCAAATCCCGTGCCCCTGCGGGTCTTGACCTCCACAAAGACGATCTCGTCCCCGTCCATCGCCACCAGGTCCAGCTCGCCGTTCCGACAGCGCCAGTTGCGATCCAGCACCGTCCACCCCTGCCCTTCGAGGTAGGCAGCCGCCAATCGCTCGCCCCGCACACCCAACGCCACAGCGTCGGACTGCGCCTCCGCCCGTGCCCTCTCTTGCCCCGTAGACCCGCTCGCGCCAGCCATCTCGTCTCCCCCTCGCCCCGGCGGCCCACAGCGGACCGATCTGCTGGGGCCCATCGTGGTGGAGCGGATGGCCGGAGATCACCGGAATACCGCCATAATTCCGGTGCCTGTGGAGGGGGCCGTGAATGTGGATAACATGCGGCTTCCGAGGAATTTTCTCTCTGTTGTGTCAGAGCGTCGTGCTAGCCCCCCGCCCCACACAGCGCTGTGGATGGGGACAGGCAGCGCGGCACGAACGGGAGGACACGCCGTGCGCAGCTCGCCGAAACTCCCCGATCTGCCCGCTCGCCAACGAGCATCCGTCGCCCGGACCTGCAGAGATCCAATTCGGGTTCCGGCCCGGGTGCGGACGCTCACCTCGTACGGGCGTCCAGGGCACGACGCGCCCGGATATTCAGGCCAAAGGGCCATGTCTGCCCGCCTAGCGTAGGGCCGCGAACACCACTATCACCCTCGCAAGATGACAAAACGCGCCACCGAATTTCTCGGTGGCGCGTCTCGGCACTACAGCTAGCGGCCGAACGGCCCGTTCTCGGGAACGCCCAGCTCGGACTTCTCCAACTCCTCGATATTGACGTCCTTGAACGTCAGCACCCGAACATTCTTCACAAAGCGCGCCGGGCGGTACATGTCCCACACCCAGGCGTCCGCCATCCGAAGTTCGAAGTACACCTCGCCATCCGCATTGCGTGGCAGCAACTCCACCGAGTTCGCCAGATAGAAACGCCGCTCGGTCTCCACCACATAGGTGAACTGCCCGACGATGTCCCTGTACTCCCGGTACAGCGAGAGCTCCATCTCGGTTTCATACTTCTCGAGATCCTCGGCACTCATCTGTTCCGAACTCCTCCCATAGTCATGCCCATCAGCTTAGCCGCGCACGATGCGCGGCCTTGCCCTGCATCCCCGGTCAGGACACACGTGCCGGCCGGCCCCGTCCAATTGGCAGCGGCATGCCCACCGATTCCGCGGCCGCCGCCACGTTCGAGTAGGAGAACCGATGCTCCAGACTGGGCCCAAGTTCTCGGAGCGCGGCCGTGTGCACCGCCGTCGAATACCCCTTGTGCCCGGCAAATCCGTAGCCGGGGACCAAAGCGTCCATCTCCGCCATCACGGCGTCGCGAGAGACCTTCGCGAGCACGCTCGCGGCGGCGATGCAGGCGGAGTTCGCGTCGCCCCCGATCACCGAGAGCGACGCCGTCGCGAGACCCTCCACACGGAAGCCGTCGGTGAGCACGTAACCCGGCGAGGTCGGCAGTGCGGCGACGGCCCGGCGCATGCCCTCGATGTTGGCGACATGCACACCTAGCTTGTCCACCTCGTCGGCGGGGATCGAGATCACCGCGTGGGCCAAGGCATGACGGAGGATCAGAGGGTAGAGCCGCTCGCGGGCCCCGACGGTGAGCCGCTTGGAGTCGTCGAGACCGGCCAGTGCCTTATGCGGGCGCTCGCCCAACACACAGGCGGCGACGACAAGCGGTCCCGCACAGGCGCCCCGTCCGGCCTCGTCCACCCCGGCGACAGGGCCGAGGCCGCGTCGGTACAGCGCGCCCTCCATGGCCCGCAACCCCGTGGAGCCTCGGATCACCGCGCGAGGCGGCCAACTACCTGCCATGAGAAGCGCTTAGTTCTGCGGGTTGAACGAGGAGATCGAGCCGATTCGGCTGAACGGCAGCACAATCCATCGGGCCTTGCCGATGATGTTGGCCTCGGGCACGGTGCCCTGCAGTTCATCGCCGATGTGATAGCGCGAGTCCGCGGAGTCGGTGCGGTTGTCACCCATGACCCACACGTTGCCCTCGGGCACGGTGATCGGCCCGAAGTTGCGGCCCTGGCACGCGGTGTTCGCGCCGGGCAGCGGGCTCGGCGGAGTCATCAGATAGGGCTCGTCGAGCACCTTGCCGTCGACGGTGACGCCGGCGTCGCCCGGCAGGCACTGCACGGTCTGCCCGCCCTTGGCGATGATGCGCTTGACGAGGTCGTTCTCATCCGGCGCCACCAGGCCCACGAAGGAGCCGACCTCTTGGAAACCGCGGACGATCGTGTTCGACGAGCGGTTGGAGGTGAACTCCTTATCCCAGGAATCCGGACCGCGGAAGACGACCACGTCGCCGGGCTCAGGATCGGAGAACCGATAGGTCAGCTTGTCCACCACGATGCGATCGCCGGTGCAGCCTGCGCAACCGTGCAGCGTGGGCTCCATCGACTGCGAGGGGATCAAGTACACGCGGGCGATGAAGGTCTGCAGCACCACGCTCAGCACCAGCGCCACGACGACGAGGATGCCGATCTCCTTGAGGAGGCCGCCCTTTTTCTTCTTCTTCCCCGACGGCTCGTCGTCCCCAGCCTCGGCCCGACGGCGCTGCGCGCGCGTCATCCGATCTGGAGCCGGTTCAGTAGCGGCGTCGTGGGACGAATGGGTGCCCTCGGCCGGACGTGCTGTCGGGTCCTCGTGAGCCGGTTCGGCACCCGGATACGAGCCATCCGCAGCACGACTGTGCTGCGGATGGCCGTCTCGCCCATCTTCGGGCTCGGGTCCGGTCGGCTGTGTCGTTGAGTCTGTCACTTGCTCAGGCTAGTCGACTTTGCCGGATAGTCCGGGATGCGCTCAGCGCTTTTCCTTGATCTTGGCAGCCTTACCGTGCAGATCGCGCAGGTAGTACAGCTTGGCGCGACGCACCTTGCCGCGGCTGAGGACCTCAAGCTTCTCGATGTTGGGGCTGTTCACCGGGAAGGTGCGCTCCACGCCGACGCCGAAGGAGACCTTGCGGACCGTGAAGGTCTCGCCAATGCCGCCGCCGTGGCGACGGATAACGACGCCCTTGAAGATCTGCACGCGCTCCTTGGAGCCCTCGATGACCTTCACGTGCACGTTGACGGTGTCACCCGCGCGGAAGGCGGGGATATCGTCGCGAATCGACTTCTTGTCCAGGAAATCCAGGGTCTGCATTGTCTATCCATCCTTGGGATGTTGCGTGAGCAGAGGACCCTGGCGACCCACAAGGGCTCGACCGGTTCATGCTCCGTATGTGTAGTGCGCCTAGCTTCAGGCAACCCGGCCATTGTGCCAGATCAGGAAGCTTACCGCGAACTCGGCGGAAATCAGTTGAAACCGGCCTTGCGCAGCGCGTCTGCCATGGAGCCGCCGGCCGCCGGGCGGTTGCCCGCCTGCTTCGCGGCCGCCGGCTTGCCACCTGATGGCTTGCCACCCGACGGTCTGCCGCCAGCGGGGCGACCGCCACCAGGCCGGCCGCCGGACTGCTTCGGCGCGGGCTTGCCGGGCTCGTCGTCCAGGCGCAAGCTCAGCCCGATCCGCCCGCGCTCGAGGTCCACCTCCATCACCTTGACGCGGACGACCTGGCCGGAGCTGACGACGTCATGCGGATCGGAGACGAAGGTGTTCGACATCGCCGAGACGTGGACGAGGCCGTCCTGGTGCACGCCGACGTCGACGAACGCGCCGAACGCCGCGACGTTCGTCACCACACCCTCGAGGACCATGCCGGGGCGCAGGTGGGAGACCTTCTCGACGCCGACGGCGAAGGTGGCGGTCTCGAACTCCGGGCGGGGGTCGCGGCCGGGCTTCTCGAGCTCACGCAGGATGTCGGTGATGGTCGGAATGCCGAAGCGCTCGTCCGCATAGGCCTCAGGGCGCAGCCCGTGCAGGATATTGGTGTTGCCGACGAGCTTGGCGAGGTCTCCCCCAGTGTCCGCGAGGATGCGCCGCACCACGGGATAGGCCTCGGGGTGCACCGCGGACGCGTCCAGTGGATCGCTACCGCCGCTCACGCGCAGGAAGCCGGCGCACTGCTCGTAGGCCTTCGGCCCCAGGCGGGCGACGTCAAGGAGCTTGCGCCGCGTGCGGAACGGGCCGTTGGCCTCACGGTGCGCGACGATGTTCTCGGCGAGCGTGGTCGCGATCCCGGACACGCGCTGCAACAGCGGCACCGACGCCCGATTGACGTCCACGCCGACGGCGTTCACCGCGTCCTCGACGACCGCCTCGAGGCTGCGGGCGAGCTTGGCCTCGGAGATGTCGTGCTGGTACTGGCCGACACCGATGGACTTCGGGTCGATCTTGACCAGCTCGGCCAGTGGGTCCTGGAGCCGGCGGGCGATGGAGACCGCGCCGCGAAGTGAGACGTCCATGTCCGGCAGCTCGCGAGTGGCGTACGCGGAGGCGGAGTACACGGACGCGCCGGCCTCAGAGACCACGACCTTCACCGGCGCCTTGGCGCCCCCGGCCGTGATGGCCTTGAGGAGGTCGGCGGCCAGGGCGTCGGTCTCCCGCGAGGCGGTGCCGTTGCCGATGGCGATCAGTCCGACCTGGTGGCGCTGGGCCAGCGCGCCGAGGGTCGCGAGGGCCTGGTCGTGCTGGCGCTGCGGCGGGTGCGGGTAGATCACGGCGGTGTCGAGGACTTTGCCGGTGGCGTCGACCACGGCGACCTTCACACCGCTGCGGAAACCCGGATCCAGGCCCATCGTGGCGTGCTCGCCGGCGGGCGCGGCCAGGAGCAGGTCCTTGAGGTTGCGGGCGAACACGGTGACGGCGTCGTCCTCCGCGGACTGGCGCAGGCGCAGGCGGATGTCGATGCCCAGGCTCAGCAGCAGCTTGGTGCGCCAGGCCCAGCGGACGGTGTCCTTGAGCCACTTGTCGGCGGCCCGGCCTCGGTCGGCGACGCCGAAGCGGGCGGCGATGGCGTTCTCATAGTCCGAGGGGATGGTGGTGTCCACCTCGCCGGGCTCGGGGTCGATCGTCGTCCGGAGGATCTCCTCCTTCTCGCCGCGGAACACCGCGAGGATCCGGTGCGAGGGCACGGTGGCGAAGCGCTCGGAGAACTCGAAGTAGTCGGAGAACTTCGCGCCCTCGGCCTCCTTGCCCTCGCGCACGGCCGTGACGAGCCGGCCACGCCGCCACATGGTCTCGCGCAGGTCCCCTACCAGGTCGGCGTCCTCGGCGAACGTCTCGACGAGGATCGACCGGGCACCCTCCAGGGCGGCTACGGCGTCGGCGACGCCTTCGCCCCCGTCAACTCGAGCAGCGTCAATATAGCCCGCCGCGGCCGCGACCGGATCGGTGTCGGGATTCCCGAGTAGCTGCTCTGCGAGGGGGGCCAGCCCGGCCTCACGCGCGATCTGCGCCTTGGTGCGCCGCTTCGTCTTATACGGCAGGTAGATGTCCTCGAGACGGGACTTGGTCTCCGCCGCCAGCAGCGAGGTGCGCAGCGCATCGGTGAGCTTGCCCTGCGAGTCGATGGACTCGAGGATCGCGACGCGACGCTCGTCGAGCTCGCGCAGGTACCGCAGCCGCTCCTCGAGGGTGCGTAGCTGCTCGTCGTCGAGCCCGCCGGTGACCTCCTTGCGGTAGCGCGCGATAAACGGGACCGTCGCGCCGCCGTCGAGCAGGTCGACGGCGGCCGCCACCTGCGACTCGCGGACCTGTAGTTCCGCGGCGATCCTGGCGTTCACAGAGGCGAGTGCGCCCGCCGCCATCTGCCCGGTCATGTCCTTGCTCACGATGAGGCCACCTTCACTGAGATCAGTTGCGGTTCAATTGCTTTCAGAATGTTTTAGGAGGACGCCGGACGCTCGACGAGAGCTCGCTCGGCGGCGGTGAGCTCCACCGAATCCAACAGCTCGGGGCGGCGGGCCAGGGTGCGCTCAAGGGACTGCGCACGCCGCCACCGGTCGACCTTCGCGTGGTCTCCGGAGAGCAGCACAGGCGGCACGTCGAGACCCCGCCAGCTGGCGGGGCGGGTGTAGCTGGGGCCCTCGAGGAGCCCGTCGGAGAACGAGTCCTCCTGGTGTGAGCGGGCGTTGCCGAGCACTCCGGGCATCAGCCGCACAACGGCCTCGACCATGGCGAGCACGGCGACCTCGCCGCCGATCAGCACGTAGTCGCCGATGGAGACCTCCTCGACGCGCACGCGCTTGGCGGCGTCGTCGAACACCCGCTGGTCGATCCCCTCATAGCGCCCGCAGGCGAACACGAGGTGCTTCTCAGCGGCCCAGCGGTGGGCGGTCTCCTGGGTGAAGGGACGGCCGGCGGGGGTCGGGACGATCAGCAGCGCGTCGTCCGGGCAGACCTCGTCGAGGGCTGGGCCCCACACGTCGGGCTTCATGACCATGCCGGGGCCGCCGCCGTACGGGGAGTCGTCGACGGCCTTGTGCACGTCGTGGGTCCAGGCGCGCAGGTCATGCACGCCCACGGCGATGAGCTCGCGCTCGATGGCGCGGCCGAGCAGCGCGGTGCGCAGCGGCTCGAGGTATTCGGGGAAAATGGTGAGGACGTCGAGGCGCACGAGCTACTCCTACTACGCCTGGGGCGGGGTGTCGGTCTCGGCGTCGGCCAGGTTCAGCAGCCCCACGGGCGGGTCGATGTCGATGACACCGTCGGCGGTGGAGATGGTGGTGACGATGGCGTTGACGAACGGCACCAAGATCTCGGGGCCCTCACCGGCGGGGCGCACGGCGAGGAGCTCGCCGCCGAGGGTGTGCAGCACCTCGCGGACCTTGCCGAAGATGGTGCCGTCGGGCAGGCGCACGTCGAGGCCCTCGAGCTCGTGGTCGTAATACTCGTCCGGGTCCTCGGACGGCTCCACGTCGGCGGAGTCGATGACGAACAGCGTCCCGCGCAGGGCATCGGCTGCCTCGCGGCCGTCAACGCCGACCAGACGCAGCAGAAGCCGCCCGGAGTGCTCCCGGACGGCTTCCACCGTGTAACTATGCAGCTTCTTCTCGCGAGGCTTGCGGCCCTGCAAGATCGCGCCCTCGGCAAACCGGATCTCCGGCGCGTCGGTACGCACGTCGACAGCGAGCTCGCCCCGCACACCGTGGGACTTGGCCACGCGGCCCACAACAAGTTCCATGTCAGAATTCTCCTGGTACTCGAGCGGGCTGGCCCCACGATGGCGAACGGCGGCAGACTGACGATCTCTAGCGGTCGGTGTCCACCACGTCGACGCGAATGCCGCGGCCACCGATACCGGAGACGACAGTGCGCAGCGCAGTCGCGGTCCGACCGTTACGGCCAATGACCTTGCCGAGGTCGTCCGGGTTCACATGGACCTCGATGGTGCGGCCTCGGCGGTTGTCCACCAGGTCGACCTGCACGTCATCGGGGTTCGCGACGATGCCGCGAACCAACTGCTCGACGGCGTCAGCTACGAGGTCGCTGTTCACTTGTCGGTGGCTTCTGCCTCGGTCGACTCCGCCGCGACTGCAGCGTCAGCCTTAACCTCAGACTCAGCGGCAGCCTCTTCCTTCTTGGCGGCCTTCTTCTTGGGCGTGATGGCCTCGGCCTTGGGCTCGTTCTCGGCCTGCGCGAGGGCGGCGTTGAACAGCTCCAGCTTCGAGGTCTTCTCGGCCTTGAACTTCAGGGTGCCCTCGGCGCCCTCGAGGCCCTTGAACTTCTGCCAGTCACCGGTGATCTTCAGCAGCGCCAGGACCGGGTCGGTCGGCTGCGCGCCAACACCCAGCCAGTACTGCGCACGCTCGGAGTCGACCACGATCAGGGAAGGCTCTTCCTTGGGGTGGTAGCGGCCGATCGTCTCGATCGCGCGGCCCTTGCTGCGGGTGCGGGCATCCTGGACGGTGATGCGGTACTGGGGGTTGCGAATCTTGCCGAGACGCGTGAGCTTGATCTTGACAGCCACAGCTGTGTTCTCCTTGGTGTCACGTGCAATTCAGCGACGCCCGCGATTCGGGTGCCCGGTTTTGCCTCGTTCTTGTGACCGCCGCGCGGTACGGAACCGGATGCGACGACAATCCGCCATTCTGCCAGACCAACGGCCCAGCGCGAAAACGGCAGTCGATTCACCTGCCGACGAGCGACCCGCCGAGCAGGATGTGCGACGGCGAACGCAGCACGTTCAGGTCCACCCGCGGGTCCGAGGCATAGGCCACGAGGTCTGCGCGGGCGCCCTCTACGAGGCCGTCCTGCCCGGTCAGCCAGCGGCGCGCGGCCCAGGAGCCGGCCGCGAGGGCCCGCTCGTTGCCCAGTCCCGCGGCTGAGAGGGCCTCGATCTCGTCGACGACGCGGCCGTGGTCGATGAATCCGCCTGCGTCGGTGCCGGCGTATAGGTCTAGGCCGGCGTCGATGGCCATCGCGAGCATCTCGGGGTTGCGCGCGTGCAGCGCCCGCATGTGCGCGGCGTACACGGGGTAACGGCCGGCGCCGTCGGCAATTCCCGGGAAGCTGGCGATATTGATGATGGTCGGCACCAGTGCTGTGCCCTGGGATCTCATCTGTGCGATCAGCTCGGCGTCCAGCCCGGCACCGTGCTCGATGCAGTCGATGCCCGCGTCGAGCAGGCCCGGCAGCGCATCGAAGCCGAATACGTGCGCGGTGACGCGCGCGCCCTCATCGTGCGCCCGGCCGATGGCCTCCTTGAGCACCTTCGGGCTCCACAGCGGGGCGAGGTCGCCGACGCCGCGGTCGATCCAGTCCCCCACCAACTTGACCCAGCCGTCGCCGGCACGGGCTTGCGCGGCCACCGCGTCGGGCAGCTCGGACTCATCGTTCAGGTGGAGCCCCAGCGCTGGCATGTACCGCTTGGGCAACGCCAGATGCTGGCCGGCGCGAATGATCCGGGGCAGGCCCGGGACCTGGTCGAGCGCGCGGGTGTCGACGGGCACGCCCGCGTCGCGCAGCAGCAGGACGCCTGCGTCGCGCTCGGCCACCGCTTGCGCAGTGGCTGTGTTGATATCGGTGCCGACGCTGCCGCGCCCGACGCCGACGTGGCAGTGCGCGTCGACCAGACCCGGCAGGATCCACGAGTCCCCGGCCGGAGAATCTACTGGCAGCAGGTCCACGGCGCCGGCGACGGGCTCTGCGGTGAGAAGCCCGTCGCGCACGAACCAGTCACACGGCTCGCCGCCGGGGAGGGCGCGGCCGCGAATCCGCCAAGCCCCTGTATCTCCCACAGCGCTATCTCCCACAGCGCTACTTCTGGCCGGGCAGCTTCAGCTTGGACAGGTCCATGCCCTCTAAACCGGGGGGCAGCTGGTCGAGCCCGGGGGGCATGTTGGACAGGTCCGGCATGCCGCCCATGCCAGGGAAGCCGCCCGGCATCCCGCCGGGGAAGCCGCCCTTCATCTTCGGGGGCGTGGGGCCGCGGCCGCCCTTCTTCCCCTTCTTGCCCTTCTTGCCCTTGACGTTCTTGCGGCCACCGGGCATGCCCATGCGGCCCGCCATCGCGGACATCATCTTGCGGGCGTCGAAGAAGCGGTCTACCAGCTGGTTGACCTCAGTGACGGTGACGCCGGAGCCGCCGGCGATGCGCGCGCGGCGCGAGCCGTTGATGATCTTGGGGTTCTCGCGCTCGGCGGGCGTCATGCCGCGGATGATGGCCTGCACGCGGTCGAGCTGCTTATCGTCGATCTGGCCGAGCTGCTCCTTCATCTGGCCGGCGCCGGGGAGCATGCCGATGAGGTTGGCGATGGGGCCCATCTTGCGGATGGCCATCATCTGCTCGAGGAAGTCGTCCAGGGTGAGCTCGCCGCTGGTGAGCTTGGCGGCGGTGGCCTCCGCCTGGGACGCGTCGAAGTGCGTCTCGGCCTGCTCGATGAGGCTGAGCAGGTCGCCCATGCCGAGGATGCGGCTGGCCATGCGGTCGGGGTGGAAGACGTCGAACTCGTCCAGCTTCTCGCCGGTGGACGCGAACATGATCGGCTGGCCGGTGATCTCACGCACGCTCAGCGCCGCGCCGCCGCGGGCGTCGCCGTCGAGCTTGGTCAGGACCACGCCGGTGAAGCCGACGCCCGCGCGGAACGCCTCGGCGGTGGAGACCGCGTCTTGGCCGATCATCGAGTCGAGGACGAACAGCACCTCGTCAGGCTGCGTCGCGTCGCGGATGTCCGCGGCCTGCTGCATCAGGACCTCGTCGACGCCAAGGCGGCCGGCGGTGTCGATGATCACGATGTCGTGCTGCTTGGCCCGGGCCTCCGCCACGCCCGCGCGCGCCACGGCGACCGGGTCTCCGGCACCTGCACCCGCCGCGTCGCCCTCGCCGCTGGCCCCGGGGTGCGGCGCGTAGACGGGGACGCCGGCCTGGCCGCCGACGACCTGGAGCTGCGTGACGGCGTTGGGGCGTTGCAGGTCGCATGCCACCAGCATCGGGGTGTGTCCCTGGCCCTTGAGCCAGAGGGAGAGCTTGCCGGCGAGCGTCGTCTTACCGGCGCCCTGCAGGCCCGCGAGCATGATCACGGTGGGCGGGTTCTTGGCGAACGTCAGCCGTCGGGTCTCCCCGCCGAGGATGCCGACGAGCTCCTCGTTGACGATCTTGACGACCTGCTGCGCCGGGTTCAGCGCCCCGGAGACCTCCGCGCCCTTGGCGCGGTCCTTGACCTTGGCGACAAACCCGCGCACCACGGGGAGCGCGACGTCCGCCTCGAGCAGCGCGAGCCGGATCTCACGGCACGTCGCGTCGATGTCGGCAGGTGACAGCCGGCCCTTCCCTCGCAAGTCTTTGAGGGAAGAGGCCAGCCTGTCGGAGAGGGATTCGAACACCGATTGCGCTCCCGTTCGGTATCTGTGTGTCAGTCAGCTGGCCGGTCGCGGCACAACTGTATTGACGACAGCCTAGCGACTCGCCCTCACAGCGCCTCTCTGCCCTGCTCCCCCGTGCGGACCCGCACCACGGACTCGACCGCGGTGACCCACACCTTGCCGTCCCCGACGCGTCCCTCCCCGCCGTCCCCGGAGCGCACGGATCGCACCAGCGCGTCGATCACCTCGTCCAGCATCTCGTCGTCGACCAGCACCTCTATCTTGAGCTTGGTCAGCAGGTCCACCGCGTACTCCGCGCCCCGGTACACCTCCGTGTGGCCCTTCTGGCGGCCGTGCCCGCGGACTTCTGTCACGGTCATGCCGCGGACTCCGCACTGCTCGAGGCCGGTCTTGGCGTTGGTCAGCATCACCGGCCGGATGATTGCGGTCACCAGTTTCACAGCGTCTCCCTCACTTCGGTCCCTCTGGAATCTGCCTGCCGGGCGGCTGCGGAGGCGCCCGCTGACACGCGCCCGCCTCCCACTCGGTCGTGCTCGATCTTGCCCTGTGGGGCCAGCATCGGCGCGCGCACGGAGTCGATCATGGCTCGGCCGAAGTCATAGGCGGTCTCCGCGTGCTGGGTGGCATCGATGCCAGCCACCTCGTGCTCGGTGGCGATGCGCAGTCGCATGACCGTCTTGAGCACGGCGACGATCAATGCCGTGGCCACCAGCGAGTACGCCAGGACCGCGCCAGCGCCGACCGCCTGGCGCCACATCTGTTCGAGTCCGCCGCCGTAGAACAGCCCGTCGACCCCCGCCGGCGCGTTCTTCGTCGCGACGAGACCGATCAGCAGGGTGCCGACCATGCCGCCGACCAGGTGCACGCCCACCACGTCGAGGGAGTCGTCGTAGCCGAAGCGGAATTTGAGCCCGACGGCCAACGCGCAGGCCACGCCCGCCGCGACGCCGATCGCCAGCGCCCCCCACACATCCACCGAGGAACAGGCCGGGGTGATGCCCACCAGGCCGGCGACCACGCCCGACGCCGCACCCAGGCTCGTGGAGTGACCGTCGCGGAGACGCTCCACCAGCAGCCAGGCCAGCATCGCCGCACAGGCCGCGACCATGGTGGTCACGAGCGCAGTCGCCGCCACACCGTTCGCCCCGAGCGCGGAGCCCGCGTTGAAGCCGATCCAGCCGAACCACAGCAGCGCCGCGCCGAGCATCACCAGCGTCACGTTGTGCGGGCGCATCGGCTCCTTGCGCCAGCCGTGGCGGGTGCCCAGCATCAGCGCCAGGACCAGCGCCGCAGCGCCCGCGTTGATGTGCACCGCGGTGCCCCCGGCGAAGTCGATCGCGTGGAGCTTGCTGATGATCCAGCCGCCCGTCTCACTCGCCACGCCGTCCGCGGAGAACACCCAGTGCGCCACGGGGAAGTACACCAGCGTCGCCCACACCCCCGCGAACAGCAGCCACGGACCGAAGCGCATCCGGTCCGCCACAGCCCCGGAGATCAGCGCCACCGCGATGGCGGCGAACATCATCTGGAACGCGACGAACGCCAGCGCCGGCACCGTGCCCACCAGCGGGATCTCCGTGGTGCTGGCACCGCTGAGCAGGCTCCCCAGGCCGAAGAACTCTGTGGGGTCGCCGATCAACCCGCCACGGTCGTTGCCGAAGACCATCGAGTAGCCGAAGACCACCCACAAGATGCCGACGACACCGAGCGCGCTGATGCTCATCATGATCATGTTGAGCACGCTCTTCGCGCGGACCATGCCGCCGTAGAAGAACGCCAGCCCGGGCGTCATCAGCATCACCAAGGCCGCGCTGATGAGCACCCACGCCGTGTCCCCGGTGTCTGGCACCCCCATCACCGGAAATTGCTCCGCCGCTGTCACAAGTTGGCTCACCGCCACACCTCCCACCAGCGGGGAACCACTTTCCCCGCTCTTGGTGGAAATCTTGCGGGACTCGCGTTTCACCAGCTGGCGCGCAGTGTTGCGATTACGAAACAAAAACCAGCACGGTGTTACGGCCGGGTGAACTTCCCCTCACACCCCTGCCCGCACATGTTCTCCCTGTGGAGCTCCTCGAACTGGACGAAGTTGCGCCAATTCGTCGACGAACCGCGCAACTTCGCCTCGTTCGGCGACCGCTCCCGCGCTGACCGGAAATGGCGAACCCGGCCTGGGTTGCCCCGGGCCGGGTTCGCCTGGCTGCGATCTGGAGGTTTAGCCGAGCAGCGCATCCACGAACGCGCCGGGCTCGAATGGCGCGAGGTCGTCGGGGCCCTCACCCAGGCCGACGAGCTTGACTGGCACGCCCAGCTCGTTCTGCACCTGGAAGACGATGCCGCCCTTGGCCGTGCCGTCGAGCTTGGTGATCACGACGCCGGTGATATCCACGACCTCGGCGAACACGCGGGCCTGGGTGAGGCCGTTCTGCCCGACTGTCGCGTCGAGCACCAGCAGCACCTCGTCCACCGGGGTCTTCTTCTCGATGACGCGCTTGACCTTGCCGAGCTCGTCCATCAGTCCGGTCTTGGTGTGCAGGCGGCCGGCGGTGTCGATCAGGACCGCGTCCACGCCGAGCTCGGTGCCCTTGGCGACGGCGTCGAATGCGATCGCGGCCGGGTCCCCGCCCTCCTTGCCGCGCACGATGTCCGCCCCGACGCGGTCGCCCCACGTCTGCAACTGATCGGCCGCGGCAGCGCGGAAGGTGTCCGCCGCGCCGAGCAGGATGCGGCGGCCGTCCGCAACGAGCACGCGGGCCAGCTTGCCGGTGGTGGTGGTCTTGCCGGTGCCATTGACGCCGACGACCAGCAGCACCGCGGGGCTGCCGGCGTGCGGGAGCGCGCGGATCGACCGGGTCTGGTCGGTCTGCAATTCCGCGACCAGGACCTCGCGCAGCAGCGCGCGGGCGTCCGCCTCGGTGCGCACGGCGCGAGTGGCCATCTGCTCACGCAGAATCGCGACGACCTTCGTCGTGGTGGCGGTGCCGATGTCCGCCATGATCAGCGTGTCCTCGACCTCCTCCCACGAGTCCTCGTCGAGGTCGCCGCCGCCGAGCAGGCCCAGCAGGGACTTGCCGACAGCCGACTGCGAGCGCGAGAGCCGGCCACGGAGGCGATCCAGGCGGCCCTCGGTGGGCGCGATCTCGTCGAGCTTGGGAGCAGCGGGCTCGACGGGTGCGGCGGGCTCGATGGCCTCGGGCTCTGCGACGATCGCAGGTTCGACGGTCTCCGGGGCGACAACCAGCGGGGCCTCGGGAGCCTTCTCCACGGGCGCCGGCTCGACTACCTCAGGATCGACAACCTCGGGAGTGATCGGGGCTTCGTGCTTCGGGGCATGCGGCGGGACCTGGACCTGCGGGGCCTCAGTCTCAGGCGCCTCGTGCTTCGGGGCAGCGGGCGCTTCCGCTGCGGGTGTGGGAGCTCCCTCGCCCTCACTGAAGTTGAACCCGCTGCCGGTCTGATACCCGCCTGGCGCGTCCTTCTTCTCCCCCACCTGCTGCGGCTCGGCAGTGCCCGTGAGGCTGATCTGGCGACGCCGGTACAGCACGGTGCCGGCGATGACCGCGGCGACGAGCAGGACGGCGACTACGGCGATGACAATCCATAGCGTTGAGTTCACCTGGTCATCATCGCAGCCTGACCTCATCTTGGTGGTGGCGGCTCGGACTCACGCTGTAGCCGATGCGGGCCGTGTTCCCGCCCAGCTCTCCGCGCGGGCTCACAGGAGACTGCCAGGAAACTAACCACGAGTTGTCAGAAAGGTGCGACATATTGTCGGGCGTGACCTCAATCGCTGCCGTTCCCGAAGCCCGGATCCTCCTAGTCGACGACGAGGAGAACATTCTGGAGTTGCTCTCGGTGTCCCTGCGCTTCCAAGGTTTCGAAGTGGCGACGGCGCGCACCGGGGCGGAGGGCCTCGACCGCGCCCGGACATTCCGCCCCGATGCGTTGATCCTCGACGTGATGATGCCCGGCATGGACGGGATGGGGCTGCTCAAGCGGCTGCGTGCCGACGGGTGCGACGCGCCGGTCTTGTTCCTCACCGCGCGTGACGCGGTGGCGGACAAAGTCACCGGGCTCAGCCTCGGCGCGGACGACTACGTCACCAAGCCGTTCAGCCTCGAGGAGGTGATCGCCCGGCTGCGCACCATCCTGCGCCGCGCGGGTCGGGCCGCCGGGGCCGAGCGCAGCGCCCGGATCCGCTTCGCCGATCTCGAGCTCGATGACGAGACCCGCGATGTGACAAAAGCAGGGGTGCCGGTGTCCTTGTCCCCCACCGAGTTCACGCTGCTGCGGTATCTCATGATCAACGCTGGCACGGTGCTCTCGAAGCCGCGCATCCTCGACCACGTGTGGAACTACGATTTTGGCGGCGAGGTGGGCGTGGTCGAGTCCTACGTCTCATATCTGCGGCGCAAGGTCGACAATGGCGAGCGGCCGTTGATCCACACCATCCGGGGTGTCGGGTACGTCCTGCGCGAGCCGCGGGCGTGAGAAAAGAGAGCACGCGCGTCTCCAGGATCGTCCAGGTCGCCCGCCGCACGCCGCTGCGAGTGCGCCTGGTGGGGCTCGCCGTGTTGTTGTCCGCGGCGGCGCTCGTGGTCTCCGGCGTGGTGGTGACCAGGGCCCTGGCGGACTCGATGCTCGCGCGGACCGACCAGTCGCTGTTGGACGCGGAGAAGGGCTGGGCGCGGCCGCTGGGCGAGCTGCCCCCGGGCCAGCTGCCCCCGGGTGCCAGCCCTCCAGGCCCGGAACGCCCGCCGAGCTGGTTCTATGTCCACGTGCAGGCGGCGGACGGCGAGACCCTCGCCCTATTCAACGACGAGTCCACCAGCCCCGATCTGGCAGGCATGGGGATGGGCACGCCCACCACAGTCCCCGCGACGGAGGGCACCGGGGTGCGCTGGCGCGCACTGCGGTTCACGACGCCGCGCGGCGAGACGCTGACCATCGCCACCCCGCTGACCGCGAACGACGCGGTGGTCCGCCGGCTCGCCGGGTTGCAGATCTGGACCGGCCTGGTGGTGTTGGCCCTCCTCGCCGGAGCCGCCTACCTGACGGTGCGGCAGAGCCTGCGCGGGCTTCGGGAGGTCGAGCGCACGACGGCCGCGATCGCTGAGGGCGACTTGTCCCGACGCGTGCCAGAATCCGACCCGCGGACGGAGGTCGGTGCGCTTGCGATCGCAGTGAACTCGATGTTGTCGCAAATCCAGGACGCGTTCGCGGCGACCGCAGCCTCCGAGCGGAAGATGCGGCGATTCATCGCCGACGCCAGCCACGACCTACGCACCCCCATCACCACGATCCGCGGGTTCGCCGAGCTCTACCGGCAGGGTGCGAGCACGGATATGGACCGGCTGATGGCGCGGATCGAGAGCGAGTCCCGGCGCATGGGCGCCCTGGTGGAGGACCTGCTCGCTCTCGCACGACTAGACGAGCGCCGACCCCACGCACAAGAGCCCGTCGACCTCGTTGTGCTCGCTGCCGACGCCGTGCACGACGCGCGCGCGGTGGCCCCCGAGCGCGAGACCCGGCTCGAGCTGTTCCCGGGGACAGACGGCGTCGTGGTGACCGGGGACGACGCCCGCCTGCGCCAGGTGCTCGGCAACCTCGTCGACAATGCCCTCACCCACACTCCCGACAACTCGACGATCACGGTTCGAGTGGGCACGCGGGGCGACTCCGCGGTGCTCGAGGTCGCGGACAACGGACCTGGCCTCGCAGCCGAGGACCTGGAATCGATCTTCGAGCGCTTCTACCGAGCGGACTCCTCACGCACCAGCACCTCGGGCGGCAACGGGTTGGGGCTGTCCATCGTCGCCGGCATCGTCGAAGCACATGGCGGCAGCGTCGCGGCGGAGAGCGGCAGCACGGCCCAGGTGCGGCTGGGCGCCGGCGCGACGTTCCGAGTGCTTCTGCCGCGCCGCGACGCGCCCTGATTGCCAGCAAACTCCCAGCCTAGGCGGACCTGGCTGCCATGTTCCCCCGCTGTACTGGAGACGTACACCTCCCGTTCACCGAGGAAAGGCCAGGCCATTGGGTTTTTGGCAACAGTTTCGAGCGCGTTCCGCCCCCACCGAGAAAACCGGGGAGCCCAGCGCGCTCTCGTCCATGGGCTTCCAGCAGACGGCCAGCCGGCTGCACTCCTTCAACCGCTACGAGATCAAATACCTCGTCGACGAGCTGCGGGTCCCCGAGTTGCGCGCCGAGCTGGCCGCGCGGATGGACTCCGATCCGTACTCTCCCACCGGCGGCTACCCCGTCACGTCGCTGTACTACGACACTGCGAACCTGCGCTTCTATTGGGAGAAGATCGAGGGGCTGAAGTTCCGGCGAAAACTGCGGATCCGTCTGTACGGCGATCCCGCGGACTGCGGCGACGACACTCCCGTGCAGGTCGAGATCAAGCAGCGGGTGAACCGCGTCACCCAGAAACGGCGCGTCGAGATGCCGTACGCGGACGCTCGGCGCTGGCTGGACGAGCGCGAAGAGATTGAGCTGGATCCAAGTTGCCGGGCCTTCGCCAACGAGGTGACGACCCTGGTCGGCAACCTCGACCTGCGCCCCCTCGTCACCACCGCGTACCTGCGCGAGGCTTTCATCGGGCGCGACGCCGACCTGGGGTTGCGCGTCACGATCGATCACAAGGTCCACGGCCGGGACCGCGACTTCCACTTTGCCGCCGACGCCGAGAACCGCTTCATCATCCCGCCCAAGCTCGCGATCGTCGAGCTCAAGGCGAACGAGCGGGTGCCCTACTGGGCCACGGACATGGCCGCCCGCATGGACATGTCCATCGCGCGGATCTCCAAGTACTGCCAGTCGGTGGAGGCGTTCGGCCAGGCGCCGCGCTCAATCCTCGGCAGTCCTGAGCTGATCATGCAGGACAGCGCCGACGCCACCGCACCGGCCGACGTCCTCGTCCCAGCCGTCTGACTTAACGCCACACGACCACTACGAACTAGGTATGCAATGAACATTGATTTCCAGGATCTCAGCGGAACCTTCACCACGTTCGACATCGTCATCTCGCTGACACTGTCCTTCATCCTGTCCGCGATCATCGGCTGGGTCTATCGGTACACCCACAAGGGGGTCTCCTACAGCCAGTCCTACGTGCAAACGCTCGTCGTCGTCGGGATGGTCGTCGCGCTGATCATGCTCGTCGTCGGCTCGAATATCGCACGCGCGTTCGCTCTGGTCGGCGCGCTCTCCGTCGTCCGATTCCGCAATGCGATCAAGGAGACCCGCGACGTCGCGTTCATCTTCCTCGTCATGGCGATAGGTATGACGACGGGCACGCGCTTTTATCTGCTCGCGATCGCCGCCACCATCGCCATCTGCGCGGTGCTGGTGATCATGGGCAAGTTCAATATGTTCAAGCTCGACGTCCAACGCCAGGTCGTCAAGGTCCAGGTGCCCCCGACCGGCGACTACACCGCCCTGGTCGAGGACGTCCTGCTGGCCCACTGCTCCGATTTCGAGCTGGTCTCGACCGAGTCGGCCCGCTCGGGGGCGCTCACAGAGCTGTACTACACGGCGCAATTGAAGAAGGGCCATAAACCAGCCACACTTATCGGGGAGTTGAGCGCGGTGAATACCGGCCAGCGCGTCACCGTCCTGACCGGATACGACCAGACAGACATCTGATGACTGCCCGGCTACGGCACCGCGTGCCCATGCCCCTGCGACAGCACTGGAAGCTCCTCGTCGCGTTCGTCGCGGCCATCGCCGTCGTGGCCACCGTGTTCGGCGCGACGCGGATCCGGCCGTATATCACCGGCGATGCGACCGTGCTGTCCTCGCCGATCACCGAGAACCTCACCGGCACGGTCGATCTGTTCGATGACACCGTCGGCCACACCCTCGAGCTGTCCATCTCCGACACGGAATACCACGACATGCTCGCGGCGTACCAGGACAACGGGGACAAGAAGTGGATCACCGCGGATGTGACGATCGACGGCCTGCTCATCAGCGATGTCGGGGTGCGGCTGAAGGGGAACTCGACGCTGATCGGGCTGAGCGGGGATGGCGGCTTCGCCCCGCCTGAGGGAATGGAACTGCCCGAGGGCTTCGTCCCGCCGGACGGCATGGCCATGCCCGACGCGGGCGGGGCGATGGGCGCCGCCACGTCGGTGAGCGCCGACGATCCGGCGAGCCTCCCGCTGCTGCTCAGCTTCAACAAGAATCACGAGGGGCAGGCCTACCAGGGGATGACCCAGTTGTCTGTCCGGCCTGGCTCCCCCGTGGTGAACGAGGCCCTCGCGCTGTCGCTGACCGCGGAGACCGGCCAGCCAACCCAGCGGCACGCCTACACGTCGTATTCCATCAATGGCGGGGCCACCACCACGCGACTGGTGCTGGAGAACCCCGACGAGCAGTACGCGAACTCGCTGTTCGACTCCGACGGCTACCTCTACAAGGCCGACGCGGGTTCCCGATTCGAGTATGTCGGCGAGGACCAGTCCGACTACTCAGGCCAGTTCAAGCAGGTCAACGCACGGGACTCCGGCACGCTGCAGCCCGTGATCGATTTCCTGCGCTGGCTGGACTCGGCGGACGACGCCACCTTCGACGCGGAGCTGGGTGATTGGGTCGACGTCGACTCCTTCGCCCGCTACGTGGCGACGCAGAATCTGTTGTCGAACGGCGACGACATGGCGGGGCCAGGCCAGAACTATTACCTCTGGTACGACCTCGACACCACGCTGATCAGCGTCATGTCCTGGGACCTGAACATGGCGCTGTCCGGCGACACCGCCGCTGGGCCGCAGGACACCGTGTCGATGATGCCGGGCGGCGCGAACGGTGGCGGCGGCGCGGGCATGCCCGTGGGGATGCCCGACGCAGCTCCGGAGGGCATGCCCCAGATGCCAGGGGGCATGCCGGTGACGCCCCAGGACATGCCGGCGTTCCCCGGGGGTGGCGACGGCAAGGCACCCGGTGCGGCACCGGAATCCGGTCCGCCCGGCATGGACGCCGGCGGTCTCGGCGGCAACAGCCTCAAGACCCGGTTCCTGGCCTCGGAGGCGTTCACACACCTCTACGAGGCCGCCTACTGGGAGCTGTTCGAGCAGATCTACGGCGACGGCACCGCGCTCGAGGTGCTCGCGCGTTTGGAGAGCGCCGTCCCGGTGACGGACTCGCTCACCGCGGAGAGCCGCGATGAGGAGATCGCGACGCTCCGGGCCTGGGTGAAAGAGCGCACCGCGGCGCTATCCGCGATGCGGAAGTGATGCAGCTGCTCGACGGCCTCGATCCCGGGGTCGTCGAGCAGGCGGCGCTACTCCCCGATCGGCCCGGCCACTGCCGCCGCGGACCCCAGCTCCACGCCCCGCATCCGCTGCGAGATCACCTTCGTGATGCCGTCGCCCTGCATGCTCACCCCGTACAGCGCGTCGGCGATCTCCATCGTCGGCTTCTGGTGGGTGATGATGATCAGCTGGGACTTCTCCCGCAGCTGATCGAACAGGCTGATCAGCCGGTGCAGGTTCACATCATCGAGGGCCGCCTCGACCTCGTCCATCACGTAGAACGGGGAGGGCCGGGCGCGGAAGATGGCGACGAGCATGGCGACGGCGGTCAGGGACTTCTCGCCGCCGGAGAGCAGCGAGAGACGCTTGACCTTCTTCCCGGGCGGGCGGGCCTCGACGTCGACGCCGGTGGTGAGCATGTCGGAGGGGTCGGTGAGGATCAGCCGGCCCTCCCCGCCCGGGAACAGTGTCGCGAAGACGTCCACGAACTCGCGCTCGACGTCCAGCCACGCCTCGGTGAAGATCTGCAGGATGCGCTCATCAACGTCGGCAACCACCTCCAGCAGATCGAGGCGGGCCTTGCGCACATCCTCAAGCTGCGTGGAAAGGAAGTTGTAGCGCTCCTCTAGCGCGGCGAACTCCTCTAGCGCGAGGGGGTTGACCTTGCCGAGCGTGGCGAGGTCGCGCGCGGCCTGCTTGGCGCGGTGCTCCTGGGTGGCGCGGTCGAAGGGCATGGGCGCGGGCGCGATGACCTGCTCCCCACGCTCGCGAGCCTGCTCGTACTCGGCGATCTCCAACTCGGATGGCGGCAGCGGCACGTCCGGGCCGTACTCGGCGATCAGGTCCTCGAGCCCGATGCCGTGCTGCTCGCCGATCTGCTCCTCGAGCTGTTCAATGCGCAGCGCAATCTTGGCTCGCGCCACCTCGTCGCGGTGCACCACGTCGGTGAGCGCGCTCATCATGGTGGTGTACTCGCCCACCCGGTCGCGGATCGCCCGCAGCGCCTCGTTGCGCTCGGCGACCTGCGCTTCCAGCTCGTCGCGGTGGCGCGCAGCCGACGCGACGGCCTCGACCAGACGCTCGTCGACCATCCGCCCCAGCTCCTCAACGGTGGCCGCGACCTCCGCGGCCTGTCGCCGCTGTGCCAGGGCTCGTTCGGCCCTGGCACGGGCCTCCCGCTCGGCGACGGCGGCGCGGCGCAGCGAGTCGGCCTTGCCCCGCAGCGCGTTGGCACGTTCCTCGGCGGTGCGCAGGTTCAACCGGGCCTCCACCTCGACCATGCGGGCCTCGGCGACCGCGGCGGCGGCCTCCTCGCGAGCCTCGGCGAGCACGTGCCCGCCCTCGATCTCCGCATCCTCCCCACCGTCGGTCTCCACCTCCGCGACCCGCAGCCGGTCTTCCAGGTCCGCGAGCCCGGCGATGGACTCCTCACGGCCGGTCTCGGCCTTCGCCCGCTGGGCGGCCAGCCGGTCCCGTTCCCCCTGGGCCGCTCGAACCACTTGGCCCAGCCGGCCGAGCTGCTCGTAGACGGCGGCCATCTCAGCGTCGGACTCGTTCAAGGCGGCAAGGGATTGCTCCGCGAACTCCGCCCGCTGCGCTTCCTCCGCGACGGCCCCCGAGAGCGCGGCGGCGAGTTCCTCCGCGCGATGTGCGGCGGCGGCGAGGTCCACTCGGGCCTTATCGATCGCGGCCTGCACCTCGAGCACGCTGGCCCCGGCCTCAGAGCCGCCGACGAGCCAGCCGGCGCCGATGAGGTCCCCCTCGATGGTGGCCGCACGCAGCGCGGGGTGGGCCTCCACAAGCCTTGCGGCAGAACCCAAGTCCCCCACCACGACGATGCCCGCTAGCAGGGTCCGCAGCCCGGCCCGCAGCTCGGGCTCGGCGGTGACCAGGTCGGCGGCCCAGCGCGCGCCGGGGGGTAGTGCGACGGCGGGCGCGGCGGGGTCTACGGCCCCTGCGACCACGAGCGCCGCCCGGCCGCCGTCGCCGTCCTTGAGCGCGGCTATCGCCGCATGCGCGCTGGAAACATCCTGCACCGCAAGCGATTCCGCAGCCGGGCCCATGGCTGCGGCGACGGCCCGCTCATAGCCGTCATCCACCTTGATTTGCTCCGCGACCGTGCCCAGGATGCCGTGGCCGGAGCGCTCCAGCAGCCACGCGACGCCGTCGCGGCGGGCCAGCCCGATCTCGAGGGCCTCGATCCGCGCGCGCAGTGAGACCACCGTCTGCTCGGCCTCGCGCTCGGCGGCCCGCAGTTCTGCGACTCGGGCGGCGGCAGTCGCGTGGGCGGCGGCGGCCCGCTCGTTCTGGGCGTCCAGGCCCAGCTCGCTGGCGTCGAGGGCGTCGACGGAACCCTGCACGGTGTTGAACTCGGCTTGCGCCTCATCCCCGCGCTGCTCGGCGTGGGCCATGGCCTCGCTCAGCCGCGTGACCTCCGCGTCCACGGACTCGGCCTTGCTGCGCAGGGTGTTGACCTGCCCGACGAGTCGCGCCAGGCCCTCGCGACGGTCGGCCACGGCACGGACGGCGGCGACGTGGGCGCGCTCGGTCTCGGCGGCGACCATCTCGCGGTCGGCCAGCTCCTCACGCGCGGACTCGAGGACCTCAGCGGCGGCCTCCACTGCGGCGGCGAGCTCGAGCTCCTCCTCCGCAGCGCGCTCCGCGGCGGCATCGAGCTCGTCCGGGTCGCGTCCCGGCGCGGACTCCTGCGCGGAGTCGAGGTTGCGGGCCCGCTCGCCGGCGATGCGGATGGTCGCGTCGAGGCGCTCGGCCAGCGCGGAGAGCCGGAACCAGCCCTGCTGCGCCTCCTTGGCCTCGGGGGCCAGGTGCGCAACGGCCACCTCGTGGTCGGAGAGCTCGGCGGTGGCCTCCTCGAGCGCGGCGGCGGTCGTCTCGAACTGCGCCCGGATCTCCGCCTCCTGCTCCTCGCCGCGGGCTAACTCGCCACGGCGGGTCACGAGGTCGTCGGCGGCCAGGCGCAGCCGCGCGTCGCGCAGGTCGGCCTGCACGGTCTGGGCCCGTCTGGCCACCTCGGCCTGCCGGCCCAGGGGCTTGAGCTGGCGGCGCAGCTCGGAGGTGAGGTCGTTCAGTCGGCTCAGGTTGGCCTGCATGGAGTCGAGCTTGCGGACGGCCTTCTCCTTGCGGCGCCGGTGCTTGAGGACGCCTGCGGCCTCCTCGATGAACGCGCGCCGCTCCTCGGGTCGGGACTCGAGAATGCTGGTGATGCGGCCCTGGCCGACGATCACGTGCATCTCGCGGCCGATGCCGCTGTCGCTGAGCAGCTCTTGGACGTCCATCAGCCGGCAGGCGGCGCCGTTGATCTCGTACTCGCCGCCGCCCTCGCGGAACACGCGCCGGGTGATGGACACCTCGGAGTACTCGATGGGCAGCGCGCCGTCAGAGTTGTCGATCGTCAGGGTGACTTCGGCGCGGCCCAGCGGCTGGCGGCCGGCGGTGCCGGCGAAGATCACGTCGTCCATCTTGCCGCCGCGCAGCGCCTTCGCGCCCTGCTCGCCCATCACCCAGCTCAGCGCGTCCACCACGTTGGACTTGCCGGAGCCGTTGGGCCCCACCACGCAGGTGATGCCGGGCTCGAATCGCAGAGTCGTCGAGGACGCGAAGGACTTGAAGCCCTTGAGCGTCAGACTCTTGAGATGCATAGGGGTCCATCTTACCGGGCGGTACCTACCGCTCGACGAATCCCCGCAGGCCCCCGCGCGCCTCGTCCCAGCTGGCCACCACCAGGTCCACAGAGCCTGGCGTGGTGCCCGATTCCAGCAGCGCGAGCAGCCGCCCGCACGCCGGACGCTCCCCCTCCGCAACGACGAGCACCCGGCCGTCGGCGGTGTTGGTGGCGCTGCCGACCAGCCCCAACTCCAGGGCGCGTGCCCGGGTCCACCAGCGGAAGCCAACGCCCTGCACGGTGCCGTGTGCCCAAGCGGTCAGCCGCACCAGCTCTTCATGCTCAGGACGTGGCTCAGGACTCAACATCCAGCTCCAGCTCGATCTCGGCGCCGCGCTTAATCGTCCGGCCCACCGTGCACACCTTGTCGATGGCGCGCTGGACCACCAGCAGCAGCCGCTCCTGAGCATCCGCGTCGAGCTCGCTCAGGTCCAGCTCCATCCGCTCGCTGAGCACCGGGTACCACTCGTTCTCCCGGTCCGCGGGCCCGTCGATATGCACGACGGCGTCGTAGGTCTCCCCGAGCCGACGCGAGAGCGGCAGGTCCGAGCTCATCCCGGTGCACGCGGCCAGTGCGATCTTCAGCAGCTCGCCGGGGGTGAAAACGCCCTCGACGCCGTCGGAGCCGATGAGCACCTCCGCGCCGCGGGAACTGCGCCCGGTGTAGAGGCGGGTGCCGGTGCGCTCGACCCACAGGTCGGTGTGGGCGGGGGTCTCGGGATTCGCCGGTGTTTCGGGATTGACAGCCATGCCGATAATCCTGCCACTGGCCCGCGGGTCAGGGCACGGCGGTCAGGGCACGGCGGTCAGGGCACGGCGGTCAGGCCTTGGCCGGGGCCAGCTCCGAGACGGGTGTGTCGTCCCAGACCTGCACGCCCGGCAGGTCTGGCATCTCGGACCGGTTGAACGTGGGCTCGAGCCCGAGCTTGCGTTGGTCCAGGTAGTGCTTCATCATCCGGAACGCGATTACCGACAGCGGCGCGATCGCGATGAGGTTCACGGTCGCCATCACGCCCATCGACAGGTCCGCGATCGCCCACACCAGCGGCAGCGAGCCCACCGCCCCGACGAACACGCACACCACCACGAGCACCCGGAAGGTATGCAGGACGTTGCGGTTGCCGGTCATGAACTCGATGTTGGACTCGCCGTAGTAGTAGTTGCCGAGCACCGAGGTGAAGGCCAGGAAGAAGATTGCGATGGTCAGGAAGTGGATGGTCCAGTCGCCGAGGTGGGTGGCCAGCGCGTCCTGGGTCAGGGCCGCGCCGACGTTGGCGCTGAAGTCCGGCTGGGCCAGCAAGATGATGAACGCGGTGATCGAGCAGACCAACAGAGTGTCGAAGTACACGCCTAGGCTCTGCACTAGGCCCTGCTTGACGGGGTGGCTGACGGATGCCGTCGCGCCGGCATTGGGTGCGGAGCCCATACCGGCCTCATTGGAGAACAGCCCGCGCCGGATGCCCTGCATCAGCGCCGCGCCGATGCCCCCGCCGACGACCTCCTTGATACCGAACGCGCCCTGCACGATCTCCAGGAACATCCGCGGCACCTCGGTGATGTTGAGGACCACCACCAGCAGGCCGAGCAGCAGGTAGGCAATCGCGACGAACGGGACCACGACCTGCGAGACGGACGAGATCCGACGCACCCCGCCGAAGATCACGGAGGCCGTCAGCGCAGCCACGACCAGGCCGACGGCGATGTTGATCGCGCCGCTGCTGCGGCCCACAGAACTGGAGACCGCGTCGGCGATCGAGTTGGTCTGCACTGCCACAAACACGAAGCCGTAGGTGATGGTGATGATCACCGCAAAGACCAACCCCAGCCACCGCTTTCCCAGCGCGTACTGCATGTAGTAGGCCGGTCCCCCGCGGAAGCTCTGCCTATCACGAACCTTGTAGAGCTGGCCGAGCGTGGACTCCACGAACGCCGAGGCCGCGCCGACAATGGCCATCGCCCACATCCAGAACACCGCGCCCGGGCCGCCGATGCCGATTGCGATCGCCACCCCCGCGATGTTGCCGGTGCCCACTCGCGAGGCCGCGGAGATCGAGAACGCTCGGAACGCGGAGATGCCGTCCTGGCCGTCGGGCAGCTTGTCCGGCTTGTCAGTGATGACGCGGAACATTTCCCGGAACAGGCGCACCTGGACGAACCGGGACTTGACCGAGAAGTACAGCCCCAGCCCGATCAGCAGCGCGATGATCGGGTACCAGACGACGTCGTTGACAGACGATACGAAGTCGGTTGCGGTTTCCATGGGTGTCCCATCGGACTCGCGGACCTGGCGCGAGCCGAGGACCCTGGTGGGTTAGCGGGTGGAGCGGGGGCGCGGCTGGCAGACGGGGCAACTGTAGGAGGAGCGGTTCATGAACTGCTCGCGGCGGATGGTCGTCCCACAGCGCAGGCATGGCTCGCCCTCGCGGCCGTAGACGTTCAGCGAGCGCGAGAAGTACCCAGACTCGCCGTTGACGTTCACGTACAGCGCGTCAAAGCTGGTGCCGCCCTGGGCAAGCGCCTCTGCCATGACTTGTTGGGCGGACTCGATCAGCTCGTGCAGCTTCGGCTTGGTCAACAGATGCGCGGGCCGGTTGCCGTGCACGCGCGCACGCCACAGCGCCTCGTCCGCGTAGATGTTGCCGACCCCGGAGATGACCGTCTGGTCCAGCAGCAACCGCTTGACCTCGGAGCGCTTGGACTTGAGGGCCTTGACCACCGCGCCGGCGTCGAACTGCGGGTCCAGGGGGTCGCGGGCGATGTGCGCGACGGGCTCGGGCACCGCGGTGCCGTCCACCTCGGTCATGGGCGCTAGCAGCCACCACCCGAAGGTGCGCTGGTCCACGAAGTGCAGTTCGACGCTCGGGGCCCCGAGTTTGCCGAGGATCGCGTGTGCGCGCAGGTGTTTGCCGGCAGTCGCGCCCAAATCATGCAGGAGCATCTGCCCGCTCATGCCAAGGTGCACGACGAGCGCCTCAGAGGGCTCCCCGTGCTGTTCCGCGGACGAGTCGCTCAGCTCGAGCCACAGATACTTGCCGCGCCGGCTGACCGCGTCGATCCGCAAGCCTGCGAGGTGCGCAGCCATTGCGTCAGGCCCCGGCTCGTAGCGCCGGGACGCACGGGGGTTGAGGACGGTGGCCTTCTCGATGACGCGGCCCAGGATGTGTTCGGCGAGGCCACGGCGGACCACCTCGACCTCAGGTAGCTCCGGCACCGGTTAGTCAGCCTGGCCGGAAAGCTGCTGCCAAGTCTGCTCGGCCGCCTTCTGCTCAGCTTCCTTCTTGGTGGGGCCGATGCCCGAGCCGTAGGAGGCCTCGCCGATGACGACAGTCGCAGTGAACTCGCGGCAGTGGTCGGGGCCGGTGCCCTCGATCTGGTACTCGACGGCGCCCAGGTCCTGCGCGGCGGCGAGCTCCTGGAGGCTGGTCTTCCAGTCCAGGCCGGCGCCCAGACGCGGCGCGCGGCTGAGCAGGTCGGCGAACAGCCGAAGCACCACCTCAGAGGCGATGTCCAGACCATGCTGCAGGTAGACGGCACCGAGCAGCGATTCCGTCCCGTCGGCCAAGATGCTGGCCTTGTCGCGGCCGCCAGTGAGCTCCTCGCCCTTGCCCAGACGCATGTAGACGCCCAGGCCGCCGGGGCCCAGCCCGCGGGCCACCTCGGCGAGCGCGTGCATGTTGACCACGCTGGCGCGGAGTTTGGCGAGCTCGCCCTCGGACTTCTCCGGGTGGCTGCGATACAGATTCTCGGTGACGGTCAGGCCGAGCACCGAGTCGCCTAGAAATTCGAGGCGCTCATTCGTTGGCAGCCCACCATGCTCGTGTGCGAACGAGCGATGAGTGAGTGCCAACGTGAGCAAGCCCTCTTCGACATCGATGCCCACTGCACGCAGCAGTGGGCCTCGATCTAGCTCATGGGTAGACGCAGAGACGTGCGTCACACCGCTGCGGTGACCTGACGCCCCTTATAGGTGCCGCAGGACGGGCACGCGATGTGGGGCAGGGTCGGCTCGCCACAGCCGCGGTTCGGGCAGGTGACGAGGTTGGGCGCAGTGGTCTTCCACTGGCTGCGCCGTGACCGGGTGTTGGAACGCGACATTTTGCGCTTGGGAACGGCCACGACTAATTCTCCTCGGTTTGAAGGTCTTGACTTGCTTGATCATCTGGTTGATCGGCTGCCGGATCCCCGAACTTCGCGGCCAGTGCAGCCCAGCGAGGATCCATTCTGTCATGCCCATGCCCCGGTTCAGCAATCGCCAGGTCAATGCCGCATTCCAGGCACAATCCCGCACAGTCCTCACGGCAGAGCGGCCGCAGTGGCAACTCTAGCCCAAGGGTATCCACCAGGACTTGCTCGAGGTTCAGCGCATCGTCTTCGATCCGCGGAACCTCGTCTTCCTCGCTGGTCGAGGCGGTGATGCTGCCCGGGTAGGCGAAGAGCTCGGTGAGGTACAGCTCGACGTGCTGGGTGAGCGGGCCCAGGCAACGCGAGCACTCCCCCGCCGCCTCAGCGTTGACCGTGCCGGTCACCAACACGCCCTCGACGACAGACTCCAGGCGTAGGTCGAGCTCGATGGGCGCGCCGGCCGCGATGGCGATCAGGTCAAGACCCATTCGCGCAGGGGCAGCCACGGTGCGCTGCTCAGATTGCATAGCGCCGGGCCGGCGTCCCAGCAGGCGCGTATCGAACACGAAAGGCCCCTCCTGCGGGGTCCTCCTGGCGGTGTGATGCGTTGTCGACAAATACCTCTCCGATGACTTCTAAAGCAGACGGTTACCACGTTCGGTGACAACCTAGTAAGGGTACGGCAAAATCGGCCGCAACCCAATTAGCGCGCACTAACGGGTTCCAGCCGATCCTCGGTGCCGGCGGGGTCAGCGGGTGTTGTTGGCGAAACCGGAGCCGAAGTCCGGCGCGCCGGTGGATCGCAGCTGCTGGCGGCCGCGGCCGACTGAGCGCAGCGTGCCCGAGAGCAGGTCCTCGAACTCCGAGAGCTTCGTGTCCACGTAGATGTCGCAATCCCCGCGCAGGCGGTCCGACTCGGAGTGCGCCTCGTCGATCACGCGCGCAGACTCCGCATGCGCGGCCTGGACGACCTCGTTCTGCGAGACCAACCTGTCCTGCTCCGCCTGGCCCTCCGCAATGGAGCGCTCGTAGGAGGCGTTGCCGGCCTCCATGATGCGGTCCGCCTCGGACTTGGCGCGGCCGGTGAGCATCTCGTACTCGCGGCGCCCGTCCTCGATCGCACGGTCGGCGGTGGCCTCCGCGCCGGAGACCAGCTCCACAGCGTGGTGCTGCGCGTCCTGGACCATCCGGTCCGCCTGTGCCTTCGCGTCGGAGACGATGCGGTCCGCCTGATCGCGAGCGTCGGCGAGGGTGGTCTCCGCGTGTGTGTTGGCCCGCTCCACGGCGTGCTCCGCGCTGGCACGGGCCTCGTTGATGAGCGAGTCGCGACGGTCGAGCACGTCTTGGGCGTCGTCCATCTCGGGAGGCAGCGACTCCTTGATGTCGTCGAGCAGGTCGAGCACGTTGCCTCGCGGCACCACGCAGCCAGCCGTCATCGGCACCCCGCGCGATTCCTCCACGATCACCACAAGCTCGTCGAGCGCCTCGAATACCCGATACACCGCTACCCCTATCGTTCACTGTTACGCCTGTTGCCCCGTCTGATTATGCGCGTGCGCGCGCGATAGTGCGGGGCTCGAGATTCATGTGTTGCGCCCAGTCTGCCCGCTGAGAGGGGCCACGCCACGCTCCGGTGTCCGGTGTGTCGGCATTTTCCACAGCGGCGAGAGGGCTATTCCGCGAGCCGGGCCAACAGCTTCGCGTGCACAGACTTCGGCAGCATTTCCGCGACGTCGCCGCCGTACGTGGCGACCTCTTTGACGAGCGAGCTCGACAGGAAGCCGAACTGCGGGTTCGCCGGCACGAAGAACGTGTCGATGCCGGTGAGCGCGGTGTTCATCTGCGCCATCTGCAGCTCGTAGTCGAAGTCGTTGGCCCCGCGCAGGCCCTTGACGATGGCCGTGACCTCGTTCTGCTGCGCGTAGTGCACCAGCAGCCCGTGCCAGGAGTCGACGCGCACGTTGGACAGCCCGGAGGTGGCCTCGGCGATCATCGCCATCCGCTCCTCGATGGTGAACATGCCCTTTTTGCTCTTGTTGATCAGCACTGTGACAATCACCTCATCGAACTGGGCCGCGACCCGCTTGATGACGTCCAGATGGCCATTGGTGACGGGGTCGAAGGACCCGGGGCATACCGCGATACTCATAGCTGCTGACCGTAACAGGCCCGTTTGCCCCGCGGCCTATTCCGCCCTGCCGAATTCGACCCGGGTCTCTCCGTAGCGCTTGACCTGCACGTCGTCGATCTCCGCGGGCCAGCTCGTCTCCGGGCAGCGGGTGGACCGCTCCAGCACCACCAGCGCGTCCGCCGCCAGCCAGCCGTGCTGGCAGAGCGCTGCCAGCATCGCGGTCACGTCCTCCTCGGCGATGTCATACGGTGGGTCGGCGAACACCAGGTCATAGTGCCCATCCGCGCCCGCGTCGAGCAGCGCTTGTACCCGTCCGCGGTGCACTCTGGCCCCGCGCAGCGCCGCCGTCGCGATGTTCGCCCGCGCGATGTCCGCGGCCTTCGCATTGGCCTCCACCAGCACCGCCTGCGCGGCGCCGCGCGAGAGCGCCTCGAGGGCCAGCCCGCCCGAGCCTGCGAACAGGTCCAAGACGCGCGC
This sequence comes from Tomitella biformata AHU 1821, assembly GCF_000524475.1. Taxonomy (GTDB): domain Bacteria; phylum Actinomycetota; class Actinomycetes; order Mycobacteriales; family Mycobacteriaceae; genus Tomitella; species Tomitella biformata. The sequence continues at coordinate 137,974 of NZ_BAVQ01000083.1, read as the reverse complement.
CTCGTCGAAGTCCATCCGCGAGCCGAGCGCGCTGAACACCGCCTCCCGGACTCGGTCGGAGGTGGGTCGAGTCCCGGCGGGCGGCACGGCGAGACGTCTGCCCTTGGCCGCGCCGGCAATGATCCGTGTCACGGTATGACCTCCACGAGCAGGTCCCCGCCCTCGACCTGCGCGACGGGCGCGATGGCGACCCGCGCCACCCGGCCCCCGACAGGCGAGGTGATCGCGGCTTCCATCTTCATCGCCTCGATGCTGCCGATGACCTCCCCGGCGCGCACCTGCCCGCCCACCTGCACGGCGAGAGTCACGACGCCCGCGAACGGCGCCGGCACCTGCCCCGGCGAGTCCTTGCGTGCCTTCTCGGCCACCGGCTGAGTGTCGGCGACAGACCTGTCCCGCACCTGCAGCGGGCGCAACTGCCCGTTGAGCATGCACATCACGGTCCGCATACCGCGGGTGTCAGGCTCGGAGATCGAGTCCACCCGCATGATCAGCGTGACGCCCGGGCCCAGCTTTACCCGGTGCTCCTCGTCCTGTTGGAGCCCGTAGAGGAACTCCCGGGAGCCGATGGTCGAGGTATCCCCGAACTCCGCCCGGTGAGCGGCGAGGCCGCGGGCCGGCTCCGGGAACAGCAACTCGCTCAGCGTGCCGCGGCGCGTCGCCGGATCGTCGAGGCCCGCTTGCTCGGCAGCGGTGAGCTCCTGGTCCGCGCGCGCCGGTCCGCGCCCGCGCAGGGCCTGCGTGCGCAGCGGCTCGGGCCAGCCGCCCGCGGGCTCGCCCAGCTCGCCGCGCAGAAAGCCGATGACGGACGCGGGAATGTCGAACGACGCCGGATCCGCCGCGAAGTCCTGCGCGCTCGCGCCCTTGCCGACCAGCGCCAGCGCCAAGTCGCCCACCACTTTGGAGGTCGGCGTCACCTTGATCAGCCGGCCCAGCACGCGGTCCACATCCGTGTAGGTGTTCTCGATGTCCTCGAAGCGGTCACCCAAGCCCAGCGCGATCGCCTGCTGGCGCAAGTTCGACAGCTGCCCGCCGGGGATCTCATGGGCGTAGACGCGCCCCGTCGGCGCGGGCAGGCCGGCCTCGAACGGCGCGTAGAGCCCGCGCACGGATTCCCAGTAGGGCTCGAGCGCGCACACCGCGTCCAGATCCAGGCCGGTGTCTCGCTCGGTGTGCGCGGTCGCCGCGACGATGGCGGCCAGCGACGGCTGGCTGGTGGTTCCCGCCAGCGCGGCGGACGCCCCGTCCACGGCGTCCGCGCCGGCGTCCCACGCCGCCAGGTACGTCGCGAGCTGCCCGCCGGCTGTGTCGTGGGTGTGCACGTGCACTGGCAGATCGAAGTTCTCGCGCAGTGCCGTCACGAGGGTCCGCGCCGCCGGGGCGCGCAGCAGGCCGCCCATGTCCTTGATCGCCAGCACATGCGCGCCGGCCGCCACGATCTCCTCAGCCAGGCCCAGGTAGTAGTCGAGGGTGTACAGCCGCTCCCCCGGGTTGGACAGGTCCCCGGAATAGCACAGGGCCACCTCGGCCAGGGCCGTTCCGGTCTCCCGGACCGCGTCGATGGCCGGGCGCATCTGGTCGACGTTGTTGAGCGCGTCGAAGATCCGGAAGATGTCCACGCCGCTGTCGGCGGCCTCGCGCACGAACGCGTCCGTCACCGCCTCGGGATAGGGGGTGTAGCCGACGGTGTTGCGCCCACGCAGCAGCATCTGCAGGCAGATGTTCGGCACAGCCTCGCGTAGCGCGGCGAGCCGCTCCCATGGGTCCTCGCGGAGGAAGCGCAGCGCCACGTCGAACGTCGCGCCGCCCCAGGCCTCGATCGAGAGCAGCTCGGGGGTCATCCGCGCGACGTGCCCGGCGGCACCCAGCAGGTCGTGGGTGCGCACGCGCGTGGCGAGCAGCGATTGGTGCGCGTCGCGGAAGGTGGTGTCGGTGACGCCCAGCGCGGTCTGCCCGCGCAGGTCCGCGGCGAACCCCTCCGGACCCAGGCGCAGGAGCCGTTGGCGTGAGCCGTCCGAAATCGGGGCCGAAGTGTCCAGCTTGGGCAGTTTGGAGACCGGGTCCACTCCGGCAGGCCGTGCGCCGTGCGGCTTGTTGACCGTCACATCGGCCAGGTAGGTCATGATCTTGGTGCCGCGGTCCGCGGAGGAGCGGGCCTCGAGCAGATGCGGATGGTCCTCGATGAACGCGGTGGTGACCCCGCCGGCCATGAAGTCCGGGTCGGTGAGCACGCCCTGCAGGAATGGGATGTTGGTGGACACCCCGCGGATGCGGAACTCCGCGAGGGCCCGGCGCGCGCGGACGATGGCGGCCGGCAGTTCCGCGCCGCGGCAGGTCAGCTTGACCAGCATCGAGTCGAAGTAGGCGCCCACCTCCGCGCCGACAGTGGTGCCGCCGTCCAGCCGGATCCCGGCACCGCCGGGGGTGCTGTAGCCGGTGATGCGGCCGGTGTCCGGCCGGAAGCCGTTGCCGGGGTCCTCTGTGGTGATGCGACACTGCAGAGCCGCGCCGCGGATGCGGATCTTGTCCTGGGTCAGCCCCAGGTCTACGAGGGACTCCCCCGCGGCGATCCGCAGCTGCGCCTGCACCAGGTCGACGTCGGTGATCTCCTCGGTGACGGTGTGCTCCACCTGGATCCGCGGGTTCATCTCGATGAAGCGGTGGTTCCCGTGCTCGTCCACAAGAAACTCGACGGTGCCCGCGCAGGAGTAGCCGATCTCGCGGGCGAAGGCGACGGCGTCCGCGCAGATGCGGTCCCGCAGCTCGGGGTCCAGGTTCGGGGCGGGTGCGATCTCGATGACCTTCTGGTGGCGGCGCTGCACGGAGCAGTCCCGCTCGTAGAGGTGCACCACGTTGCCGAAGGTGTCTGCGAGGATCTGCACCTCGATGTGGCGGGGCCGCTCGACGGCCTCCTCCAGGTACACCGCGCCGTCGCCGAACGCCGACTCCGCCTCATGCGAGGCCGCCGTGATCGCCTCCCGCAGCGCGGACCTCTCTGCCACGCGCCGCATGCCGCGCCCGCCGCCGCCGGAGACGGCCTTGACGAACAGCGGGAAGCTCAGCTGCTCGGCGTGCGCGAGCAGCTGCTCCACATCGGTGGAGGGCTCAGAGGAGGTGAGCACCGGCAGCCCGGCCTTGCGCGCGGCGTCGATGGCCCGGGACTTGTTGCCCGTCAGCTGCAGCACCGACGAGGGCGGGCCCACGAACGTGATCCCGGCGGCCTCGCAGGCCGACGCCAGCTCCGGGTTCTCCGAGAGGAAGCCGTAGCCGGGGTAGATCGCGTCGGCCCCGGCCCGCTGGGCGGTGGCGATGAGCTCGGCCACCGACAGGTAGGCGCGGACGGGGTGGCCCGGCTCGCCGATCTCATAGGCCTCGTCGGCCTTGGTCCGGTGCAGGGAGTTCCGGTCTTCCTCTGGGAACACGGCGACGGTACCGATTCCCAGCTCGAAGGACGCGCGGAAGGCGCGGATTGCGATCTCGCCGCGGTTGGCCACTAGCACCTTGGTGAACATGCCGCTGAATTTACCTGTCACCGCGCCGCCCGTCGCCATCGTCACGCTTTGTGGAGGTATTCGGTGGAGGTGGTGGCGGCCACAGAGCGGGCCATCTCCGCTAGTCCCGGGTGCTCGCGCAGCGACGGGTCCCGCGCGATGATCGCCGTCGCGAACTCCTTGGCGTCCGCGATCACCTGCTCGTCCTTGAGGAGCGACAGCAGCAATCCGCTGCGCCGCCCCGACTGCGCCGCGCCCACCACGTCGCCCTCATGCCGGTGCTCCAGGTCCAGATTGGCCAGGGCGAAGCCGTCGTTGGTGGCAGCCACGGCGGTCAGCCGCTCCCACGCCTTGCCGCCGGGGTTCCGGTTGGTGACGAAGATGCACAGCCCCTGATGGCCGCCGCGCCCGATGCGCCCGCGCAGCTGGTGTAGCTGGCTGATGCCGAACCGCTCGGCGTCCATGATCACCATGACCGTCGCGTTCGGCACGTCGACGCCCACCTCTACGACGGTGGTGCACACGAGTGCGTCGATCATCCCCGCACCGAATTCCTGCATCACCGTGTTCTTCTCGTTCGGCGGCTGCCGGCCGTGCAGCAGTCCCACGCGAATGGAGGACAGCCCACCGGCGATCAGCTTGTCGAACAGCTCCACCGCTGCGACCATCTCCTGCTCGTCCGGCCCCTTCTTGTCCGGGCTGTCGGGCTCTGGCAGGTCCAGCGCCATCACGGGCGGCGTCGGCGGCGGGTCCGACTTCTCATCGCCGATCCGCGGACACACCACATACGCCTGACGCCCGTCGCCGACCTCCTCGACGATCCGCTCCCACGCCCGGTCCACCCAGCCCGGCCGCTGCTGCGCCGGCACCACCGAGGTCTTGATCGGCGAGCGCCCCCGCGGCAGCTCCCGCAGCGTGGAGACCTCGAGGTCGCCGAACACGGTCATCGCGATCGTCCGTGGGATCGGGGTCGCCGTCATGACCAGCACGTGCGGTGAGACCCCGCCCTTCGCCTTGCTGCGCATCAGGTCTCGCTGGTCCACTCCGAAGCGGTGCTGCTCGTCGATCACCACCAGGCCCAGGTCCGCGAACTCCACCCCCCGCTGGAACAGTGCGTGCGTGCCGACGACGATCCCGGCCTCGCCGCTCGCGATCTCCGCGAGTGCCACCTTCTTCTGCGCCGCGGTGAGCGAGCCGGTCAGCAGCGTCACCCGGGTCGCCATCTCCGGCGCCCCCAGCTCGCCGGCCGTCGCCAGCTCGAAGAGCATCTCGCGGATCGAGCGGGCGTGCTGGGCCGCCAGCACCTCGGTCGGCGCGAGCACCGCGGTCTGGTGTCCAGAGTCGATTACCTGCAGCATCGCCAGGATCGCGACGATCGTCTTGCCGGAGCCCACCTCGCCCTGAAGCAGCCGATTCATCGGGTGGGGGCGGGCCAGCTCCTCCTCGAGGGTCGCGCCGACCGCCAGCTGCCCCGCGGTGAGCTCGAACGGCAACCGCTCCTCGAAGGCCGCGCGGATCCCACCGGCGACCCGCGGGCACGGCGGAGCCCCGGCTTTCGTGCCCTCCAGGCGGCGCTGTGCCAGGAGCAGTTGGAGCGCGGCCGCCTCGTCGAAGCGCAGCCGCTCCAGCGCGAGGGCGGCTTCTTCCTTGGTGCGCGGGAAGTGCATGGTGCGCAGCGCACGATCCAGCGAGATCAACTGGTGCTGCGCCCGCACCGGCTCCGGCAGCGGGTCCTCGATCTCGTCGAGCAGATCCAGCACCTGCCGCACACAGCGCATGATCGCCCAGGACTCAGTGTCCTTGGAGGCCCGGTACATCGGCAACATCGGCTGCGCCAGGTCGGAGACCGCGAGCCCGTCGTCAGTGACCAGCCCGCGGGCCATGTCCGCGATGGCGCCGCCGCCGCGAATCTTGTCGCCGGTGCGCAGCAGTTGCGCATCGCCGCCGGCCACCGCGTCGGGCATCATCAGATATCCGGGGTGGGTCAGCTGGAGGTGGCCGTGGAACTTGCCCAGGACCCCCGAGAACATGCCGCGCATGCCCTCCTTGATGTGGTAGCTGATTTTGTGCCCGTTGAAGAAGGTCACGTCGTACTCATTCCGGCCGTCGTTGAGCCGGAGTTTGAGCATCTTGAGCTTGGGGTTGCGGCGCATCGGCAGGAGCTTCGCGGACAGCACCCGGGCCACAATCGTCACGTGGATGCCGGGCTCCAGGTCCTCCGGCGACATCAGCTGGCCCATAGTCACGTACTGCCGCGGGTAGTGCCGCAGCACGTCGCCGACCGTGCGCAGCTCGAAGTCCTTCAGCAGCAACTCTGCGGCCGCGTTGCCGAGCAGATGGTCGAGCCGGTCTTCCAGCTTCGCCACGAGCCCACCTTTCTCGCCTGCCGCGCGAACGTGCTCCGCGCAGCTGTGGTCATCGCGGCATTCATACCGCAGCCCACCGACACCCCAGTTCGGCGCGACGCTATTCGACGCCTATCTGCAGCACATCGTCGTCCTGGCCGCCGCGATAGGTCATCACCTCGGCCGCCGGATGATGGCGGTTCGCATGCTCCTCGACGATCTCGAGGAGCTCGTCCGTCGCGCCGCGTCCCGCGACCACCGTGACCAGCTCCCCGCCTGTCGCCAGCATCAGGTCCACCAGGGTCTCGGCGGCCGTCTGCAGGCGCTTCTCCACTACCAGGATCTCGTTGCCGATCAGCCCCAGCGCGTCCCCCGGCTCGCAGGTGCCCGCCCAGGTCAACGCCCGCTCGGTCGCGATGCGCAGATGCGCGGAGCGGGTACCGGCGGCGGCCTCGGCCATCGTGTACGTGTCGTCGGTGGCGGGGCGCTGGGGATCGTGGACCGCGATCGACGCGAGTCCCTGCACCATCGACGCGCTGGGCAGCGGCAGCACCTGTTGGCCGTGTAGGCGGGCGGCCGCGCTGACCGCGACAAGATCCTCCTGGCGGACCAGCCCGTTCGGCAACAGGACGACCTCCCCCACACCGGTCGCCACGATCGCGTCCAGCAGCCCCGCGCCGGACACTTCGCCGTCGGTCTCGAAGACGTGCGCGCCCTCATCGCGGAACAGCTCCGCCGCCTCCGCGCCGTGGACCACCGCGAGCACCACCCGGCCGGGCCGCAACGCCAGGTTGTCCCGTTGCTGCGCGCCGAAGTGCGTGATCTGGACCTTTCGGATCGTCCCCGCGGCAAGCCCGAGTTCGACGGCCGCGCCGGCATCGCGCAGATGCACGTGCACCGACCAGCCGCCCGCGCCGTCGCCCACGATAACCACGGAGTTGCCCTGCTCCTCCAGGCTCACGCGCAGTGTCGCCACCGCGGACTCAGAGCTCGCGGAGAGTAGATACATGACCTCGTAGTCATCCGGGCCGGCCTCGCAGTCCGCCGACTCCGGTTCTGCCAGCCCAAGGTCCGCCCGCCCGAGCGGAACCTGCGCGATCGCCGCGCCAGAACGACCTAGTTGCGCCCGCCGGGACCGGGCGAAGGTCTCCCGCGGGACCGACTCCCCCGCCGCGGCCTCGACCAATGCGTCGAGAATCAGCAGCAGCCCCAGTCCGCCCGCGTCCACGACACCCGCGGCCTCTAAGACGTCAAGCTGCCGGGTGGTCTGTCGCAGCGCCTCATATGCGGCGTCGGCGGCGTCCCTGGCCGTGCGGATGAGGCCCTGTCCCGCGGATTCCTTTTCCGCCGCGGACTGCGCCGCACGGGCCGCGGCGGAGAGCACCGACAGGACAGTGCCCTCCATTGGGATGCTGATCGCGGCGCGGGCCAACTCGTCGGCCTTCGACAGTCCCCAGGCCAGGGCGTCGCCGCCGAACGCGTTGTCGTCCGGCCACTCCGCCAGGCCTCGCACCACCTGCGACAAGATGATGCCGGAGTTGCCCCGCGCCCCCGACATCGCGCCTCGCGCCGCCGCTGAGAACAAGGTGCCCAACTGATCAGGTGCGGGCTCCCGGCCGTCGGCATACTCTGTGGAGAGAGCCTGCTCCGCGGCCATCATCGTGTGCAGAATGTTCGATCCGGTGTCCGAGTCCGGCACCGGGAACACGTTCAAGTCGTTAATCTCGTCGCACTTGGCCATCAGGACCTTCAAGGAGGCCTCAAGCCAGCGTCGCAGCAGCTTAGGATCCAGCGCGTCGTTCACCACCGCGGCATGCCCCTTCCCCATAGATATCGGGGCCGCGCCCCAAGTCACAGCGTCAACAGTAGCGGCAGCCGATGACACAGGGTGTGTTGTGGCGCACCTCTGGTCAGCGCAACAGTCCCCAGTTTGGTAATCCCGGCCCGGGAGAGTTACTCTTGCTCGGTTGCCACGACACGAAGATGGCTTAGCTTGCATCTATGTGCGAGGTATCCGGTGTCACTAGCCTGCTAGGTTAGGCGACACAGGAAAACTGTATCCCCATCCCCCTATTCAAGGAGTTCGACGACTATGGCTGCCGTCTGTGACGTCTGTGCCAAGGGACCCGGCTTCGGTAAGTCCGTCTCGCACTCGCACCGGCGGACCAATCGCCGTTGGAACCCGAATATCCAGACTGTGCGTGCGCGTATCGGACTCGGAAACCGCCAGAAGATGAACGTGTGCACCTCCTGCCTCAAAGCAGGCAAGGTCTCGCGCGGTTAAGGTCTCTTAGACATCTGCAAGAAGATTGGACCCCGACGCTTCGGCGTCGGGGTCTTTTCTATGCAAAAATGACGCAATTCCGACCCGGGGGGATCACACGTGAATCCAGAATTCGGTCGCCAGCCAGGCGATAACCAGCCGACGGGCCAGCAGCCCTGGGGCCCCGGGCAGCAGGGCTGGTATCCGCCGCCCGCCGCCCCGCAGGCCTCTGGGCAGCCGCCGATGCAGGGGCAGCAGCCCGGCTACCAGCAGTGGCAGCCCCCGATGCCGCCCCCGGGGCACGCCCCGAAGGGCAGGCCGAAATGGCTCATCCCCGTGCTCGCATTGGCGGGAGCGCTGGTGATCGCGGGCGGCGTCGGCGGCGGGATCGCGCTGTTCGCCGGCTCCAGCCCCACGACCTCCGCCGCGGAGTCGCAGTTCGCGCAGGCGTCGAGCCCCGCTGACGCCCTGATCGCGGCCACGAATGTGACGCTGGACAGCACCCCCATGGTCTCCCGCATGACGGTGGCCGGCACCGAGATCAGCCGCACGCAGGTCGACTACGGCCGCGGCATCTCCTATAGCGAGCAGTCCGGCGGCGCCACCGCTGGCGCGACCTTCTACCTGGACAACGGCGAGATGATGATCAGGTTTGGCGAGGAACTGGGGTTGCCGGGCGTCGATGGCAACACCTGGTACCGGCTCGACACCGAGAATCCGCTATTCTCCCTGATTGGCCAGTCGATCGCGATTGCCACCGACAAGGACAGCCAGCGCGAGATGATGGACGTCTACTCCAGCGTCGAGGACAGGGGCAAGAGCACCTTCGAGGGGCAGAGCCTCACGCGGCTGGTCGCCACGGTCGATTCACAGAAGTTCATCGAATACTCCTTGAATCTGGCCAAGGAGTTCGGCGGCGACGAGTTGGGCCTGTCAGACGCGGACATGCGCAGGGAGCTTCGCTCTCAGGTGCCCACGACCATCGAATACTGGGTTGACGACCGCGGCCGCATCATCAAGCAGGTCACCGACGATCAGATCGTCGTGAACGGAAGATTCGGCGAGCCCCTCGATATTCCGAGAATCCCCGCCTCGCAGATCGAGGATTTCCCCTTCAACTGACGCCCCGACTATGCCGCCGTCCTCGGCGGGCCAGCCGTGCGGGCCAGCCGCAACACGGTTCTCATACCAGGGAGCTACCCGCGATCAGCCCACCAGAGCGATGCGGCCAAGCACCGGCACACGCCATGCTGAAGTCTGCAGCCGAATTGAATCGGCGCAGGTAGTCAGCTATGTATGAGGGGAATACGTTTATCATGAGCACCCATCCGCCGAAGCGATTTCGCGCGACAGCATCCGTCCTCGCACTGGCCGCACTCGTGGGCGGTGGCCTCAGCGCCTGCGCCGAGGCAGCCACCTCCGCGGCCGAGCAAGGGCCATCGCCGGAGTCCGTCCACCTGATCTCGAACAACGGCCACGAGCTCGCCTTCCAGGTGATCCCCGGCCAGTCCCCTGCCATCGTCCTCGACGCCGGCGGCGGGCTCGACTCGTCGGAATGGGACACCATTGCCCCCAAACTGGCGCAAAGCACGGGGTCCATGGTCATCACGTACGACCGGGCAGGCGAGGGCCGCAGCGACGAGGTCCCCGGCCCGTGGAAGGTCGAGGACGCGGTCGCCGATCTGCAAGCCGGCCTCACCGAGCTGGGGGTCACCCAGGACGTCGTGCTGGTGTCGCATTCCCTCGCGGGAGAGATCGCCACCGAGTTCGCCCGGACCGCCCCGGGCTGGATCGCCGGCGCGGTCCTGGTCGACGCCTCGCTCCCGGAGTTCTACACCGACGATCAGATCGACAAGATCGTCGCCGCCAACTCACAGCAGATCGCCGCGCTCCAGCAGCAGCCCCAGACGAGAGAGACCCGCCAGCTGATAGCGCAGGCTGTCGAATACGGCCCCAACCATCGCGCCTACCACCAGATGTCCTGGCCTGGAGACGTCCCGGCGACGGCAATCGTCTCGTCCCAGACACCGTTCGACACGGCGGAGGACGCCCAGCTGTGGAAGGATGCGCAGGCCCAGTTCGTCAGCGCCGCTCCGAATCGCCAACTCGTCGTCGCCGACCCCAGTTCCCACGATATTCCGCTGGATCGACCCGATGTGGTGATCACGGCAGTCGAAAACATTGTCGACCAGGTCCGATAGTTGCGATAGAAGGCGCCAGCTTAATCCCACAGGCCCGCTTGCGCGGGCTCCTCGGCCGGCAGCCGCCAATCGACCGGCTCTCCCCCACGGTCCAGCAGCAGCTCGTTGGTCCGGCTGAACGGGCGCGAGCCGAAGAAGCCGCGCGACGCGGACAGCGGAGACGGGTGCGCCGACGCGATGATGGCGATCTCCCCCAACATCGGGGTCAGAGCCTCTGCGTCGCGCCCCCACAGGATCGCCACGAGCGGGCGGTCCTGGGCCACCAACGCCCGGATCGCCTGCTCGGTCACCGCCTCCCAGCCCCGCCGCCGGTGCGAGCCCGCATCCCCAGGTCGCACGCTGAGAACCCGGTTGAGCAGCAGTACCCCGGCGTCCGACCACGGCGAGAGGTCGCCGTTCGCGGGCTGCGGATAGCCGAGGTCGTCCCGGTACTCGCGGAAAATGTTCGTCAGGCTGCGCGGGATCGGCCGCACGTCGGGCGCCACCGAGAAGCTCAGCCCCACCGCGTGCCCGGGCGTCGGATATGGGTCCTGCCCGACGATCAGCACGCGAACCTGGTCCAGTGGCCGCTCAAAGGCCCGCAGCACGTGCTCGGTAGCCGGCAGGTGCCCCCTCCCCGCGGCGTCCTCCGCGGCCAAGAACTCGGACATCTCGACGATCTGCTCCTCTACCGGGGCGAGCGCAGTACGCCAGCCCGGGTCGATCCGGGCCGTCAGGTCTTCGGGAATCAGGTTGGCAGCCATCTAGTCCAGCCGCCGCAGCGCGACGCGGTAGTGCGCGGCGTTCGCCTTATAGACCTCCACATTGACCGCGAGATGATCGAGCGGCACCTCATAGCCCTCGCGGACCTTCGCCGGCACCCCCAGCGCCATGCTGCGCTCGGGGATGACGGCGCCGAACGGCACCACCGCGCCCGCGCCGACGATGGACCCCGCCCCGATCGTCGAGCCGTTGAGCACAACCGAGCCCGACGCGACAAGCGTGCCGTCGCCGATAGCCGCCCCCTCGATGTGGGCGTTGTGCCCGACCACGCAATCCGCGCCGATGATCGTCGAGTCGACCGGGGTGCAGTGCAGCACGCTGCCGTCCTGGATGTTGGTGCGCTCGCCGATCTCGATATACCCGTAGTCACCGCGCAGCACGGCCTGCGGCCACACGGAGGCCCCCGCCTTGAGCGTCACATTCCCGATGACGACCGCATCGGGATGCACATAGGCATCGGGAGCGATGTTCGGTACGAGGTCGCCGAGCGCATAAATTGCCATACCGCAATCTATCCCAGCCAATATGACCCCTCGCGATGCCTCAGCGTGACTCTCAGTCGAACGACTGCCAGCCTCGGAGCCCCGCCCATTCCTGCCCGTCCACCAACACCGCGGGCTCACCGTCCACGACTACGCCGACCACCAGCCAGTCCGCCGGGACGGAGCCCGCGGGGAACGTCGCGGCGAGGGCATGATCCTCGCCGCCGCCGAGCATCCAGGTTTGCGGGTCGATGCCCAGCTCAGCGCCCAGGGCAACCAGCGCAGCCGGCGGGGCGAGGGCTGCCGAGTCCAGATTGACCTGCACACCGGAGGCACGGGCCACGTGCCCCAGGTCCGCGCAGAGCCCGTCGGAGATGTCGATCATCGCGGTGGCCCCGGACTCGGCGGCCTCGATGCCGGCCGCATAGGGCGGCCGGGGGCGGCAGTGCGCCTCGATGAGGTCGGCCGGCTCGGCACGGCCCGCGAGGAGCGCGGCGAGGCCGGCCGCCGAGAAGCCGATCCGCCCCGCGATCGCCACCACATCGCCTGGCCTGGCCCCGGATCGGACCACGGCCGCGCGCCCACCGAGATCGCCGAGCGCGGTCACCGCGATGGTGATCTGCGCGGACTGCACGAGATCGCCGCCGACGATGGGAACGCCCTGAGACCCCAAGGAACGAGCCTCTGCCCAGATCCCCGCATTGATCTGCTCGAGCACGCTGACGGGAGTATCAGACGGGCAACCGAGCGCCACAAGAAAGGCCGTCGGGCGCGCGCCCATCGCATAGATGTCGGCGGCGTTTTGCGCGATCGCCTTATGTCCCACCTGGTGCGGCGTCGACCAGTCCAGGCGGAAGTGGCGGCCTTCGATGAGCATGTCGGTGCAGGCCACCACGCGACCATCGGGCGCGTCGACCACGGCCGCGTCGTCTCCAGGGCCGAGCGGCACGCCCCCTCCCCGCTGGCCCGCCACACCACCGCCTGTCAGGCGTCCGATCAGCGCGAACTCGCCGATCTCGGACACTGTCGGTCCCGTCACCCATCGCCTCCAGAGCTAGTCGTCGGCGACGCCCCCGCCGGTGCTCCGGTAGCGTGGTCGCCGGTCGTGATCCTAATGTGACGGCCTCTGATCCAAACACGCACAGCCGTAAAACACGCATAGCCGTAACCACGCACAGAGGAAATCGACACCCCCTGATGACCAAGAACCCGAGCGAACCCGCAACCGAGCCCACCGAAACGTCAGCGCCCCCGCGTCGCAATCCCGCGCTGATGGCCGCCGCCATCGCGCTGCCGATCGCCCTGGTCGCGGGCGTGGTCGTGGCCGCCGCCCTGGCAAACCGCAATCCGGTCCTCGAGCCGGTCGCCGTGGGCGCGGCGGAGACCCCGGATGCGGGCGCCGCGGACTGCGTCGCCCTGATGAGCGCGCTGCCGGAGGAGATGGGCGACTACCAGAAGGTCGCCCTGCTGGACCCAGCGCCGGAGTCGGTCGCAGCCTGGCGCAGCACCACCGTCGCGGACGCGGAGCCGATCGTCCTGCGCTGCGGCTTCCAGCGTCCGCTCGAGTTCGTGCAGGGCACCAGCCTGCAAGAGGTCAACAACGTGCAGTGGTTCGAGATCGACGGCAGCGCGCAGGGCCTCGACGCCAGCACCTGGGTCGCCGTCGACCGCTCCGCCTACGTGGCGCTGACACTGCCGAGCGACACCGGCTCCGCGCCTATTCAGGGCGTCTCCGAGGCCATCAAGTCCGCGATGCCCGCTCAGGACATCGATCCCGCGCCCGCCCCCGTCCCGTAACCCCGGGGCTCAGCGCAGTCCGGTGCCTCGCGCCAGCGCGGTGTCCAGCAGGGTCGTGAGCAGGTCCTGATATTCGATGCCCGACTGCGCCCACATCTTCGGGTACATCGAGATGGCGGTGAAGCCGGGCATCGTGTTGATCTCGTTGATGACGGGGCCGTCCGCGGTGACGAAGAAGTCCACGCGGGACAGGCCCTGGCAGTCCAGCGACCGAAAAGCCCGCACGGCAAGCTCCTGGATCTGTGCGGTGACGTCGTCGTCCAGCTTGGCCGGCACGTCGAACTGGACGATGTCGTCGAGGTACTTCGTGTCGAAGTCGTAGAAGGCGCCGTCGTCGGCGGGCATCTCCGGCATCTTAATCTCGGCGATCACGCTGGCCCGTACGGTTCCGTCGGGCATCTCGAGGACCCCGCACTCGACCTCGCGGCCGATGATCGCGCCCTCAATGATCACCTTCGGGTCGTGCTCGCGCGCGTGCGCGATGGCCGCGTCGAGATCCGCCCACTTGGTGACCTGGGTGATGCCGATGGAGGAGCCGCCACGGGCCGGCTTGACGAACACCGGCAGGCCCAACTGCGCGCGGCCGGCCTCGTCGAGGGTCGGCTGGTCCGACCGCAGCACCAGTTGGTGGCCGACGGGTAGGCCGTCGGCCGCCATGAGCTTCTTGGTGAACTCCTTGTCCATCCCGGCGGCGCTGGCCAGCACGCCCGGCCCCACATAGGGCAGGCCGGCGAGCTCGAGGAGCCCCTGGATGGTGCCGTCCTCGCCGAACGGGCCGTGCAGCACGGGGAAGACGACGTCCACGTTGGCCAGGACGTCGCCAGCGGCGCCCGCGGCCAGGGAGACGAGAGCGCCGGCGCGCGTCGGGTCCGCGGTGAGGGTCAGCGGGGTGGCGGTCGCGTCGACGACGGGCATGACCCGGCCCTTCTTGGCCAACTCCTCGGCCTCCGCCGGACCCAGCACCCAAGCGCCGGCCTCGGTGATGCCCACCGCGATGGGGTCGAAGCGCTCCCGGTCAAGGTTGGCGAGGATGCTGCTCGCGGAGACACAGGACACCGAGTGCTCACTGCTACGCCCACCGAATACGACTGCGACTGAAGTCCGCCCGCTTTTTGACCGCCCATTGTTCACGACAAAGACCGTACCTGTCGAGGACTACTCCGGCTTGACCCGCCGCCCCAGTAGGTCCCGAAGCGCTTCCCCCGCGTTCTTGCCTTCGTGGCAGATCTCGTGCACGGCCTTGGTCAGTGGCATCTCCACCCCGTAGCTCTCCGCCAACTCCAGCACCGAGGAGCAGGACTTCACGCCCTCCGCGACCTGCCCGTTCGCCGCTTCCTGGGCCTGCGCGAGAGTATCGCCCTGACCCAGGCGCAGCCCGAACGAACGGTTGCGGGACAGAGGTGAGGTGCACGTGGCCACCAGGTCACCCACGCCCGCCAGCCCCGCGAGGGTCTTGGCGTTCGCGCCGAGCGCCTCGCCCAACCGCGTCATCTCTGCCAGCCCACGGGTAATGATGGCCGCGGAACTGTTCTCCCCCAAGCCGATTCCGGCCGCCATGCCGCAGCACAGCGCGATAACGTTCTTGCAGGCGCCGCCGATCTCGCAGCCGATGACGTCCGAGTTGGTGTACGGCCGGAAGTAGCCGGTGGAGCAGGCGCGCTGCAGGGCCACGGCCCGCACGGAGTCGGTGCACGCGACAACGGTGGCCGTGGGTTGCTGCTCGACGATCTCCCGGGCGAGGTTGGGCCCCGAGATCACCGCGATCCGGTCCGGCTTGGCGCCGGTGACCTCGGCGATGACCTGGGTCATGCGCATCAACGTGCCGGTCTCGATGCCCTTGGCCAGGCTGACCAGCGTCGCATCGGCGGGAATGTCCGCCGACCATTTCGCGAGGTTCTCCCGCAGGCTCTGAGAGGGCACTGCCAGGATCACGAAGTCCGCGCCGGCGAGCGCCTCGCGGTGGTCTGCGGTCGCGACGAGGTTGTCCGGCAGGAGCACGTCTTTCATATAGGACGGGTTCAGGTGCACGCTGTTGATCGACTCCGCGACCTCCGCGCGCCGCGCCCACATCACGACGTCCGTGCCCGCGTCGCTGAGCACCTTGGCGAACGCCGTTCCGAACGAGCCCGACCCCATCACCGCTGCCTTGACCATCTAGACCGCTCCTCCTCGCATTCGCCCCGCACTGTGGGGGAAACAGTACCCATTCCCCGAGCCGCGCGGGCCGCCATCCGCGGATCACCGCGCGGCCCGATTCACCGGCCTGGCAAGATTGAGCCTCATGAGCACCCGAGCTAGCGCGGACAGCGGCGTCCACGTGCTCATTCCCGTGAAGCACCTGGCACGCGCGAAGTCCCGGCTGGCCCCGCGGTTGGAGGCCGTCGAGCGCAAACTGCTGGCGCTGGCGATGCTGGAGGACACCCTCCGCGCGGCCACCGCAAGTCCCCTCGTCGGCAGCATCACAGTGGTCACGCCCGACGAGTCCGCTGCCCGGCGCGCCCACGCCTGTGGCGTCGCGGTCCTCGCCGAGGAGGCGCTGCCAGCCGTGGCGCCCGCGCTCGGCCCCCTCAATGCCGCGCTCGACGCCGCAGCCCGGCAGGTGCGCGCGAACTCCACCCCCTCGAGTCTCATGGTCCTGCAAGCAGATCTGCCCGCGCTGCGCCCAGAGGAGCTGACCGCGGCAATCGCGCAGGCCGCCGGCCGCCGGGCCCTCGTCGCCGACTACTCCGGGATCGGCACTACCACCCTCATCGTCCCCGGACCGCGCGCCGAGCTGACCCCCCGATTCGGCCCGTGGTCTGCCCGCGAGCACGAACGCGGCGGCGCCGTCCCCCTGGTTGGCGACTGGCCCGGCCTGCGCAGCGATGTGGACACCCCGGGGGATCTGCGGCGCGTGCACCGACTCGGGGTGGGGCCCGCGACCACCGCACTTTTGGCGGCGTTGGACGACAGCGATTGGAACACTGCGTGAACTGTTGGTGACTAGCCCGGATTTGGCAGGCGCCCACGTCCCCAATACTGGATAATTGTCCACGTGAGCAGCGACGAAGTTGAGAATGTGTCCGTAGCCGTGGTCCGAGTCCCGCCGCCGATGGCCCCGCTGACGGCCCCACCTGCGGCGACCGTCGAGCCGGAGCCCGTGCCGGACCCGCTCCCGCCCGACCGATACCTCAACAGAGAGCTGAGTTGGCTCGACTTCAACTCGCGGGTGCTCGCGCTCTCCGCGGACTCCTCGCTGCCTGTCCTGGAGCGCGCGAAGTTCCTCGCCATCTACGCCTCCAACCTCGACGAGTTTTACATGGTGCGCGTAGCCGGCCTCAAGCGCCGCGCCGAGGCCGGCCTCTCCGTGCGCTCCGCGGACGGCCTCTCACCCCGCGAGCAGTTGGTGCTCATCGGCAAAGAGACCCAGGATCTGGCCACCAAGCACTCTCGGGTGTTGCTTGACCAGGTACTGCCGGAGCTGGAAAGCGCTGGCGTGCATGTCATCTCATGGAAGCACCTCACCAAAGCGGAACGCAAGGGCCTGTCGGTGGTATTCCACGAGCAGGTGTTCCCGGTGCTCACGCCGCTCGCCGTGGACCCCGCCCACCCATTCCCATATATCAGCGGGCTGAGCCTGAACCTCGCCGTCACCGTGCGGGACTTGGCCACCGGCGGCGAGCATTTCGCGCGAGTGAAGGTCCCGGACAACGTCGACCGGTTCCTCGAGGTGCCTCGGCCCGACGCACCCGCGGGCAGCGTCTGGTTCCTGCCCCTGGAAGATTTGATCTCAGCACACCTCGACGTGTTGTTCCACGGCATGGAAGTTGTTGAGCACCACTGCTTCCGCGTCACCCGCAACGCCGATTTCGAGGTCGAGGAGGACCGCGACGAGGACCTGTTGCAAGCCCTCGAGCGGGAGCTCGCGCGCCGCCGCTTCGGGTCGCCCGTCCGCCTCGAGGTGGCCGACAACATCTCCGAGCACATGCTGGAGCTGCTGCTGCGCGAGCTCGATGTGCACGCCGACGACGTCATCCGGGTCCCCGGCCTCCTCGACCTGACGGCGCTGTGGCAGGTGTACGGCGTCGACCGCCCCCAGTTGAAGGACGCCGTCTACGTCCCGCTGACCCCGCCGGCGTTCGGCGAGCGGGAGACGCCGAAATCGGTGTTCGCCGCGCTGCGCGAGGCTGACGTGCTGGTGCACCACCCCTACGACTCCTTCTCCACCAGCGTCCAGCGCTTCATCGAGCAGGCAGCCGCGGACAAGGATGTGCTGGCGATCAAGCAGACGCTCTACCGCACCTCCGGCGACTCCCCCATCGTCGACGCCCTGATCGACGCCGCGGAGGCCGGCAAGCAGGTGGTGGCGCTGGTTGAGATCAAGGCGCGCTTCGACGAGCAGGCGAACATCAGCTGGGCCCGCAAGCTAGAGCAGGCCGGGGTGCACGTCGTGTACGGCATGGTGGGCCTCAAGACGCACTGCAAGACGTGTCTGGTGGTGCGCCGCGAGGGCTCCACCATCCGCCGCTACTGCCACATCGGAACCGGCAACTACAATCCCAAGACCGCCCGGCTCTATGAGGACGTCGGCATCTTCACCGCAGATCCCGACATCGGCGCGGACCTGACCGACCTGTTCAACTCCCTCACCGGCTACTCCCGCGTCAAGCAGTACCGCAATCTGCTGGTGGCCCCGCACGGGATCCGCTCCGGCATCATCGAGCGCATCGAGGCGGAGGCAACCCGCCACAGCGAGGGCCTGCCGGCGGGGATTCGGTTGAAGGCCAACGCCCTTGTCGACGAGGAGGTCATCGACGCGCTGTACCGGGCCTCACGGGCCGGCGTGGAGGTCGACATCGTGGTGCGCGGAATCTGCGGGCTCAAGCCGGGCGTGCCGGGGCTGAGTGAGAACATCCGGGTGCGCTCGATCCTCGGCCGTTTCCTCGAGCATTCGCGGATCTTGCACTTCGTCGGGGCGGACGAGTATTGGATCGGCAGCGCCGACATGATGCACCGCAACCTCGACCGCCGGGTCGAGGTGATGGCACAAGTCAAGTCCCCCAGCCTGACGCCGATCCTGGACGAGATGTTCACCATGGCATTGGACGCGCGCACCCGCTCCTGGGTGCTCGACGGCAACGGCCAGTGGAACGCCTTCCCCGCCACGGGGGAACAGGTCCGCGACTACCACCAGGACCTGATCAAAGCTCATCGACACCGGTACAACTCATGACTTCGACGTCGCCGCCCACCCTTGTGCTCGCGGCCGGTGGCGTACTTTGGCGCGCGGCCGCGAATCTACCGGGAACCGTGGAGTACGCGGTGATCCACCGGCCCAAGTACGACGACTGGTCCCTGCCCAAGGGCAAGTTGGACCCCGGCGAGACACTGCCGACGGCCGCGGTCCGAGAGATCTTGGAGGAGACGGGATTCCACGCGGTCCTCGGCAGGTACCTCCAATCCGTGACCTATCCGGTAGCCGATCGCCGAGAGAAGCGCGTCGACTACTGGGCGGCCGAGGCGGTCGACGGCGAGTTCACCCCCAACAACGAGGTGGATGAGTTGCGCTGGTTGCCCTTTGACAAGGCCACCGAACTGCTCTCCCACGACGTCGACCGCGCCGTGCTGGCCCGCTTTCTGGCCCGGCCCCCAGGCGATCGAACCCTGCTCCTCGTGCGGCACGCCAGCGCCGGCACCCGCGGGAAGTTCGACGGCCCCGACGCCGAGCGCCCGCTCGATGCCAGCGGCTGGGAGCAGGCGGAGCTCCTGACGGCGCAGACACTGGCTTTCGGGGTGGACACCATTTACTCCGCGGACCGGACCCGCTGCGTGCAGACCGTGATCCCCGCCGCGACCGCCCTCGGCGTCCGAGTGCGGCTGGAGCCCAGCTTCTCCGAGGAGGCCTTCGCGCTGGTGCCCAAGGACGCGCGCAAGCGGATCCGCATCATTGCCGCGAAGTCCCGCACCGCCGCCATCTGCAGTCAGTCCGGGGTGATCCCCGATCTGCTGGGGTGGTGGGCTAAGCGCGACGGCGTCGCATTGGCCGCAGTGAGCACGAGGAAGGCCAGCACCTGGGTGCTGACGCTGCGCGGGGGCACGCTGATCGCCGCGGATCAGGTGGCGCCGCCGACGATCTGAGCTGATTGCCAACAGGATGTGGGCGGCTAGATAGCAGTCGGTGGCGGCGAACCGAGGTTCGCCGCCACCGACTGTCTTACACGCCCTTCGGCGTGGGGACTACTACGCCTTCTTCTGCGCCGCCTTCTTGGCCGGAGCCTTCTTCGCCGGGGCCTTCTTCGCGGGCGCGGCCTTGGCAGCCGCTGGCTTGGCCACCGCGGCCTGCTTGGCCGGGGCCTTCTTGGCCGGGGCCTTGGCTGCCGCAGGCTTGGCAGCGACCGTCTTCTTGGCCGGGGCCTTCTTCGCCGGTGCGGCCTTCGCCACCAGAGTCTTGACCGCCGGAGCCTTGGCCGCCGGGGCCTTCTTGGCCACCGCAGCCTTCTTCGGCGCCGCAGCCTTCTTAGCGGTGCCGGCCTTCTTAGCGGCCGGCACGGCCTTGACGGTCGCGGGCTTCGGGTCAGCGACCTTCGCGGCCGGCACCGTCTTCTTCGCCGCCACCTTCTTTGCGGCGGAGGTCTTCTTCACCGCAGCCGTCGCCTTGACCGCGGCGGGCTTCGCGGCGCCCGCCACCTTCTTGGCGGGGGCCTTCTTCGCCGCAGTCTTCTTCGCCGCCACCGGAACCGCAGGCGCGCCCGAGCCCCGCTTCACCGCGACCCCAGTGGCGCTGAGCTTCTGCTGCCCGGCGACGATCGCCTTGAACTGCGCGCCCGGCCTGAACGCGGGCACCTTGGTGGCTTTGACCTTCACCGTCTCACCGGTGCGAGGGTTGCGCGCCACTCGCGGCGCGCGCTTTCGCTTCTCGAAAACCCCGAAGCCGGTGATCGTGACGCTCTCGCCTTTGTGGACGGCGCGGACCACTAGGTCCACAAAGCCCTCGACAGCGGCGGTCGCGGTCTTCCGGTCGGTGCCCAACCGCTCAGTCAGGCGCTCAATGAGCTCTGCCTTATTCATGGAATTACCTCCGAAACGGTGGCCCATTGCGGACCGGCTGACAGTCACGTTAAACCGGTATTGGGTAGGCGTCGACGTGCCGCGCCAATTCCAATTCAAAATTGTAACGCAGTGGAGGGTCTTAGGAGGCTTATCTACGCTTCAGTCTGCGCGGGCAGAGTCGCGGGCTTCCATACAGGCCTTGTCTTTTCGAATTCCGTGATGTCAGATTCGACCCTCATGGTCAGCCCAATATCGTCCAGTCCCTCGAGCAGTCGCCACCGCGTGTAGTCGTCGATGGCGAACGGCACGGTGACGCTGCCGGCATGCACGGTCTTGTCTGCCAGGTTGACCGAAACCTCAAGTCCGGGCTGCTGTTCCAGTACCTTCCACAGCAGTTCGACGTCGGACTGCTCGACCGTCGCGGCCAGCAGCCCCGCCTTGCCCGCGTTGCCGCGGAAGATGTCGGCGAAGCGGGACGAGATCACCACGCGGAAGCCGTAATCCGACAACGCCCAGACCGCGTGCTCGCGGGAGGACCCGGTGCCGAAGTCAGGCCCGGCGACCAGCACGGTCCCCTTGTCGAAGGGCGGAATATTGAGGATGAACTCCGGCTCGCCGCGCCAGGCCGCGAAGAGCGCGTCCTCGAATCCGGTGCGGGTCACCCGCTTCAAGTAGACGGCGGGGATGATCTGGTCGGTGTCGACGTTGGATCGGCGCATCGGCACGCCAATGCCGGAGTGGGTGGTGAAGGCTTCCATGTCAGCTGAGTTCCTGTCTGCGAGAGTGGGGTTGGGTCAGGCCAGATCGCCGGGGGCGGCGAGGGTGCCCCGGACTGCGGTGGCGGCGGCCACTGCGGGCGAGACCAGGTGCGTGCGTCCGCCCTTGCCCTGTCGGCCCTCGAAGTTGCGGTTGGAAGTGGACGCCGAGCGCTCACCGGCCTTGAGCTGGTCGGGGTTCATCCCCAGGCACATCGAGCAACCGGCCTGGCGCCATTCCGCGCCGGCCGCCACGAAAACGTCGCCCAGGCCCTCTTCCTCGGCCTGCGCGCGCACGCGCATGGAGCCGGGCACCACGAGCATCCGGACGCTGTCCGCCACCTTGCGGCCGCGCAGGATTTCCGCGACGGCGCGCAGGTCCTCGATGCGGCCGTTGGTGCAGGAGCCGACGAAGACGGTGTCAATCGCGATGTCCCGCAGGGGGGTGCCCGCCTGCAAGCCCATGTAGCGAAGCGCATTCGCCGCCGACTCCGCCTCCTCCGCGTCCACGATCTCGGCGGGGTCCGGCACGTTCGCGCTCAGCGGCAGGCCCTGGCCCGGGTTGGTGCCCCACGTGACGAACGGCGCCAGCTTCGAGCCGTCGATGTGGACCTCCTTGTCGAAGGTCGCGCCCTCGTCGGTGGCCAGCTGCTCCCAAGCGACGACGGCGGCGTCCCAGTCGGCGCCCTTCGGCGCGTGCGGGCGCCCCTTGATGAACTCATACGTGATCTCGTCGGGCGCGATCATCCCGGCACGGGCCCCGGCCTCAATCGACATGTTGCAGATAGTCATCCGGGATTCCATCGACATGTTGCGGATGGCCTCGCCGCGGTACTCGATCACGTGGCCCTGTCCCCCGCCGGTGCCAATCTTCGCGATCACGGCAAGGATCAGGTCCTTGGAGGTCACGTCGGCCGGCAGGATGCCGTCCACCGTGACGGCCATCGTCTTGAACGGCTGCAGCGAGAGGGTCTGGGTGGCCATCACGTGCTCCACCTCGGAGGTGCCGATGCCCATCGCCAAGGCGCCGAACGCGCCGTGGGTGGAGGTGTGGCTGTCGCCGCAGACCACCGTCATGCCCGGCTGCGTCAGGCCCAGCTGCGGGCCGACGACGTGCACGATGCCCTGGTCCAAGTCGCCCATCGGGTGCAGGCGCACACCGAACTCCTCGCAGTTGCGCCGCAGCGTGTCCACCTGGGTGCGCGAGACGAGGTCCGCGATCGGCTTGTCGATGTCGATCGTCGGGACGTTGTGGTCCTCGGTGGCGATCGTCAGGTCCGGCCGGCGCAGCTTGCGACCCGCGAGGCGCAGGCCTTCGAATGCCTGCGGGCTGGTGACCTCGTGGACGAGGTGCAGGTCGATGTAGATCAGGTCCGGCTGGCGGGCGCCGCCCGTCCCCTCGCCCTCGACCACCACATGATCCGCCCAGACCTTCTCAGCGAGCGTGCGCGCTGTCGTGCCCGAGCCGTCGGTACCACTCATCGCTTTGCCATCCCTCCGGCGTTTGCGGGCTGGGGACTGAACTGCCCCGGCCACTGAAATCTATCGAACTAACTCCATCGTCCCCCACCACAGGTTTGCACTGCGGGCCAACTGTGGCCGAAAGTAGCAATCTCACGATCTGGGAGGATAGTATCGTCCTGTGAGACAGCATAGCGGTATCGGAGTACTAGACAAAGCGATGGACGTCATGCGGGCCGTCGCCGAGCGCCCGTGCAACCTCGTCGACCTCTGCGCGCGGACCGGCCTGCCGAGGGCCACCGCCCATCGCCTCGCCGTCGGCCTCGAGGTGCACCGCATGCTCAGCCGCGACGCCGATGGCCTGTGGCGGCCCGGCCCCCACCTGGGCGAGCTTGCCGCCACCGTCGAGGATCCGCTGATCGAGGCGTCCGCCCACGTGCTGCCACAACTGCGAGACCGGACTGGCGAGTCCATCCAGCTCTATCGCCGGGAGGGTGCGGAGCGGGTGTGCATCGCCAGCGCCGAGCCGACCACCGGGCTGCGGGACACGGTCCCCGTCGGCAGCCGGCTCCCGATGACCGCCGGCTCGGGGGCGAAGATCCTCGCCGCCTGGTCCCCCGCGTCGGTGCGGCAGGACCTGCTCATCGGCGCCCGGTTCGCCGACCACTCGCTGGCCGAGGTCCGCAGGCGGGGCTGGGCGCAGTCCAACGCGGAGCGCGAGGCCGGGGTGGCCAGTGTCGCGGCGCCCATCCGCGACGCCCGAGGTGCTGTGGTGGCCGCAATCTCAGTTTCCGGCCCTGCCGATCGGATCGGCCGCAAGCCGGGCCCACACTGGGCGGCGGACCTCATAAGCGCCGCTGCCGCCATCGAGAAGCGGCTCTAGCCCGGGACATGAAAGAACTCAGGGTCACCTCCTTGTGGAGGTGACCCTGAGTTTTTGTAGCCCCGACGGGATTCGAACCCGCGTTTCCGCCTTGAGAGGGCAGCGTCCTAGGCCACTGGACGACGGGGCCATGTTTTTCTTACTCTTGCGACACATTAATGATCGACGTTTCAGCCGAACCACGTTTGTGAACTCGGCCAGCATAACTGGCCTGAGCTTGTCGGCCAAATCGATAAGCTGACTTGCTCTAGCTGGGGTACCAGGACTCGAACCTAGAATGACGGTACCAGAAACCGTAGTGTTGCCGATTACACCATACCCCATTGGCTTGAGGTCTCTCGCCCGGAACCGGAGTTCCTTGCGGCTTCCCTTGCTGCCGAGAAGAACAATATCAACACATGTTCGTATTCCCAAAACGTGCTGGTCAGAGCCATTTTCTTAGGCCCCGACCAGCACGGTCGGGCGTTGAATCACTCCGGCAGGCCCTGCTTGGCCGCGGCCAGCCGGGCCAACGTGCGCTCGCGGCCCAGCAGCTCGATGGACTCGAACAGCGGCGGGCTGATGTGCGAGCCGCTCAGCGCCACCCGCACGGGCGCGAAGGCCTTGCGCGGCTTCAGCTCGAGGCCCTCGATCAGCGCCGCCTTGAGCGCCTCCTCGATGGGCTCGGTGCGCCAGTCCTCCAGCGCGGTGAGCGCCGCGACGGTGGCGTCGAGCGCGGGCCCGGAGTCCGCGGTGAGGTTCTTCTTCGCGGAGGCCTCGTCGATGGCGAACTCGGCCTCGGCCACGAAGAGGAACTTCAGCAGCCCCCACGCGTCGTCGAGCACCACGATGCGCGTCTGCACGAGCTCGGCAGCCGTCGCCCACAGCTCCGCGTCGACGTCGGCGACGGGATGTCCCTGGCCCACGAGGAACGCCTTGAGCCGCGCTGCGAAGTCGGCGGGCTCGAGCAGGCGGATGTGCTCGGCGTTGATCGCGTCGGCCTTCTTCTGGTCGAAGCGCGCGGGGTTCGCGTTGACGTTGGAGATCTCGAACTTCTCCACCATCTCGGCCATCGAGAACACGTCGCGGTCCTCGGCAATGCCCCAGCCCAGCAGCGCCAGGTAGTTCAGCAGGCCCTCAGGGATGAAACCGCGGTCGCGGTGGTGGAACAGGCTGGACTCGGGGTCGCGCTTGGACAGCTTCTTGTTGCCGTTGCCCATCACGAACGGCAGGTGGCCGAACTCCGGCGTGCGCTCGGCGACGCCGATCCGCTGCAGCGCCGCGTAGAGCGCGAGCTGGCGGGGGGTGGAGGAGAGCAGGTCCTCGCCGCGCAGCACATGCGTGATCTGCATCATCGCGTCGTCCACGGGGTTGACCAGGGTGTACAGCGGGACGCCGTTGCCGCGGGTGAGTGCGAAGTCCGGGACGCTGCCGGCGGGGAACGTGACGTCGCCGCGCACGAGGTCGGTCCACGTCAGGTCGGTGGCCGGCATCCGCAGGCGCACGACGGCGTTGCGGCCCTCGGCCAGGAACGCCGCGCGCTGCTCGTCGGTGAGGTCGCGGTCGAAGTTGTCGTACCCCAGTTTCGGGTCGCGCCCGGCCGCCTTATGCCGCGTCTCGACCTCCTCGGCGGTGGAGAAGGACTCATAGGCCTCCCCCGCCTCGACGAGGCGCTTGACGACGTCGATGTGCATGTCGCGGCGCTGCGACTGGCGGTACGGCGCGTGCGGGCCGCCGATGTCGGGGCCCTCGTCCCACGTCAGACCCAGCCACGTCATGCCGTCGATGATTGCCTGGTAGGACTCCTCGGAGTCGCGGGCGGCGTCGGTGTCCTCGATGCGGAAGACCATTTTGCCGCCGAGGTGGCGGGCGAAGGCCCAATTGAACAGCGCGGTGCGGATCAAGCCCACGTGGGGGGTGCCCGTCGGGGACGGGCAGAAGCGGACACGGACACCGGTATCGGCGGGAATACTCATGCCCACAAGGTTAGTGCCCGGACGGGCTCAACCCTGCACCCGGCTAGTGCGCCCCTCCCACTCCTTGTCGCGGAGCTCGTTCTTGCGGATCTTGCCCGTGGAGGTGGTGGGCAGTTGCACGAGGAACTCGACCACTCCCGGCGCCTTGTACTTGGCGATGCGAGTCTTGACGTGCTCGATCAGCGCGGCCTCGTCGACCTGCGCACCGGGTGCGAGCACGACGAACGCCTTCGGCCGCTCGCCCCAGCGCGGGTCCGGCACACCGACGACCGCGACGTCCTGCACGGCCGGGTGGGTCAGCAGCGCCTGCTCGACCTCGATGGTGGAGATGTTCTCGCCGCCCGAGACCACCACGTCTTTGGCCCGGTCCAGGATCTGCACGTAGCCGTCTGGGTGCATGACGGCCAGGTCGCCGGAGTGGAACCAGCCGCCCCGGAATGCCTCTACGGTGGCCTCCTCCGCCTTGAAGTAACCCTTCATCACAGAGTTGCCGCGCAGCACGATCTCGCCCATCGTGACGCCATCGCGGGGAACGTCGGACAAGACGTCATCTTGGCGCTGCTCCACCACGCGCATCCGGTCTGAAGAGATCATGCCGATGCCCTGACGCGAGACCATCGCCGCGCGCTCGTCGCGGGTCAGCCCCGCCCACGCCGGCTGCGGCTCGCAGGACGAGTAGGGGCCGTATGACTCGGTGAGGCCGTAGACGTGCACGACGTTGATGCCGAGGTCCTCGAACTTCGCGATGATCGTCGGCGACGGCGGCGCCCCGGCCGTGACCATCGACAGGCCGCCGGCCATATCGTGCGCCTCAGGTGCGCTGGCCATGATGGAAAGCACCGTGGGCGCGCCGGCCGCGCGGGTGATCTGCTCCTCGTCGATCAGCCGCCACACGTCCTCGCCGCGCACCGCGCGCAGGCACACATGCGTGCCGGCGACAGCGGTCAGCGCCCAGGTGGTGCACCAGCCGTTGCAGTGGAACATCGGCAGCGTCCACAGGTACCGCACCAGCGGTGTGAAGCCTTGCGTGACAACCTCGCCCATCGAATTCAGGTAGGCGCCGCGGTGGGTGTACATCACGCCCTTGGGCTGCCCTGTGGTGCCGGAGGTGTAGTTGATCGCGATCGTGGACGTCTCATCCTCGACCTCCCACGACAAGGCCTCGTCCGGCTCGGAGGCCAGCCACGAAGAGTAGTCCTCAGCTCCGGCGAGCGCGCTATCCGCGCCATCCTCGGCGGGATGCGCGATGACCGCCCGGACAGCCGCGGGCACGGCGACGCCGAGCACGGGGCGCAGCAGCTCCGCGTCGCCAAAGAGGTATCGGGCCTCCGAGTGCTCCAAGATGTACTGGACCTCAGGCGGCGCCAGGCGGGTGTTGAGCATCACCAACACCCCGCCGGCCATCGGCACCGCATAGTGCGCGATGAGCGCCTCCGCGCTGTTGGGCGCGAGTACGGCCACCGACTCGCCGGCTGCCAGCCCCCGGGCGCGCAGCGCGGTGGCGAGGCATCGCACCCGATCCGCCATCTCCGCGTAGGTGAACCGGCGCGGCCCGTCGACGATGGCCGTCGCGCCGGGGTGCCCCTCCACCGCGCGCTCGAGGAATCGCAGCGGGGTCAAAGGCGTGTCGAGGCCAGCCATGGAGGGCTCCTTCGTCGAGGGTTTCGCTCCAGCTTGCTCTATCGTCCCGGAACCCGCCACCCCCGATTTAGGGTACGTTCACGCCCTGTTGGCAACCGGGTTGCGCAGCGTCCCAATGCCTTCGATGGTGACCTCCACCATCTCGCCCGCGTGGATCGGGCCCACGCCGGCGGGGGTGCCGGTCAAGATCACGTCGCCCGGCAGCAGCGTCATAACCTCGGAGACCCACGCGATGATCTTGGGGATGTCGTGGAGCAGCAGCGCGGTGCGGCTGTCCTGCTTGACCGCGCCCTCAAGCGCCGTCCGGATCCCTACGTCCGACGCGTCGAGGTCCGTCTCGATCCACGGGCCGAGGGGGCAGAACGTGTCGTGGCTCTTGCCCCGGGTCCACTGCACGTCGTGGCTCTGGTGGTCGCGCGCGGTGACGTCGTTGGCGCAGGTGTAGCCGAGCACCACGTCGAGGGCCTTGTCCTCGGACACCGACTTTGCGGGCCGGCCGATCACCACGGCCAGCTCGCCCTCGTAGTGCACCTCGGTGGCAGTGGGCGGCAAGACGATGGCCGCCTCCGGCCCGATGATCGTGGTCGAGGGCTTCATGAAGATCACGGGATCAGCGGGCGCCTCCGAGCCCATCTCCGCTGCGTGGTCGGCGTAGTTCTTGCCGATGCAGATCACCTTCGAGGCGAGGATCGGAGCGAGGAGGCGCACGTCGGCGAGCGGCCAGCTGCGGCCAGTGAACGTGGGCTCCCCGAACGGGTGGTCCTTGATCTCGTGGGCGCGAATCTCCGGATTCGGCTGCCCCGAGGGCAATGTCACCTCGCCGTCATCGATCTTGACGAAAGCGACACCGCTGGTACTGGCAATTCGACCTAGACGCATGGGGACAGCCTAGCGACCGACCCGACAGCCCCGGACTGGCCCCGGACGGACCCCGTGCCCGACGCCTCGCCTCGGGGTCTACCATTTCTCATATAACGAAATATTGATCTCATTATCTGGGAATATTCCGACTCCCGTCCCGCATAGGAGAAAGTCATGTCGGCTGATAGCCCCGTCGGGGCCACGAACGCCCCGCTGCGGAACCCCTGGCTGATCCTCACAGTGAGCATGGCCGCGGCCACCGTGAGCACCTTCTTCGTCAACGCCGTCGCCTTCCTCATCCCGGCCCTGCACACTGAGCGCGGGCTCACCCTCGCCGAGACCGGGCTGCTGGCCGCGATGCCCACCGTCGGCATGATGCTCACCCTGGTCGCGTGGGGGGTCCTCATCGACCGCATCGGCGAGCGGAAAGTCCTCGTCGCGGGCCTGAGCCTGACAGCAGTCGCCGCCGGACTCGCCGCGACGGTCTCGTCCATCCCCGCCGTCGGCGTGCTCCTCCTGCTCGGCGGGATGGCCGCGGCCAGCACCAATTCCGCGACGGGACGCGTCGTCGTCGGCTACTTCCCGGCCCATCAGCGCGGGCTCGCAATGGGCATCCGGCAGACCGCGCAGCCGATCGGCGTGGCGCTCGCCGCGATGCTGCTGCCGACCCTCTCCCAGACTGCCAACCCCACCCAGGCGCTGTGGCTGCCCGCGGTGCTCAACCTCGCCGCGGCCGTCATCTGCCTGGTCGTGATCATCGACCCGCCACGGCCGAGCCGCACGGCCGCCGCCGACGCCGGGCTGCTTGAGAACCCCTATCGGCAGTCGAGCCATCTGTGGCGCATCCACGCGGTCTCCGCGCTGCTTGTCGTCCCCCAGTTCACCGTGTGGACGTTCGCGCTGGTCTGGCTGATGACCGACCGCGGCTGGTCCGCCACCGCCGCCGGCCTGATCATCGTGCTGGCGCAGGTCCTCGGCGCCGTCGGCCGCATGGTCGCCGGGTGGTGGTCGGACCGCATCGGCAGCCGGATGCGCCCGATCCGCGGCATCGCGCTGGCCGCCGCTCTCGTCATGGCGGCCCTGGCGGTGACCGACTGGCTCGGCTCCCCCGTCGCCGTCGCACTGCTTGTCGCCGCCTCCGTGATCACCGTGGCGGACAACGGTTTAGCGTTCACCGCAGTGGCGGAGATCAGCGGCTCATACTGGTCCGGCCGCGCGCTCGGCGCCCAGAACACCGGGCAGTTCCTCGCCGCCTCGATCGTGCCGCCACTGTTCGGCGCGCTGATCGGAATCGTCGGATATCCCGCGACGTTCCTGATCTCCGCCCTGTGCCCCGTCGCCGCCATCCCCCTCGTGCCCAAGGAATTCTCTAAGCTGTCCAGGTGAGTGTCCTTCTTTGTTTCCATGCCCATCCTGACGACGAGGTCTTCGGCACGGGCGGCGTGATGCGCCTGGCCGCCGACGCCGGCCACCGCGTCGTTCTCGTCGTCGCCACCGATGGCGCCGCGGGCCAGGTGCCCGACGGCCTTCTTCGCCCCGGCGAGAACTTGGCCGTCCGGCGCCGCGACGAGGTCGAGCGCTCCGCCGCAGTGTTGGGCGCGGACCGCGTCGTGCACCTCGGCTACGGGGACTCCGGCATGGCCGGCGAGCCCACCCCCGCCTCGACCAACCCGTTCCGCCTCGCCGATCTCGACGAGGCCACGGGCAGGTTCGCGAAGGTCCTCGCCGAGGAGCAGCCCGACGTGGTCACCGTCTACGACCCCAACGGCGGCTACGGCCACCCCGACCACATCCAGGTCCACGAGGTCGGCGTGCGGGCCGCCCAGCAATTGGGCCTGGAATCCGTATACGAGTCCTCGATCAACCGCGACCATATGCGGGCGCTGATGTCGATGGTCGCGCAGCAGAGCACCGAGTTCGCCGAGTTCGACCTGCCGGACCTCGACAACATCGGCCTGCCCGCCAGCGCCTTCACCACCACGGTCGACGTCGCCGCCGCGATGGCCGCCAAGCGCGCGGCGATGCTGATCCACGAGACGCAGATCGGCGACTTCGGCCCCATGCTCGGCATGGAGGTGGACCAGCTGACCGCGGCCTTCGGCACGGAGTGGTTCCGCCGCTGGCGGGCCGATCCGGGCCTGGTGGAGCGGTCGCTGCCGCTGTAGGTTCCGAGTTCGCTGCGCCTATTCGAGTTCGCTGCACCTCGGGTTCCGAGTTCGCTGCACCTCGCCCCCGTAACTTGACCTGGACCCTGTTGCAGCGTCAGCCAGGTCAAGTTACGGGGGCGAGGCGGCATGTGAGCGGGGCTTATCCACAACCGGTCCGCTATCCACAGCTGCCCCATTCGCAGCCTCTGAAGCCGTCGCTCCCGTGCATGCTGGATAGCAGGGGGTGCAGAACCATGGACAACGAGAAACCAGCGCTGCTGTACCGATCGGACGCGGTACTAGATGGCGCGACCGACTCACAGCTGCGCAGCCGTCGGCGAACCGGCGAGCTCGTGCATCTGACCCGCGGAAGCTACCTGCTACAGACCGACTATGGCTCGCTCAACGCCCTCGGCAGACATAGGGCCCGGATATCCGCTGTCGCGCATCGGCACGGGGAAGACGCGGTGATTAGCCACGTCTCCGCTGCCGCGATGCATGGCTACGACCTCTGGGACGTCCACTTGGACGCGGTGCATCTGTCCCAGGCCGGCCCGGCGAACGGCAAGCGCCGACACGGGGTACACCGCCATCGGGAGCAACTGGCCCCGGGCGAGATCGTGTCCGTGGGCGGCATCCTGGTGACCTCGGCGGCCCGGACCATTGCCGACCTCGCCCGGACAGTCAGCCTCAAATCTGCCGTCGTCACCGGGGACTGCGCGCTGCGGCGCGGTCTGCCGACTGCCGCGCTCGTGGCCGAGGTGGCCGCAGCCAAGGGCCGACACGGCGCACCGAACGCTCGCCATGCCCTCGCGCTGATGGACGGGCGCAGCGAGAGCGTTGGCGAGTCGCTCAGCCGGCTCAAGATCCGGGAACTGCGGCTACCTGCCCCCGAGCTGCAGAAGGATGTGTGGAACGCCGATCGCGAGTGGCTCGGCAGAGCTGACTTCTACTTCCCGGGCCACGCCGTCGTGGGCGAGTTTGACGGCAAGGTGAAGTACGGCAAGTACCTCAAGACCGGGCAGGCTGCGGGCGATGCCGTCTATCAGGAGAAAGTTCGAGAGGATCGGATCCGGGACACGGGATTGGTCGTCGTCCGATGGGTGTGGGACGACCTTCGCCAGCCGCACATTCTGCACCGACGAATCTGCGCGGCGTTCGAACGTAGGCGCAGGGCAATTCTCTTGAACCCGGCTCTGGCAGATCTCTGATCGCCGCTGCGCAGGACGGCCTCGCCCCCGTATCTTGAGCTCGCTGACGATGCAACGGGGGCCAGGTCAAGATACGGGGGCGAGGCCGGGAAAAGAGAGAGGCTAGAGCGCCGCGGCGATCCGGTCGCCGACCTCGGTGGTGACGATCTTGGCGTCCCCGCGCGCGGACAGGTCCGCCTCGACGGCCGCCTCGATGCGCACGGCGTCGGCCTCGCGGCCCAGGTGGCGCAGCAGCAGCGCGGCGGAGAGGATCGCGGCGGTGGGGTCCGCGATGCCCTGGCCGGCGATGTCCGGGGCCGAGCCGTGCACGGGCTCGAACATCGACGGGTTCGTGCCGGAGGCGTCGATGTTGCCGGACGCCGCCAGGCCGATGCCGCCGGTGACCGCGCCGGCGAGGTCGGTGATGATGTCGCCGAAGAGGTTGTCGGTGACGATCACGTCGTAGCGGCCGGGATCGGTGGTCATGTAGATCATGGCCGCGTCGATGTGGCTGTAGTCGGTGGTGACCTCGGGGTACTCCGCGCCGACGGTCTCCATCGCGCGGGTCCAGATACGGCCGGCGTTGGAGAGCACGTTGGTCTTGTGGATCAGCGTCAGGTGCTTGCGGCGGGACTGGGCCAGCTCGAAGGCGTAGCGGACGACGCGCTCGGCGCCGAACCACGTGTTGACGGAGACCTCGGTGGCGACCTCATGGGGCGTGCCGATGCGGATCGAGCCGCCGTTGCCGGTGTACGGGCCCTCGGTGCCCTCGCGGACGACGACGAACTCCATCTCGGGGTTGCCGGCCAAGGGAGACGTCGCGCCCGGGTAGGTGCGCGCGGGGCGCAGGTTCACGTGGTGGTCGAGCAGGAAGCGCATGTTCAGCAGCAGTCCGCGCTCGAGGACGCCGGGGGCCACGAGGCGGGGGTCGCCGATGGCGCCGAGCAGGATCGCGTCGTGCGCGCGGATCTCAGCGAGTTCGGCGTCGGGCAGCAGGTCGCCAGTCTCCAGGTAGCGCTTCGCGCCCAGGTCGTAGCCGGTGGTCTCAAGCTCGGGGACGAGCACCTTCAGCACCTTGACCGCCTCGGCCGTGACCTCGACGCCGATGCCGTCGCCGGGGATGACTGCAAGCTTCATAACTACTCACTTCCGTAACAAGGGGACAAGATGGTGGCCGCGACCGTCGTCGACGATCGCGGCCACCGGTCAAGCTGGGATCAGGACAGGTCAACCTGCAGGACGCGCGCGTCGAGCTGCGAGGTGATCGCTGCGACCTCGGCGTCGCCGACGACCTTGCTCACGCGCAGGATGACTGTGGCGCCCTCGCCCTCGGCGTCCTGGCTCAGCGCGGCGGCCTGGATGTCGATCTGCGCGCCGCCGAGGACGGTGCCCAGGGTGCCGAGCACACCGGGGCGGTCCGCGTAGTGCACGAGCAGGTTGTGGCCCTCTGCGCGCAGGTCGAAGCTGCGGCCGTTGATCCGGACGATCTTGTCGACCTGGTCCAGGCCGGTCAGCGCACCCACGACGGTGACGGCCTCGCCCTCCGCCGTGACCGCCTTGACCTCGACGGAGCTGCGATGCGTCGTGCTCTCCGTGTGGCTGGTGACGGCCACGGTGACGCCGCGCTGCTGCGCCATCTGCGGAGCGTTGACGAACGTGACCGGGTCATCGGTGATGGTGGAGAACATGCCGCGCAGGGCCGCCAGGCCAAGGATGTCGACGTTGGCCGCGGACAGCTCGCCGCGGGCCTCGACCTGCACGGTGGTGGGCACGCCCTCGGACAGCACACCGGCGAGCAGGCCGAGCTTGCGGACCAGCTCGAGCCACGGGGAGACCTCTTCGCCGACGGGGCCGCCGGAGACGTTGACCGCGTCGGGCACGAACTCGCCCGCGAGGGCCAGCAGCACGGACTTCGCGACATCGGTGCCGGCGCGGTCCTGTGCCTCGGACGTCGACGCGCCCAGGTGCGGGGTGACGACGACGTTGTCCAGCTCGAACAGGCGCGAGTCGGTGCAGGGCTCGGTGCTGAACACGTCGAGGCCGGCCGCGTGGACCTGGCCGGCGACGAGTGCGTTGTACAACGCGTCCTCGTCGATGAGGCCGCCGCGGGCCGCGTTGACGATGATGACGCCGGGCTTGGCCTTGGCGAGACGCTCGGCGTTGATCAGGCCGGCGGTCTCCTTGGTCTTGGGCAGGTGCACGGAGATGAAGTCGGCGCGCTCGACCAGCTCGTCAATGTCCACCAGCTCGATGCCCAGCTGCGCGGCGCGGGCGGCCGGCAGGTAGGGGTCGTACGCGATGATCTTGGTCTCGAACGCGGCCATACGCTGCGCGAACAGCTGGCCGATGCGGCCGAGGCCGACGACGCCGACGGTCTTGCCGAGGATCTCGGTGCCGTTGAACTTGGAGCGCTTCCAGGTGCTCTCACGCAGTGTCTTGTCGGCGGCGGGGACCTGGCGGGCGGCGGACATCAGCAGCGCGACGGCGTGCTCGGCAGCCGAGTGGATGTTGGAGGTCGGGGCGTTGACGACCATCACACCGCGCTCGGTGGCGGCGGGGATGTCGACGTTGTCCAGGCCGACGCCGGCGCGGCCGACGATCTTCAGCCGCGGCGCGACCGCGAGGACCTCGGCGTCGACGGTGGTCGCCGAGCGGACCAGGATCGCGTCGGCCTCGGGGACCGCCGCGAGCAGCGCCGCGCGGTCCGGGCCGTCCACCCAGCGGACCTCGACGTCGTTGCCCAACGCCTCGACAGTGGACTGGGCAAGCTTGTCGGCGATGAGAACAACGGGTAGGCCTGACTGACTCACTGGTGTGACTCCCCTGCGGTAGTGAAACGTGACGGACTTCGGACACGACAATTCCACGAGCCAGTTTAGAGGGGACCTATCGCGACGTCCGCGCCGCATCCTCGCGCTACCGCAATATGTGAATTCCGTGACACTCGTTTCTCCATTACACTTCACCCAGGCCTGTGTGTTCAGGCGATCAACAACGAGGGGAACGCACGTGTTGCGAAAGTTTGGAAGGGCTGGCCAGGCCGCGGCCGCGATTGCCGCGGCGGCAGTGGTGCTGACGGGGGTCGCCACCACCGCGAACGCGGCTCCGGAGAAGACACAAATCGGGGGCGGGTCCGGGATCATCCTGAATGGCAACACCGCGTGCTCTCTCACCACGATCGGCCATGACGACGCGAACCGTCTTGTCGGGATCACCGCCGGGCACTGCGGCGAGGTCGGCTCGCCGGTTGCCGCGGAGTACACGGGCGGCCACGATCAGATCGGCACCGTGGCAATGGTCGACCACAATCTCGACATCGCCGTGATCGAGTTCGACGCGAACAGGGTCCAGCCCGTGAACCGCGTGGGCAATGTCACCATCACCGAGGTCGGGCCGCCGGCGAACTTCCCGGACATCGCTTGCAAGGAGGGCCGGACCACCGGCAACACCTGCGGCATCGTCTGGGGCACCGATCCGAACTACGCCGAGACCTGGAACCAGATCTGCGTCAATGGCGGCGACTCGGGCGCGCCCGTCGTCGTGGGCAGCCGCCTCGTCGGCATGATCAACGCGTACATCTTCGTCCCGTGCATCGGCCCAGCCGTGGGCACCACGATGGATGCCACCCTCGCGTCCATTAACGCCCATGGCGGCGTCGGCGCCGGGTTCCGCGTCCACTAGGGCTGACCGCCCCGCACGCCAATGAGAACGCCCCCGGCCAATCGGCCGGGGGCGTTCTCATTGCTCAGGTGAAGATTTACGCGGTGTCGGTGAGCGGGCGGTCGACCCAGCTCATCAGGCTGCGCAGCTGCGAGCCGACGACCTCGATGGGGTGCTCGGCGTTGGCCTTGCGCAGTCCCTCGAGCTCGGTGTTGCCGTTCTCGACGTTGGCGACCAGGCGACGGGTGAACTCGCCGGACTGGATGTCGGCCAGGATCGCCTTCATGCGGTCCTTGGTGCCGGCGTCGATGACGCGCGGGCCGGAGATGTAGCCGCCGAACTCCGCGGTGTCGGACACCGAGTAGTTCATGCGCGCGATGCCGCCCTCGTACATGAGGTCCACGATCAGCTTCAGCTCGTGGAGGACCTCGAAGTAGGCCATCTCGGGGGCGTAGCCGGCCTCGACCATGACCTCGAAGCCCGTCTTGACGAGCTCCTCGGTGCCGCCGCACAGCACGGCCTGCTCGCCGAAGAGGTCCGTCTCGGTCTCTTCCTTGAACGTGGTCTTGATGACGCCCGCGCGGGTGCCGCCGATGCCCTTGGCGTAGGACAGGGCAAGTGCCTGGCCGTCACCCTTGGGGTCCTGGTCGATGGCGATCAGGGCGGGGACGCCCTTGCCGTCGACGAACTGGCGGCGCACGAGGTGGCCGGGGCCCTTCGGCGCGACCATGCCGACCACGACGTTGGCCGGAGCCTTGATCAGGTCGAAGTGGATGTTCAGGCCGTGGCCGAAGAACAGCGCGTCGCCGTCCTTCAGGTTGGGCTCGATGTCATTGGTGAAGATGGCGGCCTGCGCGGTGTCCGGCGCGAGCACCATGATCACGTCGGCCCACTCGCTGACCTCGGCCGGCGTGCCGACCGTCAGGCCCTGCTCCTCGGCCTTGGCCCGCGACTTGGAGCCGTCCTTCAGTCCGATGCGCACGTCGACGCCGGAGTCGCGCAGGCTCAGCGAATGCGCGTGGCCCTGGCTTCCGTAGCCGATGACCGCGACCTTGCGGCCCTGGATGATCGACAGATCAGCATCGTCGTCGTAGAAGATCTCGACAGCCACTGTATTTCCCTTCGGGGTTGGGGTTACTGCAGTTCTAGGGGTCTAGCGGTTCTTACAGCTCTAGCGGGTAGCCGTGATGGACTTCGGCCCGCGCCCGACGGCGACAACGCCAGACTGCACTATTTCACGGATGCCGTAATCGTCCAGCATGCGCATCAGCGCCTCCAGCTTGTCGCGGGTGCCGGTGGCCTCGATCGTCAACGCCTCCGGGGACGCGTCGATGACCTTCGCGCGGAAGAGCCCGACGGCCTCGATCACCTGCGAGCGCACCGTCGCATCCGCCCGCACCTTGATCAGCACCAGCTCGCGCGCCACGGAGTACGCGGGATCCTGCTCGACAATCTTGATGACGTTGACCAGCTTGTTCAGCTGCTTGGTCACCTGCTCGAGCGGGAAATCATGGACCGTCACGACGATCGTCATGCGGGAGATGCCGGGCACCTCGGTGGTGCCGACAGCCAGCGACGCGATGTTGTAGCCGCGGCGCGAGAACAGGGAGGAGACGCGGGCGAGGACGCCTGGCTTGTCCTCCACGAGCACGCTCAGGGTGTGGGTGGAGCTCACTTTCCGTTCTCCTCTGATTGCTGGACCGCCGATTGCTGGACCGCCGAGGTCAGCGCGGACTGCTCGGCCACTGCCTGCAACTCTGCGGCGATGGCGGGGCTGACAGCCGTCTCGTCGTCGTCGAACAGCGGGCGGATATCGCGCGCCGCCATGATTTCGTCGTTGCCGGTGCCCGACGCGACCATCGGCCACACCTGCGCGTCCGCGCCGACGATGAAGTCGATGACCACGGGGCGGTCGTTGATGGCGCGGGCCTCCGCGATCACCGCGGCGACGTCCTCCTCGCGCTCGCAACGCAGGCCGACACAGCCGAGCGCGTCGGCGAGCTTGACGAAGTCCGGGATCCGGCGCGAGTGCGTGGACAGGTCGGTGTTGGAGTAGCGCTCGCCGTAGAACAGCGTCTGCCACTGGCGCACCATGCCGAGGTTGCCGTTGTTGATGATGGCAACCTTGATCGGCACTCCCTCCAGCGCGGCGGTGGCCAGCTCCTGGTTGGTCATCTGGAAGCAGCCGTCGCCGTCGATGGCCCACACCTCGGTGTCCGGCGCGCCCATCTTGGCGCCGAGCGCGGCGGGGACCGCGTAGCCCATGGTGCCGAGGCCGCCCGAGTTCAGCCACGTGCGCGGCTTCTCGTACTGGACAAACTGCGCGGCCCACATCTGGTGTTGCCCGACGCCGGCGACGTAGACGGCGTCGGGGCCGGCCGCCTTGCTGATGGACTCGATGACGAACTCCGGCGACAGCGCACCGTCCGCTGGGCGGTCGTAGCTGAGCGGGAACCGATCGCGCAGGTCGTTCAGGTACGCCCACCACCTGGTCAGGTCCGGCGCCGGCGCGATGGCGCGCTCGCTGCGCACCGCCTCGATGAGCTCGGTGATGACCTCGCGGCAGTCCCCGACGATCGGGACGTCGACGGTGCGGTTCTTGCCGATCTCGGCGGGGTCGATGTCCGCGTGGATGATCTTCGCGTCGGGCGCGAACGAGTCGAGCTGGCCCGTGACGCGGTCGTCGAAGCGCGCGCCAAGCGTGATCAACAGATCGCTCTTCTGCAGGGCCGCGACGGCCGAGACCTTGCCGTGCATGCCGGGCATGCCGCAGTGCAGCTCGTGGCTGTCGGGGAACGCGCCGCGGGCCATCAGCGTGGTCACGACGGGGATGCCGGTCAGCTCGGCGAGCTCGAGCAGCTCTGCGGACGCGTTCGCCTTGATGACGCCGCCGCCGATGTACAGCACCGGCGAGGTCGCCTTGGCGATCAGGCGGGCGGCCTCACGGACCTGCTTTCCGTGCGGCTTGGACACGGGCCGGTAGCCGGGCAGGTTGAGCTCGGGCGGCCAGATGAACGTGGTCTGCGCCTGCAGGATGTCCTTGGGGATATCCACCAGCACCGCGCCGGGCCGGCCGGACTCGGCGAGGTAGAACGCCTCCGCCATGATCCGCGGGATGTCGGCGGCCTCGCTGATCAGGAAGTTGTGCTTGGTGATCGGCATCGTGATGCCGGAGATATCGGCCTCTTGGAAGCCGTCCGTGCCGATCAGCGCGCGCGCCACCTGGCCGGTGATCGCGACGATGGGGACCGAGTCCATCTGCGCGTCGGCCAGCGGGGTCACGAGGTTGGTGGCGCCGGGGCCGGAGGTGGCCATGCACACGCCGACCCTGCCGGTGACCTGCGCGTAGCCGGTGGCGGCGTGGCCAGCGCCCTGCTCATGGCGCACGAGGACGTGGCGGACGCGCTTCGAGTCGAACAGGGGGTCGTAGACCGGGAGGATCGCGCCGCCCGGGATACCGAAGACGATGTCCACGCCCAGCTCCTCGAGCGTGCGTACGACGGATTGCGCGCCCGTCACGGACTCGGGCGGAAGCTGGCGCCGGCTTGCGACGGCCGCCTCCACCGTGGTGATCTCACCGGCGGTCTCCCCGACAACGGTCGGGTCGTTAGCGCTGGTGGAAGAGGCCTTCCGCGGCTGCGGCTGAGGCCGTGCGGTTGGTGCGCTCACTGCAGGTTCCTCTGATCGGGTCTGCCCGGTGTGGGGACGGGGGCGGACGATGCTTGCTCTTGACTCTTTTTTGTGGTGACAACAAAAAACCCCCGCCAGCATGCTGCTGTACGAGGGTGCGCGTCGATGCCTGGAACGAGACGATGGTCGGCTCAGGCGTTGACGCGCCAGCCGATTACGAGGTGTTCATTGATCATCACGTGCTCGACCGTAGGCGTGCTGCAGGCGCGGAGTCAACTTGACGGCCGTGGCATCCCAGGATGTGGGATGGCTTGGCCGGATGCAAGGATGGTGATCGTGTCGACCTCGCGAGACTCTGCCTCAGATGCTACCCCGCCGCCCTCCCCCGCCCCGGACCCAGGCCAAGCGCCAGCCCAGGACCCGGCCCCGGCCGTGATCCGCATCCCCGTGACCGCCTATGTGGCCGTCGCGGTGCTGCTGATGATCCTCTCCATGCCGGCGCTCGCCTGGCCGCTGTATTGCGGGTGGATGCTCGTCATCCCCCTCCTGCTGATCTGGTGGGTGGCGCGCGTGCGGACCACCGTGACCGTGGACGAGATCCGTGTCCGCACCGCCACCGGCTCCGCCACCATCTCGTGGAGCCAGATCAAGGGCCTCTACTTCCCCACCCCCCGGCTGTTCGGCATCAGCTGGGCGCGGGCCGTGCTCGCCGACGAGTCCCGGGTGGCCCTGCCCGCCGTGACGTGGCAGCAGATCCCGGAGCTGTCCCGTGCGAGCCGGGGCAGGTTCCCCGACGTGACCGCTATCCCGCCCGCCGACTCCACTGAGTAATCTCGCTATCGGACCATTTCCCCTCTGTGTACTTTCGATAACTGATTGACGAGGTTTGCCATGCCACCGCTTCGCTCCAGGACCACCACCGTTGGACGCAACGCCGCCGGCGCCCGTGCGCTTTGGCGGGCCACCGGCATGACGGACTCCGACTTCGGCAAACCCATCGTGGCGATCGCCAACTCCTACACGCAGTTCGTCCCCGGCCATGTGCACCTCAAGGACGTCGGCGAGATCGTCGCCGAGGCCGTGCGCGCCGCTGGCGGCGTGCCGCGTGAGTTCCACACCATCGCCGTGGACGACGGCATCGCCATGGGCCACTCCGGCATGCTGTACTCGCTGCCCAGCCGCGAGATCATCGCCGACTCCGTCGAGTACATGGTCAACGCGCACACCGCCGACGCGCTGGTGTGCATCTCCAACTGCGACAAGATCACGCCCGGCATGCTCAACGCCGCGATGCGCCTGAACGTCCCCACGGTGTTCGTCTCCGGCGGGCCGATGGAGGCTGGCAAGGCCGTCGCCGTCGCCGGTGTCACCCAGGCCCCGACGGACCTGATCACCGCGATCTCGGCCAGCGCCAGCGAGGACGTCTCCGACGAGGACCTCGAGGCTGTCGAGTTGTCCGCGTGCCCCACCTGCGGCTCCTGCTCCGGCATGTTCACCGCCAACTCGATGAACTGCCTCACCGAGGCCCTCGGGCTCGCGCTGCCCGGCAACGGCTCCACCTTGGCCACCCACGAGGCGCGCCGCGACCTGTTCTCCCGCGCCGGCACCACCGTCGTCGAGGCGGCCCTGCGCTACTACCGCGAGGACGACGAGTCCGTGCTGCCGCGCAGCGTCGCGAGCCCGGCCGCGTTCCGCAACGCCGTGGCCCTCGACGTCGCGATGGGCGGGTCCACCAACACGGTGCTCCACGTCCTCGCCGCCGCGCAGGAGGGCGAGGTGGACTTCGACCTGGACACCATCGACGCCATCAGCCGCAAGGTGCCGTGCCTGTCGAAGGTCTCCCCCAACT
Source organism: Tomitella biformata AHU 1821 (assembly GCF_000524475.1). Taxonomy (GTDB): domain Bacteria; phylum Actinomycetota; class Actinomycetes; order Mycobacteriales; family Mycobacteriaceae; genus Tomitella; species Tomitella biformata. The sequence goes on along the minus strand of NZ_BAVQ01000083.1, from coordinate 97,572 downwards.
CCGATTTCCACATGGAGGACGTGCACCGGGCTGGCGGCATCCCCGCGCTGCTCGGCGAACTCCGCCGCGGCGGGCTGATCGAGACCGACGTCTCCACTGTGCACACCAAGAGCTTCGACGACTGGCTCGACACCTGGGACATCCGCTCCGGCAAGGCCTCCGAGGAGGCCATCGAACTCTTCCATGCCGCTCCGGGCGGGGTTCGCACCACCGAGCCGTTCTCCACCGCCAACCGCTGGTCCGCGCTGGACACCGATGCTGCCGGCGGCTGCATTCGCGATATGGAGCACGCGTACACCGTCGAGGGCGGCCTCGTCGTGCTGCGCGGCAACATCGCCGTCGACGGCGCGGTGCTCAAGACCGCGGGCATCGACGAGGAGCTGTTCTCCTTCCAAGGCCCGGCCGTGGTGGTCGAGTCCCAAGAGGAGGCGGTCTCCATCATCTTGCAGAAGAAGATCAAGCCGGGCGACGTGATCGTCGTGCGCTACGAGGGCCCCAAGGGCGGGCCCGGCATGCAGGAGATGCTGCACCCCACCGCGTTCCTCAAGGGCTCCGGCCTGGGCAAGGTCTGCGCGCTGATCACGGACGGCCGCTTCTCCGGCGGCACCTCCGGGCTGTCGATCGGGCACATCTCGCCCGAGGCCGCGGCCGGCGGCGTGATCGGGCTCGTCGAGAACGGCGACCAGGTGCGCATCGACGTTGCCACCCGCACACTCGAGATCCTGGTCGACGACGCCGCGCTGGCCGAGCGCCGCGCCAAGATGGAGGCCTCCGAGCGTCCGTGGCAGCCCGTCGACCGCCGCCGCACCGTCACCACCGCGCTGCGCGCGTACGCCGCGCTGGCGACCTCCGCGGACAAGGGCGCCGTGCGCTACGTCCCGTGATCGTTAGCTGATCACTTAGCCGGGCCGAGAATGCGCAAATGCAGGGGAATCATCACGAAACCCCTGCATTTGCGCATTCTCGACCTCACACCGGAACGGCGCGGGCATCAGGTGAAGGGGTTCGCCCCGTTGAGCACCACCCAGGTCGCGACGCCCGCCGCGATGCCCAGCACCAGGAACGTCAGTGAGCCCCACAGGGGACGGTGCGTCCACCCGCGGTTCGCGTCGAGCGAGATCTTGCCGGCGCCGGTCAGGCACAGTCCCGCCGCGACCGCCAGCAGCATCGACTCGAACTCCACCCCGGGGTTGCCGCCCTGGTCGGTGAAGAATTGGAAGCCCGGGGCGCTGGCCTGCACCACGCACCAGGCGTTGATCAGCACCGCGGTGGCCGCGGCCGCCGCGACCGGCGTGAACAGTCCCAGCACCAGCAGCGCGCCGACGACCACCTCGGTGATCGGCCCGGCGAAGGACAGCTGCTGCGCGTAGTCGAAGCCCTGGCCGTTGAGGAAGGTCTCGAATGCGCCGCGCGACGGGCCGCCCCACCAGCCGGTGAGCTTCTGCAGGCCGTGGCCGAACAAGATCACGCCGAGGCCCACGCGGATCAGCAGTAGGCCGATCTCCAGCGTGCCCCGCTTGGCGGGCGCGTCGTCGGCGAGGTGCTCATCCATCGTGGCCGCCACATCCTGCGGCTCGCGTCGGGGCGCGCTCAACTCCTGATAGGTGGGGATGCGCTGCGTGGAGTTCTCGCCCACGGGGACATCTGTCTCGGTGCTCAGCACTCGCGCGCCGGCGACGGGGAACGCCTGGGTGGGGCTGCTGTCCGGCGGGAACTCGGTGTCCGCGGCCAAGGGGCGGGGCCGATCGCCCGCCACAGGGATGCGGGCGGTCGGCTCGTCGAAGGCGCTCGATCCGTGGTCGGGCTCGGGATTCGCATCCCCGGCCGGCCGTGGGTCGGGCGCCGCTGTCGCGTCGTCTGGGTTTCGCGGTGTTTCACTCACATGTCGAGGGTAATTGCCGGAGCTCCCAATGTCGGGCAATTGCCGCGCTGCCCGGCGAGCCACGCGCCTCGGTCACCTCCTGTGGCCGCCGGCACTCGCCATTCCGTAGTGTTGGCGGCTGTGGGGAACCAATTTTTCGTCAAGGGCGCGGTCGCCATCGCCGCGACGAGCCTGCTGCTGACCGGTTGCGCACGCTATGACCAGCCGACGTCCGCACCGTTTGCGCCGGTGCCGGAGCAGATCCCGATGGAGTCCGGCCCCCGCACCCCCACCCCTGAACCCCAGGACCCCAATCAGCCGCCCGGCGAGCCGCAGCCCCTGCCCGGCGCGTGCGGCGACCTGACCCCCGGTGTCATCGCCGGCTGTCTCGACACCACCGGCGACCTGGTGATGCTCCCAGGCGGCGAATCCGCCCTGGTCGCCGAGCGACTGACGGGCCGCATCCTCCGCGTCTCACCCGGCGCGGAGACCACGGAGTACGCCCGGGTTCCCGTGGAACCCGCGGGCGACGGCGGGCTCACCGGTATCGCGCTGTCCCCCACCTTCGAGGAGGACCAGCTGGTCTTCGCGTACATCACGACCCCCAGCGACAACCGCGTGGTGCGCGTCGCCCCTGGCGACTCGCCGAAAGAGATCTTCACCGGGATCCCCAAGGGGCCCACCGGAAATGCCGGCGCGATCGCGTTCGCCGCGCCGGATCAGCTGATGATCCTCACCGGCGACACCGGCAATCCCGCGGCGGCCAATGACCCCGGCTCCATGGCCGGCAAGCTGCTGCGGCTGAACTCAACGGAATCCGGCGCCCCCGCCCCGCAGCAGGTCTCAGCCGGGATGGGGTCCGCCGGCGGGTTGTGTCTGGACCCGCAGTCAGGCTCGATGTGGGTGACGGACCGCGCGCCCACGATGGACCGGCTGCAGATCGTGGTGCCCGACGGCACGTCCGCAACCCAGGTGTGGACGTGGGCGGACCAACCTGGCGTGGGCGGCTGCGCCGCGGCGGCGGAGACCGTCGTCGTGGCCCTGGACGGAGCCAAGGCACTCTCGGTCGTCGTCTCGGGTAGCGGTGGCGCTGTGCTCGGCGACCCGCAGCTGATCGCCCAGGACCTCTACGGCAGCTACGGCGCCGCGGCGTTCGCCGCCGACGGCACGGTGTGGGTCGCCACGGTCAACAAGTCTGGCCCCGAGGCCGCTCCCACCGACGACCGCGTCGTGCGGATCGAGGTCACCTCAGGAGTCGGCGGGCTCGTCTGATTTGCTCCGCCCCGCCACGATGCTCGCGATCAATGGGAGCACGAAGACGGTGATCGCGCCCGCCGCGACCAGAATCGAGGCGCTCGCGTTCGACATCTGCCCCGCGGTTACGGCCACGCCGGTGACCGCCACGATGATGGGCAACCCCGTGGTGGAGTACAGGGCCAGCTGTGCGCTGCCTGAGGTGGAGAACCGTTCCTCCCTCTTGTCGAAGCGTGCCGAGAGGAACACCGGCACCCCGCGCACGACGATCAGCAGCGCCAGGAACACCAGCAGCGCCAGCGGGTTCTCCACCACGCTGTGGACCTCGATCGCCATGCCGGAGACGACGAAGAAGATCGGGATCAGGAAGCCGAAGCCCAACCCCTCGAGCTTGGACTCCAACCGGTGGTCGCCGTCCGGGATGAGGCGGCGCAGGATGAATCCGGCCGCGAAGGCGCCCAGGATCACGTCCAGATCGAAGACCGCCGCGACGGTGACCAGGCTGACCAGCAGCAGCATCGTCAGCCGCATCGTCGTCTGGCCTGTGGAGTCCGCGCCGCCGCGAACCAGGTCCAGCAGCCGAGTGCCCTCGCGCAGCAGCCGCGTGGGCAGCATCCCCACAATCACCGCGACGAGAGCGAACACCGCCAGCACCAAGAGGGAGGCGAACGCTCCGCGCGCCCCCAGCAAGATGGCCATCGCCACGACGGGGCCCAGTTCGCCGAACGCGCCGTGGTTGAGAACCGCCTTGCCGACGCGCGTTGTCGTCAAGCCACGGTCCTTGAGGATCGGCAGCAACGTGCCCAACGCAGTGGACGTCAGCGCGATCGCGACGGCGATCTCGGCCAGGTGCAGACCCGCCGCGTTCAATGCGGCCACCACGCCGAAGGCGAGGCCCAGGCAAAGCAGCCAGGTGTACATCGCCCGCCGGCCGCCGCGGCCGGTCAACTCGGTTTTGTCCAGCTCATAGCCGGCCAGCAGAAACAACAGGCCGAGGCCGAGCTCGTTCAGCAGCTCAATCTCGCTGCCGGCCACCGCGAGGCCCAGGCCGAACGGTCCGATGGCAATGCCCGCGACCAGCAGCAGAACCACCTCGGGCAGCAGCCTATGCGGCAGCGCCCGCGCGATCAGGGGTGCCGCGGCGGCGACCAGGACTATCCAGAACAGAGAGGTTGCTACGGTCGCGGTCACCGGCTAGCGACTACTGCCCGCAGGCCGCGAGGACCAGTTCCTTGACGCGGGCCGGGTCGGCCTGGCCGCGGGTCGCCTTCATGACATCGCCGACGATCTTCCCAGCGGCCTGCACCTTGCCATCGCGGATCTTGTCCGCGATGTCCGGGTTGGCGGCCAGCGCGGCATCGATGGCACTCTGCAGCGCGGAGTCGTCACGGACGACCTCGAGGCCGCGGTCCGCCATCACCTTGGCGGGGTCCCCCTCGCCGGCGAGGACGCCGTCGACCACCTGGCGCGCCATCTTGTTGGTCAGTTTGCCCTCGTCGACCAGCTTCACGACGGCCGCCACCTCGGTGGGTGTGATCGGCAGGTCGGCAAGCTCGACCTCCCGAACCTTCGCCTGCTGGCTGAGGTAGGACACCCACCAGGAGCGCGCGGCGTCTGCGGAGACGCCCTGCTCGACGGTGGCGGCCACGAGGTCCATAGCCCCGGCGTTGATCAGGTCGCGCATCTCCTCGTCGGAGAGTTGCCAATCCTGCTGGATCCGGGCGCGGCGGATCCACGGCAGCTCGGGCAGCGTCTTGCGCAGCTCCTCGACCCAGGCGGCGTCGGGCGCGACGGGCTCGAGGTCGGGCTCTGGGAAGTAGCGGTAGTCCTCGGCCGTCTCTTTCTTGCGGCCCTGGCGGGTGCTGCCGTCGACCTCCTGGAAGTGCCGCGTCTCCTGGGTGACCTCGCCGCCTTCTGCGAGCACGACGGCCTGGCGGCGCATCTCGTAGCGGACAGCCACCTCGACGGACTTGAGGGAGTTCACGTTCTTGGTCTCGGTGCGGGTGCCGAACTCGGGTGCGCCCTTCTCCATGAGCGAGACGTTCGCGTCGCAGCGCATCGAGCCGTGGTCCATGCGGACGTCGGAGACGTCGAGCGCCTTGAGCAGATCGCGCAGTGCGGTCACATAGGCGCGGGCGATCTCTGGGGCGCGGTCACCGGTGTGCTCGATGGTCTTGGTGACGATCTCCACCAGCGGCACGCCGGCCCGGTTGTAGTCGATCAGCGAGTGGCTGGCGCCGTGGATGCGGCCCGTCGCGCCGCCCACGTGGGTGAGCTTGCCGGTGTCCTCCTCCATGTGCGCGCGCTCGATCTCCACGCGGAAGGTGCTGCCGTCGTCGAGCACCACGTCGAGGTAGCCCTCGGTGGCGATCGGCTCGTCGTACTGCGAGATCTGGTAGTTCTTCGGCTGGTCCGGGTAGAAGTAGTTCTTCCGGGCGAAGCGGCCCCACGGGGTGATGGTGCAGTTCAGCGCCAGGCCGATACGGATCGCGGACTCGACGGCCGCCTCGTTGACCACGGGCAGCGAGCCGGGCAGCGCCATGCACACGGGGCACACCTGCGAGTTCGGCTCCGCGCCGAACTCGTTGGCGCAGCCGCAGAACATCTTGGTGGCGGTGTTCAGCTCAACATGCACCTCCATGCCCAGCACGGGGTCGAAGCGCGCAACCACATCGTCGAAATCCATCAGGTCACCGGAGATGGCAGAAGTCATGGGCAACAGTCTATGCGGCCCACCGCGCACTGCCCTATGCCGACCCGAAAAGGCCCTCCAGACTGCCGAAGAGCGTACACAGCGAGCCGGTGCAGGTCTCGGGGCCGACGGGATCCGCCGGGGTGTACCGGATCACGATCGTCGGGGCCCGGTCCGCCGCGGCCAGCTCCACCGTGCCGCCCGCCGGTGCCAGGGACGAGCCGCCGCCGCCACCGCCGAAGTACGGGTGGGCAAGGGAACCCGAGCCGCCGCCGCCGCCGAAGAGGCCGCCGCCGCCCCCGCCGCCCTTGGGTAGGCCATCGACGCCGCCACCGCCCGCCCCGCCAATCCCCAACAGCCCGCTGCCGCCTAGGCCAATGCCGGCACCGGGCACGTCGCCCGCCTCGCCGCCGTCGGTCTCGCCGCCGGCGAGGCCGCCTTGGATATCTGCGCTTCCGTCCTTCTGCCCGCCCTGCCCCGCAGCGCCGCCAGGGCGATAGTTGCCCCCGCCACCGCCGCCGGCCGCGACCAGTTTGCGAGACTCCAGGCCCGCGCCGGTCCGCACATCCGAGGCGCCGCCACCGCCGCCGCCGCCCGACCAGGAGTCACTCTGTTCCGGCGGGGGCCCCACAATCGGACCGCCCCCGCCCAGCGCGCCGGCACCGCCGCCGTTCCAGCCGGCAGTGTGGTCGAGTTGTCCACCGCCGCTGCCGCCGACCAGGACCGCCAACTCGGATCCCCCAGCGACGGGCACAGTCCCTGTGACCACCGCGCCCGCCCCGCCCGACGCCGTCCTGGAGGAGGCGCCGTGCCCGCCGATCGCGGTCACCTCCAGCTCGCTCACGCCCGCCGGGACTACGAAGGTCTGCGCGGCGCCGGTGTAGTCGAACGTGCACTCCACAGCGCCGCCCGCCGAGATCTCCACGCAGTCGGCGGGCAGATCCGCCGCGCCGGCCGACCCGGGCAGCGCCAGCGCCGTCGCGCCGGCCAGCGCGACCCCCGCGAGGCCGGCCAGCGCCCGTCTCGCCATTGGACGTGGACCTGTCATGGTGATCGACCTGGACATCCGGTTCTCCCTGCGAGAGTCATCGCGCTCGACGCCACTCGCAGAGCCCTGCGGCAAATGCTGCCGGACGTCACGCCCTGGGCGTCCGTCTTTACCGCAGCCCATGGTCACAATTCGATAACGGGAGGCCTCAGCCGAAGAACGCCGCCGCCTCGTCGTAGCGCGCGGGCGGGACGCGGCGCAGCTCCCGGACAGCCTCGGACAGCGGGACCATCGCGATCTCCGTGCCCCGCAGCGCCACCATCTGCCCGAACTCGCCGCGGTGCACGGCCTCCGCGGCCCGGGCTCCCAGGCGGGTCGCCAGGATCCGATCGAAGGGGGTGGGCGTGCCGCCGCGCTGGACATAGCCGAGGACGGTCGTGCGGACCTCGGCGCCGGTCCGACGCTCGATCTGGGTGGCCATCTGGGCGGCGACGCCGGTGAACAGCTCGTGCCCGTACTCGTCGACCCCGCCGTCGCGGAGATCCATCGTGCCAGCGGCCGGGGCCGAACCCTCCGCGATGACCCCGATGACGTGCTTGTCGCCGCGCTCGAACCGGCTGCTGATCAGCGCGCAGATCTCCTCGATGTCGAACGGCCGTTCCGGCACGGCGATGAAGTGGGCGCCGGTCGCCATGCCGGCGTCCAGGGCGATCCAGCCGGCGTGCCGGCCCATCACCTCGACGAGCATCACCCGCCGATGGGACTCCGCGGTGGTGTGCAGGCGGTCGATCGCATCGGTCGCGATGGACACGGCGGTGTCGAAGCCGAAGGTGTAGTCGGTGCCGCCGATGTCGTTGTCGATGGTCTTCGGCACACCGACCACCGGCACGCCCTCGTCCGAGAGCCACTTGGCGGCGGTCAGCGTGCCCTCGCCGCCGATGGGGATCAGCGCGTCGATGCCGTTGTCGGCGAGGTTCTGGTGGATGGTGTCTAGTCCCGCGGTGAGCCGATCCGGGTTGACCCGCGCGGTGCCGAGGATGGTGCCGCCGCGGGAGAGGATCCGGTCCACCCGCGAGCCGCTGGCCATCTCGCGCCAACTGTTCTCCAGCAGCCCCCGCCAACCATCGTGGAACCCGACCACGCTAGAGCCGTGGCCGTCCAGGCAGGTGCGGACGATCGCGCGGATCGCCGCGTTGAGGCCGGGGCAGTCCCCGCCGCCGGTCAGAATTCCGATTCTCATGTATGTACCTACCCTTCCCTAGCCCGCTGTGACGACGCCGCTCTCATAGGCGAGCACCACGGCCTGCGCCCGGTCTCGCAATCCCAGCTTGGCGAGCACCTTCCCCACGTGGGTCTTTACGGTCTGCTCGGCGACGAAGAGCGTCTCGGCGATCTCCGCGTTGGAGAGCCCGCACGCGATGTGCTCGAGCACCTCCCGCTCCCGTGGCGTCAGGTCCGCCAGTCCCGGCGCCTCGGCGTCGACAACTGGGCGACGGCGGATGGTGTCGCTGATCAGCCGCCGGGTGATCGACGGTGCGAGCAGCGCGTCGCCGGCCGCGACCACCCGCACGGCGCGGACCAACTCCTCCGCGGGCGCGTCTTTGAGGAGGAATCCACTGGCTCCTACCCGTAGCGCCTCGTAGACGTAGTCGTCGATGTCGAAGGTGGTGAGCATCAGCACCCGCGGTCGTGGGGTGAGATTCGCGGCTAATATCTGCCGCGCCGCCTCGATCCCGTTGAGCTCCGGCATCCGCACGTCCATCAGAACGACGTCGGGCCGCAGGCGGCGTACCTCGGCGACCGCCGCCTTACCGTCCGGCGCATCGCCGATCACACTGATATCCGGCTGCGCCGCCAGTAGGGCACCGAAGCCCTGGCGCACCATGGCTTGATCGTCTGCGATGAAGACCGTGATGGCCGCTGAAGTCATAGGTCTGAGCCTAAGCCCCCGGCGACCAAGCCCACCTCCACCGGTAGCTCGGCCGTCACCAGGAAGCCGCCGTCATCGGTGGCCCCGGCGGTCAGGGTGCCCCCGACGGCCCCCGCCCGCTCCCGCATGCCGACGATCCCGTTGCCGCCGCTGACCTCCGCCGCCGCCTGCCCACCGGGCGGGGCCGCGTTGTGGACGGTCGCCGTGACGTGGTCCGCCGCCATCTCGACGAGCACCTCAACCTGCGCCGCGGGCGCGTGGCGGGTGGCATTCGCCAAGGACTCCTGCACGATGCGATAGAGCACCACCGCCGTCGCCATCCCCAGCCGGTCCGTCTGTCCCCGCACCTCCATCTGCACCGGCACCCCTGCCCGCGCGCTGCCCGCGACCAGCTCCGCCAGCTGCGCGATGCCCGGTTGTGGCTGGTGCTCCGCACCTTGGTCGTCGCTGCGCAGCACTCCGAGCATCACCCGCACCTCGTTGAGCGCCTCCCGCGCGGTGCCCGCAATCGAGTCGAACTCCGCGCGAGTCTCGGCCGTCAAGCCCGCCACCCGATAGGGCGCGGTCTGCGACTGCACCACGATGAGCGACATGTGATGGGCCACAACGTCATGCAAGTCCCGTGCGATGCGGGCACGCTCCTCCAGCGCAGTGCGCCGGGTGCGCTCCAACTCGCTGACGGCCTCCTCCCGCGCAAGCAGGCGCCGGGAGTCCCACAGCCGCCGCACCAGCAGCGTGAACGCGAGAATGCCGCCCAGGCCCACGATCCAGCCGATCCGGTCGCCCCCGGGCGCGAATATCGCGAACAGCGCGGCGGTGCCCATCCACACTTGCGCGATGCGGCCCGGCCGAGCCTGCAGGCCCACCGCGACGGCCAGGGCCAGCAGCACCAGGATGTGCACCACCTGCCAGGGCAGCCCCTCCCCCAGACCGTGCCCCAGCGTGCCGCGAAAGCCGATGGGGATCACCAGCGCCGCCAGCGCCGAGATCGACCAACCGAGCACCGGATTGGCCCGCGCCAGCAGAAATGGGAGCACAGCGAAGGCGGCCACCACGGGCTGCAGAGCCGCGTGGACCTGGTGGGTCAGTTGGAGCGTCGGCCAGGCGATGCTGAACAAGATTCCGGTCACCAGCACGATGAGAGCCGTCGTCCACCGGCCCTCGAGGTTGCGCCGGGACCAACCCCAGCCTGCGCGCCTCCACTCGGCCCGCGCGGCGCGGCGCGTCCGCTTGGCGGCTTTGTCGGTCGCCTTGGTGCCCTTCCGCGCCACCTTGGCTTCTTGCCTCGTCACGCGGGCCTGCGCGCGCGCTAGTTTGGCCTCGGCGCGGGTCGGCTTAATCTCGGTCACGACTCCACCCTACGAACCTGGACCCGTTTCGGCCTCACTCTGCGGGGGCGGGCAGGCATCCCTCTCAGGTATGACGACGTCGACCCACCCACACCAGCCGGCGACCTTCGATTAGGTCTCGCGCGGGATGTGGCCGACGGCGATGGGTTCATAATGTCGAGGGCATGCTGAACTCCCTGCGAAAACGCCGCAAGCCCCAGCGGAATCCCCGGCGTGTCCTGGCCCGGTCTGCGGCGATGATTGTCCTCGGCGGCACCGGGGTCGCGGTGACCACCTTCATGGGGCCGGCCATCGCCGATGCCAGCGCGACCACCCTCCCCGAGGACCCCACCGCGCGCGCCGCCGTCGTCGCGCTGCTGGACGCGTCGCCCGCCGAGGCCGCCGCGCAGATCCCCGCCGACTTCGCCGCAGTGATGGAGTACACCCCGGTGGTGGCGGACGGGATGCTTACCAATCCCGACGGCGGTTGCTCCTCGCCCGTGCCGCTGCCCTCCACATTCGATACCCCCTGCCGCGCACATGATCTCGGCTACGACCTACTGCGCCTCGCCGAGCTCTCCGGCGGGCCCCTTGGTCCGTGGGCGCGCCAGGACATCGACGCGCAGTTCGCTGACCGCCTGCACGGGCTCTGCGACAGCTCCGGCTGCGCGGCGATGGCCAACACCGCCGTCACCGCCGTCGACGTGAACTCGTGGCGCCAGCTGTATGCGGTGCCGGCCCGCGAGCCCATCGCGCTCTACGTGCTCGGCGGCGCCGGGTTGTCGACGCTCGCGCTGCTGCCCATCTCCCGCAAGCAAGCGCAGGCCATCTACTGATGCGCGCCCCCGCCATCGTCGGCGTCAGCCTTGGCGTTCTCGTCTCCCTCGCGCCCGGGTTGCTCCCCCGCGCGGCCGTCCTGCAAGGCGCGGCGACCGGCCTGCTGGCCGCCGGCGGACTGGTGCTCGGGATCGCGTGCGCGAGATGGCTCTCCCGGATCCGGCCCGCCGTGGCGTGGGCGCTCACCCTGCCCCTGCTCGTCGGCTCCCTGTTCTTGGCCACCGCGCATCAGAACCGAGTCCGGGCGTCGATGTCCATGCCCGGGCTCGACCTCGCCTATTGGCCGACCGCGCTGGGCATCGCGGCTGCCGTTCTCACTCTCCTAGTCGCCGTGGCCAGGCTGGTCCGCGTGGCCCATCGGCGGCTGGGATCCCCGCGGCTCGCGGCCGCGATCGTGCTGGCCGCGTCGCTCACCTACGTGGTGGCGCCGCCCGCCACGCAAGCCTGGCTAGAGAGCCGCGACCGCGCGCTGGAGCCTGGTGTGGCGCAGCCCCTCTCACGAATCCGCGCCGGGAGCCCCGACTCGCTGATCCGCTGGGACTCGATGGGCGTGCACGGGCGCAGGTTCGTCGCGGACACGTCGACGCCCTCGAGTGTGCGCGTCTACGTCGGGCTCGCGTCCGCGCCCAGCGTCGCCGCGCGGGCCGAGCTGGCCGCCGATGAGCTCGAGCGAGTGGGTGGGTTGGCCCGTTCCGCCGTGATCCTGTCCGTACCAACAGGTTCCGGCTGGATCGACGGCACTGCGGCGGCTGGTTTCGAGGAGCGCTTCGGCGGGGATGTGGCGATCGTCGGGATCCAATACGCGCGCGCTCCTAGCTGGGTCGGCTACCTCTTCGATCCCGATGCCGCGGCGGAGAGCGCCCAGGCTCTGTACGACGCCGTCGCCGGCAAGCTCGCCGCCCTCGACCCCGCTGTCCGGCCCCCGCTGTATCTGTACGGGCAGTCGCTGGGAGCCCTCGGCGCGACCGCCGTGCGAGAATCCAGTGCCTCCCAACCGATTTGCGGCGTCCTTGCCGTCGGCCCACCGCCCGGGGCCGGCCCTCCAGAGGTGGTGACCCTGGCCAACGCGTCAGACTCGGTGGCGCGCTGGTCCCCACGCTTGCTGGTCGAGCCCGCACTCGAGGGCCCATGGCTGCCGGTGGTCACCTTCCTGCAGACCAGCGTCGACGTGCTGGGCGCGCTGGGGCTCGAGCCCGGCAACGGGCACGTCTACGGGGAGGAGCAGGCGCTCGCGTTGCCGACGTGTCCGCTACCGGATCCCCGTCCACTCGTCGAGAACGCGACTGGGGATGAGAACCTGCTGGCCGCCCGCGGAGACACCCAGTATTAGTTGCAGAGGGGGCCGCCGAAGTTCGACAGGCTGCCGGCGAGCATGCACAGCGAGCCGGTGCAGTAGGTGTAGTTGATCACGACGTGTGGGGTCTGGCCCTCGACCGCTAGCGACTCCGAGCCGCCCTCAGGAACCAGGGAGGAGCCGCCGCCACCGCCACCGTCGTAGTCCTTCTCGGTATTGAACGAACCCCCGCCGCCACCGCCGTAGTATCCGCCAGCGCCGCCACCGCCGTTGTAGTAGCCGCCGTGCCCGCCGAGGCCGAACACTCCGTCCGCACCGACCTCGAGGTCCCCGCCCCCCACGCCGCCCACAGAATCCGTGCCCGGTTGCCCGGCCCCGGCCCCGCCGCCAGGTTGTCCGGCGTCACCGCCAGCCCGGTATCGCCCATGCCCACCGCCACCGGCTGCAACGATCGATCTGCTGGACAGTGACTCATCGAGGCGAATATCCGAGGCTCCGCCCCCGCCACCCATGTCATCCGAATCACCGCCACCGTTGAACCCGCCCGTCTTATCGGATCCGTTGCCGCCGACATACACCAGCAAGTCTGTATTCGGCGTGACTGTAAGAGCCCCAGTGACCTGCGCGCCCATACCCCCCGCGCCATACTCTGAATCGGCCCCGGTGGAGTCGAACGTGCAACTGACCGTCGTCGCCGCGAATGGCGGGGTGTATTCAATGCAATTATCCGGCAGCGGGGCCGCACCCGCCGCCCCCGGCAGGACCACCGCTGCGGCGCCCGCCAACGCGCACCCCGCCAAGCCCGTGCCCGCCCGCCGCGCAATGCTCGCGGTTGATCGTCCTCTACTCATCGTCCTGTCCCTTCCTGGGATTGATCTGACGCGCTCACCGTGCGCCGGAATACTTGCGGAGACATCCGCCAAATGACGCAGTTCGGGTCACGATCAGATAACAGTCAAGGACACAGGCTAGATAGACAACGGCGGGCCGGGGCTGTGAAAGCCCCGGCCCGCCGTTGATCGCGTTCTAGAGAGCAGCCGTCGGCAGCTCTCCGCGGGCGGCCTCGTACGCCGCGCCAACCCGGTAGAGTCGCTCGTCGGCCAGGGCCGGGGCCATGATCTGCAGGCCGACGGGCAAGCCGTCCTCCGCGGACAGGCCCGAGGGGACGGAAATCGCGCAGTGGCCGGCGAGGTTGGTCGGCAGCGTGCACATGTCCGAGAGGTACATCGCGAGCGGGTCGTCGAGCTTCTCGCCGAGCTTCCACGGCGTGACGGGGCTCGTCGGCGAGACGAGGACGTCCGCCTGCTCGTAGGCCTTCGCGAAGTCCTGCGCAATCAGCGCGCGCACCTTCAGCGCCTGCCCGTAGTACTCGTCGTAGTAGCCTGCCGAAAGCGCATAGGTGCCAATCATGATGCGGCGCTTGACCTCGTCGCCAAAACCGGCGGCGCGGGAGGCCATCATGACCTGCTGCGCGCTGTGGTTGCCGTCGTCCTTGACGCGCAGCCCGTAGCGCATCGAGTCGAAGCGGGCCAGGTTCGAGGACACCTCGCTGGGCATCACCAGGTAGTACGCGGCGACGGCGTGCTCGAAGCTGGGGCAGGAGACCTCCACGACCTCCGCGCCGAGCGCCGTCAACTGCGCCACTGCGGCGTCGAAGGAGCCGCGCACGCCGGAGTTGTAGCTGTCGGAGTAGAGCTCCTTGACGATGCCGACGCGTACGCCCTTGAGGTCGCCCGTCGCGCCCGCGCGGGCGGCCGCCACCATCGGGCGGACCGGGGTGTCGATGGACGTCGAGTCACGGGGGTCGTAGCCGGCGATGACCTCGTGCAGCAGCGCCGTGTCGAGCACCGAGCGGGCGCAGGGCCCGGCCTGGTCCAGAGAGGACGCCGCGGCGATGATGCCGTACCGCGAAATGGTGCCGTAGGTGGGCTTGACGCCGACAGTCGATGTGCAGGCCGCGGGCTGGCGGATTGAGCCGCCGGTGTCGGTGCCGATGCTCAGCGGGGCCTCGAACGCCGCGAGGGCGGCCGCCGAGCCGCCGCCGGAGCCGCCGGGGATCCGGTCGGTGTCCCACGGGTTGCGTGTCGGACCGTAGGCGGAGTTCTCCGTCGAGGAGCCCATCGCGAACTCGTCCATGTTGGTCTTGCCCAGGATCGGGATGCCGGCGGCACGCAGCTTCGTCACCAGCGTCGCGTCGTACGGCGCCACCCAGCCCTCGAGGATCTTCGAGGCGGCCGTCGTCGGCATGTCCGTCGTGACGAGAATGTCCTTGAGCCCCAACGGGACTCCGGCCAGCGCCGAGGCGGGCGCGTCGCCGGCCCCGAGGGCGTCGTCCACGGCCTGCGCGGCGGACAGCGCGCTCTCATGTGCGACGTGCAGGAACGCGTTGACAGTCCCGTCCACGGCGCCGATGCGGTCCAGGTGCGCCTGGGTGACCTCTACGGAGGACACCTCACGGGCGTGGATCTTCTCGGCCAGCTCGGCTGCGCCAAGGCGGGTCAGGTCGGTCACTGCTCTTCTCCCAGGATCTGCGGGGCGACGAAACGGGTGTCTTCGGTGGCAGGCGCGCCGGCGAGGGCCTGCGCGGGGGTCAGCCCGGGGACGACGACGTCGGGGCGCACCACATTCACCACGCCAGTGAGATTCGCCATGGCGGGCACGTCGTCGGTGTTCACCTCGGAGACGGTCTTGACGAAGCCGAGGATCGTGTCCAGCTGCGCGGCGAACTCATCGAGCTCCGCCTCCGTCACATCGAGATGCGAGAGTCGAGCGAGGTGAGCGACCTCGTCCCTGGAGATGTCAGGCACCGAGTGCCCCTTTCCGGCCGCGTGACGCGGCCTGGGTGGTACTGCCTTGTTTACTGCTTAAGTCAGCCGCCGCGGCCCAATCAGCGCGCGGCATCGCCCTCAACCCTAAAGGCTCCCGCACGATCACCGTTAGCCAGGATGCCCGCCATCGGCACGCCGACACGTGTGGCGCCCCGGTGACACAATGGTCTCGACGGGGCGCAGAGCCCTCGGGCGTGGCAAACAACTACTAGGAGGCTTCGTGTCCTACCTGCTTCGTGTGATCCTGCCCGATCGACCCGGCAGCCTCGGCATGTTGGCGCTGGCGCTCGCCGAGGTGGGCGCGGACATACTCTCCCTCGATGTGGTCGAGCGCGGCGGCGGCTACGCCGTTGACGACATTGTCGTGGAGATGCCCAACGGCGCGCTGCCGGACACCCTCATCACCGCGGCAGAGGCGCTCGACGACACGTATGTCGACGCCGTGCGCCCCTTCACCGGATCCCTGGACACCCACCTGGAGTTGGCGCTGATCGATGCGGTCGCCGTCGCCCGCCACGACCGCCTACAGGTGCTCGCCAACGGCCTGCCCCGCGCGCTGCAGGTGCACTGGGCGGTGGTGATCGACGGGGCAGACGGGACGGCCGCGCACCTCGCCGCCAGTTCCGGCACCCCAGAGACCTGGCCGAGCGAGCCCCTCGGCGTCCACTGCTCCAGGCCCGTGGCCCTCGACTCAGAGGCCGAGTGGCTGCCTGAGTCCTGGCGGCAGAGCGATATCCAGCTGGCGGCCGCGCCCCTCGGCGATAGCGGCCGCATCCTGCTGCTCGGCCGCAACGGCGATCCCCAGTTCCGCCCGGCGGAGATCGCCCGCCTCGGCTACGTCAGCGGGATCTTGGCGACGGTGCTGAAGTAGGTCCTGCCCTATCTCGCGGCCTCGCTGATCCATCGTGACCTCGCTGACGTTGCAACGGGGGCGAGGTCACGATGCGTCAGCGAGACGGGAGCGGCGGCCGGGCTCAGAGCTCGCGGACCAGCACCTGCAGGTCGACGCCGGCGATCGGCGACCACGCCCGCTCCGGGGCCAGCTCGAAGCCACACGCGTCGTAGATCCGCCGGGCGGAGACCATGTTGGGCTGCGTCGACATCACCACCCGTTGCCGGCCCCGTGCGCGGCCCAGGTCCAGCACATGCCGCACCAGCGCGGCGCCCACCCCGAGGCCCCGGCCGGCGGGGGCGACGCCGAGCATCCGGAACTCGAGTTCACCCTCGCGGGCCACGTCGGCGTATGGCCCGCCCGCCTCGCTGACGGTGACCGAGCCGACCGGCACCCCGTCCTGCAATGCGACCCACAGCTCGGCGACATCCGCCCGGTCGGCGGCGTCGGCCAGCCGGGATCGGTACGGATCGGCGGCGGGCACGAACTCCGCGTAAGCGGCGACGGTCTGCTCCCCGACCACAGCAATCTCCGCTGGCCGGGCAAGGCGAATCTCGATCATTCGGCAGCGGGCTCTTCCGTCGCGGGGTCCTTCGTGGCAATGTCCTCCGCGGCGGCGAACGCCCCCGGACCCGCGGCCAACAGCAGTCGGAAACCGTCTGCGTCAAGGATTTTCAGGCCCAGCTCTGCGGCCTTGTCGGCCTTGGATCCCGGGGCGTCGCCGACGACGACGAACGCCGTCTTCTTCGACACCGAGGACGCGGAGCGCCCGCCACGGGAGACGATGGCCTCCTTCGCCTCGTCGCGCGTGAAGCCCTCGACCGCGCCGGTGACGACGATCGAGAGGCCCTCGAGGTTCCGCTCGACGCTCTCGTCGCGCTCGTCCTCCATGCGCACGCCGGCCCGGTCCCACTTGTCGACTATCTCGCGGTGCCAGTCCACCTCGAACCACTCCGTGACGGCTTGGGCGATAATTCCGCCGACGCCCTCGGTCGCCGCGAGCCGCTCGAGGTCCGCCGTGCGGATCGCCTCGAGGCTGCCGAACTCGGTGGCCAGGCCCCGGGCCGCGGTGGGGCCGACATGGCGGATCGACAGCGAGACCAGCACCCGCCACAGCGGCTGCGACTTCGCGCGCTCGAGGTTCTCGATCAGCTTCTTGCCGTTCTGGCTTAAAGCTCCCTTGTTGGTGCGGAACAGCTCGACGGGCTTGAGGTCGTCCTCGGTGAGCGCGAACAGGTCGCCCTCGTCCTGGATCGCCCCAGCCTGTAGCAGCGCCGCGCCCGCCTCCATGCCGAGCGCCTCGATGTCGAAGCCGCCGCGGCCTGCCAGGTGGAAGAGCCGCTCGCGCAGTTGGGCCGGGCAGTGCCGCTGGTTGGGGCAGCGGATGTCGATATCGCCCTCCTTGCCCGGGGCCAGGACGAAGCCGCATTCAGGGCAGTGGGTGGACATGATGAAGGGCCGCTCGTCGCCGGTGCGGGCGTCGGCCACCGGGGCCAGCACCTCGGGGATGACGTCGCCGGCCTTGCGCAGCACCACCATGTCCCCGATCCGCACGCCTTTGCGCTCGACCTCGGACGCGTTGTGCAGGGTGGCCATCTCCACCGTCGAGCCCGCGACCAGCACGGGGGCCATCTGCGCGAACGGAGTGACGCGGCCGGTGCGGCCCACGCCCACGCGCACGTCGACCAGCCGGGTGTTGACCTCCTCCGGCGGGTACTTCAGGGCGATGGCCCAGCGGGGGGCGCGGGAGGTGACGCCCAGCTCGTCGTGCAGAGCCATCTCGTCGACCTTCACGACGAAGCCGTCGATCTCGTGCTCCACATCGTGCCGGTGCTCGCCCCAGTACGCGGCGCGCTCGAGAACCTTCTCGGCGCCATGCACGCGGGCCGTGTGCGTCGAGACCGGCAGCCCCCACGCCGCGAGCGCCTCATAGGCGTGGAATTGCGAGTCGGGGGTGAAGCCGACACTGTGGCCAAATCCGTGGCAGATCATGCCGAGCTTGCGGCTCGCCGTGACGCGCGGATCCTTCTGGCGCAGGGAGCCGGCGGCGGAGTTGCGGGGGTTCGCAAACGGGTCCTTGCCCTCGGCGACCAGAGAGGCGTTGAGGTCCTCGAAGTCGGTGAGCCGGAAGAAGATCTCGCCGCGCACCTCGAGGACCGCGGGGATCGGGAAGCCGTCGGCTGGGGTGAGCTGGTCCGGGATATCGGTGATGGTGCGCGCATTGAGGGTGACGTCCTCCCCCACCCGGCCATCGCCGCGGGTGCCAGCCGACGCGAGCCTGCCATTCCGGTAGACAAGGTCGATGGCGACGCCGTCGATCTTGACCTCGCAGAGAAAGTGCAGAGACTTGCCCACCTGGGACTCGATCTTGCCGACCCAGCCGGCGAGGTCCTCCGTCGAGAAGACGTTGTCGAGGCTGAGCATCCGCTCAAGGTGCTCCACGGGCGCGAACTCCGTGACGAAGCCGCCGCCGACCAGCTGGGTGGGCGAGTCCGGCGTCCGCAACTCGGGGTACTGGTCCTCGAGGGTCTCCAGACTTTGCAGCAGCGCGTCGAACTCGCCGTCGGAGATCGTGGGCGCGGCCTTCGTGTAGTAGCGGAACTGGTGCCCACGCACCTCCTCCGCCAACAGCTGCCAGCGCTCACGGACGTCTGCGGGGGTCTGACCGGAATCACTCACCCGGCAAGATTATCCGATCCCGCGGCACCCTTGGTTCACAGCGCGTCCGGGTCCCCCGCGAACTCTGCGGCGATCCGAGTCGCCAGGGCCACTGCCCGACGCGCCCACTGCGGGTCTGCCCCGGCCAGGCCGCACGCGGGCGTCACCATAATCTGGGCGGCCAGGATCTCGCGGGGAAAGCCCAGATGGTCGACGAGCCGCAGCGCGGGGTCGGCCAGCTCGCGCCAGTCGGGCTCGCGCGCCGGGACCCAATCGCCGGTCTTCTCGTCGAGCTCGAGCGGCGCGGTCGACGGCACCAGCCCCAGGGCCAGCGCGCGGCCGGACTGCAGCCACTCGCCGAGGTGGTCGAAGTCACGCTGCCGCACGGTCGTCACGTCGAGGAACAGGGCCTGAATTTCACTGCGCCGCAACAGCTCCAGCGGCATCTTGTCACCGCAGCAGTGCACACCGACGGGCACCGCGGCGGCATCCGTAATGATCTGGATGAGCTCTAGCGCCTCAGGGCCGGGGATCTCACGGACGGGGTCGAAGCGGCTGGGGCCCGGGATCGCGCCGGCCAGCGCGGCGGGCAGCTGCGGCTCGTCGAGCTGGAGCACCACGTCCACGCCGAGGCGGCGGCGCAGGTCCGCGAGATGTCCGCGCACGCCCTCCGCCAGGGAGTCCGTGAGGTCGCGGACCGCGCCGCGATCGGTGAGGACGCGACGGCCGTTGCGCAGCTCAAGCTCCGCGGCCAGCGTCACGGGACCCGCCAGCTGCGCCTTGACTGTCCGCTCAGAGCCGAGGAGGCCCTTCTTGTCCCAGACCTCCTCCATGATGTCGAGGTCGCGGGTCAGGTGCGCCTGCGCGCGCCGGCCCACGCTGCTGGGTCGGTCCGACAGCTTGTAGCCGGTGGTGGAGATGTCGATGGGCAGGTCCACCAAGAGCGCGGCGGTGCGGCCGATCAGGTCCGCCCCGAGGCCTCGCCCGGGCAGCTCCACCAGGTGCGAGAGGACCTCGAACTCGCCTGCCACGATCGCGGCCGCCTCGTGCGCGTCCTCGCCCGGCCAGGAGCCGATGCCGGTGGCCGTGCCGCCGGGAAAACTTTTGTCTGCCAAGGTTATTGCGCTCCGGAGATAGTGCCGCTGCCGAGCACCACGTCGCCGGCTTCGGCGTCGGGCCGGTAGAGCACCGCGGCCTGCCCGCGCGCGACACCGGTCAGCGGCTCGGATAGTTCCAGGTGCAGTTCGCCATCTCGCAGCTCGGCGCGGGCCGGTGAGAGCCCGCCGTGGGCGCGGACCTGCACGATGCAATCAAACGGCTCCGTCGGCTCCGCGATGGAGCACCATTTCGGGTCACGGGCGGTGATCGAGCGGATCTGCAGATCCTCGATGGGCCCCACCGTCACTGTGCCCGTGGCGGACTCGATGCCAGTGACGTAGCGCGGCTGACCGTCCGCCGCGGGGCCCTCGATGCCGAGGCCCTTGCGCTGGCCGATCGTAAAGCCGTGGACGCCGTCGTGCTCGGCGAGGACCGCGCCGGAGCTCGAGTCCACGACGGCGCCCGGCCGGATGCCGATCTTCGCGCCGAGGAACGCCTTTGTGTCGCCGGTGGGGATGAAGCAGATGTCGTGGCTGTCGGGCTTGTTCGCGACGGCCAGGCCCCGAGCGGCGGCCTCCTCGCGGATAGCGGGCTTGGGAGTGTCGCCGATGGGGAACATCGCCCGCGAGAGCTGCTCGGCTGTGAGCACGCCCAGGACGTAGGACTGGTCCTTGTCCGGATCGACGGCCCGGCGCAGCACGCCGTCCTCAAGCCTGGCGTAGTGCCCGGTGGCGATCGCGTCGAAGCCCAGCGCCATCGCCCGGTCCGCGAGCGCGGTGAACTTGATCTTCTCGTTGCAGCGCAGGCACGGGTTGGGGGTCTCGCCGGCGGCGTAGGACTCGACGAAATCGTCGATCACGTCCTCCTTGAACCGCTCCGCGAAGTCCCAGACGTAAAACGGGATGCCGAGCATGTCCGCCGCCCGCTGCGCGTCGCCCGCGTCCTCCTTGGAGCAGCAGCCGCGCGAGCCGGTGCGCAGGGTGCCCGGCGCCGTGGACAGCGCGAGGTGCACGCCCACGACGTCGTGCCCGGCCTCAACCGCGCGCGCCGCCGCCACCGCGGAGTCGACGCCGCCACTCATCGCCGCCAACACCCTCATCGTGACATTCCCTTCGCAAGTTCCTGATTCAATCGTCCGCCGCCCGCCATGCCCGCCGCCCGTGAGCGCGCCAGCACCTGTGGCAGCGCCGCCAAGAGCCGGTCCACCTCTTCCGTGGTGGAGGTGTGTCCCAGTGAGAAGCGCAGCGCGCCGCGCGCCACCGATGGGTCCACGCCCATGGCGATCAGCACGTGGCTGGCCTGCGGCACCCCGGCGGTGCACGCCGATCCCGTGGAGCATTCGACGCCAGCCGCATCGAGCAGCATCAGCAGCGAGTCGCCCTCACAGCCCGGGAATGTGAAGTGCGCGTTGCCGGGCAGTCGGTCGCCGCCGCCGTTCAAGATCGCGTCGGGCGCAAGCTCCTGGACCCCGTCGATCAGACGGTCCCGCAGCGTCGCCAATTCCCGTCCCCGCGTGGGCTCCTCGGCGACAGCCTCCGCCAGAGAGACAGCCATCCCCACCAGCGCGGCCACATCGGCGGTGCCGGAGCGCACGTCCCGCTCATGCCCGCCGCCGTGCAGCAGCGGCACGCACACGACATCGCGGCGCAGCAGCAGCGCGCCCACGCCATGCGGTCCGCCGAACTTGTGCGCGGTCAGGCTCAGTGCGGACAGCCCCGGGATGGTGAAATCCACCGGCACCTGCCCGACGGCCTGAATCGCGTCGGTGTGCAGCGGCACGTCAAATTCGGCGGCGATAGCGGCGATATCGAGGATGGGCATGACCGTGCCGATCTCGTTGTTGGCCCACATCACGGTGACCAGCGCGACATGGCCGCGGTGGCGCTCGAGTTCCGCGCGCAGCACCTCCGGCCGCACCCGCCCCGTCGAGTCCACGGGCAGCCAGCTGACCTCCGCGCCCTCGTGTGCCACCAGCCATTCGACGGCGTCGAGCACAGCGTGGTGCTCTGTCGCCCCCGCGATGATCCGGGTGTGCGCCGGGTCCGCGTCGCGCCGGGCCCAGAAGATGCCCTTGACCGCAAGGTTGTCGGACTCGGTGCCGCCACCGGTGAAGATGACCTCCGAGGGCCGCGCGCCGAGCAGCGCCGCGATCGCCTCGCGCGACTCCTCGACCCGGCGGCGCGCCGCGCGGCCGGAGCCATGCAGGGACGACGCGTTGCCGACGGTGGTGAACACCTCGGTCATCGCGTCGATCGCGCTACGGCGCATCGGGGTGGTCGCGGCGTGATCTAGATAGGCCGGGTTGGATTGGGGCGAAATCATGGTCCAGCCAGGATAGCCGTGGTACCGCCAAGCGCCACCGTGGGCCGGGTTCGACTCAGGCGACGGCTGCGAGGCTAGTCACCTGACGGGTCTCCCGCACCGCCTCCTCACACCGCCGGGCGAGGTCGCGCCGGCAAAGCCCAGGCTCCTCCAGCGGGGCCAGCCGCACCCTGGCGACTATCCCGCGTTGGCGCAGCGACCGAAGGATCGACGCGCCCATCGTCTCCGCGCCCACGAAGCAGGGGCCCGTGCACAGCTCGCCGCGCTCGTCCTCATACCGGATCCCGACGGGCTGCGCCGGGCACTGCGCGTCGACCGCCGCCTGGAACATCGCCGGCCGCAACCTGCCGTAGGCCCGCCCGCACCAGGTGGTGGCCTCCGGGAAGGCGGCGACAATCTGACCTGCCGCGAGCCGGTCCCGCACCACGCCGACGGTGTCCGGGAGTGCCCGCAGATTCGCCCGGTCGATGGGGATGATCCGCATCCGCCGGGCCAGCCTCCCGAGCAGCCCCCAGTCCAGCATGTCCGCGCGGGCGACGAAGCTCGACGGCGCGACGGCCGAGAGCACCAGCACGTCGATCCACGACACGTGCCCGGCCACCATCAGCACCCCGCCCGGCTCCCGCTGAAGACGCTCGTCTTGCACCTGGGCCCGCACCCCCAGACAGCGCAGGACCGTGCGCGCATAGCGCTGCCGCATCGTCAGAGAACGGGTCGCCAGAATCGGCGCTGTCAGCACCGCAAGGCCGATCACCGCGGCCCTCGCCGTCGTTGCGCCCATACCGACCGTCGGGGCCTGCGGGGGCAGACACCCTGCGTCGCACGGGCTTGTCGGGACCCAGCTCATGCCGCCTCCACCTTCGATGCGGCCGAGCGCAGCCGGTCCAGATAGCGGCGGTTCGCCCCGGCCAGGCTCTGGAGCGCGAAGAAGTCCGCCACCCCGAAGTCCGGGTCGTGAGCAGGCTCGCCGCAGATTGTCGCGCCCATCCGCAGGTATCCGCGCAGCAGTGGAGGTATTTGCGGCCGCGGCGAGGCGCTGATGTCGTCGAGCGCACGACCATCGATCACCACCGGGTTGCGGGGCACGACGCGCTGGCCGGCTGGGTTCGCATGCTTGGCCAGTGCGAAGTCCCGCACCGCCCGGACATTCGCAGCCGGCTCTTGGCCCAGGGGCCCAGCGATCGGCACCGACACGGCCCCCATCACCTGGCTATGGCCGGCAAGCTCCAGGTAGGCAAGGATGCCAGACCACATCATTGACAGCACCGTGCCGCTGCGGTGGGCGGGGGCGACGACCGCCCGCCCCATCTCGACGATCCGGTTATGTGCCGGGTCCAGCGCGCTGAGATCGAACTCGGTGGCGGTGTAGTAGCCGCCAGCGGCGACGGCGGCGTCGGGCGGGAGCATCCGGTAGCAGCCGACGATCTCGTCGGTGGCGTTCTCCCGCACCAGGATGTGATCGCAGAACTCGTCATAGTGGTCCGCGTCCAGCGCGTCCGCAGAATGCGGGATCGTGAAGCCCGGCTCGCTGGCGAAGACCTGGTAGCGGAGTCGCTGGGCCGCCTCGCGGTGGACGCGGTCTGCGGAGACCAGCAGGGAGTAGCGCGGCTGCGGGCGCTCGATGTGAAGGATGGGTTGATGACATTCGATGACCTGCGAAGTTGTCATACGCAAGGTCTATCAACCGCACAAGGCGCGACAAAGACGCTGCGGTGGCCAATGCGTGCAGTTTCGGTGAACATCCGCCGGGCCCTCCTTCGCTGCCCCTCACGCCCTCCTCGCGCCCTCCCATCCGCAGGCCTTCTCGCGATACGCAGCCCCTGCAGAGGCTGCGTTCTACCAGTAGGACTGCGAGCTGGTCAATCCCCTCAATGCGCACTGTGCATAGCCGGAAGAACTGTCCACAGGGCAACTGTTTCGGACCCAATTCCGTCGGCCTCTGCGGCCATCATCGATCCATGGCAACCAATGAGCATGAACGCCCCCTGCCACGCGTCCAGGCGCTGGCACACGGCTACACGGACGGCGACCTGCGGAGGATGCAATCCCGCGATGGCTGGACCAGGCTCCGTCGCGGCCACTATTTGTCCCCCGAACTCGAGGAGCGATTAACAGCGCATTCCCGGCACCGACTGCTCGTCGAGGCGACGGTGCCTCGCCTTGCCCGGGACGCCGTCGTCAGCCACCAATCCGCGGCGGTGCTGCACGGGGTCACCGTCTGGCAGACTCCGCTAAACCGTGTCCATGTCACAAGGAGCGATGTCTCCGCTGGCCGGCGCACCAATCGCTCCCACCTGCATGTCGCGCCCATCCCGCCCGGCGAGACCGTGCGCATCGGCAACATCCAGGCGGTGTCGCTGGCCAGGACCATCGCCGACCTAGCCCGGACGCTGCCCTTCGAACAAGCAGTCGTCGCCGGGGACCATGCGTGCCACCGACTCGGCCTGACCCCTCCAGAAGTCACCAGCAGCCTTCTGCACCTTCGTGGGCGGCAAGGCGTCTCACGGGGTCTGAGCACCGTCACCTTCCTCGACGGGCGCAGCGAGAGCCCCGGCGAATCCCGCAGCAGAGTGATACTCAGCCAGCTCGGCCTACCCGTCTTCGACCTGCAATTCGAGGTACGCGACGGGCGCGGCAACCTCGTGGGTCGTAGCGATTTCGCACTACCTGGACACCAGGTGCTTGGAGAGTTCGACGGCAAAGTCAAGTACGGCCGATACCTGCGTCCAGGGCAGACCGCCGGCGACGCGGTGTTCGAGGAGAAGCGGCGTGAGGACCGGCTCCGAGACCTCGGCTGGCAGGTGGTTCGTTGGACCTGGGGCGATCTCGCGCATCCACAGGCCATCGCCGACCGGTTCGCCCGCGCCATCGACCGTGCGGCCACATCGCGCTAGATCCGGCTGGCTCCACCCCGTCAGCGCAGCAGGCCCCGGCCATGTCGCCCGCCGCGAGGCCAACCGTCGACCCCAGCGCCAACCGTCCGCAAAGTCGCAGCCCTTCGTGTGTGCCGCATGCGTTACAACACATGCGGCACACACGAAGGGCTGCGGAATTCAGGGCGCAGCGACGGGAAGGCATGCGGGCACAGGGATTACCGCCACATGTCAGTCGCAGAGAGACAAATCCGGCCCCGCTCCACAACGGGAACGGGGCCGGATAGGCGCTAAGGATCTAGCCGCGGTGCTTCTTGACCGCTTCGGTCAGCTGCGGGGCGACGTTGAACAGGTCGCCGACGATGCCGTAGTCCGCGATCTCGAAGATCGGGGCCTCTTCGTCCTTGTTGATGGCGACGATGGTCTTCGACGTCTGCATGCCCGCGCGGTGCTGGATCGCGCCGGAGATGCCCAGGGCGATGTACAGCTGCGGGGAGACCGTCTTACCGGTCTGGCCCACCTGGAACTGGCCACCGTAGTAGCCGGAGTCCACGGCGGCACGCGAAGCGCCCACCGCTGCGCCGAGCGCGTCGGCGAGAGGCTCGATAACCGTCGTGAAGCCCTCTTCGGACGCGACGCCGCGGCCACCGGAGACCACGATGGTGGCCTCGGTCAGGTCGGGGCGGTTGCCGCCGACGATCGGGTGGCGCGCCGTGATGGTGCAGGCGTTCTCGGCGGGCTCGGGGACCTCGACGGCCACCCGCTCTGCCGCGCCGGCCTCCGGGAGCGCCTCGACGGCGCCCGGGCGGACGGTGATGACGGGGACGTCGCCGTTGGCCTTCGCATCGACGGTGAACGCGCCACCGAAGATCGAGTGCACCGCGGAGCCGTCGGCCTTGACCTCGATAACGTCGCCGAGCAAGCCGGAGCCGATACGCGCGGCCAGGCGGCCGGCGATCTCCTTGCCCTCGACGCTGGCCGGGATCAGGATCGCGGCGGGGGCGGCGGACTCGCTGAGCTCAGCGAGGACATCGACCTTCGGGGTCACAAGGACACCGTCGATGGCGGCCGACTCTGCGGCGTAAACCTTGGCGGCGCCGGCCGCGGCCAGCGCGTCCTGCAGCGCGTCGGCGGTGCCGGCGGGGCCGGTCACCACGGCGGACGGCTCGCCCAGTGTGCGGGCGGCGGTGATCAGCTCAATGCTGACCTTCTTCAGGGCGCCCTCTGCGTGCTCAACGAGCACAAGTACCTCTGCCATGTCTTCAAATCTCCAGTTCTGGTCTAGTGGTCTCGAGGGGCGATCAGATGATCTTCTGGCTGACGAGGTACTTGGCGATGTCATCGCCACCGTTGCCCTCGTCCGCGATCTTCTCGCCTGCGGTGCGCGGCGGCTTCGCGACAGACGCGGTGACCGTGGTCATCGCGTTCGCGACACCGACCGTCTCGGCCTCGACGCCGATATCAGCCAGGGTGAGCGTCTGAACTTCCTTCTTCTTCGCGGCCATAATGCCCTTGAAGGAGGGGAAGCGCGGCTCGTTGATCTTCTCGGTGACGCTCACGATCGCGGGCAGCGGCGCAACCAAATCGAACGTGCCCTCGTCGGTCTCGCGCACGCCGGAGATCGACTCGCCCTCGACTTTGAGCTCGCGCATGTGGGTGAGCATGGGGATGCCCAGGTACTCGGCGATGATGGCCGGGACCGCGCCGGAGCGACCGTCCGTGGCCTCGTTGCCGGCGATGATGAGCTCAACGCCCTCGATCTGACCGATCGCCGCGGCGAGCGCGTACGAGGTCTGGATCGCGTCGGACCCGTGCAGCGCAGGGTCGTTGAGGTGGACGGCCTTGTCGGCGCCCATCGACAGCGCCTTGCGGATTGCGTCCGTCGCGCGATCGGGGCCGGCGGTGAGCACGGTGACCTCGCCGCCCTGCGCCTCCTTGATCTGGAGGGCCTCTTCGACCGCACGCTCGTTGATCTCATCGAGCACCGCATCCGCGGCCTCGCGATCGAGGGTGAAGTCACCGTCGGTCAACTTACGCTCGGACCATGTGTCCGGAACCTGCTTGATCAGTACGACAATGTTTGGCATGGGTCTACTCCGACCTCCTGTGGTGTCTGCGGTCACCCTCGCGCCGCATCGCGGAACGCCTGTGCTTATGACTTGGGGGTGGCACTTTCCTTGCTAGTTCTAGCGCATGTATACCGTCTGCCGCTAGCCAACCCCTCCCCACATGTTACTCGTCAGTAACATTTACGCCACCCCACGGCAGGTGTCGACCGCCACAATAACCCGCGATCGACCTGCGAAATCACCCGTTGGCGTGCACCTGGGGCAACTTGCAGACGCTCGACCCACTAGCGTGCAACAGGTGACCGACTCAACAGACGCCGCCACCCCGCTCCCCCTCACCGGCGAGCGCACCGTCCCGGGCATCCCCGAGGAGAACTACTGGTTCCGCCGCCACGAGGTGGTGTACCTGGACCTTCTTGGGCACTGCGACGGGAAGGTCGTCGTCGACGCCGGGTTCGGCGAGGGCTACGGCGCGGACCTGATCTCCCGCACGGCCACCCATGTGATCGGCGTGGACTATGACGCCTCCGCCGCCGCCCACGTTGCCCGCCGCTACCCGTCGGTCTCGGTGCTTCGCGGGAACCTCGCGACGCTGCCGCTCGCCAGCAGCAGTGTTGACGCGGTGGTGAACTTCCAGGTGATCGAGCACCTCTGGGACCAGAAGCAGTTCCTCGACGAGTGCTTCCGCATTCTCAAGCCTGGCGGAAAGCTGCTGATCTCCACCCCGAACCGCATCACGTTCTCCCCCGGCCGCGACACCCCGCTGAACCCGTTCCACACCCGCGAGCTCTCCGCCGCGGAGATGACGGAGCTGCTCACCGACTCCCAGTTCGTGGTCGAGTCGATGACCGGCGTGCACCACGGGCCCCGGCTGAAGGAGCTCGACGCGAAACACGGCGGCTCCATCATCGACGCGCAGATCGAACGTGCCCTGGCCGGCGAGCCCTGGCCCGCCGAGCTCACCGCCGACGTCGCCGCGATCTCCACCGCCGACTTCGACCTCATCGGGGCGGATATCGATGCGAGCCTGGACCTGGTCGCCATCGCGGTGAAGCCGTGACCGACCAATATGAGGTGACCGAGCCGGGCATGTTCGCCCTCGTCATCCACAGCCATCTGCCGTGGCTGGCCAACCACGGGCGCTGGCCCGTCGGCGAGGAGTGGCTCTACCAGTCTTGGGCCGCAACGTATCTCCCGGTGTTCGCCGCGCTCCGCACGCTCGCCGACGAGGGCCGCACAGGGCTGCTCACCCTCGGCATCACGCCCGTGTTGGCGGCGCAGCTCGACGACCCGCACTGCCTCGAGGCCATGCACCACTGGCTCGGCAATTGGCAGCTGCGCTCGCACGAGGCCGCGCTGATGACCAATGGGGCGGGGGCCGCCGGCACCGCTTCCAGCACCGCGGCCCTGCGCGAGCTCGGGCACCGCGAGCACCGCTATTCCGCTGCGGCGCTTGAGGAATTCGAGACGCACTGGCGCCACGGCGGCTCCCCTGTGATCCGCCCGCTCGTCGAGTCCGGCGTCATCGAACTGCTCGGCGGCCCGCTGATGCACCCGTTCCAGCCGCTGCTCGACCCCCGCCTGCGCGCCTTCTCCCTCGACGAGGGGCTCGAGGACGCCAAGACTCGTTGGGGTGCACGGCCCCAAGGGCTTTGGGCGCCTGAGTGCGCGTTCACCCCCGGCATGGAGTCCGGCTATGCCGACGCCAGCGTCAGCCACTTCATGGTCGACGGCCCGTCGCTGCGCGGGGACACCTCGCTGGGCCGGCCGGTCGGCGACTCGGGCGTCGTCGCCTTCGGCCGCGACCTCACCGTCAGCTACCGCGTCTGGTCCCCCAAGTCCGGCTACCCGGGCGACGGCGCCTACCGCGACTTCCACACCTACGACCACGACACCGGCCTCAAGCCGGCGCGTGTGACCAGCAAGACCACCTCGTCCGAGCAGAAGAAACCGTACGACCCGGCGCTCGCGGCTGTCGCGGTCGACAAACACGTCGCGGACTTCGTCGAGGCCGTCCGGGCCCGCCTGCGCGAGGAGTCCGAGCGCATCGGGCGCGACGCCCTCGTGGTCGCCGCGTTCGACACCGAACTGTTCGGGCACTGGTGGCACGAGGGCCCGCAGTTTCTCGAGCAGGTGCTGCGCGCGCTGCCCGCCGCCGGGATCAACGTGGGCACCCTGGACCGGGCCCGACGCGAGGGCTACGTCGGCGAGCCCATCGACCTGCCCGAGTCCTCCTGGGGCTCGGGCAAGGACTGGCGGGTGTGGGCCGGCGATCAGGTCCAGGACCTGGTGCAGCTCAACGCGGAGGTCGTTGCGGAGGCGCTCGCCTTCGTTGACGACGAATTAGCTGCTGGCGGAAGGGATCTCGTCGCCGACCAGGTGCTGAGGGAGGCTCTGCTGGCCATCGCCAGCGACTGGGCGTTCATGGTCAGCAAGGACACCGCCGCCGGCTACGCCCGCGACCGCGCGCACAAGCACGCCCACGCGATGCGGGAGATCATCGCCGCACACCGCGGCGGCAACACGGCGCGCGCGCAGCAGCTGGCGGCCGCGTGGCACCGCGCGGACGGGCTGTTCCCGGGCCTGGACGCACGACGGCTTAGCAAGGAGTCCTCGTGAAGATCCTGATGATCTCGTGGGAGTACCCGCCGGTGATCGTCGGCGGCCTGGGCCGGCACGTGCACCACCTCGCCGTGCACCTCGCGGAGCAGGGCCACGACGTCGTTGTGCTCTCGCGGCGGCCGTCGGGCACGGACGGGCGCAGCCACCCCACCGTCGACCACCTCGCAGAGGGCGTGCGCGTGATCGCCGTCGCCGAGGACCCGCCGCACTTCGTCTTCGGCGAGGACATGATGGCGTGGACCCTCGCCATGGGCCACGCGATGATCCGCGCGGGCCTCGCACTGGGCGCCGGCGAGCTCGACGGGCCCTTCGACGGCGCACCGTGGGCCCCCGAGGTGATCCACGCGCACGACTGGCTCGTCGCGCACCCCGCGATCGCCCTCGCCGAGCACTTCAAGGCACCGCTCGTGAGCACCATCCACGCCACGGAGGCCGGGCGGCACGGCGGCTGGGTCTCGAGCAACATGAACCGCCAGGTGCACTCCGTGGAGTGGTGGCTGGCAAACTCCTCCGACGGGCTGATCGCGTGCTCGCAGTCGATGGATGGCGAGGTCAGCACCCTCTTCGGCCCCGATCTGCCGCCGATCTCCATCATCCGCAATGGCATCGACCTCGCCACGTGGACGTTCCGGCCGCGGACCAAGCACGACGGCCCCCCGCAGCTGCTGTATGTGGGGCGGCTCGAGTACGAGAAGGGCGTGCAGGACGCGATCGCCGCGCTGCCCGCCATCCGCGCGGAGTTCCCTGGCACCACGCTGACGATCGCGGGCGAGGGCACCCAGCACCAGTGGTTGATCGAGCAGGCCGCCGAGCACGACGTGACCAATGCCGTGATCTTCCTCGGCCGCCTCGACCACGTTGAGCTGCTCGAACGCCTGCACGCCGCCGACGCCATCGTGCTGCCCAGCCGCTATGAGCCGTTCGGCATCGTGGCCCTGGAGGCCGCGGCGGCCGGCGCCCCCGTCGTCGCGTCCACCGCGGGCGGGCTTGGCGAGGCCGTGGTGGACGGCATCACCGGGTTCTCCTTCGAGCCCGGCGACGCCGAGGGCCTGGCGAAGGCCGCCTGCCGCTCGCTCGAGGACTCTGCCCGCGCGCAGGAGCTCGCCGAGCAGGCGTATGTGCGGCTGACCGCGGAGTTCACGTGGACGCACGTCGCGGAGCAAACGGCACGGGTCTACGCCCGCGCCGAGCGCCACGAGCCCGTGCCCCTCGCGCGCCCGGTGATCATCGCGCGGCCGCTGCCGGACCGGTAGCCACGCGCAGGGGCAGCACGCTCTGATGGATCTCGCCGTCGACCTCCACCCGAGCCAGATGCACCACGACGCCGAACACCCGCCGCATGTTCTCGTCCGTGATCACGTCCTCGGTGGGCCCGACGCAGGGCTCGCCATCGCCGCTGAGCAGGAGCGACCGGTCGGCGATCCGGAGCGCGTGCGTCGGGTAGTGCGTGTTCATCACCACAGAGATCTCGCGGGTGTGGGCGAGCCTGTCCAGCAGGTCGAGGACGATCAGCTGGTTCTTGAAGTCCAGGCCCGTCTCCGGCTCGTCGAGCACCAGCAGCGACGGCTCGGCGATCAGAGCCCGCGCGATGAGCACCATCTGGAATTGGCCGCCGCTCATTTGCCCGCACGGCACGTCCCGCAGGTGCTCGATGCCGATCTCTGCCATCACTTCCGCCGCCATCCTCGCCTCCCGCGCGCCGGGTTGTGCCAGTGTGGGCAGATGCGCGCTCCGCCCGATCGTCACCATGTCGAGGCCAGTCAGCGACACCGAGGCCGCGTTGCGCGACTGCGGCACGTAGGCGATCCGCCGCCACAATTGCGTCGGCCGCATTGTGGCGATGTCCACCCCGTCTAGTGCGCTGGTCCCGCTGTTCCACTTCTCCAGGCCGATCATGCAGCGGAGCAGTGTGGTCTTGCCAACGCCATTGGGGCCGAGGATGGCGAGGATCTCGCCGGGCTCGATGGCGAACGAGATATCTTTCAAGATCGGGTGCTGTCGGCGGTACCCGAAGGTGCCGTCCGCGACTGTGAGCGTCATGCCCACTTGCCTCCCGTCTGGCGCAAGAGCACCACGAAAAATGGCGCGCCAACCACCGCGGTGAGCACGGAGATCGGGATCTCGGATGCCGAGATCGTGCGGGAGAGGGTGTCGATCACCACCAGGAAGATCGCACCCAAGAAGATGCTTACGGGCACAACGAGGCGGTTGTTGTTGCCGCAGAGCATGCGTGCACAGTGCGGGATCAGCAGCCCCACCCACCCGACCTGGCCGCACATCGAGACGGCCGACGCGGTGATCAGTGTGGCTGCCACGATGATCACCGCCCGCGCCCGGCGGATATTCATGCCCGACGCCCGGGCCTCGTCCTCGCTGAGCGCGAGGATGTTCAGGCGCCAGCGCAGCGCGGCGATGACCGCCACGCCCACCCCGATGATCGGGCCGCCGATGAGCAGGGCCTGGCCGTTCGCGCCCGCGAGCGAACCCATCAGCCAGTAGGTGATCTGCGGCAGCTTGTCGTTCGGGTCCGCCGTGTACTTGAGGATTGACAGCAGGGCTGTGGCAATGGCCGCGACGACGACGCCGGACAGGATCAGCATGACGATGTTGCTGCGGCCGTTGGTCCGCGCGATCGCCATCGTCAACCCCACCGCGAGCAGACCGAACACCAGCGCGACCAGCTGGACGCCGAGCATCGGCAGGCTCAGCACCAGCGCGAGGACCGCGCCCACGGAGGCCCCCGCAGTGACTCCAAGGGTATCGGGAGTGGCTAGCGGGTTCGCGAAGATGCTCTGGAACGCCGCCCCCGCGCACGCGAGTCCCGCCCCGACGATGACGGCGAGCGCGATGCGCGGTAGCCGCAGACCGAACACCACCGAGTCCAGCGCGGGACTCACGACCGCCCCGCCGAGTCTGGAACTCAGCGCGGAGCCGACCTCGCCAAGCGATAGCGGGTAGCGCCCCACCGCGAGGCCGACCGCGGCTGTCGCCGCCAAGACCAGGACAAGCGCAAGGGGCACCCACCAGCGGAGGCGCCCATTGCTGACGGCGAGGTCATTCATTCGAGAAGAAGCCCTGGTACATCGCGAGCGCCTGCTCTTCGCCCAGCTCGAAGCCATATGCCTGCTGGTAGTAGTCCTGAGTCTGCTCGACAAGGTCGACGTCGCCGAACGCGGCCGGGTAGATGACCTGGCCCAGCCAGTTGGCGATCAGGGGCGCGTCGGGGTTCGGCGTGAACCAGCTCCACATACCGAGATCGTTGGAGTAGACCTTGCCCTCCCGCACCGCGCGCAGCGCCGAGAGATCGAGGCCGTCGACGCTGTTCGAGAGCAGTTGCTCGGAGGTGATGCCAGCCGGTCCGGAGCCGCCGATCAGGACCACGTCGGGATCCCACGCCAACACCTGCTCGGCGGTGACGGCAGCGAGCCCGCCCTGCGCGCCGACGGCGGCGTTGTCGGCGCCCACGGTCTCCAACCAGTAATAGCCGAAAAACGGCGTCTCGCCCGCAACTCGGAGGACGCCCGCGGAGTAGTTGTAGATGATCAGCACGCTCTGCTTGTCTCCGGCGTCCAATCCGGCAGCTCGAGCCCGGGTCTCGGCGACCATCGCGGTACCCCGGTCGATCACCGCGTCCATCTTGTCGGGCTCCTGGAAGACGTCCTCCAACAGGCGCAGCCAGTCCTGATACACCACGATGGGATCGCCATTCGTGGAGAACCCGACGGCGGGGATACCCGCGGCGGCGAACATTGCGGCGTGCTCGGTGTTGTTCGCGTTGTAGAAGACCACATCGGGATCGAGCGTGAGCAATGACTCGACGTTGAGATCGCCGTTCTTGTAATAGCTCGTATCCACCTCCAGGACCTCCGGCGCGATATCCGCCACGACGGTGTTCTCGAGAGAGCGCACCACCGAGTCAGACATGCCGACCAGGTGCGGCGCTGAGCCCTCGTTGTAGGCGACATACGTTGACGCCAGCGGGATCTCGTCGATGGCCACCCGCTGGATGTCGGCGGGGATGGTGACCTCGTTGCCTGTGTGGTCGACGATGGTGATGGTCCCCGGGCCCTCTGTGCGGGCGGCGGTGTCGGTGGTGTTAGCGGAGCAGCCGGCGAGCGCCACGGCCAGCGCGCCGGCGAGGGCCAGGACGCGGAGCTGGCCTGACTTGGCCATCAGCCGACCAACGTGACGATCAGGCGGGCCCGCTCGAGCGCGGCCACCGCGTGCGGGTTCTCGGCCGCGACATACAGGATGGCGCCGGTGCCCATGGTGTGCGTCTGGCCGTCCACGGTGAATTCCACCGATCCCTCCACCACCTGCACGATGATGGGCAGCGGCGCCTTATGCTCCGCGAGGACCGCTCCGGCGTCGAAGGCGAGGTGACGGATGCGGAAACCAGTGCCGTCGTAGGTGAAGTGCGGGGAGACCTTCCCCTCGAGGATGGGGTTCTGCTCGGCCAGCGCGGGTAGGCCATTGGCGATGAGGATTGAGGACGCGTCGGGCATGGTTGCCTTCTCTCTACGGGTGATGGGCTGTTCGCCGCGGCTGGCAAACGCCCCGCAAGGCTCGGCTGTTAGCCTTACCTAACCTGACCAATAGAGATTTGCACATGCCAGTGCCCGTTGTCGGTTGCCATGGCAACCCCCGAATGAGAGGTGGGACACAGTGGGCCTAGCGGTGGAGCGAAGGACGGATACCTGGGTTCGCCAGGTCGCGGGCAGCGCTCTGTTCGCGGGATTCGAAGAAAGCGAGATCGTCCAGGTGACCGACTGCCTGGGCGCGCAGAGGGTGCGCTTCGGCAGCGGCGAGACACTGGTCGCGGGCAACTCGCGGACGAGCGTGGTCGGACTGGTGCTCGACGGCTCAGTTTTCGCCAGCACCCACGACGCCAACGGCACCCGCCACCTCGTCAGCGCGATGACGGCCGGTGAGGTGTTCGCCGAGGACATGCTCACCCACGATCTCCAGCACACCGAGCACTCCGTCACCGGCGCGCGGCCCGGCGAGGCCCTGCTGCTGGGCATGGAAAAGATAGTGCACTCGACGGGCCCGCTGTGCCACCTGCGGAGCAGGGTCGTCGAGAATCTGTTCCGGGTGATGTCGGCGAAGAACCGCATGCTGCAGGCGAAGTTGCGGATCGTGTCCCGAAAGTCCCTGCGCGATAGAGTCGTGCTGTTCCTCGCCGAGCAGCAGCGCGCCCATGGGTCGGCGGACTTCACCGTGGTCTTCTCCCGCGCGGAGCTGGCCGACTACCTCGGCGTCGACCGTGCGGCGCTCTCCCGCGAGCTCATGCGGATGAAGGGGCAGGGCCTGATCGACTTCCACCGCAGCACCTTCACCGTTATGCCAGGACTAGCGGACCACTGGTCCACGCCCTAGCCCAGCTAGCTCGTGGCAGCCTTCTTGCGCTCGATGTCCGCCAGCGCGGCCTCGATCTCGGCGCGCTTCTCAGCCTTCGAGTCCCAGTCGATCTGCCGGTTGCGCACCACTCGGGCCGGCGCGCCGACGGCGATGCTGTAGTCCGGGATATCGCCCTTGACGACGGCGTGCGCGCCCAGGACGCACCCGCGGCCGACCTTGGTGTCACGCAGCACGGTGACCTTCGCGGCCAGCCAGGTGTCCGGGCCGATGCGGACGGGGCCCTTGACGATGCCCTGATCCTTGATCGGCACGTGGATGTTGTCGGTGACGTGGTCGAAGTCGCAGATATAGCACCAGTCGGCCACCAGCGTCGACGCGCCGAGCTCGATGTCGACGTAGCAGTTGACGACGTTGTCCTTGCCGAACACGCACTTGTCGCCGATGCGCAGCGAGCCCTCGTGGCAGCGGATGGCATTGCCGTCGCCGATGTGGACCCACTTGCCGATCTCCAGGCGCGAGAGCCCGGGCGTCGAGTGGATCTCCACGTTCTTGCCGAGGAAGAGCATCCCCTTCAAGATCACGTGCGGGTTCGCCAGCCGGAACTTCGCCAGGCGGTAGTAACGAACCAGGTACCAAGGGGTGTACGCCTTATTGCGCAGCACCCACTTCAGCGAGTCCACCGTCAGGAACTTCGCCTGCGCATCGTCGTCCAGCTGGGCCCCGCGCCATCGCGCGCGCAGCGGCGCGCCCCACATACTCGTCATAGTGCTCCACATTAACGCGGCGCGGCCAGGCCGTGTCTTGCGGTGTCGGGTGTTGCACACCAGACCAGATAGTCTCGACTGGCGAATGTCCACGGTTCACTAGGAGCACATCGATGCGGTTTGTCCCCGGCCTCTCCCCGAGGCGCCTGCTGGTCGGTGCCGCGCTGCTGTCCGTGGCGGCGGTCACGGTCAGCGGCTGCGCGGGCGTCCCGGACCCCACTCCGGGGTACGCGTCGGGCTGGTCGGCCGCGCACGGGGACGCCAGGGGTGCGAACGCCGTCGACGTGGACGGCCCCTCGACGCTGGACCTGCGGTGGGAGCGCCCGCTCGGCGGCCCGCTGATCGGCACGGGCGCCGTCGGCCCCGATGGGCAGTTCACCGTCCTCGCCGGCACCACCGCCGGCTGCCAACTGTTCACGTTCAACCTGGACTCTGGCCGCAAGCAGTGGTGCACGGGGCAGAACCCCGGGCCGGGCCTGACCTCGCCGCTCCAGGACCGTTTCGGCAGCGTGTACGCCGGCAATATCGGCGCGGCCATGTCCTTCAATGACGGCGGCCTAACCCGTTGGACCACACCGGTTATCGGGATGCCCCAGCCCATCGCGATGTTCGCCGACGGCAACATCCTCGTGGTCACCCACATGGGCCAGGTCAACGCCCTGCACTCCCCCAACGGCCGCAAGCACGCCGAGTCGGTCAACCTCGTCCCCACCGTCCCCATGCCCGATCCCGCCATCGGCCTCGACCAGTGCGCAACCGCCGGCCCGGACTGTGCGGTGGCGAATGCGCCGGCGCTGAACCTGGCCACCGGCGAGTTCTACCTGACGCTGCGCATGCCGGGCTCCGCGACCACGTCGCTGGTGGCGATGAAGTACGACCCCACCGAGGACGAGTTCGGCCAAGCCAGCGTGAAAGAGCTGTGGCGCACCGATATTGACGGCTCAAGCGTGCAATCTGCCCCCGCGCTCTCGGCCGACGGCAATACCGTCTACGTGCTCGACGCGCACAATACGATCTGGGCCCTAGACACCGCCGACGGCGCCGCCCGTTGGAGCCATCCCCTCGACTTCACGGCCGCCCGCACGCTCTCCGTCTCCGCCGACGGCCTGATCATCCCCGCCCCCGCCACGACCGGCCCGCTGATTGCACTGCAGGACAATGGCGACGGGGCCGCCGTCAAGTGGCGACGCGCGGACCTGCCGGTGGTGGGCCCGACGTCCATCGCCGCGAATAGCCGCGGCTACGTGGCCATCCGCGACGGGGCGCATCCACTGACCGTCATGGCGATCGACCTCTCCGACGGCCAGACGGTCTCCCGCGCGGAGTTGCCCGGCGACGCCAGCGCCAGCGCTGTCACCCTGAT
Source organism: Tomitella biformata AHU 1821 (assembly GCF_000524475.1). GTDB lineage: Bacteria > Actinomycetota > Actinomycetes > Mycobacteriales > Mycobacteriaceae > Tomitella > Tomitella biformata. The sequence goes on along the minus strand of NZ_BAVQ01000083.1, from coordinate 60,538 downwards.
CGCCCCCGGCGAGCAGCTCGCGACGCTGACCGCCGACGGCGGCATGTACGTCTTCGATTAAGGCTCGACCACCACGTCGTCAGCCTCGTCGCTGTCCTCATCCACGTCGTCGTCCTCGAAGACGAGCGCGAAGGTCGCCTGGACGACGGCCGTGATCAGATACTCGGTTCGCCCATTCTCCGTGATAGGCAAAACCTGATGGCTGATCGGCGTGACAGTGTGAAAAACCCACTCCACCGGCCAGGGGTTGCTGGGGTCCTCCTTGAAACGCTCGGCCAGGTCCTCCGCCCAAGCCTCCGGCATGTGCTCGACGCAATCGTCGATCCGGTCCTCGATCTTCTTCCGCTTCTTCGCCACGGCCGTGAAGGACTTGCTCAGAGTGAATTCCATACTGAGCAGCCTATTACGACGGGCGGCGAGAACCCCTGCTACTTCGAGAAACCCAGCGTCGGCTCGCACACGAATGCTGTCGGAGTCCGTCCCACACGGGTGAGCACCACGCTCAGCGACCGCGAACCGCGTTGTTTGAGCTTGCGCCGCAACATATCCGGATCCACGTCCACGCCGCGGACGAGGATCTCGAGGGCTCCGCAGTCGAGCCCGCTCAAGACCTGCCGCAGCGCCTTCTCGGAGTACTTCAGCTCCTCCAGAACCCGATGGCCTCGCGTGCCCGCAGGCACCTGGTCACCCGTGACGTAGGCGATGCGCGGGTCCAGCTGCCAGAGACCGTGCCGGGCCGCGTAGTGGCGCACCAGGCCCGCGCGCACGATGGCACCGTCGGGGTCGATGATCCACTGCCCCACCGGCTTCTCCGGCAGCTCGTCCGGCTCGGCGTCGGTGTACTCCTCGGCGAAACCGCCCGAGCCGAGCACCGTCGCCCGGCGGGTCACCCCATCCCCCGAGAGCCCCGGGGACCACAGGCATGCCTCGCGGACGCCGCCGTCCAGGGAGACGAGCTCGACCTCGCCGGCCCATCCCAGGGCGTCGAAGTCCAGCCCGGGGGCGGACTTCACGGCGATATCGCGGCCCGCATAGGCGGTCAGAAGGTCCGGCAGCGGCGGCATGAGGTCCTCGGGCCGGTGCTGGCGGCGGCCCCCGGCCCGGCGGGCGGGGTCGGCGAGGATCACGGTGTCGCGCGTCGTGGGCATCAGCGCGTCGGCCCGCAGCAGGTGCGCCGCGGGGACGTTGCGCTGCGCCATGGCCAGGCGCACGGGGTCGAGATCGGAGCCGATGACCACGGGGCACTCGGCGACCAGCGCGTCGAGCTCCGCGCCGATCGAGCACGTCACGTCGTGCACGCGTCGCCCCGTGAGCCGGCGGGCGCGGACGGCCGCGACGAGGGTGGGCGTGGCCTGCTGCAGGGCGTCGTCGGTCAGGAGCCAGCCGGCGCCGCGCAGCTTCGCAACTGCCTTGCGCCGCAACAGGACCGTCTCCACCAACGCCGCGGTTGCCGCGCCGAAACGCGCACGCACCCCGCCGATATCGGCGAGATGCGTGCGCGTGGACAGCTCCAGCGTGTCCACCTCGGCGAGCGCCGCCGCGCCCTCCGGGGAGGACAGCGCGCGGACGTCGTCGAGGGTGAAGGTGTAGCCCATCAGCTATAAGAGATTCAGGAGGGCTTCACGCCGGTGATCATGACGTTGTAGTAGAACGAGCGGGGCACGATGCCGCGTAGCACCTTCTCGTCCAACCAGCTCAGCGTCTTGAAGCCGCCGAACGCGAAGCGCGCCCACTTCCAGGCCAGCTTGTCGGCCGGCACCGCGGCCTCGAAGGTGCGCACCGGCCAGCCGAGCATGGCGGCGGTGAACTCCTCGGTGACTGCCTTGACCTCGACGCCACCCGCGGAGCGGGCCAGGTCCTCGAGGTGGCCGGGGTCGAAGGTGTGGATGTCCACGACGGCCTCGAGCGCGGCGGCCTGCGAGGACTCGTCGAGCTGCTCCTGCGTCTTGCGCCAGGATGCCAGGAACGGCAGCTTGGTCACGCGGGTGGTGGCCTCCCAGGTGGCGCGGCTGAGCCAGCGGGCGTAGAAGTCGCCGACGGTGGACGGCTCGCCGGCGAAGACGAAACGGCCGCCCGGCTTGAGCACGCGCATAACCTCGCGCATCGACTGCTCCACATCCGGGATGTGGTGCAGCACAGCGTGGCCCACGACGAGGTCGAAGGTGTTGTCCTCGTAGGGGATGGTCTCGGCGTCGGCGACCCGGCCCTCGACGTCCAGGCCCAGGCTCAGCCCGTTGCGCAGCGCGACCTTGACCATGCCCGGGGACAGGTCGGTGACGGCGCCCTTCTTGGCCACGCCGGACTGCATGAGGTTCAGCAGGAAGAAGCCGGTGCCACAGCCCAGCTCGAGCGCGCGCTCATAGGGCAGCGCGGCGTCCGGGGCGGCGGCGTCGAAGCGGCCGCGGGCGTACTCGATGCAGCGGTCGTCATAGGAGATCGACCACTTGTCGTCGTAGCTCTCGGCCTCCCAGTCGTGGTAGAGCACCTGGGCGAGCTTGGTGTCCTTGTACGCGGCCTGCACCTGCTCTGCGGTGGCGTGCGGGTTCGGCGCCGGGTCATTGAGGGTGGTTTCGCTCATCAGTGGTTCCTTATTCTTTACGTGCCGCGGCACTACTTGCCGGTGAACTGTGCTTTGCCGGGCCCGTTCGCAATGAACGACTCCATGCCGATCTTCTGATCCTCGGTGTTGAACAGCGCCGTGAACTCGCGCGCCTCCACCTGCAGGCCGCCCTTGAGATCCAGGCCGAGGCCCTCATCGATGGACGCCTTCGCCGCGGCCAGGGCCTTGGACGCCGCGCCGGCGAACTGCGCGGCCCAGCGGCGGGCCGCGTTGTAGACCTCGTCGGGGGCGACGACCTCGTCGACCAGCCCGATGGCGAGCGCCTCATCCGCGCCGACGAAGCGGCCGGTGAAGACGAGGTCCTTCGCCTTCGCGGGGCCGATCAGCCGCGCGAGGCGCTGGGTGCCGCCGCCGCCGGGGATGATCCCCAGCAGGACCTCGGGCAGGCCGAGCTTGCCGTTGTCGCCGATGATGCGGCGGTCCGCGCCGAGCACAACCTCGAGGCCCCCGCCGAGCGCGTAGCCGGAGATGGCCGCGACGGTGGGCTTGGGGATCTCGGAGATCGAGCCGATGGCCCGCTGCAGGTCCCCGACGATCTCGCCCATCTGCTCGGCGGAGAACTGCGCGAGCTCCTTGACGTCAGCACCTGCGGCGAAGACCTTCTCGCCGCCGTAGACGATGACGGCCTTGACGTCGTCGCGATCCGCGGCCTCGAGGGCAGCAGCCTGCAACTCGATCTGCACCTGGCGGTTAAGCGCGTTCATCGGTGGACGATTGAGCCGGATGGTCCCGATGCCCTCGGATACCTCAAGAGTCACGAATTCAGACATGTTCGCAGGCTACAGGGTGATACGTGTTGCAGTACCACCCGGTAACCCAAGCCTGTCCTCAGCTCGGCATCTGTGCCAGGTAGCGGTCGCCGCCGTCGAACTCCACGCGCCACCTCTCGCCCTCGCGCACCAGATCCGGCTGGATCGGCGTGATCACGGGCTCGGCCGCCATCACCTCGGCCACGGTCGCGTACTGCTGCAGGGACTCCAACTGGGACCACGTCGGTGGCAGCAGCCCGGACTGCCCCGCGCGCCAGTGCTCCAGCGCCGCGGACGGGGTCGACCAGAGCACCTCCGAAGCCTCCGAGGTCAGCCCGTCGGCCGTCTGCCCCTCCGGCAGCGCCGCGACGAAGAAGTGCGTGTCGTAGCGCCGGGATTCCCCGATGGGCGTGATCCAATGCGACCACGGCCGGAGGCGGTCCGCGCCCAGGACTAGGCCCTCGCGCCGCAAGAAGCCGCTGAAGTCCAGCTCATGCTTCTCGAGTTCCTGACGGGCATCGTGGTAGCGCTGCGCGTTCGTGACCACCGCACCGGGCGCCGCGCCCGCGAGCAGGATCCCGCACTCCTCGAACGTCTCACGCGCCGCCGCGCAGACCAACCGCTTGGCCCGCGCCTCGTCGGTGTCAAAACGCGACGCCCACCAGCTCGGCTCGGCGCCGGACCAACTCAGGTGCGCGTCCGAGTCGCCCTCATCCACGCCGCCGCCGGGGAACACCGTCATCCCGCCCGCGAAGGCCATGCCGAGCACGCGGCGCAGCAGGAAGACCTCCAGCCCCGGTTCGCCGTCGCGCAGCAGCATCACGGTCGCCGCATCGCGCAGCTTCGCGGGCGGCGCGGATTCGTCAACGCTCAACTTCATGGCCACTCCTAAAGGTTTCCGGCGCGGTGCCGGCCGGGGACGAAGCGCCGGCGCGCGAAGTAACGGCCGTCGGCGCGGTCGAGGGTGATCGACATCCGGAACGCCGCGGACAGGTTCTCCGCGGTGATCACGTCCTCGATCAGGCCCGACGCCACCGCGCGCCCCTCGCGCAACAGCAGCGCGTGGGTGAAGCCCTGGGGGATCTCCTCGACGTGGTGGGTCACCAGCACCATCGCGGGCGCGTCGGGGTCCAGCGCCAGGCGGGCCAGCCGCGACACCAGGTCCTCGCGCCCGCCCAGGTCCAGGCCGGCCGCAGGCTCATCGAGCAGCAGCAGCTCAGGGTCGGTCATCAGGGCGCGCGCGATCAGCACGCGCTTGCGCTCGCCCTCGGACAGCGTGCCGAACGTGCGCTGCGAGAGGTGCTCCACGCCGAGGCTCTCCAGCAGCTCGTGCGCGCGGTCGACATCCATCTGGTCGTACTGCTCGCGCCAGCGCCCCAGCACCCCGTAGGCGGCGGAGACGACGAGGTCGAACACGCCCTCCTCGCCCGGGATGCGGGTGGACAGCGCCGCGGACGAGAGGCCGATGCGCGGGCGGAGCTCCGAGACGTCCACCTTGCCCATCACCTCGCCGAGGATGTGGGCCACGCCGGAGGTCGGGAACTCCTGGGCCGCCGCGACGCGCATCAGCGAGGTCTTGCCCGCGCCGTTGGGCCCGAGCACCACCCAGCGCTCGTCGAGCTCCACCTGCCAGCTGATGGGGCCGATCAGCGTGTTGCCACCGCGCCGCAGGTGCACGTCTTGGAGGTCGATCAAAAGGTCAAGGTCTGGTTCATGCACTCCCCTATCTTGACCCACCGCATGCTCTGACCCTCGGCTGGGTGGGATGATCCATCCCGTGGACCTGGACCCGGAAGATCGCGCGCTGCTGATCGCTGGCACGCACCCGGACCCGCACAGCCTGTTCGGCCCGTTCCCCCATCCCCGCGGCACGCTCGTGCGCGCGCTCAAGCCCGACGCCCAGTGCGTGACCGTGCGCACCGAGCAGGCCTCATATCCCCTGCAGTCCATGGGCGACGGCGTGTTCGCCGCGGTCCTCGACACGGACGAGCTGCCCGACTACCGCCTCGTCGTCACCTACGCCCCCGGCCGGGTCTTCGTGGTGCCCGACGGCTATCTGCTCCCGCCGACGATCTCCCCGGCAGACCTCGAGCTGTTCGCCGCCGGGCGCCATCCCCGGCTGTGGGAGGTCCTCGGGGCGCAGCCCATGCTCGCCAGCACCCCCTCCGGCGCGATCGCGGGCACCGCATTCACCGTGTGGGCCCCGCACGCGGCCGGCGTCGCCGTCGTCGGGGACTTCGACGGCTGGACGGGGTTCAGCGCACCGATGCGCCGACTGGACTGCGGCGTCTGGGAGGTCTTCGTCCCGGACCTCGAGGCCGGGGAGCTCTATAAGTTCCGCATCCGCGACAGCTCCGGGGATCCCCGAGACAGGGCCGACCCGATGGCGCGCGCCGCCGAGTTGCCGTCCAAGACCGCGTCGCGCATCGACGCTGGGGGCCTAAACGCTGCGGGCTACCGCTGGCGGGACGGGGCCTGGCTGCGCAGACGCGGCAACCTGCGCACGCAGCCGATGAGCGTCTTCGAGGTCCATCTGGGCTCCTGGCGGGTGGGGCTGAGCTACCGCGAGTTGGCCGTCGAGCTGGTGGCATATGTGCGCGAGCTCGGCTTCACCCACGTCGAGCTGCTGCCCGTCTGCGAGCATCCCTATGGCGCGTCGTGGGGCTATCAGGTGACGTCGTACTTCGCGCCGACCTCCCGCTACGGCAGCCCGGACGAGCTACGCGCGCTCCTCGACGCCTTCCATGTGGCGGGCATCGGCATCATCATCGACTGGGTGCCGGCGCACTTCCCGCGTGATGGCTTTGCCCTGGCCGAGTTCGACGGCGAGCCCCTCTACGAGCCCGCCGATCCGCAGCTGGCCAACCAACCAGACTGGGGCACACTCGCATTCGACCTCGAGCGCCCGGAGGTCCGCGGCTTCCTCATCGCCAGCGCCCTGTACTGGGCCGAGCAGTTCCACGTGGATGGGATCCGGGTCGACGCCGTCGCCTCCATGCTCTACCTCGACTACTCCCGCGAGCCCGGCCAGTGGACGCCGAACATCCACGGCGGGCCGGAGAATCTGGCCGCGGTGAGCTTCCTGCGCGAGCTCACGGACACGGTCGCGGCCGCGCACCCGAGCGTCGCGATGATCGCGGAGGACTCCACCTCCTGGCCCGGCGTCACCCGGCCCACCGCGCTCGGCGGGCTCGGCTTCACGTTCAAGTGGAACCTGGGCTGGATGAACGACACCCTCGTCTACCACTCCCGCGCGCCCGAGCATCGCAGCTTCCACCACGCCGAGATCACCTACCCGCTCACCTACGCATGGGGCGAGTCCTATCTGCTGCCCATCAGCCACGACGAGGTGGTCCATGGCAAGGGCACGCCGTTCGCCCGACTCCCCGGCGACCCTGACGCCAAGGCCGCCGGGACGCGAGCCCTGCTGGCCATGATGTGGGCGCACCCCGGCAAGCAGCTGCTGTTCATGGGCCAGGAGTACGGCCAGTCCACCGAGTGGTCCGAGTTCTACGGCCTGGACTGGTCGCAACTGCGCGATCCCCTGCACCGCGGGATCCGGGACCACGTGGCCACGTTGAACCGGCACTACCGCGCGACGCCCGCCCTGTGGCAGCTCGACGACTCGCCCGACGGATTCGAGTGGGTGGACGCGCACGATGTCATCAACTCGGTCGTCAGCTTCCTGCGCTTGGGATCTAGCCCCGCCGACCGGCTGCTCTGCATCGCGAACTTCGCCGACCGCGAGCACGTCGGCTATCGCGTCGGGACACCCGTCGGCGGCGAGTGGCGCATCATGCTCGACAGCGCTGGAGCTCCTGGCCGCCTGCTCGCCGCCGAGCAGATCGCCTGCCATGGCCGGGACGCGTCGATCACCCTCACCCTGGCCGCGCACAGTACCGTGTGGCTTGTGCCTGGAGGGGGTGACGCGTGATCCGGAGTCTTGCGCTGGCCGCGGTGGTGGTGCTCGGTGGGGTTCTCGCCAGCGGCTGCGGGGTGACCACGGTCCAGGGGACCGCCGCGCTGCAGCCGATCGACCTGACCATGGTGGCCGGGCTGCCCCTGTCCGACGGGCCCAGCGGCCTGCGCCCCGGCACTGTGCCCGCCGGCGTCGAGGTGGACAACGATTCCGGCGACGAGATCGACGTGATCGCCAAGGACGCCATCGGGGACCTGCAAACATTTTGGGATGAACGCTTTCCCGCGGAGTTCCACAAACGCTTCAAGCATCTGGACCGCATCGTGTCCTGGGACGCCGCTGACACCACCGGGAGCACCGCCCCGTCGTTCTGCGGCTTCGACCCCACCGGCATCGCGAACGCCGGCTACTGCCACGACGACAACGAGATGGGTTGGGACCGTGGCATCTTGATGAGCGGGCTCGACGAGAAGTTCGGGCCCCTCGCCATTGTCACCGTCCTGGCCCACGAGTACGGGCACGCCGTCCAGTACCAGACCGGGGCCGACGTCAACGCTATGCCGGTGATCGTCGCCGAGCAGCAGGCGGACTGCTACGCCGGCGTGTTCATGCGCGAGGTTGCCGAGGGCAATTCCGAGCACTTCACCATGAACACATCCGACGGGCTCGGCAACGTCTTGTCCGCGATGGTCAGCACCCGCGATGATCCCAGTGACGACTATTTCTCCGGCTCCGAGCACGGCTCCGCCTTCGAACGCGTCACGGCGTTCCAGCTGGGCTTCGGCGGCGATGCGCAGCGGTGCGCCGCGATCGACCCCGACGACGTCGACAGCCGCCGCGCGAACCTGCCCCTGAACGTGCTCATGGCCGGCGAGGCCGGGGACCTGCCCGTCACCGCGGAGTCGCTCGCCCTGATCGTCGACTCCCTCGAGAGCACCTTCAACCCCGCCGACCCGCCCCTGGTGACATATGCCGGCGTCGACGTCGGCTGCGAGCAGCAGACCGAGCCCGTCACCTACTGCCCCGAGACCAACAGCATCGGCGTGGACCTGCCCGGCCTCGTTGCCGCGTCCACCCCCGAGAAATCGACCCGCGACCTGCCCGCCGACATCGTCGGCGACTTCACCGCGTTCGGGCTGCTCGCCTCCCGCTACGCCCTGGCCGTGCAGGCAGACCAGGGCCTGCCGCTCGACGGGCTGGCCGCGGCCCTGCGCTCCGCGTGCCTGACCGGCGCGTGGACCGGCACTGTCGCGTCGAACGTCGACGGGCCGGTGCGGCTCTCGCCCGGCGACCTCGACGAGGCCATCTCCTCGCTGCTGTCCAACGGCCTGATGGCCAGCGACGTGCAGGGCCAGACCGTGCTCAGCGGATTCACCCGCGTCGAGGCGTTCCGCACCGGTCTGGTCAGCGGGCCGGACATGTGCGCGCAGGCGTACCGCTAGCCGCCGACGCTCGAGAGTCCCGCCATCGAACCGAAGCCCGGCGGCACCGCCGACCGCTGGTCCAATAGCGCGAGCAGCCGCTGGTGCATCTCCAGCGACTTGCCCAGATCGAAGCCGTCGAAGTTCGTCGGGTCCGCCTTGTTGTTGAGCTCCAGGGGATCCTTCTGCAGGTCGTAGAGCTCGAATTGCGGGAACGCCGAGCCGTCGGGGGCGAAGTACACCGAGTACTTCCACCGCGTATCGCGAATACACCGGATGTGGTTGGGCTGGCGCACCACGTTCTGCCCGTCGGGCGCCGCCGCGTTCTGGTCGTCATAGGTGAACAGGACCGCGTCCTGCACCGCCGCGCCGGCATCACCCCGCGCCGCGGCCGCCATCGCGGGGGTCAGGTCCGCGCCTGGCAGCCACCACGCGCCGCGGTCGGGCACCCCGGCCATCGTGGCCATCGTCGGCATCAGGTCCACCAAGGAGGCGAGCGCGTTCGTCGACGCGGGAGCCGGGAACATCGCCGGATTGCTGATCACCAGCGGCACATTGAGCGTCTCCTCATAGGCGTTGAACGCCTTCTGCCGCAGCCCGCCGTGGGACATCCCCATCTCGCCGTGGTCCGAGATCCGGAAGACCACCGTCTGCTCCCGCAGCCCGCGCACCGCGTCCAGCGCGTCGACGACGCTGCCGATATGCTCGTCGACGACCTTCTGCAGGTACGCGTAGAAGTTGACGTAGTTGGTCGCCTCGCCCGCGCCGGGCAGCGGGCCGAGGCCGCCCGCCAGCAGCGCCTTGAGCTGCACGTGCGCCGACGGCTTGTGGTTCGTCGCCAGCATCTCGCCATAGGTGGGCGGCAGTCCGATGCCCTGCGTGAACGCCCCCGGCGCCGAGCCGTAATTGTCGCAGTCCCCGTCCTCCTGATCCCACGTGCGGGGATACGCCAGCGCGTCGTGGGGGTTGACGAACGAGACGATGAGCGCGAACGGCGCGTCCCCGCCAGTGCTGGCTGGCCCGGCCTGGCTGATGAAGTCCACCGCCTGCCGGGCCGTGTCCCGGTCCCGGTCCGCGCAGCCGCCGCCGAAGTTCGCCGGCTCGGTGTCCTGCCCCGCCTCCGGCGGCACCCACCCGTGGAAGCCGAAGCTCGCGAGGTCCTCCGTGCTGGGATCAGCGCCCGTGGCCCCCTTGCTCATGTGCCATTTCCCGCGGTAATGCACGTTGTAGCCGGCCGAGGCCAGCATCTTGGCCATGTTCTGCTCGGAGGCCTGCAATTGCGGCTCGCTGGGCGAGACCGTGCCGCCCGTCGTCAGGGTGGCCGTGACTCCGTGCTGCGACGGGTACAGCCCCGTGAACAGGCTCGAGCGGCTCGGCGAGCACATCGCGCTGGCGCAGAACGCCTGTGTGAAGCTGACGCCCGTGTCGGAGAGCCGCTTGCGGTTAGGCAGATTCTCCTCGGACCAGCCCGGGGGCCAATGCTGGGGCTGCCGCTCCTGGTCGGTGATGATGACGACGATGTTCGGTCTGGCCGGCAGCGCGCCGGTGCCGCCCGAGCCCGGCGCGGCCCTCGACTGCCGGGCGCCCAGCGTCGAGGCGACGCCCGCCGCGAGGGCGGTCGCGCCCACCGCTCCGAGGAAAGTTCTGCGCTGGAAAGAACCAGTGCCCGATATATTCTCGTCGTCGCCCATCTGAGGCCCCTCTCGACCTAGCCGGATTGCGAAGAACTATGCTGCAATTCGTCACCAGGTATCGAGGGTTAGCCAAAATGGTGGGTTATCCGCAGGCCAAACTAAACAGAGCGAACAGCTAATTTCCGTGCCGGCCATATGCCTTCTCGGCGCCTACATTCCGCGGGCAGATATGGCCGGTTCGGCGGATGGACCACGGCGTGTCGCGCTGGATCTGCCCGCTGCCCGCGCTGGGTGCGGCCACTGACCGCCGCCTCCCGCTCGCGCACGCCGCGGACCTGCGAATACACCAGTACTGCGGAGTACGGAATAACTGCCGCGAATCGACGAACGGGCGGTTCAAGACTCGCCGCACCACAAAATCCCAGCACGGCGCACATCGAATGCCCGTTCTGCAAATCCGGCTTGTGTGGTCCCGATACACAAAACCGGTAGGACCAGCGGAAACGCAGATAGCCGAGGAAAATCGTGCGCGCTCCCACCCCTGCCCGCACCGTGTAGGGCCGAGACAGGACTATAAGTAGTCTCGCCTAATACATAGCGTTCGCAAGGTTCCGGCGGGCGGCGATGATGAACGGCTCTGCCGGGTCGAACAGCTCCCAGAGCTCGAGCAGCCGGGCCCGCGTCGTTGCCTTCATGTCCGCGTCGCCGATGCGGAATACGGCGATCAGCCGGTTGAAGCAGGCGTCGGGCTGCTGTGCCAAGAGCTCTGCGTCGGCGGCCCGCAGTTGCGCGTCGACATCGCCGAGGTTGGCGTCGGCGGCCTCCACCGCGCCGTCGGGCACCGCCTGCGCGCGCTGCAGGAAGCGCAGCTGGCGCACGGCCGGCAGCGCCTCGGGATGGTTCGGCTCCGACTGGAGGATCAGCTCGTAGGCCGCGATGCCGCCGTCGAGGTCTCCCTCGTCGAGCATGGCCTCGGCGGCCACAAGACGCTGATCCCGCTCGGGCTCCTGACCCTCGGGTAGCGGCGGACCGGTCAGCCGGTCGCCAACCGCGTTCTGGACCGCGGTGAGCCACTGCGCCAGCTCGTCCTCGGAGAAGGTCCCCTGCTGAGAGTCCAGCGGCTGGCCGGCGGCCATCGCGATGACCATGGGCACCGATTGCACGCCGAAGGCCTGCGCGATCTGCGGATTCAGCCCCACGTCGACCTTCGCGAGCACCCAGGCGCCACCTGCCGCGAGGGCCGCGCGCTCGAGGATCTCGTCGAAGGCCACACACTGCGGATAGTCGGGCGTGCCTAGCGAGACGATCACGGGCACCTGCTGCGAGCGCAGGACCACCTCGGCTTCGAAGTTGGCCTCGTCGATTAGCACCACCGGCGCGAGCCCATTGGGGCCGGCGGGCGCGGGCGCCGGGGCTCCGGCGGGTCGCGGCGGGCGCGGGGCCAGTGCGGAAAGGTCGAAGGCAGACGACATCGCCGCGGCCATAGCGGCCGAGGGCGCGGACGGGGGGCGATTACCTGGGCGAGTCACGTCGAACAGTCTGCCACGATCGGCGAACGGTCAGGCGTCCGCCAGCTTCACACCGTCGGGCTGCTGCAGCGAGAGCTCTCCGAGCTGGCCGTTGCGGGTCACCCACATCTCGAACGGGATGGTCGCGAACGGGACGATCGACGCAGCCAACCCGGCCACGATCACCTTGGGCGACCACTTGAACGCACGCGCCGCCAGGACCCCGAGAATCAGGAAAAGCACGAAGGCCGCGCCATGCAGGGGGCCGAAGATGCTGACGCCGATCTCGTTCGGGTAGATCTCCAGATCCTTGTTGATATCCCCCGTGAAGTACTTGAACAACATGCCCAGCAGCAGTCCGGCCCAGGTGAAGGCCTCAACAATCGAGATGAAGCGGAAGCGCTTCGCGGTCGTGGAGAGGTCGAAGATTTTGCGCATGTCGTCCATTGTGCCTGAGCACAGCGCTGAAAAAGGCGTCGGAGCATGTGATCTCCGACGCCCTTTCCATGTATTTCAGCAGGTCATGCCTTGGCGGGCACCTTCACGATGAGCGCATCGCCCTGGCCGCCGCCGCCGCACAGTGCGGCTGCGCCGATGCCGCCGCCCCGACGCTGCAGCTCCAGGATCAGCGTCAGCGTGATGCGGGCGCCGGACATGCCGAGCGGGTGCCCGACGGCGATCGCGCCGCCGTTCGGGTTCACCTTCGCGGGGTCCAGGCCCAGCTGGCGGGTCGACGCGATGCCCACCGCGGCGAACGCCTCGTTGATCTCGACGACGTCGAGGTCCTTCGGGTCGATGCCCTCGCGCGCGCAGGCCTTGGCGATCGCGTTCGCGGGCTGCGACTGCAGGGTGGAGTCCGGGCCGGCGACAACGCCGTGGGCTCCGATCTCCGCGATCCACTCCAGGCCCAACTCCTCGGCCTTCGCCTTGCTCATCACGATGACGGCCGCGGCGCCGTCGGAGATCTGCGAGGCCGTCGCGGCGCTGATCGCGCCGTCCTTGCGGAAGGCGGGGCGCAGCTTCGCGAGGGACTCGGCGGTGGTGTCCGCGCGGATGCCCTCGTCAGTGCGGAACTCGATCGGGTCGCCCTTGCGCTGCGGGATCAGCACGGGCACGACTTCCTCGTCGAAGAGCCCGTCCTTCCACGCCTTCGCCGCGTTCTGGTGCGAGGCGGCCGAGAACGCGTCCATTTCGGTGCGCTCGATCGGGTTCACGTCGTTGCCCTGCTCGGTCAGCAGACCCATGCTCTGCTCGGTGAAGATGTCGTACAGCCCGTCGTAATCCATGTGGTCGACAAGCGTGGTGTTGCCAAACTTGAAGCCCTCACGAGACTTGGGCAGCAGGTGCGGCGCCTGGCTCATCGACTCCTGGCCGCCAGCGACCACGACGTCGAACTCCCCCGCGCGGATCAACTGGTCTGCGAGCGCGATCGCGTCGATGCCCGAGAGGCATACCTTGTTGACGGTCAGCGCCGGGACGCTCATCGGGATACCCGCGGCGACGGCCGCCTGGCGCGCCGGCATCTGCCCCGCGCCGGCCGTGAGGACCTGGCCCATGATGACGTAGTCGACCTGCTCGGGCTTGACGCCCGCCTTCTCCAGCGCGCCCTTGATGGCGATGCCGCCGAGGTCCGAACCGCTGAACCCCTTCAACGAGCCGAGCAGCCGACCAATGGGGGTGCGGGCTCCGGCGATGATGACTGAACTGCTCACTTTATGGCCTCCGACGATAGTTCGGGACGCGCGGACGCCGCGCTCCAACCGCCACGATACCGTCGAGGGATGACATCACATCTCGTCACCGCCATCGACCACGTCGGCATCGCCGTCCCCGACTTCGACGTCGCCGTCGCCTGGCACGCCAAGCACCTCGGACTCGTGCTCTCCCATGAGGAGATCAACGAGGAGCAGGGCGTGCGCGAGGGCATGCTCGTCCCCGCCGGCGCAGTGGCTGGCGCAGTGGCCATCCAGATCCTCGCACCGCTGAACGAGGACTCGACCATCGCCAAGTTCATCGGCCGCTCCGGCCCCGGCCTTCAGCAGCTCGCCTACCGTGTCACCGACCTCGACGCGCTCTCCGCGCAGCTGCGCGCCGACGGCGTCCGCCTGCTCTACCCGGAGCCCAAGCGCGGCACCGCCGACTCGCGCATCAACTTCATCCACCCGAAGGACGCGGGCGGCGTTCTCGTCGAGCTCGTCGAACCCGCCAAGTAATCGGCGTCTGCCAGGCATGACCGTCGCGCCTCCCCCATTTCCGGGTGGCGCGGCGGTAACCTGGTGACCATGTCTTACACACCAGATCCCAAGGGGATCCACGCCCCCTTCGACATCGTCCGCCGGGGCTATGACCGCGATCAGGTGTTGGAATTCTTAAGACGGTTCGACGCCGAGCTCCGGCTGACCGCCACCGACCGCGACGCGGCAGCCGCCCAGACCAACGATCTCGCGGCGCAGCTCGACGACGCCCGTGACGAGATCGATCAGCTGCGCAGCGAGATCGACCGGCTCTCCGTCCCGCCGACGACGGCCGAGGGCATGAGCGACCGCATCTCCCGCATGCTCCGCCTAGCCTCCGACGAGGTCGCCGAGATGCGCGCCCGCGCCGAGAGCGAAGCCGCGGAGGTGGTCTCCGTCGCCGAGCAGGACGCCGACGAGATGCGCGCCGCGCAGCAGGCCAAGCTTTCCGAGCTGGAGCTCCGCCGCCAGACGCTCGAGAAAGAGCATCAGCAGACCATGACGCTCGCGCGCGAGCACGCCGACAAGATCAAGCTGGCCGCGCAATCTGAGCGCGAGCGCCTCGACGCCGAGGCCCAGGCCCGACGCGACCGCACCTATGAGGAGCTCCGCGCGCACACCGAGGAGACGAAGCGCATCGCGGCCGCCGAGGCCGAGCGCCGCATCACCGTGGCCACCGCCACCGCGTCCGGTCGGATCACGCAGGCGCGGGCAGATTTCAACGCGGTCGCCAAGCTGCGGGCGGACGCGCTCAAGCAGCTCATGTCCGTGCACGGGCACCTCGAGTCCATCGCGGAGGTCCACGCGGTCGCCATCTCGGAGAAGGCCCCCTCGGAGGTCGACTTCGACTGGTACGACGTCGAGGCCGAACCCATCGCGGGGGTGCGCGAGAGGCCGGCCACGAAAGACTCTGAGGATGCTGCGGATAAGGATTCTGCAGCCAAGGGTGGCCCGGACAAGTCGAAGGTCGCAGCGGCCAGCTAATCCTCTATTCGTGGTCCTTCGAACGTGCGGAAGATTGACTATTCTCTCGAAATTCAGTCAATCTTCCGCACGTTCGAGTTCTAGATCATCCAGTGATTGCAACTCAGACAAGTCCGCGCCAGCCGCAAGGAGCTGTTCGCGCACATTCTCAATCACGTCTCCCGGGGATTCCCTCAACAGGCCAGAATTGACTCTCACCACCCGCCACCCCAACCGCTCGAGCTGTCTATAGCGTCGGATGTCCCGAGTTCGCCGCGCTTCGCTCGACCAGTGCCCCTCTCCGTCGTACTCCACGACCACACGCCAGCACTCCCATCCCAGGTCGCAGCGTGCCACGAACTGTCCAAATCTGTCGAAGACAGACACCTGTGTGTTCGGCGTCGGCAGGCCTGCGCGCACAAGCACCAGCCGCGTGCGCGTCTCGGCCGGCGACTCGGCCCCGCCGTCAACGACGCGCAGCACACTTCGCAATTTACGCAGACCCCGCACACCCGGATGGCCGTCCGCCACCTCCAGGATGTCCACCACGTTCAGCTTTGCCGCGTTGCACAGTGCATCGATCATCTCCACAGCGTCGTCGTGCTCCAACCACCTGCCGAGGTCAAACGCAGTCCGTGCGGCACTTGTCACCCGCATACCGTCAAGAATGACGATCTCGTGTGACAGAACAGCCTCCGAGCGGACATTGATGCCCGGCACAGACTTTCGCCGGCCCCGGCGAAGTACTTCAGCCATCCGTCCTGGATCAACCCACTTGGATCCATGCAGCGCTGCGGCGGATAGCCCAGCGAGTATCCCGTTGTCGCCGAGCCACAGCCACGCGGCTCGTGCGCGCAAGACCGCGCTGGCACATGCACGACGGTCAACATAAACATTCCGATGCAGCTTGCGGAACGACCTCAGCCGATACGGCGATAGGCCACTTCGGCTCCCCAGGAATGGTCGATGCACTTCCCCCATGGCGACACGCTTACACGAACGCCTGACAACTCCGGCTCGACAATGCCTCGAATGCGCTAGTTATCCACAGATTCTGCGGACCAATTCAGGACCAGCGGCGGGTGATCGACCTCGTGCCGCGACCGCCCCAGCAGCCGGTGTGCCAATGCCGACGGTCGTCCCCGCCGCCGAAGGCATCCTCCGGCCAGACGACCACATGGGCCACGCCGACCACGATCGACTGGTCGCAGCCCGGGCACCGATAGATCTTCGTCGCACGTGAGCCGGGGATCGTCCGCACGTTGTAGTCGAGCCCGCCGGGGCCCGCCTCGCGACGGCCGAAGGAGTCCGAGAAAGCGGGCCGATCGGTGGGCTCGTGGTGCCCAGTCGAGCCTCGGCGATCGGAGTTTCCGCGTGACTTATTGCGTCGTGCCATGTCAGAACAGCCGGAACTCGTCGCTCTCGATTCCGCGCAAACCGTCGTAATCGAGTGTGAGGCAGCGGATCCCACGATCCTCCGCCAGGGTCTTCGCCTGCGGCTTGATCTGCTGGGCCGCGAACACGCCCCGCACCGGGGACAGCAGCGGATCGCGGTTGAGCAGCTCCAGATAGCGGGTCAGCTGCTCCACTCCGTCGATCCCCCCGCGCCGCTTGATCTCCACCGCGACGTGCGCGCCGTCGGAGTCTCGGCACATCAGGTCGACCGGACCGATCGCCGTCGGGAACTCGCGGCGAACCAGGGTGTAGCCCTCGCCGAGGGTCTGCACCTGTTCGGCCAGCAGCTCCTGCAGGTGCGCCTCGACGCCGTCCTTGATCAGTCCGGGGTCGACGCCAAGCTCATGCGTCGAGTCATGCTCGATGTCCTCGATCGTGATCCGCAGTTGGTCGCCGACCTTGTTCACGATGACCCAGACGTTGTCCTCCTCCGAGAACCAGCACGGTGGGGTCATCCAGTTCAGGGGCTTATAGGCGCGGTCGTCAGCGTGCACGCTGATGGACCCGTCGGCCTTGAGCATGAGCAGCCGGCGGGCCATGGGCAGGTGGGCGGTGAGACGGCCGGAGTAGTCGACCTGGCACCGAGCAATGACGAGACGCACGCTGCACACCCTACTGGCTACCGGCCCCGACGCCATCGTCCCCGCAGACAGGCGCGTTGCGATTAGGGTCAGTAGCCATGACCCCGCCCCGATATGTGGTCCCGCCCCTCGGCTCGCGGATCCTCGGCACCGGTGCGGAGTCTGTCCGGCGCAGGCGCTTCCGCGTGCAATTCCTGCTCACCGTCGCGCTGCTGACCAGCAACCTCGTCGGTGCCACGATGACCCTGACCCTGGCGGCCTTCGTCGTGCCCGGTCCCCAGGTACTGGCGCTGAGCAACTGGCCGGTGAACTTTATCGCGGTGCCGCTCTACACCACGTTGATGTTCATCATCGGCATCGTGTGGACCACGAGGTCGGGCCTGCGGTACCTGCGCTGGTCCATCCGCGGTGAGCAGGCCACCGCGCAGAACCTGCGCGACACCCTCGCCCTGCCGTGGCGGCTCACCGTCATCCAGGGCACCCTTTGGCTCAGCGCCACTGCGCTATTCACGCTGCTGTACGGACTGCGCGACGCGAACTATATTCCGCCCATCGCCTTCACGATGCTGTTCGCGGGCACCGTCACGTGCGCGACGAGCTTCCTGTTCAGCGAGTTCGCCCTGCGCCCCACCGCCGCGTTGGCCCTGGCCGCGGGTCCGCCGTCGCGCCGCCTGCGCGTGGGTGTGACCACCCGGACCATCCTCGCCTGGCTCGCCGGCACCGGGGTTCCCGTGACCGGGCTGATGATCATCGCGATCTACGGGCTGGCCAAGGACGATTTCACCGCGGTCGACTTCGCCGTGCCGATCCTGGCGCTCGGAGGGGTGATCCTGACCGTCGGGCTGCTGCTCACCGTGCTGGTGGTCTCCGCGACCGTCGCCCCCATCCGCACCGTCCGCGGGGCCATGTCGCGGGTCGAGCGCGGCGACCTCGACGCCGAGGTGGTGGTGTTCGACGGCACCGAGCTGGGCGAGCTCCAGAGCGGGTTCAACCGCATGGCCGACGGACTGCAGGAGCGCGAGCGGATTCGCGAGATCTTCGGCAAACACGTGGGCAACAAGGTGGCCGAGGCGGCGATGAGCCAGGACTTCGAGCTCGGTGGGCATGAGGTGCAGGTCGCGGTGCTGTTCGTCGACATCATCGGCTCCACGACCATCGCGGTCGACCGCGCCCCGACGGAGGTCGTCACGCTGCTGAACCGGTTCTTCTCCGTCGTCGTGGACGAGGTGGACGAGCGCGGCGGGCTGATCAACAAGTTCGAGGGCGACGCGGCGCTGGTGATCTTCGGCGCCCCCTCTCCCCTGCCCGACCCATGCGCCGCCGCCCTGTGCGCCGCCCGATCCATCATGGACCGGCTCGACGCCGAGGTGCCTGAAATCCAGGCCGGGCTCGGCGTCTCCTACGGCACTGCGGTCGCCGGCAATATCGGCGCGCGTCAGCGCTACGAGTACACGGTGATCGGCGACCCCGTGAACGAGGCCGCGCGCTTGTCCGAGCACGCGAAGGTGGTCCCGGGCCGCGTCGTGGTCGCCGACGCGGTGCTCACCGGTGCGGGAGTGGACGAACGCCGATACTGGGTGGATGCCGGCGCGGTGGAGCTGCGCGGACGCGGCCGGCCAACCCTTCTGGCGGTGCCCGCGAGCCGATCCAGAGTGCTCGATTAGAACCGACATACGCTCGACCTGTTGTATTCTCGACGCGGGCAACACGGGGGTGGCCGCTCAGGGGGTGGCCTGACACAGGGGGTAGACGTGGGCAATCCAAATCTCAAGGTCGACATGGCTGACGGTCCAGGTGGTGGACGGCTGATCATGAGCGATGAAGCTGTGCAGGGGTGGGTAAGGGCGTATCGGAAGTACGCCGAGACGATGGAAGGAATCGCCGAGGAGATCGAGAGGCAGAACCACACCACATTCTTCGGTGACCTGGACTCCCTCAGACAGCTGGCAGCTGGCTACGACCAGTTAATGTACGGCGGTCAGAACAGCCTCCACCAAAGGGTTCTCGAGTTCGCTGCAGCCGCGACACAGTTCGCAGATAATCTCCAGCGTGATTGGCTGGCAATCCTCGCCGAGGACGGCCAAACAGCGACCTCACTATCTACTGTGGAGACGCCGTAGTGAGGGAGAAAATCGCTCTGCCGGTGCTACTCATATGCGTAGCGCTCACTTCCTGCAGTACCACGACATCCGGCAGCCCGGTCGCCTCAGACGCACCGTCCTCGTCGCCAGTAGTAGCTACCAGCAAGTCCACCATTGTTTCCCAGATGGACAACTACTACGAGGAAAATCCCGCACTATCCATCGACCCATGTCATGACAGCTTTATCGACAGCATGGCCACACTTGGACTCAAACTAGATGCCGAGGTAATTTTACCCAAGGGCCAACAATATTTTGGGTATTGGTATGCATCCTGTCGGTACACTCACGACGGATTCAGCGCCCTTACAGAATCGTCAACGGCACCGTTCATGATGCCGGGCGAGACCCTAGAGCCCAAGCACGACGACAAAGGTAGATCGCGCCTCATCGAGATCCAAGGCCGGAGCACCATCGTCCGACCTCCGGCAAATGGTGGAAAAACCTGCATGGTGTCCATGGCGACAACCTTCGGATCTATGACGATCACTGGCAGCGACCACAGGGATTCAAACCCGGATCCCAATTGCGACCGAATCATCGAGCTACTCCGCCAAATCGAGCCCTGGATTAACGACTAATCCCCAAGCCACGGTTCTTCCGAATGCGATCAACTGTGAGATCATCGCGCTTGACCAAAGGAGCCCCATTGACCTCGGCACGTAATTCCCGATCGACCACCCTCGCCCGCAGTCTGCGTGGCGCGGCCGTCGCGGCCATGGCGTTCGGCCTGGCCGTCTCCCTGTCCCCCGCGATCGCCAGCGCTGACCCCGCTTCGATCTCCCCCGGCAACGTCTTCAACTTCCGCGACATCGGCGGCGCGCAGACCCAGGACGGCCGCACCGTCCGCTCGGGCCTGGTCTATCGCTCGGGCGATATGAGCGGGATGACGCCGCAAGACCATCAGACTCTGCTCGACGGCAACGTCACCACGGTGATCGACCTGCGTGACGCCAGCGAACGCCAGGACAAGCCGGATGTGCTGCCGGGCGAGGTCTACTTCCAGGTCGCCGACGTCCTCGCGGGCCTGCAGGGCGGCCAGACCAATGAACCCCTGCCAATCACGTTGGGCCACGGGCTGTTCGACGTGACCTCCGGCGGCACCAACCTGCAGCCGTCGACGTTCGGGCTCGTCGGCGAGGCGATGCTGTACCCGGTGATGACCAACCTGCACAGTGCGAATGCCGCCTACGGCGAACTGCTGCGCACCATCGCCACCACGAACGGCGCCACCGTCTTCCACTGCACGGCCGGCAAGGATCGCACTGGCTGGGGCTCCGCCATCCTGCTGACCGTCCTGGGCGTCTCACGCGATGGCGTCAACGCCGACTTCCTCGCCACCAACGACGCCTTCGGCAACCCCGACGCCGCGCAGACCGCCTGGCTCAACGCGTCGTTCAACGCCGTCGACCGGATCTACGGCGACTTCGACACGTACGTGCGCGACGGCCTCGGCATCGACCAGGGCACCCTCGACGCGCTCAAGGCCAAGCTGCTCAAGTAGCCCGGCTTCTCAAGTACCAAGCTCGTCAAGACGCGGGCGGGGCGGCGACTCTGCCGTCCCGTCCGCGTCCTCTTTTCCAGCTCTGCCGCCGCGGCACGGCCTGTGCAAGGTGTCCGAGCGCGTCGATGATCCGGAGATGCTGCCCGACGCCGTGCAGCAGCGCGGCATCTACCAGTCGGCCATCGACACGCTCAGCGCCGCGCCGCCGCCTCCGCATTCGCGGTCACCTGCCGCAACAGACGAATGAGTGTGTGTCGCTCCTGCTCGTCAAGACCATGGAGCAGGCGGCTGTCACGGTCGACCCGAGCTGGGAACTCCGCGTCCACCAACGCCCGGCCGGCGGCGGTGATCTCGAGGAGCACCACCCGGCCGTCGGGCTCCCAGCGGCACCGTTCCAGCAGGCCCAGCTTGACCAGCCGATCCGCGTGCTTGGTGGTCGCGGCGCCGCTGACCATCGTCAACGAGGTGACCTCGCTGGCGCGTAGCGCCTCCCCACTGCGCGCCAACGCGCCGAGCACCTCGAACTCCGCTCGCGATATACCGGCCGGCACCAGCGCGCGGTCGAGGTCGTGGAGCATCAGGGCACTGATGCGGGCGATCCGCCCGACCACCTCCACCGGCTCCGTGTCGATGTCGGGGTAGGTCAGCGCCCATTCGCCAAGCACGGCGTCGATGAAGTCGGGTTCCATGCCTCACAGGATACTTCACAAGTACTTTACTCATGAAGTACTATGTGGAAATGGGCAATACCGCACCGATCCGCACACACCTGGCGCACACCCAGACCGCACTGGGCCACTCCTGGGCGCCAAACACCTGGCGGGCGGCATTTCGGATGCGCCCCTCGGCCACGGCGTTCGATCCCGCGGTGCGAGTGGGGATCGCGACCGGGTTGGCCCTTGTGGTCGGCGGCGCACTGGGCCAACCTCAATTGGCCGCGCTCGCGGCGCTGGGCGCCATCGCCTCGGCCTTCGCACGGCAAGAGCCCTACCTGCGCCGGGCCGGAAAGGTGGCGATCGCCGGCGGGTTCGTGTTGGCCGGCGTGCTGCTGGGCGCGTTGCTCGGCTCCACCCCGATGCTCCTGCAGATTGCGGCGCTGTCCGCCGCGGCCGGATTGGCGGTGTGGGTGCTGACCAGCCTGCGGATCTTCGGACCCGGTGCCGTGGTCGTGGTCTTCTCCGCCGCAGCGGCATCGGTCGCGGACAGCCTCCCGCGCGCAGTTCTGGCCACCGCGATCGGCGTGCTGCTCGGCTTGCTGATAGCCGTCGTCCCAGTGACCCGAGTGGCCGATACCGCCAGAACCCCATGGCTGAGTGAGGGATTCACCCGGTTGCGCTCGGCTGAAATGCTCGGGGCAGGCGCTCGTATCCTTGCCGCGTCGGCCCTCGCCGGATGGGCATCCCTGGCCATCGGCCTGCAGCATCCGCTGTGGGCGACGATGGGCGCCGTCGCCGCGATGCAGTCCGTGACCTTTGCCAGCACCGTCGAGCGCGCCATCCAGCGGCTGCTCGGCAATGTGGTGGGCGCGGTGGTCGCAATCGCGCTGATCGCCTTGGGGCTCGGGTTCTGGCCGACCGTCGTCGTGATCATCGCGCTCCAGGTGTTCACCGAGCTCTTCGTGCTGAAGAACTACGCGCTAGCCACCGCCGCGATCACTCCGATGGCGTTGTTGATGATCAGCTTGGCGGGCCAGATGACGACGGAGATGGCGGTCAGCCGGGTGGCGGACACCGCTATCGGGGTCGTTATCGGCGTCCTCGTCGCGGCCATAACCATCTCCATGGCCGATCGGCAGCACATCTCCCCGGCCTGAACGTCGGGCGTGGGAAACTGCAGCCATGGCATCTACTCGCGTCATCATCACCGTCACCGGCCACGCCACGCGCGAGTTCGCGCCCAACCGCTGCGCCGTGCACCTGCGGGTGGCGAGCGACGGACCTAGCCGAGAGGCTGCCGCGGACCAATCCTCGACGGCCATCCACGCGCTCACGGCACTGCTGACCACCCTCGACCAACTGGCCGACGGACCCCTGCGCCGCTGGAGCCTGGATCAGGTGCAGCACTCGCGCCACCGCCCATACAGCCAGGACGGCTCGGTGCAGCCATGGCTCTACCAGTCCTCCGCGGGGCTCGTGGCCACGTTCTCGGGGTTGGACGCCGTCGGGCAATTCGTGGACGACGCCGCCGAGATCGCGGGCGTGGAAGTCGGCCATCTCCAGTGGAAGCTGACCCGCACCGCCCGCGCAAAGGCCCAGTCCCGGGTGCGCAAGCTCGCCCTGCACGACGCCACCGCCAAGGCGGACGCCTATGCTAATGGCTTGGGGCTCAAGGCAATGCACGTCATCGCGCTGGCCGACCCCGGAATGCTGGGCGTCTCGTCCAACCCCACTCCGCAGATGGGGCAGGCCCGGATGATGATGGCCAGCGACTCCATGCCCGCCGGCGACGGGCCCAACCTGCGGCCTGAGCGGCTGCGCGTCGCGGTGGATGTCGACGCACGATTCGAGGCAACAACCTAAACGGCGGGTCGTCCCGCCTAACCCGGGATCTCAGCCCCAACGCCACGCGGCCCGGCCAGCTGGAACGATCAGGCCATCCGCCGAACCGCGAGAGGAGCCAGGACCGCCTAGGCTCCGGCGAGCCCGCCGACCAGCGGTGGCGGATCCAGGTGCTCGACACCCGCCTGCACGTGAGCTTCATCGGCGTGGAGGTCG
Source organism: Tomitella biformata AHU 1821 (assembly GCF_000524475.1). Lineage (GTDB taxonomy): Bacteria > Actinomycetota > Actinomycetes > Mycobacteriales > Mycobacteriaceae > Tomitella > Tomitella biformata. Next base: position 37,095 of record NZ_BAVQ01000083.1, on the reverse strand, counting down.
ACGACGAGGGGGTGGACGTGAACTTCCACGACTCCAGCTCCGGGCTCTCCGGCGGCCAGGCGCAGAAGCTCGTGTTCTTCTGCCTGGCCGCGGCGCTGCGCTATCAGCTGGCGGCCGCCGGCGAGGAGCTGCCGAGCTACGGCACCGTGATCCTCGACGAGGCCTTCGACCGCGCCGACGCCGCCTACACCCGCCGCGCACTGGATGTGTTCGCGCTCTTCGGCTTTCACATGATGCTGGCCACCCCGCTCAAGCTGCTCTCCACGCTGGAGGACTACATCGGCGGGGCCGCGTCGGTGCACAACGAGGACTCGCGCAGCTCGCATCTGAACCTGGTGCCGTTCGAGGATCTGGGCGGCGGGCTGTGAGCACCTGCCTGCCGCCCACCGCGGTCGCCGAGCGCGCCGCCACCGCGTATCGCCGACGCCGTAGCGGATGGCTCGTCGATCCCGCTGCAGCACAGGATGATTCACTGTCGATCTCCCTCAAGCCGCCCACCGAGGCCCAGGTGCACGCCGGGTTCGACGCCGTCGTCGCATGGGTCCGCACGTGGCAGTCCTACGCCGGGGCCGGCACGGTGGAGTGGGAGACGCGGCGCTGGGCCAACTACGGTAGCCAGGACATCCCCGTCCGGGTGCTGTTGTCCGGGCCCGACGTGATCGCCTCCGCCGCACGTGCTTCCACCAGCTGGCTGAGTGCAAAGTCCCGGCTCGACCGCTTGCTGGCCGGACGCGCCGATGGTCTGCGCCCCGCCGCCGCGGCCGCCGTCGGCAAGTGGGAGTCGCTGACCGAGCCCGACTTCGCACGGCTGCTCGCCGCGCTGACATGGCTGACCGAGCACCCCGACTCCGGCTGGTACATCCGGCAGCTGCCCGTACCCGGGGTGGACACCAAGTGGATTGGCCGCCACCGGGGATTGCTCGAGTCGCTGCTCACCGGCGTGCGCGGCGAGATGGACCTGGGTGTCCGAGGGTTGCCGACGATGCGGCGGATCGCCGTGTGCGACCGCGCGCTGCTGCCTGGCGCGCCCCGGATCTTCGACACCTCCCTCGACGAGCTCGCGGTGCTGGACTTGCGGCCCGCCCGCGTGCTGATACTCGAGAACCAGGAGGGGCTGCACGCCCTGCCGGACCTCACGGGCGCCGTCGCCCTGCACGGCCGCGGCTATTCGGTGTCCGAACTGGCTGGGTTGGAGTGGATGCACGAAGTTCGGGTGCAGTACTGGGGCGACCTCGACAGCCACGGCTTCGCGATCCTGGATCGGCTGCGCCATCACCTACCCGGGGTCGAGAGCCTGCTGATGGACCGCGAGACCCTGGAGGCCTGGCTGGAGTTGGCCGTGACCGAGGAGTCCCCCGCTATCGGTGAGTTGACGATGCTGACGGTTGAGGAACGCGCGGCGCTGGCAGTGATTCGGGAAGGGTCGCTGCGGCTGGAGCAGGAGCGGGTACCGTGGCCGTGGGCGCTGGAGAGGCTTGCTACGCCAGGTGCAATCAGCACGACCTAGTAGACACGCATGTTGCGCAGAATCGCCGCCTCAATCAATGGCCGGCTATGCGCACCGATGCTGTCCTGCATCAACGATTTCGTGGGCTCCTCAGTCGACTCGAGCCCCGCATCCATCTCTCGCAGCCAAATCGCCCACGTTCTCCATTCCGCGCCCCACTTTGATCTGTACGTGATCCCGTGGGGAAGCGAGCCGTCGTCGAGAACTGCGCCGTGGAGCCACGAGGCAATCGTTGTCGTGACGTCCTTGTCCAGCGAGCCGGTGATCTCGCCGAGGGTCAATTGGTCCACCCCGCATTTCTGCAGTGGCGATTCCAATGCCTGACCGATTATCGCGACACTGGCAGAAGCCGTCACATCGACGAACCACCCCGCTGCCGGCAGAGAGAGTGTGTAACTGCTCCGGGCGTCGCGCCAGCCCTTGGAGATCGACCGCACCGGCATCGATCCATGAGTGGGCAACTCGCTGTATATCTGTGCGTCCAAGGTCTCCGAGTCGACGGCCGACACGTCGTCGAAAAGGTCAGCCATCGGGATACTCGGCAATCGGGGCTCAATGTAGTTGATCACCTCCGAAAACGCTGCGACCTCATCCTCTGCGGCATACACGGTGCGATGTCCGGGTACGTCCCACCGCCCCCACCCGTCCCGAGGACCCTGTACAGGCCGCTGCGGAGGATTGAGCGCACCGAACCGGCTCTGCGCGATGCGCGAAACCCTCCGCCCGCTGCCAGATTGGAGCAGCAGTCCCGTGCGCGCGCAGATCCTGTCGTCACCTCCGCCCATCCACAGCCCCCTATCTACCCGTCCCACCAAGTGCGCAGAGCATAGGTCACACGTCGGACAACGCTCCGCCCGCGCAGTGCGTCACGCTGAGTAGGTCCCCTCCAAGAAGGCCTCAGCGGCAGCGAAGACCTTGGGAAGATCGTCATCGCGGATCAACTCCGCGGGGGTCCGGCCCCCGATCCTCGGGTTGCCCGCTATCAACCACGCGCGAGCAACCTGGTCGTTCTCGGCCTTCTCGATGGCGACCGCCACCGTGTGCGCCGCACGAAGACGTCGCACCTTGTCTAAGGCCGGCTCCACTCGGTTCGGCTGACCAGGCGCCAGCGCCCAGCGCGCCGGCATCGCACGGCTCCGAGAGTTCGCGATGTAGGCGGTGTAGGTCGGCCCGAAGTGTCCAAGCAGGTATTCGACAACTTGGTCTGTCCTGAGCCGAGTTGTCTCCTCGCTCGCGTGCGTCAGCAGGCTTGTGGCCATTGTCCCCATCTCCAATGCTCCGGCGACCGCTCATTGCGAGCGGCATCCACTCCGTGTGCAGCATCACCAACCATACGGAAATCAGACTGATATTGCACGTAACATCCATCATCTGCAAGCATGAAATGCGCACCCACGAAGCAGGGTGCGGTCGGGATCTCCAATCCGCCCCCACTGCGAGTTTGTTATTCCCCAGGACGCCCCCAGCCCCGGAACTCATGCGCCACAATGACTCCAGAACCGACAGCGCCAAAGGCCGACTGGGAAGGCGTTTGATGGCGATCTGGAAGATCCATGGGGATGGGAAGAATATCCTGCCGGGCGAGGTCGTCGCCCCGAACGAGCGGCTGAACTGGGGCCGGACCATCGGCCTCGGCGGCCAGCACGTCGTCTCGATGTTCGGCGCCACCTTCGTCTTCCCCATCATCATGGGGCTCAACCCGCAGCTGGCCATCCTGTTCTCGGGCTTCTGCACCCTGTTCTTCCTGCTCGTCGTCAAGGGCAAGATCCCCAGCTACCTGGGCACGTCCGCGTCCTTCGTCGGCGGGGTCGCCGCGATCCGGGCGCAGGGCGGCACGACGGCCGAGGTCACCGGCTCGATCCTCGTGGCCGGCGCGGTGCTGGCCGTGATCGGCCTGGCGATCCACTTCCTGGGCGGCGGCGTCCTGGCGAAGATCCTGCCGCCAGTGGTCACCGGCGCGGTCGTGATGCTCATCGGCTTCAACCTCGCGCCCGTCGTGGCCACCGTCTACTGGCCCCAGGACCAGTGGGTGGCGCTGGCCGTGATGGCGGCGCTGATCATCGCCAGTGTCGCGCTGCGCGGCTTCCTCGGCCGGATGGCGATCTTCCTCTCGCTGCTCTTCGGCTACGCCTTGTCCTGGATCTTGGACCGCGGGCTCGGCACGATCACCTCGTTCGACCCCAACGCCGGGGCGATCACCGAGCACTTCCGCGTGGACTGGACCGGTGTGGGGGCCGCGGACTGGTTCGGCCTGCCGCCGACGTCGGATGCGGCCAACGGGATCGTCGGCATCCACGCCCCCTCGTTCAGCCTGACGTTCATCGTCCTGGTGCTCCCCGGCGTGATCGCCCTGATCGCGGAGAATGCCGGCCACGTCAAGGCCGTCGCCGAGATGACCGGCGAGGACCTCGACCCGATGATGGGCCGCGCGCTCGTCGCCGACGGCCTCGCGACCGTCATGGCTAGCGCCGCCGGCGGCTCCCCCACCACCACCTACGCCGAGAACATCGGGGTGATGGCGGCCACCCGGGTCTACTCCACCGCCGCATATATGGTGGCCGGTCTGGTGGCGATCGCGCTGGGCTGCTCACCGAAATTCGGCGCCGTCATCGCCGCGACGCCGGGCGGGGTGCTCGGGGGGATCACGGTGGTGCTCTACGGCATGATCGGGCTGCTCGGGGCCAAGATCTGGATGGAGCACGGCGTCGACTTCGGCAACCCGCTCAACCTCATGCCCGTCGCGGCCGGGCTGATCTTGGCGATCGGCGACACCTCGCTGCAGATCACCGACTCGTTCGCCCTGACCGGCATCTCGCTGGGGACCATCGCCGTGATCGTGCTCTATCACCTGTGCCGGGCGATCGCCCCCGCCGAGATGCGGACGAAGTCACCCGAACGCCAGCCAGCCGGCGAGGCCGAATCCCGCGATAGACACCGCGATCCGCAGTAGGTTCGGCGGGATCACCTTCACCACCGGCGGGCCGCACCAGCCGCCGCACAGGGCCCCGAGCCCCATCGCGGCCGCCGCCCACCAGTGCACCTCGCCCAGGAGGGAGAAAATCACTGCGGCCACGAGATTCGCAATGCCGAGCAGGAAGCTCTTCAACACCGCCGACCGCCACACCGACAGCCCCGTGCAGGTCAGCGTCAGCGCCAGAAAGAGGACGCCCGCCCCGGCGCCGAAGTATCCGCCGTACACGGCCACCGCTCCCATCCCGACGAGGTAGAGGATCGGGAAGTCCTTGCCGCCGGCCAGTTTCCGGATCCGGGGCTGCAGCAAGAGAGCCAGCGACGCGAGCACCACCAGGTAGGGCACCACCACCTCGAAGGAGCCGGCCGGCGACCACAGCAGGACCAGCGCGCCCGCCAGGCCGCCGACCGCACTGACCGCGCCCCACCGCCACAGCTGCGGGCCGTTCTCCCCTAGCGAGCGCGCGGAGTTCGCCGTGCTCCCCACGCCCGAGGCGACCAGCGCCACGGTGTTGGTCACGTTGGCGGTGACGGGCGGCAGCCCGACGGCGAGCAGCGCCGGGTAGGAGACGAGCGAGGCCATCCCGGTCACATATCCCACCAGCCCCGCGCCAAAGCCCGCGAGCACCAGCAGGGCGTACTGGAGCAGGCTCAGGGACGTAGAAATCATCCCCACAGCATGCCCGCATCACCTCCCGGGGCTCTCGTCGACATCTGCCAAATCCCGAACCAAACGTGGGCACTTTCACTCAGGACACGGCTGTCGCCCCGGCAATACGCTCACCTGATGGATACCTATGTGGTGGACCACCCGCTCGCGGCCGCGCGCCTGACCACGATGCGCGACGCGCGCAGTGACAACATCACCTTTCGCGACGCGCTGCGAAAACTAACTCAGATGCTTGTCTACGAGGCCATGCGCGACGCGAAGGTGGAGCACTTCGAGGTGGCCACGCCGATCGCGACCGCGCGCGGGGTGCGGCTCGCGAATCCGCCGCTCCTGGTGCCAGTATTGCGCGCCGGGCTGGGCATGGTCGAGGAGGCGAGCAACTTGATCCCCCAGGCCAGCGTGGGGTTCGTCGGGATGGCCCGGGACGAGACGACGCACCAGCCCGTGCCCTACCTGGAGTCGCTGCCGGCCGACCTCTCCGACTATCCGGTATACGTCCTGGATCCGATGGTGGCCACGGGCGGGTCCATGGTGCGCACAATAGATCTGCTTGTTTCCCGCGGCGCCACAGATGTCACAATTGTGTGCGTTGTGGCGGCCCCAGAGGGCATAGCCGCATTGGCGGAATCGGGGCATTCCGTCCGCCTCGTCGCGGCGGCAATCGATGAGGGCCTCAACGAGAATGCATTCCTCGTGCCAGGACTCGGCGACGCGGGCGACCGCCAATTCGGCCCCCGATAGCCGCTTCGAGCCGCCGCCGTCAACTATTCACATTGGAGATCTGCGGCTACTGGCGAATCTGGCCATTCCCGAGATCCCCGTCGACCAATAGCGTGAATACCGTGCCGCAAACAAAAGCTAGCTCCGTAGACCGCCGTTCCATGGTGGGTGCCTCAGCCCTGGAGATCGCCCGGGCTGTGACCGCCCGCGAGATCAGCGCCCGCGAGGTGATCGAACAGCACCTCAGCCACATCGCGGAGACCAACACCCGGTTGAACGCGATCCTGACGGTCCCCGCGGAGCAGGCCATCGAGGCGGCGGCGGAGCTCGACCGCCGCCTAGAGCGCGGCGAGTCCGTCGGGGTGCTCGCGGGCGTCCCCTTCTCGGTCAAGGACCTGATCGCCACCGCCGGCGTGCGGACGACGGCTGGCTCAGAGGCGCTGCTCGGCAACGTGCCGGACACCGACGCCCCGGCCGTGGCCCGCATGCGCGCAGAGGGCGCGATCCTGATCGGCAAGACCAACACCCCCGAGTTCGGCGCCAGCGGACTGACCCACAACGAGTACTTCGGCAACACCGTCAGCCCGCTCGCGCCCGAGGGGATCGCGCTGTCCCCCGGCGGGTCCAGCGGCGGCGAGTCCGCCACCATCGCCTCCGGCATGAGCGCCGCCGGCTTGGGCACCGATTTCGGCGGCTCCGTCCGCTGGCCGGCGCACTGCACCGGCCTGTGCTCGGTGCGCCCGACGGCCGGGCGCGTCGCCGACGACGGCCAGTACCCGGGTGTCATGACCGGCAGTGCGACGGTCAGCGGAGGGGTGCTGACGAACCCGGTGACCCTGCACGGCGCCGTGCAGATGATCGGTCCCTTGGCGCGAGATCTGGACGATCTGACGGCCCTGCTCAAGGTGCTCTCCGAGCCGCAGTTCCGATGGGTGGACCCCGCCACCGTCGACGTCTCCGCGCTCGACGTCCGCTGGGCCGACGGTGAGGGCAACGTCCCGGTGGCCGAGGAGATCAAGGCGACGGTGGCCGCGTTGGCAGCGCGGCTGCAGCCCGCGGTCGGGTCAATCGCCCCGTACTCCGGCCAGGCGCTGTCACAGGCCGAGCCGCTGTTTAGCGCAATGCGCGCACGCGAGACGCAGACCGATGTCACCCAGTACGGTCCCCCGGCTGGCTTCAGCGGCAACACCCAGGCCTTCCTGTCCGCGGTGCGTCCCGTCTCCACCATCGAGCTCGAGGCCGGGTGGAGCCAGCGCACCCTGCTCGTGGACCAGTTCCTCTCCGAGATCGGCGACCTGCTGGTCATGCCTGTGGCGTCCATCGTCGCGCCGGGCGTGGACGCCACCGAGTTCCCCGTCGGAGACCAGGTGCTGACCTGGGCGCAGGCATTGGCCAGCAGCCGGGCCATCAGCATCCTCGGAGTGCCGTCCGTGGTGGTGCCGGTGGGCACGTCCGCGTCGGGCCTGCCCATCGGGGTGCAGATCGTCGCCAAGCCGTTCCACGAGCACGAGGCCCTAGCCCTGGCCGCACTGTGCTGGCGGGCCGTGGACATCTGAGCAAGACCTCACAGGAAACCCAGGGGAAGTTGGGCGAGATCTGCCCACCGGGCACCCGCGCGGGCCGGATACTGTGAGCGCCACATCACATTAGGAGGTTCGGCAATGCGAGACATTCTCGATGACCTTGCGGTGTGGTCTGCCCGCAGTGAGCGCTTCGCGCTGGCCACCGTCATCCGGACCTGGCAATCCTCCCCCCGCCCAGCCGGCGCCGCGATGGCGGTCTCCGAATCCGGCGCCGTCGTCGGCAGCGTGTCCGGCGGCTGCGTCGAGGGCACCCTGTATGAACTGGCCGCGGAGGTGCTGGCCGACGGCGTGAGCCGCACCGAGATATTCACCGTCGCCAACGACGACGCGATCGGTGTCGGCCTCACGTGCGGCGGCACCATCGTCGTCTACCTCCAGCTCATCACCCCCGACACGTTCCCCGACTTCGCGCGGGTGCCCGGGCTGGTCGCCGCCGGCGAGCCGGTCGCCGTGCTCACCGACTGCCGCGCTGGCGAGCCACCCCGGCACCTCGTCGTGACCGCAGAGGACGCGTGGGGCTCGATGGGCGGCGGCGAAGCGGACGACGAGCTGATCGGCCGCGTCCGCACCGGCCTCCAGTCCGGCGCCTCGGGACTGGGATTCATGGAGTTGGGCGTCATGGAGCTGGGACCGGCTGGCTCGCAGGATCTGGACCAGGTGCTGGTCGAGGCGTTTGGCACCGCCCCGCGCATGTATGTCTTCGGCGCCATCGACTTCGCCGCGGCGATGTGCCGGATCGGCAAATTCGCCGGCTATCACGTGACCGTCATCGACGCCCGGGCCGTCTTCGCCACCGCGGCGCGCTTTCCCGACGCCGACGAGGTGGTCGTGGATTGGCCGCACCGCTTCCTCGCCGGTGCCCCGGTGGACCCCCGCACCATCATCGCGGTGCTCACCCACGACGAGAAGTTCGACATCCCGCTGCTGGAGCTGGCGCTGCGCACCGACGCCGCCTATGTCGGCGCATTGGGCAGTAGGGCCACCCATGAGCGCCGCATGGACAAGCTGATCGAGTCCGGGCTGGGCGCGGCGGAACTGGACCGGCTGCACTCGCCTATCGGGCTCGACCTCGGGGCCAGGACCCCCGAGGAGACCGCCATCTCGATCATGGCCGAGGTCCTCAAGACCACGCGCGATGCGACCGGGCTCGAGCTGCGCAGCCTGACCGGGCCCATCCACCGCGAGGCCGCGGCCGCCCTGGGCGGGTTCGAGCGCAGCAAAGCCGTCGAGGGCTGCTGAGCCGCGGCTACCATCGCTGAAGATAATGCAGATCACATTGTGGTGATCGAATACTCCAGATTACAAGGTGGCGAAGTGAACACGTCCGGCACACAACTCGAGGCCCGCGTCGACAACGCCATGCACCCGACGACGGTCCAGGACCTGCTCGCGACCAGTTTCCTGTCCTCTTGCAGCGTGCTCGCCGGCCATGCCAACCTGGGCCGCGAGATCATGCGGCTCAACGTCATGGAGGTCCCCGACGTCATCACGTGGTTGCGTCCCCAGGACCTGCTACTCACCACCGGGTTCATGCTGGACCAGCTGGCCGAGCCCGTCGGGACCTTCTTCTCCCGAGCGAACTCCCGGGGCATCGCCGCCGTGATCGTGCACCTCGCCAGCGAACGGGACGACAGCCTTCCCCAAGACGCCCTCGCCGTGGCCGGCGCGCTCGGGCTGCCCGTCATCGCCGTGACGCAGGCGCCGGACCCCGGTCACCCCCTCGGCCGCGGCTTGGCCGCGCTGGCCGCGAGCCAACGCGCGGCCATGTTCCGAGCGGAGCGACTCCGGCGTCGGCTGGTCGACGTCGTGGTGGCGGGCGGCGCGTTCGCCGACATCGCGACGGCCGGGGCCCAGGAGCTGTCGGCGGCGATCTTGGTGACCACCTCGGACGGCCGCGAGATCGCACGGGCCGGCAGTGCCGATGACCTGTGCGCGCTGGCCCACAGCCATGCGCTCGACGCGACGGGCCGGCTGCGCACCGACGCCATCGAGGGCGGCCTCGGCGTGCGGTCCACGGAGTGCGGCAGCATCGCGGTCAGCGCTATCTCCGCGAATGGCGTCGACCACGGGCGCATCGCCGCGTTCCGGCGCGACCGGACGCTGGCGCACGATGATCTGTACCTGCTCGAGCGTGCCGCGTCGGTCTGCGCGCTCGTGGTCTCCCGAGACCAGGCCCTGGCCTCGGTGGAGGACAAGCACCGCTCAAACTTTGTCCGGGACTTACTGCTGGGCCGCGGCGGCGGCCACGACCACGCCGTCGCCCATGCCAAGAGCTTCGGCTGGGACCTGGACCGCGAGGTGGTGGTGGTCTCGATCGAGCCGGACCCCGTGCCCCTCGAGACGCCGGCCGCCCCGGTCCAGATGCCGCTGGTGGATCGCCAGGCTCGGGCCTTCAGCAGCGCCCTCGCATCCCGCGACCCGGCTGCGGCCATGGCCGCGCTCGCCACCGAGACCGTGATCCTGCTCGGCGCCGACGCCCACACGATGGACACGGTCCATGAGTTGGTCGCCATCGTTCGCGGCGAGGGTGGCGGCGGCCGCCGCGCGTTCAGCGTCGGCGTCTCCCGCCCGTGCACGTCCATGGATGAGCTGCCGACGGTCTACAGCCAGGCGCGCACCGCCTTGCAGCTGGGGCGCAAGATCTCCGGCGACTGGGCCGTCACCCACTTCGACGACCTGGGCGTCTACCGCCTCCTCAGCCTCGTCGACGACGAGGGCGAGCTTGAGTCCTTCGCCCGGGAGACGCTGCGCGAGCTCACCGCGGACACCGCCGAGGCCCAGGACATGCGCCGGACCCTCGAGACGCTGCTATCGACCAACATCAATATCGCGGAGACCGCCCGGAAGCTGCACTTCCACTACAACACCTTGCGATACCGCGTGGTGAAGCTGGAGAAGATCCTGGGCTCCTTCACCGACCAGCCGGAGTTGTGCCTCGATCTGTCGCTGGCCCTCAAGATCATGTCGATGCGCCGAATTAATCACTAACAGTGCCTATGCGGTGCACGCCGGTTTGGCAGATTACCCCCATGTGGCCTGCCTCACTTTTGCATTAGCGTCGTCGTTAGTTACAGGTGCGTCGTCGGCACTATTCAGTCGCGAGCGACTCCAGCACCGCCACCATCATGGAAGGCGTGAGAATGGCTATTTGGAAGATTCATGGGGACGGTAAAAATGTCCTGCCCGGCGAGGTTGTCGCACCCAATGAACGGCTGAACTGGGGCCGGACGATCGGCCTCGGCGGCCAGCATGTGGTGTCAATGTTCGGCGCCACCTTCGTGTTCCCCATCATCATGGGTCTCAATCCGCAGCTCGCCATCTTGATGTCCGGCTTCTGCACCATCTTCTTCCTGCTCGTGGTCAAGGGCAAGATCCCCAGCTATCTCGGCACGTCCGCGGCCTTCGTCGGCGGCATCGCCGCGATCCGCGCGCAGGGCGGCACCAGCGCCGAGGTCACCGGCGCCATCTTGGTCTCCGGCCTCGTGCTGGCCCTGATCGGCGTGGCGATCCACTTCATGGGCGGCAAGATCGTGTTCAAGATCCTCCCACCGGTGGTCACCGGCGCGGTCGTCATGCTCATCGGCTTCAACCTCGCGCCCGTGGTGGCCACCCTCTATTGGCCGCAGGACCAGTGGGTGGGGCTGACCGTCATGGTGGTGCTCATCATCGGCAGCATCGCGCTGCGCGGCTTCCTCGGCCGGATCGCGATCTTCCTCTCGCTCGTCTTCGGCTACGCGCTGTCCTGGATCCTGGACCTCACGGTCGGCAAGATCACCTCCTACGACGCGAACGTCGGGGAGATCACCGAGCACTTCCGGGTGAACTGGGGCAGCGTCGGCTCCTCCGACTGGTTCGGCCTGCCGCCCATGTCCGATGAGGCCAATGGGATCGTCGGCATCCACGCCCCCTCGTTCAGCCTGACGTTCATCGTGCTGGTGCTCCCCGGCGTCATCGCCCTGATCGCCGAGAACGCCGGCCACGTCAAGGCCGTCTCCGAGATGACCGGCGAGGACCTCGACCCGATGATGGGCCGCGCACTGGCCGCAGACGGCATGGCGACCGTGATGGCCTCGGCCGTCGGCGGCTCCCCCACCACCACCTACGCCGAGAACATCGGCGTGATGGCCGCGACCAAGGTCTACTCCACGGCCGCCTATGCGATGGCCGGGCTGATCGCGATCCTGCTCGGCTTCTCCCCGAAATTCGGCGCGATCATCTCCGCGACGCCAGGCGGAGTGCTCGGCGGCATCACCGTGGTGCTCTACGGCATGATCGGGCTGCTCGGCGCGAAGATCTGGATGGAGAACGGCGTCAACTTCGGCAACCCGCTCAACATCATGCCCGTCGCGGCCGGGCTGATCCTCGCTATCGGCGACACCTCCCTGAACTTCACAGACTCGTTCGCACTCAGCGGCATCGCGTTCGGGACCATCGCGGTGATCGTGCTCTACCACCTGTGCAAGGCCATCGCGCCAGCGCACATGCGCGACGACATGGCCGAACAGGTGCGGCCCGATGCGCCCCTGCCGGACCGCACCGGCGCCGCCGAGGCCCGGCCGGACCTGCCAGATCCGGACAAGCAACTCGTCTAATGGGATTGCGGCACTTATTGCCAGCTCTACCCGTGATGCTTGTCACTAATCGATGAATCGGCTTCCAACTTGGAGAGGCAGAATCTAGGCATGAAACCTTCGCCGCTTGTGTATCACCGTCCGACTTCGGTCGAGGAGGCCTGCAAGGTCCTCGCCGAGGTCGGACACGAAGGAAAGGTCCTAGCCGGCGGCCAATCGCTCGTCCCGATGCTCTCCATGCGGCTGGCCGCGCCCGCAAACCTGATCGACATCACCGCCATCCCGAAGCTCGACGAGATCACCTCGTCGAGCGAGGCGGGGGTGACGTTCGGCGCGCTGGTCACACACGCCGACCTCGCTGCCAACGACGGCGCCTTCGCGGCCCAGCCGCTGCTGCGTCGCGGCCTGCACCACGTCGCCCACGCCACTATCCGCAACCGCGGGACCACCCTCGGCTCCATCGTGCACGCGGACCCGTCGGCCGAGATGCCCGCGGTGCTGCTGCTACTCGGCGGCTCCGTCCAGGTCCGCTCGGTGCGCGGCACCCGCACGATCGCCGCCGAGGAGCTGTTCCTCGGCCCCCTCGAATCCTCGGTGGAGCCGGACGAGGTCGCCGTCAGCGTCACCGTCCCGGCCGCCGAGCCCGGCGTGGGCACCGCCATCGACGAGATCGCCCGCCGGCACGGCGACTACGCACTGGTCGGCGTCGTCGCGCAGGTCCGCGTCGTGGACGAGGTGGTCACGGAGGCCCGCGCCGCCTACATCTCGGCGGGCGAGTTCGGCGAGGTCATCGACTTCACGGAGATCCTCGCCGGAGCCTCCGCCGTCGACGAGTCCGACCCGCCGTGGCGCGCCCTCGCCGAGTCCGCCCGCGAGCGCGTCGAGACCGACGCCGACATCCACGCCACCGCGCGGTACCGGTCCCAGCTCGTCGCGGCCCTCACCTCCCGAGTGGTCTTCAACGCCGCGCAGGACGCCCTCCACTCCGCCGAAAGGAATTAACGGTGCCCACCAAGAACATCGAGGACCAGCTCGCCGAGCTGCAGTCCGAGACGGGCGAACAGCACGTCGCGGTGACCTTCACCCTCAACGAGGTCACGCAGACGGTGGTGCTGCCCTCGCGCACCCTCGTCTCCGACGCCATCCGCCACCACCTGCGCAAGACCGGCACCCATGTCGGCTGCGAGCACGGGGTGTGCGGCGCGTGCACCGTGCTGCTCGACGGCAAGCCCATCCGCTCCTGCCTGATGCTCGCTGCCAGCCTGGAGGGCCGCTCGGTCACCACAGTCGAGGGCCTCGTTGAGCCGGACGGCACCCTGCACCCGGTCCAGCAGGCCTTCAAGGACTGCCACGGCCTCCAATGTGGTTTCTGCACACCAGGTTTCGTCACCACGATCGCCGCGTTCATCAAGGAGAACCCCAACCCCACCCGCGCGGAGGCCACCGAGGCCATCGCCGGCAACCTGTGCCGGTGCACCGGCTACCAGAACATCAAGGCGTCCGTGCTGCGCGCCGCGGAGATCACCCGCGAGCGGGCCGGCGAGTCCCCCCTCGGCCAGGACGACGAGTCCAGCCGGGCCTCCCTCGACGCGAAGGTCCGCGGCACCACCAACCCCGTCGGCGGCCGGGGGTCCAAGCTGTGAGCACCCAGCAGACAGACACCCCCACCACCACCGCGTCCGAGCCCCTATTCGGCAAGCCCATCCCCCGCTCCGAGGACAACCGGCTGCTCAGCGGCAAGGGCAAGTACCTCGACGACCTCGGGCACGGCGCGCTGATCGGAGCCTTCGTGCGCTCCCCCTACGGCCACGCGCGCATCGTCGACATCGACATCGACGCGGCCCTAGAGCTCCCGGGCGTGCACGCCGTGTACACCTATGAGGACATCGCCGCGGACTCCGAGGAGCTCGCCGAGTGCCTCCCGCTGCTCATCCCGCACCCGGCGATCATCGCCCCGCGCAACGGCTATCCCCTGGCCAAGGACGAGGTCAACCACGTGGGTGAGGCCATCGTGATGGTGGTGGCCACCAGTCGCTACATCGCGGAGGACGCCTGCGCGCTGATCAATGTCACCTATGACCAGCTGCTCCCCGTCGTCGGCATCGAGACCGCCCGACGCGCGGAGCGCGCCGTGCACGCCGACGTCCCGGACAACGTGGCGGCGCACCTGCACCACGGCTTCGGGGACATCGACGCCGAGCTCGCCAAGGCCCCGCACACCCTCACCTTGGAGCTGGACATCGAGCGCTCCGCGTCCATGCCCATGGAGGGCAAGGGCGTCTTCGCCCGCTGGGACGACGACGAGGACGCGCTGACGTTCTGGACGTCCACGCAGACGTCCACCTCGGCCCGCGCCGCGATCGCCGCCCGGCTCGGGATGGCACTGAACAAGGTGCACTGCATCGCGCCCGACGTCGGCGGCGGGTTCGGCGCCAAGATCATGCACCCGTGGCCCGAGGAGGTCATGGTCACGTGGGCCGCGCGCAAGCTCGGCCGGGCCGGCATCTCCTGCGAGGTCAAGTGGACCGAGGACCGCCGCGAGCACTTCATCTCCAGCGCCCACGAGCGCGGGCAGCTGCAGGAGGTCACCGTCGGCTTCGACGACGACGGCCGCCTGCTCGCCTTCGACTTCACGTTCTGGCACGACAACGGCGCGTACCTGCCGTACGGGATCATCTGCATGATCAACACCGCCACCCAGGTGCTGGGCCCGTACAAGCCGGTCTCGTTCCGGGTCAACGCGTACTCGCTGTACACCAACACGGTGATCGTCACCCCGTACCGCGGCGCCGGTCGGCCCCAGGCCGTGTTCGCGATGGAGCGCTCCATGGACGCCATCGCCAAGCACCTCGGCAAGGACGTGCTGACGGTCCGCGAGCACAACTTCATCAGGCCCGACGAGTTCCCCTACGATTTCCACCTGACCTTCCAAGACGGCCGCCCCCTGATCTACGACTCCGGCAGCTACCAGGCCGGGCTGGACAAGCTGAAGAAGCTCATCGACTGGGATGGGTTCCCCGAGTACAAGAGGCAGGCCGCCGAGGAGGGCCGCACCGTCGGCATCGGGGTCGGCGCATACGTCGAGGGCACCGGCCCCGGCCCCTACGAGGGCGCACATGTGCTGATCGAGACGTCCGGCAAGATCAAGGGCGCCACCGGCCTGACCACCCAGGGCCAGGGGCACCAGACCTCATTCGCGCAGATCATCGCCGACGACCTCGGCGTGCCGATGTCCGATATCGAGATCGTCACCGGCGACACCCGCCGATTCGGCTACGCCGTCGGCACCTTCGCGTCCCGCGGGGCCGTGATGTCCGGCTCCGCGTTCCACGTGGCGGCGCAGATGGTGGCGGAGAAGGCCAAGAAGATCACCGGCGAGACCCTCGACCTCGACCCGGCCGAGCTCGAGCTGCGCGGCGGCCACGTCTGCAAGATCGGCACCGTCCCCGGCGCCGACGGCACCTCGCTCTCGCTGGCCACCGTCGCGGTGCTGTCCAACCCCCTGCGCTACGCGTTCGACAAGGAGTCCAGGGCCGCAACAGGATTCGCGAAGCCCGTCACCGACATGTCTATTCCGCCGATCCGCGACGGGGAGGCACCCGGCCTCGAGGCCACCGGCTACTACTCGCCGCCGCGCTCGACGTTCGCCTCCGGCATCCACGCCGCGATCGTTGAGACCGACCCGGTCACCGCGGAGATCCATGTGGAGCGCTACGCCGTGATCCACGACTGCGGCAACGTGATCAACCCCCGGATCGTGGAGGGGCAGATCCACGGCGGCGTCGCACAGGGCATCGGCGGCGCGCTGTATGAGCGGATCGTCTACGACGAGCACGGGCAGATGCTCAACGCATCGTTCATGGATTTCCTGATGCCCTTCGTCACCGAGGTCCCCGAAGAGATCGAGATCGACCACACCGTCACCCCGTCCACGCTCAACCCCCTGGGCATGAAGGGCGCCGGCGAGGCGGGCGTCATCCCGACATCCGCCGCCATCGCCGCCGCGATCGAGGACGCCGAGGGCTTCCCCATCTTGCGCATGCCCATTTCCCCGTCCGAACTATATGAACTCCGGCTGGCCCACGCCGCCGACACCGAGGAGAAGCAATGAGAATCGCAGGCACCGCGCAGCTGACCGCGCCGCCCGAGGTCGTCTACGACAACCTGCAGGACGGCCGAGTCCTCGCCGCCACCATCCCGGGCGTGCAGTCCCTGGAGCAGGTCACCGACAACCACTACAAGCTCTCGGTCATCGCCGGAGTCGCCGCCATCAAGGGCACCTACGACGGCGAGGTGAAGCTCTCCCAGCAGAACCGGCCGGAGTCCTTCGTGATGACGGCCTCCGGATCGGGCGCGCCGGGCACGGTCACCGCCGATGTCACCGTGCGGCTGGAGGCCCACGAGGGCGGCACCCTGCTGACCTACGACGCGGACGCAGTGGTCGGCGGCATGGTCGGCGGCGTCGGCCAGCGGATGATCACCGGCGTCGCCAAGAAGATGGCGGGCGTGTTCTTCAAGGAGCTCGGCAAGGTCATCGACCACGGCATCCCCGAGGCCCCGGCGGCGCTCGCGGCCGTGGCCGAGTCCATTGCCGCAGATGTCGAGGCCGCAGTCGCCGGCCTGGCGACCCCCGCCCCCGCAACAGCCGCCGCAGCTCCCGCCTCGCAGCAGTCGCTGCTGGTGGCCGCGGCCGTCGGCGCCGGCATCGCCCTCTCCGGGGTGCTCGTTGGCGGGCTCCTCAGCTGGCGGCGCTGCCCGCGATAGCCTGCCTCCCGTAGCCACCACGGCCGTCGTCCCCTTTCGGGGCGGCGGCCGTTGGCATGTCGGGGAGGTGGCCACGCGGCGCCGAAAGAAGCTGGGTGCACACTGCACCCATGAGGGTTATAGTGGAGCCATGTCAAAAGTTGTGCAGATCCGGGATGTGCCCGCGGACGTGCACGCCGCCCTGACCGCCGCCGCCGCCGAACAGGGGCTATCGCTAACCCGGTACGTGCTGCGCGAGCTTGAGGGGATCGCCACCCGCGCGCAGGTCGTCGCCGATAACGCCGCCGCCATCCGCCGCACCCAGGACGCGGTGCACGGACATGTCGACCGGGCCACCATCCTCGCTGCGCTCGACGAGGGCCGGAAGTGAAGGTCCCGCGTGAAAGTCGTTGACGCAGGCGTCCTCGTCGAGCTCCTCGTCGGCGACCTCGACCCCGACGCGCTCGGGCACGAACCACTCGCTGCCCCGCACCTCATCGACAGCGAAGTGACGCACGTGCTGCGCAACCTCGCTCGCCGCGGCGCCCTGACCGACGCCCAGTCGGCCGCCGCGTTCGACGGATTCCTGGCGCTCACCCTCACACGCTTCCCTGCGCAGCAGCTGCGGCCGCGCATGTGGGCACTGCGCCACAACCTGTCCGCCTACGACGCCACCTACGTGGCACTCGCGGAAGCGATCGACGCCACCGCGCTGCTCACCACCGACGCGCGCCTCGCCCACGCACCCGGGCTGCAATGCCCGATCCAGCTTCTCTAACGGGTCCGCACGCCAACTCAGGCGCCGATTGCCTTTCGGCGCCACCTGCCAGGCCTCCGCTCCCCCACAACTCGGGTGCATGAAAACCCATGCCCGAGTTTGGCGATATGTGACGACGATTACCTCCGCGGGAACGAGTGGAATGAATTCACACGGCCGGTTCGGGCCGGCTATCCAAGGAGGAACTTATGGAGTCCAGAAAGATTCGGGTCGGCATCGACACCGGCGGGACGTTCACTGACGTGGTGGCGGTGGACGAAGAGTCCGGCGAGATGGTCACCACCAAGACGCCGTCGACGCCCGCCGACCCCGCCGAGGGTTTCCTGGCCGGCATCGACAAGGTCCTCAAGCAGATGGGCGTCAATGGCGAGGCCCTGACGGCCGTCAGCCACGGCACCACCGTCGCGACCAACAAGCTCCTCGAGGGCAAGGTCGGCAACCTCGGCTTCATCGCCACCGAGGGCTACGGGCACGTGCTCGAGATCGCCCGCCAGTCCGTGCCGGACGGCTACGGCAACTCGTACTTCTGGGTCAAGCCGGACCGCATCGTCTCCGCTGACAAGGTCCGCACCGTCGGCGGCCGCCTTGACTACCAGGGCAACGAGATCCGCCCCCTCGTCGAGGAGGACGCTCGCGCGGCGGCCCGGTTCTTCCGCGACAACGGGATCCACACGCTCGGCATCTGCCTGATGCACTCCTACGCGAACCCGCTCCATGAGCGCCGCGTCCGCGAGATCATCCTCGAGGAGTTCCCCGAGGCCACCATCAGCATCTCGAGCGAGGTGCTCCGCGAGTACCGCGAGTACGAGCGCTCGATCACCACGCTCGTCGACGCGTCGGTCAAGCCGAACATCCGCGACTACGTCACCAACATCTCCACCGGCCTGCGCCAGTTCTCGGCCACCGCCGACGGCGCCACCCGCGAGATCCCGTTCTACCTGATGAAGTCCAACGGCGGTGTCCTCTCCGCCAAAGAGGTTGTGCACCAGCCGATCACGACGGTCCTGTCCGGGCCGGCGGCAGGCGCGCTGGGCGCGGCCATGGTCGCCAGCGTGGCGGGCGTGGAGCATGTCCTGACCTGCGACGGCGGCGGCACCTCCACCGACGTCACCGTGGTGGTCCAGGGTGACCCCGCGCTGACCACCGAGGGCCGGGTGGGCAACTACCCCTCGAAGATCCCGATGATCGACGTCGTCACCGTCGGCGCCGGCGGCGGCTCCATCGCCTGGATGACGCCCGAGGGCACGCTGCGCGTCGGCCCCCAGTCTGCAGGCGCCGATCCCGGCCCAATGTGCTACGGCAACGGCGGCAACGACGCCACCATCACCGACGCTCACGTGCTGCTCGGCCGCATCCCCCCGCACCTGCTCGGCGGCGAGATCCCCCTCGACACCGAGCTGGCCCGCAAGGGCGTCACCGAGCTCGCGCACACGCTGGGCCTGGAAATGGAAGCCTGCGCCACCGGCATCCTGGAGGTCTCGGCCTGGAACCAGGCCAACGCGCTGCGCCAGATCTCCGTCCAACGCGGCCTCGACGTCCGCGACTTCACCCTGGTCACCTTCGGCGGCTCCGGCTCGCTGCTCGCCTGCCGGCTGATCGACATCCTCAACCTCAAGGGCGTGCTCGTCCCGGCCAACCCCGGCAACGTCTCGGCGTTCGGGCTGCTGACCGTGGACGTGCGCAACGACTACGTGCAGACCAACGTCACCCGCCACGAGCGGCTGCGCTGCGAGGACCTGCAGGCGGAGATGGACTCGCTCGCGGGCGAGGCCGAGACCGCCCTGGTCGAGGAGGGCTTCGGCCCCGACGAGCGGCGCTACCAGCGCACGGCGGACCTGCGCTACCTCGGGCAGGCCTTCGAGGTGCGGGTGCCCGTCGGGGAGGGCCCCGTCACCCAGCAGATCATCGACGACACTGCGGAGGCCTTCCACGTGGCGCACCGCGAGCTCTACGGCTATGACTTCCGCGGCGACCCCACCCAGTACGTCGAGTGGGTCAACCTGCGGGTCAGCGGCATCGGCCCGATCAAGCGCCCGGAGATCCCGCAGGTCCCCAAGGGCCGCGGCGCGGAGCACGCGCGCACAGGCACCCGCCAGGGCTACTTCGACGGCTGGCTCGAGACGGCTGTCTACGACCGCGCGCTGATGGGCTCGGACGACATCCTCGCCGGCCCCGCCGTGATCGAGGAGTTCAGCTCCACAGTGCCGGTGCACCCCGGGTTCACCGCACACATGGACACCTACGGGAACATCCGCATCAGCAAGGACCTCATCGCCACGAACGGAGCGCAGTCATGACCGTGACCACAGATCTGGTGAACGGCAAGCCCTACCGCCTCACCCCGGTCGACGCCGAGACGCCGGACCCGGTCCTCGTCGAGATCGTCGCCGGCTACCTCGCCAGCGTCGAGATGGAGGTCGAGACCCACATCGCGCGCACCTCCCGCTCCCCCATGATCCGCGACGCGCACGACTTCCGCGCCGGCATCTATGACCGCAACATGCGCAAGCTCACCGGCCGCTCCTACTCGGCGCTGGTCCAGCCCGTGGTCCGCGACTTCCCGATCGAGACGATGAAGCCCGGCGACGTCTACTTCCACAACGACGTGTACCTCTCCGAAGGCGGCATCGGCCACCTGCCCGACCTGTGCGTGACCGTCCCCGTCTTCGCGACGCTGCCCGGGGCCGACGAGCCCTCGGTCGTGGCGTTCGTGCAGGCCTTCGGCCACCACGACGACATCGGCGGCTGCTGCCCGGGCTCGATGCCCTCGGGCGCCACCACCGTCTTCGAGGAGGGCCTGATGGTCCCCCCGATCAAGCTGTGGGACCAGGGCGTGCCCAACGAGGCCGCGCTGCGCATCATGACCCGCAATTCCCGGATGCCCGACGCGCTGGCGGCCGACCTGGACGCCGAGTGCTCGGCGTGCCTGATGGGCGCGCGCCGGCTCACGGAGCTGTTCGAGCGCTACGGCGTGGAGACCATCGAGGCCTGCTTCGACGCCTCCATGGACGCCTGCACCGAGACCTACCGGCGCGAGATCTTGTCCAAGATCCCCGTCGGCTCCTACACCTGGGAGGACTACGCCGAGCACGACGGCGTCGACGAGCCGCAGCTCCACGTGCAGCGGATCACCATGACCAAGACCGCGCCGGAGGACGAGGGCGGCGAGCGGCTGATCCTCGACTTCACCGGCACCGGCCCCCAGGCCAAGGGCCCGATCAACCACTGCGGCGACTACTCGGACGGCAACTTCCTGGCGAAGTGGCTCGCGCCGGTGCTCCGCAGCCTCGCGGACACCCCGGAGCGGATGGCCGAGCTGGACGTCAACGAGGGCATCATCCCCCTCATCGAGATGAAGTTCCCGGAGCCGGGCACGCTGATCACCCCGATCTTCCCGGCCCCGACGAACGCCCGCACCTTCGTGATCCTGCGCCTGCTCGGCGTGCTCACCGGCGCCATCGCCAAGGCCGTCGACGGCAACATGCCCGCCGACCAGGAGACCATCCGCTACACCGGCGTCTACGGCGAGGACTTCGAGGGCCAGTCCTACCTCATGCGCGAGGTGCTCGGCGGCGGCTCCGGCGGTCGGTACTACGCCGACGGGGAGGACACCATCCACGTGGTGCCGGACTCGCGGAACCTGCCCACCGAGTTCACCGAGAGCCGCTTCCCGTTCATCGTCGAGAAGCTGGGCCTGGCGAAGGACTCCGGCGGCGCGGGGCGCTACCGCGGCGGCCTCGGCTACGAGAAGCACATCCGGATGCTCAAGGACGCGCACTTCATGTCCATCGCGGACCGCTCCATCCTCGCCTGCTGGGGCGTCAAGGGCGGCAAGGCCGGCCAGCCGTTCTCCGTGGTGCTCAACCCGGGCGAGCCCAACGAGCGGGTCTTCGACGCGCTCACCGACGCCGAGCCGATCAAGGCGGGCGAGACCTTCCGGATCCGCACCACCGGCGGCGGCGGCTGGGGCGACCCCCTCGACCGGCCGATCGCCGAGGTGGTTCGGGATGTGCTGTGGCACAAGGTCTCCCGTGAGGGCGCACGCAACGACTACGGCGTGATCCTGCTCGACGGTGACCATCCTGTCGCCGACGAGGACGCCAGCGACTCGCTGCGCGCTGCGATGCGCAATGAGCGCGACGGCAGCGAGCCGTTCTTCGACCGCGGCCCCGGCTTCGAGCGCCTCTCCGGCGGCGCCAAGCACGCTGTGTACGACTTCATCGACGCGTGAGCACGCACCGATGACGAGCATCACCACCCGCGGCGCCGACATCGCAGTCGTCGGCGCCGCGGGCAAGACCGGCCGGGCTGTGGTTGCCGCATTGGCAGCTGCTACACCCGTGCCGGTCCGCAGGCTTTCTCGCAGCAGCGAGCACCCCATCGACCTCGAGACCGGCGCCGGGCTCGACGCGGCGCTAACTGGTTGCCGCGCGGTGTATTTCATCGCGCCCAACGTGCATCCGGACGAGCCGGCGCTGCTGCGCCGGGTCCTCGAGGCGGCGGCGGACGCGGGCGTGGAGCACGTCGTCTACCACTCGGTGGCGTGGCCCTACAGCCCCGCCATGCCGCACCACCTGGACAAGGCCCGCTGCGAGGATCTGCTTCGCGAGTTCGCGGCGGCGCGCGGGCTGCGGTGGACGGTGCTCCAGCCCTGCGCCTACGCGGAGAACTTCGAGGCCGCGCTCACCGGCGAGGCGGGCAGCGTGACCGTGCCCTACAGCCCGGACACCCGCTTCCGCTTCGTCAGCCTCGAGGATGTCGCGCAGATCGCCGCCCGGGTACTCATCGAGGGCATCTACGTCCACCACGGCGCGACGTACGAGCTCGGCGGGCCGGCGGCGCTGAGCGTGCGCCAGCTCGTGCGGCTGGTCGAGGACACCACCGGCCGGGCGGTGCCGATTGTCCGGATCGACCCGGCGCAGTGGGCCACCGCGCAGTCCCCGACCATGCCCGACGACGCCGTGCGCAGGCTGGTCGCGATGTTCGAGTATTACAACCAGCGGGACTTCCTCGCCGGCTCCGCGGTGACCGCCGCGCTGCTGGGCCGCCCGCCCACCCCCGTGTCCGCGTTGATCCGCGACTGAGACTGAACCTATGGCCGGGTGGTGGCCGTCACGTAGGGTCTGCCCATGGAAGGTATTGCCGAGAATGAGCGTCCTGATGGGCAAGAGTTGACCACGCCGACCAGCTATCCGCTGGCGGTCCGGGAGCTGCTCGCCCTGCCCAGCCTGGCCGGGTCCAAGCTGATCGCCGGCGACGGCGGCCTCGAGCGCGTCGTGCGCCGGGTCAACGTGATCGAGGTCCCGGACATCCTGCCGTGGGTGCAGGCGAACGAGCTGCTGCTCACCACCGGATTCCCGCTGCGCCACGGCGAGTCCGGGCAGCCGTTCGACGCGGACGCGCTGGTCGCGCTCGTCGAGGGCCTCGACGAGCGCGGCGCCGCGGCGCTCGGAGTGAAGGAGGGCCGCTACCTCGACGACCTGCCGGCCGCAATGCTGGACGCGGCGGACCGGCTCGGCTTCCCGCTGTTCCGCATGCCGCGCGAGACCGGGTTCAACGAGGTGCTCACCGAGGTGTTCACCCACCTGGTGGACCGCCAGGCCGGGGCCCTCGACGTGGCCGACCGCATGCACCGCGCGCTGACCGCCATCGTCCTCGAGGGCGGCGACCTCCCGCAGATCGCGGAGGAGGTGGCCACGGTGTTCGAGGCCGCGGTCCTGGTCTGCTCCCCCGACGGCCGCGTCCAGGCGAGGTCCGGGCCCGAGGCCGACCTTCGGACGCTGGACCAGTCCTCGATCTTCGACGCCTCCGGGCGGCTGCGCACCGAGCGCCTCCGGCACGGGCTGCAGGCCGCGCCGGACGACGTGCCCGGCCAGATCGCCGTCGCGCAGGTCGCCGCGGGCGAGGTCGACTACGGTCTGATCGTCGCGTACGCCAGCGACCTCGGCCCCGTCACCGTGCAGTCCCTCGAGCGGGCCGCGACGGTCGTCGCCCTCGCCGTGACCAAGCAGCGCGCGGTCGCCGCCGTCGAGTCCAAGTTCCGCGGGGACTTTCTCCGGGATGTCCTCAACGGCACCGCCGGCACCCCCGAGCAGGTCCTCACCCACTGCGTCCACCTCGAGTGGGACATGAGCCAGCCCATGGCGGTCGTGGTGGCCCAACTGGACCCGGCCCCGGAGGCCCCCGACCCCGCGACCGAGCCGGTCGCGGCCCGGATGGCCCAGGAGCGGTTCAGCTCCGCGTGGGAGCAGGTGGCGCGCCGGCGGCACCGGACCGCCCCGGTCGTCGGCTTCACCCACGAGGTGGTGCTACTGCTGCCCGTCGCGCTCGACCCCACAGCCCCGGAGCAGATCAGCCCGCAGCACGTCGCCGCCGCGGTGGCCGAGCTGCAGGACGCGGTCGCGGGCGACCGGGGCGGGGGCCGGCACTCGTTCAGCACCGGCGTGAGCCGCATCGTCGAGTCCGTGGCCGAGCTCCCCCAGGCCTATGACCAGGCGCGACGGGCCGTGCAGGTGGGGCGGCGGATGTCCGGCAACGGCACCGTCGCGCACTTCGACGGCCTGGGCGTGCACCGGCTGCTCTCGCTCATCCCCGAGGGCAGCGAGCTGCAGGCCTTCGCGGGCGAGGTGCTCGGCGCGATGGCCGCGGACACCGAGGAGTCGGTGGACCTGCGCCAGACCCTGCAGCAACTGCTGGACACCAACTGCAACGTCGCCGAGACCGCTCGCGCCCTGCACTTTCACTACAACACCCTGCGGTACCGGATCGCCAAGCTGGAGACCATCGTCGGGCCGTTCACCACGGACCCGGTGCTGCGCCTCGACGTGGCCCTGGCGCTGCGGGTGATGGAGATGCGGGGTTTGTAGACGCGGGGGTAGAAGGGCCCGGGCAGGCCATGCCCACCCATCCCCGAGGGCCGACCACGCGTTGGCTCGATACCAGCCATGTCCTCCTTTTAGGGGACAGACAACATGGGGTGAATGCTAAATAATGGCTGTAGCACTGCCTCCCAACACCAGGCGCCAGATGCGGCCCACACGGCGAAATGGAAGTCCATAGCCGCCCCGGGCCCCATTCCCCTGACGCCTCGAGTGCCGCTTGACAGCGCATATATCACCATTCTTAATGCGCGTTGAGCAACCTTGAGGGGAGACGTCATGGGTGTAAATCATCTGACGCCATATTCTGCTTCGAGCGAAGAAAGAGCGGCGGTCACCGCAAGTCTCAAGTCCGCACTGGGGCCCTGGGTTGAGGTTCCCAGCTACGACATCTTCTCCCGAAAGTCGTCCCACAATAAGCTCGACGCGGTCTATCGCACCGTGACGCGGGAGACCAACTCCAGCCAAACGGAGGCCGCCGACGCTTACCGCGCTAGCCAGGTATTCATCGACAAGATATTCGATATGTATGAGTCGCGCAATTCAGAGGTCCTGGGTCGCAAGGTGGATCGCGCATTCGTCGTCCCCATGCGGTCCGATCGACGAGACGAGTCTTACGCGAGCGAGTCCACCCCGTTCGTCCCACTGCTCGACCCAGTGCGGTTTGGCGTCGACTCAGAGATTCGCATGCGCACCCTTTACGGGTTTCCGCCCTTGGTTCTCGACACATACCTCAGAAGTGAAATCCCCGGCCAGAGTGGCGCGCTCGTGCTGGCTCCGATGTACGTGGACATGACCGCTGACCTGCGCCCCGACCGAGGCAACAAGGAGCAGAATCAACGCCTCATCGGGGCGGCCGCCCATATCCTCAACGAGACAGTCACGTTCGCAACAAACAGGCTGGGGGCCAACCTGATCGGGCTAGGAGCAATCCTGCCCAAGCTGACAAACTTCGGGCGAGCCATCAGCGACCTCCACGGAACGACCACGCTGACCACCACCACCGGCCACGGCGGGACGGTCTGGATGATATCGGAAATAGTCAAGAAACTCTGCCACGAATCCTTCGTAGAGAACAACGGGAGGGTCGGAATCATCGGGGCCGCCGGCTCAATAGGATCCTCCACCCTGGACGTATTACTGGCATCCTCCGACAATTATCACGTGCACGCGTTTGATACCCGAAACGAAGCCCTATCCAGAATGGCCGAGACCCATCCCTTCACTAAATTTATCACCGTCGAGGGATCCGCCTTTTCCGTGCTGACCAACACCTCGATTGTGGTCGCTGCCACCACCACCCGAATCGATCTCGATGACATAGATCAATACTGCGAACTGGACCTGCGGGGGACCGTGATCGTCGACGACAGTCAGCCCGGATGCTTTGACAAGGCCCAAGTCGAGCGTCGCGGCGGGAAACTCGTCTGGGTGGTGGGATCGGACGGCAGCGATAGTCAATTTTTGACACGCGACGGGTTCCACACCAACGGGGAACCGTATAACTACGGAGACAATTCCGGCCTCTGGGGTCCGGGTTCCGAGTTCCCATGCGGGCAGGAGGTCGGCGTCATCGCGAGCACATTCCGATACGAGAAATCGATCAACTCGCAGGTCACGCCACAGAAAGTGCACGATATCGGAAATCTACTCGTTGAGTGCGGCGTGGAAGTGGCCCCATTCCAATCATTTGGACAGCCGGTTGCCGTCTAGTTTGGAGACATAGTCATGGAGAAGAAACCGCCCTGGCGCTGGCGCGTCATCGAGCTTCGGATCCTAAGTCCGTTGTGGTTCACGCTCTACCTTGCAGGCGGCATTCCCGGCGTCGGCGCAGTTCTCAAGAGGGTGTTCGGCGATCGCCGCGGCTAGTTGACGCCCACCCACACGTTCTGGATATTCCACCGCGATATTGCGAACCTACAGCCCTCAGTCTTGGCAGATTCTGAACTCATCATGGACACCGCGTCATCGTAGTTCTGACCTGCGATACCTGGGCGACTATCTCTACGCGAGACATCTCGCAGGCTGCGGCGACGCTCGTACAGGAGTAGTACAGTGGGCGTCGATGCAGGGACAGGCTCCCTGTTAATACATGAAAGCCCCGAAGGCCACTGGCCCAAGGGGCTTTCTCATATCGAGCCGTGGCAGCCCTGCTTGGTGTCTCCCCTCAGACGGTGTCGGCCATGGTCTCCGAGCGCCGACTGGTCAGGCTCAAGGGCGGGCGCGAGTGGAGACTGCCGAGACCGCCCGCGCCCTGCACTTTCACTACAACACCGTGCGGTACCGGATCACCAAGCTGGAGACCATCGTCGGGCCGTTCACCACGGGCCCGGTGCTGCGTCTCGACGTGGCCCTGGCGCTGCGGGTGATGGAGATGCGGGGTTTGTAGGTGCGGGGGCATCGTGGGCCGGGCTCCGCACCATCGACAGCACGCTAGTTTACAAGTAGTTTTAATGTATGTCGGTAAATGAGGTGACATTCTCGCAGCTGCAACTGCAGGGCAAGGCGACGGTCGAGCGGCTGCGGCGCTCGCCAGCCCAGGCGCTCCTGGTGCGACGGCGTGATGCGGAGGACCTGGTGTTGACCACGGCGGCGCGCGCCGAGCTCGAGCGCACTGCTGCGTCGGTGACTACGCGGATGCTCGTGGCATTGATGCAGCGCGACCCGCAGTCGCGGGAGCTGGCCACCGATGTGCTGCCCGAGGTGTTCCCGTGGGTGTCGTTCCTCTCTCGCGATGATATCCAGCAGTTCGTGGTCGAGCTGGTCGCGATGCTGCGGGCGGCGGAGTCGATCGACAATCCTGCCCCGGTGGTCCAGGTGATCGAAGCGTGGCGGCACACGGCCGAAGCGATGGCCGACCCCGAGTTGGCGGCGATCCTCGCGGCCGACACCTATGAAGACCACGGAGTCGTTCCCGCACCGGACACTGTGTGAGCCCGAAACGCGGCGACCGGGTGGCCCCACCCGCCAACCCAGCTGAAGGATGGGAACTGCGCTTCGCCACCACCGACGCGGTCAAGGGCTGGGAGGCGCTGTGCCAGCAGGCTCCGGCGAACACCCTCACAGCCTGGACCGAGATGCGCTCACGCCCGGAGAACCCCGGACCGACCCCTCGGCACCACCAGCTCAAAGGCTCCCTTGCCACTGCCGCGCACGGCGGGACGGCGATGGAGCAGTGGCAGTACGAAGTAACCGCAAGTGGGCGAATCTGGTATCTCGTCGACACCGCCCGGCGCACCCTGTGGATCAAGGCCGCCGGCACCGGGCACCCCAAGACAACCGACTGACCCAACCATGGGCTGAAGGGCCGTGCGTTCATCCGCCACTGGCGATGTTGCGAACCCGTGAGCCAAGTCTCGGCAGATTCTGCCAAGGACTTCCGGGCCTCGGGTCAGTTGACTCAAGAGCTATGACGACTCCTCAGAACCGGCCCGAGACCTGGGCCCGCTCCGCCCCCGCCGAGTCCGTCGGCCCGCTGTCCGACTGCCTCGTCATCGACCTCTCCCGCGCCCTCGCCGGCCCGCACGCCGCGATGATGCTCGGCGACCTCGGCGCCCGCGTGATCAAGGTGGAGGCCCCCGGCTCGGGAGATGACACCCGCAGCTGGGGTCCCCCGTTCGTCGCCGACGCGGACGGCGAGCGCCACTCGACGTACTTCCTGTCCTGCAACCGCAACAAGGAGTCCATCGCGCTGGACCTCAAGGCCGCGGACGGCAAGGACACGCTGACCCAGCTGGTGCGCCAGGCCGACGTGTTGGTGGAGAACTTCCGCCCTGGCGTCCTGGACCGCCTCGGCTTCGACGTCGAGCGCCTCCACGAGCTGAACCCGCGCCTGGTGGTGTTGTCCATCACCGGCTTCGGCCACGACGGCCCGGAGGGCGCCCGCCCCGGCTACGACCAGATCGCCCAGGGCGAGGCCGGCCTGATGTCGCTGACCGGCCCCAGCAAAGAGGAGCCGACGCGGGTCGGCGTGCCGATCGGCGACCTGCTCGCCGGCATGAACGGCGCGTACGGCGTCGTCGCCGCCCTGCATGAGCGCAATGCCACCGGCCGCGGCCGCGTCGTGCGCACCAGCCTGCTCGCCGCCATCGTCGGGGTGCACGCCTTCCAGGGCACCCGCTACACCGTGGCCGGCGAGGTCCCCGTCCCCACCGGTGGGCACCACCCGTCGATCTGCCCGTACGGGTTGTTCCGCTCCTCTGAGGGCCCGGTGCAGATCGCCGTCGGCAGCGAGGGCCTGTGGCAGCGCTTCGCCCCCGCCTTCGGCCTGGACCGCCCCGAGTGGGCCACCAACCCGCAGCGGGTGGCCGACCGCGACGCGGTCAACGCCGCCGTCGACGCCGCGTTCGCACCGTTCGAGAGCGCGCCGCTGCTCGCCAAGCTCACCGAGCTCGGCATCCCCGCCGGCCGCGTGCGCGACCTCGGCGAGGTCTACGAGTGGGACCAGACGAAGTCGCAGGGCCTGCTCATCGACGTCGAGCACGCCGCGCTCGGCAAGGTCACGCTGCCCGGCCCGGCGCTGCGCTTCGACGCCGACGAGGCCGGCCCCGCCACCCGCACGACGCACGCCGCGCCGCCCACCCTCGACCAGCACGGCGACTCGATCCGCCACTGGCTCAACGAGACCTCCGCCCAGCCGCTACGAGTGGTCCAGTGAGCCGCGTGGGCGCGCTAGCGCTCGCCGCCCTGGTCTTCGACGAGGGCAGCTTCACGCGCTGGGACAGCGAGCCGCGCCCGCCCATCGGCGTCCACGGCCCGCCCGCGCAGAGCTACCTCGACGAGCTCGCCGAGGCACGCGAGCGCACCGGGCTCGACGAGTCCGTCATCACCGGCGAAGCCACCCTCGACGGCCGGCGCGTCGCAGTGGTGTTGTGCGAGTTCGGCTTCCTCGCCGGCTCCATCGGCGTCGCCGCCGCTGAGCGCCTGGTCCAGGCCATCAACCGGGCCACCGCCGAGGGCCTGCCGCTGCTGGCCGCTCCCACCTCCGGCGGCACGCGGATGCAGGAGGGCACCGTCGCGTTCCTGCAGATGGTGAAGATCTCCACCGCCGTCGCCCAGCACAAGGCGGCGGGGTTGGCGTACGTCGTCTACCTGCGCCACCCCACCACCGGCGGGGCGTTCGCCTCGTGGGGCTCGCTGGGCCACGTGACCGCCGCGGAGCCGAAGGCGCTCGTCGGGTTCCTCGGGCCGCGTGTGTTCAAGGCGATCTACGGGGAGGATTTCCCCCGGGATGTGCAGACCTCCGAGAACCTCGCCGACCACGGCCTCGTCGACGCCGTCGTCCCACACTCGGAGCTGCGCCGCGTCGCCATCGACACCCTCGCCGTGCTGTGCGCCCCGCGGGACGCGCCGCCGCCCGTGCCGAACGTGCCCCTGGAGAAACTGGCGGATGTGACCGCGTGGGAGTCCATCACCCGCTCGCGCCGACCCGACCGGCCCGGCGTGCGCCAGCTCGTGCGCGTCGCCGCGAACACCGTCACCCCGCTGCAGGGCACCGGGGCCGGCGAGCGCGAGCCCGGGCTATTCCTGGCCCTCGCGAAGTTCGGCGCGGCATCCTGCGTGCTGCTCGGCCAGGACCGCACCACCGCCAGCCAGCCGCTGGGCCCCGCCGCGCTGCGCGAGGCCCGCCGCGGCATGCGCCTGGCCGCGGACCTACGGCTACCGCTGGTCACCGTGATCGACACTGCGGGAGCGGCTTTGAGCAAGGAGGCCGAGGAGGGCGGGCTCGCCGGGGAGATCGCGCGCTGCCTCGTCGACCTGACCACGCTGACCGCGCCGACGATCTGCCTGCTGCTCGGCGAGGGCGCCGGCGGCGGGGCGCTCGCGCTCCTGCCCGCGGACCGGGTCCTGTGCGCGCAGCACGCATGGCTCTCGCCGCTGCCGCCCGAGGGCGCGTCGGCGATCCGCTTCCACACCACCGAGCGCGCCGCCGAGATGGCGGAGCAGCAGGGCGTGCGCAGCGTCGACCTGCTGCGCAACGGCCTGGTCGACAGGATCGTGGCCGAGTGGCCCGACGCCGCCGACGAGCCCGACGCGTTCCTGGCCCGCCTGGGCCGGGTGCTCGAACACGAGCTGGCGGCGTTGCTCGCCCGCTCCCCCGAGGAGCTGTTGGCACTGCGCCTGCGCCGCTACCGCGAGATGGGCGCGTGAACCTGCCCAAGATCTAGGCCAGGTTGGGCAATCCTTGCCGATGCCCGTGCCCTTCCCCCACCGATAACGTGATGTGTGTCATCAGGTCACTCCCTGGTCGCCCCCTCACACTTGACCGCCCCGCACTTGACCGCCGAACATCAAGGAGATTCCCATGCCCGAGGCAATTGAAGTCCAAAAGGTCCCGCTCCACAACGTGTCCGACGCTAGCGAGCTGGACAAGCTCATCAGCAACGGTGTGATCGAGGCGGACCGCGTGATCGCCGTCATCGGCAAGACCGAGGGCAACGGCGGCGTCAACGACTACACCCGCATCATCGCCGACCGCGCCTTCCGCGAGGTCCTCACCGCCCGCGGCACCCGCAGCGCGTACGACGTCGGCCAGGTCCCCATCGTCTGGTCCGGCGGCACCGACGGCGTCATCAGCCCCCACGCGACGATCTTCGCGACCGTCCCCGCGGACAAGGTCGTCAAGACCGACGAGCCGCGCCTGACCGTCGGCGTCGCGATGAGCCAGCAGCTGCTGCCCGAGGACATCGGCCGCGTCGCGATGATCACCAAGGTCGCCGACGCCGTGCGCGACGCGATGGCCAACGCCGGCATCACCGACCCCGCGGACGTGCACTACGTGCAGACCAAGACACCGCTGCTGACCATCCACACCATCCGCGACGCGAAGAAGCGCGGCAAGACCGTGTGGACCGAGCAGACGCACGAGTCGATGGACCTGTCCAACGGCGGCACCGCCCTCGGCATCGCCGTGGCGCTCGGCGAGATCGAGATGCCCACCGACGAGGACGTGATGAACAACCGCGAGCTGTTCTCCGCCGTCGCCTCCTGCTCCTCGGGCGTGGAGCTCGACCGCGCGCAGATCGTCGTCGTCGGCAACGCCCGCGGCGTCGGCGGCCGCTACCGCATCGGCCACTCCGTCATGACGGACGCCCTCGACCAGGACGGCATCTGGAACGCGATCCGCGACGCCGGCCTCGAGCTGCCCGAGCGCCCCCGCACCAGCGACCTCGACGGCAAGCTCGTCAACGTCTTCCTCAAGTGCGAGGCCAGCCAGGACGGCACCGTCCGCGGGCGCCGCAACGCCATGCTCGACGACTCCGACGTGCACTGGCACCGCCAGATCAAGGCGGCCGTCGGCGGCGTCGCCGCGTCCGTCACCGGCGACCCGGCCGTGTTCGTCTCCGTCTCCGCCGCGCACCAGGGCCCCGAGGGCGGCGGCCCCGTCGCCGCAATTGTGGACATGGGCGCGTAAGACTCAGCTGACCAGGTAGGGCCGCACGGGATCTCCCGTGCGGCCCTTCTCGTCGTCCCTGGCCTGCTGGCGATGCCAATGTCAGACCCCTGATACACAATCGCCGACAGTTGACGCCGACGCGCGAGCGAGCACGCCGGCCAGGTCGCAACAGGGGTGGGAATTGACGAATGACGATGGGCTATACGAGCTGGTTCTGGAGGACTACCTGCACATGGGTGCCAGCATCCGAGGCTGCACGGCCGCGTTGCCGCACGTAGACACGGACAACGTCTCGGCACTCGCGCGGATGTTGGTCGACGCCGAGGACGATATGGCGGCCTTCACCGCCGGGCCGATGTTCGTGTGGCTCGTGGGCCAGGCGATCGAGCGACGGGACTCCCGCTTCGACTGCGGTCCGCACATGGGCACCTACGCGGCGAACCGCTGGCTGCCCGTGCTCTTCGACATCGAGGACACGCCCTTCGAGGCGCTGCACCCGGTCCACGACTCCCTGGCATTGACCATCGCCGTGGCGGAATTGTCCGGGCATACCGAGCACGGCACCGAGGGCGGCATCGTGGCCATCCGGTGTCGGGTGGCCGCCGCCATCGAGGCCCGGTACGGCGTTGTTGCCGCCGAGGACTACGACGTCGACCGCGTTGTCGACCGCATGCTCGCATACGACGAGCCGCAACTGGACGACTGGAACTTCGGCACGTTCTGGCTGGTGGTGGAGGACAGCCGGCGGACTGATCGTTCCCCTAGTGCGTGGGAGGACGAAATATACGAGCTTATGGTCGGTGAACTCCTCTGCCTGCAGGATCGCTACGCCGAGAATCCCGAAGACCACGGGAAGGAGTACTACGACTTCCTCCACAGCCCCATGTTCGCCTGGCTCTGGGGAGAGCTCGCCGAGCGCGACGATGACCGGACCGACTGGGAATCGCTGCAGTTCGACTGCGACGAGAACCGCTGGACCCCAGTGCTGGATGCCTTCGGCGGATATTCCCTCGACGTCAGCCCCGGCGAGCTCTGCGACGCCGAGAGCTACCTGGCGGCCGCGGCAGAGCTGAGCATTCACGGGTCCAGCGTGCAGAATGCGCCAGACGGCGGGGATGGATCGGGCAACTGGCAGCAGTCCGTCCGCTGCTGCGTCGCGAACACGCTCGACCGACGCCATGGTCCGGGCACCGCCGAGCGGTTCGACCTCGACGCGATCATCGCGGCGATGATCGAGATCGATGCTGAGACCCCGGACGATTGGGACTTCGGCACCTTCTGGGTAGTGGTCAACAGCCAAGAATGACGCTCGCCCATCACGGGAACACCAGCCGCCTGGCGAGCCTCATGTCGCTCAGCCCAATGGTCCGCAGCGCGATCGGCGGGGCACCTCAACAAGGCCCCCTATCCACTCGCATTGCCTATGCGTAGGTCCCCACCAGCTGCCGCAGGTCCTCGGACTGGGCGTAGACGTAGTGCCGCTCGGTGACGTGAACCGACTCGATCTCCTCTGTCGTGATGACGCCCAGCTCGATCTCGATCGTCGAAGGACCGACCTCATATCGGCGGGGTCTAGGGACCCGCGGACGTATCGAAACTTCGAGGCTATGGCACGGGACCGGCGACCAGCTGCCGCGCATTGGAGACTTCCTTACGAATACAGGATGCCCCATTCAATGACAAGGCTTGGTCGAGTACTATTCATCATCACCCGAGATGCCTATGTCGCGACTGCGGGTTAATGTGCGTCCCGCAAATTGAGAATTACCCGAATCTCGCTGCTCGTCACTCGTTGTTGAAAGGAACCGCTATGGTCTTGCCACTGATCCCAGCCGCTGTCATCGCTGTTGGCGCTGCGGTAGGCGGAGGCGGCCTCGCTCTCGGAGGCAAGGGCGCCTACGACATCAAGAAAGCTTCTGGCAACATCAAAGAAGCTCGCGCAGAGTACGAAAAACATCGTATGAACACCGAGCAGAAGATCTCAGGTACCAACCAGACCATTGGGGATCTTGGGACACTCCAGCAGCGTGCGTACAAAGAAACCGTACTTCGTATGGCGGAATTCATGGTTCGCAATCAACGGAAGATCCGAGAGAGCGAACGGTTACTGGTCGACGGGGTCGACGCCAAGATGGCCCGCGTACCAGGCCTGACTGGGCTGAGTGTTGATGCGAAGTCCTGGGTGGGCGGAGCCGCCGCTTCAGCGGTATCAGCGATGGGAACCGGAGCTGCGGCAACGGCTGCTGTCACTAGCTTTGGTGCTGCTAGCACCGGCACAGCGATCGCTGGGCTGTCTGGAGCCGCGGCACAGAGTGCGACCATCGCGTGGCTTGGCGGCGGAGCCTTGGCCGCCGGCGGCGGCGGAATGGCGGTCGGTGCCGTGGTTCTCAATGTATTGATGATAGGACCGGCCCTGCTCGTCGGTGGCTTCGTCACAAAGGGCCAGGGAGTCAAGGCCATCACCCAGGCGAAGGAGTTCCAGGCGAAGATCGCAGTGGGAATAGCCGAGTTGGCTGCAACCGACGCCAAATTGGCAGCGGTTGACGATCGCGCCGAGGAGCTGAGCTCCCTGCTACAGAAGCTGACTGCCCGAGCAGTTAGCGCTCTCGACCTGCTTGAGTCTGAGCCATTCGAGCCCCAAGCTCACGCACCACGATTCCAACGGACGATGGTACTCGTCGTCGCCGTCCGAGATCTAGCTGCTACGCCGGTCATCGATGACTCTGGCGACCTCAGCGAGGAGAGCTCGAACCTGACAATCAAGTATCGCGCGATGACTGAAGAGGCTGAGGATGACTGAAAAAGGCAAGGTACACGTCGGCGAGGTTCTTGGACCGCTCAAGGGCCTCCCCTCTGCCCTCGATGGTTTCAACGCACTGAACCAGTTGGTGAATGCGGCTCGGGAGTGCATCACCGTGCATGCTGTCGAGAACTCAAAGCAAGCCCGGATCGCGGCCTACGAGACAACCGAAGTAACGCGTATCAAGGCTGCCGAGTCGATCCTGCGTAACTATTTCGGGCAGGTATTTGCCGAACGGCGGACCAACTTTGATGGGCTGTTCACCCGGCTCGACCAGGCACTCGAACAGGGTAACGCTGAAGTAGCCGGCGCTGTTCTGAAGAGCATTGTCGATGTCGCCCGCACTTCCCCACTTGGCGACCTCAACGACCTGAGCCAGATCCGCGCGGCACTCGACGACCCCGACCAGGTCTGGGACCTCTGACCGCGAGCTCGTGTTTCCAGCCGTGTTGACTGGAAAGCGGAGATCCGCAGAAAAAAGCTCTATCCTGGCCACTGATGGGCAATAGGAGAACCAACAGGAGTCGACCCGACCGGCGTCGAGAGCATTGCGCGACGCCGCCAGTTGTTCCGCTCAGATTGCGACAAACACCTTGTCCCGGTGCCAGTTCAGGCACGCGACATCCGGTCGCGCGGCGCGGTCCGGCAGGATCAGCCGGTCCCCCAGCGGCGGCCGGCCCAGCGCCAGACGCAACGGCCGCTCGTGTTCAAACTCGGCCTCCACGCCCGGCGCGTAATGCAGACCCAGGTCCTCGTCGACCGTGATCAGCCCAGTGTCAAAGGCGACGTCGTGGGTTGGACAGGCAGTGAATCCATTGCGGTGATCGAGACGCTCCTTGTTGTCGCTGTCCTTCCACGGCTTGATGTGGCTGGCGGTGAGCAACCTCGGCCGTTCTCGCCCGCCGATGCTGCCGCTCAGACCGCAAAACACGCAGCGCCGGCCGTGGTTGGTCAGCACGTCCTCGGCGAAACGGTGCTGGCCCACGCGGACAGCGCCGATGAGGAGACGCTCCGTCATCTCGGCCGGAATGTCCTTGCCCTTCGGGTGATCCCGCCACTTCTGCAGCGCCCCTTCCAATGAGAACTCGACATCGCTGAGGACAAGTTCCTCCTGCCCAGACAAGACCAGGGACTCGCCGCCTTCGAGGCCGAGAAAATCCGGCAGCACGATCTCATCGATGCCGTGCAGCCGGGCCGACCTCATGATTCGCAGATATACGTCCTGAAGCATCAGGCTGTCGGACAAGAGACGAGCCGCGACCTCGATATCCCGCATGCCTGCGTTGGGGAGTGAGCCGTCGAGGTTGGCCATTTTCGCAAAGAAGCTCCGACGCCGTCTCTGGAACAGGCTGTGGAACTCTGGGATTGGCCGCCCGGCGGTCTTGGCCCGATTCTCGCTTGAGAAGTCCCGGTGGTTAAGTACCAACGACGCACAAAGGCAGAGCACAATCTCGCACGGAACGAAGTCGACCTGGCGCTGGCCCGGCAAGACATTTCGGTCCAGCACCGACTTCCATTGCGTGGAAAGCATGGCCGGCGACGGGTCTACGAACTCCGCGATGTCAGGCTGGGCCACCACGCTCCTTCATGGATAGAGTCCTTTGCCCACGACGTGTCCGGTTGCCCGGCTCGAAATAACTCGATCGCAAAGCCACTGAACTCCGCACGTCCACTGAGCCCGAGGACTGCCGGGCCTCGTAGGCTCCGACCTGAGTTAGGACATTACCGGTCAGTAGATCGGCTGGCGATGTTGTGACCTGCGTGTTCGCGTCGTCGGTAGGGCGGAAAAGGATACTAAGGCGGTAGTATCCAGGCCGTGGTGATCGCCGGTAAAGACCCGAACAGGCTCCGGCGCGGTCGCCGTCCAAGCCGCGGAGAAACGCGACGGCAAACTCGAGATCATCAAGCATTTCGGATCCGCGCACACCGACGCCGAACTCGGCGTCCTCCTCGCGCAGGCCCACGCCTTCGTCGGCGGCGACCAGCCGATGCTCGACCTCGAGGTGCCCGAACTGATCCACCGCATCGACGACGTCGCGGACTGGCGAAACCCCGAACTGCTCCCACCGGCACCCCGGCCCGCCCCGGGGCTGGCGCCGCCGGGACGAATCAGCGCAACCAGCTCCCGCCTGATCTACGAGGTCCTCGGCTCCGTCTACGACCAGCTCGGCTTCAACATCGTCGGCGACGACGTGTTCCGGGACTTGGTCATCGCCCGGATCATCGAGCCCACCTCGAAGGCCGACACCCAGCGTGTCCTCGACGACCTGGGCGCAGAACCGGTGTCCTACAAGACAATCCAACGACATCTGGCGATGATCACCCCCAGCGGCTACCGCGACATCATCGCCGACAAATGCTTCGACCACGCCGCCGACACCGGCGGACTCAGCCTCATCCTTTACGACGTGACGACCTTATTATGCCGACGTCGGCATAATAAGGTTTATGCCGACGTTTCAGTTATGCCGATGCGTGG
>NZ_BAVQ01000084.1 GCF_000524475.1 Tomitella biformata AHU 1821 | reverse complement strand
GGGAGCCGACTCCGGTGGTGTACGAGAAAACAGCTGCTGCACGTGAACTCATCAGCCTGCTTCGGCACCACCCGGACAGTGAGCTCCTCGCCGGAGAGGTCCGCGCCGGGGAGCTCGTAAGACTCCGCCGTCTCGGCCTCGTCCACGTCGACGACCGCCGACTGGGCCTCATTGCGGCGAGCCTTCAGCTCCTCCAGGGAGTCCTCCGAAACTTCATCGGATTCGTTCCGCCTGGGTGCGTCGTAGTCGGTTGCCATTTTTCCTTCCTTACCTCATCGCACGGGTTCGCCGTGCTCGCTATCGATGATGCTCATGCTGATCTGCGATAGGACGTACAGGGTACATAACGCCCCAATACCACATTTTGTGCCAGAGAGCGGCCGAGATAAATTGTGATCTTAGTCACACATCATGTTCTTGGGTGCCCGCACTGTTTCTGCCCGGGCGGCAAGAATATAGCCGACGACCGGACGGGGCGCCACAGCGGCACCAACCCCAACGCGAATTGTCGGCAGCGGCGTGGTTGTCCGGCATCTCAGCCGGAGGAGTGTCTATTGTGAGATCCGCGCGCACCGCGTGCCAGACCTGCGCGGCGACACCTGCGTGACTTCATCGAGGAGAGGCCAGCCGCCCGTGGTTGCATTGATCACCAACGGTCATTCCACCGACCGCCGAGGTCGGCCATTCCGGCGCCGCCACACCATCCCCGCGCTGATCGCCGTGGGAGCCCTCGTTGCGCTCGTCCTGATCACTTGGTCGTTCGCGCTCTCCCGCACCGCGGACACCGTCGCGGCCACCGCCTGCAACGCGCCGTCCGCCGCCGATAGCGCGGTCGAGGGCGAGCCTGCCCACGCGCTCGGCACCCGCGCCGAC
This sequence comes from Tomitella biformata AHU 1821, assembly GCF_000524475.1. Lineage (GTDB taxonomy): Bacteria > Actinomycetota > Actinomycetes > Mycobacteriales > Mycobacteriaceae > Tomitella > Tomitella biformata. The sequence continues at coordinate 84,115 of NZ_BAVQ01000084.1, read as the reverse complement.
GGCACTATCCTCCGCACGTCGAGCCCAGCCCCCCTGTGGGACACCCCCGTGCGAGTGTTCAACGCCAACGGCCAGAGCGGCCAGGCCGCGCAGGTCGCGGCCCAGTTCAGCGATATCGGCTTTGCCCCCGCGCCCGACAACCAGGTCTCGAACGACCCCGTCTACACCAAACAGAATCTGCAGTGCCAGGGCCAGATCCGCTACGGCGAGGCGGGTGAGGCGGCGGCGAACACCGTCTGGCTGGCGATGCCCTGTGCCGAGCTGATCCGCGATAGCCGCACCGACAACACCGTCGACGTCGCATTGGGCACCCTCTTCAACGACGTGTCCCCCAACGCGGATGCCGACGCACTGCTCAAAACGCTCCGCGTCGACGCTGGCGAGCCGGCACCGGCCCTGGACGAGAACCTGATCGACGGCGCCCACGCCGTCCGCTGCTGACGCGAGCTGGCTCAGGACAGCGGGATCGCGCGCAGTCCGTTCAGCTCCTCGAACAGCCCGGTCAGCGCGTCCGCGACCCCCGGTGCCATCGCCAGAGTCACCTGGCCGTCCGCGCTGCGCGAGTTCGCGTCGGGCACGCGCACAATGGCCCCCGCCTCCGCCGCGATCAGCGCGCCCGCCGCCCAGTCCCACGGGCTGAGGCCATGCTCGAAGTGGGCGTCGACGGCGCCAGCCGCCACCATGCACAGGTCCAGCGCCGCCGCCCCGACCCGACGGATATCTCGTACCTGCGGCAGCAAGCCTGCGATGAGTCTGCCCTGCGCCACCCTGCGCTCGCGCTCATAGCCGAATCCGGTCGCGACGAGAGCCAGCGCGGGGTCCCGCAGCGCGGTCGCCCGCAGCACGGTGACGGTCCCATCCGCATCCGTCACGGTGGAGCCGCCGCCCACGCGGGCCGCGTAGACGAGTCGGCGGGCCACATCGACCACGACGCCGGCCACCGAGCGCCCACCCACCTGCGCGGCCAGCGATACCGCGTAGGCCGGAATGCCGTAGAGAAAATTGACGGTGCCGTCGATGGGGTCGACGACCCAGCGCACACCGTCTGCCGACGCGAGCACGCCGCCCTGCTCCTCTCCCAAGATCGCGTCCGCCGGGCGCAGCCGCGCGAGCATCGCCCGCACCAACTCCTCAGATTCGGTGTCGACGACGGTCACGGGATCGGTCGGCGTGCTCTTGGACTGCACCGCGTCGTCGTCGGCGCCGGCATCGCTGCCACCGAGCGGCCCGAATACCGCCATCCTTCGGGTGCGCACCAGCTCGGCCGCCGCGAGCGCGACCTCGAGCGCCACACCCAGCAGCGCCTCTGTGTCGATCCCGGCTGGCGCCGGCCGAGGGTCTGCGCCCCCATAGTGGTTGGCGGGGTTCTTATCGGATCGATCCTCTGCATCGCTCACCCCCCTATCGCAGCACACCCGGCCCCTGTCGTCGCATCGGCCCGAGGAGCGCCGCGCAATCTCCGCCTGCCGCGGCCGGCCCGCGACTATGGTGGCTACAGGCCAGAGTGAGGAGATTCGCACCATGAGCAGTGAGTCAACGCCCGACGTGGGATCCGGTCCCCCGGGGTCCCAGGACGTGGGTTTCGGCATCGATGTCGGCGGCACCGGCATCAAGGGCGGGCTGGTGGACCTGCGCACCGGCGCGCTGATCGGCAATCGCGTCAAGATCGCGACGCCCACCCCGGCCACCCCCGATGCGGTGGCGGGCACGGTCCGCCAGATCGTGGACAAGTTCCAGTGGCAGGGCGCTATCGGCATCACGTTGCCCGCAGTGGTGCGCGGCGGCATCGTGCAGACCGCGGCGAACATCGACAAATCGTGGATCGGCCTGGACGCCGCGGCGATGTTCAGCGCCGCCTTGGACGGCCTCCCCGTGCACGTGCTCAACGACGCGGACGCGGCAGGCCTCGCCGAGGACCGATTCGGCGGCGGCAGAGAGCAGACCGGCGTCGTGGTGCTCCTCACGCTCGGCACCGGTATCGGCTCCGCCGTGCTCAATGACGGGGTGCTGCTCCCGAACACGGAGTTCGGCCACCTCGAGGTGGACGGCAAGGAGGCCGAGCATCGCGCCGCGGCGTCTGTGCGCGCCGCCAAGGACATGTCCTGGCACCACTGGACCAAGGAGGTCAGCCGCGTGCTGAAGGTCATCGAGAACCTCATCTCGCCCGACCTCATCATCGTCGGCGGCGGGATCAGCCGCGAGGGCGCCAAGTGGATCCCGCTGCTGACCAACCGGACTCCCGTCACCGCCGCCACCCTGCACAACTCCGCGGGCATCGTCGGCGCGGCCATGCTCGCGGCGGGGCTGACTGCGGCGGTCGCACCGTAGAATCACTGAGTCGCATGCGCCGCTTCCCCTTCGCGGCCCACGTGTGATCACACCCGTTGACCTCGGGCGAACGCCGGGCAGGAAACCCGTGCCCGCGACCACTCGTTACAATGGTGGCAATCCGGATCGAACCGGAAAATCCACTGCAGACTTCCACGCCGGCAATCACCGGTGTGATGCCGCTCCACAGAGTCACGAAAGGGCGTACGTGGTAGCCACCGACACACGCCAATCCTCAGATAGCCCCGCAGACCCCTCGGCCACGGCCGAGGCTGGCGAGGCTGCTGTCACGGCACCAGCGAAGAAGGCGCCCGCCAAGAAGGCAGCCGCCAAGAAGGCCCCGGCCAAGAAGGCAGCCGCCAAGAAGGCTCCCGCTAAAAAGGCCGCCGCCAAGAAGGCCCCCGCTAAGAAGACGGCTGCGCAAAAGGCCGGCGCGAAGTCGGTCAAGTCGAACGACGATGTCGAGCCCGCGATCGGTGACTTGGATGGCGAGGAGGTCGACCTGACCGCCGACGACGTCACCGTCGAGGACGAGCCCGCGGAGCCCACCGAGAAGGACAAGTCCTCCGGCGACTTCGTCTGGGACGAGGACGAGTCCGAGGCTCTGCGCCAGGCCCGCAAGGACGCCGAGCTGACCGCGTCCGCGGACTCGGTGCGCGCCTATCTCAAGCAGATCGGCAAGGTTGCCCTGCTCAACGCGGAGGAGGAGGTCGAGCTCGCCAAGCGCATCGAGGCGGGCCTGTACTCCACCTTCAAGCTGCAGGGCTTCGCCGAGCGCGGCGAACGCCCGACGGTCGCCGTGCGTCGCGACTTGAGCTGGATCTCCCGCGACGGCAACCGCGCGAAGAACCACCTCCTTGAGGCCAACCTGCGCCTCGTGGTCTCGCTCGCCAAGCGCTACACCGGCCGCGGCATGGCATTCCTGGACCTCATCCAGGAGGGCAACCTGGGCCTGATCCGCGCGGTCGAGAAGTTCGACTACACCAAGGGTTATAAGTTCTCGACCTACGCGACGTGGTGGATCCGCCAGGCCATCACCCGCGCCATGGCCGACCAGGCCCGCACTATCCGCATCCCGGTGCACATGGTCGAGGTCATCAACAAGCTCGGCCGCATCCAGCGTGAACTGCTCCAGGACCTGGGCCGCGAGCCCACCCCGGAGGAGCTCGCCAAGGAGATGGACATCACCGCGGAGAAGGTACTGGAGATCCAGCAGTACGCCCGCGAGCCCATCTCCCTCGACCAGACGATCGGCGACGAGGGCGACAGCCAACTTGGCGACTTCATCGAGGACAGCGAGGCCGTCGTCGCCGTCGACGCGGTCAGCTTCACGCTTCTGCAGGATCAGCTCAAGTCGGTCCTGGAAACGCTCTCCGAGCGTGAGGCGGGCGTGGTCCGGCTGCGCTTCGGCCTGACCGACGGCCAGCCCCGCACACTCGACGAGATCGGCCAGGTCTACGGCGTCACGCGTGAGCGCATCCGCCAGATCGAGTCGAAGACGATGTCCAAGCTCCGCCACCCGTCGCGCTCGCAGGTGCTGCGCGACTACTTGGATTAGCCTCGACTGGTCTCAACGAAGTAAGCCCGGGCCCGCCATCACGACGATGGCGGGCCCGGGCCTTCTGTGCGGTCTGAGCTAGGCGGCCTCCGCCACCGTCGACCCGTCCGGGCTCGAGCCGAAGTGCTTGCCCAGCCACACCCCCATCGGCTCCCCCAGCCGGGCCACGATCGGGCCGCCGACTGCCATGATCAACACATAGGCCGTCGCGAGGGCCGCTAACTCCGCCGACACGGCCCCAGTTGCCACTGCGAGTCCCGCGATGACGATGGAGAACTCGCCGCGGGCGACAAGGGTTGTGCCAGCACGCAATTGCCCCAGCCGCGCCACACCGCTGCGCTTGGCCGCGAAGATCCCGGTCAGGACCTTGGTGATCGTGGTGATCACGGCGAGCACCAGCGCCCAGCCGATGACGGGCGGGATTGTGGCGATGTCCGTATTCAGCCCGAACGCTACGAAGAAGATCGCCGCGAACAGATCCCGCAGCGGCTCCAGCACCTTGGCTGCGTCGCGCGCAGTGCTGCCGGAGATCGCGATGCCCAGCAGGAAGGCGCCCACCGCGGCCGAGACCTGCATCGCCTGCGCCGCCCCCGCGACGAGCAGCGCGGCGCCGAGCACCTTCAGCAGGAACGTCTCCTTGTCGGGGCTGTCGACAAGCATGGACACCCAACGGCCGTACCGCAGCGCCACAACCATGACAGCGCTGACCGCGAGTAGTGCGATCCCCACGGCCTCCATCCCGCCGACGAGGCTGACCCCGCCCAGCACCGCGGTGAGGATCGGCAGGTACACGGCCATCCCAAGGTCCTCAAAGACGAGTATCGACAAGACCACCGGCGTCTCCCGGTTGCCGAGACGGCCGAGGTCGATGAGAACCTTCGCGATAATGCCGGTGGACGAGCTGTACGTCACGCCCGCCAGCACCAGCGCACCGACAGGCCCCCAACCCATCAGGAAGCCCATGATCGCGCCGGGCGCGGCGTTCAGAACGATGTCGACGACACCGCCCATCCAGGATTTTCGGAGCCCGACCATCAGCTCCGACGCGGAGTACTCCAGACCTAGCAGCAACAGCAGCAGGACCACCCCAATGTCCGCGGCCAGCGCGCTGAAGTCGCCGATATCCCCGAGCGTGATCAGTCCGCCATCGCCGAATGCGAGGCCGCCGAGCAGGTACAGCGGGATCGGGGACATGCCGATGCGGCTCGCAAGGCGGCCGAGGACGCCCAACGCGAAGAAGACCGCACCAAGCTCGACAATGGCGAGGGTGGCGGGATCCATCTATCAGCCGCGAGCCAGGATCTTAGTGACTGCGTCGATCCCGTCTGGCGTGCCGACCACGATCAGGATGTCCCCGGAGACGATGGTGAAATCGGGGCGGGGCGAGGGGTACACCTCGCCGGCGCGCATCACCGCCACGATCGAGGAGCCCGTGCGGCTACGAATCTGCGTCTCGCCCATCTCCCGGCCGTCATAGGGCGATTGCCCAGGCACCGACAACTGCCGGGTGCTGACTCCGGGCAGATCCCGGTGCTCGTCGCGCAACTGCTCGACGAGCTGCGGCGCGCCGAGCAGATTGCTCAGGGCCGCCGCCTCCGCAGCGGTCAGCCGCATCGAGGCAAGACATGCGTCTGGGTCCTCCGACTTAGACACAATCAGGTCCAAACCGCCATCCCGCAAAGTGACGACGCCGACCCTGCGGCCGGAGGCAGCCCGGAAGTCCTTGCGGATGCCGATCCCGGGAAGAGGCGTGACTTCTACGTTCATTAGCCCAGCCTAGCTCAGCGACCCGCACTGGTTTTAATTTCGCCGCAGCCCCGCCCGCGCTGGTTTCGCCTACAGCGCAATTCTACCCAAAAGGCACATTGGCCTGCGGGTTCGCCATCAATCACCGTTCCCCGCAGTTGTGTGGCACGACACGCTGGGTAGATTGCGGGAACAACGCACGCGCGCCAGGCGTCTGGCAGAGTGTGGGCAAGCGCAACCCGCCAGGGTTGAAGGTCCGCTTGCTTGGCTCTCATCGGAATGATGGGAGATTCAACAACCGCTCGGGCACCTCGAGCGAAGGACGGAGAAGTCATGACAGTCACCTTGACCAGCTCCCCGCTGACTGCCGCTGATCGCTGCGATCGTTGCAGCGCCGCCGCGAAGGTGCGTGCGACGTTGCCCTCTGGCGGCGAACTGCTCTTTTGCCGCCATCATGCGAACCAGCATGAGGACCGTCTGCGTGAGCTGGAAGCCGTCATCGTCATGGACGCTGTGCAGGTCTAACCCAACTAACAGTGCGGCCCGGCCACCCTCAGGTGGCCGGGCCGCACTGTTTTTCCCGTGTGCTCGGCCGCTCGGCCGCTCAGCCCTTGCGCAGCTCGGCGATCCGGGCCTGCAGCTGCTCTGCCGTCGCCAGCGCCGTCGGCGGGCCACCGCAGATCCGACGCAGCTCGCCGTGGATCACTCCGTGCGGCTTATTCGTGCGGTGATGGCGCATGGCCACCAGCGCGTTCAGCTCGCGGCGCAGGTCGGCAAGGGCCTGCCGCGTGTCCGCGCCCCCGCCCGCCGAGCCGCCAGCCACCGGTGCCTTCACGGCTGGCGTGTCGTCGGCGCGCTTGTCCACCTGATCCTGCTGACGTTGGCGCAGGAGGTCTCGCATCTGGTTCGCGTTGAGCAGGCCGGGCAGCCCGAGGTAGTCCGCCTCTTCGTCGCTGCCGGAGAAGGTGGCCGTCCCAAAGGATGAGCCGTCGAAGATCACCTGGTCCAGCTCCGCGTCCGCGCCGAGCGAGGTGAACGCCTTCTCGTCTTCTCCGGGCTCGTCCTTCTGCTTGTTCGCGTCGGCGAGCAGCTGGTCGTCGAGGCCCTCCTCGCGGTGGGGCTTGCCGAGCACGTGGTCGCGCTGCGCCTCCAGCTGGCTGGCGAGGTCGAGCAGCACCGGCACGGACGGCAGAAAGACACTCGCCGTCTCCCCGGGGCGCCGCGAGCGCACGAAGCGCCCGATCGCCTGGGCGAAGTACAAGGGCGTCGAGGCGCTGGTCGCGTAGACCCCGACCGCCAGACGCGGCACGTCCACGCCCTCCGAGACCATGCGCACGGCTACCATCCACTTCGCCTCCGACTTTCCGAACTCCGCGATGCGGCTCGAGGCGCTCGGGTCGTCGGAGAGCACGAGCGTCGGCGCGGTCCCGGTGATCGCCTCCAACGTCGCCGCGTAGGCGCGGGCGACGGTCTGGTCGGTGGCGATCACGAGTCCGCCCGCATCGTGCATGCCGCCGGACCGGAGCTGCCCGAGCCGGGTGTCGGCGGCCATCAGCACCGCCGGGATCCAGTCCCCCTCCGGGTCCAGCGCGGTGCGCCAGGCCCGAGTGGTGTGCTCGGCGCTCAGCGGCTCGCCGAGGCGGGCAGTGAACTCCTCGCCCGCACTGGTGCGCCAGCGCGCCTCGCCGGAGTACGCCAGGAAGACCACGGGCCGCACAACGCCGTCCGCGAGTGCGTCGGCGTAGCCATAGGAGTGGTCCGCCTTCGAGCGCAGCAGCCCCTCCGCATCGGGCTCATAGGTGATGAACGGGATCGCGGAGTCATCGCTGCGGAACGGCGTTCCGGTCAGGCACAGCCGGCGCTTCGCATCGCCGAAGGCCTCCAAGATGCCCTCGCCCCAGCTCTTCGCGTCGCCGCCGTGGTGGATCTCGTCGAGGATGACCAGCGTGTGCCGGCTCTCGGTGCGCGCGCGGTGGCGGTACGGGTGGGAAGCGACCTGGGCGTAGGTGACTACGACGCCGTGAAAGTCGCTTGACGTCTGCCCGGTGGAGTTCGAGAAGTTCGGGTCGAGCGCGATGCCGACCTTCGCGGCGGCGTCGGCCCATTGGTACTTCAGGTGCTCGGTGGGCGCGACAACGGTGATCTGATCGACCGTGCGGTCCGACAGCAGTTCGCTGGCGATCCGCAGCCCGAAGGTCGTCTTTCCTGCTCCCGGCGTCGCGACCGCCAGAAAATCCTGCGGCCCGACGGTGAGATATTTGGTCAGCGCCCGTCGCTGCCAGGCTCTTAGCGATCCCCCTGACCCCGCCACGGGAGCCTCGATTCGGGTATCCACACTCGATGTGCCTGCACTGACGACCAACTCTCTGATGCTCCCCTCAACGGCGCCTCGCGCACCACCCGACTTCAGGCCCAAAGACTACTGAGGCGGCGCCTCGAACGCATGCCGGGGTCCGTGCAACGACCCGAAACGCCGACACGACCTGACTGCCGCCCCGTTCCGGCGGCGCATCGTGAATGCTGGGGATCGACATGGACAGTAATCCCGCCGCCGACCCCGGCATCCCCTCCGAGCCCGACTCCGAGCCCGACTCCGAGGCCGAGCCTGAGGCACACGATCAGACCAAGCGCCGCAACGTCGGCGCCTGGCTACTCAGCCGACTGCTCATCCTGTGGCGGGTGATCGCCCGCGTTGCGGACAAGGCCTGGACGGAGGGCATCTTCGGCCGAGCCGCCCAAGCGGCCTTCTGGCAGACTCTCTCGCTCCCGCCGCTGCTCCTGGGCCTGCTGGGCAGCCTCGGCTACGTGTCGGGCCTGTTCGGTCCGGACACCTTGGCCGTGATCGAGTCGAAGATCATCACCGCCAGCGGCCAACTGTTCAGCGACAATGTGGTGGACCAAATCATCCAGCCGACTATCACCGATATCCTGCAGCGCGGGCGCGGCAGCATCGTCTCCGTGGGATTCGTGCTGTCATTTTGGGCCGGCAGCTCCGCCGTCTCCTGCTTCGTGGACGCCATCGTGGAGGCCCACGGTCAGCAGGCGGCCCGCCATCCCGTCTGGCAGCGCTTCGTCGCCCTGATCCTGTACGCGTTCTTCCTCACACTCAGCGTGTTCACACTCCCACTCGTGGCACTCGGCCCCACGCTGATCGGGCGGATGCTGCCGGCCTCCTGGTACGACGTCGGATCCACCATCCTCAATTTCTTCTACTACCCCGCGGTTGGCCTGCTGCTCATCGTCGGGCTCACCACGCTGTACAAGCTGGCACTGCCAAAGTCCCTGCCCTGGCATCGACTCCTCGGCGGCGCCATCCTGGCCGGTCTGTTCTTCATCGCCGCCAGCGCGGGCCTGCGACTGTACTTGAGCACCGCCACCAAGACGGGGTACAGCTACGGCGCGCTGGCCACGCCCATCGCCTTCCTGCTGTTCACGTTCTTCCTAGGCTTCGCGATCGTCCTCGGCGCGCAGTTCAACGCCACCGTGCAGGAATTCTGGCCCGCGCGGGAGACCCGGCTGAGCCAGGTCAAGGACTGGTTCGCCGCGCAGACTGACGCTCTCGAGCGCACCGGCGGCGGCGCGAAGGGCCGTCCGGATGGACAAAACCCGCCTGCCCCGGGGCTGATGCCAGACCTGGGGCAAGCGGGTAGGAAACTCGAGGATCAGCTGCCGCCAGGCGCCAATCCGTCGTAGACCTTCTTGCAGTCCGCACACACGGGGGAATCGGGCTTCGGGGACTTCGTCACCGCGAACACAACGCCGCACAGCGCCACCACATGGGTGCCCATCACCGCGCTCTCCGCGACCTTGGACTTGCGTACGTAGTGGAAGACCTTGGGGGTATCGTCGTCGGTCCGCTCGTCGGTGTTGACGTCTGGACGCTCAGTCGTTTGAGTACTCACCCCCCTATAATGCCCCACCTGCGCCAAGATGGTCCAGCGTCACCCCGGATAGTGCGCTCGCGGCCGAGGAGTGGGAGAGTGGACATATGGCTAATGCAGGCGGGTTCGACGGATCAGCGGCTAATGTCTCCGACCCTGGAGCAGGCAAGCATCCCCCCCTGATCACCGAGGCTGAGGACTCCTTCGAAGCCCAGCAACGGGTCCGGATCCGGAAATACACCATCATGATGGCGTTCCGCATCCCCGCGCTTGTCATCGCCGTCATCGTCTACATGACCTGGAACCTGACCTGGGTCGCGCTCATCATCATCGCCGTCTCCATCCCCCTGCCCTGGATGGCCGTGCTCATCGCCAACGACGCCCCGCCGCGCCGCAAGGACCGCCTGCGCCGCTATGAGCGCCCGGCGCAGGACCTAGACGCTATCGCCCGGCAGCTTGAGGGGCACCGCCCACCGACGATCGAGGGCTAGTGCCAAGATCGTGGGTATGCCCACGATCTCCGACGACCTCGTCGACCTGGCGCCGCTGCTGCGCGAATCGTTCGTCCGCTGCGGCTACGACGCCGACACCCTGCTCGCCACGCTCGGCGGCGACGCGCACGCCGCTCTCGGCCGTGGCGAGGCGGTGCCGGTCCGCCGGGCACTGCCGGCCACCGGCGAGTTCTCAACCCTGGTCCGTCTGCTGCTGATCGGCGATCCATGCCCCCGCGCCGATGTCGAGGCGGCGCTCGCGCCGCTCCCCGTCGACCGGGCCCTGGCCGCGGGACTGCTCGCCGAATCCGCCGGGGGCGTCGAAGCCGCGCTGGACGTTCGGCCCATCGATATGGGGTCTGGCAACCGCTGGCTGTTCTCGGACCTCGACGACAGCATGCGACGACGTGACACCATCCCGGAGCATGTCCTGGGCGTCGGCCACGCGTCGCTATCCCTGCTCCAGGCCACTCCCCCGCGTGGTGAACCTGTGGCCGCCGGCCCCGACGGGCGACTCACCGTCCTCGACATCGGCACCGGCTGCGGCGTGCAGGCCGTGCACGCGCGCTCCTACGCGGACTCCGTGACCGCCACCGACATCAGCGAGCGGGCCATCCTCCTCGCCCGGGCCGGGGCCGCGATCAACCGGCTCGAGATCGAGTTCCACGCCGGCTCGTGGTTCGAGCCCGTCGCGGGCCGCACCTTCGACCGTGTGGTCGCCAATCCGCCGTTCGTCGTCGGCAGCGGCGATATCGCGCATGTCTACCGGGACTCCGGCCTGGACCTAGACGGTGCCAGCAGGCTCATGCTCGGGCAGGCCGCCGACCACCTCAATCCCGGCGGGATCGCGTCGATGCTGGCGGCCTGGGTGCACGTGCGCGGCGAGGATTGGCGCGCACGTGTGTCCGCCTGGCTCCCCGACCACGGCGTCGAGGCCTGGATCGTCCAACGCGACGTGGCCGACCCCGCGCTGTATGTGGGCACCTGGATGCGTGACGCCGGACTCGACCCCCGAGACCCTGAGGCCGCGCAGCAGGCAGAGCGGTGGCTCGCGCACTTCGAGCGCGCGGGCGTGGAGGGCATCGGCTTCGGATTCGTATACCTGCAGCGCACCGACGAGCCGACCTCGATCCTCGCGGAGGACCTCCGCCACGGCTTCAGCGACCCCCTCGGCCCCGAGGCGGTGGACTACCTGCGGCGCGCGGCCTGGCTGCGCCAGCACAGCGTCGTCGACAACCTCCTACGCCTGGACGACGCGACCGCGCTCGAGCGGGTGTATCTGCCCGCCACCGACACCAACGCCGATTCAGCAAGCCCGGCCGACGGCCCGTGGCGGCAGGTGGTGGCGCGCCTACACCGCGGCGATGGCCCCGCCTGGCAGCACGAGGTGGACGAGCTGGGCCTGGCGATCATCGCGGGGCTGAGCCGGGGCGAGCTGCCGCTGTGGCAAATTGTCGACCTACTCGCCACCGCGCACGGCATCGACGCGGACGAGCTGCTCGCCGGCGCCAGCGTGCTGGTCGAGTCGCTGCTGCGCCATGGCCTGCTGCGGCCCGCCGCCTGAGTTCGGGCGCCGTTTGCGTGATCGGCGGATACTCTCAGGAACCTCTCAGGGACTTTGACATATTTGCACAGGTCACCGGTGTTGTCTCTTAGTAGCTAAGGGAACTATTTGCCCCTACCGGGGCGTTGGACCTTATGAGACACCACCGATCAGGAGGCACGCTATGAGTAGCCCCGCTTCGACCAGCATTAGGCCGCGCGCGATCAGCAAGGCCGACCTTGACGCCCAGAGCCCGTCCGCGGACCTGGTTCGCGTCTACCTCAACGGCATCGGCAAGACCGCACTCTTGACAGCAGTCGAGGAAGTCGAGTTGGCCAAGCGCATCGAAGCTGGTCTCTATGCCCGGTATCAGCTGGAGACAAGGCCACGTCTGGGTGCCGTGCGCAAGCGCGCGCTCGCCGTTGTCGTCCGTGAGGGCCAGGCCGCGCGCCAGCACCTGCTGGAGGCGAACCTGCGCCTCGTCGTCTCGTTGGCCAAGCGCTACACCGGCCGCGGGATGCCACTGCTCGACCTGATCCAAGAGGGCAACCTCGGCCTGATCCGCGCCATGGAGAAGTTCGACTACGCCAAGGGTTTCAAGTTCTCCACGTACGCCACCTGGTGGATCCGCCAGGCGATCACCCGCGGAATGGCAGACCAGGGCCGCACGATCCGGCTCCCTGTCCACCTCGTGGAGCAGGTCAACAAGCTCGCCCGCATCAAGCGCGAGCTGCACCAGCAACTGGGCCGCGAGGCCACCGACGACGAGTTGGCCGAGGAGTCCGGCATCCCGAAGGCCAAGATCGCGGACCTGCTCGATCACAGCCGCGATCCGGTGAGCCTGGACATGCCGGTGGGCTCCGACGAGGAAGCGCCCCTGGGCGACTTCATTGAGGATTCCGACGCGACGGATGCCGAGTCCCTGGTTATCGCCAGCCTGCGCAACTCGGATGTCCGCTCGGTACTCTCGACCCTCGATGAGCGGGAGCAGCAGGTCATCCGGCTGCGCTTCGGCCTCGACGACGGCCAGCCCCGCACCCTCGACCAGATCGGCAAGCTCTTCGGGCTCTCCCGCGAGCGGGTGCGCCAGATCGAGCGCGAGGTCATGGGCAAGCTGCGCCAGGGCGACCGCGCTGAGCGGCTCCGCGCCTACGCCAGCTAGCAGCACACCAGCTGCTGGACCACCACCAGAACGCGGCGGCCCGGGAACCTGAGGAAGGTTCCCGGGCCGCCGTCTGTGCGTATCCCCCTCAGCGGTCGACACCTCAGCTGGTGGACGTCTCAGCGAAGTCGGCGCGGCCCCAGGTCGACTGCACGCGGCTCTGCGCCGATCCGCACCCGCGCCTCCACCACTGTCGCGCCGGCTGTCGCGACGAGGATGGGGTCGCACGCGAGGTCGCGGACCTCAGGAATATCGTCGATCAACGAGGACACCCGGTGCACCAGGTCCACGAGCGCCTCACGATCCACCGGCTCGCCGGGGCCATAGCCGCGCAGCAGCGGGGCGGCCTTGGGCGCGTCGATCAGCGCCCGCGCCTCGTCCTCGGTCACCGGCAGCACCCGGTAGGCGCGATCGCCCAACAGCGAGGAGATCACGCCCGCGAGGCCGAAGGAGATGACCGAGCCGAACGAGGGGTCGTCCTGTACCGCGAGCACGCAGTTGACGCCCTTGTCCGCCATGGTCTGCACCATCACCACGGAGCTTCCGGTCAGCTCCGTGAGCGCCTCCACCGCGGATCGAACCGCGTCGGCGCTCCACAGGTCCAGCCGCACGCCGACGAGGTCCGGCCGGCGCCGCCAACCCTCATCACGTGCCTTCACCGCCACGGGGAAGCCGATCTCAATCGCCGCGGCCACCGCCGCCTCCGCGCCGTCGACCTCGTGGTACGGGATCACATCGATGCCGTAGCACCGCAGCAGCGCGGTGACCTCGGCCTCTACCAGCCAGCGAGAACCCTCCTGCTCCAGCCAGTCCGCCACGAGCCGGCGGGCCTCGGTCTCGTCGATGCCCGCGGGCCGCGACATCGCCGACATCGGCAGCTGCCGCCAGGCGGCATAGCGCCAGGCTCGCGAGAGCGACAGGGCCGCGCGCTCCGGCCCCGGGTACGACGGCACCGAGCCCCACTGCGGGTTGCCGTCCTCGCCCGGCACCGAGAGCATCTCGGAGAGGCCCTCCTCTGCCAGAAACGTCGTCAAGACCGGCTTCGCCGCACCCGACGCGGCATCACGCAACGCGGTGGCATACGGCTGCGCCTCCACAGCGATCGGCGGCACGAACACCACCAGCACCGAGTCCACCTCGTCGGAGGCCAGCGCCGTCCGCACCGCGTCGCCGAACTCCTCGGGGCTGGCGGTCGCGCCAAGGTCCACCGGTTCGCCGACCACAAGGCCCTCGCTACGCACCGCGTCCGCGGACAGCACCCCCAGCGCCGTCGAGTTGCCCACCACTGCCACACGGGGGCCCCCGGGCAGCGGTTGGTAGGCGAAAAGGCCCGCGCAGTCGAATAGTTGGGCGATGGAGTCGACCTGCACCACCCCGGATTGCTCGAACAGCGCCCGCACCGTCGCGTCGTCGATCTCCACGCCGGTGGCCGCCAGCGCCGGCGGCACGGCGTGGCGACCGCTCTTGACCGCCACGATCGGCTTGCCCCGGGCCACTCGGCGCGCGATCCGCGAGAACTTGCGCGGGTTGCCAAAGCTCTCCAGGTACAACAGGACAACGTCGGTGTCCGGGTCGGTGTCCCAGTACTGCAGGACGTCGTTGCCGGAGACATCGCCGCGGTTGCCCGCCGAGACGAACGTCGACAGGCCCAGCCTGCGTTTCGCAGCGCCGTCGAGGATCTGGATGCCCAGGGCGCCGGACTGGCAGAAGAAGCCGATGCGGCCGCGGCCGGGCAGGACTGGGGCCAGCGTCGAGTTCAGGCCGATGGCAGCGTCGGTGTTCGCCACGCCGAGGGCGTTCGGGCCCACGACCCGCATCCCGTGGGCACGGGCGGCGTGCACCAGCCGCCGCTCCTGCTCCAGGCCCTCCGGACCGCTGTCGGAGAAGCCGGACGAGACGATCACGAGGGCCTTGACGCCCTTCGCGAGGCAGTCGTCGAGCACCGAGTCCATCGCGCGCGCCGGCACCGCGATCACGGCGAGGTCCAGATCGTCCGGGATCTCCCGGACGGAGGCGTAGGCGCGGACGCCGCGCACTGAGCGGTGCTCGTCGTTGACCGGGTAGATCGGCCCGGTGAAGCCCGCGCCGAGCAGGTTCGCCAGTACCGCGTGCCCCACCTTCGACGGGTCCGCGGAGGCGCCGATGACGGCGACAGATTTGGGGCTCAGCACGTTTCGGACGCTCCGTGCCTCTGCCGCGCGCTCGCGGGCATTGCGCACGGACAGCAGTGCCTCAGTGGGGTCGATATCAAATTCCAGGTGCACAACGCCACCGTCATAACTGCGCTTGACCTGGTATCCGGCTTCGCGGAACACCGAGACCATGTGGCGGTTCTCGGCGAGGACCTCGGCGACGAAGCGGTCGAGCCCGTTCTCCGCCGCCGCCCCCGCCAGATGTTCGAGGAGGATCGGGCCCAACCCGCGGCCCTGGTGGCTGTCGGCGACGACGAACGCGACCTCCGCGGACTTGCCGTCGCCCACCTCCACTAGGCCCTCGTAGGAGCCGACCGCGATGATCTTGTCGCCCAACTCCATCAGCAGCGCCACCCGGGATGTGTAATTCACGGTGGTGAAGTGCGCGACGTCCTTTGCCGACATCGTCGGGTAGGGCCCGAAATATCGGAGGTACCGGGTCCGTTCGGAAAGCTCGGAATGGAACTCCACGAGCTGCTCGCCGTCGGCGGGCGTCATCGGCCGCAGGCGCACCGCTCGGCCGTCCGAGGCCAGCACGTCGGCAGCCCAGTGCTGTGGGAACGTGTACGGCGCCGAGCTGGGGGCCGCCGTGTGGGTAGTGGGGGTCTTCTTCTGATCGATGTCAGTCACGAGGATCTTCCGGATCGAGGCCAAGCAGCGGGTAGATGTTGTTGCGTGTGTCTGCGATCGCCGAGTCGACACGGGCGAGATCACGTTCTTCTCGGGTCATCTCGCTCTGGGGCGCCAAGCGCAGCGGCTCCGAGAGCCCGTCCCAGGCCAGATAGTCGATGTCCCCGCCGTCGCCCATGACCTCGGGCGGGGAGATGCCCTCCATCATCTCCCTCGGCAGGCTCGCACCCAGGGTCATCGCGGTCTCGCGCCACTGTTCCGGGGTGGCGGTGTCCGCGGTGATGTCGATGTCCAGCGCCGCGGCGATCAGGTGCGTCCAGGCGCGCGGGACCACCCGCACCAGGCCATAGCCCCCGCCGCCGACGGCCAGCCAGCGGCCCTCGCACAACTCATCCGCAAGGTCGCGCATCGCGAGGAACGCGGCCTTCTGGCCGTCGATCGTCAGCATCAGGTCGGCAAGGGGGTCCTCTCGGTGGCTGTCCACCCCGCATTGGCTGACGATGATCTGCGGTTTGAACGCGCGTACCGCGCCGGGGATCACCGCGTGGAAGGCGCGCAACCACAATGGATCCGACACGCCCGGCAGCAGTGCGATGTTCACTGCGCTGCCCTCGGCGGCGCCGCGGCCAACCTCCGCGGGCCAGCCGGTGTTCGGCCACAGTGTCGCGGGATGCTGATGAATCGAGAGGGTCATCACACGCGGGTCGTTCGCAAACGCCCGTTGCACCCCGTCGCCGTGGTGCACGTCGACGTCGATATAGGCGATCCGGTCGTAGCCGTTGTCCAGCAGCCAGGAGATCGCGATGGCACAGTCGTTGTAGACGCAGAAACCCGCGGCGTGGTCCGACATCGCGTGATGCATGCCGCCCCCGATGTTCACCGCCCGCCGGGTCTGGCCCGAGGCGATCGCCCGCGCGCCCGCCAGGGTCCCGCCCGCCAGCAGCGCGCTCGCCTCGTGCATGTGGGGGAAGATGGGGTTGTCGTCTGTGCCCAGCCCAAACTCGATGCGACCCTGCGGGCTCTTGACCGCATCGATGTAGCCCTGAGTGTGGATGCGCAGCAGCTCGCCGTCGGACGGAATCTTCGGCGCCACCGGTTCGACACCGTCTAGGACGCCGAGACTCGTTGCCAAGGCCATCGTCAAGTCGAGCCGCACCGGATTCATCGGATGCGCCTCACTCAACCGATAGGACAAGTAGTCGGCGGACCAAATGACCGTCGGATCCAGCCTTTTGGCACCGGGGCCCAGGACAAAACCGCCGTTCGCGGCGTCCAGCCTGGATGAGGAATTCGGAGACATACCTTGACGCTACTTGCCCGCCTCCCGCAGCGGCCGCAGTTGGCCCGCATCCGAGCCTGGCAGACTGTACGACAGAGCGCCCTGTCCACCCGGACTCCGGCGGCGGTCTCTGCGTGCCGGTCACCCATCCGATAGGCAACCATGCCGGTAGACTGCACCTGACGAAGGGGAGCCCAGAGTGAAGGATTTGGTGGACACCACGGAGATGTATCTCCGCACGGTCTACGAGCTGGAAGAAGAAGGTGTCGTACCGCTGCGCGCACGCATCGCGGAGCGCCTTGAGCAGAGTGGCCCGACGGTGAGCCAGACGGTCGCCCGCATGGAGCGTGACGGCCTGATCTGGGTCGCCGAGGACCGCCACCTCGAGCTGACAGAGGAGGGTCGCAACCTCGCCGTCGCCGTCATGCGCAAGCACCGCCTCGCGGAGCGCCTACTGGTGGACGTCATCGGCCTGGACTGGGAGGACGTCCACGCGGAGGCTTGCCGGTGGGAGCATGTGATGAGCGAGGAGGTCGAACGTCGGCTGGTCCAGGTGCTCAACCACCCCACGACCTCGCCGTATGGCAACCCGATCCCAGGCCTGGCGCAGTTGGGCGCGGTAGCGGCCTCGAAGTCCATCCTGCACCTGCAGCGGCTCAGCGACCTGCCTGTCGGCCTCCCCGTCGCGGTGGTTATCAGGCGTCTCGCAGAGCACGTCCAGGTCGATGTCGATGTCCTCTCCGGACTGCGTGAGGTCGGCGTGGTCCCCAATGCCCGCGTCAGCGTCGTCAACGGGCCCACCGGCGTCACCATCACCGCGGCTGGGCATGAGTCGTTTGTGCTCCCCGAGGACCTCGCGCACGCCATCCAGGTCGAGACGATCTGACGGGGATGACCACGATCGGACGTGCCCAGCAGCCCATGAGACTGCTCGTCACCGGCGGCGCCGGCTATGTGGGCAGCGCCTGCGCGACACTGCTCGCCGAGCGCGGCCATGATCTGGTGGTGCTCGATGACCTCTCCACCGGCAACAGGGACGCCGTGCCCGCCGGCGTTGAGTTCGTCGAAGGCGAAGTCGGGGCCGACGCGCACCGGGTGCTCGCTCGCGGGGACTTCGACGGCGTGCTGCACTTCGCGGCGTTGTCCCTGGTCGGCGAATCGGTCGAGGCGCCCGAGAAGTACTGGCGGGGCAACGTGGTCGCGACCCTGTCGCTGCTGGAGGCGATGCGCGCCACCCGCACCCCCCGCCTGGTCTTCTCCTCGACCGCGGCCACCTACGGCGAGCCGGAGTCCGTCCCCATCACGGAGCGCGCGCCCACCGCACCGACCAATCCGTATGGCGCCACCAAACTGGCAATCGACCACGCCATCACGTCTTATGCGCACGCGCATGACCTCGCCGCGATCAGCCTGCGCTATTTCAACGTGGCCGGCGCCTACGGGAACGCCGGGGAGAATCGTAAGGTCGAGACGCACCTGATCCCGCTGGTGCTCCAGGCCGCGCTGGGGCATCGGGATAAGATCTCCGTCTTCGGCGACGATTGGCCCACCGCCGACGGGACCGCGGTGCGCGATTACATCCACGTCCTCGACCTCGCGGAGGCGCACGCAATGGCGCTGGCGCAGGCACGCCCCGGCACCCACGGTATTTTCAATCTCGGCAGCGGTGCCGGATTCAGCGTCCGCGAGGTCATCGAGTCCTGCAAACGCGTCACCGGCCGGGACTTCACGGTCGAGGACGCGCCCCGCCGCGCCGGCGACCCCGCCGTCCTTATCGCCTCCAGCCAACTGGCCATGGACGAGCTCGGGTGGCGGCCCGCGCACACGGACCTCGACGAGATCGTCACGGACGCATGGCGTTTCATCCAAGAACTCGGGCCCCGCGCCCATTCCGCACGTCGGTAGCCGCCGTCACGGCACAGGCAGGAACACACCGAGGCTGGCCGCACACTCCTGGCCGACCTCGGCCAGCGTCCTAATCCGGTCCGGGTGCATCCCCTGGTCCAGCGCCTGGCGGAGCAGCAGCCCCAGCCGATGCTCCGGATTGGCGTCGAGGGCCGCGTCCACGCAGATCCCGGCGAACGGCCCGTCGCCCCGGGCATAGGCGCTCACCGCGCACAGCGCGGCGGCGTCCGCCCGTTCGGGGTTGGGCAGCGCGCGACCCATCAGGGTCCACAATCGCTCTGCGGCCGACGCCTGGTCGCAGCAGACCAGCGAGAGCAGCGCGTCCCGCACCTCCGGGCAGGAGATCGACACGGCCAACCGCGCGTACTCCGGGTCATCTGGCAGCTCGCCCGAGTCCACCCCGGCCACGGCAGTGAGCACCGACTCCAGCTCTGCGCGCAGCGCCAGCCTCCCGCCCAGGCTCCTGCGCACGGCCGCCGCCGCCCGAGCCTCACGGAGATGGCTGGCCATCGCGGCCAGCGCGTCCCGCGGCCCGGCCGCGATAGCCGCCTCCAGCTCCGCACGGCTGTCACGAATCATGCGCCCCTGGTATACGTGGGCGGCGGCCACCGCCGATTCCATCGGGTCCGGGATATCCCCCGCCCGCGGATCGAGCACGCTGACCCACGGGGCGCCGCACGCGATCTCGCGGGCCAACAGCGCGCCCCTGACTTGCACGCCACCGGCCATGAGCAGCGCGCCCATGTCGGCGATCAGCTCACGGTGCCAGGCCCGGGACTCGCCCGCCGCCCAGTCGCTATCGAGGACGGCGAAGGAGACGGTGCCGACGTCGGCCTCCTCGAACAGTGCCTGCAGTTGCGCGGCGAGCGCCAGCATCCGGTCCGGCTCCGCGATTAAGGACACCAGGTCGTGGCGCACGACCATCTCCACACTGTTGTCGGTCTCTCCGCCGAGGCACACGATCACCAGCGAGTCCTCCGGGACGAATCCCAGGAGGGCGGGGATGGCGGCGAGCAGCTCGCCGGGGTCGTGGAGTTTGAGCGTCCGCTGGATTCCGCCGACGGGGCCACCGCCTTGGGCTGAGGTCTCAGGGTCTTGGGGTGAGGCTGAAGTAGTCATGCCATGACCATCCCGGCTCACGCCGCCGCGCCAGGTCCTCGAACTGGCATTTTCCAGCCGCCTGTGAATTGCGGAGCAGATGTGGATAACCCCGTGCGACGACGGGTGCCACCCAGGAATGGCCCCGAGAAATGTCGGTGGGTGGTGCTATCGGACCTTCGCGACCGCCGCGGCGAGGACATTCTCCAGTGCCGACCGGTCCACCTCGGCACCGCGCTGCGACATCCCGGTGACCGCGATCCGCACGTCCTCGACCTGCGTCACCAGCGTGATTGAGTGCTGCTCGACGGACACGTCGCCGGATCCGGAGCTGACGGTCTGGGAGTAGCCGAACTCGCCTGCCGTGCCGGTCGTCGGCGAGGCCAACATCGTCCGAACGATGCGCGATTGCACCCCATATTGGTCCGAGACCACATCGAGGCAACGCTCGATCGTCTCCTTCGCCTCGCTGACGCTCTCGTCGGTCCTCGTCAACACCACTGCGAGCGTGGACTGGTCCACTGCGCCCATCCCGGAGACCATCGCGAGGTCCTGCTCCCCCGGTGGTGTGGCCGACGGCTGGCAGCGCACGGGATTGCTGCGTGCCTCGCGGCTGACCCCGCTGAGGTCTCCAGAGGCCAGCACCGCGTCCCGATACTCCAGCACCTGGACGGAATAGCCCTCGGGGAAGTCCGCTGGCCCGATCAGCAGCGCGCCCAGATCGCTCGTGTCCACGGCCGCGGGCACCGGCCCTCCGGGAGTCGGCGAGGGCACCCCGGTGAGGACCGTGGCGCAGCCGCTGAGGCTGACGGCGGTGAGCGCGGCGACCGCGACCAGCGCCGACCGCACGCGACGGACTGGGGGCGCATCACGCCTAGATTGCCGCGCGTCGCCGACTGTTACCACCCAGTGCCTCCGATTCCCACCGCATGCGCTCCGCGACGGTGTGGGACGAGCCGATCCACTCGTCCCCTACGATAGAGCCACGGTCGTCGGATCATGGCATAGGCGACCCGAATGGATCGGTTCACGCACCTCTCGTCGACTCCGACGAGGGCACAGGCAGCACCGCGGCCGGGCAACGGGAGAACCGCTGCCGCCACGAGCAATCAATGAGGAAGGGGACAGCCTTGGACGAGTCGTCCGGCATGTACGAGTTGGAGTTCCCGGTTCCCGACCTCACGTCAGACGACGGCGCCGGGCTGATCCTGGTGCACGGCCTAGAGGGCTTCACCGATGCGGGCCACGCCGTCCGGCTGGCCACCGCGCATCTGCGGGAGGTCCTCGGCACTGAGCTCGTGGCCGCCTTCGCCGTTGATCAGCTCATCGACTACCGCTCGCGACGCCCCGTCATGACGTTCAAGAACAATCAGTTCACCAGCTACGCGACGCCGAAACTCGAACTGCACGCGATCCGCGACACCGACGGCACCGTGTTCCTGTTGCTCTCCGGCCTGGAGCCCGACCTGAGCTGGGAGCGCTTCACCACGGCTGTGCGGCTGCTCATCGAGAAATTCGGCGTCACCCGCACCATCGGGCTCAACGCGATCCCGATGGCGGTGCCGCACACGCGCCCCATCGGCGTCACCGCACACGCGAGCAACACCGAGGTCACCGGCGACTACCAAAAGTGGGACGGCGAGATCACCATCCCCGGCAGCGCCGACGCGTTGTTGGAACTGCGCCTGGCCGAGCATGAGCATCCGACGCTGGGCTTCGCCGTGCACGTGCCCCACTACCTCGCGCAGTCCGACTACCCGGAGGCGGCACAGAAAATGCTCGAGTGCCTCATCGACAACACCGGGCTGCAGATCCCGCTGACCGCCCTGGGCGAGGCCGCGGCCCGAGTGCGCGAGCAGGTCGACCAGCAGATCCGTGGCAACGAGGAGGTCGAGGGTGTCGTGGCCGCGCTGGAGAACCAGTACGACGCGTACATCACCGCGGAGGAGCGCAGGGCCTCTCTTCTCGCTGACTCGGGCGATCTGCCCAGTGGCGACGAGCTCGGCGCGGAATTTGAGAAGTTCCTGGCGGAACATGCCGAGGGCGGCCCGAAAGACGATCAGGATGACCGTCCAGACACCGGCGAGCCCGACGGCGAGCCCACCCCCTAGGCTGGCCTGG
The DNA here is from genome assembly GCF_000524475.1 of Tomitella biformata AHU 1821. Classification (GTDB taxonomy): domain Bacteria; phylum Actinomycetota; class Actinomycetes; order Mycobacteriales; family Mycobacteriaceae; genus Tomitella; species Tomitella biformata. The sequence goes on along the minus strand of NZ_BAVQ01000084.1, from coordinate 62,181 downwards.
TGCTTCTCACCGAGTTAGTCCCCGCCGATCCGCTCGATGAGGACTTGCTCTACGAGCGCTTTCTCGAGTGGACCGAGTCCCGTGGCCTGTCGCTGTACCCGGCGCAGGACGAGGCGGTGTTGGAGATCGTCGCCGGCTCCAACGTCATCCTCGCCACCCCCACCGGCTCGGGGAAGTCCATGGTGGCGATCGGCGCGCACTTCGTGGCCATGGCGCAGGGCAAGCGCTCGTTCTACACGGCGCCGATCAAGGCGCTGGTATCCGAGAAGTTCTTCGCGCTGTGCGAGATCTTCGGCGCCGACAACGTGGGCATGATGACCGGCGACGCGGCTGTGAACCCGACCGCGCCCATCGTGTGCGCCACTGCGGAGATCGTCGCGAACCTCGCGCTACGGGGCGGTGCGGACTCCGACATCGGCCAGGTCGTGATGGACGAGTTCCACTACTACGCGGAGCCCGAGCGCGGCTGGGCGTGGCAGGTGCCGCTGATCGAGCTGCCCCACACCCAGTTCCTATTGATGTCCGCGACCCTGGGCGACGTCGACTTCCTCGTCAAGGACCTGACCCGGCGCACCGGCCGCACTACCGCCCATGTGGGCTCGGACGCTGAACGCCCGGTGCCGCTCACCTACGAGTACGTGCTCACGCCGATCCAGGAGACCATCCAGGACCTGGCCACGACGAATCAGTGCCCTGCCTACGTGGTGCACTTCACGCAGGCCTCGGCGCTCGAGCGCGCGCAATCGCTGACCAGCATCAACATGTGCTCCAAGGCCGAGAAAGCCGCCATCGCGGACGCGCTCGGCAACTTCCGCTTCACCACCGGCTTCGGCCGCACGCTCTCGCGCCTGATCCGCCACGGCATTGGCGTGCACCACGCGGGCATGCTGCCGAAGTACCGTCGCCTCGTCGAGCGCCTCGCGCAGGAGGGCCTGCTGAAGGTCATCTGCGGCACCGACACTTTGGGCGTCGGCATCAACGTGCCCATCCGGACCGTGCTGTTCACGGGACTGACCAAGTACGACGGCGTCCGCACCCGCGTACTGCGCGCCCGTGAGTTCCACCAGATCGCGGGCCGCGCCGGCCGCGCGGGGTTCGACACCCTCGGCACCGTCGTCGTCCAGGCCCCGGAGCACGACGTGGAGAACGCCCGCCTGCTCGCCAAAGCCGGCGATGATCCCAAGAAACGCCGCAAGGTGCACCGCAAGAAGCCCCCTGAGGGTTTCGTGTCCTGGAGCGAGGCGACGTTCGACCGGCTCATCGTGGCCCCGCCCGAGCCAATGGTCTCGCGCTTCTCCGTGACGAACTCGATGCTGCTCAACGTTATTGAACGCCCCGGCAACTGCTTCTATGCGATGCGCCACCTCCTCGAGGACAACCACGAGACGCGCCCGCAGCAGCGCAAGCACATCCTGCGGGCGATCTCGCTGTACCGCAGCCTGCTCGACGCCGGCGTCGTCGAGCAGTTCGACGAGCCTGATGAAGACGGGCGGAGGGCTCGATTGACCGTCGACCTGCAAGCCAACTTCGCGCTAAACCAGCCGCTCTCGCCGTTCGCACTCGCCGCATTCGACCTCTTCGACGTCGACTCCCCCACCTACGCTCTGGATATCGTCTCCGTCGTCGAGTCCACCCTCGACGACCCACGGCAAATCCTCATGGCCCAGCAGCATGCGGCCCGCGGTGTGGCGATCAACGAGATGAAGTCCGAGGGCATCGAGTACGACGAGCGGATGGAGCTGATCGAGGAGATCACCTGGCCCAAGCCCCTCGCGGAGGTGCTGGTGCCCGCCTACGAGACCTACCGCCAATCCCACCCCTGGCTCAGCGAGTTCGGGCTCTCCCCGAAGACCATCGTGCGGGACATGGTCGAGCAGGCCATGACGTTCACAGACCTGATCTCACGGTATGGCCTGACCCGCTCTGAGGGCACCGTGCTGCGTTACCTCGCGGACGCGTATCGCACACTGCGCCAAACGGTTCCGGTCGACGTGGGCACGGACGAGCTGGACGACCTCACCGAGTGGCTCGGCGAGCTCATCCGCCAGGTCGACTCGAGCCTGCTCGACGAGTGGGAGCAGCTGCTCAACCCCGACGACCTCGACGGGCCGGCTCAGGTCTCTTTTGCGACGGAGACCACCCGGTCCATCACGACTAATCCCCGCGCCTTCCAGGTGATGCTGCGCAACGCGATGTTCCGCCGCGTGCACCTGGTCGCCGAGCGCCGCTGGGCCGAGCTCGAGGCCCTCGACGAGGGGATGTCCGCCAGCGACTGGGCGGAGGACATGCTGCCGTATTTCGAGGAGTACGGCCCCATCCCGCTCGGCCCCGACGCGCGCGGCCCGCACATGTTCAAGTCCGAGCTGGTCGACGGAGTGTGGGAACTGCGCCAGACGTTGCCCGACCCCGACGGCGACCACGGCTGGGCCTTCGAGGCCTCGCTGGACCTTGAGGCATCCGACGCGATCGGCGAAGTCGTCCTGGCTGATATCGAGGTCATCGAGGGCTAGGCGGTCGAGGGCTGAGCCATGGGCTGCGGTCCGGCAGCCCGCTCAGATCTCTGCACGCACGAAAAGGCCCGGCACACGATGGAGAATGTGCCGGGCCTCTCGCGTCAATTCGATCAGCCCTCGCTGGGTGCCTCGGCTTCCGTCGTCTGGCGGTCCGTCGCCTCGGACTTGAGGCGACGGGCCTCGGACCGGACGCCGGCCTGCACGTCCCGCTCATGGCGCAGCCAATCCGGCCTGTTCTCCATAAGCTCGTCGATCTCGCTGGTGGTCAGCGCCTCATCCAGGCCGGAGCGCGCCAGCCCCGAGATGGACACCCCCAACTTCTCGGCGACGATCTGGCGCGGGTGGGGGCCGGTGGCCCGCAGCTCCGTGAGCCAGACCGGCGGATCCTGCAGCAGCGCGGCCAATGATTCGCGGGTAACGGGCTCGGTGCGGAACGACTCCGGCGCTGCGGGCAGGTAAATGCCGAGCTTCTTCGCCGCAGTGGCGGGCTTCAAAATCTGGGTTTTCTTGCTCGACGTCATGACAAGAGCCTAACGGCCTCCAGCGTTGTCCTGCCAACACCCCGGCAGCCGGTACGCTGGCCCCGTGCCCGAACAGCCGGAAGTCCCGCAATTTCGCCTCGCCTACGTTCCCGGCGTCATGCCCGCCAAGTGGGTGCGCACGTGGTCCGAGCGTATACCCGGGGTGCCGATCGAGCTGGTGAGTCTGGCCACTGCGGCCGCGGTGGCCGCTACTCGAGGCAAGGAGGTCGACGCGGGCCTGGTCCGGCTGCCGATCGACCGCGACGAGCTGCACGCGATCCCGCTGTACATTGAGACGACCGTTGTGGTGATGCCCACGGACCATGTGTTGAGCGTCAGCGAGGAGCTCACGTTCGCGGATCTGGAGGGCGAGGTCGTCTTGCACCCGCAGGATGATCCGCTGCGCTGGGGTGAGGACCATTCGGAATCCCTGCCGGGGACACCCGCGCTGGAGCGACCCGCCACCACGCAGGACGCATTTGATCTGGTGCTCGCGGGCATCGGGGTCGTGATCGTCCCGCAGTCGTTGGCCCGTCTGCACCACCACAAGGACCTCACCTTCCGCCCATTGGCGGAGGCGCCCACCTCGCAGGTGGCGCTGGTCTGGCGCGAGGACTCCGAATCGAACCTGATGGAAGATCTGATCGGCATCGTCCGCGGCCGCACGGCCAACAGCTCACGGGGCAAGCCGGAGACGCCCAAGGAGAGGCCCACCGCCAAGGCGAAGGCGAAGGCGCGCGCGCAGTCCGCCCCGCCGGCCGGTCGCGGCAAGCAGGGTGGGGGCTCCGGCAAGGCGAATCAGCGTGGCCCGGCCAAGGGTGGACGCCCCAATGGCGGAAAGGGCGGCGGCAAAAGTGGTGGGAAGGGCCGTGGCCGCTAACCGTCAGCTCTCGACCGGGGCCTGATCGCGCAGCAGTTCTGCCAACAGCGTGAAGTCGTCCTCGCGGCCGCTGGAGGTTCGGTAGACGAGACCGATCACACGGCCCGGCGCTGGCTTTGCGAAGCGTGCCGTGGACAGCGCCCCGCTGCTGGTCTCCACGGCCACCGCAGACTCCGGCACCAGCGTGGCGCCCAATCCCCCGGCGACACACTGCACGACGGTGGCCAGCGAGGTCGCCCGGGTGTCGCCCAGCAGCGGCGATGCGTTCACGAGCCGGCACAAATCGAGGGTCTGGTCGCGCAGGCAATGGCCCTCGTCGAGCAGCAGGAGCGGGAGCTCGTGCAACACCTGCGCAGACAGTTCGTCCTGGCCGGCCAGCGGATGCTCGGCGGGCAGCACAAGCACGAATTCCTCGTCGTATAGCGGGATCTCGGCCATCCCTACGGCGTCGGCGGGCAGCGCCATCACCGCCACATCGAGTAGTCCCGCCCGCAGCGCCTCCAGCAGGCGCACCGTCTGGTCCTCGACCAGGTGCGGCAACAGATCAGGGAACCGCTCCCGGATCGCAGGCAGCGCCTTCGGCAGGACATACGGCGCGACCGTGGGGATCATCCCGATCCGCAGGGCGCCGACCATCCCGCTGCCGGCGCCGGTCGCCGCGGCGACGAAGCGGTCCGCCGCCTCGAGCGTGAGCAGCGCCTTCTGCATCAGCGACTGGCCCGCGGGGGTCACCAGGACGCGCCGTGTGCTGCGCTCGATCAACTGCACGCCCAGGCCAGCCTCCAGGGCGGCGAGGGACTGGGACAGGGTCGGCTGGCTCACGCCCATGTGATTGGCCGCGGTGCCGAAGTGCCGGTACTCCGCGACGGCCACAAAGGCGCGCAGCTGCGCGAGGGTGGGCCGATAGTTATTATCAGTCATTCCTATTAGTCTACAGGAACTAAGAGCTTTACCTTTTGAAACTTTTAGGGCATAGTGGTTGACGGAGCACGAGAGAGAGTCGATGCAGCAGTCGCCGTGGCCGGCAGTGGACAACCGTCCGATCACAGGTTGCGACCCATCTTCTCTGACGCCTCACGCTCATGAATTTCGCAAACTGCACTGCCGAACGCGCCATCAGGCGTGTCCACACAACAAAGGAGAACCAACCATGACCCTCCTCACCATTGGCGACCAGTTCCCCGCCTACAACATGACCGCCCTCATCGGCGGCGACCTCTCCGAGGTCGACGCCCAGCAGCCCGATGACTACTTCACCACCATCACCAGCGACGACTACGCTGGCAAGTGGCGCGTCGTGTTCTTCTGGCCGAAGGACTTCACCTTCGTGTGCCCCACCGAGATCGCCGCGTTCGGCAAGCTGAACGAGGAGTTCGCGGACCGCGACGCGCAGGTCCTGGGCGCCTCGGTCGACAACGAGTTCGTGCACTTCCAGTGGCGTGCGCAGCACGAGGAGCTCAAGACCCTCCCCTTCCCGATGCTCTCGGACCTCAAGCGCGAGCTGGCCACGGCCACCGGCGTGCTCAACGCCGACGGTGTCGCGGACCGCGCGACGTTCATCATCGACCCGAACAACGAGGTCCAGTTCGTGTCCGTCACCGCCGGCTCCGTGGGCCGCAACGTCGATGAGGTCCTCCGGGTCCTCGACGCGCTGCAGTCCGACGAGCTGTGCGCCTGCAACTGGAAGAAGGGCGACCCGACGATCAACGCCGGCGAGCTCCTCACCGCGGCGGTCTAAACATGAGCATCGAGAACCTGAAGAATTCTGTTCCCGAGTTCGCCAAGGACCTCAAGCTCAACCTGAGCACGCTCTCCCGGACCACCGAGCTCAACGAGCAGCAGCTGTGGGGCACGCTCCTCGCCTCCGCCGCCGCCACGAAGTCGGCCACCGTGCTGCGTGAGATCGCCGAGGAGGCCGCCGACACCCTGTCGGCCGAGGCCTACAACGCCGCGCTCGGCGCGGCCGCGATCATGGGCATGAACAATGTGTCCTACCGCGCGAAGAGCTACCTCGGCGACGAGTACACCCCGGTGCGCATGGGGCTGCGGATGAACATCATCGGCAACCCTGGCGTCGAGAAGGCGGACTTCGAGCTGTGGAGCCTGGCCGTGTCGACCATCAACGGTTGCCACGACTGCACCGCCGCGCACGACGCCGTCGTCCGCAAGGAGGGGCTCACCAAGGAGCAGGTGTGGGAGGCCGTCAAGGTCGCCGCCACCGTCCAGGGTGTGGCCCAGGCAATCTTCGCCGCCGAGACGCTGGCTGGCGCCAACGTCTAAGGCCGCGAGCCTGAAAACAATGCCGTGTGCGGGCACCGATTCGGTGCCCGCACACGGCATTTCGCCGTTCTGAGGGCGGCAGCTACTCCCCCAGCCGCACCGCGATCTCCGCGCCCAGCTCCACGCCATCTGCCAGCGGCAGCCGATCGCCACTCCAAAAGCGGCCTGGGTCATACCAATTGGGTTTGCGGGCGCCGTCGATCAGCCCCATCGACTCATACGTGACGCCGACGACCTCCGCGCAGTACGCGCTCTCGATGCCCGGCGCCGCCCGGTCCCCACCTCCTCGGCGCAGCCGCGGAACACGGCCGCCAAACCAGCGCGCCGTGAGCTTGGCCGTCGACGGGAACGGCGTGCCGTCGAGGCGGGCGATAGTGCGCAGCACCGCGTCCTCTTGCTCCGGGGTCACCGGCTCCGCCAGTTGCCGCAGCCACGCCCGCTGGCCATATTTGGCGCCCCACACCAGCACCGCGTCGCGCAGATCATGCAGCTGCACGCCGCGTTGGAAGCGCCCAGTCCACATGTCCTGCAGGGAATGCCCCAGCTCGGCATGCCACATCAGCGGCGGCAAGTCCTCGAGGACCACCGCCATGCCGACGTGGTTGACCGGGCTGTTGGTGAGGGTCTGGATCGCGCGATCTGGCCCGGACTGTCCGCGGAAGATCCAGATGTCGCCGGTTCGGGTGGTCTCGACGGCGCGGGCCAAGGTGATCTCAGACTCATGCGTGCGTGGACTCATCCGTCTACCCTAGAGCGATGCCCATCAACGCGAGCACCGTCTGGAAGCTTCTCGGCCTCGCCGGCGTCGTCGGCGTCGCGGCCACCGGCGCCGTCGCCGTGCGGGCGGAGCGCCAGCGCCGCGCGTACACCCCAGACGAGGTCCGCGACCGCCTGCATGAGCGCCATGCGCGGGCCGCGGCGGCCTCGGACCGGACAGTGGTGCCGCTCCAGCCGGAGCCGCGCACTGCCCGTGAGCGGGTAGGCCGCCAGCTACGGCGTCGGGTCCGGTCCCCACGCCGCTGAGGCCGGCTGCTCGTCGCGCTAGCGGCCGCGGCGCTTACTTCTCCGCCGAAGAGTCCGTGCCCAGTGCGAAGGCGACCGCTTCCTGAAGGTCGAGGTGATTTCCCTTTCGCAGAAGAGTCTCGAACTCTCTGTCTCCCAGCGCCTTCCGGGTCAACTGTTTGCATTTGTCGTGGTACTTCTGCAGATTGTGGAACAGGACCGACGAGGAGCTGCCCACTGCGCGTCCCAGCCCTTCGGCGGCGCCAGCCAACACCGCCGCACGGCTCATGCGGTTATCAGTGGCGGCTATCCACGCCAGGGCCTCCAGGCAAACAGAGGCAGCCAGCGGTTCATCCGCGATCCAGGTCAGTTGCAACCCCTGCTCGAGCAGCTGTCCGGCCTTGCTGGTGTTTCCCTGAACCAGCAAGGCCGGACAGACCTCACAGCGAATACGACCGGAAGACAGACTCGCCCCGCGATTCGGTCAGCGCGAGGACACGCTCGTGGCAGTCCATCGCTCGCGAGCTGTCGCCCTGCAACTCGTAAGCCAATCCGAGCATGACGAGGATCCAGGTCTGCTCGGTCAGATCATCGCAGGCCTCGAACGCGGAGAACGCGTGCTCGAGTTCGACCACAGCGACGGGCAGGTCGCCGCTGCAGAGTGCCAGCAGGCCCGCAGCATGAGCGATGCGCGCAGACACCACGGGATCGCCCCCGCCCCCGCCAATCTCGCGCGCCTCGTCCACTAATTCTCGTCCGCGCGCCAGGTCACCCTGAATTTCCGCGAGCACGCTGTCCGCGTACAGAGCTTTGACCCGATCCGCCAGCGGCTGGTCGCCGCGGCGCCGCAATGCGCGATCAAGCCGGTACCGGCCCTCGTTGAGCAAGCCGCGGGACAGCCAGAACGGAAATTGCGTGGACGCGATGCGCAGCGCCTGTCCAGATGCGTCATCGGGCGCGTCATCGGGCGCGTCGCGCAGGTTTGGTTGTTCGCGTGTCAAGCGCGCTGTCCACTCCAGCTGCCGCGCACTGATCCAGTCCGATTCCGCGTGCGCCACCAGTCGTTCGAACCAATCCGCATGACGTCGACGGAGACCGCGGTAGTTCTCGGAACGCTGCGCCTTCTCCTTGCCATAGTCCCGGATGGTCTCCAGCAGGCGAAATCGCACGACCCCCGCGTATTCGTCCCGGATCAGGATGGATTTGTCGACCAGGGATGTCAGCAGGTCCAGCACGTTGTGTGTCCCGGGCACCTCGCAGATGTCCTCCGCCGCGTCGAGCTCGAAACTGCCCGCGAAGACACACAGCTGGTGCCACATGAGCTTTTTCTGGTCGGTGCACAAGTCGTAGCTCCAGTCGATGCACAGGCGCAGAGTCTGCTGGCGTGACGGGGCTTCCCGGCTTCCCGTCGTCAGCAGCAGGTACCGATCGGCGAGCCTTTGCCGGATCTGTTCCGCGCTCAGCACGCGCATCCGGGCGGCGGCCAACTCGATTGCGAGGGGTAGCCCGTCGAGCTGGCGGCAGATACCCCGGTTTGACGTCGCGGTGCAGGATGACCATTCGGTGGGCAGTCTCCAGCGCGCCCGCCATCTTCACACCAAGCCGGAGGGTCTGCTCCACCGAGAGCGGTCCGCGCGTGCGGATCCAGGCGTCGAGCGAGTCCTGCGGGTGGTATCCCATCACGATGTAGGGACGGCCGCCGACGGTCTCCCCCACTTGGAAGATGTGGACTATATTCGGGTGCCCGGTGAGCCTGCCCATGGCGCGCTGTTCCCGAAAGAACCGGGCGCTGTTCTCCGGGTCCATATCGGCGGTGAGGACCTTCACCGCCACGGCGCGGTCCAATGCGGGCTGCCTGCAGCGATACACGACGCCGAACCCACCACGCCCAATCTCCTGCGGATCCTCGAAACCGGCCGCCTCGAGCTCCAACCGGACATCTTCGCCCACGTCACGCTGTGTCTGGAACGGGTCGACGTCAACCATGGGACAGCGGCAAACTAGTCGGGGGGTCGGCCATTCCACCCGACCCCAGGGACACGGACGAATCAACATGCCTCACTCCTAGCATGCCACCTCAGGATATCGCGGCCGATCACCGGAGCGCTCGGAAAGTTATCCACCCAGGAGCCGCGACGGCGCGGGACGGCCATAGCGCCACCGCGCCGCGATCCGCCCGGCCACGTTCACGGCCAGCGACATGAACACCATCGCGATAAGCAACACCACTAGCCCAATCGCCAGCTGCAGATAGCCGTCCTCCCGCGGATCGAGGAACGGGTATGGGTACCAATCCACGATGGGGCCGCGGACCAGCGTGTACGCGCCGTACAGCAGCGGGAACGCGAGGAAGGCCAGGCTCGATTTGTCGTCGATGGGCCGTCGGGGAGGTGCGATGAGCCAGTCCGCTAGGAGCACCAGCGGCAGGATTCGGTGCAGCAGCGCGTTGATCCACTCATCCTGGAGCATCACATCGACGTTGGCGAGCAGCACCGCGTAGATGATCCCGGTGATCACCATGTAGACCGTCGTCGCGCCTCGCAGCAGCTGCCAGGCCGTGGATCGGGGGTCCGCCAGCGCCCCGCCCGCCAGCACGATCACAGCCAGCACGTTGCTTAGTATCGTGAAGTAGCTGAAGTAGTTAGCCGTCGAGAACGCGTCCACGTCAAGGTTGCGCACGGGGATCCACGCGAGCGCCAGGATACCGAGCGCCGCGAACGCCAGCCGCAAGGCTCGGAGGACTATTCCCGCCCCGGGCGGCGCCGCGGGCTCCGTGATCTGGGTCATCGCAATATCGTCACACAGCACCGCTGGCGGTATCGGGAAAACAGGCAAGGGTTCGCAGATGTGCGGTCCGGGCCCGCCGTTGGATACCCTGGGGGAAGCATGTCGACCTCACCCTCCGCCGCCGCGGACTCCTCCGCCGCCCAGTCTCGCCCCCGGAACCAGTCCGGTCCCCGGCGCAGCGACCTCGCCCGGTCGCTCTCGGACCTGACCCTGCGCGACGAGTCCCGGCTGGGCCGACGCCTGGACAAGGCCCGCACGCCGGACGCGCTGACCGCGATCGCCGCCGAGATCGAGCGCGCGCAGTCGGCCGTGCAGGTCCGCCGCGCGAGCGTCCCACCGATCACCTACCCGGAATCGCTGCCCGTCACGGCGCGGCGCGAGGACATCGCCGCCGCGATCGACAAGCACCAGGTCGTGATCGTGGCCGGCGAGACCGGCTCCGGCAAGACCACCCAGATCCCCAAGATCTGCCTCGAGTTGGGCCGGGGCGTGCGCGGGCTGATCGGGCACACCCAGCCCCGCCGCCTCGCCGCCCGCACGGTCGCGGAGCGCATCGCCGAGGAGCTGGACCGCCCCCTGGGCGAGACCATCGGCTACACGGTGCGGTTCACGGACCACGTCTCGGACAAAACTCTCGTCAAGGTCATGACCGACGGCATCCTCCTCAACGAGATCCAGCGCGACCGCATGCTGTGGCGCTACGACACGCTGATCATCGACGAGGCCCACGAGCGCAGCCTGAACATCGACTTCATCCTGGGCTACCTCAAGCAGCTGCTGCCGCGCCGGCCGGACCTGAAGGTCATCATCACCTCCGCCACCATCGACCCGCAGCGCTTCGCTGAGCACTTCGGTGTCAACGGCGTCCCCGCACCGATCATCGAGGTCTCCGGCCGCACCTTCCCCGTCGAGATGCGGTACCGCCCGCTCACGGTCCAGCAGGGCGAGCAGACAATCGACCGCGACCCACTGGACGCCATCTGCGAGGCGGCCACGGAGCTGCTCAAGGCGGGCGACGGGGACATCCTGGTGTTTCTATCCGGCGAGCGCGAGATCCGCGACGCGGCAGACGCCTTGCGGGAGCGCAACTTCCGCAACACGGAGATCCTCTCGCTGTATGCCCGGCTCTCCGCCGCCGATCAGCACAAGGTCTTCCGCGGCCACGCCGGGCGGCGGATCGTGCTGTCCACCAACGTCGCGGAGACCTCGCTCACGGTCCCCGGCATCCGGTACGTGATCGACACCGGCCTCGCCCGCATCTCCCGGTACTCCGTGCGCACCAAGGTCCAGCGCCTGCCTATCGAGGACATCTCGCAGGCCTCCGCCAACCAGCGCTCCGGCCGGTGCGGCCGCGTCGCCGACGGCATCTGCATCCGCCTGTACTCCGAGGAGGACTACGACTCCAGGCCGGCGTTCACCGAGCCGGAGATCCTGCGCACCAACTTGGCGTCGGTCATCCTGCAGATGACCGCCCTGGGCCTGGGCGATATCGCCGCGTTCCCTTTTGTGGAGCCGCCGGACTCGCGCGCGGTGCGCGACGGCGTCAGCCTGCTCCAGGAGCTCGGGGCGATCGTGGCCGCCACGAAGCCCGGCGAGGTCAACACCCTCACCGACAACGGCAAAGCGCTCGCCCGGCTGCCCGTCGATCCACGCATGGGCCGGATGCTGCTCGAGGCGCACCGCCAGGGCTGCCTGCGGGAGATGCTCGTGATCGTCTCCGCCGTGTCCATGCAGGATGTCCGCGAGCGGCCCGCCGAGCACCAGCAGGCCGCGGACCAGCAGCATGCGCGATTCAATGTCGCGGGCTCGGACTTCCTGGCCTATCTGCGGCTGTGGGAGTACCTCGGCGAGCAGCGGCATGCCTTGTCCTCGAGCCAGTTCCGCAAGATGTGTCGGACCGAGTTTCTGCACTGGATGCGCATCCGCGAGTGGCAGGACCTGCATGGGCAGCTCAAGCAGATCACCCGCGAGCTCAACTGGGACCGCAACACCGTGGACGCCTCCGAGGACGCGATCCACCAGTCCCTGCTGTCCGGGCTGCTCTCCCACATCGGCCTGCGCGAGGGTGACAAAAAGGACTTCCTGGGAGCGCGCGGGGCCCGCTTCGCTGTCTTCCCCGGATCCTCGCTGTTCAAGAAGCCCCCGCGCTGGATCATGGCTGGCGAGCTGGTGGAGACCTCGCGCCTGTGGGCGCGGTCCGTCGCCCAGATCCAGCCGGAGTGGGCCGAGACGTTGGCGCCGCATCTGGTCAAGAGCTCCTACTCCGAGCCTCACTGGTCCAGCAAGCGCGCCGCCGCCATGGCCTACGAGAAGGTCACCCTCTACGGGGTTCCGCTCGTCGCCAGGAGACTGGTCCCGTATGGCCAGATCGACCAGGAGGCGTCCCGCGACCTGTTCATCCGGCATGCGCTGGTGCAGGGCGAGTGGCAGACCAATCACGATTTCTTCCACCACAATCGAGCCTTGCTCGAGTCCATGGAGGAACTCGAGCATCGGGCGCGCCGCCGCGACATCGTGGTCGAGGACGACGACCTATTCGATTTCTATGACAAGCGTGTCGGGGAGTCCGTCGTCTCCGCCCGCCACTTCGACTCGTGGTGGAAGAAGGCGCGCAAGGCCGACCCAGATCTGCTGAGCTTCCAGCAGCAGACCGTCACCAACGATGACGCCAACCGGGTCAACTCCGCCGACTACCCCGACGCCTGGCAGCAGGGCCAGCTCCGCTTCCCGCTGACCTATCATTTCGAGCCCGGCCACCCGGATGACGGAGTGACCGCGCGGATCCCGATCGAGCTCCTAGCCCAGATCCAACCTGTCGGCTTCGACTGGCTGGTCCCGGGGCTGCGTCTCGACCTCGCCACGGCCATGATCAAATCGCTCCCGAAGCCCGCCCGCCGGACCGTCGTGCCCGCACCCGACTTCGCGGCCGCCGCGATGGCCTCGATCAAGCCGCGCACCGAGCCGCTCAACACGGCGCTGGCGCGCGAGCTGTCGCGCCTGGGCAACTGCGCCATCTCGCCGCGGGAATTTGTCCCCGACGCCTTACCGCCGCACCTGCGCATGGGGTTCATCGCGACCGGAGCGGACGGCCACGAGCTGGGACGCTCAAAAGACCTTGCAGCCCTCAAGCACTCGCTGGCGAAGCAGATTCGCGCCGCCAGCGCGGCCCAGGGCCTGGACGCCGCCCGACCCGCCACCCTCGAGTGGACCTCGGAGACGCTGGGCGCAATCCCGGACCAGGTGACGCGGACCGTGGGCGGCCAGAAAGTTATCGGCTACCCCACGCTCGCCGTGGAACCGCAGAAGGCGTCTGCGTCCGGCAAGGCCAGCAAGGCCGGGGCCGCACCCGCTGCCCCAATCGCCGCCGCCGTGGGCGTCCGAGTGGTCGCCACCCAGGCGGAGCAGCGGCAACTCATGCGCGCCGGGACCCGCCAACTTCTGCTCAACGCCCTGCCGGGGCCACCCAAGATGCTGATCTCTGATTTCGACAACCGCTACCGGCTGTTGCTGAGCCAGTACCCGTTTGGCGGCCTGTCGGGGCTGCTCGCAGAGGCCCACGAGTGCGCGATCGACGAGCTGATGGGCATGGGCCCCGCGGTACGGGACGCCGCGGCATTCGAGGCCCTGCGCAAGTCGGTCGCCGCGGACCTCTATCCCCGCACCTCTGCCATTCTGCGCTCGGCAGCGCAGGTGGTCGAGCAGTGGGCACAGGTCCAGCGTCTGCTCCCCGCCGCGGATCCCGCCACCGCCGACGACGTCCGCGACCAGGTGGCGGACCTGGTCCACCAGGGATTCCTACTGGAGACCGGTGCCGCGCGCGTGGCGCATCTTCCCCGATACCTCGCAGCCGCGGCCCAACGATTGGAGGCGGCGCCGAAGGGCCTGGCACCCGCGGCGATGGCCCGCGAGAATTCAGGGATGCACACGTTGAACCGGGTCTACGGCGCCCTGCAGCACTACCTCGACACGTGTCCGCCGGCCAAGGCGAGCAGTCCGCAGGTGCTGGACGTCTACTGGCTGATCGAGGAACTGCGGGTGGGGCTGTTCGCCCAGCGGTTGGGCACGGCGCAACCGGTGAGCGAGAAGCGGATCATCAAGGCGATCGCCGCACTCGGATGATCTAAGCCTGTGGATGCCCCCACTGCGGCACACGACCTCGGCGACGCCGGGTGAACCAACACCCAGGAGTCCACCATGTCTGTACCAGCATTGCTCGCTCACGGTCTCGTCCGCACATTCGGGGCCAGACGAGTGCTCGACGGCGTCTCCCTCACCGCGGCGCCCGGCCACCGGATCGGCCTCATTGGCGAGAATGGCGTCGGTAAATCCACCTTGCTGAGGCTGCTCGCGGGCACGGACGAGCCCGACGCGGGCAGTGTGGAACGACCGAGCGGCCTCGGGTTCCTGCCACAGGAGATTTCCTTCGACCACGCCACCACCATCGGTGATGTCCTCGACGACGCGCTCCGGGACGCACGCGAGGTCCTTGCCGAACTCGACAGGCTCGCACAGGAACTCGGGGATGCTCCCGAGGATCCCCAAGTGCTCGGCGCATACGCGGAACGCCTCGAGCACGCGCAGCGACACGAGGTATGGGATGCGGACCGGCGGGCCGAGATAGTATTCACCGGGCTCGGTCTCGCAAACATTCCGCATCATCGCAATCTCACGTCAATATCTGGTGGGCAACGCAGCCGGCTGGCTCTGGCGGCGTTGTTGGTGCGGCGGCCGTCGACCCTGCTGCTCGACGAGCCGACCAATCATCTCGATGACGAGGCGGCGACATTCCTGTCCGAGCAGTTGCGCAGCCTCCCGGGTGTCGTCGTCGTGGCCAGCCACGACCGCGCCTTCCTCGACGCCGTCTGCACGGACCTGATCGATCTCGATCCGGCGGTGGACGGCCCCACCCGTTATGGCGGCAATTACACCGCCTACCTGGCGCACAAGACCTCTGAGCGGGCCCGCTGGCAGCGCCGTTTCATCGACGAGCAGGAGAAGTTGGAGTTGGCGCGCCACGCCGCGGCGGTGACCGCCTACGAGGTGGCGCCGAACAACATCAAACAGGACAACGAGAAAATGGGATACGGCCATGCCGGCGGCCGCGTGCAGACCCAGATCGCGCGCCGCGTGCGCAATGCCACCCGCCGGCTTGAGAAACTCGAACGCGACCAGGTCGCTGAGCCTCCCCAGCCCCTGCGGTTCAGCCCTGGCGCGTTCACCACCGGCCCGCCGGGCGAGCCAGTCGTGACCATGCGGGGCGTTCGGGTCCGGGGCCGGATGACGATGGACAGTCTCGACATCGGACCCACCGAACGACTTCTCGTCACGGGGACGAACGGCGCGGGCAAGTCCACTCTGCTCGCGGTGCTCGCCGGCGCGCTCAGTCACACGGGCACGATGGTGCGCCGTCCGGGGCTGACGACCGGCCTGTTGGCCCAGGACACCGCCTTTGATCGGAGTGACCGCACCGCACGCGAGATCTACGACCTGGCCCTCGGCACGGAACTCGCCGAATCCGTGCCCCTGCAGTCCCTCGGCCTGCTCTCGACCTGGGATCAAGACCGGGCGGTCGGCGAGTTGTCCGTCGGTCAGCGCCGTCGGCTGGAGTTGGCGCTGCTGATGGCCCAGCCACCCGAACTACTGCTTCTCGACGAGCCCACCAATCACCTCTCGCCGCGGCTGTGCGACGAGCTGGAAGAGGCACTGGGCACCGGCCCGGGGGCGATCGTGGTGGCAAGTCACGATCGGTGGCTGCGATCACGCTGGCAGGGCCGGGAGCTCCGTCTAGACGCGTCGACGGACTCAGCCGGGTAGGCCCCCGCAGTCATGTCGGGGGCAGCTGGCCGCGATTGTTCAGCTCGACGCGGAAACGGCCCCGTCGGCGGCCTTGGCGTTCTGGTACTCGCGCAAGTCGTGGATCTCGCTCTCGAAGTCGGCGGCAGAGCTGTAAGCCCGGTAGACGGACGCGAATCGGAGATAGGCGACCTCGTCAAGGTCACGCAACGGCCCCAGAATCGCGAGGCCGACGTCTTGGCTCGCGATCTCCGCCGAACCGGTCGCGCGTACCGCCTCTTCCACCCTCTGGGCCAGCACGTTCAGTGCATCGTCATCGACATGACGGCCTCGGCAGGCGCTTCGCACGCCCCGGATCACCTTGGACCGGCTGAAGGGCTCCTTGACACCGCTCCGCTTGACCACGGACAGCACTGCGGTCTCGACGGTGGTGAACCGTCGACCGCATTCCGGGCAGGATCGCCTGCGCCGGATCGCCTGCCCCTCCTCCGCCTCCCGCGAATCAACCACACGGGAATCAGGGTGGCGGCAGAACGGACAGTGCATAGCGACTCCTTCGTCGTAGCAGTCCGCATGCGCTAGGGGGTGGCACATCAACTGCTAGTCACAATCTTCTATAAAGAGTACAAGATGTTGTGATCGGACGACTACTCGCTCGGAGCGTCAAACTATGGGGCAACACTGGGAGTCATCGACCTGCGGTGACGGGAACCCGCAGGCTCTGACCGACGCGCACGTCGATGCCAGCAATGTTGTTCAGGGCACGAATCTGCCCCACGGCCTCGCCCACCGCAAGGCCTGGCGCGTTCTGGGCGGCGATGCTTCCCAGGGTGTCACCGGGCTCGACCTGCACGACCGCGATCGTCGTCGACGTGTCGATCACGCCCATGCCGCGCACTGCGACGGCCGCGCCGCCGACCAGGAGCAGCACCGCAATTGCGATGGCCACCACCCAGGTGTTCGACACCGCCGGAGCGGGGGGCGGTTGATGGCCGGCCCTGGAAACTCGAGCCGCAGTGCCGGTATAGCCCCCTCCGACGCCTACCGGCCGCCGCCATTCGACCGTCCGCGCCTCGTGCAGACTGTTGCGGCGAGACTGGTCGATGGATCGCTGGCGATCAACACCCTGCCCGGTCGCCGTTCGGACGTCGCCTCCCTGGCCTGCGGCGACGCGACGTATATTGCCGTTTCGCGAGATAGTGCTAGTACTCATGCTGGTCTCGACTTTCCTGTGTGGGATCGAATGTCCGGCCCGGCTGGCAGGCCAGCCACTCGACCAGCCATTCGATGAACGCCTGTTCGAAAGTTCTACCACACGCCTCTGACAAAGTCTGTAGCTCACGCGACATACGTCGAACAGATGTTTGGCCAACTGGGGTTTTAGCGCTACATTTAGGGCAACGGATTTTCGAGCAGCATCCGCGGCGTTCGATTCACTCCGGGCTCGCCCACCCTGCTGGGTTGTCCCAGAGTCGCCACGGCGGCCCGGCCCGATGGTCCGCATGCTCCACCGGAATGTGTCACCCCATAACGAGTCCCTCAGCGGGGGCTCCAGAGCCAGGAGGCCCACCCCATGTCATCGGCAGCGAAGCAGAACTCCGGCCATGCGAAAACTGAGGGCCGCCAGTCCATCGAGTCGCTCACCGCACGCCAGCGCAGCGTCCTCGAGGTAATTCAGCAGTCCATCGCCTCCCGCGGCTACCCGCCGAGCATTCGGGAGATCGGCGATGCTGTCGGCCTGGCGTCTACATCCTCTGTAGCCCATCAGCTGCAGTCGCTCGAGAAGAAGGGGTTCCTCCGGCGGGACCCGAATCGCCCACGCGCAGTGGATGTCCGCGGACTAGAGCCCATGCCCGGCACCGGCGCCTCCGTGGTCTCAGACCACCCGGGCGAGGTTGAGGAGGAGGAGTCGATGCCGACCCCGGCCTACGTTCCCGTCGTGGGGCGCATCGCCGCCGGCGGTCCGATCTTGGCCGAGCAGAACATCGACGAGATCTTCCCCCTGCCCCGCGAGCTGGTGGGCACGGGCTCGCTGTTCCTGCTCAAAGTCATCGGCGAGTCGATGGTCGACGCGGCGATCTGCGACGGCGACTGGGTTGTCGTGCGCCAGCAGAACGTGGCCGAGAACGGCGATATTGTGGCGGCGATGCTCGACGGCGAGGCCACCGTCAAGACCTTCAAGCGGGAGAAGGGCGAGGTATGGCTGCTGCCGCACAACCCCGTCTTCTCCCCCATTCCAGGCAACGAGGCGACAATCCTCGGCAAGGTCGTCACCGTGATGCGCAAGGTCTGACCCGGCAGGAACTCTCGTGTGGCCGCGCTAGGGGCGCAGGATGCCCAGCGCGGCCGCCCGGGCGGCGGCGGGAGATTCCGTGTCCAGTGCCGCCCGCGCGGCCGCCTGGCACTGGGCCAAGGTTACGGCGGCGAGTGCGGCGCCGACCGGTCTGATCGCCGTCGGGGCGGACGACAACGACGTCACACCCATCCCCACCAGAACACCGGCCAACAGTGGGTCAGCAGCTGCCTCCCCGCACACTCCCACCGGCTTGCCCGCCCGGCCGCCCGCCTCCGCGACCGCGGAGATTAGCGCCAGTACCGCCGGCTGCCACGGATCCGTCAGACTCGCCAACTCAGCGGACATCCGATCCGCGGCCATGGCGTATTGCGCCAGGTCATTCGTGCCGATCGAGACGAAGTCGACCTCCGCCAGGACCTTGTCCGCCAGCAACGCCACTGCCGGCACCTCCACCATGACACCTGCCACCAGGCCGCGTCCGCGCACCTGAGCCGCGAACTCCCGGGCCTCCGCGATGGTGGCGATCATCGGTGCCATCACCCACGGCGCGACGCTCGCGCCCTTAGCCGCCTCCACGATCGCGTCGAGCTGGCGCTCCAAGATGTGTGGCTCGGCAATGGCGATCCGCACCCCTCGAACGCCCAGAGCCGGATTCGCCTCGTCGGGGTGGGTGACGAACCGCAGCGGCTTGTCGGAACCGGCATCCAGGGTTCTGATCACCACCTTGAGACCGTCAAAAGCATGCAGCACCTGACCGTAGATCTCGGCCTGCTCGGCGATGGAGGGCTCGGCTTCCCGGTCAAGGAACGCGAGTTCCGTACGCAGCAACCCCACCCCCTCGGCCGGACTGCTCGTCGATGCCTGCGCCGACGGCCCGTCCTGGACATTGGCCAGCAACTGCACCGGATGCCCATCTGAGGTCCGGCCGGGACCCGTCCAGCCCTCCGCGGCGCGACGGTCTACCTCGGAGGCGGCCACCCGTACCCGCGCGACCTCTGGATCCGGGCCGTCGACGACCTCGCCCGTGTCCCCATCGATCAGCAGCCAGCTGCCCGCGACCACCCCGCCGAGCCCGGGCACCGCCACCACACAGGGAATACCGAGCTGTCGGGCGATGATCGCCGTGTGGCTCGTTGGTCCCCCGCGCTCGGTCGCGAGCCCGATGATCATTCCGGGCGGCAGGCCGGCAGTGTCTGCCGGTGCGAGATCATCCGCGACCAGCACTGAGGGCACCTCGGGCAGCGGCATCCCCGGCTCCGCCTCGCCGAGCAGCTCCGCGAGGACTCGATCCCGCACGTCCAGCAGGTCGGTCACCCGCTCGGCCATCATCCCGCCGAGCTTCTCGAACATGGCGGTGAACTGCGCCGTCGCCGCGACGACGGCATGCGTCGCCGGCATACCGCCTGCGATGCGGGCGGCGGCGGCACCGGCCCAGCCCCGATCCTCCGCCATCGCCGCGTTGGCGGAGAGGACCTCCGCCGCCACCCCGCTGGACCGGCTGGCGCGCTGGCGCAGCCGTTCCGCCACCGCGTTCGCGGCCAGCAGGAACCGCTCGGACTCCGGAGCCCGGTCAACTTCGGCCAGGTCCCCCTCGGCGCCGAGTTCTAGATTCGCCTTGGCTGGCCGGACTGCGGGCGCGTAGACCACGCCGGGCACCACAGGAGTCCCCTGCATTCGTACCGGAACAACTGCCCCTGCGGTGTCCACCATGCTCAGCACTCCTTCTTCTCGCCGTTGGGCGAATCCGTCCCTAGTTGTGACTCAGATTACGGGGATCCATTGACATGTCAACACATCTACGGGTAAAACAATACAAACACATACAAAGTACTGCCCTAACGCAACGAAACACAGAATACCTGCCCGTGCGGGCGCACCAGATCACACGACATGAATGGACGGCCACAGGAATGTACGCGGAGGAACGCCAACAGGCGATCGCGACGTTGATCGGCCGTCGGGTCCGGGTGTCTGTAGCCGAGTTGTCGGTGCTCTACGGCGTCACCACCGAGACCGTCCGGCGTGACCTCGCGGTGCTCGACCGCGCCGGGCTCATCCACCGAGTCCATGGCGGCGCGATGCCGGTAACCCTGCTCCCGGCCCCAGAGCAGGGGCTCGCCGACCGGGAGAAGTCGATGTCCGGCGCAAAGAACTCGATTGCCAAAGCCGCGCTGACTTACCTGCCACCCGTCGGCGGGTCCATCCTCATCGACGCCGGCACCACCACTGCCCGCATGGCCTCGCTGATCCCGCCGGACAGGCGCTTGACCATGATCACCAATAGCGTGCCGATCGCGGCGCGCCTCGCCGCTGCCCCCGAGGCCAATCTCCACCTGCTGGGCGGCCGGATCCGTGGGCTCACCCAGGCCGCGGTGGGGCCGGACGCGCTGAGCGCCGTCGAGCCACTTCTGGTGGACGTCGCGTTCATCGGCACCAACGCCCTGAGCTCAGGCCATGGGCTGTCCACCCCCGACCCCGAGGAGGCCGCCATCAAACGCGCGATGGTCAAACACGCCAACCATGTTGTGGTGCTGGCGGATTCATCCAAGATCGGCCGGGACAACCTGGTCCGTTTCGCCGCGTTGTCCGATATCGACGTGCTGGTGACGGACTCCGGCATCGACCCCGCCGAGGCCGCGGAACTGCTTGAGCGCGGAGTGGAGGTGATCCGGGCATGATCATCACCTTGACCGCCAACCCCAGCCTTGATCGCACCATCACTCTGCCCGGTCCCCTGCAGCGCGGCGGCGTTCTGCGATCCACCGGCACCCGGGTCGATCCTGGCGGCAAGGGCGTCAACGTCGCCCGAGTCGCCCATGCCGCGGGAGCGGCCGTGACGGCGATCCTCCCCGCTGACGCCGGCGACCCACTGCTGGCCGCGCTCGCCCGCACCGGCACGCCGTCCCGCCCCGTCGAGCGCGGCGCGCCCGCCCGCACCAATCTGACGCTCGCCGAGCCCGACGGCACCACCACCAAGATCAACGACGCCGGCTCCGCGGTCTCCGACCAGGTGCTGGCCAGGCTCTTGGCCGAGGTCATCGCAGCGGCCGCAGGCGCGGACTGGGTCGTCATGTCCGGATCGCTGCCCCCGGGCACCGACGACTCCTGGTACGCGGCGGCGGTGCTCGCCCTGCGGGCGCTGCCCTGCAAGATCGCCGTCGACACCTCGGACGGCCCTCTGTTGGGCCTCGCAGCAGGCTTCGGCCGCGCCGCACCGCACCTGATCAAGCCGAATGCCGAGGAGTTGGCCCAGCTCACGGGGCTGGACCCCGAAGGCTTGGAGGCCGCGGCCGCCCGCGGCGACCTCGGGCCCGTCGTCGAGGCCGGATTGCTCTTGCGCGGCCGCGGCGTCGAGCGTGCGCTGATCACCCTCGGTGGGGCCGGGGCGCTGTTGGTCGCGCCGGAGGGCGCCTACTGGGGCAAGGCCCCGCCCGTCGCTGTGCGCAGCACTGTCGGTGCCGGCGACTCCAGCCTGGCTGGCTACCTGCTGGCGGAGGTCCAGGGTTTGGCGCCCGCCGAATGCCTGCGCACCGCCATCGCGTACGGAACCGCCGCCGTCACCCTGCCCGGCACGGAACTGCCGACACCCCAACAAGTCACACCCCTCCGCGAGGCCACCACGGTGACCGCGCTCGATATCCGCCACGTGGAAACGAGGAACAGGCCATGACCGAAACACCGTCGGGCGCAGAGCCCGCCATCATCTCGCCTGAACTGGTGTCGCTCGACATCTCCCTGGGCGAGACACCCGCCGAGGTCATCCGGGCGCTCGCCGCCCGGCTCGCCGAGCACGGCCGCGCCGACGACGCGGACCAGCTCGCCGCCGCCGCACTGGAGCGCGAGGCCAAGTCCGCAACGGGCCTGCCGGGCGGCATCGCGATCCCGCACTGCCGCTCCCGCGCCGTGCGGACCGCCTCCCTCGGCTTCGCGCGCCTGCGCCCCGCCGTGGACTTCGGCGCCCCCGACGCCCCCGCGGACATCGTCTTCCTCATCGCAGCCCCCGAGAGCGGCGGCGCCGAGCACATGAAGCTGCTCTCGAGCCTGGCCCGCGCCCTGGTGCGGCCCGCCTTCGTCGCCTCGCTGCGGGAGGCCACATCGGCCCAGGAGATCGTCGCGCTGGTCACCGAGGTGCTCAACCCGGCCCCCGCGGCCGCCGCCACGGCAGCGCCCGTAGCCCCGCCGACGCCAGAGGCCACCCGCCCCCGCGTTGTCGCGATCACCGCCTGCCCAACTGGCATCGCGCACACCTACATGGCCGCGGACGCGTTGACCGCCGCCGCGGAGCGCGCGGACATCGATCTGCACGTGGAGACGCAGGGCTCCAGCGGCACCACCGCGCTCAGCAAGGAGGTCATCGCGGGCGCGGACGCCGTGATTTTCGCCACCGACGTCGGCGTCAAGGGCCGGGAGCGGTTCGCCGGCAAGCCCGTCATCGCGTCGGGGGTCAAGCGCGCCATCAACGAGCCCGACAAGATGCTGGCCGAGGCCGTCGCCGCGGCTTCCAATCCCCATGCCGCGACCGTCCATGGCGGTGGCGGTGCCCAGCCTGACCAGGAGGAGTCCGGCCAACTAGGCCTGGGCAGCAAGATCAAGCAGGTCCTGCTCACTGGCGTGAGCTACATGATCCCGTTCGTCGCGGCCGGCGGCCTGCTGATCGCGCTCGGCTTCCTCATTGGCGGCTACCAGATCTCAGAGCACGCCCAGGACATCGTCCTGAACAACTCGCTCGCGAACATGCCCGACGGCGGGCTGCGGATCTACTTGGGCTCGGTCCTGTTCACTCTCGGCAGCGTCGCCTTCGGTTTCCTGGTGCCCGCGCTGGCCGGCTATATCGCGTTCGGCATCGCGGACCGCCCTGGTATCGCGCCCGGCTTCACCGTCGGCGCAATCGCCGTGCTCACCGGCGCCGGGTTCATCGGCGGCCTGGTCGGCGGACTCGTCGCCGGCCTGGTCGCGCTGTGGATCAGCAGGTGGCCGGTGCCGGACTTCGTCCGCGGGCTCATGCCGGTGGCGATCATCCCGTTGCTGGCCACGATCGTCTCCGGCGGACTGATGCTGCTGGTCCTCGGCCGTCCCCTGGCCGCCGCGACCTCCGGCATGGAGAATTTCCTCAACGGGCTCACCGGCACGTCCGCCGCGTTGCTCGGCATCCTCCTCGGCCTCATGATGTGCTTCGACCTCGGCGGCCCGGTCAACAAGGCGGCGTATGCGTTCGCCGTCGCCGGGCTCAGCGTCACCGACATCGGCTCGCTGAAGATCATGGCGGCCGTCATGGCCGCGGGCATGGTCCCGCCGCTGGCCATGGCCCTCGCGTCGGCAGTGCGGCCCAAGCTGTTCAGCCCCGCGGAGCGCGAGAACGGCAAGGCGGCATGGCTGCTCGGCGCGTCGTTCATCTCCGAGGGCGCCATCCCGTTCGCCGCCGCCGACCCGCTGCGCGTGATCCCATCGATGATGTTCGGCGGCGCCATCACCGGCGCGCTGACGATGATGCTGGGCGTCACGTTGAAAGCCCCGCACGGCGGGATCTTCGTGCTCTTCGCCGTGGGCAACATCCTGGGCTTCGTCATCGCCCTCGCCGCCGGCACCATCGCCAGCGCGGCCGCGGTGATCGCCGCGAAGCAGTTCATCCACAAGCAGTCGCACGACGCCCCCGCGGACTCCGCCGCGCTCGCCGCCTAAATCTGTTCTGCTAGGCCTAGTCTCAAACCACCCACTGAAGGAGAACCCATGTCCAGCACCACCGCCATCGTCGGCTCGTCGATCGGCCTGCACGCCCGTCCCGCAGGCATCATCGCGGAGGCCGCGGCCGCCGCGGGCGTGCCTGTCACCTTGTCCGTGGACGGCGGCGAGCCGGTGGACGCCGGCTCCGCGCTGATGATCATGACGCTGGGCGCCGCCAATGGCGCTGTCGTCACCATCACGTGCGAGGACGACGCGACACTGTCGAAGATCGCCGCCCTCGTGGCCGAGGACCTCGACGCCTGAGCTGACCGGCCCGCCTCAGCGACGACGACGGGAGATGCCGAGCAGCCCGACGGCGACGACGGAGCCGAGCACGACGGCCGCCGCGACGCCGATCCCCCAGCTACGCGCGCTGGCTCCCGTCGTCTCGGCGCCGGCCGCGATCGGGCCGGCGGGCGGCTCGGCGGCTACGGGGGTGGCGGCAGTGCCGGCGAGATCCACCGCGCCGCGCAGGACCAGGATTGGCGGCAGCGGCCCCCCTGCGGACTCCGAGCCGGCCAGCAGATCGCCGTCCGCGGTGAAGGCGATGGCCTCCCCCTGCACCTGACCGGGCAGGGGCACCCGCACCGGCTCGCCCCGCAGCGCCTCGACGATCCCGCCAGCGCCGACGGGGTAGAGATACAGGTCGGTATAGGTGCGCAGTGCGACGACCTCGCCGGCAGCGGACACCGCGCCGCCGGTGATCGCGGG
Source organism: Tomitella biformata AHU 1821 (assembly GCF_000524475.1). Lineage (GTDB taxonomy): Bacteria > Actinomycetota > Actinomycetes > Mycobacteriales > Mycobacteriaceae > Tomitella > Tomitella biformata. The sequence goes on along the minus strand of NZ_BAVQ01000084.1, from coordinate 37,677 downwards.
CAGGTTGACGCCCGCGATCGGGCCCCCTGGGGTGTCGGTGGGGTTGATCTTGACCGAGCCCACCTTGACGAGTGGGCCCGGGCCGGGCTCGGCCAACGTGCTGAGTCCGGCGCTGTCCGCGGGGATGTACACGCCGGCGGAACCGAGGATCTCCTTGGTCACGATCACCGGCACGCCGTCGGCGCCGAGCAGCAGTGCCTCGCCGTCATGCGGGCCGTCCGGATAGGTGAGGCGGTGCAGGGTCCCGTCCTCGCCGCCCAGCCCTAGACCGCCCAGCGCCATACCGATCAGCGCCACGGTCTCGCGCTGCCGGCCGTTGTCGCCCAGGTCGGCCAGCCACAACCGCCCGTCCGGACCCACCGCGAGGTCTTCCACATCGCGGGGGTCGATCGGCACCGGAAGCCACTGTTGGACAGCGCATTGTGCGTCCAATTCCGCGACCTTGTCGTCGTTTCCGCTATCGCCGATGGCGTAGATCAGCCCGTCCGCCACGGCCAGCCCCGACAGCTCGGCCAGCCCGGGGTCCGTGGGCGTGCAGAGCTCCTCGAAGGCCGGCGTGGCCCCGGCGGGGGCCGCCGCCAGCCCGGCCAGCAGCGCGCCCGCCGACGCGCCGGCTACGACCCTTTCCCGCCAGCGCATCTCAAGCGGGGTCGGCGTCACGCACCGGCGCTGGTGCGAAATCCGCGAGTGTCGTCGCCAGGCTGCTGGGTACCTTCGCCACGATCAGTGTGCCGGTCTCCTCGTGCGTCGACTCCAGAATGGTGCCGTCGCTGTGCACCTGTGCCATGAGGTCTCCGCGCGAGTATGGGACCAGCGCGGTGATCTCGACCTCGGGGCTCGGCAGCATCTCGCCGAGCCGCGTGCGCAGCTCGTCCATCCCCTCGCCGGTGTGGGCGGAGATGAAGGAGGCGTTGCGCAGGACGCCCCGGAGCTGGGTGAGCATCACCGGGTCCGCGACATCGATCTTGTTCACGACCAGCAGCTCCGGCGGCGCGTCGGCCTCGTTCTCCCGCAGCACCTCCGCGATGACGTCGTTGACGGCCTTGATCTGCTCAATCGGCGCGGGATCGGCGCCGTCGACCACGTGCAGCAACAGGTCCGCACTGGCAACCTCCTCCAGCGTCGAGCGGAACGCCTCGACCAACTGCGTGGGCAGGTGGCGGACGAAGCCGACGGTGTCGGTGAGGACCAGCTCGCGGCCGTCGTCGAACTCGGTGCGCCTCGTGGTGGGATCGAGAGTGGCGAACAGCGCGTTCTCCACCAGCACGCCCGAGCCGGTCAACGCATTGAGCACGCTGGACTTGCCCGCGTTCGTGTAGCCGACGATGACCACCGATGGCACGCCGGTGCGCAGCCGCTGACCCCGCTTGGTGTCACGCGACTTCTTCATCTCCTTGATCTCGCCCCGCAGCTTCGCCATGCGGTCACGGATCCGGCGACGGTCGGTCTCGATCTTCGTCTCGCCCGGGCCACGGGTGCCCACGCCGCCGCCGGAGCCGCCCGCGCCGCCGCCCTGCCGTGACAGCGACTCGCCCCAGCCGCGCAGCCGCGGCAGCATGTACTGCATCTGCGCGAACTCGACCTGCGCCTTGCCCTCGCGGGAGGACGCGTGCTGGGCGAAGATGTCGAGGATCAGCGCCGTGCGGTCGACGACCTTGACCTTGACGACCTTCTCCAGGGTGTTGAGCTGCGCCGGGCTGAGCTGGCCGTCGCAGATGACGGTGTCCGCGCCGGTGGCAAGGACCACCTCCCGCAATTCCTGCGCCTTGCCGGAGCCGATGTAGGTCGCGGGGTCGGGCTTGTCCCGGCGCTGGATCAGCGCGTCGAGCACGGTGGAACCGGCGGTCTCCGCCAGCGCGGCCAGTTCGGCCATGCTGATCTCGGCCTGCTCGGCGGTGCCGCTGGTCCACACTCCGACCAGGACGACCCGCTCCAGGCGCAGCTGGCGCTGCTCCACCTCGGTGACATCGGTCAGCTCGGTGGACAGCCCGGCGACGCGGCGCAGCGAGGCGCGTTCCTGCAGGGCCATCTCGCCGGAGGTGGGCTCAGCCCTGTCTGCGCCGGTTTGGCCTGCGTCGGGGTCCTCAATGATATTCAGGTCATCAGCCTCATGTGATTTCGTCATACACCTCTAGTCTCCCACGATATCCGCGCTCGCACACCTGCCCTACCTATCTGCCCGTCCACCAGTCGTCGTCGATCTGACCGCGGGCCACCAGGGCCGACGGCCCCCGCAGATAGGTGGTGTCGTCGCCGATCCGCACCCGGACGCGGCCGCCAGGCACGCGCACCTCCACCTCGCCGCTCGCCAACCCCTCGCACCGCAGCGCCGCATAGGCGGCGGCGACGGTGCCCGTGCCACAGGACCGGGTCTCCCCCACCCCGCGCTCGTGCACCCGCATGTCCACGCCTCGTCCGCCATCGAGCCTCGTGACAATCTCCACGTTGACCCCTCGGGGGAACAGCGCCGTGTCGAACTCCGGCAGCCCGGTCAGGTCCCAGCCGGCCAACGTCGCCGCGCCACCGTCCACCACACAGGCCAGGTGCGGATTGCCCACGTCGATGCCGAGGCCCTCGATCTCGCGGCCGCCGACGACGGCCCGCGAGGCGCCCAACTCCGCGACCGGCCCCATGTCCACGGTCACGTCGCCATGGACCGGCCCGGCGGAGTGCACGACGACGGACCGCGCCCCGGCCCGTGAGCCCACTACGAACTCATCGCGCTCCTCCATGCCCGACGCGCGCAGATAGTGCGCGAACACCCGCACGCCGTTCCCGCACATCTCGGCGATGGAGCCATCGGCGTTGCGGTAGTCCATAAACCAGTCGTCCGCGTCGAATCCGCGCACCGCGTCCGACGGCACGGCGCCGGCCGTGACCAACGCCCCGGCCCGCGCGACCCGCAGCACGCCGTCGGCCCCCAGGCCCCGCTGGCGGTCGCACAGCCGGGCCACACGGTCTGTGGACAGCTCGATCCGCGCGGCCAAATCGGGCAGCACGATGAAGTCGTTCTCGGTGCCGTGCCCCTTGCAGAAGTCCATCCGACCAGTGTAATTGCCGTGGTCGGCCACCCTAGTTTCCACTGCCTGTTGTCAGGCTTCAGACCCAATTGCGAGCTCAGCAATTCGGCCCAGATCCGGCCAGTTTGGCGTGTAGCGTTCAGGCGTATGTCACGTCCAGGATTTTTCCGCCGTGCTAACAATCCGCTCTCCGATGCTGACCAATCCGGCGATCCACCTCCGAACGACGCTCACCCCGCGGTCCTGAACAAGACCGTCTTCTTCACCTCGTCGTCGATAATCCTGGCGCTGGCGATCTGGGCGATGGCTGCCCCCACCATGGCCGAGGAGGTCATCGGCACCGTCGTCAGCTGGATCTCCAACGGCTTCGGCTGGTACTACTTCCTCGCCGCGACCATATTCCTGGTGTTCATCGTCTTCATCGCGTCCTCGAGCTTCGGCAAGATCCGACTCGGACCCGAGGAGTCCAAACCCGAGTACAGCCTGTTCACCTGGGGCTCGATGCTGTTCGCCGCCGGGATCGGCATCGACCTAATGTTCTTCTCCGTCGCGGAGCCTGTGACGCAGTACCTGCAGCCGCCAGAGGGCGCCGGCGAGACACACGCCGCGGCCCGCCAGGCGGTGACCTGGACTTTGTTCCACTACGGCATCACCGGGTGGGCCATGTACGCCCTGATGGGCGTGGCGCTCGCGTACTTCGCGTTCCGCCGGAACCTGCCCCTGACCATCCGCTCCGCCCTCTACCCGGTGATCGGCAAGCGGATCAACGGCCGCATCGGCGACGCCGTGGACACCGCCGCGGTGCTCGGCACGATCTTCGGGATCGCCACCTCCCTCGGCATCGGCGTGGTGCAGCTCAACTACGGCCTGAACTTCATGTTCGGCATCGCCCAGGGCACGGCCACCCAGATCGCGCTCATCGCGGTGGCGGTGTTCATGGCGACCGCCTCCGTGGTCTCCGGGGTGGACAAGGGCATCCGCAGACTCTCCGAGCTGAACGTCATACTGGCGATTCTGCTGATGCTGTTCATCCTGTTCGCCGGGGACACAGTGTTCCTGCTCAACGCGATCGTGCTCAATGTTGGCGACTACATCAGCCGCTTCCCCGGCATGACCCTCGACACCTTCGCCTTCGACCGCCCCACCGCCTGGCTCAACGCGTGGACGTTGTTCTTCTGGGCCTGGTGGATCGCGTGGGCGCCGTTCGTCGGGCTGTTCCTCGCGCGGATCTCCCGCGGCCGCACCATCCGCCAGTTCGTGGCCGGCACGATGATCATCCCGTTCCTGTTCATCCTGGTGTGGATCTCGATCTTCGGCAACAGCGCCCTAAAGGTGGTGATGAACGGCAACACGGAGTTCGGCGAGTCCGCGATGAATGCTCCCGAGACCGGGTTCTATTCCCTGCTCGACCAATACCCGTGGGTGCCGGTGACCGCGGGCATCGCGACGATCACGGGGCTGCTGTTCTACGTCACGTCCGCGGACTCCGGTTCGCTTGTCATGGCGAACTTCACCTCGAAGTTGAAAACACCCATGACCGACGCGGCCCCGTGGTTGCGGATCTTCTGGTCGGCGGCCATCGGCCTGCTCACCCTGTCGATGCTCATCGTCGGCGGTGTCCCGACTCTGCAGAACGCCACGATCATCATGGGCCTCCCGTTCTCGTTCGTGATGTTCCTGGTCATGTTCGGGCTGTATAAATCCCTGCGGCAGGAATCGTTCAAGGTCCAGAGCTTCCGGGGCGGACTGGCGGCCTCGCTGTCCAGCCGCACCGGCAGCGAGGCCCGCGGCACGACGCGCAATTGGCGCCAGCGATTGCAGCGGCTCGCCCTGTATCCCGGCCGCGCCCACACCGAGCGCTTCCTCGCGGAGGTCTGCGCTCCCGCGCTCCGGGACGTGTCCGCAGAGATCCGCGGCACCGGCGGGGAGGCCGAGTACGTCGAGGGCGTCATTGAGGAGAGCGGGATGGCCTATCTACACCTGACCGTGCCCTTCGGCGAGCAGCAGAGGTTCACCTACAAGATCTGGCCCACCGAGGCGCCGATGCCGGCGTTCGCCACCCGCTCGCAGCGCGGCACCGACACGTATTTCCGCGTGGAGGTATATCTGAACGAGGGCAGCCAGGGCTACAACGTCACGGGCTACACGAAGGACCAGATAATCGGGGATGTGCTGGACCAATACGAGCGGCACCTGCACTTCCTGCACCTGCAGCGATCCGACACCGAACCCAGCCACCCGCAGGAGACCGGCACGCCGGACATCGTCTCCGACGACACGTAAGGAATAGCAATGACTGCACCAGCCAGCATGTTCATCGATGGCCGATGGGTCCCGTCCAGCTCCGGGAACACCCGCGACATCCACTGCCCCGCCGACGGCAGCTTCGTCGCGACGGTGTCCGAGGGCACCAGCGCCGACGCAGAGGCCGCCATCGCCGCGGCCCGGCGGGCATTCGACGACGGACCATGGCGCGCGGTCCCCACCTCCCAGCGCGGCGACCTGCTGCTCGCCGTGGCCCGCGAGATCCGCGCCCGCAAGGCGGAGTTCGCCCGCGCCGAGACCCTCGACACGGGGAAGCGCCTCGTCGAGAGCGAGATCGACATGGAGGACATCGCGAACTGCTTCGACTACTTCGGCAAGCTCGCCGGGCAGGACGCGGGCCGCATCGTGGACGCCGGCGACCCGAACGTCGTCAGCCGCATCGTCTACGAGCCCATCGGGGTGTGCGGGCTGATCGGGCCCTGGAACTACCCGCTGCTGCAGGTGGCGTGGAAGGTCGCGCCGGCGCTGGCCGCCGGCAACACCTTCGTCCTCAAGCCCAGCGAGCTCAGCCCGCACACGGCCATGCTGCTGATGGACGTGCTGCACTCGCTGGACCTGCCCGCCGGGGTGGGCAACCTGGTCCTGGGCGCCGGCGCGGAGGTCGGCGCGCCGCTGTCCGGGCATCCGGACGTCGACCTGGTGTCCTTCACCGGCGGACTGGAGACGGGGAAGGTCATCGCCGCGTCCGCCGCCGGCACGGTCAAGAAGGTGGCGCTCGAGCTCGGTGGCAAGAACCCCAACATCATCTTCGCCGACGCCGACTTCGACGCGGCCCTCGACAACGCCCTCAACGGCGCGTTCGTGCACTCCGGTCAGGTTTGCTCGGCCGGCGCCCGCCTCATCGTCGAGGAATCCATCCGGGACCGCTTCGTCGACGAGTTGGTGCGCCGGGCCAAGAAGATCCGCCTCGGCGGCCCCTTCGACACGGACGCCGAGACGGGACCACTGATCTCCGCCGCGCACCGGGACAAGGTGCACAAGTACGTGCAGGACGGCATCGCGGAGGGCGCGGTGCTGCGCTGCGGTGGCGCGTTCGGCGCCGGTGACCTCGAGAGCGGCTACTACTACGAGCCCACCGTCCTGGACAACGCCCGCTCCGGCATGTCGATCGTCGTGGAGGAGGCGTTCGGCCCGGTCGTGACTGTCGAGTCGTTCACCACCGAGGACGAGGCCGTCGCGATCGGCAACGACACCCGCTATGGCCTTGCGGGCGGCGTGTGGACCCAGGACGCGGGCAAGGGGCAGCGCGTCGCGGGCCGCCTGCGCCACGGCACCATCTGGATCAACGACTTCCACCCGTATCTGCCGCAGGCGGAGTGGGGCGGATTCGGCCTCTCCGGCGTCGGGCGCGAACTCGGCCCCACCGGACTCGCCGAATACCAGGAGGCCAAGCACATCTACCAAAACCTCACCCCGGCCGTGACCGGCTGGTTCCCCGAACACTGAAAGGCCAGGACATGAGCGAAGACCGTTTTGACTATGTGGTTGTCGGTGGCGGATCGGCGGGCGCGGTAGTCGCCGCCCGACTCAGCGAGGACCCCGAGGTGACGGTGGCGCTGGTGGAGGCCGGCGCCAGCGATGTGGGGGACGACGCGATCCTGCAGTTGGACCGTTGGATGGCGCTGTTGGAGTCCGGCTATGACTGGGACTACCCGATCGAGCCCCAGGCGCACGGCAACTCGTTCATGCGGCATGCCCGCGCCAAGGTCCTCGGCGGCTGCTCCTCCCACAACTCGTGCATCGCGTTCTGGCCCCCGCGGGAGGACCTCGACGAGTGGTCCGCGAAGTTCGGGGCGCGCGGTTGGGAGTCCGCGAACACGTTCCCCCTGCTCACCCGGCTGGAGAACAACTCGGAGGAGGGCCCGCTGCACGGCCACGATGGTCCGGTCCGGATCCGCACCGTGCCGCCCGTGGACCCATGCGGTGTCGCCCTGCTGGACGCGTGCGAGCAGGCTGGCATCCCCCGGGCGAGGTTCAACACCGGCGAGACCGTCGTGAACGGGGCCAATTTCTTCCAGATCAACGCCCGCGAGGACGGCGTCCGGGCGTCCTCCTCCGTGTCCTACGTGCACCCGATCCTGGGGCGCGAGAACTTCACGTTGCTCACCGGTCTCCGCGCGAAGAAACTCAACTTCGACGCGGACAAGCGCTGCACCGGCGTCGACGTCCTCGACGCCGACCTGATCCACACCCGCACCATCCACGCCACCCGCGAAGTCGTCGTCTCCGCCGGCGTCATCGACTCGCCCAAGCTGTTGATGCTCTCCGGGATCGGCCCCACCGCCCACCTCCGCGAGCACAACATCGAGGTGCTCGTCGACTCCGGCGGCGTCGGCTCGTATCTGCAGGACCATCCCGAGGGCGTCATCCAGTGGTCGGCGAAGCAGCCGATGCCGACGACGTCCACGCAGTGGTGGGAGATCGGCATTTTCACCACCACCGAGGAGGGCCTGGACCGGCCGGATCTGATGTTCCACTACGGCTCGGTCCCGTTCGACATGCACACCGCCCGGCAGGGCTACCCCACCACCGAGAACGGCTTCTGCCTCACTCCCAACGTGACCCACGCCCGGTCGCGGGGCACCGTCCGGCTGCGCAGCATGGACTACCGCGACAAGCCCCTCGTCGACCCGCGGTACTTCACCGATCCCCATGACATGCGGGTGATGGTCCACGGCATCAAGCTCGCCCGCGAGATCGCCGCCCAGGACGCGCTGCGCAATTGGGTCGGCGAGGAGCTCTACCCCGGCCCCACCGTGCAGACGGACGCGGAGATCGAGGAGTACATCCGGCGCACGCACAACACGGTGTACCACCCGTCGGGCACGGTCCGCATGGGCCCGGAGGAGGACGCCATGTCACCGCTGGATCCCGAGTTGCGGGTCAAGGGCGTGCGCGGCCTCAGGGTGGCCGACGCGTCCGTGATGCCCGAGTTGACCACGGTCAACCCCAACATCACGACGATGATGATCGGCGAGCGCTGCGCCGACCTGATGAAGGCGGCGCGCGCCCAGGGGTAGACCCCTGATGCGGGTTGCCACACCAACGCGTAGAATTTCGCTAGACAGATCAAAGATTTCACATGGTGGAATCATCCCCGTTTGAGCTCCGGCCCGGCGGGGCGGATTTAGCCGACCCCGAGAGTGAGGAAGCACCGTGAGCGATCGCGAGACCGTCGACGGAATCCAGGTGGACCGGGTTCTCTACGATTTCATCAACAACGAGGCGCTGCCAGCGGCAGGCGTCGACCGCGAGAAGTTCTGGACCGGCGCTTCCGCGCTGTTCACGGACCTCGCGCCGCGCAACCGCGAGCTCCTCGCCAAGCGCCAGGAGCTGGCGGACCAGATCGAGGCGTTCCACACCGCGGCCCCCGGCCCGGTGGACGCCGCCGAATACAAGGCCTTCCTGACCGAGATCGGCTACCTCGTCCCCGAGCCCGCCGACTTCGCCGCCACCACCGAGAACGTCGACACCGAGATCGGCGCGACCGCAGGCCCGCAGCTCGTCGTCCCGGTCCTCAACGCTCGCTTCGCGCTCAACGCCGCGAACGCGCGCTGGGGCTCGCTCTACGACGCCCTCTACGGCACCAACGCCATCTCTGAGGCTGACGGTGCCGAGAAGGGGAAGGGCTACAACAAGGTCCGCGGCGACAAGGTCATCGCCTGGGCGCGTGAGTTCCTCGACGCCGCCGCGCCGCTGGCCGCCGGCAGCCACGCAGACTCCACGAAGTACGCCATCGTCGACGGCGCACTCGCCGTGACCCTGGCTGACGGCACCGTCACCGGACTGCGCGACGCGGACAAGCTCGTCGGCTACCTGGGCGAGCTCGCCGCCCCATCCTCGGTGCTGCTGCTCAACAACGGCCTGCACCTGGAGATCCAGATCGACGCCGCCTCCCCCATCGGCTCGACCGATGCCGCCGGAGTCAAGGATGTCGTGATGGAGTCCGCGATCACCACGATCGTCGACTTCGAGGACTCCGTCGCGGCCGTCGACGCCGAGGACAAGGTGCTCGGCTACCACAACTGGCTGGGCCTGAACGCCGGCACACTGACCGAGTCCGTCGCCAAGGGCGACAAGACCATCACCCGCAAGCTCAACGAGGACCGCGTCTACACCGCCATCGGCGGCGGCGAGCTCGCCCTGCACGGGCGCTCGCTGCTGTTCGTGCGCAACGTCGGCCACCTGATGACCAACCCGGCGGTGCTCGACACCGAGGGCAACGAGCAGCCCGAGGGCATCCTCGACGCGCTGGTCACCGGCCTCGGCGCCATCCCCGGCCTGGCGACGGACAACAAGCTGCGCAACAGCCGCACCGGCTCCATCTACATCGTCAAGCCGAAGCAGCACGGCCCCGAGGAGGTCGCTTTCACGCGCGAGCTGTTCGAGCGCGTCGAGCAGATCCTCGGCCTGCCGGAGAACACGCTCAAGATCGGCATCATGGACGAGGAGCGCCGCACCTCGGTGAACCTCAAGGCCTGCATCAACGAGGCCAGCGAGCGAGTCGTGTTCATCAACACCGGCTTCCTTGACCGCACCGGCGACGAGATCCACACCTCCACCGCCGCGGGCGCGATGATCCGCAAGGCCGAGATGAACCAGGCCCACTGGAAGACCTCCTACGAGGACTTCAACGTCGACGTCGGCCTCGCGACCGGGCTCCCCGGCCGCGCCCAGATCGGCAAGGGCATGTGGGCGATGACCGAGCTCATGGCCGAGATGCTGGAGCAGAAGATCGGCCAGCCTAAGGACGGCGCGAACACCGCGTGGGTGCCCTCGCCCACTGGCGCCACGCTGCACGCGACGCACTACCACCGCGTAGACGTCTTCGAGCGCCAGCGTGAGCTCGCCGCCGCCGGCCCTCGCGCCAGCGTCGACGACATCCTGCAGCTCCCCCTCGCCCCGTCCACCGACTGGACGGACGAGGAGAAGCGCAAGGAGGTCGACAACTCCTGCCAGTCGATCCTCGGCTACGTCGTGCGCTGGATCGATGCGGGTGTCGGCTGCTCGAAGGTGCCGGACATCAACGACATCGACCTGATGGAGGACCGCGCGACGCTGCGCATCTCCAGCCAGCTGCTCGCCAACTGGATCCGCCATGGCGTCGTGACCGCCGACTTCGTCGTCGACTCGCTCAAGCGCATGGCCCCCGTCGTGGACCGCCAGAATGCCGGCGACGCCGACTACCGGCCCCTTGCCCCCAACTTCGACGGCAACATCGCCTTCGAGGCCGCGAAGGAGCTCATCCTCGAGGGCACGGACCCCAACGGCTACACCGAGCCGATCCTGCACCGCCGCCGCCGCGAGTACAAGGCCGCGAACGGGCTGTGACCACCCGCTAGAGACCGGCCGGGCCCCGCACCTTCGACAGGCGCGGGGCCTGGCCCGTCTCTACCGCTTGCCCAGCACTACAGCTCGCCCAGTCCCGCCACGGCGCCGCGCATGAACGGGATCACCGCGTCGCGCTCGTCCGCCGAGAACCGGCTGGCGGGGCCAGAGACCGACAGTGCGATCTTCGCGGAGTCGCCCACCGTGGCCACCGCCGCGCAGCGGACCCCCAACTCCTGCTCCGCCTCATCCGTGGCGAACCCCACCTCGCGGACCAGCGCCAGGTGCGCAATGAACTCATCCGGGTCCACGATCGTGTTCATGGTGTGCCGCGTCATGCCCCGCCGCGATAAAATCCCACGCACGACGGCCTCCGGCAGGCCCGCGACCAGGGCCTTTCCCACCGCCGTGCAGTGCACGTCCACCCGCCGGCCCACCTCGGTGAACATTCGCATCGAGTGCTTCGAGGGCACCTGCGCGAGGTAGACCACCTGGTCGCCGTCGAGCATCGCCATGTTCGCTGTCTCCCCGGTCTCCTCGACGAGTGCGGACAGCGTGGGCTGCACCCACGAGCCGAGCAGCCGCCCGGCGGACTCCCCCAGCCCCACGAGCTTCGCGCCCAGCGCGTACCGACGGGAGCGCTCCTGGCGGACGAAGCCCTGATCCCGCAGCGTCGCCATCAACCGGTGGATGGTCGGCGCAGGCAGCCCGGACCGATCCGCCAGCTCGCTCAGCGTGGCAATGCCGCCCAGCTCCGCGAGCTGCTCCAATAGGCTCAGCGCGCGGTCCACCGATTGCACCCGCGGATGCGGCCTCGCTCCGTCGCCCGTTGACTCTGTGCTCATGGCTAAATGCTAGCGGCGATGACGCGCAGAGCCTGGCCAGCCAGGTCCTGGGCCGCGCCGTCGAGCCAGTGGATCCGGTTGTCCCGACGGAACCAGGAGCGCTGCCTGCGGACATAGCGACGAGTGCCGAAGAAGGTCAGCTCCTCAGCCTGCGCGCGGTCATACTCGCCGTCGAGCAGGCCCAAGACCTGCGCGTAGCCGATGGCCCGCGGCGCGGTGACGCCCTCCCGGAGCCCTTCCTCGACGAGGCGCTCGACCTCCTCGACGAGGCCCCCCTCGAACATCGCGCTGGTCCGGCTGGCGATCCGCTGGTCCAGCACTGCGGTGTCGCGGTCTATGCCGATGAGCCGGGCACCCCACCGAGGCACGCCGACCGTGGGCATCGACGCCGCATAGGGCTGGCCAGTCAACTCCACCACCTCGAGGGCGCGCACGACGCGGCGCCGGTCGGAGTCCAGGATGCTGGCCGCGGCGGCGGGATCGCGGCGGCCAAGCTCCTGGTGCAGCGCCCCGATGCCGATCCGGTCCAACTCTGCCTCCCAGCGTGCGCGGACGTGCGGATCGGTGGCCGGGAACTGCCAATCATCTATGAGCGCCTGCACGTACATCATCGAGCCGCCCACAATGATGGGTGTGCGACCCCGCGCCATGATCGCCTCGACATCGGCGCGCGCCGCGGCCTGATAGGTCGCCACCGTCGCAGTCGTCCGGACGTCGAGCACGTCAAATTGGTGATGCGCGATGCCGCGGCGCTCCGCCACCGGTGTCTTCGCGGTGCCAATATCCATGCCGCGGTAGAGCTGCATGGCGTCGACGTTGATGATCTCGCCCTCGAGGCGCTCCGCCAGATCAAGCGCCAGGTCGGACTTGCCCGTCGCTGTCGGCCCGATCACGGCCACCGGAACACGGCACCCGGCTCTCACGCCAACACCCCCGTCGAATCCTCGCCCGCGGGCAGCCATAGGCAGGCGTAGTAGCCCACCCCATATGGCGCGTCGGCGAACACCACAGCGTCCCGGACAGCACCGTCGCCGACCACGCCGGCGAGCACCTGCCACGGCGCACGACCCTCCACACCCAGCTCGGCGCACAGCACCTCATCCAGCGCTGCGAGGCATGACAGGTCCCCGGCTGCGAATGCTGCCCGCAATGCGGCGTCGAGACCCGCCGCCCGTGGGTCGAACGCGCCGGGGGCCTTCGCGGTCAGGGTCGTTGGGCCGTCTGCGACCACCAGGACTCCCTCGCGCAGCGGCGAGCCCGCGAGCTGGCCGGCCAACGCCCGGCCGGCTGCCGCGCAATCCGACGGATCGGCAGCGCCGTCGACGAGCTCCGCGGCCACCGCGCAGCCGGCGCCGACTGCCCCGCGCAGCCACCCGGCGATGAGCAGGGGCAGCGGCATCGCTGCATCGGTGACCGCCGGGGCGGGCGCGCCATCCAGCGACACCCGGACGTCGACGCCGAACCCGGCGAACGAACCCACCGGACTGCCGGCAAGGGACCGTGCGGCGGGCGTCTCCCGGGCTCCCTGCACGCCGAGCACCGTCCAGCGGTCGCAGCGGTCCGCCAGCCCCGCCGCGACAGCCACTGTGTGCTCGCGCAGGGCCGCCAACTCACCCGCCGCGGCACCCCCTAATTCGGGGACCAGGAGCGGGGTTGCGGGGACAATTCCAATGGCAGTGAGCACATAGACACGGTAGTCGACCCGCCAAAGTGTGCGCGCCACCCGCACTTGGAGCGGTCCGACCCCACGCTATTCCGGGGCCAATTGGGGGGTTTGCCTAGCCGTCGAATGCATCACCGGGTTGAATGGACGGCGGTACACACCTGAGCACCCGCTAAATAGGCAGCCGTGACGCGCGGCAGAGATGAGGAACCATGAGTGAGAACCCGACTCCCCCCAACCAGGAGCAGCCCTCGGACAAGGCACCCGAGGGAGCCGGATCCGCATCTTCGCCCGCCCCCACACCAGCGCCTGCGGCCGCAGCCCCCAGCCCCGCCGCCGCGGCCGCCAAACCCCGCATCCCGGGTCCGCGGCCGTCGCCTGGCAAGCCCGGCCCGGTTGCGGGCGCGCATCCGCCGGCCGCCCTGCACCACACCGCGAACAACCCCGCCAAATTCGGTCGCGTCGACGACGAGGGCAACGTATTCCTCAAGACCGCCGACGGCGAGAGGCAGATCGGGTCCTGGCAGGCAGGCGAGCCCAGCGAGGGTCTGGCGCATTTCGGCCGACGTTTTGAAGATCTCGCGACCGAGGTCGAGCTGCTCGAGGTTCGCCTCAGCTCTGGCACTGCAGATCTGCGGAAGACGCGCAGCGCCGCGTCCGCGCTGCTGGAGTCGCTGCCCACCGCCGCGGTGCTCGGCGATGTCGATGGACTGGACAAGCGCCTGCAGATCGTCCTCGCCGGGTGCGAGGAGGCAGTCGTCGAGGCCCGCCACCGTAAGGATGCCCAGCGCGTCGACCAGATCACCCGCAAGGAGGCACTGGCGGCCGAGGCCGAGGAGATCGCCGCCGAGGCCAGCCAGTGGAAGGTCGCGGGCGACCGGCTCCGGGAGATCTTGGACGAGTGGAAGACGCTGCGCGGCATCGACCGCAAGACCGACGACGTGCTGTGGAAGCGGTACTCGAAGGCCCGCGAGGCGTTCAACCGTCGCCGCGGCGCGCACTTCGCGGACCTGGACCGCCAGCGCGCTGGCGCGAAGCACCGCAAGGAGGACCTCGCGATCGAGGCGGAGAAGCTGGCGGCATCAACGGATTGGGGCCCCACCGCCGCGGCGTTCCGCGACCTGATGGCCGAGTGGAAGCTGGCCGGCCGTGCGCCCCGCGACACCGATGACGCACTGTGGGAGCGGTTCAAACAGGCGCAGGACACGTTCTTTGAGAATCGTAAGGTCGCCAACGCCGAGGTCGACAAGGAGTTCGCGGCCAACGCCACCGCCAAGGAGTCTCTGCTGGCCGAGGCGGAGCGCATCGACCCCGCGACGGGGCTCGACAGCGCGCGCGCCGCGCTCCGCAACCTCCAGGAGCGGTGGGAGGACATCGGCAAGGTCCCGCGCGAGCGAATGCATGACCTCGAGGGCCGGCTGCGGGCGGTCGAGACCAAGGTTCGCGAGGCCGCGGACCAGCAGTGGCGTCGCACCGACCCCGAGGCGCTCGCACGCGCTGCCCAGTTCCGCGACCGCGTGAACCAGTTCGAGGCGCAGGCCGCCAAGGCCGAGGCCGCGGGCAAGGCGAAGGACGCGGAGAAGGCTCGCGCCCAGGCCAAGCAGTGGCAGGAGTGGGCGGACGCCGCCGAGGGCGCCGTCAACGAGCGCTAGAGCAGGACGCGAGACGCCGCGGTGGTCCACTCGAATGAGTGGACCACCGCGGCGTTTACGTTGTGCCCGGCTGGGCCGAACTGGTGGAACTACTCGCGGGGTCGGTCCGGCCGGCCGAGACGCGACTGGTTGTAGAGCTCGTCGTCGTCGTCCGACGCGTGCTGACGCCGTTCCTGCTCGGCCGCGAACTGCAGCGAGGTCTTGGTCCAGACGACCCGCAGCCACATGTAAGTCAGCACTACCATCAGGATCAGCATCACGATCAGCCCGATGCCCGGTCCGGCCAGGTGCGCCGCGCCCTCCAGGGACTCTTTGCTGGAGTCCGGACCGGCCAGCTTCTGGCTGGTGGTCTGGCGCGACCAGATAGCGAGGACCCCGAACACGATCCCGATGGTGGTGCCCGCAGACACGACCCAGGCCAGAGCCCACCGGCGGGTCACGAGGGTGAGGATGCCCAGTAGGCCGCCGAAGATCAGCGCGATCCACAGGAAGATCTCCGAGGTGAAGGCGATCGCCTCCTTCTGCGCGGACGCGCTGCCGGAGATCACCTCCCAGCCGTTCGCCGCGCCGACGTGCGGCAGTGCGAACGAGCCCAGCAGAGCGACGATCAGCACCGCTAGCACCACGCCCCGCAGGCCGGGCTGGATCTCCCCGCTGACCTTCTTCTCCGCCCGCTCGAAGTCCTTGCGGAACGGTTCCAGCTCAGCTGGCATCTTCTCACTCATCTCCGGCACCTCATCTTGGCAAATCCTCGTCGTTTCGGGCGTGCGCCTATATTCCGCATCCGGCCTCCACCGGCAGAGCCTGGGGCGCACCGACCGTCGGCAACCCTAGTCCGATCTCGATCGGCGCGGTCCGCGGCGTGACGCCACTCTCATGGGCGTCGCCGGCGCGGGTGCGCCGATGGCTGAGCACGGCCGAGTCGGCGATCAAGAAATGCGGGGCGGCACCGGTGACCGTTGTGGTCACGACATCCCCTGGGCGCAGATCCGCCGCGGCCACCGGGCTCTCGGGCGTCCCGGCGGGTAGGAAGTGCACCAGCCGGCCGTCGCGTGCGCGGCCGCTGAGCCGTTCGGTCTGCGCGTTCTTGCGCCCCTCGCCCGTGGCGATGAGCAGTTCCACCTCGGTGCCGATCTGCTCACGGTTGGACTGCAGGCTCATCTCCTCCTGCAGCGCGACGAGCCGCTCATAGCGTTCTTGGACGACGGCCTTGGGGATCTGATCGGGCATCGTGGCGGCCGGGGTGCCGGGCCGGATCGAGTATTGGAATGTGTAGGCGCTGGTGAACCGGGCGCGCCGGACGACGTCGAGGGTCTCTTGGAAGTCCTCCTCTGTCTCGCCGGGGAAGCCGACGATGATATCGGTGGTGATCGCGGCGTGCGGCATCACCGACCGGACCTTCTCGATGATCCCGAGGAACTTCTCCTTGCGGTAGGAGCGCCGCATCGCGCGCAGGACCCGATCCGAGCCGGACTGCAACGGCATGTGCAGCTGCGGGCACACGTTGGGGGTCTCGGCCATCGCATAGATGACGTCGTCGGTGAACTCGGCCGGGTGCGGGGAGGTGAAGCGGACCCGCTCCAGCCCCTCGACCTGCCCACAGGCACGCAGCAGGGCCGCAAAGGCGCCGCGGTCGCGGGTTTGGCCGGGGTCCGCGAACGACGCGCCATAGGCGTTGACGTTCTGTCCCAGCAGGGTGACCTCCAGCACGCCCTCGGCGACGAGCGCCTGCACCTCGGCCAGCACGTCCCCGGGCCGCCGGTCGACCTCCTTGCCCCGCAGGGCCGGCACGATGCAGAAGGTGCAGGTGTTGTTGCAGCCGACCGAAATCGACACCCAGCCCGCATACGTCGAGTCCCGACGCGCCGGCAGGGTCGACGGGAACGCCTCCAGGGACTCGAGGATCTCCACCTCGGCGGATTTGTTGTGCCGGGCGCGCTCGAGGAGCACGGGCAGCGAGCCGAGGTTGTGCGTCCCGAAGACGACGTCCACGTGGGGGGCCCGCTCGGTGATGATTGCGCGGTCCTTCTGCGCGAGACAGCCGCCGATCGCGATCTGCATGTCGGGGTTGGCCAACTTGGCCGGACGCAGCTGACCGAGGTTGCCGTAGAGCTTATTATCCGCGTTCTCGCGCACCGCGCACGTGTTGAACACCACAAGGTCCGCGGCAGCTCCCGCCGCAGCCCGCACATATCCCGACTCCTCCAGCAAGCCAGACAGGCGCTCGGAGTCATGAATGTTCATTTGACAGCCATAAGTGCGGATCTCATAGCTCCGCTCGCGGCCAAGCCCACCCTCCTGGCCACCGGGGCGGACGGATGTCGCTGTCATCTCTGACATCAACTGAAGTTCCTCGATTCCTGCGCTATCAAAAAATTACAATGGCTCTCACACTGCGCTCAACAGCCACTAGGATACTGCTGATCGCCGCCGCAACCCAGCCGCCGGGTTCAGGGCTGGACGCCGCCCCCGCGCATAGAATCAGAATACGTTGGTCAACTGGTGGTGCCGGGCAATAGTCTGATCACCATGACTACGCGAGAGTCCGCCGGCGTACCTGCCGGCGGCGCCATATCAACGTCGATGATCTCGATCCGATCCGTCGACAAGCACTTCGGTGACCTGCATGTTCTCAAAGACATCAACCTGGAGGTCCCGACTGGCCAGGTCGTCGTGATGCTCGGCCCGTCCGGCTCCGGCAAGTCGACACTGTGCCGAACGATCAACCGCCTCGAGCCCGTCGATTCGGGGACCATCGCCATTGACGGCTCTGTGCTGCCCGATGAGGGCCGTGCCCTCGCGAAGCTGCGGTCCGAGGTGGGCATGGTCTTCCAGCAGTTCAACCTCTTCGCGCACAAGACGGTGCTGGAGAACGTGATGCTTGCGCCGATCAAGGTCCACAAGATGAAGAAGGACGACGCCCGCAAGCGCGCCAGCGAGCTGCTCGAGCGCGTCGGCATCGCCAACCAGGCGGACAAATATCCCGCCCAGCTCTCCGGCGGCCAGCAGCAGCGCGTGGCGATCGCCCGCTCGCTCGCGATGGACCCGAAGGTGATGCTCTTCGACGAGCCAACCTCCGCCCTCGACCCCGAGATGGTCAACGAGGTCCTCGAAGTGATGGTCGAGCTCGCCCGCGAGGGCATGACGATGATCGTCGTCACCCACGAGATGGGTTTCGCCAGCAAGGCCGCCGACCGCATCATCTTCATGGCCGACGGCTGCATCATCGAGGACTCCGAGCCTAAGAAATTCTTCAGCGAGCCGGAGACTGCGCGTGCCCGCGACTTCCTCGGCAAGATCCACGGACACTGAGCGAGAACTGACAATGCGAATATTCCCCTCTTTCCTCCGGCCCCCCCGCCGGCGCAGAACACTGGCACTGGCCGCCGCGGCCACGGTGGCCATGCTCGCACTCACCGCCTGCGGCAGCACCGAGCCCCGTGATCCCCTGACCGACGCGGCCGAAGGCAGCCTCATCATCGGCGTCAAATACGACCAGCCCGGCCTTGGCCTCCGCAACCCGAACAAGGCCATGACCGGCTTCGACATCGACGTCGCCCGATACATCGCGAACTACCTCGGCGTGCAGCCGGACCAGATCACGTGGAAGGAGGCGCCGTCCGCGCAGCGCGAGACGCTGATCAAGAACGGCGAGGTCGATTTCATCGTCGGCACCTATTCCATCAACGAGAGTCGGCTCAAGGCCGTGGACTTCGCCGGCCCCTACTACACCGCTGGCCAGTCCTTCCTCGTCCGCGCGGACGATGATCGCATCAGCGACGAGCACCCGCTCCAGGACGGTATGCGCCTGTGCTCAGTGTCCGGATCGACCTCGGCCGTGAACGCGCAGAAGTACTTCCCCGGCGTCCAGCTCCAGCAGTTCGATAGCTACTCGTCCTGTGTCGAGGCTCTCGCCCGCGGGAAGGTGGATGCGCTGACCACCGACGACATCATTCTCGCCGGCTATGCCGCCCAATACCCCGGCGAGTTCAAGGTTGTGGGCACGCCCATCACCACCGAGGAGTACGGGGTGGGCCTGGCCAAGGGCATGGACGCCGCGCGCAGCAAGATCAACGACGCCATCGAGCAGATGATCGCCGACGGCTCGTGGGAGCGCGCGCTCCAGGGCGCCCTGGGTTCCTCTGGCTTCCCCCTGCCCGATCCGCCCCAGGTCAACAGGTACTGACCCCTACCCGAGGAGGTGAACTATGGATCTCATCAACACTTATGGCAGCCAGATGCTCAGCGCGTTCTGGGTCACCATCAAGCTCACATTCTGGTCGGCGATCGGTGCCACAATCCTGGGCACCGTGCTGACCGCCATGCGCGTCTCGCCGGTGCCCATCATGCGGCTGGCCGCGACCTGTTACGTCAATATCTTCCGCAACGCCCCGCTGACCCTGATCATCTTGTTCTGCTCGATCGGGCTCTACCAGAACCTCGGTGTGCACTTCGCCCCCGAGGGCTCGCCAACCTTCATCGATGACAACAACTTCTGGCTCGCCGTCTTCGGATTCACGATCTACACGGCCGCCTTCGTCTGCGAGTCGCTGCGCTCGGGCATCAACACTGTGCCCATCGGCCAGGCCGAGGCCGCTCGGTCCCTGGGTCTGCGCTTCGACCAGACGTTGTCGGTGATCGTGTTGCCGCAGGCGATGCGCGCGGTCATCGCGCCATTGGGCAGCGTGCTTATCGCGTTGACCAAGAACACCACCATCGCGTCGGTCATCGGTGTGGCGGAGGCAGCGCTGCTGATGAAGACGATGATCGAGTTCAACGCCAATGAGCTGTTCCTCGTGTTCGGCCTGTTCGCCGTGGGCTTCATGATCCTGACGCTGCCCATCGGATTCCTCTTCGGCTATGTCGGCAATCGATGGGCGGTCAAACGATGAGTACCAGTGCGAGCGTTCTCTTCGACGCTCCCGGTCCCCGGGCTCGGATCAAACACCGCCTCATCGCGGTCCTGTTCGGCGTCGTCCTCATCGGCGCCATCATCATTGTGCTGCGGATCCTCGGGGACAACGGTCAGTTGACGGCCTCCAAGTGGGAGCCGTTCACAGAGCAGGACATGTGGACTACGTATCTCCTGCCCGGCCTGTGGGGCACCCTCCTCGCCGCCGGCATCTCGATCGTCCTAGCGCTGGCGCTCGGCGCGGTGCTCGGCATTGGTCGACTGTCCGTGCACCGTCCTGTCCGCTGGATCAGCGGCGCCATTGTGGAGCTGTTCCGCGCGATCCCGGTGCTGATCCTGATGATCTTCGCCTACCAGGCCTTCGCCCACTACGGGATCTTCCCGTCCGGCCAGCTGGCCTTGGCCGCCGTCGTCGTCGGGCTTACTCTGTACAACGGCTCCGTCATGGCGGAGATCCTGCGCGCCGGCATCCTGTCGCTCCCGCGCGGGCAGAACGAGGCCGCGGTCTCCCTCGGCCTCCGCAAGAGCCAGTCCATGCGCATCGTGCTCCTGCCGCAGGCGGTGACGGTGATGCTGCCAGCACTGGTCTCCCAGATGGTGATCGCTCTGAAGGACTCTGCGCTCGGCTACCAGATCGGCTATATCGAACTGGTGCGGAGCGGCCAGCAGGCGGGCTCCTCCTACCGCAACTTCTTCGCCGCACTGGTGGTGGTCGGCGTGATCATGATCATCATCAACTTCGCCCTGACCAGCCTGGCGACGTGGATCGAGAAGCGGTTGCGCACGCGTGGCGCGGGCAAGGGACGCCCGGGCCAGCTCGAGACGGGCCTGCCCGACATCGACGCCGATATGATCGACGGGGTTCCCGGCATAGACGAGATCGGCCCGATGGGCGGCGCGGCGCGGCGCATCTGACCCGGCTGGAATCTCCACCGAGCAATGGCTACGGCCCCACCCAATCATTCCGGGTGGGGCCGTAGCCATTGCTCGGTCCGCCGTGCTCGACGGGCGATCGTCAGCCCGGATAGCGCCGCGAGCGGACCGTGGAAGGTGATGTCGTCGTGGGTGACCAATTCCAGCGAGTGGCTCAGTCTGCGCTTTCAGCGCGCGCCGCCCAGGCTTCCTTCACCACGCGGTAGGCGAGTCCCGCGGAATAGCCCTTGCGGGCCAGCATCCCGACGAGCCGGCGCATCTCCTTCTCTCGCTGCGCAGTCTCCAGGTTCGGGTCCACGGCTTTGCGGGAGAGCTTTCTGCGCACCAGCTCGGCCGCGCGCTCCGCCTCGTCCCCCGCGGAGATCTGCTCCAGCGCTATCGCCGCCACATCGTCCGCGACACCCTTGTGCCGCAGCTCCTGGGCCAACGCACGCTTCGCCTTGCCGCCGTCCCGATGCCGGAAGTGCACCCACTGGTCGGCGAAGTCCGCGTCGTCGATGAGCTGCTCGCGCTCAAGCCGCCCGGTCACCTCTGCCACGACGTCCTCTGAGAAACCGCGCTGCGTGAGCCGGTCTACCAGCTCTCCGCGGCTGCGCGCGCGAGCGCCGAGCAACCGCAAGCAGGAGTCGTAGGCCTTGGCTGGATCGTCTTCCCCTGTGGGAGCCTCGCGGCCCGCCCGGCTGTCGCGTCCGGGCCGGGGCGAGCCGATCTGCGTGTCGTCGGCTTCGCGGTAGTCGGCGTCCCCCTCGCCGGGACGCCGTCGGCGGGCCGCGGATCGACCCGACTGTGAGCCTCGGGGCAAGGTCTTGGCAGAGCCCAGCTCCGCATCGCCCGGCAGGGGTCCAGGCTGCTCGCGCTCCCCCGTGCCGGTCTTGGCTACGGTCCCGGTCGACTGCCTCGGCGCGGAGCCGACCGGCCTAGCCCACTCTGGCATTGCCGGGTCGTCGATGGTCCCCGCCACGTCAGCGCGCGAAGCGAGACTGTCTGGCGTGGTCCTGCCCGGGGAGCGCGTGTGCTTGGCCCGTGGGCGCTCCCTCGGCGAGAGGGCAGGCCCCTGCGGTTGGGCACTATCGCCGAAGATCCGCTCCAGCCTTGACCAGGCCAGCGCGGCTTGTTCCGGACCGAGCGAATTCACCCCCGGATCAGAGCTGACGGGTTCAGGTCCCATTGCTCCGATCCGATCCTCAGAACTCGACGGGCGCGGCGTCTGCGGTTGCGATTGTGGCATCGTCGGTCAGTACGGCGCCGATGCCGAGCTTCTCCTTAATCTTCTTCTCGATCTCGTCACGCACGTCGATGTGCTCCAGCAGGTACTTGCGGGCGTTGTCCTTGCCCTGCCCCAGCTGATCGCCCTCGTAGGTGTACCAGGACCCGGACTTGCGGACGAAGCCCTGCTCCACGCCCATGTCCACCAGCGAGCCCTCTTTGCTGATGCCCTGGCCGTACAGAATGTCGAACTCGGCCTGCTTGAACGGGGGCGCGACCTTGTTCTTGACGACCTTGACCCGTGTGCGGTTGCCGATCGCGTCGGTGCCGTCCTTGAGCGTCTCGATCCGTCGGACGTCCAGGCGGACGGAGGCGTAGAACTTCAGCGCCTTGCCGCCGGTGGTGGTCTCCGGGGAGCCGAACATCACGCCGATCTTCTCGCGCAGCTGGTTGATGAAGATCGCGGTGGTGCCCGAGTTGTTGATGGCGCCCGCCATCTTTCGCAGCGCCTGGCTCATCAGCCGAGCCTGCAGTCCCACGTGGCTATCGCCCATCTCGCCCTCGATCTCCGCACGCGGCACCAGGGCCGCCACGGAGTCGATCACGAGGATGTCGATGGCACCCGAGCGGATCAGCATGTCCGCGATCTCCAGGGCCTGCTCGCCGGTGTCCGGCTGCGAGACCAGCAGGGCGTCGGTGTCCACGCCGAGATTGCGCGCGTACTCGGGATCCAGGGCATGCTCCGCATCGATGAAGGCGGCGATCCCGCCGGCCTTCTGCGCCTCGGCCACCGCGTGCAGCGCCACCGTCGTCTTACCAGAGGACTCCGGGCCGTAGATCTCGACGACCCGGCCGCGGGGGAACCCGCCAATGCCCAGCGCCACATCCAGGGCGATCGACCCCGTCGGGATCACCGCGATCGGCTGGTGCGACTCCTCGCCCAGTCGCATCACCGAGCCCTTGCCGAAGTTCTTGTCGATCTGCGCCAGCGCCAGCTCCAGCGCCTTATTGCGGTCGTTACTTACCTTCGCCATGATGTCTCCGTTCTTGGCGTGTGCGCCGCGGCCATGAGATTGCGCCCCATTGCTGTTGCCGTCTGCCTAGGTCTGTGGAATTCGTGCAGTGCCGTCAGAGTAGATGCGGGCACTGACAATTTTCAGTTCTGCGGCCCTCGAAGGCCTCGGTTGTGGATACAGCCCCGCCTGTGGAGACTTCCGCCGAGGAAATCCCACGGCACCGGATCGCCGCCTACGCACCAGCATAGACGAACGCGTGTTCGACGGCGACGACACGCCGAACATGTTCGCGAAGATAATTCATAGAAAGGCTCTCACCAGCGGGTTTTGGGGACCTCGAAGTCCCGGCACAGCGCCCGCCAGATATCCCGGGGCTCCACCCCGGCCTCTAGAGCCTGCTTCGCGGTCTGGCCATTGAGATCGGTGAGCACATGGTCCACCAGCATCGAGCCGCCGCGGATCCGGCCGAACTCCTCGTCGATCAACTCTTGGAACTGTGTTAGTCGCACCGGCCAACGGTAGCGCGTGCGGGCTCAGGCGACACCGGCGGCACGGCGGCACACCGCCACCGCGTCGACCACCGCATCCGCGCCGCGCTGTGCCCGCACGGCGGCGGCGCTGTAGCGCTCGTAGTCCGCCAGGATCGTGCGTACAGCGGCGGTGAGCGCCTCCTCCGTCAGTGGCTTGACCAACACCGCGTATCCGGCCCGCTCCGCCCGGCGCGCGAGCTCCCACTGGTCCCCGCCCCCCGGCACCGCCACCACCGGGGCGCCGGCGAGCAGCGCCTTGGCCAGCATTCCGTGGCCGGCCCCGCACACGACGACCGCTGCCTCTTTAAGCGCCTGCTCCTGGCGGCTCCGGCCCGCACGCGCCCACTCCGGCACCGCGGAAGGGATCGGCCCGAACGTGGTGATGGCGACCCGCACCGGGTGCTCCCCCATCAGCTCCGGCGCGAGTGCGCCGAGCGCGGCCTCGGCGAGGGGCTTGTCGTCGTTCGTGGCGGTCGATGGGGCCACGAGGATCAGCGGCTCCGATCCGGGCGGCAGGTCCATCTCCTCGGTCGTCGGATCCCAGACCAGCGGGCCCACCACATAGGCGTTGTCCGGCCAGTCCGGGCGCGGCACCTCGAGCGCGGGCAGAGTCGCGATCAGCCGCGCGACGGGCCCGCGGCCGGCGGCGGGCAAGCCCACACTCAGCCGTGCTGCCCGCTGCGCTTTGGCGCCGCGGCGCATCGAGGCATCGGTCATCGCGCGCAGCACGACGTCGCGGATCCGGCCCCGGACGCCCACGCCGGGCGCGAGTCCGCTGCCGAGGGGAGGCAACCCCTTCGAGGGCAGGTAGAGCGGATGCGGCACCAGCTCCACCCAGGGGATGCCGAGGCGCTCAGCCGCGAGGCCGCCGCCGACGGTGATCGTGTCGGAGACAACCAGGTCCGGCGCGATGGCCCGCAGGTCCGCCAGGATCTCGGTGGACACGTGCGCCGCCCGGCCATGCAGTTTCGCGCCTTCGTCGGCGTCGTCATCCCCCGGCCGCGGGGCCAAGCCCTTGAGCTCGATGAACTCGAAGCCCTCCGTGGCGGCCGCGTCCGCCCACCGTGTTCCGGACAGCAGCACCGCCGAGTCCCCCGCCGCGACCAGCCTCCTGCACAGTTCAATCGCGGGGATCGCATGCCCCGCCTCTGGTCCGGCCACCACCGCTACTCGCATCGGGCAACCATCCCACATCCGGTAAAGGCCGCCACCTATCTGCGGGCCTTTTGGTAAGCGTCGGCGCTGGCGACCGTGGCGATCTGACCCAGCAGGAGCCGCTGCGGCAGCCAGGAGCTCGCCCGGAAGAGCGCGCTGGCGGCCGCGTGCGGGCGGAGCCCGATCATCGTCCCCAAAAACCAGGATTGGCGCGCCACTCCGACCACCCGGCGTCGCCGGAGCCGGGTGAACTCCGCGCACGCTGCGGTCGGGTCTGCCGCGCCGACCAGCAGCCGGCTCAGCACCGCCGCGTCCTCGACGCCCTGGCAGCCGCCCTGGCCCAGGTTCGGCCGCATTGGGTGGGCCGCATCCCCGATCAGCACGACGGAGCCAGCGTGCCAGCGCTTCGCGAGCGGCCGGTCGGGGAGGTCATGGCGGGCGAGGCCGTCCGGGGCCGTGGCGGCGATCAGGTCTGCGGCCGGACCGTCCCAGTGCCCGAAATCATGGTGGAGCCGGGCCAACTCCGCCGCCGGGCCCAGATCCTGGCCCTCGGGCGCGCGGCGCGCGGCGAACCAGTAGGTCTGTCCCTGTGCCAGCGGCACCCACCCGAACTCCGCGCCATTGCCCCAGACCTGGCCGCCGCCGTCGAGTTCCACCGCCGCCACGCCGCGCCACGCGGTGAAGCCGCTGTGTGCCATCGCCAGCCCAGGATTCAGAGTCCTCGCGATGGCGGAGCGGATGCCGTCCGCGCCCACCACCGCCGAGGCCGCCAACTCGGTTCCGTCCGCGAGTTCGACCAACGTCCGGCCGCCTGCCACGTGCACCCCGGCGACTGGAGCGCTCCAGCGGATAGTGCCCGGCCGGAGGTGGGCGACGAGCAGATCCATGAGCGTCTGCCGATGGATCGCGATGACCGGCTCACCCAGCGCAGCGGCCAGATCCGCCTCATCGAGCTCCCGGATGCGGCGGCCCCGCGGGGTCGCCACCGTGCCCGCGCTGACCTGCCGGCCCGTCCGGCGGACCTGCGCGCCCAGCCCAAGATCGTCGAGGGCCGCCAGCGCGTTGGGCCACAGCGTGATGCCTGCACCGCCGTCGAGGTGCTCCCGCTCCTCCACGACGGTGACGGGAACACCCGCGCGCTGTAGGCCGACGGCGAGGCTCAGTCCGGCGATGCCCGCGCCCACAATGATTATCGCCACTCCGCTAGCCCCCGACGGGGAACAGCTCGAAGGCGATGGCCGGCCCGTCACCGAATCCCGGCCGCGGCGCAGTCACCCTCTCGACCTGCGCGCGGGCCTGCGCCTCCACCGGCGCGTCCGAGAGCGCCTCGAGGTAGCGCCGGTGCTCCGCCAGGGAGTCGACGGCGATCTCGACGAACTTGTCGTCCACCGGCAGGGCGTGCGTCGGCGACGTCGTGACGACCGCGATCCACCGCACGCCGGCCCATGGGCGCGAGCCGTCGGCGGCGAGCTCCGGGAAGATCCACTCGTTCGCCGCATCGGCGGTCGCGTCGAAGACCGACCTGCCCAGGATCCGGTGATCGGCGGTGTTGATGCGCCCGCCCGCGCCGTGATCGCGGTGATTGAGGGTCAGGATCAGCTCGGGCTCGTGCCGACGGATCGCGGCCGCCAGGTCCTGGCGCAGCGCCAGGCCCTCCTCCAGCCTGCCGTCGGGGTGGCCGAGGAACTCGACCACGTCCACACCGACCACCGCCGCCGAGCGGATCTGCTCCGCCTCGCGCACCGGGCCCGACTCGTGCGGGGGCAGCCCGGCGATGCCCGCCTCGCCGCGGGTGGCCAGCACGTACCGCACGTCCTTGCCGGCGGCCGTCCATTTCGCGACGGCGGGCGCGATCCCGTACTCCGCGTCGTCCGGATGCGCTACGAGCACCAGCGCGCGGCTCCAGTCCTCTGGGAATGGCGTCAATCCACTATCGCTCAAGGCAACCCTTCCACCGCTCATCACCGATGCTGTGACTCCTTCGAGTCCGAGGTCATCGCCTTATAGAGGATGTAGATGCCCACGGCGATCACCCCAATCGTGATCATCCAGAACAGCCCCTTGATGATCCACCCCAACAGGACGAACACTAGCCATACCAGCACTATCGCGCCAAGAACCTTCCAGAACATGCCAATCCCCATTTGCCGTGCCGGCCGGACCTGCTGTCCTCGCCGCTTCTTCCCTCGAGCATGCCTGCCTTCCCCGTCCGGCGCCGCCGCCGACGGCCAAGATCCGGGAAAGATCGGGGCAAACCCCTACCCAGGACCGTCGGTGTGTCCGGCATCGCAATAAGCTGATAGCCAATCTCGCCGGTTCTCCGGCGACCGCACGACGCCAGGAGCCCACCACCGTGATCGCCTTTCCCTCCGCAGTCCGACTGTCTGCGCGCGATCTTGCGCAGATTGCGGTCTTCGCGGCCCTCATCGTCGCTCTCGGACTCCCGGGCCAGCTGAACATCGGCACGTCGGGTGTCCCGATCACCTTGCAGAGCATGGGCATCATGCTGGCCGGCGCCATCCTGGGCGCGCGCAAGGGCTGCCTGTCGGTCCTCGTCGTCATCGCGCTGTCTATGGCCGGCCTGCCGATCCTGGCGGGCGGCCGCAGCGGCCTCACTGCCATCGTCTCGCCCACCGCGGGCTACCTGATCGGCTGGATCCCGGCCGTGATCGTGATCGGGCTACTCACGAAGGTGCTGATGCCGCGCTACAACGTGGTCGCGGGCATTGGCATCAACATCATCGGCGGCCTCGTGGTGATGTACGCCTGCGGCGTCGTCGGCCTCGTCTGGCGCGCGGATCTCAGCCTCAACGCCGCGATCGCCACCAACTTCCTCTATCTTCCGGGCGACCTCGTCAAGGCCGTGGTCACCGCGCTCGTCGCCGCGCAGGTCCATCGGTCCTACCCGGGATTGATCACGCCCTTCCGCAGCAAACGCGTCCCCTTCGCGGAGCCCGCCGGCCAGCCCGCTTGAGCTATAGCGACCACGGTAGACAGGGCCCACGTTGACAACGATCGAGTTCGAGGATGTCCACCACCATTTCGGCGAGCGAGTGGTGCTGCGCGGGATCGACCTGTCCCTCACCGAGCACCGAGTAGGCATCATCGGCGGCAACGGCAGCGGCAAGTCGACCCTCGCGCGGATGATCAACGGCCTACACCTGCCGGAGCGTGGCCGGGTCCTCGTCGACGGCGAGGACACCCGTAAGCGCGCCGCCGCCATCCGCCGACGGGTGGGCTTCGTCTTCACCGATCCCGACCACCAGATCGTGATGCCCACCGTCGCCGAGGACATCGGCTTCTCGCTGCGCCGCGCGAAGATGAGCAAGGCCGAGCGTGCCGCGCGGGTCGCCGAGGTGCTGGCCCAGTTCGACCTCGCCGGCCACGCCGACCACCCCTGCCACCTGCTCTCTGGTGGCCAGAAGCAGCTCCTCGCCCTCGCCGCGGTCCTCGTCACGGAGCCCGACATCCTGGTGGCCGACGAGCCGACCACGCTGCTCGACCTGCGTAATGCCCGGCGATTCGCCGAGATCCTGCGCCGTCTTCCCCAACAGGTCGTCGTCGTCACCCACAGCCTGGAGCTGGTTGCTGACTTCGACCGGGTGCTCGTGATCGACGACGGCAAGGTGGCCGCCGACGACGCCCCGGCGCCGGCCATCGAGTTCTATCGGAAGCTCATCGGGTGAGCACCCTCGGGCTCTTCCAGCCCGGACACTCCCTAGTGCATCGCACGCCGGCCGGGGTAAAGATCGTCCTCCTGGCGGTGGGCATCGTCGCGATGAGCATCCTGGTCCGCGAGCCCTGGCAGTTGCTGCCCGCGGCCGCCACCGTGCTCCTGGTGATCGCGACCGCCCGTCTGCGTCTCAGCCTGGTGTTGAGGCAAGTGCGGCCGCTGCTCTGGATGCTGGTGATCATCGGCGTCTTCCAAGTCTTCTTGACGTCGTGGCAGCGCGCGGTCGTGATCTGCGGCGTGCTGCTGCTCTCCGTGGTGGCTGCCACCCTCATCACGCTGACGACGCAGGTGACGGAGATGCTCGATGTCACCACCCGGATGTTGGGGCCACTACGGCGCTTCGGTGTCGATCCCGACCGGGTGGGGCTGGTCTTCGCCATGACGATCCGCTCGATCCCCATGCTCGGCGACCTCGTCGGCACCGTCACCCAGGCCCGCAAGGCCCGCGGCCTCGGCTTCTCCGTGCGCGCGCTCGTGGTGCCGGTGATCGTCGGTGCACTGCGCCGCGCCGACGCCCTCGGCGACGCCCTCATCGCCCGCGGCCTGGACGACCCCGAGCTCCCCGAGGACTAACCCCGACAGCCAGCGAGGGCGCCACCACGATCGTCATGATCGGCAGTGGCGCCCTCGGCGCTGCGCTGTTGTGGAGAACGCGTTGTTACTGCGTCGGCTCGGCCTCGCCGGTGGCGGCAGTTTCGCCCTTGGTGACCGCGACCTGCTCTGTCTTGCCCGGTAGCTGCGGCTGCATCGACGCACGGATCTCCTGCAGGCGGCTGTGGCCGGCCATCTGGACGGAGGCCTGCTGGATCTCAGCCATCCGGCCCTGCATCGAGCCCTGTGCGAGCTCGGAGGAGCCCAGCGCGTCGGCGTAGCGGCGCTCGATCTTGTCCCGCACGTCATCGAGCGAGGGCGTGTTGCCGGGTGCGGAGATCTCCGACATCGACCGGATCGACGCGCTGACCTGCTCCTGCATCTTGGCCTGCTCCAGCTGGCTGAGCAGCTTGGTGCGCTCGGCGACCTTCTCCTGCAGGCGCATCGCGTTCTGCTCGACGGCCTTCTTCGCCTCGCCAGCGGCCTGCAGCGAACGGTCGTGGAGGTTCTTCATGTCCTCGACGTTCTGCTCGGCGGTCACCAGCTGGGCGGCGAACGCCTCGGCCGCGTTCTCATACTCCGTGGCCTTCGCGGTGTCTCCACCAGCGTTGGACTGGTCCGCGAGCATCAGTGCCTGGCGGGTGTTGGCCTGCAGCTTCTCGACGTCCGAGAGTTGGCGGCTCAGCTTCATCTCCAGCTGCCGCTGGTTGCCGATCACCGAGGCAGCCTGCTGGGACAGGGCCTGGTGCTGCCGCTGCGCCTCCTCGATCGCCTGCTGGATCTGCACCTTCGGATCGGCCTTCTCGTCGATCTTCGAGTTGAACAAGGCCATCAAGTACTTCCAGCCCTTGACGAATGGGTTGGCCATTGGGTGAATCCCCGTCTGTAGTGTCCGTCCGCCACACACCACGCGTGGCACCGGCCCCTCATCGGTGGCGCCGGGCAGGTCGATCCCAGGGTGGCCCAGAATCTCTCACATGCCAATCTAGCGGTCCGCACGTCGCAACACATCACAGCGAAGCGTGTCAGGCCGCGAAGACCCCGACCTTCGGTTGTGGAATCACCAATCGCGGGCTGTCCGACGGGTCAAGTCCGGCCCGCGGATCCGCAATCGCAGCGGTGTTGACGGCGACGTCCATGCCCGCGCTGACGGCCAGCGTCGCGCTCACATCGAACAGGACCTCGGCGATGGGCACCTCCAGGGCTCGGCAAATGGCGGCGAGCAGTTCGCTCGACGCCTCCTTCCGGCCTCGTTCGACCTCAGACAGGTAGCCCAGGCTCACCTGCGCCGACGTGGACACCTCGCGCAGCGTACGACTCTGGGACGTACGCGTGCGACGGAGGCTGTCGCCGATGGCCTCACGCAGTAGTAGTGTCATCTCGACCTCCAGTTCACGCTCATTATCTCGTTCAACGTCCCAGCAGTGAAGACAGTTCCCACCACGGTAGCGGACTGGCCCTGGGCCGTCAGCACTGCCGCCGAACAGCCTCGAGCAGGTCCCGTAGCGCTGCCACCACCGCGCCCGAGCGGATCTCCCAGCGTGAGCCGTCCAGACGAAGCTCTGTTGTCCACGCCACCCTATCCCCAGTTGGCCCGATACCGGCGAAACCGACGAATACCGTGCCTACCGCCTTGCCGTCCTGGCGATCAGGACCGGCCACACCGGTCAGGCCGACTCCCCAGGTCGCCCCACAACGCTCGGCCGCGCCCGCCGCCAAGAATTGGGCCGTGGTGGCGGCGACTGGACCGTCGGCGGCGAGGACGTCGGCGGGGACCCCGGCGAGAGTGTGCTTGAGTTCGGTCGCGTACACGATGACTCCGCCGCGCAGCACCGCGCTGGCCCCGGGCACGCCAGCGACAGTCGCCGCGACGAGCCCCCCGGTCAGCGACTCCGCCGTCGCCAGGCTCTGCCCGCGCGCGGCCAGTTCGGCGACCAACTCTGCGGCGCAGGTGCCGGCGACGAGCGGATCTGCCGACATCACGGCGTGCTGGTGTCGTCGCCCGAGGCTTCCTGGCGGCGGCTGCGGCGCAGGGTGAACGCCTGCGCCACGTAGTCGAGGCCGGTCGCCACCGTCAGCGCAACGGCGATCCAGATCAGCGCGGTCACCGCCGTCCCGAAGGCCGCGGGCAGGGGCAAGATCAGCAGCAAGATGGCGGCCACCTGCACGAGGGTCTTGAGCTTCCCGCCGCGACTTGCGGGGATCACCCCGTGCCGGATCACCACGAACCGCAGCGCCGTCACGCCGAGCTCGCGGAAGGCGATGATCCCGGTCACCCACCAGCTCAAATCCCCCAGGATCGACAGCCCGACCAGCGCAGCCCCGATGAGAGCCTTGTCCGCGATGGGGTCGGCAAGCTTCCCGAAGTCCGTGATCAGGCCGAGCTTGCGCGCGAGCTGGCCATCGATGCGGTCGGTCAACGCGGCGATGCCGAACACCGCAGCAGCGGCGATGCGCCAGGCCGGCTCGTGTCCATCGCCGACGAACAGCACCACAAGGAACACGGGGACGAGCGCGATCCGCAGCATCGTCAGAATATTGGCGATGTTGAGGATCGGCACCTCGTGGGCCGTGGAGGCAGGAGAGTTGACCGCGCCGGGATCGGCGTGGATCGAATCCTGGTTCTTGCTGTCGGCGCTCACCACGTGGCACCCCCACGCAGATCCGGCACGCACAGCTCAAAGGCACGCATAACAAGGGAGACCGGCACGTCACAAAGCCTATCGGTAACCAGATCGCTACGCTTCACGGCATGACCACCAGCCAACCCCCCACTCCGGCAACCCCTCCTTCGGGAGCGTCGGATCCACGATTCCTGGTGCGGCGGGCCAAGACCTCAGACGTGCCGGAGATCAAACGGCTAATTGACATCTACGCCGGCCGCATCCTCCTAGAGAAGAACCTCGTCACCCTCTATGAGGCGGTCCAGGAGTTTTGGGTGATCGAGTACGGCAACGAGGTCGTCGGCTGCGGCGCCCTGCATGTGATGTGGACCGACCTCGGCGAGGTGCGCACCGTTGCCGTCGACCCCCGGGTGAAGGGGCTCGGCGCCGGCCACCATCTGGTGGCGAAACTGCTCGATGTGGCCCGCGAGCTGGAGCTGGAGCGCGTGTTCGTTCTCACCTTCGAGGTGGATTTCTTCGCCCGGCACGGCTTCCTCGAGATCGAGGGCGCCCCGGTGCCGCCCGATGTCTACGCGGAGATGTGCCGCTCGTATGACACGGGCGTCGCCGAGTTCCTGGACCTGAGCTACGTCAAGCCGAACACCCTCGGCAACACCCGCATGCTCACCAATCTGACCTGACCTGGTGTGCGCGGATCACGGGTCAGGGGCGCTTGCGATGCGGCACGAACTCCAATGTCAGGAACACGATCAGCACCAGCGCCACGTTGTGCCAGTTGTACAGCGCATAGCGACGCTCGCCCAACGCATTGAACTTCTTCAGGAACTGGTAGAGCGACGCCACGGCGATCATCGGGTCGAGCAGGCGCACGGCGCGGTAGGCCAGCGACTGGAGCGGGGTTCGCTCCGTCATCTCGAACAGCTCGGGGAACGGCGCGAACGCGAGCGAGAGGCTCTTGCCGCCCGTCTGCCGCGCGTACTCCACCATGTCGATCGTCAGCCGCTCGTCCACCCCGCTGGGCGCGTCTGGCCGACGCCATGGGACATCCATCGTGATCATGCGACCACCGTCGGCCACCCCGTACCGCTGGAAGCCGAGAGCCCGCCCGGCGGGGTCGCGACAGATCGCCACGAGCAGCCCTGGATGTCGGCCGTCTAGCAGGTGGTCGAGGATCATGGAGAAGCCGCGGTCCTGCTCTCCGCCGTGCGCCTCGGCGACGATGCCCATCAGCTCGGCGCGCTGCTCCGCCGTCAGATCTGCCTCCGCGCGCACCTCGGTGGTCAGCTGGTAGTTGTGCGAGCGGCTGACCGCCTGCCGCAGGTTGCGGTTCTTCCGGCCGACCAAGGTGAAGGTGTCCACGTCGAGCACCACATCACGGCCGATGGCCAACGCGCGCATGCCCACCGTCCGCCAGTGCGCCACCATCGCCTCGCCCGCGCCGAGCACCGCGACACTCCAGCCCTGTCCGCGGCAGTACCCGACGAACTCGTCGATGGCCGCGGCGAACCGGGCGGGATCCCCGATCGGGTCGCCGCCGACCGCCGCGATGCCCAGCCGAGCCCGATAGCCCAGGGCCACCGTCCCGGTCGAGTCGAAGAAATAGCTCTTGGCCGAGTGCATCGTGAACGGCGCGAGCGGATCATTGGGGGTGCGCTCGACCAACTCCGCGATCCGCGGCATCATCCTCGGCTCGGGGCTGCTCCCCCGCGGCGCCACCAGGGTCACTCCCGCCGCCACCAGGGCGAGCAGCAGCACATTCTGATGCCCGCTCTGGTGGGCCAGGAATGCAATGCCGACGAAGAACAGCGCGCCCAGCGTGTGGACCGCCGTGAGTGGACGATTGCGGCACACGCCGCGAGCGACGATGAGCGTTGCCAACCCTGCAGCCGCCAGCCACAGCGAGGACCGCGCCACCGCGAGCGCGAACACCATCGCCGCCACCACGAGGACCAGGACCCGGACAGCAAGCGGGTAGCGCCGAGCGAGGGACAACTGGCCACTGCCCGCAATCACCGTGGAGACCCACCTTCTGCTGCCTGCGCCACCCTGCGGACGGTACCGACGGCGGATCCCGGCTGCGAATCGAAGCTGGGAATCGAAGCTGGGAATCATATTGTGGCAGAAGACGCCGGGCTACACCTTGCGCGCTAGACCTTGCGTGCAACGCTGCGCGAGCGCAGCAGGCTTGCAATGGTGGTCACCACCAACGTGCCGCCGATCACCACGAGCGAGAGCCCGGTGGAGATCTCCGGCACGGCCACCGGCTCGCCGCTGTTGATGAAGCCCAGCGTGTTCTCGTGGAGGGCGTGCAGCACCAGTTTGACACCGATGAACGCCAACACCAGAGACAGACCGTAGGACAGGTAGACCAGGCGGTCCAGCAGGCCCCCGACGAGGAAGTACAGCTGGCGCAGGCCCATCAGCGCCAACGCGTTCGCCATGAAGACCAGGTAGGGCTCCTGGGTCAGGCCGAAGATCGCGGGGATGGAGTCGAGGGCGAAGAGCACGTCGGTGAGGCCGATGACGACCAGCGCCATGAGCATCGGGGTGACCATGCGCTTGCCGTCGACGCGGGTGATCAGCTTGTCGCCGTCGTACTCGTCGGTCGTCGGCAGGATCTTGCGGATCAGCGCGGCGAGACGGCCGCCCTCCGCAGACTCGGCGGGATCACCGTCGGCGTCCTTGGACTTGGCCTCCTCGACGGCGTCCTTGATGAGCTTGATCGCGGTGAGCACTAGGAACAGGCCAAAGAGGTAGAAGACCCAGCTGTAGGCGCTGATCGCGGCGCTGCCGGCGGCGATGAAGAGCCCGCGGAGCACCAACGCGATCACGATGCCGAGCAGCAGCACCTTCTGCTGATACTCCCGAGGCACCGCGAACTTCGACATGATGATGATGAAGACGAACAGGTTGTCCACGGACAGGGACTTCTCCGTGACATAGCCTGCGAAGAACTCGCCGGCATAGGTGCCGCCCGAAACCCACCAGACGCCCAGGCCGAACACCACAGCCAGTGCCACGTACACGGCGGACCAGGTCCCCGCCTCGCGCAGGCTTGGGGCGTGCGGAGTCTTGACGTGGGAGTAGAAATCGAAGACGAATAGGCCGAGCACCACTACACAGGTGATGATCCAGACCAAGGGTGTGACGTGCATGGGTATCTAACCTCCGGTAATCCAGCATTGGACTCCGGAGGTCTCTCCCGCTGCGGCAGGCGAACCAGCCGCAACCAATGGCACCGGCTCTACCAACGCGGATACGGGCGCGGCGAACGTGTTGACGAGGCCATTGCAGAAGTGGGGATACTCCCCTCCATCAATCGATGGACACTACACGATCACGACATCGGCAGCTCATCGGAGTCGGCCGGGGCGCCCTCGGGGTCCCCGCCACGGATCGACCACAGCAGCCCGTCGAGTTCCTCCGGCTTCATGAGCACCTCACGGGCCTTGGAGCCCTCGCTGGGCCCCACGACGCCGCGCGTCTCCATCAGGTCGATCAGGCGGCCCGCCTTGGCGAAGCCGATCCGCAGCTTGCGCTGCAGCATGGAGGTCGAGCCGAACTGGCTGGTGACCACGAGCTCGACCGCCTGCAGCAGCTCGTCCATATCGTCGCCGATGTCCGGGTCGACATCCTTCTTCTCCCCGACCTTCTGCGCGGTGACGCCCTCCTGGTAGTCCGGCTCCGCCTGGTTCTTGGCGAAGTCGACTACCGCCTCGATCTCCTCGTCGCTGATGTACGCGCCCTGCAATCGAGTCGGTTTGCCCGCGCCCATCGGCAGGAACAACGCGTCGCCCATGCCGATCAGCTTCTCCGCGCCGGGCTGGTCCAGGATGACTCGCGAGTCCGTCAGCGAGGACGTGGCGAACGACAGCCGCGACGGCACATTCGTCTTGATCAAGCCCGTCACGACGTCCACGGAGGGCCGCTGGGTGGCGAGTACCAGGTGGATGCCCGCCGCACGCGCCTTCTGCGTGATCCGGACGATGGCCTCCTCGACATCGCGAGGGGCGGTCATCATCAGGTCGGCGAGCTCGTCGACGATCGCCACGATATACGGGTAGGGCTTATAGACCCGCTCCGAGCCCAGCGGCGTCGTGATCTCGCCGGACTTCACCTTCGCGTTGAAGTCGTCGACATGGCGGACCTTGCTGGCCTGCATGTCCTGGTAACGCTGCTCCATCTCCTCCACCAGCCACGCCAGCGCCGCCGCCGCCTTCTTCGGCTGCGTGATGATGGGCGTGATCAAGTGCGGGATGCCCTCGTAGGGGGTGAGCTCGACCATCTTCGGGTCGATGAGGATCATCCGCACCTCCTCCGGCGTCGCCCGGGCCAGCAGCGAGACCAGCATCGAGTTCACGAAGCTGGACTTTCCGGAGCCGGTGGAGCCAGCGACCAACAGGTGCGGCATCTTCGCCAGGTTGGCGCCGACGAAGTTGCCCTCGATGTCCTTGCCCAGGCCGATGACGAGGGGGTGGCGGTCCTTGCGCGCGGACGGCGCGCCCAGCACGTCGAAGAGCCGGACGATCTCGCGGTCGGTGTTGGGCACCTCGATGCCCACGGCGGACTTGCCGGGGATCGGGGCGAGCAGCCGCACGTTGTCGGTGGCCACGGCGTACGCGATATTGCGGTGCAGCGCGGTGATCTTCTCGACCTTGACGCCGGGGCCGAGCTCCACCTCGTAGCGGGTCACGGTCGGCCCGCGCGTGAACCCCGTGACGGCGGCGTCGATCTTGAATTGCTCCAGCACGCCGGAGATCGCCTCGATCATCACGTCGTTGGCCTTGCTGCGGGTGGTCGGCGGGTCGCCGGCGACGAGCAGGTTCGCGGGCGGCAGCTTATAGTCGCCCTCGCGGATCGGCGTCGCGACCAGCGGCTCGTCCTCCTCGAGGACGGGCTGGGGCGTGCGCTCTGGAACCCGTGACGCGATGATCGGCACGGCTGCCGCCACCATGGGCGCGGCGGCAGCAGCAGCCACCTCGCCCGCACTGGGCGTGGCCGACGCGCCCGGACGGCGACGGGCGGGTGTCGGCGGGGCATCGGGCGCGCGGACACCTGCGTCCACCTCGAACTCCCCATCCTCACCGCCACGCTCGATCTGCGTGGTCAACTGGTCGGGGTCCACTGGCGGGCGGCTGGGCCGGCGCCGGCTGCGCTTGATCGGCGTGAACTCGGCGCGGTCAAACTCGTCCAGCGGATAGTTGTCGTGCGGCGAGGCGCCATAGGAGGAGAGCGCGTCGTCGAAGTCGTAGGAAGCATCGGCGTCCTGGCCGTCGTAATCCCCGTAGCCCGGGTCGTCGTAGTCGGCGCCGAAGTCGCCAGCAGTGCCGCGGCGACCGGCGGCCAGGCCCCCGACGTACTCGACGACGTCCCGGACCGTCTTGCCGGCCACCAGCAGGATGCCGAAACCGCCGGCGATGACCAGTAGCGGGATCGCGATCCAGGCGGTGAGCCCGGCCTCAAGCGGCCCGCCGGAAATGAATCCCAGGTAGCCGCCCGCGGTGGAGCGGCCAGCATTGTCCATCGGCTGTCCGGCGATGATGTGCCAGATGCCCAGCACAGACACGGTGAGCAGCAGCGCACCTATCACCAGCCGCGGCCGCGAGTCCACGGCCGGGGCCGAGCGCATGAGGATCACCGCGACGCCGACCAGCAGTACGGGCAGCAGCATCCCGGCGGCGCCGATCACCGCGCGCACCGCGGTGTCGATTCCATCCCCCACCGGCCCGGCGGCCTGCAGCCAGGTGCCACCGGCGAAGACCACAGCCAGCGCGACCAGGGC
Organism: Tomitella biformata AHU 1821; assembly: GCF_000524475.1. GTDB lineage: Bacteria > Actinomycetota > Actinomycetes > Mycobacteriales > Mycobacteriaceae > Tomitella > Tomitella biformata. The sequence goes on along the minus strand of NZ_BAVQ01000084.1, from coordinate 362 downwards.
CAGCGCGATGCCGTCGCGCCGGTGTCCAGCGTCGATGTCCTTGGCACGGCTGGCCGCACGTGTCGTCGCTCCGACGCCTCGCGCCACAAACCCCCAGCCGGCGCCGAGGCCGTGGCCGATCGAGGAGAAGGCCGAGCCGCTCTTCTGCACGGCAGGCCTGGGGCGCGCCGCGCCCGTGGACCGCCCCTGCGCCGCTGTGCCCTTACCCGCGGCACCCTTGCCACTGGCTTTGCTCTGGGTGGTGCGGGATTGGGTGCCACTGCGGGGCCTCGGCGCGGCCTTCTTGGCCGTGCTTGCACGGCCGGTCGCGCCGGTCGTGGACGTGCGCTTTGCCGGACTCCGAGTGCTCCCCTTGCCTGCCA
>NZ_BAVQ01000085.1 GCF_000524475.1 Tomitella biformata AHU 1821 | reverse complement strand
GCGATTAGCTCAGCGGGAGAGCGCTTCCCTGACACGGAAGAGGTCACTGGTTCAATCCCAGTATCGCGCACCACAAAACAGGCCGGGCACCCACGAAGGGGTGCCCGGCCTGTTTTGTCGCAGCCACAGAGGCCCGTGTACTACTGGAACCCATGACCGAGAGCATCGACATCATCCTTGCTGGCCCCCGCGACGCGGACGCCCTGGCCGCACTCGCTGCGGACACCTTCCCCCTGGCCTGCCCGCCCAATACGCGCCCGGAGGACATTGCCTCGTTCATCGCCGACGTCCTCTCCCCCGCCAGCTTCGCCGAGTACCTCGCCGATCCAGACCGATCCATCCTCCTCGCGGCAGAGGGAACACAGGCGGTCGGCTACGCAATGGTGGTCCTGGGCGAGCCGTCTGACGAAGAAGTCCGAGCCGCCCTCACCGTCCGCCCGACGATCTGCCTGAGCAAGTTCTATCTTCGGCAGAGCGCGCACGGCAACGGCCTTGCCCACGCCCTAATGCGTGCAGTCCTCGAGCAGTCAGCCGAGCGCGGCGCGGCCGGCATCTGGCTGGGTGTGAACCAGCAGAACTCTCGGGCGCAGGCCTTCTACCGCCGCAATGGATTCCGGGCCGTGGGGGTCAAGAGCTTCCTCGTCGGTTCCGAGATCCACGAGGACTTCACCATGGAGCGGATTCTCTAGCCAGAATGCCGCCATCGCCATCGATCCGGCGTTCTCTCGGGCCGGGAACGTGCTGAGCTCTCCGATCGCGGCCTTCTCCACCTGAGCTCGGTCAGTGTCTGCAGGTTCCGCAGCTGCAGGGCCAGCGGGTACGGCATCATCGTGTCGGACGCGTCGGCCGGTTGGGCCATAGCGGGCCCACAAGTGGCTGTTGCCGAATTCAATAGGCCGTTTCGCCATCGTTCGCCCGGCGTGTAGCTCTGGGGATAGCCCTGTCGCGGGCCTACGTTGCGCGGGCAGACAACGCCCGTATCACCTCAATAGGGAGCATCGGACACCGCAAATCCCCCGGTGGACGCGCCTCAAATCGAGTGCCGCAGGAAAAGCCCAGGTCGCGCGGGAAGTGGCGGCCAGCCAGCCGTCGCCAACGGGGGATTTAGGCCGTTCCTCCGCAACAATCGCAGGTCGGGTGCCCGTTCGTGAGAATCCGGATGGAGCTATTCGGCTGTTTTCCCAGGTGGCAGCGCGCGAGGACCGTGTCTGACCGCACGAGCGGGCGAAACCCGGTCCTCATCACCGAGATTCCCGGTCAAACGGGCATCGGATGCCCGCGGAACGTAGGGGCCGCGCAAGCATGTTCCTGAATCGCGAAGCTACCAGGTCAATATCCCGAATATGGGGTGCTGACCAGGCGCACCATGGCACGTTGATATGCGGGAATCGCTTCCCAAGGACCAACTAGATCCTGGCAGCGGTTGAGCAGATGGACACCTCCGCGTTCACCCAGCGGCACGCCCGCCATAGAACGCAGCGCTCACGTGCCGGGCCGCCCGGCTAGTGATCGCCTGCTTCCGCAGCGAACACAACAGTGCTCATCGACTTCTTCTCCCAAGTGCTGCTGCTATGCGCGAAGGTCGACGCGGTCGCATTGGACGGGACGAAAATCGCCGCCACTGCCGCCCACTCTCGAGGCCTGCCCCAGCCACAAGACCGGGACGGCGAGGAGAGCGCGGGTGGAGAGACCGCTAGCTCACCTGGTCCGCATTAAATCGCGACAGCGCCAGCAAACGGGAGGTGGCCCGGAGGTACTTCTTGCGGTAGCCGCCGGCCACCATCTCCGGGGTGAAGATCTCATCAAGCTTGGCACCGGAGACGGTCACGGGGATGCCCGCGTCATACAGCCGGTCGGCGAACACGACGATGCGCAGCGCCACGGCCTGGTCGTGGGCCGGATGCACACCGCTGATGTAGACGCCCTTGACCCCCTCCACGAGCTTCTTATAGCGGGAGGGGTGCAGCTTGGCGAGGTGCTCGCAGAGCGAGTCGAAATCGTCCAAGGTGGCGTCGGGGCAGGACTGCGCGAGGGCCTCGATCTCGTCGGCGGCCACGGGATCCGGCGCGGGCGGCAGGTCGCGGTGCCGGTAGTCGGGTCCGTCGACCCGTAGGGTCTGGAAGATTCCGGAGAGCTTGCGGATCTCGCGGAGGAAGTCTTGCGCCGCGAAACGGCCCTCGCCTAACTGGCCAGGCAAGGTGTTCGACGTCGCCACCACGGAGACTCCGCGGGCCGACAGCTCGGTCAGCAGGCGCGAGACCAGCATCGTGTCGCCTGGATCGTCCAGCTCGAACTCATCGATGCACAGCACGCTGTGGTCCGCGAGCTGCTCCACCGCGTTGTTGAAACCAAGCGCGCCCACGACGTGCGTCAGCTCCACGAACGTGCCAAACGCCTTAGGCGACGGCGACGCGTGATAGATCGACGCGAGGAGGTGGGTCTTGCCGACGCCGAATCCGCCATCGAGGTACAGCCCGAAGCCCTCGGCCTTGGACTTGCGGCCGAACAATCCCCGCTTGCCGGCCTTCGCCTTGGTGACCGTCGTCCCGAACGCCTCAGCGGCAGCGACTGCGGCCGACTGCGACGGCTGTTCCGGGTCTGGAATGTAGGAGGCGAAACTGACCTCATCGAACATGGCTGGCGGCACAAGTTGGCCAATCAACTGATCCGATGGGACCACCGGGTTGATGTCGACGAGATGTTTTAACATGCACAGCAGCCTAACGACGTGGTGAGATCTTCATTATGCGCCGTCTAGATAATGCGACCGACCTCACATTTGCAGACTCTGTGTCCATGGATCAGCTGCACCACCTCTACGCCTATCCTGCCGACGGCCGACCATGGCTGCGCGTCAATTTCGTGTCCACCCTGGACGGCGCGATTTCCGCTGGCGGCCGGTCTGGGGCCCTGGGCGGTCCCGGCGATCGGCTGGTGTTCGGCACTCTCCGCGACCTCGCGGATGTGGTGTTGGTGGGAGCCGGGACAGTACGCACAGAAGGTTATGGCGGGGTGAAGGTTTCTGCCGCGCAAAGAGAGCGCCGCGTCCAGGATGGGCAGGGCCCGGTGCCACCCATCGCGATTGTCACGGCCAGCGCCAAGCTCGACCCCCAATCGCGGGTGTTCGCCGAGGCCGAGGCGCCCACCATCGTCTTCACCAGCGCGTCCGCATCCGAGGCCGATGTCGCGGCGTTGGCCGCGGCGGGTGCGGTGGTGCATCGCGCGGATAGTGCTCGCGTCGACCTGTCCGCGGTGCTCGCGTCGCTCACTGCGCAAGGGCTCGGCCGCGTGCTCTGCGAGGGCGGCCCGCGCCTGTTCGGCGACATCCTGGAGCATGACGCCGTCGACGAGCTGTGCCTGACCATCAGTCCCCTGCTCACCGCGGGCGACTCCCCGCGCATCGCGGTCTCCGGCAGGAGCGTGTTCCACCGCATGCGCCAGGCCCACCTGCTCCAGGACGATGACGGCTCCCTCCTCGGCCGCTGGGTCAGAGACCGGGCCACCACGTGAGCAGCCGAGCCTGGCAGGCTGGCCCCGTGAAGAGCCACGTGAAGAACAGCGACGTGAGAATCTGGGGCGGTAACCGGCTAGTGCGGACGATCAGCCTCCTGTCCTTGACGGCGGCGGTCGCCTCCGCCTGCGCGGCCGGACCGTCGCTGCGGCCCGATATCGCGGTCTCCGGGCAGTCGGGCGGAGTGGTCGACGAGTCCACCCCGCCGGCCGCGGAGACGGTGCCCCCGATGGAGGTGCCAACGGAGGAGCTCAGCTGGCGCGATTGCACCGCGAGAACCCTTACCGAGCTGGGACTTCCGCCGGGGCCCGGAGGACTGACGCTCGAGTGCGCCACGCTGCGGGGTGAGCTCGACCCGGACACCACCCCCGCGAGCACCAACATCGACGTGATGCGGGCGAGCACCGCCGCCACGCCGGCCGACGCGCCGCCGCTGGTCCTCACCGCCGGGGCAGACCAGCCGTCGACGACCTCGCTGGCCGTGCTCGCGACGGGACCTCGCTCGGGACTGCTCGATCAGTACCCGGTCGTCGCGGTGGATCGCCGCGGCTTAGGCGTCGGCACGAATCCGGATTGCCTGACAACTACCGATCGCACCCGTCTCACCGAGGCGGCCGGGCGCACCGTCGACCCCACTGCGCGGGCGGAGGACATGATGGGCGTTGTCTCGGAGGCGACGGTGGCGTGCACCGACATGCTGCGCCCGTCGATCACCCAACAGGATGCCCGGCATGCTGCGGCCGACCTCGACACGCTCCGCCAGGCGTGGGGCGTCGAGCGGCTGGCGATCCTCGCGGTGGGCAGCGGATCCCGGGTGGCGCTGACCTATGCGACCGAGCTGCCGGATGCCCTCTCCAGGCTCATCCTCGACTCCCCCGCGAGCGTCGACGCGGACGCCCAGCAGATCGCCGAGGGCCGAGCGCAGGCAGACCAGGCCGCATTGGCGGCGTTGGTGCAGCTGTGCGCCGCAGCAGACTGCGGCTTGGGCCCCGATCCGGCCGCGCGGATCGACGAACTGCTCGCGAAGGTCCGCCGCGGCGAGATCCCCAGCCTCTCCGTCGGCGCGGTGCTCAGCCGGATCCGGCAGTCGGTCGCCGCGGCCGACCAGCCGTGGGAAGTGCGCGCGACGCAGCTCGGCCGACTGCTGTCCGACGCCCTAGCCGGCAACCCCGACGCTGTCGGCGCCCTGGCGGCCACCGTCGCCATCACCGACGGCCAGTTCACCGCGTCCTGCAGCGACGCGCCCCCGGCCGCTACCCCCGAGCAGTCGGCGGCGGCGCAAACAAAGTGGCAGGCGCAGTATCCGCAATTCGGCGCGGACTCGGCGGTGCGAATGCTCACCTGCTCGGCCTGGCCCTCGCACGAGCCGCCGCCCGCCCCGAACCAGGTCCCCATCCCGGTGTTGATCCTGTCCGGCGCGGCAGACCCGGTGGTGGGCGCGGGCAGCGCCGACACCGTCACTGCGGCGCTGGACCGGACCGGCACGAAGAGCACGGTGGTGTCCTGGGCCGGTGTCGGCCATGGTGCCATGTGGAACTCGGAGTGCGCGGCCACTGAGGTGGTGAAGTACCTCGCGGAGGGCGCTCTGCCGACGCTGCGCACCGCATGTCCGGCCTGAACTGGGATGGACACCAGAATGGCGTTGGGCGGGGTGTCCAGTTCGATAAATACCTGATCCACGATACCGTCAGCGGGTGCAGCTCCTGAGATTCCTCCCGCAGACCGCACGGTCCAACAGCGACGTGATCAAGGTCGTGCTGTGGCCGATCGCGGTGCTGACCGTCATCCATCGGGTGTTCGTGCTCGCCGTGGACGGCAGCCGAACCAACGATTTTGCGCCGGTCTATGACGCCGCTCGGCGCTTCATCGAGCGGCTGCCGATCTATGTCGGCAACTTCGACTCGGTAGAGCCGCACTACCTCTACCCGCCCAGCGGCACCCTGTTGATCTCCCCCATCGGCCTGATCAACTACGAGTGGTCGCGGTGGGCATTTATCTCCTTGAACGCGATCGCGGTGATCCTCGCCGGCTATGTCCTGTTGCGGCTGTTCGGCTTTGGCCTGCGCTCGGCCGCCGCGCCGATCCTGCTGTTCGCGATGTTCTTCACCGAGACGGTGTCCAACACCCTGATCTTCAGCAACATCAACGGCTGCATCCTGCTGCTCGAGGTCCTGTTCATCGCGCTGTTGCTCGGCAATAAGCAGCTGTGGGCAGGTGTGCCGATCGGGCTCGCTATCGCCATCAAGCCCACGCTCGCCCCGTTGCTGCTGCTCCCGCTGCTGAACAAGCAGTGGCGGCCGTTCGTCGGGGCCATCTCCATCCCCGTCGTGCTCACTGCCCTCGCGTGGCCGCTGACCGTGGAGCCGATGGACTTCGTCCGCCGGACCGTCCCGTACCTAATGGAAACCCGCGATTACTTCAACAGCGCGATCTCCGGCGTCGGACTGTACTACGGCGTGAACCCGGTCATCGTGTGGATCCTGCGCCTGGGGTTCGCCGCGCTGGTCCTCGTCTCGCTGTACCTCCTGCACCGCTACTACCGGCACGATCAGCTGTTCTTCCTCTGCACGGGCTCAGGGCTGCTGCTGACCGCGACCTTCCTGCTCACTTCTCTTGGGCAGCAGTACTACTCGATGCTGCTGTTCCCGCTACTGATGACCGTCGTGCTCAAGAACTCCCTGATCCGCAACTGGCCCGCCTGGGTGGCCGGGTACCTGTTCCTCAGCTTCGACAGCTGGTACTCCACCCGCTTCCCCGTCAGCGGCGAGACATTCCAGTACCTGCGCGGCACCTTCGGCTGGGGCCTGCTGATCATCGTGATGGCCACCGTCCTGATCAACCGATACCTGGTGGCCCGCGCGCAGGGCCGGCTCGACGGGGGCATAGATCCCCTGTGGGTCGCCGCACCGCAGGCCGCGCCTGTGCAAACAGCGCCCAGCGGCACTACCGTGGGGTCATGACCGACACGCAGCCAGACTTCACCCTGACCCCCGAACAGTGGCACGAGCGCCTCACCCCCGCCGAGTTCCAGGTGCTGCGCCAGGCCGGCACCGAGCGCCCGTTCGTCGGCGAATACACCGACACGAGCGAGCCCGGCGTCTATCAGTGCCGCGCCTGCTCTGCGGAGCTGTTCCGCAGCACCGAGAAGTTCCACTCGGATTGCGGCTGGCCGTCCTTCTTCGACCCGGCCAACTCAGACGCGGTAATCCTGCGGCCGGACAACTCCTTGGGCGCGCAGCGGATCGAGGTGCTGTGCAAGCGTTGCCACAGCCACCTGGGCCATGTCTTCGAGGGCGAGGGCTACCCGACGCCCACCGATCAGCGGTACTGCATCAACTCGATCAGCATGCGGCTCGTGGAGGGCTAGTCCCACAGCAGTTCGGCCCCGTCGCATCAGCGACGGGGCCGAACTCATTCCCACGGACTTACGGCAGCGACTCGATCAGCACTGCCGGGCTCACACGCGGCCCGGTGAAGAACGGGACCTCCTCGCGCACGTGCCTGCGGGCCTCGGTGGCGCGCAGGTCCCGCATGAGGTCGACGATGTCGTGCAGCTCCGGGCCCTCGAAGGCCAGGATCCACTCGTAGTCGCCGAGCGCGAACGCGGGCACGGTGTTCGCGCGCACGTTCGGGTAGGGCCGTGCCTCCTTGCCGTGGTCGGCGAGCATCTTGCGACGATCGGCGTCGGGCAGCAGGTACCACTCCAAGGACCGGACGAACGGGTACACGCAGATGTACGCGCCCGGCTCCTCACCCGCGATGAACGCCGGGATGTGGCTCTTGTTGAACTCCGCCGGACGGTGCACGGCGACGTTGCTCCACACCGGCATGCTCGCGCGGCCCAGGGCCGTCTTGCGGCGCACGTCCGCGTACGCGGCCTGCAGAGCCTCGATGGACTCGGCGTGGGTCCACATCATCCAGTCCGCGTCGGCGCGCAGCCCGGCGACGTTGTAGATCCCGCGCAGGGCCACGTCCTTGTCCTCAAGCCCGGCGAAAAAGGCCTCGGCCTCCGCGATCGCATCCGCGCGATCCTCGCCCAGCACTCCGGGCGCGATCTGGAACACCGAGATCATCATGTAGCGCACAGTCGAGTTCAATTTCTCAAAATCAAGTTTGGCCATGGCGTCAATAGTGCCACCACTTCAGACCCTGCCCGCGGCCCTGCCTGTGACTTTAGCCACGATTTGCTCCGCCGCGGCCCTTCCGCCAGCCACACAGGCGGGGACTCCGACGCCGCGCAGCAGCGCACCGGCCACCGCCAGGCCGGGCAGCGCAGCGACCCCGGACTCGATCGCAGCGACCTTCCCGTCGTGCCCCGGGCCATACTGGGGCAGTCCGTCGTGCCAGCGCTGCACAACAGCGTCCAGGGGTGTGCCCGTGACCCCGAACATCGTGCGCAGGTCCTCGATCGCCAGCGCGATCAGCTGCGCGTCGGGCAGGTCCACGACGTCCTCCTGCCCATACCGGCCGAACGACATCCGCAACAGTTGAGAATCGGGCCCGCCCAAGCTCGGCCATTTACGGCTCGACAGCGTGCAGGCCTTCGCGTGGGTGGACTCGCCGGTCGCCACGAGCATGCCGGAGTTTCGCGGCAGCGGTGCGTCCGGTGGCAATGCCAGCGCAACCACCGCCGAGGAGGCGAGCTCGATACTGGCGGCCGCCGCGGCGGCCGGCACAGCGTTGCGTCCCAAAAGCGTGGCCAGTTCCGGGGCGGGCACGGCCAAGATCACCGCGTCAACCTGCCCGACGGGGTCCAACCACCAGCCATCGCCCGACGGCGTCAGCCCGCTAGCCCTTGTGCTGAGGCGGATCTCAGCGGCGGCTGCGGCCTCGAGCGCTCGCAGGAGGACGTCGTAGCCGCCACGCACGGCGCCGAACACCGGTCCAGGCCGGGACTGCGGCAACGCGCGCTCGACGGCCTCGCCCAGGCTGGCTGCGCCCGCGTCGAGCGCCGCCGCCAGGGTCGGCAGCGCCGCCCGCACGCCGATCGTCGCGGCGGATCCGGAGTACACCCCGCCCAGCAGCGGATCGACGCAATTGCGGGTGACCTCGGCGCCGAACCGATCGGAGACCAGCGATGCGACGTCGGTGTCGTCGCCCGCCGCCCATTCCAGCGGCCGCGTCCGCTCCGCCGCGATCCGCGCGCGGGTGTCTGGACCGACCAGCGCGCCGAGGCCCGCCGCCGAGGCGGGGATGCCCATCAGCGTGTGCTGCGGCATCGGATGTGCGGCGGCCCCCGACCGGATCAGCGAGGGCAACCCAGACGGGTGCACCAGCTCCCCGCGCTCGCCCACTGCTCCGGCCAAGCCCAGCTCGGCCAGCAACAGCGGCATTTCCGGGCGCCTGGCCAGGAATGCCTCGGCGCCCACGTCCATGCGGTGGCCGGCGAGGTCGACGGTGCGGATCTTGCCGCCCGTCCGGTCGGCGGCCTCTAGCACGAGAATCTCGGCCGTCGGCCCCAACAGTGTGCGGAGCCGGTGGGCGGCGGACAGACCCGTCACGCCGCCACCGACTACCGCGATGCGAACGCCCTGGCTCACGACTCGTGAATGAGAGAGACGAGCCTGGTGAGCATGTCCGGGTTGGTGGCCGGCAGGACGCCGTGGCCCAGGTTGAAGATGTGGCCGGTGGCGCCGGCCGCCAGCGCGCGGTCCGCCTCGTCCATGACGCGCCGGGCCTCCACTTCGATGGTGTCCCAGTCCGCGAACAGGACGGCCGGGTCCAGGTTGCCCTGCAGCACGAGGCCGGGGCCGACACGTTCGACAGCGGTGTCCAGCGGCACCCGCCAGTCAACACCGATGACCTCGACGCCGACGTCCGCCATGTCCGGCAGGAGCTCGCCAGTGCCGACGCCGAAGTGGATGCGCGGGATGCCGGCGTCCGCCATTGCGGCGAGTACCCGCTCGGTGTGGGGCTTGACGAATTCGCGGTAGTCCACCGGCGAGAGGGTCCCCGCCCAGGAGTCGAAGACCTGGATGGCGTCGACGCCCGCGTCGACCTGCGCCTGCAGGAAGGTGATGGTGTTGTCGGCGAGCCGGCCCATCAGCTCGTGCCAGGTGGCCCGGTCGGAGTGCATGAGCGCCTTGGTGTGCTCGTGGTTACGGCTGGGACCGCCCTCCACGAGGTAGGACGCCAGCGTGAACGGCGCGCCGGCGAAGCCGATGAGCGGGGTCTGGCCCAGCTCGCCGGTCAGTAGCCGGACGGCCTCGGCGATCGGCGCGACCTGTTCGGTGTCCAGGCGCGGCAGCGCCAGCACGTCGGCGGTGGTGCGGATGGGGTTCGCGACAACCGGCCCGGTGCCAGCGACGATGTCGAGGTCTACGCCCGCGGCCTTGAGCGGGACGACGATGTCGGAGAACAGGATCGCGGCGTCCACGTCGTGACGGCGGACCGGCTGCATCGTGATCTCGGTCACCAGGTCGGGCGTGAAGCAGGATTCGAGCATCCCGGTGCCGACGCGCAGGTCGAGGTACTCAGGCAGCGAGCGCCCCGCCTGGCGCATGAACCAGACCGGCCGACGGCTGGGTGCGCGGCCATTGGCGGCCGCCAACAGTGGCGCATCGGGCAGGTCCCGCCGTCCGGCGGGGGCGGCGGGGCGATCGATCGGTGCGTTAGTCATGATCCATCCATCAGCGTCAAGGTGGTTTCGGCACCGCCTACCCGGCGGCACTGCCACAGGCTACCGAACTCCAAGACGCGAGCATGCCGGACGGCGCGCCTACCAGCCGGGGCGACGGCTGGGGTCTAGCGTCCAAAGCTGTGACCAACCCGGCTGCGCAGGCTGAGCCTGCCAACTTTCGCACCTCGGTAGACGCGATGAATGCTGCGTCTGTCCGACGGGAAATCGAGATCGGCCCCATCCGGCCGCCCCAACGCCTGGCCCCGTTCAGCTACGCGATAGGCGCCGAGGTGGCGCGCTCCGGCTCGACCCACGGGAATGTCCCGGAGCAGTCCGAGGGCGACGCGTTCGGACGGCTTATCCTTTTGTACGACCCACAGGGCGACGAGGCCTGGGACGGCACCTTCCGGCTAGTCGCATACATCCAGGCAGATCTCGACGAGTCCGTCGCGTCCGACACGCTGCTGCCCGAGGTCGCGTGGAGCTGGCTCACCGAGGCCCTCGAGGCCCGCGGCGCCGCCATGACCGCGCTCGGCGGGACCGTCACCGCCACCACCTCAGTCCGGTACGGCGACATCGCGGGCCCGCCGCGCGGCTACCAGCTGGAGTTGCGCGCCTCGTGGACGCCACGGGTGGAGGGCGACCAGGACATGGGCGTCCACGTGCAGGCCTTCTGCGATCTGCTCGCCAACGCCGCGGGGCTCCCCCCCGTCGGCGTCACCGACTTGGGAGCTCGCGGCCGCTCTTGAGCACCGCCCACTCCAGGAATCGGGCGACCTGCTGGACCACCTGGATACTGCGCACCGACGGGAACACATCGAAGGCGTGCTGCGCGCCCGGGATCTCCGCATAGGCCACCGGCGACGTCGAGACCGCCCGCAGGCGAGCGGCGAACTCCCGCGCCTCCGCCACCGGGACCAGCGAGTCGAAGCTGCCGTGGATGATGAGGAACGGCGCCACATCCGCATGCACCTGGTCGATCGGTGAGGCCGCCCGATAGTCCTCGGGGAATTTCGCGTTCTTGCCCAGCACAAAGGCGCTCAGCCCAGACTTGACCCGCTGCAGCGTCAACTTGATGCCTGTGTCGCCGGTGAAGTCGTACACGCCGTAGTGCGGGACCAGCGCCTGCACCGAGGTGTCCGAGCCCTCAAACCCCGGCTGCAGCGCGGGGTCGTTCGCCGTCAGGCCCGCCATGGCCGTCAGGTGCCCGCCCGCGGAACCGCCCGTGACCGCGATGAAACTCGGGTCCGCCCCGTACTCCTCGGCATGCTCGCGCAGCCAGGCGATAGCCTGCTTCACCGCGATCAGGTGCTCTGGCCACCGGGCCTTGGGCGAGAGCGGATAGTTGATGGAGGCGCAGACCCAGCCGCGAGCCGCCATCTCCTGCATCAGCGGAATACCCTGCTGGTCCTTATTACCGATAGTCCAGCCCCCGCCATGAACCTGCAGCAGGATGGGCGCGCCGCCGCGGGCCTCCTCGTTGCGGTAGATGTCGAGGCGGGACCGGCGGCCGCCGTCGCCGTAGGTCAGGTTCCGCTGCCGCACCACACCGGGCTTGCCCATCTTGAACGGGTTCAGCAGTGTCGGCCACGGGGCTGCGACGGTGACAGGGCCCAGCTCCTCGTCGAGTCTGCGCATCTCCTCCGCGCCCAGCGACTCGTCGAGCGCCTGGCGCATGGCCTGGCCCGCCTTGGCGCTCACCGCAATCGAGGCCGCCAGGCCGACGCCGGCAACGGCCGCGAGGCCCAGCCCGATCTTGTCCGCCGGGGTGCGCACGCCATGCCGGGCGACGTGCACCGCGTTGTCCGCCGCCAGCACCGCCAGCATCTGGGGTGCCAACTCCCCCGCCAACCAGCCGCCGAAGAAGGACACCACCGAGGTCGAGTACCCAGGCAATGGCCTGGTCACATTCCCCGCCAGCGCGGCCAGACCCAACTGCCGCCATACATAGCTATCCCGCCCTGTGCGTGTTCCCATCCCGCCACACTAGCGATCATCGCGAGCCTCGCGACGTGGCGGTGCGCAGATTCGGACATGTGACCACCACTACTCTCACAGTCTCCGCAATGCGTGAACACTATTGCGGCAAACCCTTACGATCAGCACCATGGAAAGACTCAGCGGACTCGATGCCAGCTTCCTTTACCTCGAGACCCCCTCCCAGCTCATGCACGTCTGCGGCCTCATTGTGGTCGATCCGAACACGGTCGAGGGTGGTTACAGCTTCAAGAAGATGCGAGCGGAGCTGAACAACCGGGTCCTGGCGATGCCCGGGTTCCGGCGCAAGCTCCAGGACTCGTTCCTCAACCTCGACCACCCCGTGTGGGTCGACGCCGACGACTTCAACATCGAGCACCACTTCCACCGCATTGGAGTCCCGACCCCCGGCGGCCGGGAGGAACTGTCCGAGATGTGCGCGGACATCGCTGGCCGGCCGCTGAACCGCACGCGGCCGCTGTGGGAGATGTGGGTCATCGAGGGCCTGGCCGACGGCAAGGTCGCGATCATGTCGAAGATGCACCACGCCACCGTCGACGGCGTCGGCGGCGCTGACATGATGTCGCAGCTGTGCAGCCTCACCCCTGAGCTCCCGCCGCTCGATCCCACATCCGTCGCCCAGAAGGTGGGCCGCCCCGGCACCCTCGCGATGGCCGCCGATGGCATCCTGAGCTTCGCCACTCGCCCCCTGCGCCTGCTCCAGATCCTGCCCAGCACAATCGCCATCGTGCCGCGCTGGATCACCCGCTCCCGCCAGGGCCGCGCCATGCCCGTGCCGTTCAGCGCCCCGCGCACCTCCTTCAACGCCACCATCACCGGCAACCGGGCGATCGCCTACACCCAGGTAGAGCTCGAAGACGTCAAGCTGGTCAAGAACACGTTCGGCACGAAGGTCAACGACGTCGTGATGGCCATGGTCTCCGGCGCGCTGCGGGAGTACCTGGACAACAACGACGAGCTGCCGGAACAGCCGCTCATCGCCATGATCCCGGTCTCGGTGCACGGCAAATCCGACCGGGGCGGCACTAACCAGGTGACCGGCATGTTCACCGACCTCGCCACCAACATCGCGGACCCGCAGGAGCGCCTCGCCTACATCGCCGAGCACACGGACATCTCCAAAGAGCACAAGGACGCCCTCAGCGCCTCCCTGATGCAGGACTGGGCGCAGTTCGCCGGCCCCAGCACTTTCGCCGTCGCGATGCGCGCCTACTCGAGCCTGCGGCTGGCCGAGAAGCACCCCGTGATCCACAACCTCGTGATCTCCAACGTCCCCGGCCCGCCCTTCCCGCTGTATTACCTGGGCGCGAAGATCGACGGGATGTATCCGCTGGGCCCCGTCTTCCACGGCGCCGGCTTGAACATCACGGTGATGTCCCTCGCCGGCAAGCTCAACATCGGGCTCATCGCCTGCCGTGAGCTCAGCCCGGACCTATGGGAGTTGGCGAATGCGATGACCGGAGCCCTCGACGAACTTGTGGTGGCGGCCAAGGCGACTGCCGAGAACGTGACCACATAGTCTGACCGCTATGGATGTCTCGCCTGAAGCCCTCGTGTCTGAAACTCCCGAGCCTGCCGCCCCGACCCCGCTGACGGAGCCCCGCGAGGGAGTACCGGCCGTCCTCGAGTCAGCGGAGGACGTGGCGGCGTTGGCTCGTCGGATCGCTGGCGGCACCGGTCCCCTGGCCGTCGACACCGAGCGTGCATCGGGCTATCGCTATTCCAACCGCGCGTACCTGATCCAGCTGCGGCGTGCTGGCTCCGGCTCTGCGCTGCTGGACCCCACGACCACCGGCACCCTGCAACTGCTCGCCGAGGTCATCAACCCCCTCGAGTGGGTACTGCACTCCGCGGACCAGGACCTGCCCTGCCTCGCGGAGCTCGGGTTGCGGCCCGCCCGCCTCTACGACACCGAGCTGGCCGGTCGGCTGGCCAACCTGCCGCGGGTCAACCTGGCCGCGATGGTGGAGCACCAGCTCGGCCTCTCGCTCGCCAAGGGCCATGGCGCCGCCGACTGGTCCACCCGTCCCCTACCCGATAATTGGCTGAACTACGCCGCGCTGGACGTCGAGGTGCTGCTGGAGTTGCGGGACGCGATCGACGCCGATCTAGCCAGCCAGGGCAAAGCAGACTGGGCGGCCCAAGAGTTCGAACACATCCGCATCAGCCCCCCGCCCGGCCCCAAGCCCGACCGGTGGCGCCGCACGTCCGATATCCACAATGCCCGCGGCGCCCGGCAGCTCGCCGCGGTGCGCGAGCTGTGGCTCGCCCGCGATGAGGTGGCGGCCCAGATCGACCGCGCCCCCGGCCGCGTGCTCCCCGACTCCGCGATCGTCGCCGCCGCGGTGGCAGATCCGAAGACAGCCGCGGAACTGCAGGCGCTCAAGGTCTTTGGCGGTCCGCGCCAGAAGCGCCGCTCGGGACTGTGGCTCGACGCCCTCGCCCGCGCACGAGCTCTGCCCACGAGGGAACTGCCCACGCTCAAGCCTGTCGGCGGCATTCCGGCGCCCAATCGCTGGTCCCAGCACCGGCCGGAGGCGGCCCACCGGCTGAGCACAGCGCGCAAGGAGCTGGCGGCAGTGAGCGAGCAGGTAGCCATCCCCGCGGAGAACCTGCTGTCCCCCAAGCTGCTGCGGGAGCTGTGCTGGGAGGGCCTCCAGACCACCGCCGACGTCTCTGCGGAGGACCGGACCGCGGACGAGTGGACTGCAGCCGTGCAGGAGGCCCTGATCGCGGGCCAAGCGCGCGAGTGGCAGCGTGCGCTGGTCACGCCCGCCCTCGTCACCGCATTCACCGCACCCGTCCCTGCGGAGCCTGCCAGCTAGACGTGCCTAGGCCGTGCTGGCCTCGCCGCCAAGTTGCGCCGGGTCCAGCACGCCTGCGCCGTCGGCCGAGTCCAGCGCGGCGACCCACTCGGTGATGTCGCGGGCGATCCTCTCCGGGGTGATGCCGATCTCGGCGAGAATCTCCCCGCGGGAGGCGTGCTGCAGGAATTCCTGGGGCACGCCGACATCGCGGGCCGGGGTGTAGACCCCAGCGGCGCGCAGGGCCGCGGACACGGTCGAGCCGATACCGCCGTGCACCCCGCCGTCCTCGATGGTGACCACGAGCGAGTGCTGGCGGGCGAGGTCGATGAGGGGCTCCGGCACCGGCAGGACCCAGCGCGGGTCGACCACGGTAGCCGAGATCCCTTGCAGACGAAGCCGATCCGCGGCGGCTAGGCCGACCTCCGCGAACGGCCCGACGGTGACGATGAGGACGTCCGCGGCCAGGCCTGACGCCGCGGAGCGCGCCAGCACATCCACCGTCCCGATCCTCTCGAGAGCGGGGATGGGGGCGGGCACCGCACCCTTCGGGAAGCGCACGGCCGTTGGGCCGTCGTCGACGTCGAGCGCCTCGTCCAGCTGCTCGCGCAACGCCTGGCCGTCCCGCGGCGCGGCGACCCTCATCCCCGGGACGATGCCCATCAGCGACATGTCCCACATGCCGTTGTGCGAGGCGCCATCGGAGCCGGTCACACCGGAGCGGTCCAGCACCAGGGTGACCGGCTGCTTGAGCAGGGCCACATCCATGAGCAGCTGGTCGAACGCGCGGTTGAGGAACGTGGAGTAAATCGCCACCACCGGGTGCAGCCCCCCGAGCGCCAGGCCCGACGCGGAGGCCACCGCGTGCTGCTCCGCGATGCCGACGTCGAAGAAGCGGTCCGGGAAACGCTGCCCGAAGGCCGCCAGGCCCGTGGGGCCGGCCATTGCCGCGGTGATGGCGACGATGTCGGGGCGCTCCTCCGCGCGGGCGATGAGCTGGGCGGAGAACACCGAGGTCCAGTCCCGCTCAGGCTGGCTCTTGGGGATGCCGGTAACCGGGTCGATGACACCGGTGGCGTGCATCTGGTCGGCCTCATCGTTCTCTGCGGGCGCGAAACCCCGGCCCTTGCAGGTCACGGCATGCACGATGACGGGGCCACCGAACTCCTTGGCCCGGCGCAGCGCCAATTCCATCGCCTGCAGATCATGGCCGTCGACCGGGCCCATGTACTTGAGCCCGAGATCCGTGAACAGCACCTGCGGGCTCATGGCGTCCTTGAGTCCCGACTTCACGCCGTGCAGCAGCGTGTACGCCGCCTCGCCGACGACCGGGGTGCTGCGGACGAGCTTGCGGGCGGACTCGAGCGCCCGCTCGTAGCCGGGCTGCAGACGCAGCGCCGCCAAGTGCTCGGCCAGCCCGCCGATCGTCGGGGAGTACGAGCGGCCGTTGTCGTTGACCACCACGATGAGGGAGCGTTCGGTCCCCTCCGCGATGTTGTTCAGCGCCTCCCAGCACAGCCCGCCGGTCAGCGCGCCGTCGCCGACGACCGCGATAACCGTGCGGTCGTGCTGGCCGGTGATCGCGAAGGCCTTCGCCAACCCGTCGGCATAGGACAGCGAGGCGGAGGCATGGCTGGACTCGACCCAGTCATGCTCGCTCTCGGCGCGGTCCGGGTAGCCCGAGAGCCCGCCGCGCTGACGCAGCGTCGGGAACAGGTCCTTGCGGCCGGTCAGGATCTTGTGGACGTAGGACTGATGTCCGGTGTCGAAGATGATCGGGTCCCGCGGCGAGTCGAAACAGCGGTGCAGCGCCAAAGTGAGTTCAACCACGCCGAGGTTGGGGCCGAGGTGTCCGCCGGTGGCGGCCACTTGTTGGATCAGGAATTCCCGAATCTCGGTCGCCAAATCAGCCATCTCGGCTGTGGTGAGCCGACGCAGGTCAGCGGGTTCTTGAACGCGGTCGAGCACGCCCATCTCTGCCGTTCCTTCCATCCGTCGCACGTAGTTCGGTCTAGTTTACGTATGTACTGGGCCAGAATGCCCAGGGACGCCGACTCACCGTGTCAGAAGTGCGAAGCTCTCCAGGTGGTGGGTCATCGGGAACGCGTCGAAAGCCCGCAGTTCCGCCACCGTGTAGCCGTGCTCAGCGTAAAGCGAGAGGTCACGGGCGAAGGACGCCGGATCGCAGCCGATGTGGATGATCCGCGGCACCTCCCGGGCGGCCAGTGCCGCGATGACCTCTTTGCCGGCGCCTGCACGGGGTGGGTCCAGCAGCGCGAGGGCGGGCTCGGCCAGCAGGTCGGGGATCAGCCGCTCGACGCGGCCGGTGTGGAAGTACACCTGCGGCAGTTCGGCCAGAGACAGCTTGCCATCGATGACGGACTGGGCGGCGGACTCGACCACGTCCACATGGCCGGTCTCGCCCACCTGGCCGGCCAGGTGGGCGGCGAAGACCCCGACCCCGCCGTAGAGATCCCAGGCGCTCTCGCCCGGCTGCAGGCTCGCCCACTCCGAGACCAACGCGGAATACGCCGCCGGGGCCTGATGGTGGGCTTGCCAGAAGTCGGTCGCCGCCAGGTGCCACAGCTGCCCGTCGACCCGCTGCACCGTGATGCCGGTGCCCTCGGCGATGCGCTCAACCCGGGGTGCGCTCTTGGCCGTACGGCGCGCGTGCGCCCCGCGGCGGCCCTTGTCCCGATGCGCCTTCTTCGGCGCCGCGGGCGCGTCGATCTCCACGATGTGGCGCTTGCCATCGTCATCGCGCACCACGAGCAGCTCGGAGTCCGCGGCCCACACGGTGTCGTCCAGGCCGTCGAGCACACCCGGCGCGACCTGCGGGCAGCGCAGATCGGCGATCACCTCGTTGCTGCGGTAGCGCCGGTAGCCCGGGCGCCCGGCCTTGTCGACGGCCAACCGCACCCGCGTGCGCCAGCCGGCAGTCTCCGCGCCGGGCAGGGCCTCGACGGCCACACGCTGGGGGAGCTTGGCGATCCGCTCGAGCTGCTCGGCCAGCACGTCCTCCTTGAGCCGCCGCTGCGCCTCCGGCCGCACATGGGAGAAGTCGCAGCAACCCGCGCCCTGCGGTCCGGAGACCGGGCACAACGGCGAAATGCGGTCCGGGGAGGCCTCGAGCACCTCGACTGTGTCCGCGCGGCAGAACGAGCCGCCCCGGTCCTCGGTGACGACGGCCCGGATGCGCTCCCCGGGCAGGGTGTGGCGCACGAACACCACGCGGCCCTCGCTGCGGGCGACGAAAATCCCGCCATGCCCGACCTTGTCGACCTCGAGCTCGAGCACTCGTCCGGTCCAGTCCAAACTCATTTATCCGCCTCAAATTCTCCGGTGATACCACGACGCATCGCGCCTGGCGCGCTTGCGCCCCGGTGCCTAGAACGCGCCAGCGCCGACGACTCCAGCTGCCAGGGCACGCTGGCCACAATCACACCACGCTGGAACAACAACCGACTCTTCAGCCGGAGCGCGCTCTGGTTGTGGAGCACCTGCTCCCACCATCGGCCCACCACGTACTCGGGGATGAATACCATTACGACATCGCGCGGGGAGTCGTTGCGGAGCCGCTTAACGTATTCCAGCACGGGCCGGGTGATCTCACGATACGGCGACTCAATGACCTTCAGCGGCACCGTGATGTCGCTGTTCTCCCACTCTCGCACGAGAGCGCGGGTGTCGGGATCGTCCACATTCACGGTCACCGCCTCGAGCGTGTCCGGCCGCGTCGCCCGGGCATAGGCCAGGGCCCGCAGAGTCGGCTTGTGCAGCTTGGAGACCAACACCACCGAGTGGGTGCGACTGGGCAGGATGCCATCCCAGTCCGCGCTCTCAAGCTCGACGGCGACCGAATCGTAGTGCCGGCGAATCCCCTTCATCAGCACGAATAGCACCGCCATCAGGACGATCGCGATCCACGCCCCGGCAAGGAACTTCGTCACCAACACGATGGTCAGGACGGTGCCGGTCATTACTAGTCCGACCCAGTTGATGATCCGCGCGCGCTTCATCTTCCGCCGGTCGGTGGTGTCCAGATCGCCCTTGAGCAGCTTCCCCCAGTGCAGGACCATGCTCGCCTGGCTCAGTGTGAAGGAGATGAAGACGCCGACGATGTAGAGCTGGATCAGCGAGGTGACCTGCGCCCCGAAGGCGATGACGAATCCGATCGCGGCCAGCGCCAGGAACAGGATGCCGTTGCTGAAGGCCAGGCGGTCGCCACGGGTGTGCAGCTGGCGTGGCAGGTAGCTACTCTGCGCCAGCACCGACGCCAGGACGGGGAAGCCGTTGAAGGCGGTGTTCGCGGCCAGCACCAGGATCAAGGCGGTCACGATGGTGATGAAGTAGAACCCGATGGGGAAGCCGGCGAAGATGGTCTCCGCGAGCTGCGCGATCATCGTCTTCTGCTCGTAGCCCGCTGGCGCCCCGATGAGCTGGTGGGCCGGGTTCTCCGCGATCTTCACCCCGGTCTTCTCGGCCAGGATGATGATGCCCATCAGCAGCACGATCGCGATGCCGCCAAGCAGCAGAAGCGTGGTCGCGGCGTTACGGGACTTCGGCTTGCGGAAGGCCGGCACGCCGTTGCTGATCGCCTCCACCCCGGTCAGCGCGGCGCAGCCGGACGAAAAGGCACGGGCGATCAGGAAGATCAGCGCGACGCCGTAGAGGTCGGTGTTCTCCGCCTTCATCTCGAAGCCCGCCGATTCGGCCTTCAGGTCGGTGCCCAGCACGAAGATGTCGAATAGCCCCCAGATCAGCATGATGCCGACCGAGCCGATGAACAGGTAGGTGGGGATGGCGAACGCGGCCCCGGCCTCCCGGATGCCGCGCAGGTTCACCGCCGCCAGGATCGCGATGGCGGACACCGCGAACAGCACCTTGTGCTCGGCGACGAACGGCACCGCGGAGCCGATATTCGACGCCGCAGCCGCGATCGAGACCGCCACCGTGAGCACGTAGTCCACCAAAAGCGCGGCGCCTACCGTCAGGCCCGCGTTGGGGCCGAGGTTCGCGGTGGCCACCTCGAAGTCCCCGCCGCCGGACGGATAGGCGTGCACGTTCTGGCGGTAGCTGGCGACGACCACGACCATGACGATCGCGACCGCCAGACCGATCCATGTCGTGTACGCGTAGGCCGAGATGCCGGCGACGGAGAGGACTAGGAAGATCTCCTCCGGCGCGTAGGCCACCGACGACATCGCATCCGATGCGAAAACGGGCAGCGCGATGCGCTTCGGCAGCAAAGTCTCACCGAGCCTGTCGCTGCGAAATGGCCTACCCAGTATCAGCCGCTTTGCGGCCGTGGACATCTTAGACACTCGGGCCAGCGTATGCCCCTTGGATGGGCGACGCCATCTGATCCCCGGAACCCACGGCGCCCGCGTCGGGAACGGCCGAAAGTTGGCGTACATTCCACTAGGTTCAATGGCACGGGATCCCTTGCCTCCCACCACCCCGCTCACTCACCGAACCGTCTGGAAGGACTCGCGCAGTGCATGTCGTAGTCATGGGTTGCGGGCGCGTCGGCGCCGCGCTCTCCGAATCGCTATACCGGATCGGGCACGACGTCGCCGTCATCGACATTGATCCCCACGCCTTCGACCGGCTCGGCTCGGACTTCCCGTGCGAGCGCATCATCGGCAACGGCTATCACCGCGACGTGCTGGTCCGCGCGGGGATCGAGCGCGCTGGCGCCTTCGCGGCCATCACCTCCGGGGATAACTCGAACATCATCGGCGCCCGGATCGCCAGCGAGATCTTCGGCGTGGACCGCGTCATCGCCCGAATCTACGACGCCAAGCGGGCCCAGGTCTTCGAGCGACTCGGCATCCCCACCGTCGCCACCGTCCCCTGGACCACCGATCGACTTCTGCACACGCTCATCCACGACACCACCCCCGACCGCTGGCGGGATCCCTCCGGCAGTGTCGCCATCGTCGCCCTGAACCCGCACGAGGAGTGGTACGGCCGCCGGCTCAGCGACTTGGAGGCCGCCACCGGCTCCCGCGTCGCGTTCCTGGTCCGGGTCGGTGCGGGCTTGCTGCCCGACGCCCGCACCGTGCTGCAGGCCGACGACCAGGTGTTCGTCGCCGCCATCTCCGGCCGCGTGGCGGAGGCAGTCGCGCTGTCCGAGGCCCCGCCCCCCACCGATATCTGAAGTCAGGAATTCATCGTGAGAATCGCCATCGCAGGAGCTGGCTCCGTGGGCCTCGCCATCGCCAAGGAATTGTTGATCAGCGGGCACACCGTCATGGTCATCGAGCGCAACGCCGCGAACTTCCTGCCCGAGTTGCTGCCTCGGGCCCGCTGGGTCCACGCCGACGCGTGCGAGTTGGACAGCCTCGAAGAGGCGGAGCTGCAGAACGTCGACGTGATGATCGCCGCCACCGGTGACGATAAGGCCAACCTCGTGGTCAGCCTGCTCGCCAAGATCGAATTCGCGGTGCGCCGGGTGGTGGCGCGGGTGAACGACCCGGTCAACGAGTGGCTCTTCGACGAGTCCTGGGGCGTGGACGTCGCCGTGTCCACCCCGCAGATGATCGCCTCGCTCGTCGAGGAGGCCGTCACCATTGGGGACCTGGTCCGCCTCATGACCTTCCGGCAGAGCAAGGCGAACCTCGTGGAGATCACGCTGCCTGAGGACACTGCCCTAGCAGGCAAGCCGGTCCGCCGCCTGGCGCTGCCGCGCGACGTCGCGCTGGTGACCATCTTGCGCGGTGCGCGGGTCATCGTGCCCACGCCGGACGACCCCATCGAGGGCGGCGACGAGCTCCTGTTCGTCACCTCCGTGGAGGTCGAGGACCAGCTGCGTCAGGCACTCGGGTTGGCGCCGGCAGAGTCGGTCGAGTCCAACTGATCGCCCGGCCCCCCATCGAGCTGCTCCTTCTCGTCTAGCGCGCGGAAGTACCGGTCCACGCGCCGGATCGCGAGGAAGGTCGCCAGCATCGCGACGGCGGCCAAGGGCCACCCCATCGCGATCCTCGCGACAGCCAGCCAACCGGTGCTGTCCGCCTCATACAGCGAGGACTGGACCAGGTAGCGCGCGCCGAACACCAGGGCCCAGCACAGCGTCGCCAGGTCGTAGGCGCGGACTGCGACGCGCTCCTTGCGCCACGCTCGGGCGCTGCCGTTGATGCCGTTCCAGATGACCCCGACGAGGGGCCAGCGGACGAGGACTGAGAGTAAGAACACGCCACCATAGGCGAGGCTCGTGTAGATGCCGAAGAGGAAATAGCCCTTCGCGGAGCCGGTGCGGTGCGCGATATACGCGGAGATGCCGACCCCGATGAATCCAGAGATGGCCGGGGCCAGCTTGCCGCCGACCGCAATCCGCCAGATCAAAATCGCGGCGGCCACCCCGAGCGCGGCGTACAGCGCCACCTTCAGGTCCCAGATCGCGTTCACGGGCACGAACACGAGGATCGGCAGGGACGAGTAGACCAACCCCGAGACCCCGCCGATTTGCTCCAGTAACGATTCCTGCTTCTCCTCGGTCACCCCACGAGGGTGCCACAGCCATGCCTAGGCGGCGGCGGCGGCTTTCATACCAGGGTCAGCGATCGCCCTGCAGCTCGTAGTACGGGTTGTACAAGACCTTCTTGCCGTCCCGCTCCCCCAGCCGTCCACGCACCAAGATCGTGGTGCCGGACTCGATGCCGGGGATGCGCCGGCGGCCCAGCCACACCAAGGTGACGGCCGCGCTGCCGTCCCACAGCTCCGCCTCCATGGCGCACCCGCCCGCCTTGGACCCGATCTCGACCGACCGCAGCCGACCGAGCATGGTGATCTCCTCGCCATGCGCACAGTCGCGGGCCCGCTGCGCGCCGGCGGTCTTGATCGCAGTGGCCATCTCCTCGGAATCGAGCTCGTCGATGTCCTCGGTGAGCCGCTTCGAGAGTCGACGAAAGTAGTTGGAAGCCGCGGTGGCCATGGTGCGCTCCTGAAAGCACTCGGATGTGCGGGCGAACCCGCCTTGCATCGCCACAGTAGACCCGAGTGGGGGCTTAAGCCACCAGACCGTGCAGTATCGAGAAATGACCTCCCGACCCCGGCCCACCGCCGCCGTGCTCCTGCCCGGCACCGGGTCTGACGCCGACTTCATCAGCCGCGCGTTGGGCCCCTTGGCAAACAGTCTTGACCTGCAAGTTATCGCCGTACAACCCGATCCGGGCAGGCTGGTCGAGAGCTATCTGGAGGCTCTCGCGGAGGCCGCCGCCGAGCATCACCGGCTTATCGTTGGCGGGGTGTCGATCGGCGCCATGGTCGCGATCTCCTGGGCGTGCGAACACCAGCGTCAGGTCGCTGCCGTCGTCGCCGCCCTGCCGGCATGGTCGGGCGAGGCCGCGGACTCCCCCGCCGCGGCCAGCGCCCGCTACACCGCGGGGCTACTGCGGGCGGACGGGCTCGAGGCCACTATCGCGACGATGCGGTCAGGCTCGCCCCGCTGGTTGGCCGACGAGCTGGAGCGATCCTGGCGCGCACTCTGGCCCGGGCTCCCGGGATCGATGGACGCGGCGGCCACGCATGTCGGGCCCACTCTCGCGGAGCTCGCGACCCTGCGGTCGCCGGTGGCGTTGGTCGCCGTCGAGGATGATCCGCTGCACCCCATCGCGACGGCCGAGGCCTGGCTCGCGGCACTCCCGTGCGCCCGCCTGGAATCGGTGCGGCTGGCGGACCTGGGCGCAGACCCCGCGGTGCTCTCCGTGGCGGGCCTACGCGCGCTGGCGGCGCTCCCCCGCTGACCTACGGCTTGTTGCGCAGCTGCTGCATGGCGGAGCCGTTGGGGTTCTGCCGCGGCTGCTCGGGGGCCGCCGGCGCCGTCGGCGTGGGGGCCGGGTCGCCGCGCAGGGCCTGGCTCATGGCCTGCTGTTGCTGCGCGAGCTGCTGCAGGGCCAATCGCTGCTGCTCCTGCTGGTGTTGGGCCATCTGCTGCTCCCGAGCGCCCTCGAGCTGAGTGGCGAGCACCTCCGGCAACGTGATGGTGAGCGGGGACCGGGCCGGCAGCGGCTCGCTGCCGCGGCGCACGACGGTCCCGCGAACCACCTCCCGCGCCAACTCGCTGAACTCGCTGTCCGGCTCGACCAGGCCCTTGGCTCCGACCGCGACACAGCGCAGCATCCACCGCGGGCCGTCCACGCCGATGAAGCGCAGATCGCCGCCGGCGGAGGAGCCGAGCACCTCGCGGCCCCATGGGCCGGTGGTCACCGACACCGTCGCGCCCTCGCCGCGCAGGGACTCCGACAGCTCCCCGACCACGTCGCGCCACTGGCCCGCCGACTTCGGGGCCGCGAAGGCCGTCATGGAGATGCGACCGCCCGCGACGGTCACGAAGACATTGTTGACCGAGCCGTTGCCGGCGAGGTCCACCTGGATCTGGCCGCCCTCGGGGATCGGCACTACGACGCTGCCGAGATCCAGCATCGTCGGCTGCGCGGCGAGCTCGTCAAGGTTGGAGACCAGCTCAGAATCGAACGGGCCGTCGGCGCCATCGTGCGCGACATCCTCCGCAACATCGTCCACGCTGTCGTCCGGGCTGTCGGCCACGGACTCCTCGACCGCGTCCTCGCCGTCCAGTGCGTCGACCACTGATTCGGCCTCGGCCGTCTCCAGCTTCGCCTGAGATTTACGCTTGCGCCCGAACACGGTCACGCTCCCTGTCCTGTCGAAGACCCCGAGGTCGAATCCGCCCCGCCGGCCAGTGCGGCGTGGCCGCCGCTCGATCCGTATCCGCCGGCCCCGCGCGAGGTCTCGTCGAGCTCGTCGACCTCGACGAACTCCACCAGCTCCACGCGCTGCACCAGCAACTGCGCGATCCTATCCCCACGTGCCAACACGATGTCATCATGCCGATCATGGTTGATCAGGCAGACCTTGATCTCACCACGGTAACCCGCGTCCACCGTCCCGGGGGTGTTCACCACCGACAGCCCCTTCTTGGCGGCCAGGCCGGAGCGTGGATGGATCAACCCCACGGTGCCCATGGGGAGGGCGATTGACACCCCTGTGCCCACCAGCACACGCTCACCGGGCGGGATTGTCACGTCCGCCACCAAATGCAGATCCACCCCCGCATCGCCTGGATGTGCCCGCCGCGGCAGGGGCAGGCCCCTGTCGAGACGCTTGAGGAGAATGGACTGCTGGTTGTCTTCGGGGCGTACGCCCATCGCGCTGTCAATGGCCACGGCAGGCCAGACTACTCTGGTGGTCGTGTCTAACGCTTCACGATCGCCCGCTGCGCCCAATCCCGCTGCCACCACCGTGGCCTACACAGAGCGTTTGTGGATTCCCATCTGGTGGTGGGTAGCCGCTTTGGCCGTCGGCGCGCTCATCGGCTACGAGATCGGGCTAGCCGTGCGCGGCGTCCCAGCCTGGGTCTTCATCGTCGCGATGGTTCCCGTCGCGGCGGCGGCGTGCCTGTGGCTGTGCCGTGAGCAGATCTCCGTGAGCCACGAGCCGACGGCGGACGCGGACCCGCGCAGCCCCCTGGGGACCCTCGACATCAAGGGCCGCGCGCATCTGCCGCTGTCCGCGATCTCCCGAACGGTCAGTGTGCCGGCCTCGGCCCGCAGCGCCGCGATGGGCCGCCAGCTGGACCCCGAGGCGTTCGTCGCGCAGCGCACCTGGATCAAGACAATGGTGCTCATCGTCCTCGACGATCCGACCGACCCGACGCCGTACTGGCTGGTCAGCAGCCGCAACCCCGACAAGCTGATGGCCG
>NZ_BAVQ01000086.1 GCF_000524475.1 Tomitella biformata AHU 1821 | reverse complement strand
TTCCTCGGCGCCGGCGTGATCATGAAGCAGGGTGCCACGGTGACCGGCATCAACACCGCGGCGACGCTGTGGGCCGCGGCCGCGGTCGGCGCGCTCGCCGGCAGCGGCATGTACTGGGCAGCGGTCATCGGCACGGTCGCGATCATGGCCGCGAACACCCTGCTGCGCCCCCTCAGCCGGG
>NZ_BAVQ01000087.1 GCF_000524475.1 Tomitella biformata AHU 1821 | reverse complement strand
GGTCCATGTTGATGAACACGAAGCCGCCCCACTGCTCCGCCAACACCGTCGCCAGGCCCAAGTCGTCATCCGAGCGCGGCACGAACTCCTCGCGGTCCAGGACCAGGCGGATCGAGCCGTCAAGGTTCCAGCGCCAGCCGTGGAACGGGCAGATCAGCGAGCCCACCCGGCCGCGGCCACGGGCCAAGCGGGTGCCGCGGTGCCGGCAGGAGTTGTGGTAGGCGCGGATCGAGGTCTTCGACTCGCGCACCACCAGGATCGAGTAGTCGCCCACCGCGTACTCCACGAACGAGCCCACATCGGGCAGTTCCTCGGACCGGCACGCGATCTGCCAGGTCTTCGGGAACAGCTTGTCCTGCTCGAGCTTTAAGAACTCCGGGTCCAGGTACCGGGTCTTGGGGATATACGCCCGGCCCAGGCGGTACTTCTCTGGGACCTGCTCCGGCTCCACATCGCCCTCGAACCAGGGCATGCCCCG
>NZ_BAVQ01000088.1 GCF_000524475.1 Tomitella biformata AHU 1821 | reverse complement strand
GCGGGGGGGCCCCCCGGGTGGCCCCGGGGCCCCCCGCCGTGCCCACCCCTCAACTTCACGTAACCGGCTCTGATCTTGGGATTTGTTGAAAATTCAATCCGAACAAATTTTCGCTTTTCCCTCGAGAATCGATGCGAGTCCGGTAAAATTAGGATATTCGTTCGATAGCAGGGGGTGCTCACAATGCCAGTGGAATCATCCGCTCTGCCGCCCGCCGACACGGTCTCTGTCGCGGGGCTCATCGACAACATCCGCGGCCGCGACCACCGCCAATCCCGCCTGGCCTGGGAGATCTACACCGACATCGAGCGCATCCACGCCCTCACCCTGGACCGGCCGCCCGAGCTCGACACCCGAGTGTTCGACCACTTCGCGAACTCCTCCGCACTATTGGGCGCGGTCAACCACATCGACAAATCCCACGCCGACGCCCTCGTCAACGAGGCGCTCGCCCTGGTCCACCGGATCCCGCTGACCGGCCTCTGCCTCTACGACGGCATCATCAACCAACGCCAGTTCCAACTACTGGTGTCGGTCACCGACCTGGTCGACGGCTGGCCCAGCGCCCCCGATGTCGACAAGCAGATCGCCAAAGATCTGCAGGACAACGGGCCCGGGTCGACTCGCCGCCTCCGGGACCTGACGAAACGGGCGATCTTCGCGCATGACCCGGACGCCGTCCGCCGCCGCGCGGAACAGGCCCGGGCCCGGCGCACCGCCACCGTCCGGCCAAGACCCGACGGGATGGCGCATCTCGGGATCACCGCCCCCGCCGAGGACGCCCAGCTCGCGATGGCCGCGGTCGAGGCGCTCATCGCCGCCGCGATCTGCCCCCACGATCCGCGCAAGAAGAACGCCCGCCGCTCCGACGCGGCGATGAACACCCTCCAAGGCATCCCGCTGGTGTGCCAATGCGGCCGCGAGGATTGCACCGCCACACCACGCGGGGCGGGGATGAGTGATCTGCATGCGCGGATTGTGGTGCATGTGATCTGCCAGGACGGGACGCTCGGCGGGGACAGCCATGACGGTGGCGGCCCAGATGAAGGCGGCCCGCAGGACAGCCCAGACGGCGGTCCCGGCAGTGAGGATCCGGGCGGTGACGGCTCGGACGACGGCCCGGGAGACGACGGTCCCAGCGACGACGGACCACACAACAGCGGACCTGAGTGCGGTGGGGACGCGGAGCGTCCGGGGTTCCTCGACGGCTATGGCGTCATCACCGCCGACCACGTCCGGGCTATCGCCCAGCGGCCCGACGCGATTATCCGGCCGTTGAACCCGAAGCCGGGGCAGGCGCTCCCCACCCATCAGCCGGGGGACCCGTACCGTTTCTCTGCCGCTTTAGACACGTTTATCCGGGCGAGGGATGGCTATTGTGTGTTCGCGGGTTGCAATAAGCCGGCCTGGGCGTGCGATCTTGACCATGTCGATGAGTTCAACCACGACGATCCGGCGGCGGGCGGGCAGACCAGTGCGGGCGGTGCCAACGCCAAATGCCGCTATCACCATCTGATCAAGACGTTCGGGGAGTGGCTTGATGATCAGTTCGTCGACGCTGACGGGCGGACCCGTGTCACGGTGACCAGCCCGGATGGTGTCACGATCGAGGGGCGCGGGCACACCAACGAGATGTTGTTTCCGGCGTTGCGGACGGTGCGGTTCCAGAAACCGCCGCCACGGGGACCGACTACCCCGGCGGCTGACGATCCCAACAATGGTTCCGGTCCTCGGCGTACCCGCACTAGGACGGCGGACAAGCATGCGCGGCGGCGCCGTGAGCGTGAGCTCAACCGCCGATTCCGCGAGCTCCACGATTTCGGCCCGCCACCCGATGACCGCCGATGATCGGACGGGAAGGTCCGAACAAACCTATGGCTGCTCGACATGGGCATTGGCCCCGCAGGGCGGCCCTCTCCCGGCAGCGCATAATGGGCCAGCGCGATCCTTGGACACACCAAGGCCGCTCAACGCCATTCAGCACGTGACTAATATGTACGAGTCCCCAGCTCTACGCCGGTCCCGTCCAACCAGTACTGAGGGTGGCCGCCGAGTCGATTAGACGCTGGCTGACCGACCACGCGCCCACACCCCGGCCCTCGCCGTGCAGGCGATGGCAGGGTTCCTCTGCGAGATCGACGACATCCCCACCCAGACGAAGGAGCATTGATGGACAACACGATCATCATCGCCCGCGTCGCACTGGGGCTTGGCCTCGGCGCGATGGTCGGCATCGAACGGCAATGGCGCGCGCGGATGGCGGGCCTGCGCACCAACGCCCTCGTGAGCCTCGGTTCCGCCCTCTTCGTGGTCATGGGCGCGTACAGCTTCGACGGCCCCGATGCGGACCCCACCCGCGTCGCCGCGCAAATCGTCTCCGGCATCGGCTTCCTCGGCGCCGGCGTGATCATGAAGCAGGGTGCCACGGTGACCGGCATCAACACCGCGGCGACGCTGTGGGCCGCGGCCGCGGTCGGCGCGCTCGCCGGCAGCGGCATGTACTGGGCAGCGGTCATCGGCACGGTCGCGATCATGGCCGCGAACACCCTGCTGCGCCCCCTCAGCCGGGTGATGGACCGTCAACCGTTACGCGTGGGCCGCGAGATGCCCTCCGCCGACTACGTTTTCGAGGTGACCTGCCGCAAAGAGGCCGAACCCCACGTGCGCCGGCTGACGGTCCAGGCGATCAGCAGGCCCGAGTTCCAACTGCGATCGGTCCGCTCCTCCCGAACCGAAAAAGGCACAGTCACCGTCCTCGCGGAACTCACCGCGACCGAGCGCGACGACGCCCTCCTAGAGGACGCCGTCAGCCGCCTCAGCCTCGAGCCCCTGGTCACACACGTCGCGTGGAGCGTGAGCCAACCCGACGCCGAGCCCCTCTTCGACAGCGACTAGCGGGCTGGCCGGCGCACTCAGAGCAGGATCTGCGAGGCGATGAAGAAGTAGATCAACACGCCGACCCCATCGCAGATGCTGGTGATCAGCGGGGCGCTCGCGCTGGCCGGATCAAGCTTCATCTTCGTCAGCAGGAATGGCAGCGACATCCCGATCACGGACCCGACGATCACCACGATGACCATCGTCAGCGCCACCACGACCGCCACTGCGGTCCCGCCCCGGATCACGCCGAGGACCGCGACGGCCACGGCCATGCTCAACCCCAGCAGCAGGGCCACCGAGATCTCCTTGACGAGGAACTTGCGCCAATCCTTCAGCAGCACATCACCTGTCGCGAGGGCACGGACCATCAGCGTTGCGGCCTGGGAGCCGGCGTTGCCGCCGCTGTCGATCAGCAGCGGGAGGAAGAACACCAGCGCGACCACGCTCTGGATCAGGTCCTCGTAGTGCGCGATGCCCGCCCCGGAGAACACGTTCCCGAAGACCAGCACCACGAGCCACACCACCCGGCTGCGGTAGAGCGCCAGCACACTGGCATCGCGCAGGGACTTGGTGAGCCCGCCGGCGGAGCTCATCCGGCGGAAGTCCTCGGTGGTCTCGTCCTCCTGGATATCGGCTGCGCGGTCTGCCGTCACCGCGCCGAGGAGGGCGCCGTGTTCGATGATGGGGATCGCGGCCAGGTCGTGGTCCTGCAATAGCCGCACGGCCTCCACCTGGTCGTCGAGCGGGGCCACCGAGACCACCGCCGTCTCGGAGATCTCCGATAGCGGGGTCGAGGGCGCGGTCACCACCAGATTTCGAAAGGACAGCACGCCGACCACCGCCCCATCGTCGTCCAACAGATAGATGTACTTCGCCGCCTCGGCTTGAGAAGCGCCGCGGCGCAGTATCTTCACCGCGTCCTCGGCAGTGGTGGTGTGCGGCAGGGTGAGGAGCGAGGGCGTCATACTCGCAGCCGCGGAGTCCGCCGGCCAGCGCAGCAGGGTTGTCAGCGCCGCACGGTGGCGCTGGCCCATCGCCGCCAGCACTGGCTCGCCGCGGCCCTCGGGGAGCCGCCGAATGAGCTGCGATCCGTGGCTGACTGGCAGGTGCTCGAGGGCCCCGGCAACTGTGGTGGCCTCCAACACGGCCAGCGTGCTCGCCGCGGCACCGAAATCGACCGCGCCGAGCAGGGCCGCGACGACAGTGGGCGAGCTGTTGGCGGCTACCGCCTGAATCTGTTCCAGGCCCAGGTCCCGGACCTGCTTGGACCTCTCCGTGGGGTCCGGAGTGTCCTCGATCCACGCGAGGACGTCAGCCGCCGGATCACGCAGCAGGCGCTCGGAGAGGCTGTCCGTCCGCTCGGGTGTGGTGACGATGATGTGGGAAGTTCTCATGATGGTGCTCCAAGAATGGGCAAGCGCGCATGACGAATCCACGCCGTCACAGAAAACTATTGCAGCCCAACGATTTTGGGCAGCACAAGATGAGCCCGTGACGGGCATTGGGAATGGATCGGCCGCAGATCGGCGCCAGCGGAAGATCAGGCCGGGTGGGGCCTGGGATCAGTGGCTAAGCGTGGGGCGCGGGCATACTGCCGCACCCTTGAATTTATGACTTCGACTACTCATGTCGGCACCTCCCGCATTCGCGTCCGGACCGGCCGGACGATCGACTATTTCTAGGCAGGGCGAAAACCGGGGATAGATTTCGTCAGGACAGGGCTGTCGAGCGGCCGAGTCATCCTCCACGTCAGAGCTTTGGCACTGTGCGACGTAATCCTCACCGACGGTGGAGATGTCGGATCCGAAGCCACTTGGGGTCAACCCTTACGCCGGGAGGACCTGTCCTAACCTGCCGCCGTCTCTCGACACGCGTCAGACCAGTGGCCTGTATTCGCACAGGAGCCTCACCGAACGAGGTCTGCGTCCAGCACGTTAGCCCAGATCACGGGAAAAGTCAGGCTAGGAGATCAGCGCGCCCTGCTCGGAGGCCCGCACCAGCTCCGCGTAGCCGCCATCCTGAGCCAGGAGGGTCCGGTGATCGCCCAACTCCACGATGCGGCCATGATCAACCAGGGCGATCTGCTCCGCGGACCGGACAGTGGAGAGCCGGTGCGCGATCAACACCGTTGTGCGCCCGGCCATTAGCGAGTCGAGGGCCTGCTGCACGGCAGACTCGGTGCGGTTGTCGAGGGCGCTGGTGGCCTCGTCGAGCACGAGGATCGGCGGGTTCCGCAGGACCGTCCGCGCGATAGCGATGCGCTGCTTCTCGCCGCCGGAGAAGCGGTAGCCGCGCTCACCGACGAGCGTGTCGTAGCCCTCGTCGAGGCCCATGATGAACTCGTGGATCTGCGCCACGCGGGCGGCGTCCTCGATCTCGGCATCGGTGGCGTCGGGCTTGGTGAAGCGCAGGTTCTCGCGGATGGTGGCGTGGAACAGGTAGGTCTCCTGGGAGACGACGCCAATCAGATCAGCCACCGCGTCGAGAGTCAGATCACGCAGGCTGACGCCGTTGATGCGCACCGCGCCCAGGGTGGGGTCGTAGAGCCGGGCGGTGAGGTAGCCCAGCGTGGTCTTGCCGGATCCGGTATGCCCCACCAGTGCCAGCGTCGTTCCGCCCGGGACGGTCAACGCGATGTCGGTGAGCGTCGGGGCGGAGGCGCCCGGGTAGGTGAATCCGACGTCGTCGAACGTGAGCGTGGCGCCGTCGCGGCGGACGTCCTCGCGGGTGAGCGGGACCGGCTCCGCGGGGTCGGTGATCTCCACGGGCAGGTCCTGGTACTGGAAGATGCGGCCGAACAGCGCCATGGAGCTCTGCACCTCCACGCCCGTGTTGAGCAGCTGCATCACCGGGCGGAAGAGCTGCATCTGCAAGGTGGTGAAGGCCACGAGGGTGCCAACGGTGATCGCGCCGCCCCGAGACATGGTGAAGCCGGCGAACCAGTAGACCAGCGCGGGCATCACGGCAAACGAGATTGAGATCGTCGCCATCCGCCACTTGCCGGCCATCATCGACGCGAGCTCGACGTCGGCCACCTCGCTGGAGGTGGCCTCGAACTCGCGGGTCAGGCCCTTGCCAGCGCCGGTGGTCTTGCCCAGCAGGATGCCGCTGACCGACAGCGACTCCTCGATCTGCACGGACAACTCCGAGAGCAGGCGTTGGCGCCGGCCCGAGATGCGGCGGCGCTCCTGGCCGACCTTGCGGGCGATGCGCACGAACACCGGCAGGATGATGAGGGAGAAGATCGCGAGCTGCCAGTTCAGGAAGAACAGCGCGAAGACGGTGGCGACGACGGTGGTCGCGTTCTGTGCGATCGAGGTCGCGGTGTTGGTGACCACCGACTGCATGCCGCCGATGTCGTTGGCGATGCGGGATTGGATCTCGCCGGTGCGGGTGCGGGCGAAGAAGCCGAGGGACTGGCGCTGCAGGTGGGTGTAGACGCTCACACGGAGGTCATGCATCAGGGACTGGCCGACCTTGTTGGACAACCAGGTCTGCGCGACGCCCAGGATGCTCGTCGCGACGGCCACCGCGACCATGCCGGCGGCCAGCCAGGTGATCAGCGGGAAGTTGTGGTCCGGAATGCCGTGGTCGAGCATCGCGCGCAGCATGAACGGCGAGGCCAGCGCGATGATCGCGCTGACGGTGATGACGGCGGTGACGACGGCGATCATCCGTCGATAGGGCGTGAACAGCGCGAGCACCCGACGCGGCGGCGCGGGCAGCGCATCCTCGCCGTTGAGCGGCTCGAACTTCTGGCGGGCGGCGCCGCGACGGCCCCCGCCGCCAGCCCCGCCCATGCGGAATCCCATATCTCCGGGTCCCATGTGGACCTCCTTGCTCCGCTATTGCGGTGGTAACCTCACTATGAGGCTACAACATCATTCCGCTGGAGGTATTCCCGTGCAGTCCCCCGAGAGATCCCCAGGGAACTCAGACACCGGCACCCTGGCCGACGTTTTCATGACCGTCGCTCGCCAGGTCCGCCGCCGCCAGATGCACGCGCTAGAGCCGATGGGCATCAACCCGTCCCAGGCCAGAGCCCTGCGGGCGCTCGCCCGGGCAGGGCATCCACTCCGCTCCGGAGAGCTCGCGGAGCGCCTGCGCATCCAGGCCCGCTCCGGCACGGACGTGATCGACGGGCTCGAGGCCGGGGGGCTCGTGCGCCGCGAGCCCGACCCCGCCGACCGGCGCGCCGTCCAGGTGGAACTGACCCCTGCGGGCGTCGAACTGGCCAAGCAGATCGGGGCGGCCCAGCGTTCCGCCTCCGCCGAATTCTTCGCTGTGCTGCCCGCCACTGAGCAAGAGGCCCTACGCTCGCTGCTGGACCACCTAACCGAGGAGTGCCAGTGACCATCCGCATCGGCGTGCAACTGCAGCCCCAGCACGCGCCCGACTACCAGCTGATCCGTGACGCGCTGCTGCGCGCGGAGGACGCCGGGGTGGACGCGGCCTTCAACTGGGACCACTTCTACCCGCTGTACCCGGACAAGCACGGCAACACCGACGGCGCGCACTTCGAGTGCTGGACGATGCTCGGGGCGTGGGCGGAGCAGACCTCGCGGATCCAGATCGGCGCGCTGGTCTCCGCCACCGGCTACCGCAACCCGGACCTGGTCGCGGACATGGCGCGCACCGTGGACCACATCAGCGGCGGCCGCCTGATCCTGGGCGTCGGCGCCGGCTGGTTCGCCAAGGATTACGAGGAGTACGGCTACGAGTTCGGCACGGCCGGCTCCCGCATCGGCCTACTCGGTGAGAACCTGGACCGCATCGCCGCCCGCCTCCCGAAGCTGGACCCGCCCCCGACGCGCCAGATCCCGGTGCTGATCGGCGGCGGCGGGATCCGCAAGACCCTCCGGCAGGTCGCCAAGCACGCGAATATCTGGCACTCCTTCGAGTCCCTCGAGAGCTACCGCACCAAATCTGCTGCGCTCATTGACCATTGCGCTGAGGTGGGCCGCAATCCGACAGACATCGAGCACTCCGCGCCATGGCCGAAGCCCGAGGGCGGGCGCAGCGCGGAGGAGCGGGCCGACGAGTTCGCCGCCGAGGGCGTCAGCCTGTTCACCGTCGACACCGGCGGGCCGGACTACGACTTCGAGGAGCTTCAGGCGGCGCTGGCCTGGCGCGACGCCCGCAGCTAGGCGGCAGCCGCGCAACACGCAAAAACGGTCGTCGCGGCTGCCCCACACACAGGGAGTCGCGACGACCGTTGGCGCTATGTCAGGCGTTGGCCTGCGCGGCGGCGGCCTTCTCCAGAGCTTCCAGAATGCCGAAGGACAGGAAGGTCATCGGGCCCTTGTCCTCGAACTTCTTGGTGACGTTGCCGGAGAGCCCGTCCACCAGGGTGAGGTCGCTGACCAGGTCTAGCTTGAGCTGCGGGCTGCCCTCGGTGAAGTCCATGTCGGCCAGGTCGGCCCACACGATGTTCGGGCGGGTCGTCGACTCGAAGACGAAGCGCCTGTTCGTCAGGTCGCTGACGGTCTGCCAGATCGTCTGCGACGCGTCGGGCTTGCCGGGATCCGGGATGCGGAACGGCTGCGCGGCGTTGCGGATGACGCTGAACATCGCGGCGATGGCCTCGAGCTGCGTCTTCGGCTGGGCCAGCCGGTTGACGTAGTAGGAGGCCCGGGCGAAGCGGTCTGCCGCGAGGGTCGAGCCGGGCAAGGGCTGGTCGCCGCCGAGGCCCTCGAACTG
This sequence comes from Tomitella biformata AHU 1821, assembly GCF_000524475.1. Lineage (GTDB taxonomy): Bacteria > Actinomycetota > Actinomycetes > Mycobacteriales > Mycobacteriaceae > Tomitella > Tomitella biformata. The sequence goes on along the minus strand of NZ_BAVQ01000088.1, from coordinate 41,991 downwards.
CTTGACCAGCTCAATCTGCTGGTCGAACGTCGGGGAGTTTGTCATAACCCGGTGGTCGCGGCTGTGGTAGACCACCGGCTTGCCGTCCACGTACTCGATGATGGCCGAGTCGCCGGTCGCGTCGTCCAGGGCCAGGTGGATGGCCGGGGGCTTGCCGCCGGTGGGATCGGGCATCTGGATGACCTGGACCTCGTTCGCCGTGACCCAGTCGACGGCCTCGGCGACGGTCTCGAAGTTGTCCAGGAAGTACTGCAGCCAGATGGCCTGGCTCAGCTTGACGCCCGACTCCGTGGGGTCGCTATAGGTGGACTCGGCAAGCCAGAGCACGTGCCCGGCCATGCCGACCTCGTTGATGCCGTCGACCGAAATCATGTCGAAGGCGCTGGCGATGACGCTGCCGTACTTCGAGGTCCAGCTCAGCTCGCCCTTGACGCCGTCATCGCGCTTGATTCCACGCGGCTGCGTCCACAAGTTGGTGTCGAGGTCCTTGTGGAAATCCATATTGCGGCCGACGAGGACCGCTCCATTGGCATCTGGCCAGATCACACGAGTGCACATGTTTGTGGTGGCTACCTTCGTTGAGTGGGGACGGTTGAGCCTCAAACCTGGCGGACGACTAAGGAATCCCGAAAATTAAATGAGCCTAGATACCTATTGCGCCCACGGAAAGAAACCACAACCGAGTCTAGCGAAGCTCAAAACGCCACGATCTCCGATACGCGTTCACCGGATAATAAGCGTCCGCGAATTTCCTGGAATCCCCCCTATCTATAGGGACAACGTCGTCGAATAGGGCTTGCGTCGATAACCCCGGCACCCGCGACCGCACTGGTCGATTATCCTGCGTATCTGAGGTTTTCCGCCCGCAACAGCGACGATCCCCACGCATCGCCAGCCGAGGTGGTGAAATTTCGACGTGAGGATGGGCCGTCACGGTCCCGCCACACAGGTTTGTCCTATTTAGATAAGAACAGGGGAAGGTGGACTCAGCCGACCAGCCTGGGCCACGCAGCCCCGACGGCTGGGGGGTTGACCGCGCCAGGGAAGTCGGAGCACACACATCCCATTGCCGCCGAACCATTAGGATGCCAAGGGGAACGAAACGCTTAGTAGTCACCGTCGCCGGCCGTCTGCGACGCTCATTTATAAAGGGGTTCACCATGATCGTCCTGCACAACGCGCGCCTCATCGATGGGAACGGCGGCGAGCCGGTATCCGACGCCGTGGTCCAGATCGACGGCGGCAAGATCGCCTACGCGGGCCCGGCCTCTGGCGCACCGCAGATCGACGAGGCGAAGCAGCCGGTCAAGGTCGACGTGGAGGGCAACACCATCTGCCCCGGATTCTTCGACGTCCACGTCCACCTCGCGCTGCCCGGCACCAAGGGGTCGCCGATCATGGCCGCGATGGTCCCGGAGTCGTACCGCCACTTCCAGCTGATCGACCGCCTGAAGGCGACGGTGGAGGCCGGCGTCACCACCGTGCGCGACATGATGGGCGTGGACGTGGGCGTGCGCGATGCCGTCGCGCACGGCCTGATCGAGGGGCCGCGCCTGCTGGTCGCCGATAAGATGCTCAGCCAGACGGGCGGGCACGCCGACTTCCATCTGCCGTCCGGCGTCGACGGCACCGGGATCCTCGGCGGCAAGCTGGTCGACACGGTCGACGAGGCCCGGATCGAGGCCCGCGAGCTGCTGCGCGAGGGCGTGGACCACATCAAGGTGGCCTCCAGCGGTGGCGTCAGCTCGCCCAGCGATGACCCGGATTGGCTGGGCGCCCGCGAGGAGCTCGTCGCCGCGCTGGTCGAGGAGGCCCATAACTACGGTGGCCGCCCGGTGGCCGCCCACGCGATCGGCTTGGCGGGCATCACCTCCGCAGTCAAGGCCGGGGTTCGCAGCATCGAGCACGGCTACGCCCTCACCGACGAGCTCCGCAAGGAGATGGTCGAGCGCGGCCAGTTCCTGGTGCCGACGCTGCTGGAGACCCTCAGCGCGGACACCGCCACCCCGCAGGCGGTCGCCAAGGGCGAGAAGTGGCATGCGATCGCGCAGGAGTCGATCCGCGCGTCGGTGCAGGCGGGTATCAAGATCGCCCTCGGCACCGATGCCGGCCTGGTGCCCGACCATGGCACCAACCTGCAGGAGATGGGCCTGCTGGTGAAGTTCGGCGGGATGACCTCGCTGCAGGCCATCACCGCGGGCACCCGGACGTCGGCCGAGCTGTGCGGGCTCGCCGACACCCTCGGCACCCTGGAGGCCGGCAAGATCGCCGACGTGGTCGTCGTCAAGGGCGACCCGAGCCTCGACGCCGGCCTGTTGGGCGATAACGACAACATCCTGCTGGTGCTCAAGGAGGGCAAGGCCAAGAGCAACCGCGGCGCCTTCGCCGTCTGAGTTCGACTGCCCTGAACAGACGCCCGGCCGCCGCGGATCCACGGATCCGCGGCGGCCGTTGTCAGCTTGGCACGCCCGCCCTCGCGCTGCCGTCGAGCAGGATCTGCGCGACGAGGCGGGGATCGTCGTACATCGGCACATGCCCCAGGCCGGGGTAGACGGTGACCTCCGCCTGCGGGAAGACGCGCCGCACGCCGCGCGCCTCCCAGGCTGGCAACACCAGATCCCGTCGGCCCCAGGCGACGGTGATGGGGATCGCGGGGTCTACCTGCGGCGTGAAGGAGAAGTCGGCGCTCAGGCCGCGGTCGATCACCGTGTTCGTCAGCAGCGCGGCGGCGTCGATCTTCGCGATCTCCACGGGGGTCCGCCACGGCTTGGCCAGGAACACGCCCAGGCCGACGCTGCGGCCGACGGCGCTCTCCAGCAACACGTCACGTTTGCCGCCGAGCCTCCGGGTGGCCCAGCGCAGCGTACGGAAGGTGTTGACCGCCCGCGCCTGGTCCAGGGAGTTGCTGAAGAAGCCCGCGGGCGAGATGGCGGTGGCCGACGCGACCAGGCCCTCGGCGGCCGCCTCGAGGGCGAACCAGCCGCCGAGCGAGTTGCCCGCGACGTGCGCCTTCTCGCCGGGCGCGACCTGCTCGAGGAACTCCGCCATCAGGTCGAGGCCGATACGCAGGGGATCCGCACCGGCGGGCATCTCGGGGGAGTCACCGTGGCCGGGCAGGTCGACGGTGATCACCCGTCGATGCGGGGTGAGCAGGTCGAGCACCGGGTCCCAGGCGTGGCGGCGATGGACGACGCCGTGCACGAGGAGCAGGGGAGGGCCTTCGCCGCGAATGTCATGTGCCAGCTGCATCAGGTAAGTGTGACTCATTGACACGGTAACTTTCAATAGATGGCCGTGAACCCGCAGCTCATCCGGATCCGGTCAGCGCCGGAACCCCTCCTCCCTGGCCAGTGCCAGCGCGGTGAGCGTGGCGTTCACTGGGACGTCGAGGCCCACCCGAGCCGCCGCACGAGGCACGGCACCGTTGATGACGGCGATCTCGCTCACTCGCCCCGCCTCGTGATCCAGTAGCGCGGAGGGCTTGGCCGCAGGCATCTGCGCCCCGAACTCACGGACCAGTGCCGCCGGATCCGCCACGTCGATCGCGATGCCAAGTGCCGTCGCCGTCCGCCAGGCCTCGATCCCGGCCGCCACGCTCACCGGGCCCATCTGCGGATGCGAAAGCACCTCCCCGACAGTGAGTCCGGTCAGCGCGCATGGGGCGCTGTAGGCGGCGTTGCAGATCAGTTTCTCCCACTGCATCGCCGCGATGTCGTCGACAGCCTGGCAGTCAAACCCGCCGGCCCGCCAGGCCGCGGCGACCCGCTCCACCGCGGCCGGATCGAGATCTGAATACGCGCCGAAGCGCAGGGCCCGCATCGCGTTGTGGTGCACCTGGCCGGGGCCGCGCAGAGCCGCGCCGAAGCCGCTGGCGATGCCGACGGCGAGCCGGTCCGCGCCCACCCTGCTCGCGACCTCGTCCGCCGATCCAAGACCGTTCTGGATGGTGAGCACGACGGTGTCCGCGCCGAGCAGCCCGCCGATGGAGGCGGCGGCCTCGGGCACCGCGGCGGCCTTGACGGCGAGGATGACGAGATCAACCTCCTCGTCGGGCGGCGTCTCAAAGGCGCGCACCGACGCGAGCAGGGTGCCGTCGGGCCCCTCGACTCTCAGGCCCGAGAGGGCGATGGCCCGCATGTGATCGGCCCAGGAGTCGACGACAAGCACGATGTGTCCCGCGGCCGAGAGCCGGCCGGCATACACCGAGCCCATCGCGCCGCAGCCGACAACGGCGATCCGCAGTATCGGGCTCATGCCTATCGAGCTCAAGCGACCAGCCTCGAGATCTCGGCGGCGAGGTTATCCTTGGCCTCCAGCCCGAAGCCGGGATGCTCCGCCGGGCTGACCGTCCCCTCGCCGATCGCGCAGTCCGGGCTGTACCCGCCGAACGGCTGGAACACACCGGGGTAGGCCTCGCAGCCGCCGAGCCCGAGGCCGACGACTATGTGCAGGTTGAGCAGGTGGCCTCCGTGCGGCATCGCGGCGGTGCGGTCGAAGCCGTGCTCTTCCATCAGCGCGATCATCTTGACGTACTCGGTGAGCCCATAGCTCAGGCCCGCGTCCATCTGCAAGATGTCGCGGTCCGGGCGCAGGCCGCCGAAGCGGAGCATATTCTCCACATCCTGACGTGAGAAGAGGTTCTCCCCGGTCGCGAGCACGCCGGGGTACATCTCGCCGAGGTCGCGGTGCAGGGCGTAGTCGAGCGGGTCCACGGGCTCCTCGTACCAGCGCAGCCCGTACGACGCCATCGCCTCCGCATAGGCCAGGGCCTGGGCACGGTCGAAGCGGCCGTTGGCGTCGACCGCCAGATGGCGTCCGGACCCCGCGACGTCGATCGCCGCCTCGATGCGGAGCATGTCCTCCGCCAAGGTCTTGCCGCCGATCTTGATCTTCACGGCGGAGTAGCCGGCGTCGAGGAAGTCGCCGATCTCGGCGCGCAGCAGACCGAGGTCATCGCCGTCGCGGTAATAGCCGCCGGCCGCGTAGACCGGAACGCCCCCAGAGACCGGCTCGCGCCCATGGGCGCGGGCGATGGTCGCGTAGGCAGGCTCGTCGCCATACTTGGCAAGCAGGTCCCAGCAGGCCAACTCGATCGCACTGGCCGCGGCAGCCCGGTCACCGTGGCCGCCGGGCTTCTCGTCGGTGAGCGCGCAGGCGAGGACCCGCGCCGGGTCCAGCAGACCCGTCTCCGGGGAAAGCAGGGAGTCGGGATCCGCTTCCAGGATGCGGGGGATCATCCGCTCCCGCAGGATCCCGCCCTGGGAGTGCCGGCCGATCGAGTTGAACGCGACGCCCACCAGTGGCCGGCCATCTCGCACCACATCGGTGAAGATCGCCACGAGGGAGACCTTGTGCTGGTCGAAGCTCACGACCGCGTTCGAGATCGCCCCGGCCAGCGGGCCGGCAACCTCGCGGATTTCGGTGATCCTCACTATTTCTCCACTTTCGTTGTCACGGCCAGATTCATTGTCATGGCCGGCCCAGATCGGCCGGCGTGGCGAAGGCCCCGCGCACCGCGGTCGCCGCGGCCACCGGCGGCGAGACCAGGTGCGTGCGCCCGCCCGCGCCCTGGCGACCCTCGAAGTTGCGATTGGTCGTGGACGCGCTGCGCTCGCCGCGGCCCAGCCGATCCGGGTTCATGCCGGTGCACATCGAGCAGCCGGGCAGCCGCCATTCGAAGCCGGCGGCGGTGAACACCTGGTCCAGCCCCTCCCGCTCGGCCTGCTTGCGCACCGCCATGGAGCCGGGCACCACCAGCGCCCGCACGCCTGCGGCGACCCGGCGGCCCCGCAGGACCTCCGCGGCCGCCCGCAGATCCTCGATGCGCCCGTTGGTGCAGGAGCCGATGAACACAGTGTCGACGGTGACGGAGCGCATCGGCGTGCCCGCCGCCAAGCCCATATAGTCCAGCGCCGCGGCCATCCGCGCCCGCTCGCCCGCGTCGGCGATCAGGCTCGGATCCGGCACGGCGCCGTCCACGGGGGCCACCTGGTCCGGGGTCGTGCCCCAGGACATGAACGGGGCGACGGTGGCCGCGTCCAGATTGATCTCGCGGTCGAAGCGGGCCCCGGGATCCGTGCGCAGCGCCGCCCATTGCTCGACGGCGTCCGCCCAGTCCGCGCCGGCCGGGGCGTGCGGGCGCCCGCGCAGATAGTCGAGGGTGCGCTGATCCGGCGCGATCATGCCGGCCCGGGCTCCCATCTCAATACTCATGTTGCACAGCGTCATTCGGCTCTCCATCGAGAGGGCGGCGATCGCCGAGCCCCGGTACTCGATGATGTGGCCGCTGGCCCCGTTGGTGCCGAGCTGGCGGATGACAGCCAGCGCGAGGTCCTTCGCGGTGGCGCCGTCGGGCAGCTCCCCGCTGACGGTGACGGCCAGGCCCCGGGGCCGCGCCAGCCGCAGGGTCTGGGTGGCCAGCACGTGCTCCACCTCGCTGCTGCCGATGCCGATGGCCAGCGCCCCGAACGCCCCGTGGGTGGAAGTGTGCGAGTCGCCGCAGACGATGGTCATGCCGGGCTGGCTCAGCCCCTGCTCCGGCCCGATCACGTGCACAATGCCCTGCCCGGCCTGCCCCATCGAGTGGCAGGGCACACCGAATTCCGCGCAGTTCGCGCGCAGCGCGCTGAGCTGCGCACGGCTCTCCGGGTCGGCGACGGGCCAGGTCAGGCTGTGTGTGGGCACGTTATGGTCCTCGGTCGCCACCGTGAGGTCCGGGCGGCGCACCGGCCGGCCCGCCGCCCGCAGGCCGTCGAAGGCCTGCGGGGAGGTGACCTCGTGCAGCAGGTGCAGGTCCACGTACAGCAGGTCCGGCTCGCCGCCGGCGCCCGGCACGGCGACGTGGGCGTCCCACACCTTGTGCGCCAGCGTGCGGCCGGACCCCGTCATGCCATCGCCGTCGGCCGCAGGGTGGTGTCCGTGTGGTCCAACTGGGACTGCATCAGCTGGGTGAGCATCTCGACCTTGAACTGCGTGTGATCGGCGTCGTGCCAACGGTTCTCGAGCTCGAGGGGGTCTGCCACGTGGTCGTAGAGCTCGCCGTCCGCCAGGCCGTGGAAGACGCTGATGCGGCCGCGGTCGGTGATCGCGGTGCGGATCTGGAGGGGCCGGCCGGCGCGGCAGGCGTCGAACATCTGGTCCTCCTCGATGTACACCGCCTGGCGCACTGTAGCGCCGGGGTCCGCGAGCACGCCGCGCAGGCTGGCGCCCTGCATGCCCCGGTAGCCCTCGACGCCCGCCAGGTCCAGCACCGTAGGGCCCACGTCCAGGGAGGAGGCGAACGATTCGCTGGCACTGGCCTCAATGCCCGGCCCGGCGATGACCAACGGCACCCGCACACAGCCCTCGTAGTGCATGCCGAGCTTGAGCATCATCCCGTGGTCGCCGAACATGTCGCCGTGATCACTGGTGATGATCACGATCGTGTTCTCCATCAGGTCGTTATCCGCCAGCGCGGCAAGGACTTTCCCGACCGCGTCGTCGATGAAGCTGATGGCCCCGTACTCCTTGGCCGCCGCCTCCCGGTACTGCTCCTCGGAGGGGGAGAACGGCGCCATCTCGCCGCCGACCTGCTCCCCGCGCCGCCGGAGCAGGGCCCGCATCCGGGGCATCGACGTCTCGTGGGGGTCGTGGAAGGTGGCGGGCAGCTCGATGTCCGCGGGGTCGTACATCGAATAGTAATCGCCGGGCGGGGTGAAGGGGTGGTGCGGGTCAGGAAAGGAGCATTGCAGGAAGAACGGCTCGCCGGCCTGCGCCGCCTCGGTGATCAGCGCCGCGCTGCGGGCCCCCACCCAGGCAGTCGGGTACACCTCGGCGGGCATGTCCGGCTGGTAGATCTGCCCCCAGTCCGTGGCGGTGTCCCGGGCGTGTTCCAGGCCGCGGCGGCCCAGGTCGAAACCCTGCTCCCACAGCCAGTGCTCATAGTGCCCGCCGCAGTAGTCGGAGTGGTCGATGGCGAGCTCGGTGTGGCTGAAACCGTAGTAGTCGGCGGGCATCTCGACCCAGCCCGCGCGGTGGCGCTCGATGTCCTCCCACTTATCCCAGCCGTCCTCGCGGCGGCGGTCCTCGCCGGGCTTCGGGGGCTGGTCGGCGGTCATCTTCGCCGCGAACTCCGGCTGGTGGCCGATGTTCTGGAAATGCGCCTTACCGACGAGCATCGTGCGGTAGCCCTCGTCGCGCAGTGCCCGCACGAACGTGTTGGCATCCGGGTCCAGAGCGATCCCGTTATAACGGGTGCCATGGGCTGAGGGCACCCGCGAGGTGAGCAGGCTCGACCGGTTCGGCATACACACCGGGTTCGCCACATAGGCGCGGTCGAAACGGGCACCGCGTTCCGCGATCGAGTCCAGATTCGGGGTGCGGACCACGGTGTTGCCTCCGAAGCCCAGATGGTCGGCGCGCAGCTGGTCCGCCATGATCAGGACGACATTCGGCTGGGTCATGACACGGCCCGCGTCTCGTCGGCCCAGAACTTCTCCCGCAGGGTGCGCTTGAGGATCTTGCCGGTGGCGTTGCGCGGCAGCTCGTCCAGGAACTCGACGGTGGTGGGGCACTTGAACCCGGCTAGTTGGCCGCGGCTCCACTCCTTGATGGCGTCGGCGCTCTCAGCCCCGCCCACCCTCAGCACCAGGACCGCGTGCACGGACTCGCCCCAGCGCGGGTCTGGGATGCCGATGACGGAGGCCTCCGCGACGTCCGGGTGACGGTGCAGCGCAGCCTCGACCTCGGCCGGGTACACGTTCTCGCCGCCGGAGACGATCATGTCCTTCTTGCGGTCGACGATGGTGATGTAGCCGTCGGCGTCGCGGACGGCGATGTCGCCGATGTGCCAGAAGCCGTCCTTGTCGATGGCCGCCGCCGTCTCCGCGGGGTTGTTCCAGTAGCCGTCGAACGGCTCGGACCCGCGGACGATCAGCTCGCCTGGCTCCCCGTCGGGCACGTCCTCGAGATTGTCGTCGACAATGCGGACCTCCCAGTTCAGGGCGGCCTTGCCGGCGGTGTTCAGGTGCGGGGACTCCGGGTACTGGTCCGCGGGGTCGAGCGTGGTGATGGGGAAGCCGCCGGTCTCGGTGGAGCCGTAGTTCTGGCGGAAGCGGCAGCCCAGAGCCTCGATGGCCGCGCGCAGAGCCTCCGGGGAGATGGACGACGCGCCGTAGCCGATCTCCACCAGCGAGGACAGGTCCGCCGGGGTCTCGCGGCCGCGGAGCTCCTCGACGACCATCGCGATGGCGCTGGGCACGAGGTTGGTGAAGTTGATCTGCTTGTCCACGATCGCGTCCACGAATTCCTTTGGGCGGAAAGCGGATTGGATGTAGGTGGTGCCGCCGGTGAATAGCGGATAGGTGACGTTGGCGAGCCCGGCCATGTGGAACAGCGGCATCGCCCGCAGGTGCCGCGCACCCTCCTGCGCCTCCGGGACCACCAGCTTGAGGTAGGTGCCACTGGCGACGAGACGGGCGTTGGAGATGGCGACGAGCTTGGGCACCGCGCCGGTGGTGCCGCTGGTGTGCAGCAGGACGAAGGGCTTATTGCCCGCCATCGAACCGGCAGGCCATGCGGGGACCGGGCCGTGGAAATCATCGGACGCGCGGCCGGAGATCAGGCCGTCGGTGCCCGCGGCCCGCAGCACCACGCGGGGCAGGCCGGGGGCGGCGGCGTTGAGCAGGGCCAGGTTCTCGGCGTCAGCGAGGACGGCGGCGGGCCGCATCACGTCGAGCAGCGCGGCGAGCTCCGGCGGTGCCAACCGCCAGTTCACGGCCGCGGCGATGGCGCCGGCGCGGTTGAGCGCATACATGTGGGAGATCCAGTCGACGCGGTTGCGCGCGAGGATCGCGACGACGTCGCCGGGCCCCACGCCCTGCGCGGCCCAGCCGCCGGCGAGGCGCTCGACCTCCTCGTGCAGCTCGCGGTACGTCAGCTGCTGGCCGCGGTCGTCGGCCAGCGCCAGCAAATCGGGGTGCCGCTCGGCGCGCCAGCGCAGGAGATGTGCCCAGGAGAGCATGTGACTGCCTTTCGTGAGGGTTAGTTCGCCGTGGCGGCGAGCGCGCGGCGGATCTCGCGCTTGCGTCGCTGCTCGGCGGGGTCATAGCTGGGGGCGGCGTCGAGGAGCAGCCGCGTGTAGTCGTTCTGCGGGTCCTGATAGACCTGCTCGGCGGGGCCCTCCTCGACGAGCTTGCCGTGGTACATCACCGCGAGGCGGTCGCTCATGTGTCGCATCAGCCCGAGGTCGTGGCCGATGAACAGGTACGCCACCCCGGTCTCGCGCTGGACGCGGTTGAGCAGGTTGACGATGGTGGACTGGGTGGACACGTCGAGGGCGCTCACCGGCTCGTCGCACACGATCAGCTCCGGCTCAGTGGCCAGGGCCCGGGCGATGCCGATGCGCTGGCGCTGACCGCCGGAGAAGGCCGCCGGGCGCTGGTGGTCCAGCGCCGGGTCCAAGCCCACCAGCTGCAGCAGCTCGGCCACCCGGGCCTCGATGGCGCCCGAGTTCATCTTGGCCTCGTGCACCCGCAGTGGCTCGGCCACGATGTCGCGGACCGTCCACGACGGGTTCAGGCTGGCCGTGGGGTCCTGGAAGATCGCCTGGACCTTGCTGCGGTACCACTTGGGCACGCGGCCGAACTCCGTCACCTCCGTGCCCTGGAACTTGATACTGCCAGACTCGGGGCGCACCAGGCGCAGGACCGAGCGGGCCACCGTCGTCTTGCCGGAGCCGGACTCGCCGACGAGGCCCAGCGTCTGGCCCGGCTCGATGCGCAGGCTCACATCGTCGACGGCCACGAACGGGGCCGTCTTGCGGAACAGTCCTGAGCTCTTGAAGGTGACGCGGAGGTTCTCAATCTGCAGCAGTGCGGACATGTCTCTTCCTTCCTCAGCGGATCGGGTGCAGGCAGCGGACGGAGTGCTCGGCCGTCCCGGTGATGGCGGGGACGCCGCTCTCGCACTCCGCGGTGGCGAAATCGCAGCGCGGAGCGAAGTAGCAGCCCGTGGGGCGCTGGCCTGGGGAGGGGACGGTGCCGCGGATGATCGAGAGCTCCTGGCCGCGGGGCATGCCCTGGGCGCTGGAGGCGAGCAGTGCCGCGGTGTACGGGTGGCGGGGGTTGCCCATCAGCTCGTCGATCGGCTGCTCCTCCACGACCTGGCCTGCGTACATCACGGCGACCCGGTCCGCGACCTCGGCGACCATGCCGAGCTCGTGGGTCACGAAGATCATGGACATGCCGCGCTCGCGCTGGATGTCGGCGAGCAGGTCCGCGATCTGCACCTTCAGCGTCACGTCGAGGGCCGTGGTCGGCTCGTCCGCGATGAGCAGTTTGGGGTCGCAGCTGATGGCCAGCGCGATCATCACGCGCTGCGCCATGCCGCCGGACAGCTCGTGCGGGTAGCTGCGCATGCGCGCCTTGGGGTCGCGGATGCCGACGCGCTCGAGCAGGTGCTCGGCCTTCTCCACGGCCGTCTTCTTGTCCAGGCCCAGGTGGTGGCGCAGGACCTCGATGATCTGGTTGCCCACGGTGAAGGCGGGGTCCAGCGCGGAGCTGGGCTCCTGGAAGATCATCGCCATCTCGCGGCCGCGAAATTTGTTCAGCTCCGCCGTCGCCAGGCCGGAGATGGGCTTGCCGTCCAGGTGTACCGAGCCGGCGGTGATGTGGGCGGTGCCGGGCAGCAGTCCCATCGCGGCGAGCGCCGTCATGGTCTTGCCGGAGCCGGACTCGCCGACCAGGCCGAGGGTCTCGCCCGGCTGCACGTGCAGGGACACGTCCTCGAGCACGGGGACGGTGCGTCCGTCCCGCTCGACCGCCACGTCCAGGCCCCTGATCTCGAAGGTGGGGACCTCAAGAGTGGGGGTGGGCAGGGTGGGGGCTGGCGCAGCCTCGCGGTCGCGGGCCGTCACCTCGATGGCGACCGGGGCCGCTGGCTGGATCTTCTTGCGGCGCTTGTGGATCGGCTCGTCGCGCAGCGCGCCCAGCACCGTGTCGGCCAGCACATTCAGGCTTAGCACCGTCAGGCCGATCGCGATGCCCGGCGGGAAGATCAGGAAGGGGTCGCGCCCGATCAGGGTGCCGGCCTCCGAGACCATCACGCCCCAGCTGGCGTCGGGCGGCTGTGCGGACAGGCCCAGGAAGGACAGCGCGGCCTCGACCAGCAGCGCAGCGGCCAGCGTCAGGGAGAGTTGGACTGCGATGGGGCCCACGATGTTCGGCAGGATGTGCCGCACCAGGATCGACGGGGTCTTGGAGCCGATCACCTCGGCCGCCTCGACGTATTGCTGTCGGCGGGCGGTGAGCACCTCGCCGCGGGTGACGCGGACGAAGGTGGTGGAGAAGACCAGGCCCACAGCGAACATGGCGTTGTGGATGCCGGGCCCGAGGGCCGCGATCACGGCGATCGCGACAATCAGCCCGGGCAGCGCTGTGAAGCCGTCGACGATGCGCATCACGATGTTGTCCAGCCACCCGCCGACAAAGCCGATCACCAGGCCCACGGGGATGCCGATGAGCATCGCGATCCCGGCGGCCTCCAGCGAGGCAAGCACCGCGATGCGGCTGGCGAAGATCAAGCGTGAGAGGACATCCCGGCCGAGGTGGTCGGTGCCCAGCAGGTGCTCGCCGGACGGGCCCTGCAGCGCGTTCGGCAGGTTTGTGGCCAGCGGGTCCATCGGCGCGATGACGCCGGGGAAGATCGCGCACACCACGATGATCAGGAGGAAGGCGAGCGCCGCAACGGCGACGGGGTCCCGCAGCACGCGGTGGCGCACCTTGCCCCATCGACCCTTCGGCGGGGCCTTGGGCAGGTTGGCTGGCTTCCCCGGTCCGGTCTTGACGGGGGAGGGGCCGGGGATCTTCCGCGCGTTCGAGCCCAGTGCGGTGCTCATGCCAGCCTCACCTTCGGGTTGAGATAGCCATAGGAGATGTCGACGAGGAGTTGGGCCAGCGCCACGCAGACGCCGGTGGTAACCACGACCGCCTGGATCACAGGGATGTCCCGCAGGTTGACGGCGGTCAGGACCAGATCGCCCATGCCGGGGATGCCGAAGACCTGCTCGATGACGACGGCGCCGCCGAGGAGGTAGGCGAACTGGAAGCCCATCGTCGTCACCACCGGGCTCAGGGAGCTCTTGAGCGCGTGCTTGCCCAGCACCCGGTGCGCCGGCAGGCCCATGGCCCGGGCGGTGCGGATGTGCGGCATTTGGAGGACCTGGATCATCGAGGCCCGCGCGTGCCGGGCCAGCATCGCGGTCACCACCAGGCCGAGGGCGAAGCCCGGCAGGATGATCGAGCGCAGCCACTCGCCGGGGCTGTCGGTGATGGGCACATAGCCGGTGGCGGGGAACCAGCCCAGCTTCAGTGCGAACACCGTGACCAGGATCAGGCCCAGCCAGAACGCCGGCATGGCCAGGGCCACGGAGGAGAGCAGCGTGATCACGCGGTCCGCGAGCGAGCCTGCCCGCAGCGCCGCGAGGGTGCCGGCGGTGACGCCGAGGACCAGCCCGATCAACGCCGCCACCAGTGCGAGGGACAGCGTGACCGACAGCCTGTCGAGGACCACCGGCGCGATCTGGCTCTTGTCAATCAGCGAGCGGCCAAAGTCGCCGCGCGCCGCGTCCGTCAGCCAGTTCCAGTACTGCGTGACCAGCCCCTGGTCCAGGCCCATCTCCGCGCGGACCTGCGCGATCTGCTCCGGGGTGGCCGACGCCCCGGCGATGCCCTCGGCAGCATCGCCGGGGATCAACGTGGTCAGCGCGACGCTGACGATGCTGATCATCAGCAGGATCGGGACGAGCGCCACAATCCGCGTTCCGAGTAGTTTGAGCATTAGCTGACGCTGACGCCGCGGAAGGTGGGCCCCATGACCCAGCCGACCGTCATCTCGACGCCCTGGACATTCTTGTTCCAGCCTACGACGCTGGAGTCGGTGAGCACGTCGATCCACAGCGCCTGCTGGTTCACGCCGGCGAGCATGTCCTGGTAGGCGGCGTCACGCTCGGGGCCGTCCGCCGCGGCCAGTGCCGCCGCGTGCTTCTGGTCGATGTCCGGGTGCGCCACGTGGAACGGGTTCTGCGGGCCCTGCGGCGCCAGCCGGTCGGTGTAGAGCTGCTCCGGGTGCACCTGCTTGATCGGCGTGATGATGGCCGTGAAGTTGGTCTCGCGATTCTCCTTATCGAGCGTGCCCGGCTGGACCAGCTCGATACTCATCTCGATACCGACCTCCCGGAGGAAGCCCTGGACGGACTCGGTGACCTGCTTGATGGGCCCGAACGCGGGGACCGTGAAGCTGGGGTTCGCGATGCCGGACTCCTCGACCAGCTGGCGCGCCTTGTCCGGGTTGTAGTCGTAGGAGCCCTCGAGGCCCTCCACGTGGAACTGGCTGGTGCTGTCGAACACCTGGTGGGTGGCGGTGCCGTAGCCGAAGAAGTTGGCGTCGACGATCTGCTGGCCGTCGATGGCGTAGCCGATGGCCTGGCGGATCTTCTCATTGGCCAGGGCCGGGGACTTGGTCCCGTCGAGGTCGGTGAACTGGAGCATCCAGTGGTTGCCGGGGAACTCGGCGACCTCGAGGCCGCCGGACTCGACTGCGTCGATCTGGCTCTTCGCGATCTGGGCCAGGTCGATCTGGCCCGAGCGCAGCGCGCTGGCGCGGGCGGCGTCATCGGTGAGGACGCGGATCTCGATGCGCTCGAGCTGCTGGTCAGTCTTGTCCGGGTAGCTCTCATTCGGCGTGTAGACGTAGGAGACGCCATTGTTGGACGACGCCGTGTCCAGCACATACGGTCCGGAGCCGACGGGCGTGGTGCCGAGGTCCGGGTCGTCGAGCGAGGCGGGGGAGACCATCAGGCCCGCGACGTCGGTCAGCGTGATCGGCAGCGCCGGGGACGGCGCGCTCAGGTTGATGGTCACCTCGGTGGGGGAGGTGACGGTGACATCGGTGACGGTGGCCAGCGCGGAGCCGGCGGGGCCGGCCTTGCCCTTGCGGTTCTCGATATTGGCCTTGACCGCCTCGCCGTCGAGCGCCGCGCCATCGCTGAACGTGCGGTTCTCCTGCAGCGTCAGCTCCATCGCGGTGGGCGTCAGGGTGTAATCCGTGGCCAGGCCCGGGATGACCGCGCCGGCGCTGTCGGTGCGCAGCAGCGAGTCGTACACCGGGTCGAGGAAGACCCGCTGCCCCTGGCCGGGGTTCACCGCCGGGTCGAAGCTCTGGACGTCGACCAGGGTGCCTGCCGTGAGGCTGCCCGCGCTCGCTCCCGTGCTCGACGAGCCGCAGGCGGCGACGCCGCCCAGCGCGATCAGGGCGGTGGCCCCGAGGGCTGCCCTGGTGAAGAATTTCGATCGTCTCATTGCTTGTCTCCACTCGTCTGCGTCATCGCGTCACTAATACGAATCTGACTTCAGGTTTAGTTATAGTATGTGACGCAGCTCGCTGTCAAGCAATTCGCCCTCGCGGGACTAGCCCGCCCACCAATGGAGCGGAAACCGGCGGGAGACATGCGCCAACCTGCCGGTTTTCAGAAAAAACGGTGCTGCAGTTCCTAAATAATCAGATTGGCGAGCGGCGCGCCCGCTGCCAGCCGGTGGCAGTTCGCCGCCGCCAGGTCGACGCAGCGCTCCATCGTCTCCGCCGTCAGCCACGCCACATGGGGGGAGAGCACCACCGAGTCCAGGTCCAGGAGCGGGTTGTCGGTGCCGATCGGCTCGTCCTCGAAGGTGTCCAGCCCGGCGCCGCCGAGGCGGCCCGCGACCAGTGCCGCCGCCAGCGCGTGCTCGTCGATGATGCCCCCGCGCGCGGTGTTCACCACGATCGCCCCGGGTCGCAGCAGCGCGAGGCGGCGCGCATCCAGGAGGTTCGTGGTGCCGTCGGTGAGTGGCAGGTGCAGGGACCCGATGTCGGACTCCCCCAGCAGCTCGTCGAGTGGCCGCCAGTCCGGGTTCGACGCGTCGCCGCTGCGCGTGTGGTGCAGCACCCGCGCGCCGAGCGCCACCAGGGGCCGCTCGAGCACCTGGGCGATCACGCCGTGGCCGAGCAGGCCCACCGTCTTGCCGCGAATCTCGCCCACCGACTCCGCCAGGGACGTGTCGATGGGCCAGCCCCGGCCGGCCCGCGTGGCGCGGTCGAGGGCCACCGTGCGGCGCAGCGTCGCGAGGATCAGCGCCAGCGCGGACTCCGCGACGGCCGGCGCGTTAGCTCCCACCATGTTGGAGACCGCGATGCCGTTGGTCCGCGCGTGCTCAAGGTCGATGGTGTTCACGCCCGAGCCCAGCTTCTGGATCAGTTTGAGATTCGACGCCTGGGACATGTCGCGGGCCGTGATCGGCCGCAGCACATGCCAGAGCACGTCGGTCTCGGGCAGCAGCGCCGCGAACCGCGCCTCGTCGTTCTCGGCGCACAGCCGCACGTCCAGACCCGCCCAGCGCGGGGCGAGCCGCTGGGCCAGCGCCTCGGACGCGTCGAAGTGCAGGAGGACGCGCAGGGGAGCGTCGTTCTCTGTGCGGCTTGCCATCAGGCTGGACTCCTCGCCTGGTTGGGCGTGCCGCGTCAGCCGAAGCGCTTGTCGATCCACTCCGTGATCATGTCCGCCTGCAGATCGCGCGCGCCGGGCAGGAGGAAGTAGTGGTCGGCGTGGACCTCGTGTAGTTCCTTGTCTGTCGAGGCCAAGCCATCATAGAAACCTTGCGCGTCGCTGGGGAAGACGCCGGTGTCCGCATCGCCGTTGATGACCAGCGCGGGCTGGGTGATGCGCGCCAGGTGGGGCAGGGCCCGCGTCTGCGAGTCCTCGAGGCTCCACAGCCCCAGCCAGGTCCGCAGGGTGCAGGAGCCGGCGATGCTGAAGATCGACTTGTTCGCCCGCTCGGGCACGCCGGCGTAGCAGAGGTTCGGCTCGCGGCGGGTGGGCTCGATCGTCGGGTCGACCATGCGCGGGTCCGCCCAGGCCCGGTTGAAGGCAAAAAAGCGGTCGTAGTGTCCCGCCTCGCGCGCCCGCACCAGCTCGGCCTTGACCCAGCGGGTGATCCGGTGGTTGCGGTCCACCTGCGCTTGCCGATAGCGGACGAGGAACTCCGCGCCGTAGGACGGGCCATTGTCCGGGTTGAACAGGTCCAGTGTGGGGTCGGTGTCGAACGGGTCCGCCTCGTCGAGCACGGCGCCGTCGCTCCAGGCAGTCAGCACGTCGGGCCGGCCCAGGTGCGCGGCGGTGGAGATATAGCCGTCGCCGGGCAGCAGGTCCTCGAGCCCCTTCGCCGGCCGCATGCCCTCCAGGGGCGTGACGTTGGGCTCGAGCGCCTGGGACTGATATGCCGACATCAGCGAGCCGCCGCCGGAGTTGCCCAGCAGGATGACGGTGTCCACGCCCGCCTCCTCCTTGAGCCACCGCACGCCGACGCCGATGTCCACCAGCGCGTGGTCCAGGAGGAAGTGCGCCTCGTCGCCGCGGAAGCGGGTGTTCCAGCCGAGGAAGGCGATGCCGCGCTCGACCAGGTAGGTCGCGATGTAGTGCTCGGAGAAGTCGATATTGTAGTGCGTGGCGATCACCGCGACCTTCGGCTTCTTGCCCGTCGGCTCGTAGTAGACGCCCTGGCAGGGATGGCCGCCGGCACCGGCGCGTCCCAGAGCTGGCGAGGGCAGGCCTACGAAGGTGCGCTGAATGGCCACGGGGAGTCTCCTAGGTGAGAACTGAATCTGACGTCATATTCCTATCACTGGCGACGTCGGGTGTCTAGATCCCGCGTCAGACCTTCCAGTAGACGGCGCGGAACCAGATCTCCGTGACGGTGGCGATCACCTCTTCGTCGCCCACCCCGTTCGCCACGCCTCCGGCTGAGTAGTGCTCGTAGCAGTAGTGGTTGAGCATCGCGACGATCGCGGTCGCCGACTGCCACGGGTCGACGCCCGGGCAGAACCCATCGGACTGCGCCCGGGTGATCATGGCCGCAATGCCGGAGATCGCCTCCTCGCACAGCTCCTGCCAGTATTTGGCGAAGTCCGCGTTGACCATCGCCAGCTGGAATACTCCGACCATCTCGGCCAGGTGGTCGCGATAAGTCTCCACGTGGGCGCGGGCCCCGAGCGAGACCCGGTCCCGGTTGGACAGCCCGCGCTCGAAGGCCCCGGCGCCGCGGGTGCGCGCGTCCGCCCGGAACTCGCCGGCCCAGTGCGCCAGGAGGTCCTCCTTGGAGTCGTAGTAGTTGTAGAACGACGCCGCCGACCGGCCGCTCTCGCGGGCGATGTCCGCGACGGTCATATTCAGAAAGCCCTTCTCCGCGATCACCTTGCGCGCGGCTGCCTCGAACGCGGCCTTGGTCTCACGTCCCCGAATCGTGGTGCGACGCCCGGTCATATTCACTCCTCCTGAGTTCCGCTGTGGCGGAGTCGAACTGAGATTACTCAAATCTAACATCGGATTCACCCTTGGATCCGCCGGTCAGGCGAATCTACTAATTGCACCTAGACTACACCTGAATCTGATGTTAGTATCAGATTAGTGTGCCGGGGCAGCTGCCTGCCGGCGCGAGACCACAATCAGAGGGGACACAATGGCGACGAAGAATGCCAAGTTTGAGATGAGCGGGTTCAGCCACGTGGCACTGGTCTGCTCCGATATGCAGCGCACCGTGGACTTCTATTCCGGCGTCCTCGGCATGCCACTGCTCAAGACCCTGGACCTGCCCTTCGACTCGGGACAGCACTTCTTCTTCGACGCCGGCAACGGCGATTCCCTGGCCTTCTTCTGGTTCCCCGAGGCCCCAGACGGCATCCCCGGCATCTCCGCGCCCGTCGCCCAGCCCGGCTTCGGCGAGTGGTCCAGCGCGGTGTCCTCCCTCAATCACGTCGCCTTCAACGTGCCCGCGGACAAGTTCACCGAGTACCGCCAGAAGCTCAAGGACGCCGGCGTGCGTGTCGGCCCGATCGTCAACCACGACGAGAGTGAGACCCAGGTGGCGACGGAGATGAACTCCGATGTCTACGTGCGCTCCTTCTATTTCCAGGACCCCGACGGCATCCTCCTCGAATTCGCCTGCTGGATGCGCGAGTTCACTGACGCGGATGTCGCCGTCACACCGAAGACCGCGGCCGACCGCCGGGTACCCGCCCCCACCGCGTAGCAGTTCCACGCACCGGGAACAGCGCCGCCGGTGGGTCTGGTCGCCTATAACGTCGATCACGACCTCTCGGCCCGCGGGGGGCCAGGTAGGAGTCCCCATGTCCCAGATTCTCGCGACGCGCGATCTGTGTGCCCGCGCCCTCGACGCCGGCCAGCCCAACCCGTGGATTCTCGACGGGGATGCCGCCGAGCAGGACTTCCACTTCTTCGCCCCGCTGCCCGCCCCCGGCGCGACGGTGTTCACCCGCTCGACCTCCGAGAGCCCCCGGGACGGCGACGCCGGCTCGCTGCTCACGCAGATCCTCGACCAGCACGGCCGGTTGCTCGCGGAGGGCTGGACCAACGCCGCCGCAGCCGTGCACCCGAACCTGCAGGCGCCCACGACGGTGCTGGCGCGGGCGGTCGAGTCGGTCGACGAGGTCCGCGGCGCAGACCTGCTGGCCGCCCATGTGGCCGCCGCGCACGGGTCCGAGTCGCTACGGCGCTTCCGCGTCCGCATCGCCGTGCCCCTGGCCGGCACCGCCCGGGCCGCGTGCTCGGAGCGGGAGCTGCAGCGCTACACCCGCGACGGTGAGAACCTGGCCGACGTGGCGCTGACCTGTGAGCTTCCGGACGGGACCGTGATCGCCCGCGCCTGGGCCACCTGCGTTGTCTGAGTTTGTCTGACCCTCGCGGTAACCTGCGGCGGTGAGTCCAGACAAGACGCTAACCCGCATCGGAGCACTGCTGCGCCAGGCGGAGTCCACGGACAACCCGCACGAGGGCGAGGCCTTCATGACGGCCGCCCAGCGCCTGGCCACCGGCGCCGCGATCGACCTCGCCGTGGCCCGCGCGCACACGGCCTCCGCCGAGAAACGCGCGACACCCACGCAGCGGCTCATCACCATCGGCGAGGCCGGCAAGCGCGGGCTGCGCACCTACGCGCAGCTGTTCCTGGCGATCGCCACCGCCAACGACGTGCAGTGCGACATCACCCAGACCTCCGCGGTCATCTACGCCTACGGCTTCGCCGGCGACATCGATGTGTGCGAGGCGCTGTACTCGAGCCTGCTGTTCCAGATGGTGCGGGACTCCGACGCGTACATCCGCTCCGGCGCGTACAGGGACGAGATGACCGTGCGCACCGTCGTCGAGCGGCGCGGGCGCCAACGGATCAGCACGCAGGTCCGCAAGCCCGTGGCGGGCGTGACCGCGCGGCTGAACTTCCAGACGGCCTATGCGGCGCGGATCGGCAGAAGGCTGTCCGAGACCAAGCAGGAGACGGAGCAGGCCGCCATCGACGCGTCTCCCGCGACTTCCTCGGAGACCGCATTGGTGTTGCGCAACAAGGAGATTGAACTCAAGGACTACTACTCGTCGAACTCCCAGGCGCGGGGCACCTGGCGCGGCGGCGCGCGGGCCGGGGCCGGCCACTCCTCCCATGCGCGACGAGCGGGGGACCGCGCCGCGCGGTCCGCGCGGCTGGGGCAGCTCCCGGAGCTCGGCGGGCCGAGGGGACAGCTGGAGTCGTGAGGGACGGCCAGCGGGGCGCCGTCTACGACGCGGAGTCCCTGGTGCGCACCATGTTCGACCGCGCCGAGGAGCGCGGCCTGCGGACCCTCGAGGTGCACGGCTCCACCGTGACGTTGCCGGTGGAGCGCAAATTCGGCTCGGTGGCGTCGGTGCAGGGCTACTGCGACCGGGTCCTGGCCCTGCGCTGGGTCATCGCGGCGTGGCCCCGGGCCGCGGTGCCGGTGACGGTGCGACCGCGCGCGGGCAACACGGCCGCGCACTATGTCAATGACACCATCGCGGTCCCCGTCGACAGGGACGGGCGCTGGGCGCTGCGGGAGCTGGTGGTGCTCCATGAGCTGGCCCACCACCTCGGCGTCGAGGGTGCTGGGCCAGCCCACGGCGGGGCGTTTGTCGACCGTTACCTGACGCTGGTCGGCGAGATCATCGGGCTCGAGGCCGCGTTCGTGCTGCGTGCGACGTATTTAGCCGGCGGGGTCGAGATCGGCTGACTACACCCCGGCCGGCTGCGCGGGCACGAAGCTGCCGAACTTGCCGCGGAAGAACAGCAGCGGCGGCACCTCCCGGTGCACCTCGAGATGGGTGACGCGGGCGATGACGATGGTGTGGTCGCCCGCCTCATGCTCAACCTCGACGTCCGCCTCGATCCGGGCCAGGGAGCCCGCCAGCGAGGGCGCGCCGTTGGCGCCGTGCTCCCACTGGGCCCCCTCGAACTTGTTGCCGCCGCGGGAGGCGAACCGCTGGCACACGTCCAGCTGATCCTCGGAGAGCACGTTGATGCAGATCTTGCCGGCCTGGCGCATCTTCGGCCAGCTGCTGGAGGTCTTCGCCGGGCAGAACGAGACGAATGGCGGCTCCAGCGACAGCGAGGTCACCGACTGGCAGGCGAAGCCGTAGGGCTGGTCACCGTCAAATGCGGTGATGACGGTGACGCCCGTGCAGAAATTACCCAGCACGCTGCGCAGGACTTCAGATTCGATCGGCATTAGCCCAGCTTCCCAGGTGTCGGATAACTCCGCAGTGAGAGGTCGATCTCGCCGGCCGCCGCGGCGCCGTCGATGCTGGCATTGAGCGCGGAGCAGGACTCGTCCGTCCCAAGCCGGTCACCACGGGCCAGCCGCTCCGCGAACCGCTGGCAACTGGTCGCCGACGCCTCGAGCCACTGGATGGATGTGTGCTGGTTGCTGTACTTCTCCACCAGGACGGTGTTGCCGCACAGCCTGCAGTCGATGGGTTGCATGATCGGATCAGCTAACCTTCATGTCGGCGGGGGACCACACAGCGCGCATGCTGAGGATCTCGCCGGCCTCGTTGAAGGTCATCACGTCGATGGGCTCCACGATGTAGCTTTTGTCGCCCGCCTTGGTGGTGACGCGGAAGTGGAACGCCGCGGTGTCGCCGCCGACGCGGAGCGTCAGCAGCTCGGTGGCGATCTCGGCGCCCGCGAGCCCGCCGTAGAACTCGGTGATCGCGGCCCGGCCCGCGCGCGGGGGCGTGCCCACGGGGTCCTCGAGCGTGCCGTCCTCGGCGTAGAGCGACGCGACGGCCGCCGCGTCGCCGCTGGCCACCGCCTTGAGGTACTGCACAACGGTGTCGCGAATCTGCTCGGCTGCGGCCATCGAAAACTCCTAATGCTGGGGACTATCTGTCAACGCTAAGGTCCGGACCACCCATCGCGCAGGCCCCCTCCCGGTCGATGGGAAGGGGCGTCGCCGGGCGCGGGGGTGGATCACAGGCTGCGGCACATCCGGCCCAGGAGACAGGTATGTTCCCCACCAGAGGGAAGCCACACGGGGTGACTCGCCACCTGGAGGTTGATCGTGACGGAGCCGGCACAGGACGCCCAGTCGACCTTGGACCGCGTCGACCTGATCTTCGATGCCCTGGAGGAGCACGGCTTCCTGACATTGTCCGAGGTTGTCCGGATCACCGATATCCCCCGGTCCACCGCGCACCGGCTGCTCTCCCGCATGGTCCAAAAGCGGTGGCTGCTGCGGGTGGGCACTCGTTATGAGCTTGGCGTGCGAATCTTCGAGCTCGGCTCCGAGGGGGTGCGCAACCACTGGTTCCACCGCATCGCCTACCCGCGCCTGAACGAGCTACAGCTTCGGACTGGGTACGTGGTGCACATGGCCTACCTCGACGGCGCCGATGCCGTCTACTGGGAGCGGATCGGGTCGAGCCCCTTCGGCAGCGCCCTCACCACCC
Source organism: Tomitella biformata AHU 1821 (assembly GCF_000524475.1). Classification (GTDB taxonomy): domain Bacteria; phylum Actinomycetota; class Actinomycetes; order Mycobacteriales; family Mycobacteriaceae; genus Tomitella; species Tomitella biformata. The sequence continues at coordinate 19,178 of NZ_BAVQ01000088.1, read as the reverse complement.
GGATCGGGGCCCGCCGGCCCGCGCATCGGACCGCCCTCGGCAAGGTGCTGCTCGCCGCCGAGCCGCCGGAGCTGCTCGACTCCGCCGCGTTCGCCAACCTCAAGCCGGGGACGCCCCTGACGGTGACCGACCGAGACGCCCTGCGCGTCGAGATCGCGCGGGTGCGGGCCGAGGGCATCGCCTACGACCGGGGGGAGAGCCTGGTCGGCATCGGCTGTATCGCGGCCCCGGTGCTGGCCGGCCGGGCGAGCACCAGCGACGGCCACACCACCACCGCGGCGATCTCGGTCTGTGCCCCGGTCGACAAACTCCACCGGGCGATCGCGGCAGCGGTGCGGGAGGTCGCCGCCGACATCACCCGCACCGCCGGTCGCAACCCGATGGCGGGCGGCTAGAGCTCCGCCTCGGCGGACATCCGCGCCAGGTTCTGCACCACTTCTTCCTCCCAGTACTCGTTGGCCTTGGTGGTGTCCACCTCGTACTCGAAGCGGCGGACCATGTCGTCGGTGATGTCCTCGACGTCCACGTAGAACTGCTCGTACCAGCGGCGCAGCTGGTAGACGGGACCGTCCTCCTCGGTCAGCAGCGGGTTGTCGATGCGGGTCTTGTTCTTCCAGATCTCGACGTCCTGCTCGAAGCCGATCTTGACGCCGTCGCCGAACTGCTTCGCCATCGCCTGGGCCGCCTCGTCGGACATGCCCTGCGGCTTCTTGACCATCGCGCCGTACTGCAGCACGAACTTGTTCGGCGCGATCGGGTAGTGGCAGTTGATCAGGACGGTCTCGATGGTCATCCCCTGCGCGTACGACCAGAGCCAGTCGATCATGTACGACGGGCCGAAGTACGACGCCTCCGATCGCAACTTGCTGTTCGGGTCGTCATAGTTGGTGCCGGAGTCGATATCCCCCCGCGGCGTGGAGTTCATGTGCTGCGTGGCGACATGCCCCTCGAAGATGTTCTTGAAGTACCGCGGGAACGCGAAGTGGACGTAGTAGAAGTGCGCCATGTCCACGACGTTGTCGACAATCTCGCGGCAGTTCGAGCCCTCGACAACGAGGCTGTTCCAGGACCAATCTGTCCACTCGTCGGTGCCGTAGCCCGCAATCTCCGGGATCGTCACCTCAGGCGAGGGCGGGTTGCCCTCCGGGTCATTCCAGACATACAGCTGGCCGTTGCGCTCCAACGTCTCCCACGCCTGCGTCCGCGCCCGCATCGGCACCCGCTTCGCGTACGGGATGTCCTTGCACTTGCCGTCGCCGCCCCAGCGCCAGTCATGGAACGGGCACGCGATCTCATCGCCCTTGACGGAGCCCTGCGAGAGGTCCCCGCCCATGTGCCGGCAGTACGAGTCCAGGACGTTCAGCTCGCCCGTGGAGTCCTGCCAGATGACGAGCTTGCCGCCGAAGGCCTCGATCGCGTGCGGCGTGCCGTCACGGAAGGTGTCCAACAGGCCCAGACAATGCCAACCCCGCGCATAGCGGGTGGGGTCCTCGCCCCTATCAATCAAGCGGACCTCGTCCTCGGCCGACTGCTCGTTGCTGATCGTCATCCCGCGCTCCATTCACTCCAGTGCATATTGTGGCTCAGATCACTCATGGTCGAGGAAATCTGGGAATCCACAAGACCTTCCTCCCGTCAGCTGGGAAGTTTTGAGACTCCGCGCAACACAGAGGCCTGAGAAGAGCGATGGGCGGGGACGGCCGTCATCGGCCGCCCCCGCCCATCGGAGTGATTGTTCAGCTGGCTCCCACCGCGGCTAGAGCATCACGGCCAGGGGCTCAGAGCCGGACCAGTCGTGGCCCCAGTAGCTGTCCGCGGTGATCTCCTCGGCGGTGTAGTGCGCCTCGTCGACAAGCATGCCCTCGCAGCCGAACTCGATGTCCCAGCCGCCCGGCGCGCGGACGTAGAACGAGACCATCTTGTCGTTGGTGTGCCGGCCCAGGGTGGAGGAGAGCGAGAGGCCCTCCTTCAGCACTCGGTCCTGGGCCTGCCCGACGGCGTCCAGGGTGGTCACCTCGACCATCACGTGGATCAGGCCCGGGCCGGTCTTCGGCGAGGGCATCATCGCGAGGCTGTGGTGCCGCTCGTTGACGCCCATGAAGCGGATGCGCATGGGGCCGTACTCCGCCGGCGTGGGCAGGCGGAACGCGCCGCGCGGCAGGAAGCCGAGCACGTCCTCGTAGAACGCGTGCGCGCCGCCGATGTCCGGCACCGGGATCACGACGTGGCCGAGGCCCTGCGCGCCGGTGACGAACTGCGCGCCGAACGGGGTGACGACGGGGCTGTGGTCCAGGATCGCGCCGTGGAAGACCTCGATGTTGGTGCCGGCGGGGTCGCTGAACGCGATCGCCGCCTCCACGCGTCGGCCGTCGGCCTCCGCCAGGGTCAGGTCCCGCACCTCTACACCGGCGGCGACGACGGCCGCGCGGACACGGTCGAGCCCGGCCTGGTCACGCACCTCCCAGCCGACGGTGGACACGTGGTCGGTCTCGCCCGCGCGGACGATGATGCGCGACGCGCGCTCGTCCATGCGCAGGTAGAGCGCGTCCTCGTCGGGCCCGGAGCCCTTCGCGAAGCCGAGGATGTCGAAGGCCAGCGTGCGCCAGCGCTCGAGCTCGTGGGTCTGCACCTCGATGTAGCCGAGGGCCTTGATGTCGGACATGGTGCTCTCCTTCTAGATCGGGTGGTCGGTGCTAGATCATCATGCGGAGCGGGCCCTTGGGGTCCGCGCCGAGAGTGCTGAGTGCGCTCGCATGGTAGACGGTCCCCGGCGCGTGGATGGCGTGGTGCAACCCGGCCTGCGCGTCGCGCCAGTAGCGCTGCATCGGCTTGTCCATGCGCAGCGCACCGCCGCCGCAGCGGGCGTAGATCTCGTTCGCGGCGCGGACGGCGCGCCAGGCGGCCCGCACCTGGGTGGCGCGGCCCTGGGCGCGCTGCTCGAAGTCCGCCTTCTCGCCGCGCTCCGTCAGGTCCCAGAAGTAGTCCGAGTTGGCCAGCAGCTCCGCGCGGGCGGCGCGCAGGTCTGCGGCGGCCTCGCCGATCTCGTACATCGTGTACGGGTCGTCCCTGGGGGCCGGGCCGGTCGCGTCGATGCGCTCCGCCTGGTAGTCGTTGGCCAGCTTGAGCAGGCCCTCACAGATGCCGATGGTGGCGGCGGTGATGCCCAGCGGGAACATGTTGGACCACGGCATCTTATACAGCGTCTCGGTGCGTCCGGAGCGCTCCTGGCCGACACCCTCAACCACGTCGTCCCAGGTCATCAGCCGGTACTCGGGGATGAAGGTGTCCTTGATGACGAGGTCCTTGCTGCCGGTGCCGCGCAGGCCGACGACGTCCCAGGAGTCCTCGATGATCTCGTACTCGCTGCGCGGGATGATCACGTGGACCATCTTCGGCGGCATCGCCATGGTGCCGTCGGCGTTCGCGAGGAATCCGCCGAGGAACACCCACTTGCAATGGTCCGTGCCGGAGGAGAAGCTCCACTTCCCACTGAACTGGTAGCCGCCCTCGACCGGCACGGCCAGCCCGCCCGGCATGTAGGGCGACGCCATCCAGATGCTGCTGTCCTCGCCCCAGACCTCCTCGCGCACGCGCGGGTCGTTGTAGGCGAGCTGCCACGGGTGCACACCGACGACGCCCATCACCCAGCCGGCGGCGGGGTCGAGCGCGGCGAGCTCCATGACGGCCTCCGCGAACTCGCGCGGGCGGGACTCGAGGCCGCCGTACTCGGCGGGCTGGAACATGCGCATCGTCTGCGCCTCCTGCATGATCTCCACCGTGCGGTCGGTGAGCTTGCCCAGCTTCTCGGCCTTCGCCCCCTCGCCGTGCAGCTCGTCCGCGTTCGCCCGGATGATCTCCAGAACCTTGTTCGCCATCAACCCACTCCTCGCCATCGGATACCTTTCCGCAAGAATCGCCGACGCGGTCCCCGGCAGGAACAAGTTCTCCCACGTACCGGGAGAAGATCGTCCTATCCTCGGACCATGACGAAATTGCGAGCTCTCGTGACCGGCGCCAGCGGCGGGCTCGGCGCGGCGATCAGCCGGGATCTGGCCGTCGACCACCACGTGCTACTTGGCGGCCGCGACCAGCAGGCGCTGGCCGCGCTGTCGGTGGGCCTGCTCGGCGCCGCTCCGTGGCCGGTGGACCTGACCGATCACGAGGCGGTCGCGCAGGCCTGCGCCCGCATCGACCGCCTCGACGTGCTGGTGCACAACGCCGGCTTCTGCGAGCTCGGCACCACCGCCGACACCGACCTGGGCCAGTGGCGCACGTCGATGGAGGTCAACCTGTTCGCCGTGGTGGAGCTGACCCGGCTGCTCCTCCCCGCGCTGCGCCTCGCCAAAGGCCATGTGGTGCTGATCAATTCCGGCGCGGGCCTACGCGCGAACCCCGGCTGGGGGTCCTATGCCGCGAGCAAGTTCGCCCTGCGGGCCTTCGGCGACGCGCTCCGTCAGGAGGAGCCGACCCTGCGGGTGACGTCCGTGCACCCCGGGCGGATCGCCACCCCGATGCAGGAAGCCATCGTCGCCTCGGAGGGCGGGGTGTACGACCCCCACGATTTCCTCTCGCCCGTGACCGTGGCGCAGGCTGTGGGCAATGCCGTGCGCACCCCGCTCGACGCGCACCCGACGGAGATCGTGCTGCGGCCGAACCCGCGGTAGCCAGACAACCCACCCAGTAAGGCGCCATGACAACGAATCAAGCAGCACACAATCTTCGCTTCGCCCACTCGGAGTCGATCTATATCGACGCCTCCCCTCAGCAGGTGTGGGACGTCGTGACCGATGTCGAGCGCACCGGCGAGTGGAGTCCCGTCTGCCGCGCGGGCTGGTGGAAGGAGCCGGCGACCCGCCCTGAGGTGGGCGCCTGGTTCCACGGCCGAAACGAGGCTGGCGGCCGGTCCTGGGAAACCCAGTCGCAGGTGGTGGCGGCCGAGGAGCCCGCCGAGTTCGCCTGGATGGTCGCCGGCAACGCGGTCCGCTGGTCATACGCCATCACGCCCGACGGAAACGGCACGTCGCTGACTGAATCTTGGGCCGTCGAGCCTGCCGGCTTCACACTGTTCGAGAAGCTGTTCGGAGAAGACGCGGACGCTCAGCTCGAGGTGCGGCGCGAGGACGCGCTGGCCGGGATACCCACGACGCTGAAGGCGATCAAGCAGATCATCGAGGCGTCGTAGCCGCGATCCCGCGGTGCCGACTCACCCCACCACCGAAATCTTCTTTCCCGCTCCGCGGCAGCCGCTCTCGCGATATCGCGGCAGATCCCTAACGTGTGTGAAGCAACTCTCGCCAGTGTTTTGAGACCAGGAGCACCCTATGAGCCCACGCGTACCCATCACGCCGATCGACGCCGCAGAGATCACCACCTACGACCATGAGACGGACGTCCTGATCATCGGCTACGGCTGCGCCGGAGCAGCCTCCGCACTCGACGCCGTCGAGGCGGGGTCCGACGTCATCCTCCTCGAACGGCAGAGCGGCGGCGGCGGATCGTCGGCCCTCTCGGGCGGCGAGGTATACCTCGGCGGCGGCACCCCGATCCAGGAAGCGTGCGGCTTCGACGACACCGCCGAGGCCATGGAGAAGTTCCTCCTCGCCGCGCTCGGCCCGGGCGCAGACGAGGAGAAGGTGGGCCTCTACAGCCGCGACAGCCGCGCGCACTACCAGTGGCTCGTCGACCACGACGTGCCGTTCAAGCCCTCGCTGTGGGATTCCCCGACATGGGTGCCGCCCACCGACGACGGCCTGATGTGGATGGGGGAGAACTCGTATCCGTTCAACGAGATTGCCGAGCCGGCGCCGCGCGGGCATCGAGTCACGTCGGACGGCTTCGGCGGGAAGGTCCTCATGGCTGCGCTCAGCGAGGCCGTCGACAAGACCTCAGCCGCCGTCCACACCGACACCACCGCGCTGCGCCTGATAGTCGAGGACGGCCGGGTCGTCGGCGTCGTCGCACGGCACTTCAACGACACTGTCGCCTACCGCGCCCGGCGCGGCGTGATCATCACGACCGGCGGCTTCGCCGACAACAAGGACATGCTCGCGCAGCACGCCCCGCGGTTGGTGGGCCTGGGCGTCAACAGCGACGGCGGCGACGACGGCCGCGGCATCGTGATGGCGCAGGCCGTCGGCGCGGCGGTCAAGAACATGGCCGGCGCCCAGGTCGGCATCTCCCTGGTGCCGGGAATGATGGTGCGCGGCATGATCGTCGACAGCGTCGGCCAGCGCTTCATCAACGAGGACGTCTACCCGGGCCTGGTCGGCGTGGCCGCGCTCAACAAGCACAACCTGAAGGTGTGGGTCATCCTCGACGAGCAGGCATACGAGGAGGTCCCGGAGGACGAACGCTGGGGCGTGCAACCGCACTTCGTCGCGGAGACGCTCGCGGAGCTCGAGCTTGAGATCGGGATGCCAGAGGGGGCGCTGCAGACCACCGTCGGCGAGTACAACCGCTTCGCGGCCGAGGGCCAGGACCCCTACTTCCACAAGTCCTCGCGGTGGCTGCGACCGCTGCAGTCGCCGTTCGCCGCGATCGACGTCCGGCGGGGGATGGCCCCGCCGGAGTACGGCGACGGGGGGACCGGCGGCGGCGGGGCGGAGGTGTTCTCGACCGGCGGCCTGTGGACCACCGTCGACGGCCACGTCCTGGACCTCGACGGCGGCCCGATCCCCGGGCTCTTCGCGGCCGGCCGCGCCACGTCGGGCCTGCACTCGCAGGGCTACATCAGCGGCACCTCGCTCGGCGACGGCACGTTCTTCGGCCGCCGCGCCGGCGTCGCCGCATCCGCCGGTCAGTAGCGCCGCCGCCACTGGCCAATAACGCCGGCCCTGACGAGGCTCCGGGCGCGTGATCTGGAAAGGACGCTCTAGGTGCGCCAGTGCACGGGCACCGTAGGGCTCGGCCGAGACCGTGGTTGACCGCCCCGATGGTGCGTTCTGAAGACGCGATCAGGTCTAGCGGGCGAACAGCAGAGCGCGTTTGACCTCGGCGATCGCCTGGGTGATCTTGATTCCGCGCGGGCACGACTCGGTGCAGTTGAAGGTGGTTCGGCAGCGCCACACGCCATCGACGTCATTGAGGATATCGAGACGCTCGGCGGCACCCTCGTCGCGGCTGTCGAAGATGAACCGGTGCGCGTTGACGAACGCCGCGGGGCCGAAGTAGCTGCCCTCGTTCCAGTACACGGGGCACGAGCTGGTGCAGCACGCGCACAGGATGCACTTGGTGGTGTCGTCAAAGCGGGCCCGGTCATGTGCCGACTGGATCCGCTCGCGCGTGGGCTCGTGGCCCGAGTTGATCAGGTAGGGCTTGATCGCACGGTGGGCGTCGAAGAACGGCTCCATGTCCACGACGAGGTCCTTGAGCACAGGCAGGGCCTTGAGTGGCTCGACAGTGATGGTGACCGGCTTGCCATCCTTGGGGAGCATGTCCTTCATCAGGAGCTTGCAGGCCAGCCGGTTGAGGCCGTTGACGCGCATCGCGTCGGATCCGCAGACGCCGTGTGCGCAGGAGCGGCGGAACGTGAGTGTGCCGTCGAGGTAGCCCTTGGCGTAGAGCAGTAGGTTCAGGAGGCGATCGGTGGGCAGCGTGGGCACCTCGAAGGTGTCCCAATACGCGCCCTTATCGTCCTCGGGGTTGAACCGGGCGATGCGCAGCGTGACCATGACCGAGCCCGGGGGATGCGGCGGCGTGTTAGCTGGCTGTGGTGGCTGTGGTGGCTGTGCGGATGCTTTCTGATGTGCGACTGGCATCACTGCTAATGCTCCTTCTAACGAGCTGACGTCTGCGGCCGGCTACCGGCGGCGCGGGATGGTGTCCACCTTGTCCCAGCCGCGGCGGCGCGCACGCGATCCCTCGTGGTCATCGCGTCCGCGATAGAGAATGTAGGGGCGGAACAGATAATTGAGCGGCGCTGTGAAGACATGCACCAGGCGGGTGAACGGCCACAGGGCGAACAGCAGAATTCCGGCTACCGCATGAATCTGGAAGTTGATCGGAGCGCCGACCATCATGTCCGGCTGTGGGACGAAGTAGAAGATGCTGCGGAACCAGATCGAGACGCCCTCGCGATAATTATAGGTGCTGACAGTGGCCGCCCCGGTGTTGACCAGGCCGGCAAGGATAGTCACGGCGAGCGCGAGGTACATGATCTTGTCCATTGACGTGGTCGCGCCCAGCACAGCCTTGGTGAAGCGCCGGCGATAGAGCAGGCCGATGAGGCCGACGATGGTGAACACCCCCGCCACGATGCCGAGCGAGACGGCAAAGAAGTGGTAGAGGCCCTCCGAGATTCCGATGGCGTCGGTCCAGCTCTGGGGGACGCCGAGGCCCATCACATGCCCAACGACGACCGCCAGGATGCCGAAGTGGAACATCGGGTTCGCCCAGCGAAGAATACGGCTCTCATACATCTGGCTCGATCGGGAGGTCCAGCCGAACTTGTCATACCGGTACCGCCAGATATGCCCGAGCACAAAGATCGTCAGGCATACGTAGGGCAAAATAAGCCACAAGAACACGTCCGCGACAGATAGGTCCGACATCACGATCCTCCGGGCATCGGTAGAAGATCAGGGGCGCCGTAGGGGTTCAGGCCCACCTGCTCGTCCGCCGGCCCCTCTGCGGCGAGAATTTTGATGGCCTCGTGGTCCTTCCCCTTGAGCGCAGGCAGCGTGGCGCACACCGCCTCCACCGCGCCCCACCACGGCGACCCGGTCTCCGCAAGGTGCAACCGCAGCAACTCCAGGCCCGCGCGATTGTCGAGGATCATCTTCAGGCCAGCTGCCTGGTCGGTGGTCGCGGCGAACTCGAGCACGACGCACAGGTGGTCCGGCAACTGGTCATCGGTGAGCACCAGCCCCGCCCGGGTGTAGACCTGCTTGATGCGGAGCAGTGCCAAGCCGCGCTTGCGGGTATCGCCACTGGAGAAGTAGGTCAGAAACAGACAGCCCCGTCTGCGGGTGTCAAAGGTCTCCACGTAGTTAGCCTGCGAGGTGAGCGGAGGCTGGGATCGGAGCTTCTCGATGGTCTCCTGCAGCCCGCGACCAATTTTGGCGGGCAGACTGGCGGCCACCTCGGCCAGAAGGTCGAGACGAGAGACTAGCTGCTCGTCGGGGTAGTCCAGCAGAATCGACGCGGCCTGCCAGGTGCGAGTGAGCTCGTCCGGCGTGAACCTGAGTTTGGGCACCCGGGGCGTCATGAGCTCGAACCATTCTCGTGCTGGTCCGGAAAAAGGCCCTCGGGAGTGCCCTGCCCGCTCCAGTTGAGCAGATTGATCCGGACGCCCTCGGGCCGGTCGACACCACCAGCACTGCCAGTGCCGGGATCAGCGGCGATCGAGCTGACTGGTTCTGGACTGCCCATCCCGCCCATCCCCGGGCCGCCGTCCACATCGAGCGAGCACTCGGTGGCCGTGTTCTCCAGCTTGTGGGCATCCTCGTAGTGCGCCGGCGGGATCACATATCGCTCATCGTATTTTGCGATCGCGAGCAGGCGGTACATGTCGATCATTTCCTGGCCGGTCATCCCGACCGCCGCGGGAATCGATTCGTCCGTCTCCCAGCCCATATTGATGTCCCGCATGAAGGAACGCATCGCCGCCAGTTTGCGCAGCACCCCGTCCACCACAGCGGTATCGCCAGCGGTGAACAGGCCCGCGAGGTACTCGATCGGGATCCGGAGTCTGTCGATGGCCGCGAACAGGTTGTTCTGGGCCTCGCCGTCCTGGCCGGTCTCGCTGACAGCGTCGACGACAGGGGACAGGGGCGGGATGTACCAGACCATCGGCATGGTTCGGTATTCCGGATGCAGCGGCAGCGCCACCTTGTACGTGTTGATCAACGCCCAGATGGGTGAACGCTGCGCGTGCTCGATCCAGTCGTCGGGGATGTCCGCCTCTTGCGCGGCCTTGACGACCTCTGGGTCGTTCGGATCCAGAAAGACGCTCCGCTGGGCCTCGTAGAGGTCGTGGTCGTCCTCGGTGGAGGCGGCCTCGAGCACCGCGTCGGCGTCGTAGAGCATCAATCCGAGGTAGCGCAATCGCCCGACACACGTCTCGGAGCAGACCGTGGGCTGACCGATCTCGATGCGCGGATAGCAGAACGTGCACTTCTCGACCTTGCCGGTCTTGTGGTTGAAGTACATCTTCTTGTACGGGCAACCACTCACGCACTGGCGCCAGCCGCGGCAGCGGTCCTGGTCGACGAGCACGATGCCGTCCTCTTGCCGCTTGTAGATCGCGCCGGTGGGGCAGGAGGCGACGCAGGACGGGTTGAGGCAGTGCTCGCAGATTCGGGGCAGGTAGAACATGAAGGACTGCTCGTACTCGAACTTGATCTTGTCGCCCACCTGCTTGAGGATCGGATCGTTGTGGCTGTTCTCCACGGACCCAGCGAGGTTGTCGTCCCAGTTCGAGGACCAGGTCACCTTCGTGTCCTCGCCGGTGAGCAGCGATTTCGGGCGGGCGACTGGCATATGCTCCTGGGCGGGGGCGGTGGTCAGGTTCTCGTAGTCGTAGGTCCACGGTTCGTAGTAGTCCTCGAACCCGGGCAGGTTGGGGTTCGAGAAGATCGTGACGAGGTTCCGGAAGCGGCCGCCCGCCTTCAGCTTGAGGCGGCCTTTCTTGTTCAGGGTCCAGCCGCCCTTCCAGCGCTCCTGGTCCTCGTAGGTGCGGGGGTAGCCCTGGCCGGGGCGGGTCTCGACATTGTTGAACCACACGTGCTCGGCCCCGGAGCGGTTGGTCCATACCTGCTTGCACGTGACCGAGCAGGTGTGGCACCCGATGCACTTGTCGAGGTTCATCACCATCGCCATCTGCGCCATGATCCGCATCAGTACTGCACCTCCTGATTGCGGCGGCGGATCACGGTGACCTCGTCGCGCTGATTGCCGGTGGGGCCCATGTAGTTGAACGCGTAGGTTTGCTGGGCGTAACCGCCGATCATGTGGGTGGGCTTGATCATCAGGCGGGTCAGCGAGTTGTGGTTGCCGCCGCGCTGGTTGGTGGTTTCGGAGATCGGCATGTCGATGAGCCGGTCCTGGGAGTGGTACATGAACACCGTCCCCTCCGGCATCCGATGCGAGACGATGGCGCGGGCAGTTGTCGCCCCGTTGCGGTTGACCGCCTCGATCCACTCGTTGTCCTTGACGCCGATCTTTGCGGCGTCCTGCGGGCTCATCCAGATGCCGGGGCCGCCGCGGAACAGCGACAGCATGAACAGGTTGTCCTGGTATTCTGAGTGGATCGACCACTTGTTGTGCGGGGTGAGATAGCGCACCGAGATGCCGCGGTTGGGGGTTCCGCTGTCGGGCGTGTCGCCGATGGCGGGCTCATCGAAGAGCGCGGTCATGTCCAGTGGCGGCCGGAAGATCGGCAGGCCCTCGCCAAGCTCGATCATCCAGTCGTGGTCGAGGTAGAAATGCTGGCGTCCGGTCAGCGTGTGCCACGGTTTCAGCCGCTCGACGTTGATGGTGAAGGGCGAGTAGCGGCGTCCGCCGGCCTCGGAGCCGGACCATTCCGGCGAGGTGATCACCGGGGCGGGGCCGTTCTGGGTGTCGGCGAAGGTGACGCGGTGGCCCTCGTGTTCGGCCGCCAAATCATGCAGCAGAGTCCCGGTGCGTTTCTCCAGCGTCTTGAAACCCTGGGTGGCGAGCCGGCCATTGGTGGTGCCCGAAAGCGTCAGGATCATCTCGCAGGCTTGGATGTCCCGGCGGATGTCGGGTCGGCCGTCGGCAATTCCGCCGCGGACGACGCCGTTCTTGATCTTGAGGTGCTCGATCTCCTTGCCCACGTCGAAGGTGACGCCCTTGGTGGTCGCGCCCAGGGTGTCCATGAGCGGGCCGATGGAGCGCATCATGTCGGAGATGGCGGTGTAGTCGCGTTCGACTTCGACGATCTTTGGCATCGTGACGCCGGGCTCAGGCTCGCACTCCCCGTACTTCCAGTCCCGGACCCGGCCGTGCGGCGAGGCCATGGCGTCGGGGGTGTCATGGGTCAGGGGCACGGCGACGACGTCAGTCTGCTTGCCGAGGTGGCGGGCGGCGAGCGTGCTGAATACCTGGGAAATCTGCTGCCAGGCGTCCCAGTCGGTGCGCGATTGCCAGGGCGGGGACACCGCCGGATTGAACGAGTTCACGAACGGGTGCATGTCGGTGGTCGAGAGGTCGTACTTCTCGTACCACGTGGCGGCCGGTAGAACGATGTCCGAGAGCAGGGTCGAGCTGGTCATGCGGAAGTCGAGGGTGGTCAACAGGTCGAGCTTGCCGATGGGCGCCTCATCATGCCACTTGACCTCCTTGGGCCGGAACTGTTCGGCGGTCTCCTTCGCGCTGATGGTGTGCGAGGTGCCGAGGAGGTGGTTGAGGAAGTACTCGTTGCCCTTGGCCGAGGAGCCGAACAGGTTGCTGCGCCACAGCGACAACACGCGGGGAAAGTTCTCTGGCGCGTCGGGGTCCTCGGCGGCGAAGTTCAGCCTGCCCGCCTTGAGCTCCTCGACCACATAATCCTTGGCCGGCTTGCCCGCCTCCCGCGCCTGCGCGCCGATCACGAGTGGGTTCCGGTCGAAGGTGGGGTAGGAGGGCATCCAGCCCAGCCTCGCGGATTGCGCGATGACATCGGCGGTGGTCTTGCCGGCGAGTTGCCCGCTACCGGTCTGGGCGGTCAGGGTGTCGGCGCCGAACTGGTCGTATCGGAACTGGTCGGTGTGCAGATACCAGTAGGCGGTCTGCACCATGTTGCGCGGTGGGCGCAGCCAGTCCAGTCCGTTGGCCAGCTGGTTGTAACCCGTCAGCGGGCGCACCTTCTCCTGGCCGACGTAGTGGGCCCAGCCGCCGCCATTGACGCCCTGACAGCCGGTGATCGTGGTCATGGTCAGGAACGTGCGGTAGGTCGTGTCGGAGTGGAACCAGTGGTTGGTGCCGGCGCCCATCAAGATCATGGATCGCCCGTGCGAGTCGGAGGCGTTTTGCGCGAACTCCCTGCCGATCCGCTCGGCGGCCTCGGCGGTGACCCCGGTGATCGGGGCCTGCCAGGCGGGCGTGTTGGGGGAGGTTGCGTCGTCGTACCCGCTGGCCCATTCGCCGGGCAGGCCGGGGCGGCCGACACCGTACTGCGCCAGCAAGAGGTCGAACACCGTGGTGACCAGCCGGCCCGCGACTCGGCGGGCCGGCACCCCGCGGCGGACGACGCCCATATTTCCCTGACCAGCGTCAAAGCGGGGCAGGTCTACGGTGACCGCCTCGTCGGCGCCGTCGAGCAGGGAGAGCTTCGGGTCGATGTCGCCGAGGTCGAGGTTCCAGTGCCCCTCGCCGGTCTCGCCGTAGCGGTGGCCCAGGGTGCCTGGAGGCACACGCAGCTGGTTGGTGGCGGTGTCGACCAATACGGTCTTGAAGGCGGGGTTCTCGATCTCGGGATCGATCTCGCCGTCCAGGTCGGAGGCGGTGAGGAACTTGCCTGCCGTGTGGGTTCGCTCGCCGTTGGCGTCAAGTGCCTCATCCAGTGTGACGAGGAACGGGAGGTCGGTGAACTGCTTGACGTAGTTGGTGAAGTAGGGCGTCTCGCGGTCGACGTAAAATTCCTTGAGGATCACGTGCCCCATGGCCATCGCCAGGGCGCCGTCGGTGCCTGGCCGGGCGGGCATCCATTCGTCGGCGAATTTGGTGGAGTCGGCGAAGTCGGGGGAGACGACGATGACCTTCTGCCCGCGGTAGCGGGCCTCGATCATCCAGTGCGCGTCGGGGGTCCGGGTGACGGGGACGTTGGTGCCCCAAATCATCAAGTACGTCGAGTCCCACCAATCTCCGGACTCCGGCACGTCGGTCTGGTCACCGAAGACCTGCGGAGAAGCGACCGGCATGTCCGCGTACCAGTCGTAGAAGCTCAGCATCGAGCCGCCGATCAGGTTGACGAAGCGCGCGCCGGAGGCGTGGGAGACCATCGACATGGCGGGGATGGGGGAGAACCCGGCGACGCGGTCCGGCCCCCACTTGCGGATGGTGTGCACATGCGCCGCGGCGACGATCTCGATGGCCTCGTCCCAGCTCGCGCGGACTAGGCCGCCCTTCCCGCGGGCCCGCTTGTAACGTGTCGAGCGTTCTGGGTCCTCGGTGATGTCGGCCCAGGCGAGCACCGGGTCACCTAGTCGAGCTTTGGCCTCGCGGTACATCTCGAGCAGGACGCCGCGGATATATGGGTATCGGGTGCGGGTGGGCGAATACGTGTACCAGGAGAAAGATGCGCCGCGAGGGCACCCGCGCGGCTCGTACTCGGGCTTGTCTGGCCCCGTGCTGGGGTAGTCGACGGCTTGGGTCTCCCAGGTGATGATGCCGTCTTTGACGTAGACGTGCCACGAGCAGGAGCCGGTGCAGTTCACGCCGTGGGTGGACCGAACCACCTTGTCGTGGCTCCAGCGGTCCCGGTAGAACGCATCGCCGGAACGGCCACCGAGTTTGAGCAGCGTGCGCCCGTCAGAAGCCACCGATTCGTTCTTGCGGAAGAACCTCCGGGTACTGATCAGCGTATCGGTCAGCGCGCTGTTCATCGATGAATTCATGAGAGCCCTTTCAGCCGAGTACCAGCGCGAACGGCTACGGCCCACGGGCGTGAAAGCTTGTATCTTAGGAGGGCGCGACGCCGAGTGGCGTTGACTACAGACGCTAACAAGGACGCGTACGAAAAACCCGTCTTTGATATGAATTGCCTGTCAGTGTTTGGGGCGGCCGGCCTGGGGAGGGTCGGTTCTTTTGCTTGCCGCGGTTGCGCGCCGACTCCAACAGCGCGTCATCCGTTCTTCAGTTGCTTGACGGCGTCGCCGGTGGTCGAGGAGTGCGCCTCGTCGATGATCATGGCGAGTTTCCGCCCGGCCACGCCCTTCGTCTCACCGTCAGCAGCGTCCCTTCGCGGCGGCCTTCGCCACCTCGGGGAACTTCTGCAGGGTGGTGATGATGATGCAGGCGGCATTGCCTTCCAGCGCGTCCTTGAGTTGGCTGGAGTGCTGGTCCACTCGCACGATCGTGCCCGGAGTGTGGTCGAGCCCGGCGACGGTATCTTGGGGTTGTTTGTCCAGGACCCGCCGGTCGGTGACCACCACAACCTTGTCCAAGATCGGCTGATCAGCGGCGTCGTACAACCGGGACAGCGAGTGCGCGGACCAGGCGATGGTATTGGACTTGCCCGAGCCGGGCGAGTGCATGATCAGCCGGTCGACGCCGGTGCCGTCCATGTAGGTGGCGGCGAGGATCGAGCCGACCGCGTGCCACTGTTGGAAGCGGGCAAAAGAACCGGTCGCCCTCGATGTGGATGAAGTTGCCGATCAGGTCCACCCACGCCTCGCGTTCCCACACTTGTTCCCACAGGTAGGCCGCGTTGTAGCCGCCGCTGGGCGGGTTGCCGGACGTGCCGGGGCGGCCAAGCAGTTTGCCCTATTCGAGGATCATTACAACGCTGCTGCTCGTCCGTTCAAATGGAAGTTCAGCACCACCGGCCTGGCGGAGTTCCTGGCCCGGCTCGACCAGCACACCCTCGATGACAACCTCGTAGTCGACACCGCGGCATGAGCACCCCCGACGAACTTACAACCGCGACCACTTAGTGACTGCTAATCTCAGGCCATGCCTTCTGATGCTGCTGTGGCCGAACTTTCCCAACCGGACGCGGCCGCATTTCTAGCCGCCCACCGCTTCGGCCGACTCGCCATGGTGCTCGCTGATGAACCGCACATCGTTCCGGTGAATTACGCCTGGCGCGACGGACGCGGGCAGTCAGGCACCCTCTACATCCGCTCCGCCCCGGGCAACAAGTTGTTCACCGCCGCCGCGCATAAGCGGGTCGCCTTCGAAGTCGATGAAGTCTCGAAAGAAGGTGCCACCAGCGTCATCGCCTACGGACATGCCCGCATCGTGAGCGACTCGGCCGAGATCGCGATAGTCGATGAGCTCAAACTGCGCCCCTGGGTGACGACCTGGAAGGCGGAGATCATCGCGATCGACCTCACCGAGGTCTCCGGGCGCCGCTTCGTCTTCGGGCCCGAAACCGAAAGTGCGCCGACCGAGCCGTCGTGAATCGGATTGCAGGCACGACTGCCACTGATCACCTGTGAACCGGGCCGAACGCGCGCAACTGCTCCAACACACCGATCAGGTGCGTCATTGGGTGACCGCCGCAGCGACACTGCAGGCCGGTCGCGAATCGATCCCGCCACACTGCAGATTCTGCTGCCGCGCAGCTCGAAGGACGCGGTGTTACAGTCTCGGCCGACGACCATCTCCATCCCCGACAGGCGCCACTTCGCAACGCTCACCCGCGATGGCGCCGCCGCTCTGACCGCGGTCACGTCGGCGCTAAACGCGTACCAGCATGATTGCGTGGGGCGTCAACCCGTCCCAGCGTTCGCCAATCACCTCGAGCCCTGCTTGGCCCAAGGCGCGGGCCATGTCCGGCATCGGCCATCGGTATGCGGTGGCCACCGGGTGATCGAACGGTTCGAGGCGCGGGCCCGAGAAGAAGGACATGAGCATGGTGCCGTCGTCTTCGAGCACCGAGCGGAGGGTTGCGAGTGCGTTCGGAAGCTCGTCGGGCCCCAGATGGATGAGCGAGTACCAGGCAAGGATGCCCGCCCAGCGGTCATCCGAATCGGCGAGGTCGGCAATTGCGCCGAGCCGGAATAGCACTGCAGGGTGGGACTTGCGGGCGATATCTACAAGTTGATCGACGGGCTCCAGCCCGTCGATACTGTGGCCGAGACCGGCGAGGTGACCAGCCCAGCGACCGGTGCCCGAGCCCACGTCCAGAATTCGGCCCTTGACCGTGTCAGCCCACGGCTCGATGACGGCGCGGTTCGGGTCCGCGGCGGAAACCTGCACGCCGAGCATTTCTGTAACTTCTCTCGCGCGCGCACTGTATGCGTCCTTGGCCTCATCCGTCGACATGACGACGATCAGTTTCCGGTGCCAGCTCGGGCACCGCGTAGCCTCCGGTCACCCGCTCCGGACAACGTGCGTTTGCGAAAATCTCGGGGCCACTACCGGTCAGCCCGGGTCGGGTCGCAAACCCCCACACTCTTCGGCGGCGTCCCCACGGGCCGAGAGCATCGATTCCCCATCGAGGATCGCCGCAAGCACCTCGCTGTAGGCGTCGAGCTCGGAATGGCGCGGTTCGGTGGCGAACCTCGACTGCTCGAGCGTAAATGGGTCCTCCGTGGTGTTCGTCGTCAGGTGTAATTCCGTGACGTCAGGACAGAGCCCGATGGTCAACCGGTCAGGGCCGTTGCCGCCGGTGAGCCCCTCGCGCAGGTGGCGCACATCGGCGAAGTTGACGACGATGTGCTTGCGGCTCTTACCCAATGCCTTGCTCGTCCAGATAATTCGACATGCTGCAATCACCGTGCCAGCAGTCTAGCGCCCATGCCGGGTCGCCGTCGTCGGATCGTCACCCCACCGGTGGGTGGCCCGCAGCACCGCCGATTTGGCGTCGCGCAACTCTCGGCCTGTGATCCGGGAGGGCGGCTCCATCGCAACCAACGACACCACCTCCAGCAGGTGCGATTGGATCATGTCGACAAGCGCGCCCGCGCGGTCAGACGGATTCAACCGGTCGACGCAACACCGTCATCCTGAATCGATCGTAGCCGCTGCCGTCGCCTCCGTCGGGTCCAAGGGAGACTCATACGATAATGCTCTGGCGGAGGCGTACAACTCGTTGGTCAAGGCCGAGCTGATCCGCCACCAGGGCGCCTGGCGCGGCATCGACGATGTCGAGATCGCCGTTGCCGAGTACGTCGACTGGTTCAATAATCGGCGTCTTCATGGCGAGATCGGACACGTCCCACCCGCCGAATACGAGGCGCTGCACGCCTTGACCAACCCGGCCGAACTACTCACTAAAACCAACTAACAGATCGTCCACAAAACTCGGGGCTTGACAATGGAGGCAATGCGCTGACACCGAAAACAACAAGGCCAGGCGGTTGCCCACGGTCACCGAACCTTGATGCGGTGATCATCAGCCGGACCTTTGAGACCGTCAGAGAGCACCTGGCGAGGGTGCAGAACTACGTCGCATGGCTGGATTCCTCGCCGCTCAACTCAACTTTGTAACAGCACCCATCGGTGGAAGAGCTTTGATCCACTCCGGGTCGTGGTCGGTGGTGCCGAGCACGCCAGCCCCGCCGGGTGAACCGAGCACCTCGAAAAATGCGGCATTGGCGCTGATATAGCTGACCCACCTGTCAGGAACGTCATCCTCGTAAGAGATGGCCTCGACCGGGCATACGGGCTCGCATGCGCCGCAATCGATGCACTCGTCCGGTTGTATGTAGAGCATCCGTGAGCCCTCATAGATGCAGTCGACAGGACATTCCTCGACGCACGATCGATCCAACACATCCACACACGGCTCGGCGATCACGTAAGTCATTGGCGTGAGCCTCCAATCCCTCGTGGCCCTCGCAGGGCCCGGCTGCCCGTACCCACACATCATCTGGTGTGCCTTGTCAACACTATCCCGGGCCGGGGTCGTGTTGACATTTTGCCGTCTTCGGACGCCGCACCGCCTCACGCTTCGCCAACCCCCCGGCACCGCGGAAAATCTCGTCGCAGCTTATTTACAGTGGGTTGATGGTAGCCATGCAGGCAAGGCTGATCAGCGGCGTACGGAGACCGTCACGAGGAGCGCTGCGTCCTCGTCGGCTGTGATCTTGCATCGCCCGGGGGGCATCACAAGTAGTGTGCCGACGCGGCCGCGCCATGATTCTGACTCTGATGCCGCTTCCAGAGTGATCCGTCCGGAAAGCACATATATGGTGGCTTCTTTGGGGCTGCCATACTCGCCAAGTTCCCCACCCGCGGCAATGACGATCAGTGTCTGTCGCAGTGACTTCTCGTTGCCCCCATACACGGTAGCGGACACGACTTTCTTACCAGTGGCGTCGGACTTGGCACGTAGTTCACGCACGAGGGCTTCGATTGACGTCTTATTCATGCCGCTATTGTCCCATCCCCCGACCTCGCCGAGCATCTATACCGGCGTAGCCGTAGGTCGGGGGCACTCCTCCAACCCAGAGGATCCGATGGTGCCACTGGCGGTGGCGCTGCTCGCATTATTCGGGCTTATATCGTTTTGGTGTTGGGTTTTCCCAGCTCGACGGCCCGCTAGGGTCGAAGGTGGGAGAGGTCTGGTG
>NZ_BAVQ01000089.1 GCF_000524475.1 Tomitella biformata AHU 1821 | reverse complement strand
ATCTACGACTATTGGCGTGTCTCTCCCCAAACCGCCAGCTCACACGCTATCTAGACGACTTTGACGGCACCCTGACGGCAATGACCTCCGAGGTAAATAACCTCGCGGGTAATCGACGCCCGCCCCGTCCGGCCCAGAGTTGGAGCTGTCACCACAACTCGAAGGAGCCCGACAATGTCCACCCTCAATAACACCCCCACCGATTTCGCAAGCATCGCGCACCGCTACATCGCGGTCTGGAACACCACCGACGACACCGAGCGCCGGCAACTGATCGACGCACTGTGGTCCGCCGACGCCCAGTACATCGATCCGCTGGCAATCGCCTGCGGCAGGCAGGAGATCGATGCGACGATGGCAGCTGTGCAGAGACAGTTCCAGGGCGCCGGCGAGTTCACGCTGCTCGGCGATGTCGATAACCACCACGACCAGGCCCGCTTCCAATGGGCGTTCGGCCCGGCGGGCGGGGAGCCGATGATCATCGGCTCCGACGTGGCAGTCCGCGACTCGCGCGGCCAGTTGTCGCTGGTCCTGGGTTTCCTAGACCGAGTTCCATCATGAAACCGGCCCCCGTGCTGACCACGGCCCAGATGCAGGCGCTGATGCCGCTGGCGAAAACGCTTGGCGTGGAGCTAGTCTCGGCGTCGAAGTCCGAGGTCATGGGCACTCTCGCCTGGGCTGAGAGGCTGACGACCGCGGGCGGAATGCTGCACGGCGGGGCGCTCATGGTGCTGGCCGACTCCATCGGGGCAGCCCTCGCGTTCCTCAACCTGCCGACGGGGGCGTCGACCAGCACCACCTCGTCGAACACCGTGTTCCTGCGAGGCGTGACCGCCGGCGTCGTGACCGCGACGGCCCGGCCGCTGCATGTGGGCCGGAGGACCATCGCGGTGGTGGTCGAGTTGGCGGATGGCCACGGCCGAGCGGTGGCGCAGGTGACGCAGTC
>NZ_BAVQ01000090.1 GCF_000524475.1 Tomitella biformata AHU 1821 | reverse complement strand
ACGACCGCCGTCGTCACCGTCACCGAATGACCGGCAGAGGTGGAGTTGCTGAAGCCCGCGTCCGCTGTGAACACCGCCTTCACATCAAAGGTGCCCTCACCATCAAACGTATTCGACAGGGTGTACTCCGACTGACCAGCGGTCACCGCAACAGCGGCACCCGCATTCGCACCATCGACCGTCAACTGCAGACTGCCCGTCGCATCCGCCGGGACAATCGTCGCCGTGAAATTCTCCGTGCCGCCCGTCTCCACCTCGGTTGCGCCCGACAGAACGGTCGCGGTGTCGACATCGACCTGCCCGCCTTGGATATCGATGGTGGCCAGAGGACCCGCGCCTGGGCCGCCCGCATTCTGGCTCTTAGCCTCCGCCGGCACACAACGGGTAGGCGCCCACTGCGTGCCGAAGGCGCTCGCCTTCGGCAGGAAGGTGCTGAAGTTCTTGTTGTTGTTGTAGTTGCCGGCCTCGCCGCTGGTCCGCAGCTTCGGCTGGATCTCGCCCGAGTCCCCGGCGATGACGGTCACGTCAATAGCGGGCAGCTTAAACCAGCTGTCTCCGCCGGCGTTCGGTGTGCCGTCGAGGTTCTTCTTGGTCTTGAGCGCGACAATCCCGCCCTCTGCCTTCGCGTTGTTGTTCCCACCGTTCGCGATCACCTCATTGTTTCCGGACAGCCGGATGATGTCGCCATTCGCATCGACCGCGCCATCGTCGTTGACCCGGAGCACGTTCGGCGCGACACCGCCCAAGTTGAACGAGGTATCCGGGACCACTGCGGCCGAGACGAACGTGGCATTCTCCGGGATCATGAAGTCGAGCTTGAAGCGCGAGATATTCGTCGTGGTGGCGATCGACTCCTTGTCCGGGTAAGCGGAGCCTGGCTGCTCAAGCCGGTAGGTGAACTGCTCGCCGGGACTCACGGACTCCGGCGCGTCGATAGTCATGGCGGTGTCTTCCAAGAGCGTCTGATTTATCAACGCAGTCGCCTGGCAGGCTTGCTTGAATGCGACCGTATTAGGTGCCGCCGAAGCGGGCACCGCGGCGGCGAACAGGGACCCCGCGGTCACCGCCCCGACGGCAACAGGAGCCGCGACGCGGCGTAAGAATGTGGACTGCACAGAACCTCCAGGTGGATTGGACCAGGGTCTAAAAAGTTCGAACTTGGCCCAAGCTAACAGTCCCTGTTAGTTCTGTCTCTCCCCTTGTTGGCGATCACCGCCACCCCTGTGACTTCTGCCAACCACGCTCCTGACCTGCACATTTTGTGCATGGCATCCCAAAATTTAGTTGACTTCTCTAGCGAAATTCACGGCCGGGAAGCAGTCCTCCGACCCATCAAAGAAGGCGGCGGCCACCCGATAGGGCAGCCGCCGCCTTAGCGCGAGAGTCGATGGTTGTCTACGCCGGCGCGAACGTCCTCTTCAGGAAGTCGATCGTCTGCTGCAGCGCCTGCTGTCCACCGGCATTGTCGATGTTGAACTGGTACTCGTGCGGAAGCTTCGGTTCGTAATCCGCGGGGAAGAACAGGGTTGTCACGTCCACACCGAGCCCTGCCAACTTCTCCGCGAGGGGCTTGGATTGGGTATCCGTGAGGGGGTCGCCATTGCCGCCGCTGATGTACGCGGGCGGGTAGTCGCCGGTCACCCGGTCGAGTGTCGACATCTGCTGCAGCGCAGCGGATTTACCGAGGTTTCGATCCCCGGTGTACGCCCACAGCGACTGGTCGATGCCCCAGCCGATGATCCCGCCGCCTTCCAGCATCCTCGGCATGTCGAAGATGCCGCAGTTCAGCACTATGCCGCGCAGCTGCTCCGGTTTGAGCGCGGGGGTGATACCGAGCTCGCTCGCGTAATCGGGGCTGGTGATGGCGGTCGCGAGCTGGCTCGATAGCTGCGAGCCCGCGGAGTCGCCGGCCAGGATGATGTTGCCCGGGTCCACGTGCAGACGTTCGGCGTTGGCCACCACATACGCGTGCGCGTCGTTGAGCTGACGCACCGCGGTCGGGTACGTCTGATTCGGCCCCACCGAATAGCCCAGCGAGACAACGGCATAGCCCTCGTTCGCGAGCAGCTGGTAATAGCCGTTGTAGTTGGACTTGCTACCGGAGACCCATGCGCCGCCGTGCGTCCAGATCAGGGTGGGCAGTGCGGCGCCGTCTGCCGTGGCCTCGGGGAAATAGACGTCGAGGTACGCGTCGGGGTCACCGTTGCGGTATTGCTGGTTCGCGATCAGCGTGATGCCCGCCGGAGCATGCTTGTCCAGCGCCGTAGTCGTCTTGTTCGCGTCCATCTCGAAGACCTTGCGGATGACCATCGTGCCCGGCCAAGGGCTGACGTTCACCGCCACGAGTCCGGCGACCACAAGGCCCGCCACCACCCCGACCGGCCACAGGAATCCCTTGCGGCGGTAGAAGCGTCGCTTGTGCTCAGGCTTGGCTGCGCTCTCGACCACGTTCTCGTCCACGAACCCTCCGGTAATGAAGTTGTTGAATGCCGTGAGCTTACGATGGCCAACCCGTTCTTGGGCCCGTCGGGGAGATCTACGGCAGCCCTCACGCCGATGGGGCTACGCCTTAGTGCCGAAGACCGGCGCGCGCTTGCCGAGGAACGCGTCCACGCCCTCCGCGAAGTCCGCGGCCGCGAGCAGCTCGAGCTGGCCGGCCCGCTCCCGCGCGAACGCCGCGTCGAGCTCGGTGAGGGTGGCGTCATTGATGGCCGCCTTAGTCGCGCCGAGTGCGTCCGACGGGCCCGCGACCAGCCGGGCGGCGAGCGCGTCGACCCCAGCGGCGAACTCGTCGTCGGCGAGCACCTCGGCGATCAGCCCCGCCGCGAGCGCCTCGGAGGCGGGCAGCCGCTCGGCGAGCAGCCCCATCTTCAGCGCGCGGGCGCGGCCAATCGATGCCGCGACCAGCGCGGACGCGCCGCCGTCGGGCATGAGTCCGATCTTGGTGAAGGCCAGCAGCAGGTAGCTGGACTCAGTGGCGACGGTCAGGTCGCCGGCGAGGGCGAGGGAGACGCCGACGCCAGCCGCGGGCCCGTTCACCGCGCAGATCACGGGGCGCGGGAAGGACCGGATCGCGGCGACGGCGCGGTTCGCGGCGTCGATGGTGGCGGACGACGGCGGGCCGGATAGGTCGTCGACCGTGGAGAGGTCCGCGCCGGTGCAGAACGCCCGCCCGGCGCCGGTGAGAACCGCCGCACGCGCGCCTGGGGCGCCCGCGTGGGCCTCGAAGGCCTCGGCGATGGCGTTGAGCGACGCGGTCGTCACCGAGTTCATCCGCGCGGGCCGATTGATCGTGACCCGCAGGATGCCGGCGTCGACAACTGTGTCGACGCCGGCGGTGTCCGCCGGGGCATAGGCCTTCGTCATGGGGGTCTCCTCGAGGTCGCGGGAATCTCGCTGCGGTGGCTGCCACTGTCCGCGGCTCCGGATTATATGTTTACCAAACTTCCCTTAGCGTGCGCTCGATCGGTGGGGTCATTGACCGCCCGCACCGGCCGTGATACTCCTATAACGAGCGCTCGGTAGGAATTCGGGCCGCAATTTCGCCATCCAGCACCGACTAAGGATCAGATATGACAAACGCAGTCATCGTCGACGTTGTCCGACTCGCCTCCGGTAGGGGCAAGCCCGGCGGAGCCCTCTCCGGCACCCATCCTGTGACGATGCTCGCGCACGTCCTGCGCACCATCACCGAGCGCAACGGCATCGACCCCGCCCAGGTCGACGACGTCATCGGCGGCTGCGTGCAGCAGGTCGGCGAGCAGGCCCTGAACATCTCGCGCACCGCGCTGCTGGCCGCGGGCTTCCCCGACTCTGTGCCCGGCACCACGATCGACCGTCAGTGCGGCTCCAGCCAGCAGGCTGCGCACTTCGCCGCGCAGGGCGTCATGTCCGGCGCGTACGACATCGTGATCGCCGCTGGCGTGGAGTCGATGAGCCGCATCCCCATGGGCACCTCGCCCATGGGCCAGGACACCGGCGGCCCCGGCATCGCCGCCCGCTACCCCGAGGGCCTGATCCACCAGGGCATCTCCGCAGAGCTGATCTCCGCGAAGTGGAAGCTGGACCGCGAGACCGTCGACGCATTCTCCGCGCAGTCGCACCAGCGCGCCGCCAAGGCGAACGCCGACGGCTCGTTCGACAAGGAGATCATCGGCATCGACGTCGTCAACGCGGACGGCGAGACCGTCTCGCACACCGTCGACGAGACCGTCCGCGCCAGCACTACTGCGGAGGGCCTGGCCGGCCTGCGCTCGGCGTTCCGCTCCCCCGGGTTCGAGGAGCGCTTCCCCGAGGCCCCATGGGTCATCACCCCTGGCAACTCCTCCCCGTTCACCGACGGCGCGTCCGCCGTGCTCATCATGAGCGAGGAGATGGCGAACAAGCTGGGCCTGACCCCGCGCGCCCGCTTCCACGCCTTCTCCGTCATGGGCGATGACCCCATGATGATGCTCACCGCCCCCATCCCCGCCACCAAGAAGGTGCTGGCCCGCGCCGGCATGAGCATCGACGACCTCGACGCCTACGAGGTCAACGAGGCCTTCGCCCCCGTGCCGCTGGCCTGGGCGCACGAGTTCGGCGCCGACCCCGCGAAGCTCAACCCCTGGGGCGGCGCCATCTCGCTCGGCCACGCCCTCGGCTCCTCCGGCACCCGCCTGCTCAGCACCATGGTCAACTATCTGGAAGCCACCGGCGGCCGCTACGGCCTCCAGACGATGTGCGAGGGCGCGGGCATGGCCAACGCCACTATCATCGAGCGTCTCTAGGCTTTCCGCTGATCTCCTCACATTGACCGTCCCGAAAGGACTCACATGATCGTCAAGGACTCCGTCGCCCTCATCACCGGAGGCGCGTCCGGCCTGGGCCTGGCCACCGCCAAGGCGCTGCTCAACGATGGCGCCAACGTCGTCATCCTGGACCTGCCGTCCTCCGACGGCGAGGCCATCGCCAAGGACCTCGGCCCGCGCGCCCGCTTCGCCCCCGCCGACGTCACCGACGAGGCGGCCGTCAGCGCGGCGCTCGACCTGGCCGAGTCGATGGGCCCGCTGCGCGTGAACGTCAACTGCGCCGGCATCGGCAACGCCGTCAAGACCGTCGGCCGCGACGGCGCGTTCCCGCTGGACGCGTTCCAGCGCGTGCTGAACGTCAACCTGGTCGGCACCTTCAACGTGCTTCGCCTTGCCGCGGAGCGCATCTCGAAGAATGAGTCCGTCGACGGCGAGCGCGGCGTGATCATCAACACCGCCTCCGTCGCCGCGTACGACGGCCAGATCGGCCAGGCCGCGTACTCCGCGTCCAAGGGCGGCGTCGTCGGCATGACCCTGCCGATCGCGCGCGACCTCGCCTCGCTGCAGATCCGCGTGATGACCATCGCCCCGGGCCTGTTCAAGACCCCGCTGCTGGCCGGCCTGCCCGAGGCTGCGCAGGAGTCGCTCGGCAAGCAGGTTCCGCACCCCTCGCGCCTGGGCGATCCGGCCGAGTACGGCGCGCTGGCCGCGCACATCGTTGCCAACCCCATGCTGAACGGCGAGGTTATCCGCCTCGACGGCGCAATCCGCATGGCGCCCCGCTAAATATTCATCTAGTCGCACAAAGAGGATGGGGAGGGATCGGCACCGTGACGATAACGGACAGCCAGATCGCCAAGTTCGCCAATTGGCGCGAGTTCGAGGAGGACGATCCCGGCCCCATCCTCTTGCATGCGTTGGACGCGTTCAGCGAGAACGGATTCCACGGCACCACGGTCCGCGACCTCGCCCGCCGCGTCGGGGTGACGGTGCCGTCGCTGTACTACCACCACGAGAATAAGGAAGCAGTCCTCGTCACACTGCTCGACTACTCCATACGCGAGCTCATCGCCCGGATCGACGCCGCGATCAGCGAGGTCGACGCGGCCGGGTCCGACCGCCCGCAAGTGGCGCGCTTCACCAACGCGGTGCAGGCCATCGTGCTGACCATGACGTACCGGGCCAAGCGCTCCGCGCTGGACTCGGAGCTGCGGCACGTGTCACCCGACAACCGCCGCAACTACGCGGCGACGCGCAAGCACATCGAGCTGATCATGACCGACCTCGTGCACGACGGCGTCGAGCACGAGGTCTTCGAAGTCGATGAGATCGACGAGACGGTCCGCGCGCTGCTCGGCATGTTCCAGTCCATCCCCCGCTGGTTCCACCTCGACGGCCCTCTCACCCCTGAGCAGGTCGCCGACCGCTACACCGCCATCGCGCTGCGCGCGGTGGGCCTGTCCTAGACCAACAACCTGTGAGGAGCCCGACCGTGCTGACCACCAAATTCACCGAGACATTCGGCGTCCGCCATCCCATCGTGCAAGGCGGCATGCAGTGGGTGGGCCGCGCCGAACTCGTTGCCGCGGTGGCGAACTCCGGAGCTCTGGGCATGCTCACCGCCCTGACGCAGCCGACCCCCGAGGCCCTGGCCAAGGAGATCGCCCGCACCCGGGACCTCACCGACCAGCCCTTCGGCGTGAACCTCACGATCCTGCCGTCGATCACCCCGCCGCCCTATGACGAGTACCGACAGGTGATCATCGACGCGGGTATCAAGATCGTCGAGACCGCCGGCTCCAACCCCGGCCCCCACCTGCCCCAGTTCCACGCGGCCGGCATCAAGGTCCTGCACAAGTGCACCAGCGTCCGGCACGCGGTCAAGGCCCAAGAGTTGGGTGTCGACGGCATCAGCATCGACGGCTTCGAGTGCGCCGGCCACCCGGGTGAAGACGACATCCCCGGACTGGTCTTGATCGCCGCGGCCGCCGAGAAGATCACGATCCCGATGGTGGCCTCCGGCGGCTTCGGCGACGCCCGCGGCCTCGTCGCCGCACTGGCCCTCGGCGCGGACGGCATCAACATGGGCACGCGCTTCATGTGCACCGAGGAGTCGCCGATCCACCAGAACATCAAGGAGGCGATCGTCGCGGCGAAGGAGACCGACACCGAGCTGATCTTCCGCCCGCTGCGCAACACCGCGCGGGTGGCCAGCAACGCGGTCAGCCGCGAGGTCGTGCAGATCCTCAACGATGGCGGCCAGTTCCCCGATGTGCAGGAGCTCGTCTCCGGGGCCCGCGGGCGCACCGTCTACGAGAACGGCGACCCCGAGGCTGGCATCTGGTCCGTGGGCACCGTGCAGGGCATCATCCACGACATCCCCAGCGCCGGGGACCTCGTCGAGCGCATCGTCACCGAAGCCAAGGACATCATCCAGAGCCGGCTGGGCGACATGCTGGAGCGCGTTAGCGTCTAGTCCCCACCGCTACCCCACAGGGCTGGCCTCCGCTCGATTGAGCGGAGGCCAGCCCTGTCTCATGAGCCGCCTGCCGGAAACCCCCGCCGAGCACTTCAGCACTGTGGTACGACTAACACAAACCCTGATCCGGAGGATTCCTTGTACCCAGGCAACTTCGTCCTGTCCACTCCCGACAAGCCCGCCATCATCCGTCCATCCACCGGCGAGCAGCTGACCTACCGGGAACTGGAGGAGCGCTCCCGCAAGCTGGCGCACTACCTCCACTCGGCGGGGCTGCGGCCCGGGGACCACGTGGCGATGGTCTCGGACAACGACATTCGGGTCCTAGAGATCTATTGGGCGGCGCTGCGCTCGGGCCTCTACATAACGGCCGTGAATTGGCAGCTCACGCCGGAGGAGGCCGCCTTCGTGATCTCCGATTGCGAGGCGACCGCGCTGTTCGCCTCCGCCAAGGCATCGAAGGTCGTGAACGTGGCGCTGCCGGGTGTGGCGCACAAGGTGGCGTTCGGTGGCGCGGTTGAGGGCTTCACCGACTACGAGGCGATCATCACCGGCCAGGCGGACGAGCCGCTCACCGATCAGCCGCGGGGCCAGGACATGCTGTACTCCTCCGGCACCACGGGCCGCCCCAAGGGCATCAAGCCCGCGCTGCCCGACGGGCAGGTGGGCGAGATCCCCGATCCCTACACCGCGGTGTTCGCGCCGCTCTACGGATTCGACGCCGACACCGTGTACATCTGTCCGGCGCCGCTTTATCACGCTGCGCCACTGCGCTTTTGCGGCATGGTGAACTCGGTGGGTGGCACGATCGTGTTGATGGACCACTTCGACGCGGAAGAGTCTCTGCGGCTGATCGACGAGTACAAGGTCACCCACAGCCAGTGGGTACCGACGATGTTCGTGCGGATGCTCAAGCTGCCCCAGGAAGCGCGCGAGCGCTACGACGTGTCCTCTATGCGCTGCGCCATCCACGCCGCCGCGCCGTGCCCCGCCGAGGTCAAGCGGCAGATGATCGAGTGGTGGGGCCCGGTCATCAACGAGTATTACGCCTCCACCGAGGGCGCGGGCGCCACCTTCATCAACTCCGCGCAGGCCCTGGCCCATCCCGGCTCCGTCGGGCTCAGCGCCCTTGGCTCCGTGCACATTTGCGATGAGAATTTCGCGGAGCTGCCGGCCCACGAGATCGGCACCATCTTCTTCGAGCGCGAGCAGATGTCATTCGAGTACCACAACGACCCCGAGAAGACCGCCGGCGCGCAGCATCCCGACCATCCCAACTGGTCCACCAGCGGCGACATCGGCTACGTCGACGAGGACGGCTTCCTGTATCTCACGGACCGGGCGGCGTTCATGATCATCTCCGGCGGCGTGAACATCTACCCGCAGGAGGCCGAGAACGCTTTGACGCTGCATCCCAAGGTCTTCGACGTCGCGGTGATCGGCGTTCCCGACGAGGAGATGGGCGAGTCCGTCAAGGCCGTCGTGCAGCTGGCCCC
Organism: Tomitella biformata AHU 1821; assembly: GCF_000524475.1. GTDB lineage: Bacteria > Actinomycetota > Actinomycetes > Mycobacteriales > Mycobacteriaceae > Tomitella > Tomitella biformata. Next base: position 52,993 of record NZ_BAVQ01000090.1, on the reverse strand, counting down.
GGGCGTCGAGCCCTCCGACGAGGTGGCGGCAGAACTGTTGGAGTACGTGCGCGCCCAGGTGGCCCACTACAAGGCGCCGCGCTCGCTGGACTTCACGGACGAGCTGCCGCGCACGCCCACCGGCAAGCTGGTCAAGCACCGGCTCAAGGCGCTATACGCCTAAGCTCAGCACACCTGAGCTGGGCTCAGCCCGTCGCCGCCAGCTCGGGGCCGGGGCGGTAGGTGCGGTTGAGCAGCTCGTCGGTCAGCACCTCCGCAGCGGGCCCGTGCGCCACCGGCGCGCGGTTGAGCAGCAGCGCGTGGCCGAAGTAGTCGGCGGCGGTGCTCAGGTTGTGGTGCACCGCGACGATGGTCGCGCCAGTCTGCCGCAGGTCCTCGAGGATCTCGACGATCACCTGCTCGCTGACGCTGTCGACGCCGACGAACGGCTCGTCCAGCAGCACCACCTCGGGCTGTTGGGCGAGTGCCCGCGCGATGAACACCCGCTGCTGCTGCCCGCCCGAGAGCTGGCCGATCTGCCGATCCGCCACGCCGGTCAGGCCGACCTGATCCAGCGCGTCCGCCGCCAGCGCCCGCTCCGCGCGCCCGGGCCTGCGGAACAGGCCCAGCCGCGGGTAGGTGCCCAGCAGCACTGTGTCCGCGACGGTGATCGGGAAGGACCAGTCCACCTCGCCGCGCTGCGGGACGTAAGCCACGCGGGTCCGCGCCCGCTCCACCGGCAGGCCCAGCATCCGCACCAGGCCGCTGTCCCACGGGACCAGCCCCAGCATCGCCTTGAGCAGCGTCGACTTGCCCGCGCCGTTCGGTCCGATCACGGCTGTCGCCGTGCCGGCGCTGATCTCGAAGCTGGCATCGCGCACCGCGACGGCGCCGGAGTAGGAGACCTGTAGTCCGGCCACCTCGACGCCGGGCGCCCGGGTCCCGCTAGACACCGGCCAGCCCCGCGTGGATGGTGGTGATGTTGTGCGCCAGCATGCCGAGGTAGTGGCCCGCCCCGTCGCCGGACTTGCCCAGTTCGTCCGAGTACAGGGTGCCGAAGATCGGCGTCCCGGTCTCCCCGGAGATCGTCTGCATCGGTCTGCGGTCCACGTTGGACTCGACGAACAGCGCCGGCGGCTGCCGGTCCTGGACCAGCGCGATCAGCGCGTTGATCTGCGCGGGGCTGCCCTGCTCATCGGTGTCGATCGCCCAGATATAGCCGGTGTCCAGCCCGTATCGCGCCGCCATGTACTGGTAGGCGTTCTCGCTGGTGACCAGCAGCCGCCGCGCTTGCGGGATCTGCGCGAGCTCCTCGGTGTAGCGGCGATCCAGCTCGGCCAGCTGCGCCAGGTACGCGTCGGCATTCGCCGTGTAGATGGCCCGCCGCCCGGGATCCGCGGCGATCAGCCCGTCCCTGATGTTCTCGGTGTAGACCATCCCCACCGTCGGGTCGAGGAAGGCGTGCGGGTTGACGTCCGATTCCGTCCCGGCTCCGTCCGCCGAGGTCAGGTACATCGGGCCGACGCCGGCACTGGCCTCCACCACCCGCTCCGAGCCCACCTTCTTGCCCGCGATGTCCACGAGCGCGGCGAACCAGCCGTCGCCCATCTCCATGTTGAGCCCATTCCAGATCACCAGGTCCGCGTCGGTGGCCTTCGCGATGTCCAGCGGCAGCGGCGTGTACTCGTGAGGGTCGGTGCCGAGGGGCACGATGCTGTGCACGTCGACCGCGTCCCCACCGACCGCCGCCGCGATGTCCGCGACGATCGAGAAGGTCGCGACCACCTGGACCCTGCCGCCACCGCCGCCGCCGGCCCCGTTCGCCCCGCAGCCCGCCGACGCGAGCATCGCGGCCGCCGCGATGGCCACGGCGATCGCCTTGCGGCGCTTGGTTTTCCAACTCGACATCGGTGAGCCCTTCACTGCGGGAGGGGAAGTTCGAGGGAACTGGGGCCGGCGGCCCGTGCCCGGCGGCCGGCCGTCCACTTGGCCACGAACCCGTGCCGCGGCGCGGCCAGGAAGACGATGGCGAACAGCACCGCGCTACACAGGACGATGACCGCGCCCGACGGCAGGTTGTGCTCGAAGCTGAAGTACAGCCCCGCCACCGACGCGACGCCGCCAAGAAGGCCGGAGATCACGACCATCCGGCCGAGCCGCTCCGTGAGCAGATAGGCCGTGGCCGCGGGGATCACGAGCATCGCGACCACCAGCACCACGCCGACGGTCTGCAACGCGGTCACCGTCGCCACCGTGAGCATCGCCATCAACAGGTAGTGCAGGCGCTTGACGGGCAGGCCGTATGCGGCGGCCATCGTGGGGTCGAACGTGCTGACCTGCAGTTCCTTGAACAACAGCACAATGATCGCCAGCACCGCCGCGGCCACCCCGATCGTGAGCCACATGTCCGCGGGCCGCACCGCCAGGACGTTGCCGAACAGGATCTTCGTCAGGTCGGTGCTGCTCGGCGAGAGCGAGACCATCACGACGCCCAGCGCGAACATCGCGCTGAAGACGATCCCGATGGCGGCGTCGCTCTTGATCCTGCTGTTCTGGCTGACGAAGCCGATGCCGAACGCGGCGAGCAGGCCCGCGACGAGCGCGCCGGGGAAGACGCTGACGCCGAGCATGAACGAGGCGGCGATGCCGGGCAGCACGGCGTGGGAGATCGCGTCGCCCATCAGCGCCAGCCCCCGCAGCAGGGTGAAGCTGCCGACCACCCCGCACAGCACGCCCACCACCACCGCGGTGACCAACGCCCGCTGCAGATAGCGGTACTCGAGCAGCGCAGCCAGGAAATCCACCGGCGGTCCTTCCATTCGGGCGCCGGCACGGCGCTAAAGTTCGGTTAACCGAACTTTAGATCAACAGTATCCCGAACTCAATCTGGGTCGGACCTTCGGGCCTGATCCCGCGACGCCTGAGACGCCGCGCGGTAGGCCCCCGGCGCGAGCCCGACGACCGCGGCGAAGTCGCGGCTGAAGTGCGCCTGGTCGGTGTAGCCGAGGTCGGCGGCGAGGTCGGCCAGGGCCACGTGCTCGCCCGCGCGCAGGGCCTGCGCCGCGTCCTGGAGGCGGCGGCGGGCGATCAGCCACTTGGGCGAGAACCCGATCCGGCGCTGGACCAGGCGCTGCAGGCTCCGCTCGGTGAGGCCGAACCGCTCGGCGATATCAGCTACCCGCAGCAATGCGGGGTCGGACTCGACCGCCTCGGCGACCGCGTTGACCAGCACGCCCTCCTCGTCGACGACAAATTGTCCGAGCCAGCCCTCCACCAGGGCCTGGACTCGGGGATCGGCCGTCTGCCCGTCCGCTCGCATCGCCTCCCGCAGCGGCCCGACCAGGCCCGCACCACGGGGCAGGGGCAGCCGTCGTCCGACCACCTCGACCATCGGGCTCTCGGTCAAGAGGGTGCCGGCGGCCGGCCGCATCAGGATCCCCACCGCCCAGGACCGTCCCCGCAGCACGCGGCTGGACAGTCCGCGGTGTGGCCCGTACACACCGGCCAGCTCGGGCTCTACGGCCACGTTGACGGCCGGATACTCGAGGACGGGCTGCCCGATCGCCTCGCCGTCTGGCAGATCCCAGCGCGGGATCCAGATGTGGCGGGCCAGGTCGTGGAACTGTTCGCCCAGCGGCAGCCGGGACATCGTCACCCGGGGGTCCGGGCGCAACTCTCCCCTGCTCTCGACGGCCACCCGTCCACGCTACCGAGGCCCTGCCGGTGGTGTCGGATTCTTACAAGACCCCGGGTGCCGGCCCTCCTACCGTGGAGGCCATGGACACGACAATGACAGCAGCACACGGGACACACACCACCCACGGCGTCCCCCACGGCTACGCCACCTTGACGCCCTTCCTCGCCATCCCCGACGCGGCGGCGGCGATCGAGTTCTACACCCGCGTCTTCGGGGCGAGGCTCCTCGCCCGCACCGACGCGCCCGGCCCCGACGGCGGGATGATCGTCGCGCACGCGGAGCTCGAGTTCGCTACCGGCCGCCTGCAGTTGGGCGACCCCAACCCCGCGTACGGGCTGATCGCCCAACCCGGCGGGAACGACCAAACCTGCTATTCGATGGGCCTGTACTGCCCCGATGTAGACGCCGTCCTGGCCCGCGCCGTCGCCGCCGGCGCGATGGTCCGCGAGCCGGCCACCACCTTCGTCTCCGGCGACCGGTACTGCTCGCTGCTCGACCCGTTCGGCGTCCGCTGGTCGGTGCTGACCCGGGTGGACGACCTCAGCGACGAGGAGAGCGCGGCGCGGGTCGCAGAGTGGGCGCGTACCGAGTTCGGGGGCTGAGACCACATTGGCAAAGACCTGCCCCCACCGCATATGCGAGGTGGGGGGCAGGCCGTCAGCCAGTGGGGGCTACTTCTTGGAGGGATCCAGCCCGAGCGCGTCGGACATGGTGAAGAACAGGTCCGTCTGGTCAGTCAGACCCACGACGTTCGCGGCCCAGGGTCCGTAGGCCGCGACGCGCAGCTGCGCGCCGGTGTGGCCCTGCTCGCCGGGCGTCTCGCCGGTGCCGTAGAGGATGCCCATCTCGCCGCCGTCCGCTGTGGTCAGCCGCGAGGTCAGGGCCGGCGACTTCGTGTCGAGCGCGACGATCTGGCTGGTGTGCGCGTGGTCTGCCGTGACGATGACGAGGGTGTCGCCGTCCTGCTCGGCGAACGCCATGGCCTTCTGCACGGCCTCGTCTAGGTCGATGGTCTCACCGATCTGCCCGCACGGGTTCGCGCCGTGGTTCTGCTTGTCGATGGACGCGCCCTCGACCTGCAGGAAGAAGCCGTTCTCGGTGCCCTTGTCGTTGCTCTTGAGCAGCTCGATGGCCTTGTCTGTCATGTCCGCCAGCGTCGGCGACGTCGCCGGGTCGCGCTTGGTGTTGTCGGTGCAGGTCTGCGCCGGGCCCTCGATGCCACCCTGCGAGGCGACTTCGCCCTGCCAGCGGACCTCCATGTTGCCGGGGGCGAACAGTCCCAGGAGCGGTGCGTCCTGGTTCGCCGCGGTCACGGCCTTGAGCTCATCCAAGGTGCGAACGGTGCTGTAGCCCCGGGCGTCGGCCTGCTCGAACAGCGTCTTGCCCTCGTGCTCGCCGGCCTTGGCGCGCTCGTCGAATGTCTTGGCGCCGCCGCCGAGGACCACGTCTGCGCGGGTCTCGATCAGCTGCTCGGTGATAGAGCCTGCACCGCCCAGCTCCAGGGCGTTCTCCGGGCACTTCTCCGTGGTGACCTCGGGGCCGTAGCACTTGCGCTGCGAGACGTGCGCAGCCAGCACGGCCGGTGTCGCGTCCTGGATCTCGGAGGTGGTCACGTTGCCGGTGGCCAGCCCGTTCGCCTTGGCGATCTCGAGCAGGTTTGCCTGCGCGTTGCCCTGCACGTCCACCCCGACGGCGCCGTTGTAGCTCTTGGTGCCGGTGGCCCACGCGGTGCCGGTCGCGGCGGAGTCCGGCACATAGTCGGGCTTGCCAGTCTTCTTGTCGAGCGCGTAGGTCGTGTACTGGCCGGTCAGCGGCAGCGCGTCAATGCCCTTGAAGGAGCCCCCAGCCCCCTCCGCCACGTTGCGTGCCGCGGTGATCTCCGAGTCGCCCATGCCGTCGCCGATCAGCAGGATGACGTTCTTCGCCTTGCTGTTGGTGATCGCGTCGCGGACGGCGTCGGTCTGGTCGCCGCTGATCCGGCGGGCGCCGCCGTTGGCGGTGATGTCGCCCGCTGCCTGCCGGGACTCATTCGCGAGTTCGACGCTGCCGTTCGCGCCTTGATCCGAACCCGAGCTGCACGCCGCGGTGGCCAGTACCGCGGAGGCCGCGATCGCCGCGCCGATGAGCCGGACAGGACTGTGCTTGCGCATTGATTGCTCCTGAGACGTGAATCCGCCAATAGTGTTGTCGGCCAATCTGTTGGCCAATGGCAGTGTCTCGGAGCTAGTTGACCGGCCACCCCCTTCGAGAGGGCGATCGGCTGAATGTCAGATGAACAGTTGGCGAGTCCCCCGCGGAGGCTCCGGAAACGGGATTCGCGGGCCCCTTGCCACTGGCGAATGCGATCGCACACTCACAGTGACAACAGGCCCGCGAATCGGGAGTCAGCTCTGGCTACACGTTGTGGCAGGCCACGAAGTGGTCCGTGCCGACCTCCCGCAACAACGGCTCCTCCACCGCGCAGCGTTCCGTCGCCAAGGGGCAACGGGTGCGGAACCGGCATCCCGACGGCGGATTCAGCGGCGAGGGCAGATCACCCTCGATGGCCTCAACCTCGTCCTCCGCGTTCCGATCTCGGTTCGGGTCCGGGATCGACGCCAACAACAGCCGCGTGTACGGATGCAACGCCGTGTGCTGCACATCCGGCGTCGGCGCGACCTCGCACACCTTCCCCAGGTACATCACCATCATCCGGTCGCTGATGTTCTTGACCACCGCCATGTTGTGGGCGATGAAGATCATCGTGAACTCGAATTCCCGCTTCGTCTCCTCGAGCAGGTTGAGGATCTGTGCCTGAACCGACACATCCAGGCTCGAGACCGGCTCATCGCAGATCAGTAGCTTCGGCTTGAGCATCAATGCCCGCGCGATACACACCCGCTGGCACTGCCCACCCGACAACTCGCCGGGCGTCTTCTCCCACACCATGTCCGGGTCCAGGCCCACGGAGTTGAGCATGTCGCGGCCCATCTCCTCCAGCTTCGTCCTGTCCTTGACGCCCCAGATCCGCAAACCCTCGGTGATCAGGTGCTTGACCTTGCGGCGCGGGTTCAGCGACGAGATCGGGTCCTGCATGATCATCTGCATCTGCGCGCGGATCTGCCGCAGATTGCCCGCCGAGAGCCCACCCAGATCGATCCCGTCAAGGACCACCTCACCCGAGGTCGGGCGCGGCAGCTGCATGATCGCCCTACCGGCCGTGGACTTGCCACAGCCGGACTCGCCCACGATTCCGAGGGTCTCGCCGGGGATCAGGTCGAAGCTGATGCCGGAGACGGCGTGCACCGTCTGCTTGCCCGCGGGGAACTCCACCACGAGGTTCTCCACCGTGAGGACCCGCTTGTCCTCCACACGCAAATGCGCGGTGCCGCTGCCAGCCATTACACAGTCTCCAAGTCCAGCTTGCGTCCGGTCGCGGTGCGCCCGGCCTTCTCATTCGCCTTAAGCGCCGCGATACCCTCCGGCGTGCCGACGGGGAAATGGCAGGCCGCCTGATGCGGATGCGCCGCCGACGCGGTCTCCGCGGTCGCCACCAGCGCCGGTTCCGTCGTCAGGCACTTATCCTGCGCATACCGGCAGCGCGTCGCGAACGAGCAGCCCACCGCCGGCTTCGTCATATCCGGCAGGCCGCCCTCGATCGCCTCGAGCACCGTGTGCGGGGACGACTCGATGCGCGGGATCGCCGCGAGCAGCGCCTGCGTATACGGATGCCGCGGATCATCGAAGAGCTGCCGGGTCGGCGCGGTCTCCACGATCTTGCCCGCGTACATCACCGCGACGCGGTCTGTCTGCCCGGCGACCACACCCAGGTCATGGCTGACCAGGATGCCGGCCATGCCCATCTCCTTGCGGAGCGAGTCGAGCAGCTCCAGGATCTGCTTTTGCACCGTGACATCGAGTGCGGTGGTCGGCTCGTCGGCGATCGTCAGGATCGGATCGCACGCCAACGCCATCGCGATAACCACGCGCTGCCGCATGCCGCCGGAGAGCTCGTGCGGGTACTGGTCCACCCGGCGCGTGGGCTCGGGGATGCGGACCTTGCGCAGTAGCTCGATCGCCCGCTCGCGCGCGGCCTTCTTGTCCAGGCCCAGGTGCGCCCGGATCGACTCCGTCAGATGGGTGCCGATGTGCTTGAACGGGTTAAGTGCCGTCATCGGGTCCTGGAACACCATCGCGATGTCCTTGCCCCACAGGGCCTGCTGCTCCTTGCGGGTGAGGGCCTGCATGTCGCGGCCCTGGAACCGGATCTCACCGGTCACCGTGGTCGCGCCGCCGTCGGAGACCAGGCCCATGATGGTCTGCCCGAGCACCGATTTCCCGGAGCCGGACTCGCCGACCAAGCCCAGCATCTCGCCGGCGTCCAGGGTCAGGCTGACACCGTCGACGGCGCGCAGCTGGCCCCGCTTGGTGCGGAAGTGCGTGGACACGTTCTCCACCGTGAGCAACGGGGCGCCCGCGGGCTGTGATTTCTTCATCTCCGCACTCATAGCTTCGCCTCTCGTGAGCCGCCGGTTGCCTTCTGCGCCTTCTCGCCGATGATGTTGAACGAGAACACCGTCAGGAACAAGAACATGCCCGGCACCAGCACGATGAACGCATGCTTCTCAAACACCCCGCCCTGGCCCTCGGCGATCATGTTGCCCCACGTCGGGATGGGCGGCTGGATGCCCAGGCCCAGGAAGCTCAGGGATGCCTCCGCCACGATCAGCACGGAGATCATCACCATGCCCAGCGAGGCCAGCGGCAACGCGACGTTCGGCGCGAGCTCGCGCACCATCACGCGCCAGCGGGTCGCGCCCATGGCGCGGGCGGCCAACACGAACTCGCGTTGCGAGAACGTCAAGGTGTTCGCCCGCGCTATTCGGATCATCGACGGTATTGCCAGCGCGGCCAGGGCGAACGAGATGTTGCGCAGGTTCGGCTTGAGCACCGACGCGAGCGCGATCAGAAGGATCAGCGACGGCACCGCGAGTAGCGAGTTCGTCAAGATCCCGATGATCGAGTCGACCTTGCCGCCGTAGTAACCGGCCAGGATGCCGATCGCCCCGCCCACGATAATGCCGATCAACACCGCGCCGACCGCCACCACCAGGGAGGAGCGGGCGCCGTAGATAGACCGGGAGAACAGGTCCAGGCCGAAGTTGTTCGTCCCCAGCGGATGCGCCGAGAACAGGCTCGGCGAGGCATAGCCCTTGTCCGCGAGTGTCTTGGTGGTGTCCACATGCTCGGGCAGCGGCAGCAGCGGCGCGATGATCGCGACCCCGATGATTAGCGCCAGCCACACGCAGGAGATCACGAATGTCAGGTCGAAGTCCGGGCCGAACTTCGCCAGCCCGATCCGCCGGGCGCCCATGTAGATGCCCATGAGGCCGATCAGGCCCACGACGAGGCGCAGCACCATCACGACGGGGCCCGCGCCGAGCGCGAAACCGAGGGCGATCACGCCGATCGCCAGGAGGATGCCACCGCGCAGATACAGATCGCGCCGGCTGCTCTTGCCGCCCGCGGCGGCCATCACCGCGGGGTCGTTGCCGACCGCGCCGTCGTCGACGAGCACGGCCGCGCCCTGCGCCGCGGCGGGCATGGCCTCGTCCGGGTTGTTGAGGTTGGGATGAGTGAGATCAGACATGGGCTCGTCGGCTCCTCGGGTCGAGGTATCCATAGGCGATATCGATGATGCCGTTGGCCACCACATAGATGACGGCGATCACCAGCACGGCACCCTGCACCATCGGCATATCGCCCTGCTGGGCGGCGCGCACGATCAGCGAGCCCATCCCCGGCAGCGAGAACAGCGTCTCGACGATGACAGTGGAGCCGATCATTGAGCCCAGCACCAGGCCGAGCATCGTGATCAGGGAGAACGAGGACGGACGCAGCGCATCGGAGAGGAGCAGGCGCAGGTTCGAGGTGCCCTTCGCCTTCGACACCAGGATGAAATTCTCCTGCAGTGTCGTGATCAGGTCCGAGCGCAAGATCCGCAGGAACATCGCCATCTCCAGCAGCGAGATCGTCACTGCCGGCAGGATCGCGTGGTAGATGTTCTCGCCCAGGCCCTCCGAGACCCGCACCCACTGCGAGCGCGGGAACCAGCCCAGGTAGTTGACGAACAACATGATCAGCAGCAGGCCCGACAGGAACGACGGGATCGACAGCACACCGAACGTGCAGGCGCTGATCACCCGGTCGACCAGGCCGCCGCTATGCCGGGCGGACCACATGGCCAACGGGACCGACACCACGAGCGCGATGATCAATCCCATGATCGCCAGCTGCACGCTCACCGGCAACGCGGAGCTGATGCGCTCCATCACGTCGGACTGCGGCGGCACCAGCGACCGGCCCAGATCGCCGCGCAACGCACCGGAGAGCCAGTCCCAGTATCGGGAGAAGAACGGATCGTCTAGGCCCATCTCGAGCCGCGCCTGCGCGTATTCCTCCGGAGTGCGACCCTCACCGAGGGCCGCCACCGACGGGTCTCCCGGGATAAGCGACACAAGCCCGAACGTGCCGAGGCTGACGACGAACAGCACAACGATCAGCTCGCCGATTTTCTTGAACACAGTCTTCGTCATCGCTGTCGTCGCCTCCTTTCAGAATTCATCCGTTGATCCTCACTTCAATGTGATTACTGATCTGGCCGAAGTGTGCGGCCATAAAGACATGGGCATGGCCCGCGCTGAGGCACCCCGAATGACCATCTTGTGACTGTTGCCACAGATTCAAGCGGTAGCGTCTCACTGTCCGAGACTGCGCACCGAGATGAAGCTGCCAAAACGCGCAACGCCGTCTCCAACGCCCAGGAGAAATCCCCTAATCCCGACTCAGCCGGTGTGCCGCTGAGAGAAGATCCAGTGGCGACGGCTACCCATCGTGTCCGTTGCCACGACCAACATCCTGAGATTTGTCCTGACCCATTGGAGCCAGACATGATCGACCCGAGCCAGGTCAGCCACCCGGACAGCGTGTACCTAGGTGGCACCGTACGGACGATGACCGGCGCGGTGGCCACGGCGTTCGCCTGCCGGGACGGACTCTTCACCGCGGTGGGCGGGGATCAGGAGATCCGCGCGCTCGCCGGCCCGGATACCCGGATCGCCGACCTCGCAGGCGCCACCGTCCTGCCCGGCTTCATCGAGACCCACCTGCACCCGTTCCTGCTGGGGATGGACTCCGCACATGTCGACGCGGGATCCGACGCGTGTCCCACCATCGCCGCGTTGCTCGAGGCGCTCGGCGCGCGGGCCGCGCTGAGCGAGCCAGGCGCCGTCGTGCTCGGGACCGGGTTCGACGACAGCCTGGTCGCGGACGACCGCGGGCTGACCGCAGCGGACCTCGACCAGGTCTCGACCACCCAGCCGGTGATCGTGCGGCACCTGTCCGCGCACGGCGTGTACGTCAACAGCTTCGTCTTGCGCACGGCCGGCGTCGACGCCCAGACCCCCGACCCCGTAGGCGGCGTGATCGTGCGCGGCCCCGACGGCGCGCCTACAGGAGAGTTCCGCGAGATCCCGGCCATGCGCCTCGTGGGCGGGGTCAGCGCGGGCTTCCCGCCCGGCGGGCTGGACGACGCATTGCGAATCGCCTTGGAGCGCATGGCGTCCGTGGGCGTGACCAGCTTCCACGACATGTTCGTCTCCGCCGACATGCTCGCGTCCTACCAACGCGTGCTCGCCACGGGCGAGCTGACGTTGCGCGCCCGCACCTACCTGGGGCTGGCTGTGGCAGAGGGGCTGGCCGAGGAGGGGCCGGCCGCGGACACCACCAAGCTTGCGATCGGTGGCGTCAAGCTCATCTCCGACGGCTCCCTGCAGCTGCACACCGGCGCGCTCACCGAGCCGTACCACGACCTGGGCGGTTGCCACTGCGGAGAGATGGCCATCCCCGCAGGCGATTTGGCGACGATGGTCGCTGCCTGCCACGACGCCGGGCGGCAGGTCGCCATCCACACCAACGGCGACCGCGCCATCGATCTGGCCCTGGACGCGATCGAGGCGGCGGCGACGGCAGCAGGCACGGTCATCCCGCACCGGCTCGAGCACGTGCAGACGCTCCGTGAGGATCAGATCCACCGGATGCTTGAGCTGGGCGTCGCCGCATCGGTGTTCGTCAACCACGTCTACTACTGGGGCGACCGCCACCGCGACCGCTTCCTGGGGCCGGAGCGCGGCAGCCGTATCAGCCCGCTCGCATCGATCGCCGCCGCCGGACTGCCGTTCGCGCTGCACTGCGACTGCCCCGTGACCCCCGTGAACCCGCTATTCACCATCGACACCGCCGTGAACCGCGTGACCCGGGACGGCCACGTCCTCGGACCGGAGCAGCGGATCTCTCCGGAGCTCGCGGTGGCCGGCTATACCTCCTCGGCCGCGACGATCACGGGCGAGCAGGCGCTGAAGGGCTCCATCGAGGCGGGCAAGCTGGCCGACTTCGTGCTGCTCGACGCCGACCCGCTGGCCTGCGAGCCGGCGGCCATCAAGGACATCACCGTGCTCTCCACCGTCGTCGGCGACGTCGAGGTGTACTCCGCCTGACCGGCCCGCTGGGAGAAACTCGATTCCGCTGACGCATCGTCCTGTGAGTGACTAGTCTGACCACTGAAGTGCCGCCCTGCACTCCCCGATCGTCGTAAGGAAGACTCAGATGAGAGCTCAGCTCAGGCGTCGACTCACCCCGTTGGTCGCGGTCGCCGTGGCCGGCGGCGTCCTACTCGCCGGCTGCGGTAGCAGCGGCGACGCCGGGGAGGCCGGTGATCTGTCGGCCGTGACCACGGGCATCGTCGGAAACCAGGCCGACGGCGGCTCCCCGCAGGACGGCGGCACGCTCTCATTCGCGACCTACAGTTCCGTGGCCAAGCTCGACCCGACGTTCCGCCAGGACGGCGGCGCGACCGGAGGCTCCGAGATGGCCGCCATCTACGACGTCCTCATGCGCTACGACCCCGCCACCACGGAGTTCGTCCCGCAGCTGGCCAAGTCCATGACCGCCAACAGCGACAACACGGTGTGGACGCTCACGCTGCGCGATGGCGTCACCTTCAGCGACGGCACCCCGGTCGACGCCGACGCCGTCGTGTGGAGCATCAACAACTACCTGACGAAGAAGGGCACGCACACCCAGGTGTGGATGGCCTCGGTCCAGGACATGAAGGCGACCGATGCCGCCACCGTCGAGTTCACCCTGCAGCGGCCGTGGGACGGTTTCGTCGCGCTGTTCAACACCGGCCCCGGCATGATCGTCGCCCCGTCCTCGATGGCCAGCGGCGAGTTCGCGCCCATCGGCGCCGGCCCGTTCACCGTCGAGAAGCACGCCCCCAACGACGAGCTCGTCCTCGCCGCCCGCGCCGACTACCACGGCGGCAAGCCGCACATCGACAAGCTGCGCTTCCCCGCGATCGTCAGCGAGCAGGGCAAGATCGACGCCCTGAACTCCGGTGGCGTCCAGGCGATCTACCTGCGCAACGCCGAGGTCGTCACGAAGGCCCTCGACGCCGGGAACCCCGGCTACGTCTTCCAGGCCAGCCTGGGCGGCGTGCTCATGATCAACAGCCGGGAGGGCCGCGCGGGCGCGGACGAGAATGTCCGCCGCGCCATCGTCGCCGGCATCGACCCCCAGACCTACAACGAGCGCGCCGAGGCCGGCGCCGGCCTGCCGACCAGCGACATGTTCCCGGACTTCTCCGAGTGGCACGGCGACGTCGCCGGCAGCGGCTTCGCCCCTGAGACCGCCAAGAAGACCCTCGCCGACGCCAAGGCCGGCGGTTACGACGGCAAACTGAAACTGGTCTCGATGAACGACGCCGCCACCCAGCAGGGCGCGCTGGCCTTCCAGTCGATGCTGCAGGCCGTCGGATTCACGGTTGATATCACCTACACCAACAACATCACCGACCTGACCAAGGCGATGTACGCCGACCACGACTACGACATCGCGTACTCGGGCTTCAATGTCTTCGACGCGGCGCCGTTCATCCGCCTCTACGGCAACCTCTACAGCCAGTCGCCGGGCAACGCCCTCGGCTTCCAGAACCCGGAGATGGACGAGCTGCTCCTTGGCCTGCAGACCGCCAAGACCGCTGACGACAAGCGCGCCGCGGCCGACAAGATGCAGACCCTGGCGAACCAGACGGCCCCGTTCGTGTCCATCAACGCCGGCAAGTACTTCATCCCGTGGGGTGCCAACGCCCACGGCATCACCCCGAGCCTGGACGGCATCATGCTGTTCGACAAGGCCTGGGTGGCGCAGCCCTAGCCTGACCCTCGCCCCCTGATCCTTACGCCCGCTTTTTGCCTTTACGCACGCCGCCGCATGCGTAAGACCAAAGAGCGGGCGTAAGGATTTCAGGCTGGGCGTCGGAGCCCTCGTTGAGAGCCCCCTCTGCGGCGGCCGCGTCCACGGCCTCGCGGACTACGCCACGCCAGGTCTCATACACAGCGCGATCACCAGCGGGCTATAGCGGCGACGGCTGGTCAGCCACACGATGAACAGCACGAACATCGGATTGCTGTATCAGCTACGAGACCGCCAGCACGGCCGTCCGCCCCCGCATCATGCCCGCTACGCCCAGCCCGGCCGCGACAATGCAGGTCACCGCGGCGAGGGCCAGCCCCGCGCGGCCGCCGAACTCCTCGCTAACCCAGCCCGCGACGGGCCCGCCGATTGCCGTCGAGCCGAGGAAGGCGACCGCCCACAGGGCCATGACGCGCCCGCGCATGTCCGGGGCCGCGGCCAGCTGCAGCGTGCTGTTGGCCGTGGCGGTGAATCCGACGCTGAGCATCCCCACGACGACGAGCGCCGCGACCGCGACCCACAGCGACTGCGCCAGTGCGGTCAGTGCGATCGCGGCGCCGAAGGCCAGCGCGATCACCACCAGCGAGCGCGCGCCCGTGCGACCCCACGTCGCGATCCACAGCCCGCCGACGACGGCGCCCACGCCCATCGCCGCCGTCATGAAGCCGTAGCCCGACGCGCCCGCCCCGAACACCTTGTCCGCCACCACCGGCAGCACCACCTGGAACTCGTAGGTGAAGCAGCCCATCAGCGCCATCATCGCGAGCGGGATCGCCAGCTCAGGTGTGCGCCGCACGTAGGCCAGGCCCGCCCGCAGCTGCCCCCGCGCCCGGACGGCCGGCTCCGTCGGCATCAGCGCGGCGAGGTTGAGCGTGACCAGTGAGAGCACGACGGCCACAAAGCTGGCGGCGTTGAGCAGGAAGCACAGGCCCAGTCCGCCGTAGCTGATGATGATGCCCGCGACCGCCGGCCCGACCGCCCTGGCCATGCTGTTGAGCACCGACTGCAGGCTAACGGCATTGCGCACATGCCCTGGTCCGACGACCTCCATCAGGAAGGCCTGCCGTGCCGGGTTCTCGAAGCACTGGTTGAGACCCAGCAGCACCGCGAGGACATAAACGTGCCACAGCTGGACGGACCCGGTGAGCGTCAGCACGCCCAGCGCCAGCGCCTGCACGCCCATCACCGATTGCAGGGCAATCATCAGGCGCCGCTTGTCCACCCGGTCCGCGATGACGCCGCCATACGGGCCTAGCAGCAGCATCGGCAGGGTTTGCAGCGCGACGACGATGCCGATCGCGGTGCCGGAGCCGGTCAGCTGCAGGACCAGCCAGCCCTGGGCGATGATCTGCATCCAGGTGCCGACCACCGAGACGCCTTGCCCGGAGATGTAGCGCCGAAAATTGGGGTTGACCAGCGAGGCGAAGGTCTGGCTCCGGATGGCTGCCGCGCGAGTCATGTGCCCACCGCGGGCAGGTGCTCCGCGAGCGCCTCGAGGGCCGGCAGCGCGCGCAGCAGGTCGGCGGCATGCTCGTGGCTGATCCCGGCCAGATGCTCCGCGAAGACCTCGGTCCGCCGGGCACGCAGCCGCTCGTAGAGTTCCCGGCCGGCGTCGGTCACCCGCACCGCCACCACCCGTCGGTCCGCCGCCCCGCCCTCGCGGACGAGCAGCCCGGACTCGGCCATCTTGCCGACGATCCGCGAGAGCATCGTCGGGTTCAAGCCCTCGATCTCGGCCAGCTCGCGCACCCCGATGGGGCCCCGCCGCGCCACCGTGGAGAGCAGCAGGAATTGGCTCCGGGTGAGGCCGTCCTCCGCGGAGCTGCGGTCCACCCGGCGCGAGATCCGCCCCAGCGCGACGCGGATTCGGTGCACGTCCTCATCGGAGAAAGCCGTCATCTTGGGACTCCTGCCCGTGCTAAATCGCCCACGCCATCTAATTGCCTATCGGCAAGCATACAGTCATCGGCCAGACGCCGGCCACCGAAAGATCGGACTGCGGTTAAAGTGCAGGCACACCCAGCCGGGGTGACCACGATCACGAGGGGGCGCTCGAGCCTGATGCACCTGATGTCGTCCATCCCCAAGCTCAGCGTGCCTCGCCTGCCCCTGGTCCCCGACATCATGCGCCGGGCGCGCATTCCCGCAGACCTAGAATCCGTGACCACCCGCGGCGCGGAGGCCGACCCCACCCACGTTGGCATGACGGCCGACGCGGTCGAAAGAGTCTGGGACGCCGTCGTCGACGTCTACCGCGGCGGGGCGCACCCCGCGATCCAGCTCTGCATCCGGCGCGAGGGCCAGGTGGTGCTGCAGCGCTCGATTGGCCACGCGGCGGGCAACGGCCCCGACGACAAGGCCGACGCCCCGAAGACCCTTGCCACCATCGACACCCCGTTCTGCCTGTGCTCGGCGTCCAAGGCGGTCACAGCGATCGTGGTGCACCTGCTCGCCGAACGCGGACAGCTATCCCTCGATGACAAGGTCGCCGACCATATCCCCGAGTTCGGCCGAAACGGCAAGGCCGGCATCACCATCGGCCATCTCCTCTCCCATCGGGCGGGCATCCCCCGGCACCCGGCGGCAACGATGGACCTGGATCGCCTCGATGATCGCGACGCCCTGGTCCACGCGTTCAGCGAGGCCAAGCCCGACAGCGCGCCCGGCACGCGGCTGGCCTACCACGCCGTAATGGGCGGGGCGATCCTCGGCGAGATCGTGCACCGCGTCGCCGGCCGGAGTATCCGCGATGTGTTGTCCGCCGAAGTTCTTGACCCGCTGGGCTTTCGGTGGACCAACTACGGGGTCGACCCTCTCGATGTGCCCACGGTCGGCCGCAGCTACCGCACCGGCCCGCCCACCCCGCCGCCACTGTCGACCGTGCTCAATCGAATCCTCGGCACCTCCCTCGAGGAGACCGTCCGCAAAATCAACGACCCTCGCTTCCTCACCGGGGTCGTCCCCTCCGGCAACGTGGTCACCAACGCCGACGAGTTCTCCCTGCTGTTCGAGATGCTCCGCCGCGGTGGCGAGCTTGGCGGCGTGCGGGTGCTGCGGCCCGAGACCGTGGCCAACGCGGTGCGCTCCGAGTCTCCGCTCGAGGTGGACTACAGCCTCGGCGTCCCCCTGCGCTACGGCAAGGGGTTCATGCTGGGCGAGAAGCAGTTCAGCCTCTTCGGCCCCGACACCGAGAACGTCTTCGGCCACCTCGGCTTCTCCAATATCCTTGGCTGGGCGGACCCGGATCGCGCGCTGTCCGTCGGCCTGATCACCAGTGGCAAGCCCGTCTACTACCCCGAGGTGTTCGGCTTCCTCGGGATCATGCGCCACATCGGCGCCGCAGCCCCCAAGATCGAACGGAACTCTCGATGACCCCCTCCCCGACTCCCGCAGAGCTCATCGCGCTGGTTGAGCGCTCGCCCGCCGCTGTCGCCGTGCATGACCGCGACGCCTGGCTCGCGTTGTTCTCGCGTTCCGCCGAGGTGTGCGACCCCTACGGCTCCCAACCCGCCCGCGGCCGCGAGACGCTCGCCAACTTCTACGCGACCTTCATCGCGCCCAACGACATCTCCTTCGCTGTGGACCACGACGTGGTCGCCGGCATGACCGTGTTCCGCGACCTCACGCTGACCACCAAGATGAGCGGCACCATCCCACTGCAGGTGCCGATGCACCTGCGCTATGACATGACAGTCGCCGAGGACGGCGCGCTCAAGATCGAGAAGCTGCACGCGCACTGGGAGCTGCCGACGCAGATCACCCAGCTCCTTGCCGCTGGACTCCCCGGCCTCGTCGAGTCCACCAAGCTGATGCCGAAACTGCTTGGCAATCAAGGTATCTCGGGCACCATCGGGTTCATGAAGGGCTTCCGCCGCGCGGGGGCCGCGGGCAAGCGCACCACCGAGCAACTCTTCGCCGGACTCAAGGCCGGTCGCCCCATGTCTGCGCCGGTCGAGTTCCCGGGCACCGAGCCGATCGCGGACCTCTCGAGCCTGACCTGGCGCAAGCTGCTCTCCGCCGGCCACACGGTCACGGCGACTATCGAGCTCGACGGCAAGCGCGGCGTGGCGCTGGTGGACTTCGAGCGCGGCGCCCGCCGGGCCAGCCGGGTGCAGTTCTTCCTGCCGAGCTAGCACCCAGGCCAGCCGGGGAGGATTACCCTTCCGCTCATTGAGATCGCCCGATTTGTAACCCCCGTCACAGGGCTAGCTTCAGCCCAAAGCTGCTGTCCAAGCAGTGCATACGGAGGTGGCGCGAATGGCCAGACCAGGTCTGGTTCGAATCGGCGGTTCTCTCGCTGCGGCGCTCATGGTGCTGACAGCCTGCGGAACGAGCGGAGGCGGGGGCGAAGACCGGGGCCAGGGCTGCCGCCACGACCGGCATAGTCGGCAACCAGACCGCTCGTGCGCTATGACGCCGCGAACGACAGCTACGAGCCCCAGCTCGCACAGGACGTCCACGTCAGCGACAACCAGAAGACCTGGACTCTCACGCTGCGTGAGGGCGCGAAATTCAGCGATGGCAGCCCCGTCGACGCGAGCGCGGTCATGTGAGCATCGACCGCTACGTCGCCAAGGGCGGCTACAACAGCCAGCTGTTCGCCGCGAGCGTGGCGTCGATGACGTCGCCGGACCCGTCGACCGTCGTCATCGAGCTCACCGAGCCGTGGTCCGACTTCTGGTCGCTGTTGGCCACGGGAGTGGGGCTCGTGGTGGCCCCGTCCTCCGAGCAGGGCGAGGCCTTCACCCCGATCGGGGCCGGCCCGTTCGTCGTCGACAAGGTGTATCTCGGCTCGTAACTCCACGCCGTGGCCACAATCCCCAAATACCAATAGAGACAAGGTGAATCACAATGAGCAGTGCGTTTGACGAGGAATTCGACGTGGTCGTCGTCGGCATCGGGGCGGCCGGGGCCGCCGCGGCGCTGAGCGCGCACGAGTCCGGGGCCAGAGTCCTCGTGATCGACAAGTGCGACGAGGCCACCGCCGGCGGCAACACCCGCGTCTCCGGCAGCGGCTGGTTCATCAACAGCGACCCCGAACTCGCCGCAGTGTTCCTGAACTCCCTCGCCGGCGGCTACCCCATCGCCGACGATGTCGTGCAGACCTGGGCGACGGAGACCGCCAAGAACTCGGAGTGGCTGCGCGGCTTCGGCGCGGACGTCTCGCAGAACGCCCAGCACCACACGGAGCCCGAGTATCTGGGCATGGGCATCGACGGCACAGACTGCTACGCGGGCATGGACACCGTCGGCGGTCAGATGGGCGACTTCCTGCTGTACGACTTCCTCGTCGCCGCCCTGTCGGAGCGCGGGATCGAGATCCGCTTCTCCACTCCCGCCACCGAGCTGATCACCGATGCCGACGGGGCGGTCATCGGCGTCGCGGCCGAGTCGGCCGGCACCCCCACCCGCATCGGCGGCCGCGGCGGCGTGGTCCTCGCGACCGGCGGTTTCGCGGCGAATCCCCAGATGGTCCGCGATTACCTCCGCTTGCCGGAGTCCGTCCTGTGGGGCTCGCCCCACTCCACGGGCGACGGCCTGAAGATGGCCCAGAAGGTGGGCGCGGACCTATGGCACATGGACAACATGATGACGATCACCGGCATCGACATCGGCGAGGCCCCCGGCCTCTACCTCGCGCTGTGGGCCGGGCAGAACTACCTGTTCGTCTCGCCCGAGGGCAGGCGCTTCGTCGATGAGACCGCCTCGCCGCGGCACGGGCATATCCGCCGCAACGGGCGCGACGAGCACTTCCCCCTGCAGCCCTTCCACCTGGTGTTCGACGAGCGCATGCGCCTCTCAGGACCGCTCAGCCCGAGCCGTGAGACTCTGCCGGTCGGCTGGAAGGTGCTGATGGACGAGCACCTGTGGAGCGCGGACAACAGCGCGGAGATCGAGAGCGGGCTGATCCGCCGCGCCGACACGATCGAGGGGCTCGCCGAGCTCATCGGCGTCGACGCCAAAACACTCGGCTGCACCGTGGTCCAGTACAACGAGGCCTGCGAGTCCGGCCGGGACGATCACTTCGCGCGCCCGGCCGAGACTCTGTCCGACGTGTCCGAGGCACCGTTCTACGCGCTCGCGATCACGCCCCTGCTCGGCTGGAGCTCCGGCGGACCTCGCCGCGACGGCAAGTCCCAGGTGGTCAACACGGACGGCGCCGTGATCGGTGGGCTGTACGCCGCGGGCGAGGTCAGCTCCACGTACAGCTGGCGCAAGGATGGCGGCTTCCACATTGCCGACGCGTTGGCGTTCGGCCGCGTCGCCGGGCGCGAGGCCGCCGGACGGGCGAAGTAGGAGGCCACCCGCCGCTAACCCCCGCCCGCCGTCGAACTCGCAGGCCTTGTCGTGAAACACAGGCGCCGCAGGGGCTGTGTTTCACCGGAAGGCCTGCGACTACGGAGTCACGGGAGGCGGCGGGTCTGTCAGCACTGCCGCGCCCGACGCGAACCGCGCCACCTGCTCGGTCTGCCACAGCGCCGCGGGCACGGCGCCCATGAGCAGGTCCCGGGTGGACGCGGCGGAGTCGCCGATCGGCACATCGCTGCCCGCGATGACGATGTTGCCGGTGCGCCGGCCCTTGAGCATCGCGTGGTCGGAGATCACGACGACGTGCTCGAAGACCTTCGCGATGGTGGCGCACTCGCGTTTGGCGACGGCCAAATCTCGGGTGTCCCCGCAGTTCACCACGTAGATCCCGCCGGGCGAGAGCACCCGGCGGGCCTGCTGCGTGAACTCGAGCGTCGTGAGCGGGGTCGGGGTGAGGATGCCGGCGAACACGTCGCGGATGATCAAGTCCCGGCTGTCCGCGGTCAGCGTCTCGAGCACCGCGCGGGCCTCGCCGACCCGGATGCGCAGCAGCGGCGCGCGGGGCAGGTCGAACCACTCGCGGACCAGCTCGGTCAGCTTCCCGTCGATCTCGACGACCACTTGGCGCGCGTCCGGGTAGTCGTCGGCGAGGTAGCGGGCCATCGTGCACGCTCCGCCGCCCAGGTGCAGCGCCCGCAGCCGGACGTCCGGCGCCCAGTGCGGGCCGATCAGCGCGGCGAACCAGCGCATGTACTCGAAGTCGAGGCTGCTCGCGTCGTCAACGTCGATGTGCGAGCTCTCGGCGCCGTTGATCTTCAGGATCCACGCACCGGGCTGCCACCGGTCCTTCAGCAATTCACAAGTGCCCGTGTCGATCTCGAAGACACCCTCGACCGGTCCCCCGGTTTTCGGGGTCGCCGGAGTCGACGTCCTCGTCTCGCGCCGCCTGCCCATTTCGCACTCCTTGGTCAGCCCACACTAGCCCGCCAACCCCAGACCCCTAGCCGATGTGCACCGCGTTCTCGGCCGACAGATCACCCTTCTTGGCCCGCACCAGCACGAAGACCACCGGCGAGATCACCGCGAGGAGGATCGCCGCCCAGCCGAACGCCGCGGCGTAGCCGGCCACCTCCGCACCGAAGAAGAACTCGGTGAGCGAGGCCGCGAAGTCCTGCACCGGTTGAGGCGCCTGCGCCAACTGCTCGGCGGTCACCGTGGACAGGTCTGCGGGGATGAGCTCCGCAGGCAACCCTGCGGGCGGGGTCGGCATCGGGTTGTCCACGGCGAAGGCCGAGCGGGCCGAGGCATAGATCGTGGTGAACAGCGCCGTGCCGAGAGCGCCGCCGACCTGCAGCGTCGCGTTGACAAGTGCGCTCGCCGCGCCCGCGTCGTGGTTGGGCACGCCGATCAGGGCGAGGTTCTGCATGGGCACCATCAGCAGGCCCAGACCCAGGCCGAAGATCGCCAGCCCTGGGAGGACGTGGCTCCAGTACGAGGTGTCGACCCCGATCTGGGTGAGGAGCAGCAGCCCGCCGGCCGCCAACAGGGGGCCGACGACCATCAGCGGCTTCGGCCCGATGGTGGTGGACAGCTTCGCCGCGACGGTCGACGCGATGACGATGAAGAAGGCCATCGGCAGCGAGCCGACGCCCGCCATCACGGGGCTGAAGCCGAGCACGATCTGCAGGTAGAAGGTGAGGTAGAGCGTGCCGCCGAGCAGGGCCGCGCCGACGAACACCGAGCCGATCAGCGCCGCGCCCCGGTCGCGGTGCCACGGGATCGAGAGCGGCAGCAGGGGATTCGCCGTGCGACGCTCGAACAGGACGAAGATCACCAGCAGCGCGATACCCGCGGCGATGAACCCGATCGTGTCGGCCTCGCCCCAGCCGTGCTCTGCGCGGGTAAAGCCGTAGACCAGCGAGCCCAGGCCGAGGGCGATGAGAAGTGCCCCGGGCAGGTCGTAGCTAGTGTCGCCGGACGCCTTGGTCTCCTTGACGATGGGGAGCGTGACGGCGATCGCGAACAGCGCGATCGGGATGTTCACCAGCAGGCACCAGCGCCAGTCGACGTACTGGGTGAGCACGCCGCCGAGCAGCAGGCCGATGGCGGCGCCGCCGCCGGAGATCGCGCCGTAGACGGCGAAGGCCTTGGCCCGCTCCTTCTCCCCGACGAACGTGGTGGTCAGGATCGACAGCGCGGCGGGCGCGAGCAGGGCGGCGAACACGCCCTGGCCGGCGCGGGCGATAAACAGCTCGATACCGGTCTGCGCGAACCCGCCGATCGCCGAGGCGACGGCGAAGCCCGCCATGCCGACGATGAAGGAGCGCTTGCGTCCCCAGTAGTCGGCGATGCGGCCGCCCAGGAGCAGCAGCGCGCCGAACGCGAGCGCGTAGGAGGTGACCACCCAGGCCCGATCGAGGTCGCTGATGCCCAGCTCCGCCTGGGCAGCAGGCAGCGCGATCGAGACGATGGTGCCATCGAGCACGACCATCAGCTGCGCGAACGCGACAATGCACAGCACCAGCCAGCGGCGTTGGTGGTTCGGGTTCTCGGATATGTCGGGCGGCGAAGCCTTGCCGGCGACTGCGGGTGCGGTGGTCATGAGGGAAAAAACTACGCAGCCGACCACACAGAGTCAAACGAACTAGTTCGTTTTGTTATGATCGCCACTGTGGCCTCCCCGGATATCAGCGCGACCAAGCAGCGGATCCTCGACTCGGCTCGGGCCGAGTTCGGCGCCCACGGGCTGGCCGGCGCCCGCATCGACCGCATCGCCACGAACGGTCGGGCCAGCAAAGAGCGGCTGTACGCCTACTTCGGCGACAAGGTCGCGCTGTTCCACGCCGTGCTCGACGCGAACTTCCAGGAGGCGATGGTCAGCGTGCCCCTCAACGGCGCGGACCTGCCCGGCCACGCCGTCGCACTCTTCGACGAGATGCACGACAAGCCGGACATCCAGCGGATGATGATCTGGGGCCAGCTGCAGGGCGAGTCCGACCGCATGCTCGCGATGGCCGAGGGGCACCCGGTCTGGGAGCCGCGGCTCGCGTCGATCCGCCAGGCCCAGGCCGACGGCGTCCTCAATGCGCACTGGGAGCCCCGCGAGCTGTTCGCGATGATCTTCGGGCTCATCTTCGGCTGGTCTGTCTCGCCGGGCAGCGACGGCCACGTGGGGATCGACGACGATACGCTGGCGCGTCGGCGAGAGCTCGTGCGCGAGGCAGTCTCCCGCATCTGCCGGCCGTAGGAGCTATACCTAGGCCCGCGCGCGCAGCTCCCGCTTGAGCAGCTTTCCACTCTGGTTGCGCGGCAGCTCGTCAACGAACACCACGGATTTCGGCACCTTGAACGGGGCGATCTTCTCTTTGACGAAGGCGATCAACTCCTGCTCGGTGGGTCCGGCCGCGTTCGCCTTGAGCACCACCACCGCCGTCACCGCCTCGATCCAGCGGTCGTCGGGCGTGCCGATCACGGCGACCTCCGCGACGGCCGGGTGCAGGTAGATCACGTCCTCCACCTCTCGGGAGGCCACCAGCACGCCGCCCGTGTTGATGACATCCTTGATGCGGTCGACCACGGTGATGTAGCCCTGCGCGTCCCGGGTGACGAGGTCCCCCGAGTGGAACCAGCCATCCCGGAACGCCTCGGCCGACGCCTCCTCGTCCTCCCAGTAGCCCCGGCACAGTTGCGGCGAGCGGTAGAGCACCTCGCCGGCGGTGCCGTCGGGCACGTCGTTGCCTGCGGCGTCCACCACCCGGGTCTCGACGAAGAACACGGCCTTGCCACACGACGACGGGCGCGCCTCGTGGTCCTCCGGCCGCAGCACGGTCGCCAGCGGCCCGATCTCCGACTGGCCGAAGCAGTTGTAGAACGCCAGTTCCGGGTACTTCGCCCGCAGGCGGTTGAGCACGGTCACCGGCATAATCGACGCGCCGTACTGCGCCTTCGTCAGCGAGGACAGGTCCCGCGTCTCGAGGTCGGGGTGGTTGGCCAGCGGCACCCACACCGTCGGCGCGAGGAACAGCGAGCCGATGCGGTCCTCCTCGACCCGCCGCAGGATCTCCGGGATGTCCGGCGCGGCCATCAGGTGGATAGTCGCGCCGATGGACAGGTACGGCAGCATGAACACGTGCATGCCCGCCGAGTGGTAAAGCGGCATGCAGATCAGCGGGTTGTCCTGCGGCGTGAGATCCAGGGCCAGCAGGCTCGAGACGTACTCGGCCACAAGGCCGGAGTGGGACATCATCGCGCCCTTGGGCTTAGAGGTGGTGCCCGAGGTGTAAAGCAGCTGCGCGAGCTCGGCGTATTCGACTTGGTCGCCTGACTGCGCGTCGTTGTCGGCCCGGCAGGCCTCCAAAAAGGAGCCGGCCCCGTCTCGTAGCGGGAGGGTCTGTTCCAGCGCCGGGGTGTCGGCCCCGTCCAGGACGCCCGCGAGCGCCGGATCCACCAGCACCGCCCGTGCCTGTGCGTTGCCGACAAGGTAGGCAAGCTCATCGCCCTTGAGCGCGTAGTTGATCGGCACGTGGACCAGACCAGCGCGCGAGCAGGCGAGGAAGGCCAGCACATACGCGTCGGAGTTCACGCCGAAGGCCGCGACGCGGTCCCCCGTCCGCAGGCCCTTGGCCTGAAGCCAGCGGGCACCACGGCTGACCGCATCGTCAAACTCCCGGTAGGTCCAGATCCGGTCCTCGAAGCGCAGCGCCACCCGATCGGGACTTCTGGCTGCTGACCTGCGCACAACCCCATCAACACTGTCGGCACGCGGATCAATACTCATGCCGTGATCGTACGGTGAATCGTCGCTGGATTGCGGTCATGCGGCCAAACCGGCCACCCGCGCCGTCCGCAGCGGCCATGATGAGGGAATGGCCCTCCGCAAGCCCCCCATCGCCCCGGTGATCCGCAAGCTGCCGCCAGCGCCCGCCCGGTCGAGGGAGCCCCACGGTCCCGACCAGTTCCCGTCCGCGACGCTGATCCCGCTGCCTGGCGAGGCCCCCGAGGACGTCGTGATCGACGCCCAAGGCCTCGTCGTCTGCGGTGTCGTGGACGGCCGGATCCTGCGGGTCGATCCCGCTACCGGCGGTGTCGAGCTGATCGGTCGCGTCGCGGGCCGGCCCCTGGGCTTGGAGGCCATGCCCGACGGCTCCGTGCTGGTGTGCGATTCCGAGCATGGACTGCTGCGCCTGGACCCCGACACCGGCACGCTGGAGACACTGGTCGGCGAGGTTGCGGGCAGCCCGCTGAGGTTTTGCTCGAATGTCACCGCAGCTTCGGACGGCACGCTGTGGTTCACCCAGTCCAGCACCAGGTTTGGGCTCGAGCACCATATCGGCGCCATCTTCGAGCATCGCGGCTCCGGCCGGCTGCTTCGCCGCGATCCGGACGGCACGGTCACCGTCGTGCTCGACGGCCTGCACTTCGCGAACGGCGTCACCATGAGCACCGATGGCAAGTCGGTGCTGTGGGTCGAGACCGACGGGTACACCCTCAAGCGGCTGGCCGTCGATGGCGGCGAACCCGAGACCGTGATGGCAAACCTGCCGGGGATGCCGGACAACATCTCGCGCGCCGCGGACGGCCGGCTGTGGATCGCGTTCATCTACCCCCGCAATGCCCTCGTCGACCGGCTCGGCGCACTCCCGGGATGGATCCGCCAGGTGCTGTGGCGGGTGCCGGAGCAGCTCATCGACCTCCTCCGCGAGCGAACCACCTGGGCGATGTGCGTCGACGAGTCCGGGAACGTGCTGCGGGACCTGCAGTCGAAGAGCGCCGGCTACCACGACGTCACCGGGGTGGCCGAGCACGATGGCCGCCTCTACCTCGGCAGCCTGCTCGAACCCGCGCTCCTCTCGCTACGGCTCTGAAAACCACCCGCGCCGCGCGCGGTAACATCACCAGTCATGCGTCGCAGCCTGCTCATCGCCGGAACCACCTCCGACGCGGGCAAGAGCGTCGTCACCACCGCGCTGTGCCGGGCACTCGCGCGGCGGGGCGTCTCGGTGGCCCCGTTCAAGGCCCAGAACATGTCGAACAACTCGATGGTCACGACCGCCGGAACTGAGATCGGCCGCGCCCAGTGGATCCAATCGGTGGCCGCGCAGGCCGAGCCCGAGACGGCGATGAACCCGGTGCTGCTCAAGCCGGGCAGCGACCGCCGCAGCCACGTGATCGTCATGGGCCAGCCCGCCGGGACCCTGGACGCGGGCGAGTTCGCGAGCGGTCGTAAAGCCCTCGCGCGGGCGGCTTTTGAAGCCTTCGATGACCTATCCTCCCGGTACGACGTGGTGGTGTGCGAGGGCGCCGGCAGCCCCGCGGAGATCAACCTCCGCGCCAACGACTACGTCAACATGGGCCTGGCTCAGCACGGGCAGATCCCCACCCTGATCGTCGGCGACATCGACCGCGGCGGCGTGTTCGCGGCGATGTTCGGCAGCCTCGCCCTGCTCGACGCCGCGGACCAGGCCCTCGTCAGCGGCTTCATCATCAACAAGTTCCGCGGCGACGTCAGCCTCCTGGCGCCGGGCCTCGACACTCTGCGCGAGCTCACCGACCGCCCGATGCTCGGCGTGCTGCCGTGGCAGCCCGGACTGTGGCTCGACTCCGAGGACTCGCTTGCCTTGTCGGACAGGGGAACCCACACCCTGCCAGTCGACGCGACCCCGCTGTCGGTGGCCGTCGTCCGGTTCCCGCGGATCAGCAACTTCACCGACATCGACGCGCTGTGCCTGGAGCCCGGGCTGCAGGTCTCGTTCGTGGACCACCCGCGCCAGCTCGCGCAGGCCGACATCGTCGTGCTGCCCGGCACCCGTGCCACGCTCGGCGATCTGGCGTGGCTCCGCGAGCGCGGGCTGGCCGAGGCCATCGCCGGACATGCCCGGCGCGGCGGCGTCGTGCTCGGCATCTGCGGCGGCTTCCAGATGCTCGGCGCCATGATCGAGGACCCGCACGGCATTGAGGGCGAGCCCGCGACAGCCGAGGGCTTGGGCCTCCTGGACATCCGCACCACCTTCGGCGCCGACAAGACGCTGCGCCTCGCGGCGGGCCGCGCGTACGGGGCCCACGCGAGCGGCTACGAGATCCACCACGGCGCCATCGAGCGGCACGGGGGCGACGAGTTCCTTGGCGGTGCCCGCTCCGGCGCGGTCTTCGGCACTATGTGGCATGGCAGCCTGGAGAACGACGACACCCGATCCGGCTGGCTTCGCGAGGCGTCGGCGCTGCTGGGGCTCCCGGACGCGTCCTCCACGGTGAGCTTCCCCGCCGCCCGCGAGGCCCGCCTGGAGACCCTCGCCGACCTCGCTGAGGAGCACCTGGACATCGACCACATCCTCGAGATTGCCTCCGGTGGAGCACCTTCCGGAATGCGCACCGTGACGGGCGGCCTGGCATGAGCATCCTGATCCTGGGCGGGACCGGCGAGGCCCGGGCTCTGGCCACCGAGTTGCACACGCGCCGGATCACCGCGACGTCCTCGCTAGCTGGCCGGGTCAGCCGGCCGCGGATGCCCGTCGGCGAGGTACGCCAGGGTGGCTTCGGCGGCATCGCCGGGCTCGCCACCTACCTCGCGGAGCACGGCGTCGATGCCGTCGTGGACGCCACCCATCCGTTCGCGGCGACCATCAGCGCCAATGCCGTCGCGGCCTGCGCGCATGCCGGGGTGCCGCTGCTGCGCTTCGCCCGGCCTGGCTGGTCCGGCCTGCCCGGGTCTGAGAAGTGGACGTGGGTGGACGACCATCACGAGGCCGCCCGCGCCGCCGCCGCGCCCGGCGAGCGGGTGTTCCTCAGCACCGGCCGCCAGACCCTGGCCCATTTCACCGGGCCACTGGCGACGAATGCCGTGCTGGTGCGGGTGGTCGACCCGATTGCGGAGCCCCTCCCGCGGGGCTGGCAGGTGCTCGAGCGGCGGGGTCCATATCTGCTGGCAGACGAGCGGGAGCTGCTCCGCAGCTTCCGCGTCACCACCTTGGTGACGAAGGACTCCGGCGGCGACTACACCCGCGCCAAGCTCGACGCCGCCGCCGAGCTCGGGGTGCGCGTGGTCATCGTGCGCAGGCCCGAGCCCGCAGGCCCGACCACCACGACGGTGGACACGCTGGCGCACGCCATCGCGTGGGCTGCGCGCTAGCCGCTCAGCAGCTGCCGCCGATCGGCAGCAGCGCCGGGTTGGCGGAGATCCAGCCGGCCACCTGGCTCAACAGCGCCGTCCCGTCGGTGAAGGACCCGGCGGTCTCGGCGGCGATTGCCACCGTCAATTGTCCTGTGGGCGTGTCGATCACGCCAAGTTGGCGCACGAGATAGCCGCCGGTCGGGCCTGGCCCCCAACCGCCTTTGAAGTGGGCGTCCGCAAGTGCCCCCAGGCCCCAGCTCTGGTCCCCGGAGATCTGCCCCATCAGCGAATAGACGGGCTCGGCCTCCGGCTTGCACGCCAGTGCGGAGCCGAAGCGGGCCTGCTCCGAGAGCGACCAGTCTGTCTGCCCGAAGATCGAGTACTCCGGACGGGCCCGCGTGGACGGCACGGTGGTGGTGCGGTCGCCAAACTCTTGCAACACGCCCTCGACCGCGAGCGCCGCGTCCTCGGGCGAGCCCAGCGCGGACCACAGTTGCTCCGCGGCGGCGTTGTCGGAGATCGTGATCGCGCTCTGCACCGCGTCCGCTTGTTCCGCGCCGCCCGAAGAATTCAAAGCCGCGATCGCCAGCGGCACTTTGATAGTGGACCACGCGGGGCCGCTGGCCCACTCCCCGGCCACTTCCACGGAGCCGTCGGCGCCGACCGGGCCGATCGCGATGCCCACCGTGCCGGCCAGCGTCGCGCTGAGTTCGTCAAAGGCCGCGGCGAACCGCTCGTGGGTCGGCGGCTCCGGGGCCGTGGTGGTCTCGACCACGGGCGGCACGCCGACCTCGAGGGTCGCCTGCACCGCGTCCGTCTCCGCCGTCGGGATGGTGCACCCGGATAGCAGCGTCACCGCCGTGACCGCGACGCCAGTGAGCAGCACTCGCCTGAACCGGCCCCCTGGCCATCGCCCCGCGGGCCGCACCTCAGTAGACATAGACGACCGCGCCATTGCCGCCGGCGCACCGCACGATGTCGACGCCCGAGCACGCCATCGTGTACATCTCCTTGGTAGTGGGGCTCCACGCCTCCACCACCACCGGCACGCCCCGTTGCTGCTGCTGCAGATATGCCATCCGCACCTCCTCCGCGAACGGGCAGGACGTGTTGCCCGCAACCGCTGAGGAGCTGAACTCCGCGGTCCTCTGGGTTGTGCTGCACGGGGTCGCGTTCGCCGGCAGGCTCACCTGTGGGGTGCGGGAGGTCGTGGGAGCCGACGTCGACGGCCGAGCGGAGGGCGTCACTGCCCGTGGCACGGTCGAGTTCGCGCCATCGGCCCGCGTGGCGACGGGCGAGTTGTTCGAGCCGACCAACTGCGAGACGCCCAGATAGCCACCACCACCAAGCAGTGCGACGACGACCACCACCAACAGCACCCACGCCCAGGCCGGGGTCTTGCTCGGCGGGGGCGGCGGCGGCGCGTAATACTGCGCGCTTTCTGCGCTCGGCGGATAGGCCTGTCCAGGGTATTGCTGATTCGAGTAGCCCGGGTCGGAATAGGGCTGGCCCGGAAACTGGGGGTTCCCATATTGCTCATTGGGAACGAATTGCTGGGTCGGCGGATACCCGATGGGCCGGTGTTCAGGCGGCGAGCTCTCAGACCAGGCCTGTCCCCCCTGCTCTGGCGGCTGCGGTGTGCTCATAGGGCCCGTCCTCAGTAAGAATGCTTATGCCAGGTATCCCGTCTGGCTAATTCGCAAAAGCATAGCCAATGGCGCCGACAACAATTCGCAGTCGTGATTCAGCGAGACCCGAGCACTGAACTTATCGCGGCACACAATCCCCGGCTACTCGCGGCGTCCCGCACCGCAATACGGATCCATTCGGGCCCCAACCCGGGAAAGGTATCCCCGCGACGCACCGCGAAACCGATTTCGCGCAGGGCCTCCCGCAGTCCGGTCGGGACCTGGACCAAGACGAACGGTGCTGCGAGTCCGCCCGCGACCGGCAGCCCCAACTCGGCGAGCCCGTCCGCCAGCACCGCGCGTTCGGCGATGATCGACCTCGCGATCCGGGCCGCCTCTGCGGATGCGTCCGGCGACATGCACGCGATCATCGCTGCGGCGGCCGGACCGGACACCGACCACGGCGGCTGCTGCGCTGCCAGCTCGCTGATCAGCTCGGGCTCCGCCACGACGTACCCGGCCCGCAGTCCCGCGAGGGACCAGGTTTTCGTCAGGCTGCGCACGACGATCAGCCCGGGCAAACGGCGGCTGATGAGGGACTGCGTCTCGCCTGGCACCACGTCCATGAACGCCTCGTCGACCACCACAACCCGCCCCGGCCGCAGCAGTCCCAGGAGATCCGCCGCAGCGTGCAGCACCCCGGTGGGGTTCGTCGGATTGCCCAGCATCAGCAGGTCGGCATCCGCCGGAATCTCCACGCCCGCCAGCCCGAAGCGATCCTCCGGCCGCAGCAGCACCCGCTCCACGCGATGGCCGGCTGCCAGCAGGGCAGCCTCGGGCTCCGTGAACTGTGGATGCACCACCACCGGTCGCCGCCAGGCCCGCGCCCGGGCGATCAGCGTGAAAGCCTCGGCCCCGCCGGAGGTCGGCAGCACCTCGGCCGGCCTGCGCACATGCCGGGCGGCGATGGCCTCGCGCGCGGCAGCGTCGTTCGGATAGGCGGCCAGCCCGGCCATCGACTCGGCAAGTGCCCGTTCTAGCCACTCGGGCCGCCCGCCGCGGCGGACATTAACGGCGAAGTCCACCAGCCCGTTGCCCACCTCTCGATCGCCGTGGTGACCCAAATCGATGGGGGCAACGGTAGTTTCACGGGAAACGGGGGCGTTGACGGCGGGGCGCGCGGCGGCCGGTGCGATGGGCGTCGCCTCTCGCACAGCGGCCACAAACCGCGCCGCGAGCTCTGGCCAGCCGGCCCAGTGCGTGTGCAGGTAGGACGCATGCAGAGTCGGTCTGCCGAGCCCCGCGGGGTCAGCGCTGAAACCGTCGGGCCGCCCGTCGAGCAGCCAGGCCGGGGCTGTTCCGGTGGTGGAGACTACCGTGCGGTGGAACTCATGCCCAGTCACGCGGGTGCCGGCGACTGCGAGCAGGGAATCCGCCGCCGCGATGGCGGTGCGATACGACAGCGTCAGCCGCGGGGACATTGCCCCGGACGCGTCGAGCGCGCCCACCATGGGTGCGCCGTCTACGTCCTGGCACAGGTACAACAGCCCCGCGCATTCCGCGACGGTGGGGACACCCGACGCGATGGCGTCCCGAATCTGCCTGCGCAGCAGCTCATTCCCGGACAGCGCCGATGCGTGCACCTCAGGGAATCCCCCACCCAGGTAGATCCCGGCGGTGCCCTTCGGGAGCGCGTCATCCCGCATGGGATCGAAGATCACCGTGCGGCAGCCGGCGGCGCGCAACAGCTCCTCGGTCTCGGCGTAGCGGAACGTGAACGAGCGCCCGCCGGCGATCGCCACGACGGGGCTGTCCTCACCCAGCGGCCGGGCGTCCGCCGCCATCGCGACGGCTGGATCCCAGGATTCAGCGGCCAATCCCGGTGCGCTCCTGGCGATCTCCAAGATTTTGTCCAGGTCGATGCGCTCGGCGATTTTGTCGGCGAGCGTGGCGAGCGCCGCCTGCGCCTCGGGCCGCTCCGCCGCCGGCACCAGGCCGAGATGCCGTGACGGCGCCACAATGCCGTCATCGCGCCCGAGGACTCCGAGCACCTCGATGCCGGTCTCCTCAAGTGCCGAGATAACTTCGCCCGCATGCCGTTCCGAGCCCGCCTTGTTCAAGATCACGCCCGCGATGCGAACCGCGGTGTCGAAGCCGGCCAGGCCCTGGACCACGGCGGCGATCGACCGGGAGGCGTGCGAGATGTCGACCACGAGCACCACGGGCGCGTCTAGAACCTTCGCCACGTGCGCGGTGGACGCGAATCCACTGCCGCCGATCATTCCGTCGTACAGCCCCATCACGCCCTCGATGACGGCGATCTCGGCGTCTGCCGCCCCGTGCAGCAGCAGCGGAGCGAGCTTATCGACGCCGACGAGGTGCGCGTCGAGGTTGCGGCCGGGCAGCCCGGTCGCGAGGCTGTGGTAGCCGGGGTCGATGAAGTCCGGCCCCACCTTGTGCCCGGAGACGCGATGGCCCGCCGAGCGCAGCGCCGCCATCAAACCCGTGGCGATGGTGGTCTTCCCGTGCCCCGAGGCGGGCGCGGCGATCACAATCCGAGGCAGGGCTGAGCGGTTCACCACTCGATCCCCCGCTGCCCCTTCTGTCCCGCGTCCATCGGGTGCTTGACCTTCGTCATCTCGGTGACCAGGTCAGCGAGCTCGATCAGCTTCGGATCCGCGCGACGGCCGGTCATCACCACATGCTGGCGGCCCGGGCGGTTGGCCAGCGTCGCCACCACATCGTCGACGTCGATCCAGCCCCAGTTGATGGGGTAGGTGAACTCGTCGAGCACGTAGAGGTCATGCTCCTCGGCGGCGATGCGGCGCTTGATCTCCGCCCAGCCCTCGACCGCGGCGGCGGCGTGATCCTCCTCGGTGCCGGCCTTGCGGGACCAGGACCAGCCCGAACCCATCTTGTGCCACTCGACGCGGCCGCCCTTGGGGCTCTGCGCGCCGAGCTCGTCGAGAGCCTCGAAGGCCGATTGCTCACCCAGACGCCACTTGGCGGACTTCACGAACTGGAAGACGCCGATGTTCCAGCCCTGGTTCCAGCCGCGCAGCGTCAAACCGAAGGCGGCGGTGGACTTCCCCTTGCCATCGCCGGTGTGGACCATCGTCAGCGGCCGGTTGCGGCGCTGCCGAGTGGTCAGGCCGTCCTCGGGGATATTCTCCGGTACTCCCTGCGCCATTAGGCTGCGCTCCCTCTGCTTGTGGTGGTCGTTGCGCCGCGGACCACCGTGGTGATGGCCTCCGCGCTGACCTCGCCGATCGGCACGTGGCTCGCGCGCATCCGGCGGGCGAGCTCCCCGGCCAGACCTAGACGGAACCGGCCGGTCTCCGAGTCGATGACCAGTGCCGAGATGTCTTGGGCAGCAATGTGGTCGGCGACCTGCATGGCGCGGGCCATCGCATCGGGCCCCGACGTAGCCCGCCCATCCGTGACGACGACGAGCAGCGGCCGGACGCGGGGGTCCCGCAGGCGCTCCACCCGCAGCGTCTCGACGGCGGTGAGCAGCCCCTCGGCGAGGGGGGTGCGGCCGCCCGCCGGCAGCTCCCGCAGCCGCGCCGCGGCGATGTCGATGGAGCCGGTCGGTGGCAGCGCCAGGTTGGCCTCCGAGCCGCGGAAGAGCACCAGCCCCACCTTGTCCCGGCGCTGGTACGCGTCCAGGAGCAGGGACATCACGGCCGTCTTGACCTGGGTCATCCGCTTGCGCGCGGCCATCGAGCCCGACGCGTCGACGCACAGCAGGATCAGGTTCGCCTCGCGGCCCTCGCGGCGTGCGCGGCGCAGGTCTTCTGGACCCACCGAGCGGCGGCCCGCACGCGCGGCGGCGCGGATCGTCGCGACCAGGTGGATCGGGCCCTCGGCGGCGCTCACCGGCTGCACTCCGACGGTCCGGCCGCTCGACGTGATCGCCCGCGAGCGTTTTCCCGCTGAGCCCACGCCGGTGCCGGAGACCGTGAACAGTCTTGGGCGGTAGGGGTTGTCGGGCGCGGCAACCTGCCCAGTGGGGGCGGGTCCGCCCCGGTCGCTGGAGGGCTCAGGTGTGGAGGGCTCAGGCCTGGAGTGCTCAGGTCTGGAGGGCTCAGGCGAGTCTGAGGCGTCGGCCGCGCCTGGGGCTTCCGCCTCCTCAGCGCTGTCGGCGCCGTCTCCCGGCCCCGGATCAGTGGGCTCCGGATCAGTGGACTCGGGGCCCTCCGGCGGCTCGTCGTCGCCGAGAATCTGATCTAGCAGGTCCTCGTCGATGCCGGGCGCGTCGAATGGGTTGCGGCGGCGACGATGCGGGATCGACAGTCGAGCGGCAGCCCGGATATCGGCCTTGGCGACGTGCTCGCGGCCGTGCCAGGCGGCGTGGGCCAGGGCGGCGCGGGCCGTGACGATGTCCGCGCGCATACCGTCGACTTCGAAGGCCGCGCAGATCTCGGCGATCTTCATCAGCGCGTAGTCGCCCAGCACCACGAACGGCAGGCGGGCGCGGGCGTCCGCGATGCGGGCCGCGAGGTCGCGCTCGTCCGCGGCGAAGCGTGCGGCGAAGGCCGCCGGGTCGTTCTCGAAGTCCAGGCGGCGACGGATGATCTCCACCCGCTCCAATGGATCCCGCGGCGCGGCGACCTCGACGGTGAGTCCGAAGCGGTCGAGCAACTGCGGGCGCAGCTCCCCTTCCTCCGGGTTCATGGTGCCCACCAGCGTGAATTTGGCGGCGTGCGCGGCGGAGACGCCGTCGCGCTCCACGCTCGAACGGCCCATCGCGGCGGCGTCGAGCAGCAGGTCCACCAGGTGGTCATGCAGCAGGTTGACCTCGTCGACGTAGAGGACGCCGCGATGCGCCTCCGCAAGCAGGCCGGGCTCGAAGTGCGTCTGGCCCGTCGTGAGCGCCTTCTCCAGGTGCAGCGATCCGGTCACGCGGTCGTCGCCCGCGCCCACCGGCAGCTCGACCAGCCGCGATGGCCGCTCGCGTGCGGCCGCATCAGGCTGGTGGGGCCCGTCGGGGCAGGTGGCGTCGGGCGCGGCGGGGTCGCAGGAGAAGCGGCAGCCGTCAACCACAGTGACCGGCGGCAGCAGGGCTGCCTGCGCGCGGACCATTGTGGACTTCGCGGTGCCCTTCTCGCCGCGGATCAGCACGCCGCCGACGGCGGGCGAGATCGTGGTCAGGGTGAGGGCGAGCGCCATATCGTCGGATCCGACGACAGCGCTAAATGGGTACAGGTGCATAGGTTCTCCGCAGGCTCCCGCTGGGATCGTTGTCTTCCATCAGTCCGGGGCCGGTCTTCGGACTTCCTGATCAACACCTGCCGAACGCCTTCCCAGACATCGAGTCCAGTGGCTGCGCGTCGCGCATGTTCGGCAAGCTCCCAGGTCACCGCAGCGGGCCTGTGTCGGATTCGCACCGACTTCCCGATTATCCCTGTGAGGGGCACCTCGGACTGTTGCTTTCCGCCCCACTGTAGCCCGCAGGGACGTCCGCTAGTCTTTGGCGTCATGAACCCTGTGATCACCGTCGTCGGCATCGGCGCCGACGGCTGGGAGGGGCTCGCGCCGCGCTCCCGCGACGTGGTGTTGGCCGCCGAGGTCCTACTCGGCGGCGCGCGCCATCTCGCGATGCTGCCCTCGGTCGCGGCGGTAGTCGAACCCTGGCCCTCCCCCCTCAGGCCAAACCTCGACGCGTTGCTGGGCCGGCATCTCGACCGCCGCGTGGTCGTGCTCGCGTCCGGGGACCCGCTGGTCTCCGGGATCGGCACCACCCTGATCGAGCTGTTGGGGCCGGACGCGGTGGAGGTGCTGCCCGCCGTCAGCTCCGTGGCGCTGGCCCGAGCCCGGATGCGCTGGAGCGCCGAGTCCACGGACGTGGTCACCGTCGTCGGACGCGACGTCGACGCCGCGCGCCGCTATTTCGGTGCAGGCCGACGGCTCATCGTCCTGTCCTCGGACCGCACCACGCCGGCGGAATTGGCCCGGCTGCTGGCCGTCGACGGCTTCGGCGCGAGCCGACTCACCGTCCTGTCGAACCTAGGCGTGGGCGACGAGTCCCGCATCGAGGGCACCGCGCTGGCCTGGGACGACACCCCCGTTCCCAACCTCAACATCGTCTGCGTGGACTGTCGCGCGGACACCCCCACCCGGCCCGGCTACTCCACCTCGCCGGGCCTGCCCGACGACGCCTACGCCAACGACGGCCAGCTCACCAAGCACCTGATCCGCGCCGCCGCGCTCGCCGCCCTCGCGCCGATGCCCGGCCAGCTGCTGTGGGACGTCGGCGGCGGGGCCGGCTCCATCGGCATCGAGTGGATGCGCACCGACCCGCGCTGCCAGGCCATCGCCGTCGAGCGCGACCCCGCCCGCGCCGCGCGCATCACCGCCAACGCCCGACGCCTCGGTGTCCCCGGCCTGCAGGTGGTGACCGGCTCCGCGCCGGCGGCCCTCGACGAGCTGGCGCTGCCCGACGCGGTCTTCCTCGGTGGCGGCGTCGCGCAGGAGGGCAACCTCGCGGCCTGCTGGAACGCGATGCTGCCCGGCGGGCGGCTCGTCGCGCACGCGGTCACCCTCGAGGGCGAGATGGCGCTCATCTCCCAGTGGCAACGCCGCGGCGGCGAGCTCAGCCGTATCAGCCTGGAGCAGGCCGCCCCCTTGGGCTCGCTCAGCGGCTGGACCCCGCGCCGCCCCGTCACGCAGTGGGCCGTGACGATCCCCTTCACCGACACTGAACTCACTAACGATGGGGTATTCCTGTGACCGTGCACTTCATCGGCGCCGGCCCCGGCGCGGCGGACCTGCTGACGCTGCGCGCCGCCCGCCTGCTCGCCGAGACCCCCGTCTGCCTCTACGCGGGCACCTATCTCGACGCGGAGGTGTTGGGGCACTGCGCCTCCGGCACCGAGCTGGTCGACACGCAGAACCTGGACCTCGACCAGATCATCGGGCACCTCGTCGAGGCCCACCGGCGCGGCCTCGATGCCGTCCGCCTGTGCTCGGGCGACCCGTCCATCTACTCCGCGCTGACCGAGCAGACCCGCCGCCTCGACGCAGCCGGCGTGCCCTGGGACGTGACGCCCGGGGTCCCCGCCTACGCCGCCGCGGCCGCGATCCTCGGCAAGGAGCTCACCGTGCCGGGCGAGGTCCAGACCGTGGTGCTCACCCGCACCCAGGCGCAGTCCACCGCGATGCCCGCGTCGGAGTCCCTGGCACGTGTTGCCGGGATCAAGGCGAGCATGGTTCTACACCTTGCGATCCGGCGCGTGCCGGCGCTCGTGGCGGACCTGCTGCCCGAGTACGGCGCGGACTGCCCCGTCGTGGTGGTCGCGCACGCCTCGCGGCCCAACCAACTGGTGCTGCGGGGGACGCTCAGCGACATCTCCACGCAGGTCGAGGCGTCCGGCCTCCGTCAGGCCGCCCTGATCTTCGTGGGCTCGGCGATGGGGCAGGCGAGCCCGTGCGGCATCGACTCCCACCTGTACGACCCCGCGCGGACGCGGCAGGACGGCGCGGTGGAGGAACCTGTGTCTGGGCCCCGCTCCTTCGCTGTCTCGACCTCCCGAAAATTGTGCAGTTAGGGTGAACCTGTACTCCGAACCTCAGCAATCCGCTGTGGCCGCATCGGCACTTGAAAGGGACATCATGAGCGTCAGCTTGACCAAGGGCGGAAACGTCTCCCTCACGAAGGCCGCGCCGAACCTGAAGGCGGTCGCAGTCGGCCTCGGCTGGGACGCGCGCACCACCACCGGCGCAGAGTTCGACCTCGATGCCAGCGCGATCGCCACGGGCACCGACAAGAAGGTCATCTCCGACCAGCACTTCATCTTCTTCAACAACCTCAAGTCCCCCGACGGCTCCATCGAGCACCTCGGCGACAACACCACCGGCGCCGGCGAGGGCGACGACGAGGTGATCAACGTCGACCTGGCGGCTGTGCCCACCGACATCCACACCGTGTTGTTCCCCGTCTCGATCTACGACGCAGAGACCCGCGCGCAGTCGTTCGGGCAGGTCCGCAACGCCTACATCCGCATCGTCGACCGCGCCAACGGCAGCGAGCTGGCCCGCTACGACCTGTCGGAGGATGCCTCCACCGAGACCGCGATGGTATTCGGCGAGCTCTACCGCAACGGCGCCGAGTGGAAGTTCCGCGCCATCGGCCAGGGCTACGACGCCGGCCTCGCGGGCATCGCCCGCGACTACGGCGTCAACCTCTAACCAGCCGGTTCGAAGAAGGAGCTCTCATGGCAATTGACTACACCCGGCGTCCCCGACCCCCAGCTGCGGCGCAGGGCGGAGTGAGCCTGAGCAAGGTCAGCCTCACGAAGTCCGCGCCGACAGTCAGCCTGACTAAGTCAGGTGCGAATCAGGGCCCGCTGCGGGTGAACCTGAACTGGTCGCAGGGACAGCCGAAGAAGGCGGGGTTCTTCGCCAAACTCGCCGGCGTCGGCACCGGCGGCGTGGACCTCGACCTCGGCTGCCTCTACGAACTCGCCAACGGTGAGAAGGGTGTCATCCAGGCCCTCGGCCACGCGTTCGGCTCCATGCACGGCGCACCGCACATCCAGCTCGATGGCGACGACCGCACCGGCACCGTCGTCGGCGGCGAGAACATGCACATCGACTTGTCGAAGCCGGACGTTTTCAAGCGGATTCTCATCTTCGCGATGATCTACGACGGCGCACCGAACTGGGCCGCCGTCGATGGCGTCGTGACCCTGTTTCCCGCCTCGGGGCCCGAGGTTGAGGTCAAGTTGGACGCGGCTGGCGGCAATGCGCGGATCTGTGCGATCGCGTTGCTGCAGAACGATGGCGCGGGGATGAGCGTGACCCGTGAGGTCCAGTACATCGATGGCGACCAGAGCGCCCTCGACCGCGCCTATGGGTGGGGCCTGCGCTGGGCGGCTGGCAGGAAGTAGTCCGCCCGGCACGGCGGGTGGCGGGTTTAGTCGACGCAGTGGTCGGGCCCGCGACTCGCCGCGAGCTCCTTCGCCCAGCGGTAGTCCGGCTTGCCGCTGGGGCTGCGCACCACCTCGGCGACGATCCAGAACGCCCGGGGGATCTTATAGCCGGCCAGGTGGCTGCGGCTGTGCTGCTCCACGCTGGCAAAGTCCGGCACCCGCCCGTCGCGCGCCTGCACCACGGCCGCGACGCGGTGGCCCCAGCGCTCGTCTGGCACCCCGATCACGATGGCGTCGTAAATCTCTGGGTGGGCCTTGACTGTCGCCTCGACCTCCTCGGTGAACACCTTCTCGCCGCCGGCGTTGATCACCATGTTGCCGCGACCGAGCAGCGTGATCGAGCCGTCGTCCTCGATCCGGGCCCGATCCCCGGTCACCACGGCCCGCCCGCCGTCGATCTCGCGGAAGATCTCCGCCGACTTCACCGGGTCCTTGTAGTAGCCCAGCGGGACATTGCCGATCTTCGCCAGCCAGCCCTCCGACCCGGAGCCCGGCGCCAGCACCCGGTTCTCGTCGTCGACGACGACCGAATACTTGTTGGCCCCCACCTTCGGCCCACCACGCTGTTCGAATCCCTTGGTGGCGAACCCGATGCCGCCGAAGCCCGTCTCGGAGGAGCCCACCGAATCGGAGATCAGCAGGTTGGGCAGCGCCGCGAAGAAGTCGTCCTTGACCGCCCCGGAGAACAGTGCCGCGTCGGAGGCGACCACGCCCAGGCTCGACACGTCCGCCGTGGCGCCCGCAAGCGCGTCGACCAGCGGCCGTCCCATCGCGTCCCCGGTAATCACCATCACCGTCGCGCCGTGTCGGCCGATCAGCTCCCACGTCCGGGCGGCGTCGAATTTCGCGTCGTAGATCACGATGTTGCCCGCGAACAGCGCGGTGAAGGTGGGCATCAGCGCGGAGGTGTGGATGAGCGGCGGCAGCACTAGCAGGCGCATCTGCTCGCTGGCCAGCCCGAGGCGGGACTGCTGGTACTCATCGGCCATCGGCTCACCGGTGAAGAAGTCTTGGCCGCCCCCGAGCACCCGCCACATGTCCTCCTGACGCCACACCACGCCCTTGGGCCGCCCGGTGGTGCCGCCGGTGTAGAGGATGTACACGTCGTCGCCGCTGCGTTCGTCGAAGCCGCGATCCGACGACGCGGCCGCGAGCTCCTGCTCGTAGCGCACTGCGCCGGGGACGGTCACTGGCGCGTCGGGGTCTGCGGGCGCCAGCACATCCGGCACCTCGATCAGATGCCGCATCCGCGGGCTGGCGGCCGCGACCTCCGCGACGAGGTCACCGAACCCCCGGTGGAAGACCAGCGCGTCCAGGTCGGCGTCGTCATAGAGGTACGTCAGCTCGTCTGCGGTATAGCGGTAGTTGACGGTCAGGGGGACCGCGCGGATCTTGAAGGCGGCCAGCACCGCCTCCATGGTCTCGATCGAATTGTGCATCTGGATGCCGATGTGCGAGCCGGCCCCGAAACCGGCCGACGCCAGGTGGTGCGCGAGCCGGTTCGCACGCTCATCAAGCTCCCGGTAGGTCAGCTGCCGGCCCTCCGCGATCAGGGCTATCCGATCCCCCATCGCATCCACCGCATGCTCGAATAGGTCCGCGAACGTGTTGGCCATGCGTTCTCCCTTGATTCGGTCGATCAACCACTGTGCTGTGGGCTGCTCCGGTCAGGCGCCGCCCAAAATCATCGTCGCGGCCAGTTCTAGCCGGTCCGCGAGCCGCTCATAGGTGCCGTAGCCCATGCCCGCCCGAAGCAGCGCCCCCGCGTAAAGCAGTTCCAACGTCTCGAGGACGTCCGGGTCGAAACCCTCCCCCAGAGCCGCTTCCAGGCGCCCGTGGATCTCCACCCCGATCCGCATGCGCAGATGCTCGACGTCGGGGTCGCTGCCGAGCAGGGCATTGGTGACCGCGGAGGAGAGCCCTGGCTCATCGGCGAGCAGCAGAGCGATATCGCGGAGTACCGCGACCACCCGCGCCTTCTGGTCCAGACCGTTCAGATCGTGCCGCGGCGACTGCGAGAGCCGACGCCAGAAGACCTCGGCGACCAGATGCTCCTTCGACGAGAAATAGGTGTACGCGGTGGCCGGGCCGACTCCCGCATGCGCCGCGACCATGCGCACGGTCAGTCCGGCGAAATCCTCTTCGCGGAGCACCGCGACGGCCGCATCGCACAACTTGCTGACGGTGTCAGCCTGCTTGGGTGTGAGCCGACGCCGGGTGGACTCAAAACTAATACTAGACACATGTCTGGACATTACTATGATTTTACGAACGGGACAAGACGCCACCGCGTCGATCGCGGTGCGAGACTGGGTGCGAGGGCGGCTACCCGCCCCAACCGCTCCACACCCTGGAAGGAACCACCATGGCCCCCAGCAATACCCAGGTCCGACTGGCCCAGCGCCCCGTCGGCCTCCCCGACGACTCCACGTGGGAGATCACCACGGAGCCCGCACCCGAGCCCGGCCCGGGTGAGTTCACCGTCCAGGTCGGCTACCTCTCCCTCGATCCGGCGATGCGCGGCTGGCTAGATGACGTCCGCTCCTACGTGCCGCCGGTCCAGATCGGCGAGGTGATGCGGGCCCATGCCGTGGGCCGGGTGGTCGAGTCGCGCCATGAGGGGTTCGCGGTGGGCCAGTTGGTGTCCGGAATGTTCGGTGCCTGCGAGTATGCGGTGTCGGATGGGACCGGCGCGATGGCGGTCGACGAGTCGGTGGCGCCGCCCGCCGCCTGGCTGGGCGCGCTCGGATTCCCGGGCATGACGGCGTACTTCGGCCTGATCGATGTCGGCAAGATCGTCGCGGGCGACACCGTCTTGATCTCCGGCGCGGCGGGGGCCGTGGGCAGCGTCGCCGGGCAGATCGCGAAGAGCAGGGGGTGCCGGGTGATCGGCATCGCCGGCGGCCCCGAGAAATGCGCCTGGCTCACAGAGGAGTTGGGCTTCGACGCCGCTATCGACTACCGGGCGGGGTCCTTCGGCCGCGCCCTGCACGAGGCGGCGCCCAAGGGCATCGATGTGTACTTCGACAACGTGGGCGGCGACATCCTCAACTCGGCCCTCGCCGTGCTGCGCAGGAACGCCCGCGTCGTGATCTGTGGGGCGATCTCCGGCTACAACGCCACCGAGCCACCGCCCGGCCCGTCCCGCTATCTGTCGCTGCTGATCAACCGGGCCACCATGGCCGGTTTCATCATCTTCGACTACGCCGACCGGTACCCGGAGGCCATGGCGGCGCTGAGCGGCGCTGTCCGCGACGGCAGCCTCGTCGCCCGCGAGCAGGTGGAGGCCGGCGGTGTCGCCGATTTCGGCCGGACGCTGAACATGCTCTTCGACGGCCGGAACACCGGAAAGCTGGTGCTCAAGATCGCGGACCTCTGACCGACCGCGCCGTCCACACCCGTCCGGACTCGGTGACGACGGTGTTCGATGAGCCGACGATGAGCAGGCACTTCATGTCGACGCTCTCGCAGTCGAGCTCGCCGAGGGTGGTGACCTCGAGGGTCTCGCCCGGCCGGCCGATGTCGCGGCCGATCACCACGACGGTCTCCGCGGGCCGGTGCCGCATGAGCACCTTGCGCGCGTCCGAGACCTGCGTGGTGCGCGAGCGCGAGGCCGGGTTGTAGACCGCGAGCACGAGGTCGGCGCCAGCGACCGCGGCGAGGCGGCGCTCGATCACCGGCCACGGCTTGAGCCGGTCGGACAGGCTCAGCACCGCGAAATCGCCGCCGATGGGCGCGCCGGCGCGGGCCGCGACGGCCTGCACCGCGCTCACACCGGGCAGCACCCTGATTCCCACCTGCGCGTACTTGGGGTCCTGTGCGGCCTCGAACACGGCGGCGGCCATGCCGAACACGCCCGCGTCGCCGCCGGAGATCACGGCCACGGACTCCCCGCCCAGCGCCAAGTCGAGGGCGTGCCGGGCGCGGTCGACCTCGACGGTATTGCCGGTGGAGTGCCGCAGCTGCCCCGCCCGCACGGGGACGCGATCCACGTAGGGGCCGTAGCCGATCAGGTGCTCTACCTGCGCCAACGCGTCGCTCACCTCGGGGGTGACCCACTCGGGGCCAGCCGGTCCGACGCCGACGACGAGGACCTCCGCACCCGACGGCGCCGGCACCACGGCAGTTTCTGAGACGACCGCGCGGGAACGGTCCTCGACGCCGCGGTTGCGCGGGGCGCTGTCCCCCGGCGCGAGGATCACGGAGAA
This sequence comes from Tomitella biformata AHU 1821, assembly GCF_000524475.1. Taxonomy (GTDB): domain Bacteria; phylum Actinomycetota; class Actinomycetes; order Mycobacteriales; family Mycobacteriaceae; genus Tomitella; species Tomitella biformata. The sequence goes on along the minus strand of NZ_BAVQ01000090.1, from coordinate 9,842 downwards.
GTACGGGACGGTGGCCGGGTCGACCTCGCGCACCGGGCACATCGTCTGCTCGGCCATCGACGCGCGCTCGACGTAGACCGCGTCGTCGAGCCGTCCGGCCTGCGCCAGCGCCGAGCGCACGGCCGGGAACGTGCGGCCAAGCTTCATGATCGCGACGCCGTCGGAGTCCGCGAGCCTGCGCGCGAGCTCGGCCTCGGGCAGCGTGCCGGGCAGGATCGTCATGACATCGGTGCGGCGCACCAGCGGCAGCGCGGCGGCGGCCGACGCGGCAGACACGGAGGTCACGCCCGGCACCACCTCGGCGGGGAAGCGCGAGGCGAGCCGGTCGTGAAGATACATATAGGAGCCGTAGAACATCGGGTCGCCCTCGGCGAGCACCACCACGGTGCGGTCGGCGGCCAGGTGTCCGGCGAGGATCTCGGCCATCTCGTCGTAGAACTCCGCGATGGCGCCGTCGTAGCCGCCAGGATGATCCGTGGTCCCCGTTGTCACGGGGTAGACCATCGGGACCTCGATCACGCCCTCCGGAATCAGGTCGGCGGCGATCCCGCGCGCGATCGAGCGGCCGTGGGTGCCGGAGTAGTAGGCGATGACGTCCGCCTCGGCGACCAGCCGGGCCGCCTTGCGGGTGACCAGCTCTGGGTCTCCGGGGCCCAGGCCCACACCGTAAAGAGTCATTCCTGCTCCTGCGCAATCGAGTTGATGGCCGAGGACGCCATTGCGGAGCCGCCGCGGCGGCCACGCACGGTTAGAAATGGGATGCCGAGCCCGTGGGCGGCCAGGGCGTCTTTGGACTCCGCCGCCCCGATGAACCCGACGGGCACGCCGATGATCGCGGCGGGGCGGGGGCCGCCCGCGTCGATGAGCTCGAGCAGGTGGAACAGGGCCGTGGGCGCGTTGCCGATCGAGACGATGGCGCCCTCGAGTCGATCACCCCACAGGGAGACGGCGGCGGCGGAACGCGTTGTGCCCCAACGCTCCGCGAGCCCGAGCACCCGCTCATCGCGGAGCATGCAGATCACGTCGTTGTCCGCGGGCAGACGCTTCCGAGTGACGCCGGAGGCCACCATGTTCGCGTCGGTGAAGATCGGCGCGCCGGCCTGCAGCGCGGCCCGCGCGGAGGAGACGAGCTGGGGATGGATGACGAGGTCCCGTGTGAGGTCGACCTGCCCGCAGGCGTGCACCATCCGCACCGCCACCTTCTCCGCCTCCGCGGGGATCACGGATAGGTCGGCCTCCGCGCGGATCGTCGCGAAGGACGCGACGTAGATGGCCGCCCCGTCCGTCTCGTACTCGTAGCGGCGCGGCGGCGCGCTGATGATGTGGTTCACTGCATACTCCTGACAAGAACACGATCGTGGTCGAAAGTCGGTGCGCCGCAAGATCGCTCGCACCCGATGACATGGACTGGATGCGGCGCTCCGGCAGCCGCGAGCTTTCGAGCTACGACCCGGGTGTCCCCGGCAGATTTCGCGCAGCCCGGTGCGCCGACGCAGGCCGTGACCCTGGCCCACGCCGAGTCGGCGGTCACCGCAAGCCCGACGGCCGCCAACGGGGCCAGGTCGGTGACGCCGGCCAGGACCAGCCCGCGCCAGGGTGTCACCACTACGTCACTGCCGCCTCCGAGCGCGGAGATCTGTTGCGGCCCAAGCACACCCAACGGAGCCAATACGGAGGCCGCCCCATCGAGGAGCCCGTAGCGCATCGGCTCCGACTGCGGCGGCGCGTCCGGCTCAGGCGACGAGAGCAACCCGCGGCCGCCGTCGGGCAGCTTCCGCGTGTTCCACACGCCCCCCGCGGTGGCGAGGAATGCGCGGGCGAGATCCAGCATCCCGACGGGGACATCGCCCGCCGCCACGAGGGGGCCCGCGAACGCGCCGACGCCGAGCCGCGCCGAGCCGCCATCCTCGAAGCGGGCCCACACGTCGGGACGCAGACCGGAGAGGTCTCCGCGGCCGTCGTCCACGCCGAACAGGAACCGGCCCGAGAGCCCCTCGAGGCCTGGATCCGCGCACAGCAGCCGGTCTAGCTCTGGGACCAGCGACCGAATGTCCGCGCGCCCGCCCGCGATACCACTCAGCGGTGAGGCCACGATGTTGCGTGCCCGCTCGTGCGTTGGGGACGGCAGCAACCCAGTCTCGACGAGCCCCGCGATGAAGGCCTCGGGCAGCGGGTCTGAAAGCCCTCTGATCTGCAGGTTACCTCGGGAAGTGAGGTGCACGTCGCCGTCGCCGAACTCGCCGGACAGCGTCCCCAGCGCCGTCAGCGCCGTCGCCGAAATCTGCCCGCCGGGCAGCCTCAGGCGGACCAGCGCGCCGTCGGCCGCGGCGTGCGGCCGCAGCGCGCCGGGGCAGCGGTCGGGGGATGGAAGATCGAGGATCGAGGATGGCACCGGCACATACTGGCACAGCCGGAAATGGGCGTCAGCTACCCTCTAGCCAGTCGTGGTTAACGGGAAGCCGGTGTGAAACCGGCGCGGCCCTCGCCACTGTAAACGAGTAGTTGAGCAGACTTTCCCGAGGCAGATCTTGCCGAGGGGGCCACTGGGCGCAAGCCCGGGAAGGCCGTCTGACCAGCGTTGATCCGTAAGCCAGGAGACCGACCGCGACTGTCATATCCACGAGGGTTTTGGGAGAGACATGACTCGAATTGTGCTTTTGTCGACGTCCGACACGGATTTGCTGTCTGCCCGGGCGTCTGGGGCCGACTTCGCGCTCGGCAACCCCACCCGCCTCGACGCCACAGGGCTGACCAGGCTGCTCGACGGCGCGGACGTGGTGATCGTCCGGATCCTCGGCTCCGCCCGCTCCTGGCAGGACGGCCTCGACCAGGTCCTCGCCGGGACCGCCCCCGTGGTGGTGCTCGGCGGCGAGCAGACCCCCGACGCCGAGCTGATGGGCCACTCCACAGTCCCCGTCGGCACCGCCGCGCAGACGCACCACTACCTGGCGTTCGGCGGCCCCGAGAACCTGGCGCAACTGCACGGCTTCCTGTCCGACACGCTGCTGATGACGGGCGACGTGTTCGAGCCGCCTGCCGAGCTGCCCACCTGGGGGATCTCCCGCGCGGACAGCACACTCCCCAAGGTCGGGATCCTCTACTACCGCGCCCACCACGCCAGCGGCAACAGCGGCTTCGCCCAGGACCTGGCCGACGCCGTCGATGAGACCGGCAAAGCCGTCGGCATCCCGATTTTCTGCTCCTCGCTGCGCGGCGCGCCAGCCGATCTGCTGGCCGAACTGTCCACCCTGGACGCCCTCGTGGTCACCGTGCTCGCGGCCGGCGGCACCAAGCCCGCGCAGGCCAGCGCCGGCGGCGACGACGAGTCCTGGGATGTGGCGGCGCTCGCCGAGCTGGACATCCCCATCCTGCAGGCGCTGTGCCTGACCTGGGACCGAGACACTTGGGCCGGCTCCGACGAGGGCGTCTCGCCCATGGACTCCGCCAGCCAGATCGCGGTCCCCGAGTTCGACGGCCGCATCATCACCACCGCCTTCTCGTTCAAGGAGTTCGACCGCGACGGCCTGCCCCACTACGTCACCGACCCGGAGCGTTGCCGCCGCGTCGCGGGCATCGCCGTCGGCCACGCGGTCCTGCGGCACGTCCCGCCGGCGGAGCGCAAGGTCGCGATAGTGCTCTCCGCGTACCCGACGAAACACTCCCGCGTAGGCAACGCCGTCGGCCTGGACACCCCCGTCTCCGCGGTGCGCCTGCTGCGCGCCATGCACGACGCGGGATACAACCTGGGCTCACCCGACGAGCGGCCCTGGCTCTCAATGGATCCCAGCGGCGACGATGCCGAGGAAGGGAACCTCCTGATCCACTCGCTGATCGCCGCGGGCGGCCAGGACGAGGAGTGGCTTACCGCCGAGGACCTCGCTGGCAATCCCGTGCGGGTGAGCCCCGAGCAGTATCGGGAGTGGACCAAGCACCTGCCCACCGAGCTAACCGACGCGATGCGCGAGACGTGGGGCGACGGCGTCGGCGAGCTGTTTGTGGATGCCGACGGAGCGATCGTCCTCGCGACCCTGCAGGCTGGCAACGTCGTCATCATGATCCAACCGCCGCGCGGGTTCGGCGAGAACCCGGTGGCGATCTACCACAGCCCCGATATGCCGCCCTCGCACCACTATCTGGCCGCCTACCGCTGGGTGGAGAACGAGTTCGGCGCGCACGCCGTCGTGCACCTGGGCAAGCACGGCTCGCTTGAGTGGTTGCCCGGCAAGAACGCGGGGCTGTCGGCGTCGTGCGGCACCGACGCCGCGATCGGCAACCTGCCGCTGATCTATCCGTTCCTGGTCAACGACCCCGGCGAGGGCGCGCAGGCCAAGCGGCGCGCGCACGCGATCATCATCGATCACCTCATCCCGCCCATGGCCCGCGCCGAGTCCTACGGCGACATCGCGCGCCTGGAGCAACTGCTCGACGAGCACGCGAACATCTCCGCGATGGACCCGTCGAAACTACCGGCCATCCGCGCGCAGATCTGGACGCTCATGGAGGCCGCGAAGCTCGACCGCGACTTGGGCCTCGAGAACCGGCCCGACGAGGAGGTCTTCGACGAATTCCTCCTGGACGTCGACGGCTGGCTGTGCGAGATCAAGGATGCGCAGATCCGCGACGGCCTGCATATCCTCGGCGAGGCCCCCGACCGCGAGGGCCGCATCAACCTGGTCGTCTCCATGCTCCGCGCCGCGCAGATCTGGGGCGGCAAGTCCCACGCGCTGCCGGGCCTGCGGACCGCCCTCGGTCTGGCGGAGGGGGCTGATTCCAAGGCCACCGACGCCGCCGAGAAGACCGCCCGCACGCTGGTCATCGCGATGGAGGACGCCGGTTGGGCCGCCGCGGAGGCGCCCGTCGTCGTGCTGGAAACCCTTGGGCGCGAGGATGCTCCGGTCACCGAGATCCTCGAGTTCGCGGCCGAGCAGATCGTGCCGCGCCTGGCGGCGACCACCAACGAGATGACCGCCATCCTGCACGCGCTCGACGGCGGCTACATCCCCGCCGGCCCGTCCGGCTCCCCGCTGCGCGGCCTGGTCAACGTGCTGCCCACCGGCCGTAACTTCTACACCGTCGACCCGAAGGCCGTCCCCAGCCAGCTCGCCTACGAGACCGGCGCGGCAATGGCCGACTCCCTCCTCGAGCGCTATAAGTCCGAGACCGGGGAGTACCCGCCGTCCGTCGGGCTCTCGGTGTGGGGCACCTCCGCCATGCGCACCGCGGGCGACGATATCGCAGAGGTCCTAGCCCTCATCGGCGTTCGGCCCCGCTGGGACGCCGAGTCCCGCCGGATCACGGATCTGGCGGTCATCGACCTCAAGGAGCTCGGCCGACCGCGCATCGACGTCACCGTCCGCATCTCGGGGTTCTTCCGCGACGCGTTCCCGCACGTGATCGGCATGCTCGACGACGCCTTCGAGATGGTCGCGACGCTCGACGAGCCCGGCGAGATGAACTTCATCAAGGCCCACGCCGAGCGCGATATCGCCGAGCACGGCGATGAAAGACGCGCCCGCACAAGGATCTTCGGCTCCAAGCCGGGCGCGTACGGCGCGGGCATCCTGCCGCTGATCGAGTCCGGCAACTGGCGCGACGACGGCGACCTCGCCGAGGTCTACACCTCCTGGGGCGGCTTCGCCTACGGCCGCGACCTGCACGGAGAGCCGGCCGCCGAGGACATGGCCTCGAACTACAAGCGCATCGCCGTGGCCGCGAAGAACACCGACACCCGCGAGCACGACATCGCCGACTCCGACGACTACTTCCAGTACCACGGCGGCATGATCGCCACCGTCCGCGCGCTCACCGGCCGCGCCCCGCGCTCCTATATCGGCGACTCCACCGTGCCCGACGCGATCCGCACCCGCTCGCTCGCCGAGGAGACCGCCCGGGTCTTCCGCTCCCGCGTGGTCAACCCGCGCTGGCTCGAGGCGATGCGCCGGCACGGATATAAGGGCGCGTTCGAGATGTCCGCGACCGTCGACTACCTCTTCGGCTACGACGCCACCACAGGCGTGGTACACGACTGGATGTACGAGTCCCTCGCCCAGACCTACGCCCTAGACCAGGTCAACCAGGATTTCCTGCGCGACGCCAACCCCTGGGCCCTCCGAGGGATCATCGAGCGGCTCACCGAGGCCGCCGACCGCGGGCTCTGGGCCGAGCCCGACCCGAACACCTTGGCCGACATGCGCCAGGCGTACCTCGACGTCGAGGGCGATCTGGAGGACCGCGGCTGATGCGACGCGCGTTGCTGATCGGCATTGGGGCCGGCGGGCTGGACCAGCTCACGGTCGAGGCCGTCGCCGCGATCAATGACGCCGACGTGTTCCTGGTGGCCGCGAAGAATAGAGGCGTCGACGACCTGGAGACCCTGCGCAAGGCCATCCTGCGACGCCATCGAGCCGCCACCGACTACCGCGTGATCAAGGTGCCTGATCCCGAGCGGGACCGCGACCCGACGGATTACGGTGCGGCTGTGCGGGATTGGCACGAGGCCCGCGCCGCCGCCTACGAGTCCGTGATCGCCGCGGAGGTCCCCGAGGGCGGCACATGCGCATTCCTCGTCTGGGGCGATCCGAGCCTGTACGACTCCACCATCCGAGTCGTCGAGCGCATCCGCACGCGCGGCAACCTGGAACTAGAGTATGAGGTGCTGCCGGGCGTGAGCAGCGTGCAACTCCTCGCAGCTCGACATCGACTGGTGCTCAATCGCATTGGCGGTCCGATCACGATCACCACCGGGCGAGGGCTGGCCCGTGATGTCGCGGCCGGGGCGGACAACATCGTTGTCATGCTGGACAAGGACCTTGCCGCCGCAGCCCTGCCCGGCGACTGGGATATCTATTGGGGCGCGAACCTCGGGACGCCGGACGAGGAGCTCGTCGCCGGACGACTGTCGAAGGTGCTCGAGGATATCCACGCGGCCCGCGAGCGCGCCGCCAGCGCCCGCGGCTGGGTCATGGACACCTACCTGATCCGCCGCGCCTGAGCCCCAGCGTCGTCGGAGCTCTAGGGTCGTCGGAGTTCTAGGGTCGTCGGAGTTCTAGTGTCGCTTGATCACCACCACGGCGTCCGTCAGTTCCGTCTGGCCCGACGGGTGCTCGACTGCTGGCCGGGTGCGCGTCTCCGCTGTGATGGTCTCCCACTCGCCCGGCGCCTCGGCGAGCACCGCCCGGATCTCCGCCGGTGTCAGCAGCATGCCGTGCCGATGGTCGCCGAAGTCCAGGTGCACGGGCGCGTGTCCCGCAACGAGTAGCGTGCCGCCCCGCGCCACCGCAGACGCCAGCGTCATCATCGCGCGCGTGAAGTCCGGCTCCTCCAGGTGGAAGTATTGGGCGCTGACCAGGTCGAAGCCCTCCACCGGCGGCGTCCACTCAAGCAGATCCGCCTGCAACCACGTGATGGCCCGATCCCCGGCATGCCCCCGCGCGCGGTCGAGGGCCACCTGCGAGATGTCGACGGCCGTCACCGTCCAACCGTGGTCGGCCAGCCAAATCGCGTCGGCCCCCTCCCCCGCGCCGACCTCGAGGGCCCGGCCCGGAGCCAGCTTCGAGGCCTCGATCTCGAGCTGGGCGTTCGGGTTTCCGCTCCACATCGCGTGGTGCTCGCGGTAGCGCTCGTCCCAATACTCCGGCCCTGTCTCCTCGGGCGGCGGCGCGTGGTCATGTCCGTGGTCCGGCGCGCGCTCGTCTGCTCGGTGTTTCGCCATGCCGTCCAGAGTTTCACACCAGCACTCCCGCTGCCATGGATTGCCGATCCGGAAAAGATCAGACACCGATTCGCGGCCCACACCCACTGGGCGCCAAGCCGGGGTCCGGGTCCAAGGCACACTGGTCGTCATGACCGGCACCGATCTTGACGACCAGCACTTCGACGGCGAGAACTACTCTGACGCGGATTTCACCCAGGAGTCCTGGCGCGGCCGCACCTATACGGACTGCAGCTTCCGCGATGCCGAGCTGACCGGCCTGCGCACCGAGAACGTCACATTCAACGGCTGCGATTTCACCGGCGCCACCCTCATCGACTCCGAGCACTCCGGCAGCGCATTCCGCAACTGCCACTTCGAGTACACCAGCATGTGGCAGAGCGTCTTCGCCCATTCGAGCTTCATGGGCAGCGTCTTCAGCGACACCCGGGTGCGCCCGCTCAAGCTGGTGGAGGTGGACTTCACGCTGACCGCCCTCGGCGAGATCGACCTGCGCGGCGTGGACCTGTCCGGCTGCCGCTTGCGCGAGGCGAACCTGGTGCGCGCCGACCTGCGCAAGGCGATCCTTCGCAATGCGGACCTAACCGGCGCGCGCACCGGCGGGCTCAAGCTCGACGAGGCGGACCTACGTGGCGCGCGCGTGGATGCGGGCCTGTGGACCAGCGCCTCGCTGCGCGGCGTGAAGATCGAGATGGAGCAGGCCATCTCCTACGCTTCGGCGCACGGCCTAGTTGTCGAGATGAGCTAGAACCTCCGTACCGCGGCCGGCTCAGCGGCGGTCATCGGCTGGTGGGCCGAGGTCGTGAAGTTCGCGTAGGCGGCGGTTGAGCTCGCGTGCACGACGTCGCCGCGCATGCTTGTCCGCCGTCCTCGTGCGGGAACGCTGCGGACCAGGACCGCCAGAGTCGAGATCATCCGGTGTGGTGGTGGGTCCGCGTGGTGGCGGTTTCTGGAACCGCACCGTCCGCAACGCTGGGAACAGGGCCTCGTTGTTGTGGCCGCGGCCAAGGACCGTGATGCCATCCGGGCTGGTCACCGTGACCCGGGTAAAGCCCTCGGCATCGACAAACTGATCGTCGAGCCACTCCCCGAATGTTTTGATCAGATGGTGGTAGCGGCATTTGGTGTTGGCATCGCGCGCGCAGGTTTGCCCGCCCGCCGCGGGATGGCGGTGGTTGAACTCGTCAACATGATCGAGATCCGACGCCCACGCTGGTTTATTGCACCCCGGGAACACGCAGTAGCCGTCCCTCGCGCGGATGAAGGTGTCGAGTGCGGCGGAGAACCGGTACGGATCCCCCGGCTGATGGGTGGGCAGTGTTTGCCCGGGCTTTGGGTTCAACGGCCTGACAATCGCATCAGGCCGTGCCGCGATGGCACGGACGTGGTCGGCCGTGATCACGCCATAGCCGTCGAGGAACCCCGAACGCTCCGACTCACGAGGCCCGGAATCGCCCGGCCGGTCATCAACTGGGCTGTCACTGTCACTGTCACTGTCGGGACTGGGGCCGCCATCGCCCGAACCGTCATCACCAGGCCCCTCGTCTGGATTGTCTTCGTCCGGATCGCCGTCGCCGTCCGATCCGGAACTGTCCTCGTTGAGGGTCTCGTCCTGGCAGATCACGTGCACAACAATCCGGGCATGCCGATCACTCATACCGCCTTCCGATGGGGTGGCGGCGCAATCCTCGCGCTCGCACTGACACATGACCGCGAGGCCTTGGAGCGTCTGCATCGCGGCGTCGGAGCGGCGGGCGTTCTTCTTGCGCGGATCGTGGGGGCAGATCGCAGCGGCAATCAGTGCTTCGACCGCGGCCATCGCCAACTGCCCATCTTCCGCGGCGGCGGTGATCCCAAAATGCGCCATCCCATCGGGCCGGGGGCGGAGTGTGGCGGTGCGCCGGACCAAGGCCTGTTCGGCGCGGCGGCGCATCGCGTCGGGGTCATGGGCGAAGATCGCCCGGTTCGCGAGGTCGCGCAGACGGCGGGTGGAGCCGGCGCCGTTGTCGCAGAGCTCTTGCGCGATCTGTTTGTCGACGTGCGGGGCGCTGGGCCAACCGTCGACAAGATCGGTGGCGGAGACCAATTGTTGGAATTGCTGTTGGTTGATGGTGCCGTCGTAGAGGCAGCG
>NZ_BAVQ01000091.1 GCF_000524475.1 Tomitella biformata AHU 1821 | reverse complement strand
CTCGTCGCCGCCCTCGGCGTCCAATCGGGCATCTCGAAATCTGAGGTGTCGCGGATCTGCGCTGGCCTCGACGTTGAGGTCGCGGCCTTTCGTGAGCGCACGTTGAACCACACCACCTTCCCCTACATCTTCCTGGATGCGACGTATTGCAAGGTGCGGGTCGGCCCGCACGTGGTCTCCCAGGCCATGGTCGTCGCGACCGGCGTGTCCATCGA
>NZ_BAVQ01000092.1 GCF_000524475.1 Tomitella biformata AHU 1821 | reverse complement strand
TCGATGGACACGCCGGTCGCGACGACCATGGCCTGGGAGACCACGTGCGGGCCGACCCGCACCTTGCAATACGTGGCGTCGAGAAAGACGTAGGGGAAGGTGGTGTGGTTGAGCGTGCGTTCGCGGAACGCCGCGACCTCGACGTCGAGGCCAGCGCAGATCCGCGACACCTCAGATTTCGAGATGCCCGATTGGACGCCGAGGGCGGCGACGAG
>NZ_BAVQ01000093.1 GCF_000524475.1 Tomitella biformata AHU 1821 | reverse complement strand
GCCGCGGAGAAACGCGACGGCAAACTCGAGATCATCAAGCATTTCGGATCCGCGCACACCGACGCCGAACTCGGCGTCCTCCTCGCGCAGGCCCACGCCTTCGTCGGCGGCGACCAGCCGATGCTCGACCTCGAGGTGCCCGAACTGATCCACCGCATCGACGACGTCGCGGACTGGCGAAACCCCGAACTGCTCCCACCGGCACCCCGGCCCGCCCCGGGGCTGGCGCCGCCGGGACGAATCAGCGCAACCAGCTCCCGCCTGATCTACGAGGT
>NZ_BAVQ01000094.1 GCF_000524475.1 Tomitella biformata AHU 1821 | reverse complement strand
ATGAGGAAGGCAAGTCGGATGAGTGATGAAGTTCGGGTGTGGATTGAACATGATTTGTGCACCGGTGACGGTTTGTGTGTCCAGCTCGCCCCCGATGTCTTCGAGTTCGACGGTGAGGGGGTCGCGCATGTCAAGAGCGATCCTGCGGGCCCGCTGCTGACGGAGGCGGGTGCCTCGGCGCGGGTGCCGATGAGCCTGCGCCTCGATGTGATCGACGCCGCGGACGGCTGCCCGGGCGATTGCATCCATGTGGCCCGGTGCTCCGACGGCGTCGAGATCGCCGGCCCGGACGCCAGCTAG
>NZ_BAVQ01000095.1 GCF_000524475.1 Tomitella biformata AHU 1821 | reverse complement strand
GCTGCCCGGGCGATTGCATCCATGTGGCCCGGTGCTCCGACGGCGTCGAGATCGCCGGCCCGGACGCCAGCTAGTCGTTGTTCTGCCAATTCTTGTGTGTGCGGGTTTGCATGGCTGAGATTTGAGATAGGAAAGGTGTAATTGCGATGACCGTTGTCGATGAGCCGCAGGTGGAGCGGGGCATGCCCTGGTTCGAGGGCGATGTGGAGCCGGAGCAGGTCCCAGAGAAGTACCGCCTGGGCCGGGCGTA
>NZ_BAVQ01000096.1 GCF_000524475.1 Tomitella biformata AHU 1821 | reverse complement strand
AGCAAGTTCATTATGCTGCCCTCAAGGCTGAGCCGCAGCCCGTTTAGGAGCGGCACAGAACCTGGGGCAGTTCATCCTGTCTGCGGGACTCGGCGCCGGGGTGGCGGTGGGCTGGATCGCGCTACTGGTCGGTCTGTGGGCTGGCTGACGCCTGCCTGTGCCCCCAACGGCCAGGTTGTGCAAGGGAACCGCGGCTAGCGGCGGTCATCGGCTGGTGGGCCGAGGTCGTGGAGTTCGCGTAGGCGACGGTTGAGCTCGCGTGCACGGCGTCGCCGCGCATGCTTGTCCGCCGTCCTAGTGCGGGAACGCTGCGGACCAGCACCACCAGAGTCTGGATCATCCGGTGTGGTGGTGGGTCCGCGTGGTGGCGGTTTCTGGAATCGCACCGTCCGCAGTGCTGGGAACAGGGCCTCGTTGTTGTGGCCGCGGCCGATGATTGTGATGCCATCCGGGCTGGTCACCGTGACCCGGGTAAAGCCCTCAGTGTCGATGAATTGATCGTCGAGCCAGTCCCCGAATGTTTTGATCAGATGGTGGTAGCGGCATTTGGTGTTGGTATCGCGCGCGCAGGTTTGCCCGCCTGCCGCGGGATGGCGGTGGTTGAACTCGTCCACATGATCGAGATCCGACGCCCACGCTGGTTTATTGCACCCCGGGAACACGCAGTAGCCGTCCCGTGCGCGGATGAAGGTGTCGAGTGCGGCGGAGAACCGGTACGGGTCCCCCGGTTGATGGGTGGGCAGTGTTTGCCCTGGCTTTGGGTTCAACGGCCTGACAATCGCATCGGGCCGTGCCGCGATGGCACGGACGTGGTCGGCGGTGATCACGCCATAGCCGTCGAGGAACCCTGAACGTTCGGACTCGCGGGGCCCGGAATCGCCAGGCCCGTCGTCATCGTCACTGTCGAGGCTGGGTCCGTCGTCGCCGGGGCCCCCATCGTCAGGGCCGTCGTCGTGTGAACCGTCATCACCAGGCCCCTCATCTGGGTAGTCTCCGTCCGGGCCGCCGTCGCTGGGCCCGTCGCCGTCCCCGTCCTCGTTGAGGGTCTCGTCCTGGCAGATCACGTGCACAATAATCCGGGCATGCTGATCACTCATACCGCCTTCCGATGGGGTGGCGGCGCAATCCTCACGTTCGCACTGACACATGACCGCGATCCCTTGGAGCGTCTGCATCGCGGCGTCGGGGTAGTGCCCCGTGTAGTGGTGGAATTCGGATCAGCGTAGCGATCAACGAATCAGCGTGAACGCTAGGCGATT
>NZ_BAVQ01000097.1 GCF_000524475.1 Tomitella biformata AHU 1821 | reverse complement strand
GCTGCCCGGGCGATTGCATCCATGTGGCCCGGTGCTCCGACGGCGTCGAGATCGCCGGCCCGGACGCCAGCTAGCGAGTTAGCGGTCTTCCCCCAGTTTTTTGTTGTGTGCGGGTGCGCACTGTTGAGCGTGAGATATGAGGAGTGATTGCGATGTCCGTTGTCGACGAGCCGATGACTGTTGTTGATGAACCGGCGGACCGGGGCATGCCCTGGTTCGAGGGCGATGTGGAGCCGGAGCAGGTCCCAGAGAAGTACCGCCTGGGCCGGGCGTA
>NZ_BAVQ01000098.1 GCF_000524475.1 Tomitella biformata AHU 1821 | reverse complement strand
GTTCTCGTGTGGTTATTCTCGTTGTGGCGGTGGTTGACCGTCCGGCCCAGGAAAATCGGGTGTCTCACGTAAATATTCGTCCGGATGATGAAAATGGTTGACCAGACCCAACCGCAGCGGATCCATGAACGCCGGCGGATGCCACAACGTGCGCAACCCGAACACCCCACCCGGCGGAGCCGTAGTCGTCACCCACTGCGTAGGGCCCGGGCCGATAAGCCGATGATGCATCTCGCACGCGAACGTCAACCGGTCAATATCACTACAACCATGCTTGGCTGCCCACTCGTCCATGTGGTGGGTTTGGCAGTAATAACCCGGCCGCGGGCACCCCGGGAACGTGCAGCCTCGATCCCCGGCATAGAGCACCAGACGCTGATCGGCGGTGGCCAACCGTGTCCCGCGGCCCAAATATAGAGGCCGGCCATCATCGTCGAAAACCAACAAATACTGGTAAGCGTGAGCGGCCATCCGGATCGCGTCGCGGATCGGGATGAGTGTCCCGCCGCCGCTGATCGCCTTCCCCGTGGCCGCCTCAAGGTCTTTGAGCGTCATGGTGATCACCGCGGTCACCGGCAGCCCGCGGTGCTGGCCCAGCGAAGGATCAGACAACAGTGAGTTAAATCCGAAGGCGAGGGCGTCGGCGTTGCGGAGCCAGTACGGACGCATATCCAGCGCGGCGGCCGCGGCCAACGCTGCGGCATCACAACCTGTGGAGTCGCTCGCGGGAGCAGGGGCGGGAGGCAGCCCGAGATCAAGCTCCGGCTCGGGTTCCGGCGGCGGGGGCAGTTCCTGCGCCGGGGAATCCGATTCCGGCTCCGGCCAGTCCGGACGAGCCCCACTCCCATCCCCATCCCCATGCCCGTGCGCATTGCCCTGCCCGTGCTCGTGCTCGTGCTCGTGCCCAGAACAGTGCCCGTCCCCACCACCACTCACGGGCTCGTCCCCGCCTGGTGCCGCGGGCGGGTGCACCGTCTTCCCGTCCTCACCGACCTCCCCGCCGCATGTGGGGCAGGACCGCCGACGCCGTCGCCTGACCGGCGGCGGATCCAGCGGCGGGGGAGGCTGCGGGATGGGCTCCGGTATGATCACCGGGTCCTCAT
>NZ_BAVQ01000099.1 GCF_000524475.1 Tomitella biformata AHU 1821 | reverse complement strand
CGACATACTGTTGGGTCCTGAGGGAACACGCGTTAAGCGGGTTTTTTCAGTACTACATGGACATGGCCCGCCGGTCATGGGTTGGTGGAATCGTGAGATTCTTTCTTCCCTGACGTGTGGTGGTGGGCGGTGTGTGTTGTTTGAGAACTGGACAGTGGAC
>NZ_BAVQ01000100.1 GCF_000524475.1 Tomitella biformata AHU 1821 | reverse complement strand
TATACACTTACTTTCATTAAAGATGCTCGCGTCCACTGTCCAGTTCTCAAACAACACACACCGCCCACCACCACTGCTGATAACCACCGGAAACCTAAGAAAGGATTCTGATGACCGCCAGCCGGCGGGCCATGTCCATGTAGTACTGAAAAAACCCGCTTAACGCGTGTTCCCTCAGGACCCAACAGTATGTCG
>NZ_BAVQ01000101.1 GCF_000524475.1 Tomitella biformata AHU 1821 | reverse complement strand
TAAACTTGGATCACGCATTCGGGGGAAAGGGGATTCCAGTGACGCACGACGTACTGCCTCCGGTGCCGCTTCCACCGTTCGACACCACCACCCCCATCTCCGAGTTCATCGACACCATCCGTGGCCGCGACCAACGCCAATCCCGGCTCGTCTGGGAGAACTACACCGACATCGAGCACCTCCACGCGCTCACCCTGGACCGCCCGCCAGAACTCGACACCCGCGTGTTCGACCACTTCGCGAACACCTCCGCACTACTCGGCGCGGTCAACCACATCGACAAAACCCACGCCGACGCCCTCCTCAACGAATCCCTTGCCCTGATCCGCCGCATCCCGTTGATCGGCCGCTGCCTCTACGACGGCACCATCAACCAACAGCAATTCCAACAATTGGTCTCCGCCACCGATCTTGTCGACGG
>NZ_BAVQ01000102.1 GCF_000524475.1 Tomitella biformata AHU 1821 | reverse complement strand
GGACGAAGTCGTAACAAGGTAGCCGTACCGGAAGGTGCGGCTGGATCACCTCCTTTCTAAGGAGCATCTCCAATCTGTGCGCCATGTAGTTGGTGTTGTGGGTTGGCAGAGCCCGTTTAGTAGGCAATGTTCTACTGCGGGAGCTCATGGGTGGAACACTGACACGTATCCCTGTTTTGGGTCCTGGCCTTT
>NZ_BAVQ01000103.1 GCF_000524475.1 Tomitella biformata AHU 1821 | reverse complement strand
AAAGGCCAGGACCCAAAACAGGGATACGTGTCAGTGTTCCACCCATGAGCTCCCGCAGTAGAACATTGCCTACTCAACGGGCTCTGCCAACCACACACATCAACTACATGACGGCATGTGTTGGAGATGCTCCTTAGAAAGGAGGTGATCCAGCCGCACCTTCCGGTACGGCTACCTTGTTACGACTTCGTCC
>NZ_BAVQ01000104.1 GCF_000524475.1 Tomitella biformata AHU 1821 | reverse complement strand
GACCTCCATAGGCACCACCCATGATCCCACCACTATCCGCGCCCGCGCCGGGATCGACTGCGCGATCACCGCCAACCACCAATGCGAACTCATCGAATACCGCGACGACGGCACTGAGAAGACCACGCGCACAACCATTCCCAGCACGGCCGCTGGGATGGACGCCCTGACCCGGATGCTCACCGCCGTCAGCGTGCCCGTCGA
>NZ_BAVQ01000105.1 GCF_000524475.1 Tomitella biformata AHU 1821 | reverse complement strand
CGCCAATCGTCGAAGTACTCCGGCGTGAACTCGCGCTTGAGGTCGTAGTCCGCCACCGGGATCTGATCCAGACTGAACACCTCGAACAGGGCCTTATCGGGATCGTTGTCCACCGGCCGCGCCCGATACCAGAACGCCGAGCCCTGACCGGGCAGGATGATGGAGTTCGGGAACAC
>NZ_BAVQ01000106.1 GCF_000524475.1 Tomitella biformata AHU 1821 | reverse complement strand
CGTTGGATTGTCTTGTAGGACACCGGTTCTGCGCCCAGGTCGTCGAGGACACGCTGGGTGTCGGCCTTCGAGGTGGGCTCGATGATCCGGGCGATGACCAAGTCCCGGAACACGTCGTCGCCGACGATGTTGAAGCCGAGCTGGTCGTAGAC
>NZ_BAVQ01000107.1 GCF_000524475.1 Tomitella biformata AHU 1821 | reverse complement strand
CCGGCGGGCCATGTCCATGTAGTACTGAAAAAACCCGCTTAACGCGTGTTCCCTCAGGACCCAACAGTATGTCGACTAGACCCCCTCCCAGCACAAAGGCCAGGACCCAAAACAGGGATACGTGTCAGTGTTCCACCCATGAGCTCCCGCAGTAGAACATTGCCTACT
>NZ_BAVQ01000108.1 GCF_000524475.1 Tomitella biformata AHU 1821 | reverse complement strand
CGGGCGATCTTCGCCCATGACCCCGACGCGATGCGCCGCCGCGCCGAACAGGCCTTGGTCCGGCGCACCGCCACACTCCGCCCCCGGCCCGATGGGATGGCGCATTTTGGTATCACCGCCGCCGCGGAAGACGGGCAGTTGGCGATGGCCGCGGTCGAAGC
>NZ_BAVQ01000109.1 GCF_000524475.1 Tomitella biformata AHU 1821 | reverse complement strand
GTGTTCACAGCGGACGCGGGCTTCAGCAACTCCACCTCTGCCGGTCATTCGGTGACGGTGACGACGGCGGTCGTCCCGGATGTCGACACCACCACGACTCTGTCGGGCGCAACCGAGGTGGAGACGGGTGCGACGGAGAATTTCACGGCGACGGTCGCTCCGGTGGGTGCGACGGGCAGTCTGCAGTTGACGGTCGATGGTGCGAATGCGGGTGCCGCTGTTGCGGTGACGGCTGGTCAGTCGGAGTACACCCTGTCGAATACGTTTGATGGTGAGGGCACCTTTGATGTGAAGGCTGTGTTCACAGCGGACGCGGGCTTCAGCAACTCCACCTCTGCCGGTCATTCGGTGACGGTGACGACGGCGGT
>NZ_BAVQ01000110.1 GCF_000524475.1 Tomitella biformata AHU 1821 | reverse complement strand
TTCGGGGATATCCCCACCCATGCCGAGGCCATCGAGATGATCAAGGACGGCCGCATCAAGGACGTTTTCGAGCGGACCGGGCGGGGGTGGATGTCTCATCTGAACTCGATCTCCATGGCCGCGGCGCAGCGCTTGGCGTGTGATTGCGAGTTGACGATGATCGGCGCGGA
>NZ_BAVQ01000111.1 GCF_000524475.1 Tomitella biformata AHU 1821 | reverse complement strand
GTCGGCGAGACGGCGGGAAGGAACTCCGCGGTCATGCCCGGGCACACCGTCGAACGGGTGCGGCTCACTGTGGATATGTGGGCGTTGGGAGCATCCCGTTGGCGCCAACGACCGGTGTCTGGCCGCCGTCACCGTGGAGGCTGTCGGTGTCCAGCGATCAGGTGATGGTCGCCGTCCGCCGCCGCCAGGG
>NZ_BAVQ01000112.1 GCF_000524475.1 Tomitella biformata AHU 1821 | reverse complement strand
GCGGATAGTGGTGGGATCATGGGTGGTGCCTATGGAGGTCATGGGCTCGTGGTTCCTTCCCTGCCGCGCTCGCCTGTATCGGCGCTCGGGGGGGCGACGAGCGAATCGTTCGCCCCGCTCGTGTCGCTGATCGGCAGGCTCCACCAAGCCTGTCGGCGAGAC
>NZ_BAVQ01000113.1 GCF_000524475.1 Tomitella biformata AHU 1821 | reverse complement strand
TGGTCCAGGTGCACCCGCGCGTCGGCCCGAGAGAGCGCCGAGCGTTTGATCGCCTCGGCTCCGCCCTCGTCCCGGGCGAGGGGCTTGAGGTCGAACAGGTCGAGCGCCTTGGCCAGCAGGTGCGCGTCGATCACATCTGATTTGTTCTTGCCGGCCACCGCGGCCCGCAGACGGGCGGAGTGCTTGGTCCCGATCAAATAGAAGCGGGCTCCCGCGGTGCCGACGGCGGCATGAATGCCGACCCAGGTCATCGAGGTCGGCTCGGCGATCACGTCGACGGGCACGCTGACGGCGGTGAGCATCCGGGTCAGGGCGTCCATCCCAGCGGCCGTGCTGGGAATGGTTGT